>NZ_JAAEDH010000019.1 GCF_018128965.1 Plastoroseomonas arctica
CGATGCGGCGCGTTCGGGCATGGCAGGGCGAGCTGGGGCTCGGACGACGGGCGGCCGGGGCGCGGCGGCGACGCGTTCGGGCAGCGGGTGGCGAGACGGCGCGGACCGGCGGGGTGCCGCCGCAGGTGCGGGCTCGGCGCGAGGCACCGGACGTGATTGCGCCCTTCGCTCGCTTTCCGGCGTGGGTCTCGCCGGGGGACGCGCGGGCGTCGTCGCGCGGGGTATGGGCTCAGGTGGCTTTTTCGGCTCACGCGGTGGCAGGGGTGGCTTGGCGATGCGTGCCGAGTCCGGCGTGGCGGCTCGAGGATTTACGCCCGATGTCGTCGGTGAACGCGGAAAGCCGCGGTCGAGTGTCCGCTGGCGCGTGGCGGCCGGCAAGGCCGTGCGCGGCCGCAGAGGCGGCCGCGTGGGTTGGCCGCGTTCGGGCAGCGCGGCGCGATCGCTGCCGCGCGGGGCGGCGTCGCGTGCGACCGGCGGCCGCTCGGTGGTGCGCGGCTTCGCCGGGCGTTCCGAAAAGCGCGCCATCGGCGGCCGTTCCACCGCACGGACGGCAGGCGCCCGCACAGGCGGCATCGGCAGGCGCGGCCGGGCCGGCGCCGTCTTCAGCCGTTCCTGGCGCAGCTTCTCGCGCCAGGCGTCCGGGTTGCGCGGGCGAGCCATGGCCTCAGGCCCCGAAGGTGACCTTCGGTGGCTGCACGGTCGCATCGATGGTGACGATGCGCGGGATCAGGCGCGCCGGTGCCGGCACCGGCTTGAGCGTGGTGCGCAGCAGCGAGGAACCCTCGGCCGAATAGTCGTAGCTCGAGGAGCTCTTGTAGTTCACGTGGCTCGCGAAGGTGGTCGAGACGGAGCCCGAGGCGCCGAAGCCGAACAGCCCGCCATGCGCTTCCGCCTCGGTCTGGATCTCGAACTCGGCGCCGACCTCGAACTCGCTCTGGAAGGAGCTGCGGTGGCTGATCGAGATCTTCACCTCGATGATCGATTCCGTGAACTGGTAGAAGGTGGGCAGCAGGCCCGCCTGCATCAGGCTCATGCTGACGGATTTGCCGACCTCGCTGCGCACCGCGATGGTCTTGGTGTCGCCGGTGGGCGGCGCCGGCGCCGGGCCGTCGGGCAGGGCGGCGCCCGCTTCAAGCACGTCGGAGATCTTCTTCTCCTCGACGATCTCGAAGATCTCGGGGATGACCGAGACCCGGGCGCGGGCGAGCGCGCGGGCCGTGTCGAGCGAGGCCTTGTCGAGCCGGCGCTGACCCTGGGCGATGGCGTTGGCCATCTTGTAGATCATCTCGGGGAAAGGGACGTCGAGGAGTTCCTGGCCAATGCTCATCGTCAACCTCCTGGGTGATGTCTCGCGTGATGCCTGGTGCTGATGGAGATGCCGCTGTCGTTCATCGCCGGCGGCTCGGATGGACGGTGCCAGCGCAGCGGCCGGTGGCGCGCGGCGCCGTCGCGGCCGGTCGCGCCGGCATTGGCGGCGGGCCGGCCGGCGAGCTGGGCCGCGACATTGGCCGCGAACAGGTCACGCAGCTTCGAGGCCGCGGCGCCGCTAGGGTCGACATTGACCGCGCCACAGAATTCCACGGCCCGGTGCTGGCGGAAGAAGCCCACCCATTGCTCGTCGAAGGCGGCGATCAGCGATCCGGCATTCGTGGCCATCAGCACGAAACCCCCGACCTGCAGCGTCAGGTCGGCGAGAGCACCACGCGCGTCCTCATCCTGTTGGAACGACGTGCGCAGATGGATCAGATAGATCTGAACCGCCATGACGTTTTCCTACCGAGTGGCTTGGCTTTATTGGTGCGCTGACTTCGTTGATTGAAGCGCTCAATTGAACGAACAAAAGCGCATGGGAGGAGTGCAAGTCAACGCGAAAGTAGGCCGCGCGGTATTGTTTATTGTATGCACAAATACTGTCTAGGAATGTAGCATTGGATCAACATTGCGATTTTCCCGGTGCGTATCAAAAGCCGTGCGGGGGTCGCGGCTTGGCCGCGCCGAATGCCGCGCGGCGCGGGCAGTGCATCGATTTTGTCGTCTCCTGCGGTGCGCCCGACGCCGAGCGGTCGGCGCCGCTCAGTTCTGGCGGCGGCCTTCCTCGACCGTGCCGACGCGCTGCGCCTCGACCCACCAGCTGTCGAGCCCGATGCCGTATTTCGGATTGCGCGCCGGCTTGCCGAACTTGTCCCACCAGGCGATGCGGAAGCTGCGCATGTGCCATTGCGGGATCATGTGGTTGCCCCACAGCAGCACACGGTCGAGCGCTCGGGTGCGCGCAACCAGCGCATCGCGGTCAGGCGCATTCACCACCTGGTCGACCAGCGCGTCGACCACCGGCGTGCAGATGCCGGTGACGTTCTGACTGCCATTCTCGCGCGCCTTCTCGCAGGTGAAGAAGTCGCGCTGCTCATTGCCGGGCGACAGGCTCTGGCCGATGGAATCCACCGTCATGTCGTAGTCGAAGGCGTCGATGCGCACCTGGTACTGCGCCGGGTCCACGGTACGGACGCGCGCGGTAACGCCCAGGCGTTCCAGCGCCTGGACATAGGGCAATGCGATGCGCTCGAAGGTCGCGCCCTGGATGAGGATCTCGAATTCGAAGGGCTGGCCCTGGGCGTTGATCAGGCGGCGGTCGCGCACCGTCCAGCCGGCCTCGCGCAGCAGCGCGAGCGCGCGGCGCAACCCCTCGCGGTTGTTGCCGGAGCCATCGGTCACCGGCAGGCGGTACTCCTCCGTGAACAGCGCCGGGGGCAGCTGGGCGCGGAAGGGTTCGAGCACAGCGAGCTCGGCGCCGGAGGGAATGCCGGAGGAGGCGAAATCGGAATTGGAGAAGTAGGACGCGGTGCGGGTGTAGCTGCCGAAGAACAGGTTGGTGTTCATCCATTCGAAGTCGAACACCTCGATCATGGCGCGGCGGACGCGCGCATCCTGGAACAGCGGGCGGCGATGGTTCATCGCGAAGGCCTGCATCCCCGTGGGGATTTCGTGGCGGATCTCCTCGCGCTTGACCAGGCCGCGGCGGATGGCGGGGAAGTCGTAGCCGGTCGCCCAGTCCCGCGCGCTGTTCTCCTGGCGAAAGTCGATCTGGCCGGCCTTGAAGGCCTCGAACGCCACGGTGGTGTCGCGGTAGTATTCGTAGCGGATGCGGTCCCAGTTGTTGGTGCCGCGCATGGTGGGCAGGTCGCGGCCCCAGTAGTCGGCGACGCGCTGGTAGACGATGCCGCGCCCGGTCTCGAAGCGCTCGACCCGATAGGGCCCGGAACCGAGCGGGGCCTCGAGCAGGGGGCGGGAGAAATCGCGCCCTTCCCAGAAATGCTTCGGCAGCACCGGCAGCTGGCCCAGGATCAGCGGCAGTTCGCGGTTCTCGGCGGAGGTGAAGCGGAACACCACCCGGCGCGGCCCCTCGGCCACGCATTCGCGCACATCGGCCCAGTAGCCGCGATAGGTGGGGCGGCCGGCGGTGCGCAGCGTGTTGAAGGTCCAGACCACATCCTCGGCGGTGATCGGGCGGCCATCATGCCAGCGCGCCTGCTCGTGCAAGGTGAAGGCAACCCAGAGACGATCGGCCGGCAGCTCGATCTCGGCGGCGAGGTGAGCGTATTCGCTGCTGCCCTCGTCGGAGCTCTCCTTGAGCAGCGTGTCGTAGAGGTTGCCCAGGCCGACCGCCGCAGTGCCGCGCAGGATGAAGCTGTTGAGGCTGTCGTAGCTGCCCAGCGCGGTGAGCACGATCTCGCCGCCCTTGGGCGCGTTCGGGTTCACCCAGGGCCAGTGCCGGAAGTCGCGCGGCAAGGCGGGTTCACCCAGCAGCGACAGCGCATGGGTGCGGGTGATGCCATCCGGACCGGGGCGTCCCGAGGGCGTGGCGGCGAGGCCCGTGGCGAGTGCTGCGGGCAGCGCGAGGAGGTGGCGGCGATGCATGGGCAAGACCTTGGAGGCGGGGTTGGCGCTCAATCCAACAAGACGTGGTGCTGGCGGAGGAAGCGCAACAGGGGCATCAGCGGCAAGCCGAGGATCGCCGAATGCTCGCCCCCCACGCGCGCGAAGAGCTGCACGCCCGGACCCTCCAGCCGGTAGGCGCCGACCGAACCCAGCAGCGTGGGGCCTTCCAGGGCGAGGTAGGCGTCGAGGAACTCATCGGAGAAGTCGCGCATCTCCATCGGCGAGACGGTGACGTCCTGCCAGACCCGATGGCCGCCGCGCCAGGCGACCATGCCGCTGACCAGCTCATGCTTGCGCCCGCGCAGCGCCTGGAGCTGGACGCGCGCAGCCTCCATGTCAGCCGGCTTGTCGTACCAGGCACCGTCGCAGACCAGCATCTGGTCGGCGGCGATCACCAGATCGTCGGGTCGGGTGCGCGCGATGCGGGAGGCCTTGGCGTCGGCGAGGATCAGCGCGGTGTCGGCGACGGGCACGTCCTCGGCGCGGCAGGCGTCCTTGATGGCGGCTTCGTCGACCTGCGGTGTCGCGATCTCGAAGGCGACGCCGGCGGCCTGCAGCACGGCGCGGCGGGAGGCGGAGCCGCTGGCGAGCACCACATGCGGGGCATCGGGGCGCATCATCATGGCGTCGTTCCTGTGCCGAGCACGGCGGCGGCGGGGTCGGAGGGGGCAGCGCGGGCCTCGGCTTCGGCGCCGCGGCGGCGGGCGTGCCAGGCTTCCATCAATTGCAACACGGTCGCTGCGGTCTCCTCGATGCTGCGGCGGGTGACGTCGATCACCGGCCAGCCATGGGCGGTACAGAGCCGTCGCGCGGCGACGATCTCGGCCTTCACGGATTCATGGTCGATATAGTCGTTGGCGTCCTGTCGCACGCCGGAGGCGCCGATCAGGCGCAGGCGATGGCGACGGATGTCGATCAGCGCATTGACCTCGATATGCAGACCCACGACCGGGCAGGGCGGGTTCTCCAGCTCGATCGGCAGGCTCGCGCCGGGCACGATCGGCACGTTGGCCGCCTTGATGCCGCGGTTGGCGAGGTAGAAGCAGGTGGGCGTCTTGGAACTGCGCGAGACGCCAACGAGGCAGACATCGGCCTCGGCGATGCCGGCCGTGCCCTGGCCGTCATCATGGGAGAGCACGTAGTGCATGGCGTCGATGCGGCGGAAGTAGTCCGCATCCATGACGTGCTGCGCCGCGCGCTTCTCCCGCGCCTGGGTGCCGAGCGCGCCCTGCAGCAGCTCCATCACGCCATCGAGCGGGGAGAGGCAGGTCAGGTGCAGCCGCGCGCAGGCTTCCTCCAACGCGTGCTTGAGGCTGCGGTCGACCAGGGTGAACAGCACCGGGCCGGGCTCATGCTCGATGCCGTCCAGCACGCGGTCGAGCTGCATGCGGGTGCGCACCAGGGACCAGCGGTGATGGATGACGCGCACATCCTCGAACCGCGCGAGGGTGGCGCGGGCGATGGAGTTCAGCGTCTCCCCGGTGCTGTCCGAGACCAGGTGGAGGTTGATCGTCCTGTTGGTCATCCTGTGGGCAACACCTGCGCGATTTGGGGGTAGCGGGGGGAAGAAGGCCGTATTCCGGGTCGCCTGTGCAAGGCGGGGATTGTGGCATGCCGAGCGAAGGCCAGGGGATGGCGTGGGACGAAAGCTGTGCGGAATCCGCATAACCCGCTTTGACGCAGCTGGTATACGGCCCAATCGCGCAGCGCGCCTGTGGAAAGAGCTGTGGAGCGATCCCGGCGCCACTGCGTCCCCAATATCCACACCCCCTACTGCACTTAACCCCTTTTTAAATCTTCAAAATTAAGGGATTGGTTGGGTCATGGACCTTGCCTCGAAGCCCTTGCTGCGTGCCTTGAACGGGGAAGCCGTGTGGCCGCCGCCGATGTGGCTGATGCGCCAGGCGGGGCGATATCTGCCCGAATACAGGGCGTTACGCGAAAAGGCGGGCGGTTTCCTGACGCTGTGCACCACGCCCGACCAGGCGGCGGAGGTGACGATCCAGCCGATCCGCCGCTTCGGCATGGATGGGGCGATCCTGTTCTCGGACATCCTGATCGTGCCCTGGGCGCTGGGCCAGCCACTGCGCTTCGCGGAGGGCGAGGGTCCGGTCCTGGATCCGGTGCGCGACGCCGCAGCGATCGCAGGCCTGCGCCCCGAGCTGGTGGCGGAGCGCGCCGCGCCGATCTACGAGACGGTGCGCCGGGTGCGGGCAGGGCTCGCCGCCGAGGCGCCGTCGACCACGCTGATTGGCTTCGCCGGCGGCGCCTTCACAGTGGCCTGCTACATGGTCGAGGGCCATGGATCGAAGGAATACGCGACCCCGCGGGGCATGGCCTATGCCGACCCCGCCCTGTTCGCAAAGCTGCTCGACACGGTGGTGGCGGCGACGGCGGAATACCTCATCGCCCAGGCGGATGCCGGCGCCGAAGCGCTGATGATCTTCGACAGCTGGGCGGGGATGCTGCCGCCGTCGCAGTTCCGGCGCTGGGTGATCGAGCCGACGCGCACGATCGTGGATCTGGTGCGGACAAAGTATCCTGAGATCCCACTGATCGGCTTTCCGCGCCTGGCCGGCCCGATGCTCGTTGAATATTCGCAGCGCGCAGGCGTTCGGACGGTGGCGATGGACACGTCGATGGACCCGCGCTGGGCGCGCGACGCGGTCTCGCCAGAGATCACCTTGCAGGGCAACCTCGACCCCATCTCGGTGCTCGCTGGCGGCGAGGCGATGGAGAACCAGGCGCGCGGCATCCTGGACGCGATGCGGGGGCGGCCCTTCGTGTTCAACCTCGGCCACGGCATCCTGCCGCCGACGCCGCCGGAGCACGTGGCGGCTTTGGTGCGCGTGGTGCGCGAGGGCTGACCTTCCGGCCAGCACCAAGAGATAAAAATAAAAGCAAGAGTTCAAAGGCATAGGTTTGCGGGGGAGGTCTTTCTCCCGACTTTACTTCAACCAAAGCGCATCCTTGATCTTCGTCGCGATGAACGCGGCATGCCGCTGCAACGCGCCCTCATCCACCTCGATCATCACCGGCGTCCGCACGATTGGCGCCTCGCCTGGCAGCAGTGCCGGCGCGCTGCGCTCGATGGCCAGTACCAGCCCTGGCTGCCGCCCGCCCATCAGTTCGAGGTAGACCTCGGCAAGCAGCTGCACGTCGAGCAGCGCGTTGTGCGAGGTGCGCATGGAGTTGTCGATATTCATGCGCCGGCACAGCGCGTCGAGGCTGTTGGGCATGCCCGGATAGCGGCCCTTGGCGAGGTCGAGCGTGTCGACCATGCGGGAGCGCGGGAGCGCGGGCCTGCCGCAGCGGGCGAATTCGGCGTCGAGCATGGCGAAGTCGAAGGCGGCGTTGTGCGCGATGATGGGGTCGTCGCCGAGGAAGGTTTCGAGCTCGGCGATGATGTCGGCGAAGGTCGGCTTGCCGGCGACGTCGGCGGAGGTGAAGCCGTGGATGCGGGAGGCGTCCGACGGGATATCGCGCTCGGGATCGATGACGCGGTGGAAGACGCGACCGGTGGGCATCAGGTTGATGATCTCGATGGCCGCCACTTCGAGCACGCGGTGGCCTTCACGGGCGTCGAGGCCGGTGGTCTCGGTGTCGAGGACGAGCTGGCGGGTCATGCGCGGTAGCGCCGCACGAGGCGGCGGATGCTGGTCTGGGTCATGTGCTTGTTCAGGCCTGAGTGGAGGAGGTGATCGGCGCGGCGGCGCTTTTCCGAATCGGGCATCTGGCGCGCCAGGATGGCTGCGAAGCGCGATGGCGTCATCCCCGGCCGGCGGAGGACGCGGGCGCGCTGGACCGCGGCGGGCGCGGTGACGACGAGGACGGCATCCACGCGCCGCTGGCCGCCGGTCTCTAGCAGCAGGGGGATGTCGAGCACGACGAGACGCGTTCCGCGGCGGCGAGCGGCGGCGAGGAAGCGGCGCTCGGCGTCGCGGACCAGCGGGTGGATGATGCGCTCGAGCGTGGTCATCGCTTCGGCCTTGCCGATGACGGCGGCGCGGAGGGATTCACGGTCGATGGCGCCGCGGGCGACAGTTCCGGGAAAGGCGCGCGCGATGGCGGCGACGGCGCGGCCGCCGGGCGCCTGCAGCGCGTGGACGGTGGCGTCGGCATCGAAGACGGGGACGCGCAGGCGGCGGAACATCGTCGCGGCGGTGGATTTCCCCATGCCGATGCCGCCGGTCAGGCCGAGGATGATCACCGCGGCGGGATGTCGTGCGCCACGAAGGCACGGAGCGTGGCATCCACCAGCGGCTCCACGCCGAACCAGGCCGCGAAGCCTGGCCGTGCCTGGTGCAGCAGCATCCCCAGACCATCGACGCCGCGCAGGCCACGGGCGCGCGCCTGGGCCAGCAGCGGCGTCTCCAGCGGCACGTAGACGATGTCCGCGACCACGGCCGCGGCGGGCAGCGGGGTAAGGTCGAGCATCAGCGGCGGATGTCCCGCCATGCCGAGCGAGGTGGTGTTCACCACCAGCGCGACGTCGCCCAGTGGCGGCTCGGCGGCGACGGCGACGGGCCCGCCGAGATCGTGGGCAAGCGCCTCGGCGCGGTCCAGGCTGCGGTTGACGAGGGTGAGCCGCGGGCAGCCGGCATCGAGCAGGGCGGCGGCGATGGCGCGCGCCGCACCGCCGGCGCCGAGCAGCACGGCGGGGCCATCACTCGCCTGCCAGCCCGGCGCCTGCTCGCGGATGCTCTCGAGGAAGCCGAAGCCGTCCGTGTTGGAGCCATGGATGCGGCCCTCGGCGAAGACCATCGTGTTCACCGCGCCGGCGCGGCGGGCGGAGGCATCGACACTGTCGCAGATCTCGAAGGCGGCGAGCTTGTGTGGGATGGTGACGTTGGCGCCGCGAAAGCCGCAGGCCATGAGGCCACGCACGGCGCGCGCGAACTGCTCGGGTACGACGGGCAGCGGGAGGTAGGCACCGTCGATCCCGTGCTGCCGCAGCCAGTAGCCGTGCAGCCGGGGTGAGCGCGAATGCGCGACGGGCTGGCCGAGGACGCCGGCGAGGCGCGCGGCACCGGTCAGCATGGGCGGAGGCGGTGGAACAATCATCCACCGCCTTAATGCCGCGCGTCACTCAGCCGGCGCAAGCCCATTGGCTTCTGGCGCTGCGGCCCAGCGCTCGGGGGCCAGTTCTTCGGCGCGGTTGGGGAAGGCCAGCGCGCAGAGCAGGGTGACGGCACCGACCGCCGCGAGCACCAGCATGGTCGAGGCCAGGCTGCCGGTCGTCCCATGCAGCCAGGCGATCAGCGGGGAGGCCAGGGCCGCGCCCATGAAGCCGATGGTGAAGCGGATGGAATAGAGCTTTGCGCGCAGCGCGGGGGCGACGTAGCGGGCGGTCATGGTCTCGTTCACCGTCACCTGCCCGAAGATGGCCGCGGCCGCGATGCCGGCCACCGGCAGCACCACCCAGCCATGCAGAAAGGCCAGTGCCGCGAGCGCGGGTGCCAGGACCATGGCGAGCGGCATGAACACCGCCTTGAGCGTGCGCCGGTCGATCATCCGGCCCACGGTAAACTGGGTGAGCCCGCCGCAGATGGTGGCGAGGAACGCCAGCAGCCCGACCACCGGCAGCAGGTCCGGCGAGACGGCCAGGCGCTCCTCCATCAGCTTGGGCAGCAGGATGGTGAAGGCGTTGAACACGAGGCCCGACACGGCAGCGATGGACATCAGCACGATCACCGCGCGGCGCACCACGGCGGGCGGGATCGTCGGGAAGGGCCGCTGCCGCTTGGCCTGAGCCGCGTAGTCGTAGTCGGGCTCGCGCAGCCAGAGCAGTCCGATCAGGGCGCACAGAATGCCGGGGATGATGAAGGCCCAGCGCCAGCCCATGCCGCCGACCACGAAGGCGGTGACGATGGGCGCGGAGGCCACGCCGAGATTGCCGAAGACGCCGTTCACGCCCATCGCGCGGCCGACGCGGTCGCCCGCGGCCTCGACCAGCATCGCCGTGCCGACCGGGTGGTAGATGGCGGCAAACGCCCCCATCAGCCCGAGCGCGGCGCCCAGGGTGTAGGGGCCCTGGGCGAAGCCGGCGCCGGCCATGCACAGCCCAGTGCCGATGAAGAAGGCGCCGAACAGCGCGCGGCGGCCGAGCTTGTCCTGCAGCCACCCCATCGGCAGCGCGCCCAGCCCGTAGACCACGAACATGGTGGTGCCGAGCGCGATGATCGGCCCGTAATCCGTCCCGAACAGCGCCGGCTCCTGCACCACGATGCCAAGCACGGCGGTGGCCAGGATCAGCAGGGAATAATGGGTGAAGCTGTGGGCGGCGTTGACGAACCAGACCTGGCGTTCGGCGGCGGACATTGGCGTTCTCCTCGACCCTGAGTGTAGGGTGGCCGCTTCGCAACGTCAGGCCAATGCATGTCGCTGAACGGCCAAATCCCGCTGCGTGATATCCCGGCCGACCGGGTGGATCGCCCCCTCGCCGCCTTCGCACGCGACTATGCCGAAGGCGAGGAGACCGGCCTGCACACGCACGCTCGCGCCCAGCTGCTCTATGCGACGCGCGGCCTGATGCGCATCACCACCGAGGCGGCGCGCTTCGTGGTGCCGCCAGGGCGGGGGCTCTTTGTCCCCGCCGGCCTGCCCCACGCCGTGCGTATGGAAGGGCTCGTCGCCATGCGGGCGCTGTTCCTGCGCGAGGACGCGGCCCAGGGCGCGCCGGCGCGGCCGCAGGTGATGGTGGTCACGCCCCTGCTCCGCGCGCTGATCCTCGCCGCCTGCGACGAGCCGCTGGAATGGGACGAAGCCGGCCGCGGCGGTCACCTGGCGGCGCTGATCCTCTCCGAACTCCGCCGCGCCGCGACCCTGCCGCTCGCCGTGCCCGAACCCCGCGATCCACGGCTGCTGCGCCTGACCGCGGCCCTGCGCGAGGCACCTTCACGTGCGTTGACACTCGAAGCCTGGGCCGAGGGCTGCGGGGCCAGCGCACGCACCCTCCAGCGGCTGTTCCTGGCCGAAACCGGCATGGGCTTCGCGCAATGGCGCCAAGCGCTGCGGCTGGCGGAGGCGTCCGCCATGCTGGCCCAGGGCGTGGCACCGGCACGGGCGGCGGCGGCGGTGGGGTACGCCAGCGCCTCGGCGTTCGGGGCTGCGTATCGTGCTGCGTTTGGGGAGACGCCGCGGGGGGTGACGAGCTGAAACAAGCATGGGGGAAAAGAATTTCCCGCAAACCCCCTTTCTTTTATTTTTATCAATTGGTACTTGGCGCGTGGCCAGTACTCCTTTCACCGCGGAAGTACTTCCGTCAAATGAGAGCCAATATTCCAAAAAGAAAGAATGGGGTTTGGGGGAAATTGATTTCCCCCATTCTGTCGTCAGTACCGACCCCTACCGCTCCAACAATCCCAGCGCCGCCAGCTTGCGCCCGAAGGCCACGCCACCTTCGCCCAGGCTGCCGGCGGTCGCGCCTTCTTCCAGCGCCTGCAGCCAGCCCAGCTCCTCGGCGCTCAGCGGCAGCACGCCGCCGTACCAGCGCAGCGTGGCGCCGCCGTCTTCGTTGGGGATCAGGTGGTGCAGCATGGAATCCGCGAGGCGGAGTGTGGTGCCCGCTTCAATCGGCGCCGGGAACAGGCCGCGCGCCGGCAGCGGCAGGCGTTCCTGCGCGACGCGGTCGAGGGCCGCGATCGCGATGCGCTCGGCGAGGTTGGCGCTGGTGAGCGCCTCGAGCACCGGGGCCAGGCGCTGGGCGAGGATGGCGGCACCTTCCGGGTCGCCCAGGCGCCAGGTGGGGACGCTTTCGCGGAGTGCGGGGAGTTCGCGCTCCAGCGCCTCGACCACGCCGGCGAGGATGTTCGCCCAGCTCGGGTCCAGGAAGCCGATGGTGATGTGCAGCGAAGGCCCGTCGGCGGTGGCGGCGTCGTGCATGATGCCGCGCGGAATGTAGAGAAGGTCGCCGGGGTTCATCTCGACGCGGTGCGCCTCGCCATGGGAGCGGTAGCGGTTTTCCCAGGGTGTGGCGCGGGTCGGCTTGGCGATGGGCGTGCCATCCCAGATGCGCCAGACCTTCCTGCCCTCGACCTGGAGCACCAGCACGTCATGGGTGTCGTAATGGGCGCGGAAGCCTTGGGCGCCGGGGGGCGTGAGGTAGATGTTGGATTGCGAGGCGTGCAGGAACGCCTTCTCCAATCCGCGGCAGAAGGCGGCGAGCGGCGGGTGCAGCTCGTGGAATTGCGAGACGACGAGCGAGGCGCCGCGGTCGAAAAGCCCGAACAGGGCGGGCAGGTCCACGCGGGGGCTGTCGGGCAGCAGGAACTCGTCCTGCGGCACGCCGGCACTGCCTTCGCGGCTGTTGTCGGCCATGGAGACGCGCGGGGTGCGCGCCGCGTCGGTGCGCAGGAAGGCGTCGAGGTCGGCCGTGCTCAGCAGATGCGAGAAGCGCCTGGGGTCATGGCCGGGGAAGAAGCGCCAAGCATCGCCCTCCCGCAAGGCGATGGCATCCTCGAAGGACAGGTCGCCGAAGGCGAGATGGAATGCGGTCTCGGCGAGGGTCGTCATCGGCGGCTCAATCCTGCGGGTCGCCCCGATTAGTAGCGGCGGCCGCGCCCATAGCCGGGACCGTCGCTGGGATCGGCGTCGGTGTAGCCAGTGCGGACCCGGTTGCCGCGATAGCCTCCGCCGCGCCCGTAGCCGGCGCCGTCGTTGGGGTCGGAGTCGGAATAGCCGGTGCGGACGCGATTGCCGCGATAGCCGCCGCGACCGTTGCCCGCGCCGTCATTGGGATCGGAATCGGTGATGCCGGTGCCGCGCTGCACGGGGCCACGATAGCCGCCGCGGCCATTGCCGGGACCGTCATTGGGATCGGCATCGGTGATGCCGGTGCCGCGCTGCACCGGGCCGCGATAGCCGCCGCGCCCGTTGCCGGGGCCATCATTGGGGTCTGCGTCTGTGATGCCGGTGCCGACCGGCGCGTAGACCGGCTGCGGCGCCGGCGCGACCACGCAGCTTGCAAGCGGCACCGGCACGGCAGCGACGCCCACGGCACGAACCAGGACCAGGCGGCGGGAAAGCCGGGGCGGCGCCAGTTCGGCCTCCGGGCTTGGGTTCTTGTCGTTGCTGCTCATCGGACCCTCTGCGAAACAGATGGGCACAATCCGACGCAATCTGCCGCGAGACAAGGGTTTGCGCGGCGAAGAATCGTTTTATTGATTGCGATCCGCTTCGCGTCGACGGTTCCGGCCTAGCGACCCGAACGACCATTTCCGGCACCGTCGCTCGGATCCCGGTCGGTCAGGCCGGTGTTGCGGCGCACGGGCTGTCGGCCGCGGCCGTTGCCAGGGCCGTCGTTGGGGTCGTTGTCGGTGATGCCGGTGCCGCGGCGCTGCTGCGTTCCACGGCCATTGCCGGGCCCGTCATTGGGGTCATTGTCGGTGAGGCCGGTGCGGCGCGCCGGCGGCGGGTTGTTCTGGCGCGGCGCCTCGACGATGCAGCAGGTGAGGCCGAGCGGCAGCACAGCAACGCCCGCTGCCCGCACAACCAGGAGGCGCCGGCCGAGTGGCCCAGCCGGTTTGATCTTGATATCGCTCACTGCCGTCGCTCCGCCGTGATTCGGTGGGAAGATATAATTTGGCCTTGTCCGATCAAAAGTCGGTGAACGCGATGCTGCACCATCCCTTGTCGCTTGGCGAGGGTCATGCTTCGTTCGCGCAAGCGCCAACGGGAGCAAAACGCCATGATCCATCGCCGCCACCTGATCGCGTCAGGCCTGGCCCTGCCGGGGCTGTCCCTCAGCGCGCGTGGCGCCCTGGCGCAACAGCGTTTCGCGCAGATCTCCATGTTCATCCCCGCCGGGCCCGGCGGCGGCTGGGACGGCCTGGGCCGCGCGATCGAGCAGGTGGCGCGGCCGGCCGGGCTGGTGGGGAATTTCCAGTTCGAGAATGTCGGCGGCGCCGGCGGCACCGTGGGGCTGCCGCGCTTCGTGGGCCAGCGCCGCGGCCGCGCCGATGCGCTGATGGTCGCGGGCTCCGTCATGGTGGGCGCGGTGCTGACCAACCGGTCCCCGGTGGGCATCACCTCGGTGGTGCCGATCGCGCGGCTGACCGAGGAGGTGGGCGTGATTGTGGTGCCCGCGAGCTCGGAGTTCACCGAGATCGGACAGCTTCTGGCCGCCTTGCGTGCCGGCCCAGGTGCGGTGAGCGTCGCCGGCGGGTCAGCGGGCGGCAGCGACCACATCACCCTGGGGCTGATCCTGAAGGCGCTCGGCCGCAATGCGCGGGAGGCGAGCTACGTCGCCTTCGCCGGCGGCGGGCCGGCCCAGGCCGCGTTGCTCGGCGCCCAGGTTCGCGCCGGGATTTCCGGCTGGTCCGAATTCTCCGAGCAGATCGCCGCGGGCCGCATGCGCGCCCTGGCCACGACGGGTGCGACGCGGAGTGCGCCCAACGTGCCGACGCTCAAGGAAAGCGGCTGCGACGTGGTGACCGGCAATTGGCGCGGGATATTCGCCGCACCTGGCATCCAGCCGGCCGCGCGCCAGGCGCTGGTGGATTTCATCACCGCCGTGCACGCCCTGCCCGCGTGGACCACGCTGTTGCAGACGCGCGGCTGGGACGACGCATTCCTGGTGGGCGACGCCTTCGAGGCCTACCTGCGCGCCGACATCGCGGCGACGGAGACGGTGCTGCGGGAGATCGGGCTCGCATGACGCGCGCGCGCGCCTACGGCCCGGATCTCGGTGCCGGCCTGTTCGTGCTGCTGCTCGGCGCGCTGGCGCTGTGGCAGGCGGCCGCGATCCAGTCCTCGCCACTTTACGCCCAGGTGGGGCCGCGCGCGGTGCCCTATGGCGTGGCCGCCGGGCTGGTGCTGATCGGGGTGGGGCTGGTGGTGGTCGCGCTGCGCGGCGGGTGGTCTTCGGAGATGGAGGAGGTGGTGGAGGCGCCGCCGACCGCCTGGCGATCGCTCGCCTATCTCGGCGCTGGCCTGATCGCGAATGTGGCCTTGATCGAGTGGCTGGGCTTCGTCCTCGCCGCGACGGTGCAGTTCGTCCTCGTCTGCGCCGCCTTCGGTTCGCGCCACCTGTTGCGCGACCTGGGCATCGGCCTCGCGGTAACCGTGGCCGCCTACCTATTCTTCGCCCGCGTCCTGGGCGTCAGCATCGGCGCCGGCATCCTGGAAGGCTTGATCTGAGCGCCGTTCGCCGGTTGGGTACCAAGTGAAAAAACAAAAGAAGAGGCGCAACGTATACGTTGCGCGGGGGGAATTCTTTCCCCCCGTCTTTCTTTCTGAGGGATTGGTGATGGATAGCATCGACGGCCTTCTTCTGGGCTTCTCCCATGCCCTCACTCTAACCAACCTCGGTTGGGCCTTGCTGGGCTGCTTCCTCGGAACCGCGATCGGCGTGCTGCCTGGCCTGGGCCCGGCGCTGACCATCGCGCTGTTGCTGCCGATAACCTTCAGCGTCACGGCCACGGGGGCCTTCATCCTGTTCTGCGGGGTCTTCTACGGAGCGATGTATGGCGGTTCCACCACCTCGATCCTGCTGAACACGCCCGGGGAATCGGGGTCCATCATCACCGCGCTCGAGGGTGCGAAGATGGCCAAGAACGGCCGTGCCGGCCCGGCCCTGGCGACAGCCGCGATCGGCAGCTTCGTGGCGGGGACGGTTGGCACGCTCGGCATCGCATTCCTTGGCCCGATCGTCGTGGAGCTCGCGCTGAAGCTCGGCCCGGCCGAGTATTTTTCCCTGATGATCCTGTGCTTCGTGACGGTCTCTGCGGTGCTGGGCTCCTCGGCGTTGCGGGGCCTGGCGTCGCTGTTTTTCGGCCTGCTGCTGGGCCTCGTGGGCATCGACAACCAGACCGGTCAGGCGCGCTTGACCTTCGGGATCCCGGAGTTGCTGGACGGGGTGAATGTGGTTCTCGTCGCCGTGGCGCTGTTCGCGGTGGGGGAGACGCTCTACCTCGCCTGGCGCTGGGCGGAGACGAAGCAGGTGGTGCTGCCGGTGGGCCGCTTGATGCTGTCCAAGGAGGATTGGAAGCGCTCCATTGGGCCGTGGCTGCGTGGCGCGGGATTGGGCTTCCCCTTCGGCGTGCTGCCGGCGGGCGGCACCGAGATGCCGACCATGCTCAGCTACTACGCCGAGAAGAAGCTCGTGGACCCGAAATACGCGCATGAATTCGGCACGACGGGCGCCATCGAAGGTGTGGCTGGGCCGGAGGCTGCGAACAATGCCGCGGCCGCGGGCGTGCTGGTGCCGATGCTGACCCTGGGCCTGCCGACGAGTGCGACGGCCGCGATCATGCTCAGCGCCTTCCAGAGCTATGGCATCCAGCCGGGGCCCCTGCTGTTCACGACGCAGGCCGACCTAGTGTGGACGCTCATCGCATCCCTGTTCATCGCCAACGTGATGCTGGTTGTTCTCAACCTGCCGCTCGTGGGGCTGTGGGTACGCATCCTGAAGATACCGACGCCGCAGCTTTATGCCGGCATCCTGGTCTTCGCGACGATCGGGACCTACGGGATCAGCAACTCCGTGATCGACCTGGTGCTGCTGTACGCCATCGGGATCGTCGCGATGTTCATGCGGCGGTTCGATTTCCCGACCGCGCCGGTGGTGATCGGGATGATCCTTGGCCCGATGGCAGAGCAGGCGATGCGCCAGGCGCTCACCATCAGCCAGGGGGATTGGAGCACCTTCGTGACGCGACCGGTAAGCGTATCGATTCTGGTGATCGCGGCGGTCGCGCTGGTCGGGCCGCGGGTTTACGAGCGCTGGGGGCGGCGGTCGGCGCGATAGTGATTGCACAAGGTGCGTGCCGTGATATTGTGCATTGATGGCACAGGATCAAACATCCGGTATCGATGAAGCCATCCGCGCGGCCGGTGGCGTCGAAGGGCTGGGTGACGCGCTGGGCTGTGCGCATTCCTCGGTGGTGCGGTGGCGGCAGCGCGGCCGGGTGCCGGCCGACCGGGTCGTCGCGATCGAGTCGGCGACGGGCGTGCCGCGGGATCGGTTGAGGCCGGACCTTTATGCGCAGCCCGCACGTCCGGGGATGGCGGAAGCGCAGGCCCCATTCGTCGCCGAGGCCCGCAGCTTGGGCCTCGATCCGGAGCGCATCGCGGAGGCGGCGCTGCGGACCGCCGTGAGCGACGAGAAGGCGCGGCGTTGGGCCGAGGAGAACCGGGAGGCGATCGCCGCGCACAATGCCTGGGTCGAGGAGCATGGGGTGATCCTGGCAAAGTATCGCATGTTTTGATGCCGCGCTTCGCTTTGCACCGGCTGCCGGACGCGCCGGGCTATCTGCTGGACGTGCAATCGAACAATCTGGATATGCTTCCCACCCGCATCGTCGTGCCGCTGGTGCCGGAGGCGACCTCGCCGCGCTTGCTGAAGGGCCTCACCCCGGTCTTCGATATTGAAGGCGAACGCTTGCTGATGGTGACCTACCAGATGGCGTCCATGGAGCGCCGCATCCTCGGCCCCATCCTCGGCGACCTCTCTGCCGAGCGGGACCGCATCACCGCCGCGCTCGACCTGCTGCTCACGGGGTTCTAGCCTTTCCGCAAAACGGGGGGAGAACCGGCGATGGCTCAACGACGCCACATCCTGGCGGGTGCCGCAGCGCTCGCAGTGCCGGCGGTTGCGCGCGCGCAGGCCCCCTGGCCGGACCGGCCGCTGCGCTTCGTCATCGGCGGTGCGGCCGGAGGCGCGTCGGACATCTTCCTGCGCATGATGGAAGCGCGGCTGCGGGAAAAGCTTGGCCAGCCCTTGGTGATCGACCCGCGCCCGGGCGCGGGCGGCATGGTCGGCGCCGAGATCGCCGCGCGGGCAACGCCGGATGGCTACAGCTTCTACATCAACCACATCGCCTCCCACGGCATCGGGCCCACCCTGTACCGCCGGCTTTCCTTCGACCCGCTGCGCGACCTGCCGGGTGTGGCGCGCATCGCCTCGATGCCGAACGTGCTGATCGTGAAGGGCGACGGGCCGGTGCGTTCCGTGGCGGAGCTGGTGGCCTTCATCCGCGCCAATCCCGCGCGGGCGAATTTCTCCTCGGCCGGGTCGGGGACGTCGTCGCATCTGTCGGGCGTACTGTTCGGGCAGCGGATGGGGGTGGAGGTGCAGCACGTGCCCTATCGCGGCACCGCGCCCTCGATGGCGGCGGTGCTGAACGGGGAGGTGCTGTTCGCCATCGACAACGCGCCGGCCAGCCGGCAGCAGGTGCTGGCGGGGATGCTGCGGGCGCTGGGGGTCTCGACCGCCGCGCGCGCTTCGACCATGCCGGAAATCCCCACCATGCAGGAACAGGGCGTGGCGGAATTCGACGTCGCGTCCTGGTACGGGATCGCGGCACCCTCGGGCGTATCGCGCCCGATCATCGAGCGGCTGGGCGCCGAGATCGTGGCCGCCCTCAACGACCCCGGCGTGGCGCAGCGCATCCGAGAGTACGGGGCAGAACCGGCGCCGCTCGGCCCTGCCGCGTACGACGCCTACATGCTGCGCGAGAAGGAGGTCTGGGCGCCGGTGGTGCGTGCCGCGGGCGTGACGGTGGACTGAAGCCTCAGCCGGCGAGGAAGACCGCGCCCACCGCCATGGCGGCGAGACCCGCCGCGCGGAACGGCAGCGCGCCCGAAACCCAGCGCGCGGCCAGCATGGCGCCCAGCGCGATCGCTGCCTGCATCACCGCGAGGGCGCCAAGGTAGGCCGCGAAGATCACCACCGGCGAGTCAACGGCCGCCTCGGCCAGCGCATGGCCATGGAACAGCCCAGCCAGCGCGAAGGCCGGGGTTAGCAGTGCCGCGGCGGGACGCGCGCGGCCGGCGACCACCAGCACGGCACCCGCGGCGATGACGGAGGCCGCGACCATCAGTTCCACCGGCCCGAGGCCGAAGCCGGCCCGATGCAGCAGCGCGCCGGCCAGCGCCGCCGCCAGGAACGCCAGCAGTGCTCGCGGCGCGGCCGCCAGCAGCAGCCCCGCCGCGAGCAGGAAGGCGAGGTGATCCAGCCCCAGCACCGGGTGCGCGACGCCCGAGGCGATGCCCTCCCACAGGGTCGCGGGCGGAAGGCCGCCGGTCGGGTGGTGCGCGAAGGCGGGGGTGGGCAGGGCCAGTGCCAGCACGGTGAGCAATCGGATCATGCGGCGGGTTCCCATTGGCGTTCGGTGGGCATGTTCACCCCGGAGCCGCGCCGGCGTCCAGCCATCACAGGCTGGCCAGGGCGGCATCCACCGCATCGCCAAAGCGATCCACAATCATCCCGATCTGCGCCGCATCCACGATGTAGGGCGGTGCGAGGATGGCGTGGTCGCCACGCTTGCCGTCGATGGTGCCGCCCATCGGATAGCAGGCGAGGCCGCGCGCGAAGGCCTCCTGCTTCACCCGCTCGTTCAACTTGAGAGCCGGGTCGAACGGCGTCTTGCCGGCGCGGTCGGTGACAAATTCCACCGCCCAGAACAGCCCCCGCCCGCGGATGTCGCCGATGTGGCGGTGATTGCCGAGCCGCTCGGTCAGCCGCGCTTCGAGCAGCGCGCCCATCGCCTGGACATTGGCGAGCAGACCCTCCTCCGCGATCACCTGCTGCACGGCGAGGGCCGCCGCGCAGGCCACCGGATGCGCCTGGTAGGTGTGGCCATGCTGGAAGGTGCCGGTGCCGCCGGTGAGGCCCTCGATGATGCGGCCATGCACCAGGATGCCGCCGATCGGCTGGTAGCCGCCGCCCAGGCCCTTCGCGATGATCTGGATGTCGGGTGTGACGCCCTCGGCTTCCCAGGCGTGCATGGTGCCGCAGCGACCGACGCCGCTCATCACCTCGTCGAGGATGAGCAGCGCGCCGTGGCGCTCGCACACCGCGCGCATGGCGGGGAAGTAGCCAGGCACGGCGGTGACGCAGCCGAGTGTGGCTCCGACCACGGTCTCGGCAATGAAGGCGATGACGGTGTCGGGGCCGAGGCGTTGGAACTCGCCTTCGAGCTCGGCGGCCAGGCGGGCGACATAGGCCGCGTCATCCTCGGCATCCGTGCGGTCGCGATAGGCGTAGCAGGGCGAGACATGGCTGAAGGCGGGCGAGAGGATCGGCTCGTAAGGCGCCCGCCGCGCCGCATTGCCAGAAGCCGAGAGCGCGCCGAGCGTATTGCCGTGATAACTCTGCCGGCGCGCGATGAAATGGCGGCGCTGCGGCTGGCCGATTTCCAGAAAATACTGGCGCGCCATCTTGTAGGCGGCCTCGTTGCCCTCGGACCCCGAGGAGCAGAAATAGGCATGCGTCAGCCCGCCCGGCGCATGGCCGACCATCTGGTCCGCGAGGCGCTCCGCGCTGTCGCAGGAAAACAGCGAGGTGTGCGCGTAGCACAGCCGGTCGATCTGCGCCTTCATCGCCGCGATCACCTTCGGGTGGCCATGCCCGAGGCAGGCGACGGCCGCACCGCCCGAACCGTCGATGATCTCGCGCCCTGCCGCATCACGCAGCATGATGCCCTCGCCGGACACGGCCAGCGGCGGATCGGAGCGCAGGTTGCGATGGACGATGTGGCTCATGGGGCGGTGTCCGGGATGGGGTAGTCGGCGAGCTCGGGCAGCATCGCCTCAATGACGAAATCGACGAAGGCGGAGGGCGCGTCGAGGTAGAATTCGCGCGGGGAATAGGCGCCGACGCTAGCCGGGCAGCCGCGCTCGGTCAGCCAGGCGGCCAGGCGCTGCAGGTCGGCCTCGGGCGTGTGGGTGATGAAGGCGATCTGCGAGCGCAGCTTGTCGGCATCGCGGTTCGGCGTCTCGCTGCGGCTGAATTGCAGGTCGATGTTGAAGCCGGGCTGGCGCAGCCAGATCGCGCGTTCCGTCCGGCGCAGGATGGCGAAGTGCAGCACCTCGGTGAACAGCGCGACCACCGTCTCGAACTGCGCCGGATGCAGCCGGTTGGCGACGTGGTTGAACCTCATGGCGTGAGCATCCCCACCACCGCCCCTGTCATGCAGCACGCGATCGAGGCCGCGACCAGCGAGGGCAGGCCGAGGCGCACGATATCCGCGCGGCGTTCCGGGCACATGGCACTCATGCCCGCGACCATGATGCCGACCGAGCCGAGATTGGTGAAGCCGCAAAGCGCATAGGTGAGGATCAGCCGCGTGCGTGGCGCCAGCGCGCCGCCTTTGGCCGCGAGATCGAGGTAGGAGACGAACTCATTTATGATGACCTTCACGCCGAGCGATCGGCCGACCGCGAAGGCCTCATCGGCGCCCACCCCCATCGCATAGGCGAGCGGCCAGAACACGTAGCCGGCGATGGCCTGCAGCGTGAACCCGGTGAGCGGCTCCAGCACCTGGTTCACCAGGGCCACAAGGGCCACGAACACGATCAGCGAGGCCATGATGCCCAGCAGCAATTGCAGCCCATCCGTGGTGCCGACGACGATCGCCTCCATGGACGAGGCGTAGAGGCGCGGGGCGGTGGTGTCGGCCTCGGTCGCCGCCTCGCCCGGCGTGGGCGGGATCATCAGCAGCCCCGCCAGCACCGCGGCGGGGGCGGCGATCATCGACGCCGTGATCAGCTGCCCCGCCGCGTCCGGGACAACCGGCGCGATGATCGCGGCATAGATCACCAGCGTGTTGCCGCTGATCGTTGCCAACCCCGCGACCATCACCACGAACAGCTCCGCCCGCGTCAGCCGCGCGAGCCAGGGGCGGATGAGCATGGGCGCCTCCACCATGCCCACGAAGACATTCGCGGCGACCGAAAACCCCGCCGCACCGCCCAGCCCGAAGGCGCGGCGCAGGCCTCCGGCCATGACGCGCACGATGAAGGGCAGCACGCGCCAGTGATACAGCAACGCCGACAGCGCGCCGACCACCAGCACCAGCGGAAGCGCCTGGAAGAAGACGATGAAGGATGCCCCCGGCGAGACCTCGGCATAGGGGAGCGGGGCGCCGCCGAGATAGCCGAAGACCAGCGACGTGCCCGCCGTGGTGGCGCGCTGCAATGCATTGACCGCATCGCCGGCGGCGGAAAACACCGCCCGCAGCGCGGGGACGTACAGGAGCGCGGCAGCGAGCGCGACCTGCGTGGCGAGACCTGCGACCACGACGCGCATCGAGACGCCGCGCCGGCAGCCGCCCAGCACCCAGGCGAGCAGCGTCAGGGCCAGCAGGCCAAGGCCGGATTGGATCTGCAGCGCGCTCAGGGCTCGGCTTCCTCGGCGATGTCGGCGTCGATCTCGAGCAGCGCCTCGGACTGGTCGCCCGGCATCGCCTCCACCCCGCGCAGTTTGCGGGTTATCGCGCGGGTGCGGGTCTGCGCGCGGCCGATGGTGTTGGAGACCGTCCCCACCTGCTTCGACAGCGCGCCGAGCACAGCATCCATCTTGCCCATCTCCGCCTTGGTCGCCGAGAGCAGCTCACGCACGCCCTCCGCGTTCTTCGACAGCGCGAGCGTGACATGGCCGAGCTGGATCGTGCGCAGCATCGCCGGCAGCAGCGAGGGCCCCAGCACCAGCACGCGATGCGTGCGCCCGATATCGTCGATCAGGCCGGGGATACGCGCGATCTCCGCGTACAGCCCCTCGGTCGGCAGATACATCACGCCGAATTCCACCGTCCGCGGCGGGCAGATGTATTTGGACCCGATCTTCGCCGCCTCGCCCCGCACCCGCACCTCTAGCCCGCGCCGCGCCTGCGCCTCGGCGACCGGGTCCGCCGCGTCCCAGGCATTCATCAGGCGCTCGTAATCCTCGACCGGGAACTTGGCGTCGACGGCGAGGAACACGCGCTCCTCGCCGGTCGTCGGCATCAGGATCGCGAATTCCACCGCGTCCGCGCTGTCGTCCCGCAGCTTCACATTGGTCTCGTAGGAGCCTGCCGGCAGGATATCGTCGAGCAGCGCCTTGACCTGCGTCTCGCCCCAGCCGCCGCGCGTCTTCACATTGCCGAACAGCCGCTTGAGGTCGCCCACCTGCGTCGCGACCGCGGTGACATTGCCCATCATCGCCTGGATCGCGTTGAACTGGTCGATGACACGCGCAAAACTCTCGGTCATCTGCTTCTCGACGGCGGTCGCGAGCTGTTCGTTCACGCTTTTCTGGATGTCGGCGAGGCGCGCGTCATTGGCCTCACGCAGCTCCTTCAGCTTCGCTTCCAGCGCCTCACGCGATTCCGTGGCCTTGCGCTCGATCAGGTCGCGCGCGGTGGTCATCTGCTCCGTGAGCGCCTTCTGCTGGCGCGTCTCGGCTTCGGTGAGCGAATTGCGCTGGTCGGCCAGCGCCTGCGCCAGGTCGCGCTTGAGCGCGGCGATCTGCTCGCTCAGCGTCTCGCGCTGTTCGCCCTGGGTTTTCTGCTGGCGTGCCTCGGCCTCGGCGAGGCTGGTGCGCAGGGCCGCGATCCCGCCGGCCTGCGCCAGCTGCAGCGCTGCAACCTGCTCGCTCAATGCAGATTTCTGCGCGTCCAGCGCGGCGCGCGTTTCCGCCTGGCCGGCATTGGCGGCGCGGGCCTGGTCGAGGGTGAAGGCGGCGGTCTTCTCGCCGATCTCGGCGGTGCCGCGCTGCACCTCGGCCCGTACCTCGGCCTGCAGCGCGCCGAGCCGTTCCTGCAGGCGGGCGAGGCCCTCGGCGTCGCCACGGCGCAGCACCAGGACGAGTACCAGCACGAAGACCAGCGCAATCGCACCCAGCAGGATCATGGCATCAGGCGTCATCGCGGCCCCGGGGTCGGGCGGCAGGTCGCCCTCAATGGCGGAAGTGTCGCATCCCGGTGAACACCATGGCCAGCCCCGCTTCGTCAGCGGCCGCGATGACCTCGGCATCGCGCATGGACCCGCCCGGCTGGATCACCGCGGTGGCCCCCGCCTCGACCGCCGCGAGCAGGCCATCGGCGAAGGGGAAGAACGCGTCCGACGCCATGACCGAGCCCTTGGCCGCGTCGCCGGCCTTCCACGCCGCGATGCGCGAGCTGTCGACGCGGCTCATCTGCCCGGCGCCGATGCCGACGGTCGCACCGTCCTTGGCGTAGATGATGGCGTTGGACTTCACGTGCTTGCCCACGCGGAAGGCGAAGATCAGGTCGTCCAGCTCGGCCTCGGTCGGCGCGCGCTTTGTCACCACGCGCAGGTCGGCGCGGGTGACGCGGCCGGCGTCGCGCGACTGCGCCAGGAAGCCGCCGGCGACGGTGCGCAGCATCATCCCCGGTGCGGCCGGGTCCGGCAGCCCACCGGTCACCAGCAGGCGGAGGTTCTTCTTGCGCGCGAAGATGGCGCGCGCGCCCTCATCGGCATCGGGTGCCACGACGACTTCGGTGAAGATCGCCGTGATCTTTTCGGCGGAAGCTGCGTCCAGCGTGCGGTTCGCGGCCACGATGCCGCCGAAGGCCGAGGTCGGATCACACGCCAGCGCCCGGTCCCAGGCGGCGGACAGGCTCTCGCCGGTGGCCACGCCGCAGGGGTTCGCGTGCTTGACGATGACGATGGTCGGCGGTTCGAACTCGGCCACGCATTCGAAGGCAGCGTCGGTGTCGCCGAGGTTGTTGTAGGACAGCTCCTTGCCCTGCGCCTGGGTCGCGGTGGCGATGCCGGGACGCGGCGCGGTGATGTAGAAGGCGGCCTGCTGGTGCGGGTTCTCGCCGTAGCGCAGGTGCTGGCGCAGCACGCCGGCCATGGCCAGGCGCGGCGGGAAGGCCTCGCCCTGCTGTTGCACGAACCAGGACGCGATGGCGGCGTCATAGGCGGCGGTGCGGGCATAGGCGGCGGCGGCCAGGCGCCGGCGCGTGGCGAGCGTGGTGCCGCCCTGCGCGGCGATCTCGGCGGCGACCTCGGCGAAATGCGCGGGTTCGGTCAGCACGGCGACATGGGCGTGGTTCTTGGCGGCGGAGCGGATCATCGCCGGGCCACCGATGTCGATGTTCTCGACGCAGGCGCCGTAGTAGCCACCGGCGGCGACCGTCGCCTCGAAGGGGTAGAGGTTCACCGCGACCAGGTCGATCGGCGCGATGGCATGCGCCTCCATCTCGGCCAGGTGCGCGGGCAGGTCGCGGCGGCCGAGGATGCCGCCATGCACCTGCGGGACCAGCGTCTTCACCCGGCCATCGAGGATTTCGGGAAAGCCGGTGTGGTCGGAGACATCCTTCACGGCGATGCCGGCCTCGCGCAGCGCGCGGGCGGTGCCGCCGGTGGAGAGGATCTCCGCACCCTGGCCCACCAAAGCGCGCGCGAAATCGAGCAGACCGGTCTTGTCGGAAACCGAGAGCAGCGCCCGGCGGATGGGCAGGGCGTCACTCATGGCTAGACCTCTTCGTCGCGATCCGCCTCGACGACGATCTCCTCGTCGATGCCGTCGGCGTCGTCCTCCAGCTCCTCGGCATCCTCGACCGCCTCGTCGGCATCGACGTCGATCTCGACATCCTCGGCCTCGGCCTCCGGCGCGACGGCGCGCTTCTTGACCTTCTCGTCGGGGATGTTGGCGGCGGCGCGGCGCAGGCGGGGCTGCTCGGCGGGCTGCTCGGTCGAGCATTTCGGGCAGACGGCCGGGGTGCGCGCCATGTCGTAGAATTTGGTGCCGCAGGAGACGCAGACGCGCTTCAGGCCGAGTTCGGGCTTCGCCATGGGCAGGATGAGCCTTGCTAAATGCCCAGGGGGCTTGGGCTGAGTGCGCGAATGCCCCCCGGGCGAAAATCGGGGTGCGGCGCATTGCCATGGGCGGGTGCCGCGTGTCAAACGCGCCCGATGACCCAAGGCACGCAGACGCCGCTCCGCTCCTCCAGACCGGCCGGGCCGCTCACCGGGCGGCTGGCCGTGCCGGGCGACAAGTCGATCAGCCACCGGGCGCTGATGTTCGGCGCGCTGGCGGTGGGCGAGACCGCGATCACGGGGCTGCTGGAAGGCGAGGATGTGCTGCGCACGGCGGCCGCGATGCGCCTGCTGGGCGCGGAGGTGACGCGGCTTGGCCCTGGCGAATGGCGTGTGGCCGGGCGCGGCGTGGGCGGGCTGACGGAACCGGTGGATGTGCTGGACATGGGCAATTCCGGCACCGCGGCGCGGCTGCTGTGCGGCTTGCTCGCCGGCCACCCGATCTTTGCCGTGATGACGGGCGATGCCAGCCTGCGGAAGCGCCCGATGCTGCGGGTGACGGTGCCGCTGGCCGCGACGGGTGCGGAATTCTGGACGCGGGAGGGCGGGCGGCTGCCGCTCGCCGTGCGGGGTGCGGTGGACCCGATGCCGCTCGACTACACGCTGCCGGTGGCATCCGCGCAGGTGAAGAGTGCCTGCCTGCTCGCAGGTCTCTGCGCGCCGGGTGTCACGCGGGTGGTGGAGCGCGAGCACACCCGCGACCACACGGAGAACATGCTGCGCCATTTCGGCGCCGAGGTGTCGGTCACGGACACGGATGCGGGCCGTGAAATTCGTGTGGTCGGCCAGCCGGAGCTGGTGGCCGCCCCCGTGCGGGTGCCGGGCGACCCTTCCTCGGCCGCTTTCCCGATCGCCGCGGCGCTGCTCGTCCCCGGCAGCCGGGTGGTGGTAGAGGGCGTGGGCCTGAACCCGCTGCGCACCGGCCTGCTGACCACGCTGCGCGAGATGGGCGCTTCCTTGGAAATCGAGAATGCCCGGGTCGAGGGCGGCGAGCCGGTCGGCGATATCGTCGCCAGCTTCTCCGCGCTGCGCGGGGTGGATGTGCCCCCGGGCCGGGCGCCCTCGATGATCGACGAGTATCCGGTGCTCGCCGTGCTGGCCGCTTTCGCCACAGGAACCACGCGGATGCGCGGCCTCGCCGAGCTGCGAGTGAAGGAGAGCGACCGGCTGGCCGCGACCGCCGCGCTGCTCACCGCCAATGGCGTGCGCTGCACCATCGAGGGCGATGATCTGATCGTCGAAGGCGGCGCCGTGCCGGGCGGCGGGCTGGTCGAGACGCACATGGACCATCGCCTCGCGATGAGCGCGCTGGTCATGGGCCTGGCCAGCGCCGCGCCGGTCACGGTGGATGATGCAGGCTTCATCGACACCTCCTTCCCCGGCTTTGCTGCGTTGCTCAACCGGCTGGCGGGGGGCGAGGCCATCTCGCCGCCATGACGCTGGTGATCGCCATCGACGGGCCTGCCGCGGCCGGCAAGGGCACGCTCGCCCGCCGCCTGGCGATGGCCCTCACGCTGCCCTATCTCGACACCGGGCTGCTCTACCGCGCCGTGGGCCGGCGGCTGCTGGACCGCGCGGTGGACCCACGCGACGCCGTGCTGGCCGAGGCCGCCGCGCGCGCCCTGCGGCCCGATGACCTGCACCGCCCGGACCTGCGCGGCCCGGCTGCCGACATGGCGGCGAGCGAGGTGGCCGCGATCCCGGCCGTTCGCGCCGCCCTGCTCGACTGGCAGCGCGATTTCGCCCGCGAGGCGGGTGCGGTCCTGGATGGCCGTGACATCGGCACCGTGGTGTTCCCCGAGGCCCAGATAAAACTGTTCGTCACCGCGGCACTCGAGGAACGCGCCCGGCGGCGCCTGGCCGAGCTGCATGCGCGCGGCGTCGCGGCCGTGCTCGAGCAGGTGGAGACGGAGCTGCGCCTGCGCGACGCCCAGGATCGCGGCCGCAGCGCGGCACCGCTGATGCCCGCGCCCGACGCGATCCTGCTGGACACGACGCGGCTGGATGCGGATGCCGCCTTTGCCCAGGCCATGGCGCTGGTCGCGCCCCGCATCGCCGGCTAGCAACCGCGACCGTCAGTCGGCCGGCGCGCGCTTCAGGCCATCGATCAGCATCGCGACGGCGCTGACCACCAGCAGCACATTCAGCGCCATGGCGACGATCATCGCGGCCCACCCGAGCGCCGTGGACTGCACGCCACAGAGGTTGCGGATGTCCCGCAGCTCGGGCTCCAGGCTCTGGTTGTAGGCCCACATCGCATACTGCATCTGCGGCGTTTCGATCAGCGTGTGGGCGTAGAGCGTGAAGCCCGTCCCGACCGCGAGGCCGACCCAGCGCAGCCAGAAATACCGGGCGGGGCCGAGCAGAGCGAAGAGCAGCACGGGATAGGCGACCAGGCTGTAGGTGAACGGGTTCACGTCGGGCCGGAACGGCCACCCGCTATGGTCGACGCGCAGGACATGGTCGATGTGATGCAGCGACCCGACCGCGATCGTCGCGATCAGCAAACCCGCCGTCGTCGCCGCTATCCCGCTTCCCGTGTGCAGCCATCGCATGCGAGCCTTCCCCTTCGCTCACGCGCCGGAGGGTGAGCGTCGGCGCCTGACCAGGGTCATAGCCCAGGACGTCCCGCCGCCGCCCGGCTTTTCCTTGACTCCGCGGTACCTCGCGCCTAAGCGGTTGCCGCCGGACGATTTCCGGCCGGAACGCAGCGGACCGTCACGCGCTTCACCCCCCGGGCCCCCAAAGCCAAGCCGTCCTTCCCAGGGCGCAGGATCGTTTCCGGCTACGCTGCCACAGCGCGCGGGCCGAGAGACCGGAAGACAAACCACCGTATGGCCACCATCACCGCCGACCGCGTGGGCAGCGAAGATTTCGCCGCCCTTCTCGAAGAGACCCTCGGCCCTGACACCGGCTTCGCCGGCTCCGTCGTCACCGGCCGCGTCATCCGCGTGGATGATGATTTTGCGGTCGTCGATGTCGGTCTGAAGAGCGAAGGCCGCGTGCCTTTGCGCGAATTCGCGCCCCCCGGCATGAAGGCCGAGGTCAAGCCCGGCGACGTCATCGAGCTGTTCGTCGAACGCTATGAGGACCGCGACGGCACCATCGTGCTCAGCCGCGAAAAGGCCCGTCGCGAGGAGGCCTGGACCAATCTCGAGAAGTCGTTCACCGCCCAGGTGCGCGTGAATGGCGTGATCTTCGGGCGCGTGAAGGGTGGCTTCACCGTCGATCTCGGCGGCGCCGTGGCCTTCCTGCCTGGCTCCCAGGTCGATATCCGCCCGGTGCGCGACGTGGGCCCGCTGATGGGCAGCCCGCAGCCCTTCCAGATCCTCAAGATGGATCGCGCACGCGGCAACATCGTCGTCTCGCGTCGTGCCGTGCTGGAGGAGACGCGCGCCGAGCAGCGCAGCGAGCTCATCCAGGGCCTGAAGGAAGGCATGATCCTCGACGGCGTGGTCAAGAACATCACCGATTACGGTGCGTTCGTGGACCTCGGCGGCGTCGATGGCCTGCTGCACGTGACCGACATCGCCTGGCGCCGGATCAACCATCCCTCCGAGGCGCTGACCATCGGCCAGCCCGTCAAGGTGCAGGTGATCCGCTTCAACTCCGACACCCAGCGCATCAGCCTGGGCATGAAGCAGCTGATGTCCGATCCGTGGGATGGCGTGGCCATCAAGTATCCGGTGCAGGGCAAGTTCTCCGGACGTGTCACGAACATCACCGACTATGGCGCCTTCGTTGAGCTCGAGGCCGGCGTCGAGGGTCTCGTGCATGTCAGCGAGATGAGCTGGACCAAGAAGAACGTGCACCCCGGCAAGATCGTCGCGACCTCCGAGCAGGTGGACGTGATGATCCTGGATGTGGACGAGCCGAAGCGCCGCATTTCGCTGGGCCTGAAGCAGGCGCAGGGCAATCCGTGGGAGCTGTTCGCGGAGTCCAATCCGCCGGGCAACATCATCGAGGGCGAAATCCGCAACATCACGGAGTTCGGCCTGTTCATCGGCATCGCGGCCGATGTCGATGGCATGGTGCACATGTCCGACATCTCTTGGGACGAGCAGGGCGAGGCCGCCATGGCGAAGTACGCCAAGGGCGACATCGTCAAGGCGAAGGTGCTCGATGTGGATGTCGAGAAGGAGCGCATCTCGCTCGGCATCAAGCAGCTCGAAGCCGACCCCGCGGCCGAGGTCCTGGACCGGATCCGCAAGGGCGACATCGTCACCACCATCGTCACCAAGGTCGAGGCCAATGGCATCGAGGTGAAGATCGACGAGGTGCTGACCGGCTTCATCCGTCGCGCCGAGCTGGCTAAGGAGCGCAACGACCAGAAGCCGGAGAAGTTCGCGATCGGCGAGAAGGTGGATGCGAAGGTTGTCGCGGTTGACCGTGCGGCTCGTCGCCTGGCCCTGACCATCAAGGGCAAGGAAGTCGAGGAGGAGCGGGAGGCAGTCAAGGAGTACGGCACCACCGATAGCGGTGCTTCGCTCGGCGACATCCTGGGTGCGGCCATCCGCCGTCGCCGCGAGATCGCCGGCGAGGAGTGAGCGGTCTTTGGTGCTGGTCATTTGGCCAGCACCAATTGATAAAAATAAAAGAATGGGGTCCGGGGAAATTCTTTTCCCCGGCCTTTTTTTATAGCCCGGTGGGCTGCCCCGCCACGACCACCGCAAGCCCATCCGGCTTGAGCATGCGCTTGCTGAGCGCCGCCAGCTGCGCATTGCTGATTGCATTCAGCCGATCCGGTCGCGCCGACAGCCAATCCAGCGGCCGGTTGTTCCGTTGCAGCGCGAGCAGCGTGCTGGAAATCCGCCGGCTATCGGTGAACTGGAGCGGCTGCGACCCGGTGAGGTAGGCGATCGCGTCGTCGCGTTCCGCCTCGGTCGGCCCGGTCTCGCTCATGCGGCGCCATTCCGCCTGGATGACGTCGAGCGCCTCGCCGACCTTGCCGTTCTCGGTCGCGAGGCCGCCGCTGATGATCGCCTGCCCGAACAGCACGTCAAGCCCGGCACTGACGCCGTAGGTGAGACCCCGCTCAACACGCACGGCCTGCATCAGCCGCGAGGAGAAGCCACCCCCGCCGAGGATGCGGAGCATGATCTGCGCCGCCTCCCAATCCGGGTCGTCGACGGCGAGGCCTGGCTGCCCGAACAGGATGGTGGATTGCGGAAAGGCCATCGGCACCACGCGGCGGGGGAAGTGCTCGAAGGCGGGCAGCTCGGGGCCTTCGGCGGGTGCGCCTTCGGGCAGGCCGGCGAAGAGTGCCGGGATCATGGAGCGGAGCGAGGCCGCGTCGATGGCGCCGGAGACCCCGATCAGCATGCCGGTGGCGCGGAGCTGCCGGTCATGCGCCTCGCGCAGCAGCGGGATGGTCAGGGCGGCGATGCTCTCCGGCGTGCCCCCGGTGGGGCGTCCGGCGGAATGGGTCGGGTAGGCGCCGGCCCAGAAGGCACGGCTCGCCTGGCCGCGCGGCGTCTCCAGGCTCTGGCGCGCACCGGCGAGTGCCCGAGCGCGGACGCGCTCGAAGGCGTCATTGTCGAAGCGCGGCTCGACCATTGCGAGGCGGGCGAGGCGAAGCGCGGCCGGCAGCGCATCGCGGAGCGCGCGCAGCGAGCCTTCGAAGCCATCGCGCTGGCCGTCGAAGCCCAGGTTGATGGCGTCGTCGCGCAGCGCGTCGGCGAAGTTGCGCGCCGGCAGGTCGCCCGCCCCCTCGCCCAGCATGGCGGCCATCAGACTGGTCGCGCCTTCCTGCCCGGGAGGTTCCGGAGCGGCGCCGCCGCGCCAGGACCAGGACAGCGAGACGACCGGAACGGAATGGTCCTCGACCAGCCAGATCTTGCCGCCGGGCAGGTCGATGACCTGGATGGGCAGGGAGAAGCCGGTCATGTCACGCGGTCTCCGGCAGCAGCCAGCCCACGCAATCGCGGGGTGCCGCGAGCACGGCGCGCGCTGCGGCGGTGACCTGCTCGGGTGTGACGGCTCGGATGCGCGCGGGCCAGAACTCCACCGTCTCGATCGGCAGGCCGGAGGCGAGCGCATTGCCGATCAGTCGCGGCGCGGCGCCGATGCCGTCGAGTGCCAGCAGCGCGCCGGCAGTGATCTGGCGGATGGAACGCGCGACGCGCTCGGGCTCGGCGCCGCCCTGCAGCAGGCGCGCGATGACCGCGTCGGTCGCGGCCTCCAGGGCTTCGGGCGCGGTGCCGCGGCGGGCGATGGCGCTGATGCTGAATTCGCCGGCGCCGACATTGTCGGCATCGAAGCCGGCATTGGCGGAGGTGGCGAGGCCGGTTTCGATCAGCGCCTCATGCATCAGGCTGCCCTGGCCGGAGCCCAGCAGGTGCGCCAGCACCTCAAGCGCCCAGGCGTGGTCGGCATCGCCCCAGGTGAGCGAGGGCGCGACCCAGCTGCGCAGGTAGGTGGCCTCGGTGATGGCGCGCGAGCGGGTGACCAGGCGGCGCTCGGGGGGCGCGGCGGGCGGGGCGGGGCGATCGCGCGCCTGGGCGGGACGGGCGGCGACACCGCCATAGTGCTGCTCGACCAGGCGGGTGAGCTCGCCCTCCTCGGCATCGCCGGCGATGACAAGCACGGCGTTCGCCGGCGCGTACCACCGCTCATGGAAGGCGAGCAGGTCGGCGTGGCGGATGGCGCGGATCTCGTCGGGCCAGCCGATGATCGGGCGGCCATGCCAGTGCTGCCGGCCCCACAGCGCGGCCTGGAATTCCTCGCGAAACAGGGCGCGTGGGTTGGCGTCGGTGCGCTGGCGGCGCTCCTCCAGCACGACCAGGCGCTCGGGCTCCATGTCGTCGGCGGGGAAGAGCGGGAAGGCGAAGCGGTCCGCCTCCATCCCCATGACGAGCGCCAAGCGCGAGGCCTCGACCTGCTGGTAATAGGCGGTGACGTCGCGGGAGGTGAAGGCGTTGTCGTTGCCGCCCTCGCGCGCGACGCGCTGCGACAGGGCGCCGTTGGGCACGTTGCGGCTGCCCTTGAACATCATGTGTTCCATGTAGTGGGCGACGCCGGAGATGCCCTGGGGGTCCTCCCCGCCGCCGGCGCCGTAGAACATGTACTGCATGATGACGGGGATGCGGCGGCTGGGCGCGAAGGCCACGCGCATGCCGTTGGGAAGCGACCAGATGCGCGCGCCGAACAGCGGACGCTCGCCGGGCGGCGGGGTGAAGGCCGCCGCGTGGCGCGCGAGCGGTGGTGCCGCGACAGCGGCGGCGGCAGAGGCGAGGGCGGCGCGGCGGGTCATGGAGATCATGCCTCCAGAATGGGGGGCATGGCCGACGCCGGGAAGGGGTGGGGGATCAGAAGATCCCCAGGAAGGAGCGCCGCGGCCGCTGGATGATGGGCGTATCGCCGTTGGTGACCTCGCGGCCGAGGGCGGCGTTCTCGCGCAGGCGCGCATTCTCGCGCGTGGCGTCCACCGCCGTCCCCGGCGGCGGCGTGTCGCGCCAGAACATCAGCCGGTCGGTGACGCTGCGCTCCGGCGCGTCGAGGCGGGAGCTTTCCTCATCCACGCGACGGCGGATGTCGGGCGGCGCGGCGCCGCGCTGCACCTGGGACAGCAGGGCATTCTCGCCGCTGCTGCCGCGCGACGGGCCGGCGGGGGCGAGCGCGGTGCCGGGGGCGAGCGTGGCCTCGGCCGCCTCGCGCGCGGATCGGTCCATCGGGCGGCCGGCGCCGGGGCGCGGGGTGGGCAGCGCGCCCGCCATGTCCGGTGGCATCGACAGCGGCGCGCGGGTGACGACGACGAATTCATCCGGCGCGTCGCGGGTCAGCCCGAGGAAGCGGGACGTACCGCCGCCGCAGGCCGGGAGGGCCAGGGCGAGGCCGAGCGCCAATGGGGCGAGACGGAGATGCTTGCTCATGGCTGGGTTTTAGCGGCGGGCGAAGGCCGCAACAAGGCATCGATCACCAGCACGGCCACCCCGCAGACGATGGCCGCATCGGCCAGGTTGAAGACGTACCAATGCCAGTCCCAGGCGTGCACGTCGACAAAATCGACCACGGCGCCGAAGCGCAGCCGGTCGATCACATTGCCGATGGCACCCCCCACTACCGCGCCCAAAGCGGCAGCAGTCAGCCGGTTCTCGGCCCGCGCCATCCAGCGCAGCAGGAACACGGCGACGGCGAGAGCGAGGATGGAGAGCGCCACCTGGTGCCAGGTGCTCTCGCCAGTAAGCATGCCGAAGGTGACGCCGCGGTTCCAGACCATGGTGAGATCGAGACCGAAGGGGCCGGCTGAGAAGAGCGGGATCTGGCCGACATCGTCGAGCTCGACACGATTGAGGATGAACCACTTGCTGAACTGGTCGGCAGCGACGAGGACGGCGGCGATGGGGAGGCCGAGGCGGAGACTCATGGGAGGTGGTCAAGCCTGGGGGAAATGAATTTCCACCAAACCCCCTTTCTTTTATTTTTGTCTGTGGGCGTCTTCACGAGGTGACCACGGCTTCGCAGCGGCGGCAGAGCGTTGGGTGAAGGGCGGAGAGGCCGACTTCTTCGAGCACGCGCCAGCAGCGGTCGCATTTCAGGCCGGGGGCGAGAGTTACGCTGGCCGATGTTTCGAGCCCTTCGGCCGTGGCCGTCAGCGACGGGCCGGCCAGTTCGAGCTCGACCTTCGATGCGATCACGACCGTCTCCCATTCGCGCACGTCCAGCGCAGAAATGTCGCGATCATTGAGGCTCAGCCGAACGGCGGCCTGCAAGCTCGACTTGATCTCGCCGGCGGCACGCTTGCGCTCGATCGATTGCGTAACTCGCGATCGAATTTCGCGCACCCGCACCCACTTCTCCGCCAAGGCTTCATCGCGCCAGCCTTCTGGCACGAAGGGGAAGTCCAGCAGATGAATGCTGCCCTCATCATCGGGGAAACGCGCCAGCCAAGCTTCCTCCGCGGTGAAGGCCAGCACCGGGGCGAACCAGGCGCACAGGCAGCGGTGCAAAACATCAAGGACCGTGCGGGCCGAACGGCGACGCAGGCTGTCCGGCGCGTCGCAGTACAGCGCGTCCTTGCGGATGTCGAAGTAGAAGGCGCTCAGATCCGAATTGCAGAAATCATGCAGGGCGGGAACCACGCCCGACCAGTCGTAGGAGGACGCAGCTTCGCGCATGCGCGCATCCAGCTCGGAGACCCGATGCAGCACCCAGCGCTCCAGCTCCGGCAGCTCGGCATAGGCGACCGTCTCGGCGTCGGTGAAGCCATCGAGACTGCCGAGCAGCCAGCGCAGCGTGTTGCGGATGCGCCGGTACAGCTCCGCCTGCTGCTTCAGGATCTCCGGACCGATCCGAAGGTCCAGCGCAGTGTCGGAATTCATCACCCACAGGCGCAGGATGTCCGCGCCATACTGCTCCGTCACCTGCTGCGGCGCGGTGACATTGCCGAGCGATTTCGACATCTTCCGCCCCTGCTCGTCGAGCACGAAGCCATGCGTCAGCACCGCCTTGAACGGGGCCACGCCATTGGCGCCGATGCTCTCGAGCAGCGAGGAATTGAACCAGCCGCGATGCTGGTCGGACCCTTCCAGATACAGATCCGCCGGGAAGGGCATGCCGCGCGCCTTCAGCACGAAGGCATGGGTGGACCCGCTCTCGAACCAGACATCGACGATGTCCATGATCTGCTCGTAATCGGCGGCGTCGCGGCCCTCGCCCAGGAACCGCTGCGCGGCGCCGGGCTTGTACCAGGCATCCGCCCCTTCTTCCGCGAAGGCCGCCACGACACGCGCGATCACCGCGGCATCGCGCAGGGGCTCGCTGGTCGCCTTGTGCAGGAAGACCGGGATCGGCACGCCCCAGCTGCGCTGCCGGCTGATGCACCAATCGGGCTTGCCGGCGATCATCGCGTGCAGTCGGTTGCGCCCGGCCTCGGGGACGAATTGCGTCTGCGCGATGGCGTCGAGCGCCTTGGCGCGGATCTGCGTGTCGCCATCCATCGCGATGAACCATTGTGGCGTCGCGCGGAAGATCACCGGCTTCTTCGAGCGCCAGGAATGCGGGTAGCTGTGCGTCAGCTTCCCCGTCGCGGCGAGCGTGCCGGCCGCGCGCATCGCGTCATAGACGGCCGTGTGCGCCTTGAAGACGTGCAGCCCCTCGAACCCGGGGGCGTGGACGGTGAAGGTGCCGTCATCATTGACGGTTTCCGGGATCGGCAGGCCGTTCGCGCGGCCTAGGGCGAAATCGTCCTCGCCATGGCCGGGCGCGATGTGGACGAAGCCGGTGCCGGCATCGGTGGTGACGAAATCGCCGGCAAGAAGTGGGACGTCGAACTCGTAGCCATGGCCGCGCAGCGGGTGCGCAGCGATCGCGCCGGCGAGCTCGGCGCCCTTGATCAGACGCGCGATGGAATGCGCGCCGATGCCGGCATCCTTCTCGAACTGCGGCAGCAAGGGCAGCGCCACCAGCAGCCGGTCACCGACCGACAACAGCGAGCCCTCGGCGACGCTCGCCACATGCACCAGCGCGTAATCGATCTCATCCCCATACGCGACCGCACGATTGCCCGGCATGGTCCAGGGCGTCGTCGTCCAGATCACGACATCGGCGCCGACCAGATCCTCCGCGGCCGCGCGCAGCACCCGGAACTTGCCCCACAGCGTGGGCGAGACATGGTCGTGGTATTCGATCTCCGCTTCGGCGAGCGCGGTCTTCTCGACCGGGCTCCACATCACCGGCCGCAGCCCGCGATACAGCGCCCCGTTCAGCAGGAATTTCCCGATCTCGCCGGCAATCGCCGCCTCGGAGGCGAAATCCATCGTCGCATAGCGTCCGGCCCAATTGCCCAGCACGCCGAGCCGCGCAAATTCCTCGCGCTGCACGTCCAGCCAATGCGCGGCATAGGCGCGGCACTCGGCGCGGAAATCCAGCACCGGCACGTCGTCCTTCTTCACCCCGCCCTGGTACTTGCCCTTGGGATCGCGATACTCCTCCTCGACCTTCCACTCGATCGGCAGGCCGTGGCAGTCCCAGCCGGGCACGTAGTCCGCATCGCGCCCGGCCATCTGCGCCGCACGGTTGATCACGTCCTTCAGGATCTTGTTCAGCGCGTGCCCGATATGGAGGTTGCCATTCGCATAGGGCGGCCCGTCATGCAGGATGAAGGGCGTGCGGCCGTTCGACTGTTCGCGCAGCCGCTCCCACAGCCTGATCCGCGTCCAGCGCTCGAGCATCGCGGGCTCGCGCTTGGGCAGGTCGCCGCGCATCGGGAAGGGCGTGGTCGGCAGGAAGACGGTGCCGCGGTAGTCGCGAGGCTCGGAGGGTGCGTCGTTCATGGGGCCTGGTGTCTCAAACCGCCGGCAGGCGGCGGGTCAACGGTTGCACGTGGCGGCGGGGCCGGCCCCTGTCAGGGGGCCGAGGCCGTAATTCGCGCTATGCGTGCCGGTGCCATGGCAGCCTTATGGGGAGGTGGCGCGCGTGAGGTCAAGCACGCAGGCGTGTCGGCAGGTCCCCATTGACCGATCATTCTTTAAGCGTTTCCATCCCGTCCGGCCTCTCGCCGCGCGAACCCGCGCCGGCTCACTGGCGCATGGAGGCTTTGGCATGATCCTCGGCATCGAAGGCACTGGCTCCCAGGATTGGGGCAATGAGGATCTCAACCGCACCTTCGTGCGCCGCATCATGCACCATACCCGCCTGCGCCCGGCCAGCTACTTCATCGGCCCCAGCAAATCCGGCAATGACGGCGCGGAGATCATGGACAAGGCCGAGATCACGCTGAGGAACGGCGCCCATAACGGCCCGATCGTCCTGGTCGGCTACTCCCGCGGCGCCGCCTACTGCATGGAGATCGCTAGGCGCTTCAAGAACCCGATCGACGTGCTGGTGATGTTCGATGCCGTCGCCCGGCAATCCGACGTGAATCTGCCGGAGAAGGTGCCATCCAACGTCAAGCGCTGCTTCCATGCCATTCGCGACCCGCGCGCGGGGTCCCGCTACTTCTTCCAGAATGTCGGCCTGGTCTGCGAATCCCGCGCGACGCATTTCGAGCATGCGATGTTCTTCGGCTCCCACGGCGCGGTCGGCGGTACCTTCTACAACGCGGCGGAGGAAGAGAGCGGCAACACCGCCGGCAACGCGGTGATGACGGTCGACGACCGGCAACTCCTGAATATCCCGCGCCAGCCTGTGACCAACCTGCAGCAGGACCACAAATGCACCCATGACGTCGCGACCTGGATGTGGCCGTTCCTGCTGCGCTGGGGCGTGCTGCAGGGCAACCCGAGCCCCTTTGATTTCGCGCCCGACTTCAAGGGCAGTCGCGTCGCGGGAATGAGGAACGTGATCCATTAAAGACAAGGCTGTGGAAAAGAATTTCCCCAGACCCCATTCTTTTATTTTTGATTTCTTGGTGCTGGTTGTGAGAATGCACCAATAGATAAAAAAGAAAGAATGGGGGCTGGGGGAAATTCATTTCCCCCATGCTGTCGTCAGAGCAGCCCCAGCACCCGCCGCGCATTCACCGCATCCTCCGCGATCGCGACCTTCAGCGCCTCCAGCCCATCGAACTTCGCGTCCGGGCGCAGGAAGTGCAGCAGCTCCACCGCCATGACTTTCCCGTAGAGATCGCCCGAGAAGTCGAACAGATACGTCTCCAGCCGCGTCTGCGGGTCACCGCCCAGCGTCGGGCGCCGGCCGATATTCGCCACCCCCGGCACCACTTGGCCATCGGGTAGCCGGGCGCGCACCGCATAGACGCCGCGCGCCGGCTCCAGGTGGCGTCCGATCCACATGTTCGCCGTCGGCCAGCCCAGCACCCGGCCAAGCTTGTCGCCATGCACGACCTCGCTCTCGATCGCCCAGGGATGGCCGAGCATCTCCGCCGCCCGGTCGGGATAGCCATCCTGCAAGGCGCGACGGATGCGGGTGGAGGTGATCGGCCCCCCCGCATCGCTCACCGCTGGCACGATGGACAAGCCGATGCCGCGCTTCTCCGCCTCGCGCGCCAGGAACGCCACGTCGCCGCCGCGGCGATGGCCAAAGGCGAAATCCGCCCCGCAGGCCAGGTGCTTCGCGCCGATCCCGCGATGCAGCACCTGCTCCACGAAATCCTCCGCCGTCATCGCCGCGAGGTCTGCGTCGAAGGCCAGCGCATGGACGTCGCGCGCGCCCTCCGCCCCCAGCGCAGCAACCTTCGCCGGCAGCAGGGTGAGGCGGAACGGCGGGTCGTCGGGGCGGAAATGCTCGCGCGGATGCGGCTCGAAGGTCAGCGCCTGCAAGGGACGCTCGGGGCGCGCCGCATGCGCCGCGCGCAGCACGGCGCGATGGCCCAGATGCACGCCGTCGAAATTGCCCAGAGCCACGGTGCCGCCGCGGGCGCTTTCCGGGGTCGCGCGCCAATCCGTGTGAAGGGTCGCGCTCATTCTTCCCCCGGCAACAGCCAGCGCGGCACCAGGGGCGGAACGAAGCTGGCCAGCCGGTCGAGCGCGCTCTCGGCATCGGGTTCCACCTGCGCCAGCACCCGTGTCTCCGCGCGCAAGAAACCCTCCGTCAGCATGTGGTCGAAGGCGGACAGCAGCGGTTGCCAGTACCCCGCCGTGTCGATGAACACCGCCGGCTTGCGGTGGATGCCCAGCTGCAACCAGGTCAGCACCTCCACCACCTCCTCCAGCGTGCCATAGCCGCCCGGCAGCACCGCGAAGCCGTCCGACAGCTCCGCCATCATCGCCTTGCGCTCATGCATGGTGGCGACCACGCGCAGATCCACCCGCCCGCGATGCCCGGCCTCGCGCGCCAGCAGCCCGTGCGGGATGATGCCGATCACCTCGCCGCCGGCCTCGATCACCGCATCCGACACCGCGCCCATCATGCCGATCGCGCCGCCGCCATAGACCAGCCCGATGCCGCGCGCGGCCATCGCCCGGCCGAGTGCCACCGCCGCCTCCCGATACACGGGCTTGTTGCCGATCGCCGCGCCGCAGAAGACACAGATGCGTTTCAGGGTCATGCCCGAGCGATACCGGCGGGGCTTGCGCCAGACAAGGGCCGTCCTACCCTGATGGCCTCACGCGACAGGACCCTTGTTCCCATGCCCAGCACCGATATCGGCACCTCCGAGCGCATCCTCGCGGAGCTGCGGGGTTGGGTGGAACACGAAACCCCCACCACCGACGCCCGCGCCGTCAGTGCCCTAACCGCCCGCTGCGCCGCCGAACTCGAAGCCGTGGGTGCCGCCATCACCCTCATCCCAGGCCGCGGCGGCTACGGCGACAACCTGGTCGCCCGCACGCCCGGCACCGGCAAGCCGGTGCTCGTCGCCGGCCACCTCGACACCGTCTGGGACCACGGCACGCTCACCAGCTCCATGCCCTTCCGCATCGAGGGCGACAAAGCCCATGGGCCGGGCATCTACGACATGAAGGCCGGCAGCTTCGCCGCCTTCCACGCCGTGCGCGAAATCCTGCGCCAGAAAACGCCCACCAAGCGCCCCATCACCCTGCTGCTGACCCCGGACGAGGAAGTCGGCAGCCCCACCAGCCGCGCCCTCATCGAGGCCGAAGCCCAAAGATCCTGCGCCGTACTCATCCCCGAACCCGCCGGCATCGGCGGCTCTTGCGTCACCGCACGCAAAGGCGTCGGTCGCTTCGTGATGCGCATCAACGGCCGGTCCGCCCATGCCGGCGGCAACTGGCAGGATGGCCGCAGCGCCGTCGTGGCCCTCGCCCAGCGCATCCTCGCCATCCACGCGCTGACCGACCTTGAAGCTGGCACCACCACCAACTGCGCCCCCATCTGGGGCGGCACCCGTCCCAACGTCATCCCCCCCGAGGCCGGCTGCGAAATCGACTTCCGCGTCGCCACCCTCGAAGCCGCCGACAAACTCATCGCCCAGATCATGGCCATGGCCACCGACCACGACGGCATCACCATCACCATCGAGGGTGGCCTTAACCGTCCCCCCATGGTCGAAACCCCCGCCGCCCTCGCCCTCTACGACCAGGCCAAAATTCTCGCCCAAACCCACGGCTACAATCTGCCCAAGCAATACCGCGGCGGCGGCTCCGACGGGAACTTCTCGGCCGCCCTGGGCATCCCCACCCTGGACGGCCTCGGCTGCACCGGTGCCGGAGCCCATGCCCCCTTCGAACACATCATCTGGGCCGACCTGGCGCCCCGCTGCGCAACCCTGTGCGGGCTGCTGGAGACGGTGGAGGGGTAGGAAGGACAGCAAGCATGGAGGCTCCGCCTCCAAACCTCCGCCGGGGATCGTGTCGATCCCCGGACCCCTCCCTTTGTTGGTCCTGGGTCTGGGAAGGGCTGTGCTTGCTTGAATGGGGCGGGTTGGGGAGGGCGCGCATCGAGGGCGCTGCCATTGGAACAGGGCGCGCCTTGTGCCCCCTCCCCAACCCGCCTCGCCTCCGGCGAGCCTCAACCCCCTCCCAATCCCAAGAACCAACAGAGGGAGGTCCAGGATCGACACGATCCTGGTGGGGGTTTGGGGGCAAAGCCCCCATGCTTGCTGTCTTCCTCCTCCTCACCCTCCCAGCACTCGCGCAGGTGTTGTTCCCGGCGGGCAGTCCGTTGGGGCTGGCTCCGCCGCCGGGGTATTTTCCGGCCTTGGCGTTTGCGGGGTTTGCCAATGCGGGTTCGGGCGCGCGGATTTTGTTGGCGGAGCAGCCGGCGATGTCGTTTGCGGTGGCACGCGCCTTGGTGGCGCCGCAGCGCCAGGGGCTGACGGAGGCGGTGGTTCGCGAGGTGCGGGCGGGCGGGCGCGAGGCTGTGTTGGTGCGCGGCCGGAGGGGGGAGAGTGCGGTGTGGCTGTTGGCGGCGCCAGGTGCGGATGTGACGGCGTTGGTGACGGTGATGGTGCCGCGCGTGCCGGTGGCGCCTGGTGAGGTGGCGGCGATCGAGGCGTCGTTGCTGACGCTGGCGGTGCGGCCCGTGGATCTTGCGGCGGCGCGGGCGGCGCTGCCGTTTGCGTTCGACGAGGTGGCGCCATTGCGGTTTCGCCAGTCGGTGGGCGGTGCGGCGGCGGTGTTGTTACCTGATGAGGTGGGGCTGGATGACGCGGCGGCGCCGCGGCTGACGATTGCGACGTCGCTGGCGGCGACGCCGCCGCCGGCGGATCGGCGGCGCGCGGCGGAGGCAGCGCTGGTTGGCACCTTGCCTGGTGTGCGGCTCGAGGGTGGCGGCACGCTGCGCCTCGGGGCCACGGAGGCGGTGGTGCTGGAGGGGCGGCTGGGCGCCCGCCGGGTGCGGCAATGGGTGTTGTTCTTCGAGCGCGGCGGCACGCTGCGGGTATTGGCGGAGGCTCCGGCGACGGAGTTCGCGCGGTTGTTGCCGGCCTTCGAGCGGGTGGTGGAGTCGATCAGGCGGCCGTGACGTCGCCGATCATTTCACCAGGCCGGAGGTCAGGTTCACCGTCATCGCCACGATGACCACGTTGAACAGGAACGACACCAGCGCGTGGACCAGCGTCAGGCGCCGGATGTCGCGTGCGGAGACGTCGACGTCCGACGTCTGGAAGGTCATGCCTATGGTGAAGGCGAAGTAGAGGAAATCGGTGAAGTCCGGCGGCTCCTTGCCGGGGAAATCCAGGCCGCCATCCTGCTGCCAGTATTCATGCGCGTAGCGCACCGCGAACAGCATCTGCACGAAGGTCCAGGAGATCGCGATGGTGCCGATCGCGAGGCTGATCTCAAAAGGGCCGGCATCGTCGTGATGCAGCACCAGGTACCACATGACGCCGCCGAGCGAGGCGATGGCCGCGGCGAGGCTGCCGCAGAGCACCGCAGTTTCGCCTTCGTCGAGCTGTTCGGCGCGGCGGCGGATGCTTTCGGGCGTCGCGCGCGTCATGGCGTAGCCGGTGAGTGCCATGTGCGTCACGGCGGCGCCGCACCAGCCGAGCAGGAGTGAATTGGCCAGCTCCGCGATGAAGCCGTGCGCGATGACGCCGAGCACCAGGCCGACGCCGGCGGCGACGAGGAGGTAGGGGCGGTGGCGGAGCCCGAGGCGCATCACGCCGCCGGCGTCCATGCGAAGCGGACCGCGTGCGCGTCACCGAAAGAAGGATGCGTCATCATGAGGCCTCGAAGCGCAGGGGGTTCACCGCGGGGATGATCGCCGTGAGCGCCCCCGGATCGGTGCCGTCGATGAGATGGGCGAGCAGTGCGCCGGCGGCGGGCGCGGTCTGCATGCCATAGCCGCCCTGGCCGCACATCCAATGGAAGCCCGGCGCCCGGCCGGGCCCGATGGCGAGGGACCCGTCCGGCGTGAAGGTGCGCAGCCCAGCCCAGCTGTGCTCGACGCGCGTCACCGGGATGTCGAGCGCCTGCTGCATGCGGTCGATGGCGATGGCGATGTCGATCTCCTCGGGCCGCGCGTCGCAGGCGGAGCTGTCGGTCTCGTCAGCGGGGGAGAGCATGAGTTTGCGACGCGCCTCCGGGCGCAGGTACCAGCTGTGGCCGGCATCGCCGACCAGCGGCCAGTCGGCGCAGTCGTAGGGGCCGGGGTCGATGATGAGCGCGGTGCGGCGCTTGGGCTGCAGGCCGAGCGTCGCGACGTCCGCGATGCCGGCCACCTCGTCGCCCCAGGCGCCGGCGGCGTTGACCAGGATGGGCGCGGCGAAGACGGCGCCGCTGCTGGTCTCGGCGTGCCAGGCACCGTTCGCGTGCCAGATGCGCCCGGCGCGGCTGCGCAGCGCGAGCGTGCCACCGAGCGCCTGGACCACGCGGAGGAACCCCTGGTGCAGCGCGGCGACGTCGATGTCGAATGCGTCGCGCTCGATCGCGGCGGCAACCGCGTAGCCGGGGCGCAGCGGCGGCACCATCGCCGCGACCTCGGCGACGGCGATCGCCTGCATGCCCACGCCGTCGGCGAGCATGGCCGCGAGCCGTGCCTGCTGGTCCGGCGGCGCGAGCGAGACGATGGCGCGCGGGCGGGCGAGCGGGGGGAACCCCGCGGGCGACGCTTCGAAGAAGGCGCGCGAGGCACCCGAGAGGGCGCGCACATCCGCGGGCCCGTAGTTCAGGATCCAGATCGCGGCCGAGCGCCCGGTCGTGTGGTAGCCCGCGCTCTCCTCCGCCTCGATCAGGGCGACGCGCCTGGTGGGCGCGAGATGGGCGGCGGCGGTGGCACCGGCGATGCCGGCGCCGACCACGATTGCATCGAATCTGTGCAGGTCCATTTCGGCAGGCTGCCTTTGAGCAGGTTCTTGTGCAACGACGTTGCTGAAGCATTGCATCGGCCGCGAAGCCCTGCCTAACCTTCGGTCAGGGAAAACGGGCGAAAACGCCCGAAGCGGAGGAGCAGTTCAATGTCCATCAGGGCCGGCAACGGCATGTCTCGTCGCAATGTTCTTCGTTCGGGCGCGGGCGTCATGGCCGCGGGCACGCTCTCCGCGCCGATGGTCCATGCGCAGGGTACCGGCGGCACGCTCCGCTGCGGCTTTTGGGACCATTGGGTTCCGGTCGGCAACGACATCCTCCGCCGCCTCTGCGCCGAATGGGGCCAGGCCAACCGCGTCGAGGTGCAGATCGACTTCATCACCTCCGTGGGCAACCAGAACCTGCTCACCATCGCCGCCCAGGCCCAGAGCCGTTCCGGCCATGACCTGCTGAGCTTCCCGACCTGGGAGCCCGCCTCCAAGGCGGAGCTGCTCGAGCCCGTCGACGACGTGATGGGCCGACTGATCGGCAAGTACGGCGCGGTCACACCCGCCGCCGAGTACCTGGGCAAGGTGAACAACCGCTGGGTCGCGATCCCGGCCGTCTCCGGCACCCAGATGAAGCCCGCCTGCGTGCGCTTCGACCTGCTGCAGCAGCATGCCGGCATCGACATCCGCGCGATGTGGCCGGCCGAGAACCGCCGCGGCCCGGGTGCCGACACCTGGACCTGGGACACCTTCCTCACGGCCGCCGAGAAGTGCCACGCCGCCGGCTTCTCCTTTGGCATCCCGATGGGCGCCTTCACCGACGCGGTGGACCTGGTCGGCGCGCTGTTCGCCAGCTACGGCGCGAGCGTGATGGATGCGCGCGGCAACATCACCGTGCGCAACAACGCCAAGCTGCGCACCGCGATCGAGTACATGGTGCGCCTGTCGCGCTTCCTGCCTAACGACGTCTGGGCCTGGGATGACGCGTCGAACAACCGCGCGCTGATTTCCGGCCGCTCGGCGCTCATCTTCAACCCACCCTCCGCATGGGCGGTGGCCAAGCGCGACGCGCCGCAGGTCTCGGCCAATTGCTGGACCGTGCCGGTGCCGGCGGGCCCCGAGGGCCGCTTCACGCCCTACCTGCCGTATTTCTGGGGCATCTGGAACTTCTCGCGCAACAAATCCTCGGCCAAGGCTCTGCTCGAGCACCTGTCCGAGCGGCCGCAGGCGGAGGCGCAGACCACGACCAGCAGCGGCTACGACATCCCGCCCTTCCAGAGCATGAACGACTTCGCCATCTGGGCGACGGAAGGCCCGCCGGTGGGCACGGTGTTCAACTACCCGATCAAGCCGCACCATCAGTCGCAGACCTCGGTGGCGTTTGCCCCGGCGCCGGCGGAATTCGCCGTGCAGGCCTACACCCTCGCGCTGAACACGAAGGTGGTCGCGCGCATCGTGCAGGGCGGCGAGTCGATCGACGCGGCGTTGGGCTGGCTGGAGCGGGAGCTCACCACCATCAAGCGCGGCGGCTGAGTGCACGATTGGTGCTGGCTGTCTGGTCAGCACCAATAAATGAAAAATAAAAGATTGGGGGTCCGGGGGGAAATTCTTTTCCCCCGGTCGCCACCCTGGAGGATTGGTAATGGCCGACGGCACCCTCGCCGCCCCCCGTCCTGCCGCGATCGACGGCACGCGCGCCAACGGCATGCAGCGCTTCGCGCGGCGCCGATCCACCATCGCCTTCCTCATGGCGCTGCCCCTTCTCCTGGTGGTGCTCGGCCTGGTCGCCTACCCCGCCGGCTACGGCATCTACCTGTCCACGCTCAACCGCCGCATGACCGCGAATATCGGCCTGGGCAATTACGAGATCCTGTTCGACAGCGACACTTTCTGGGATGTCGCTTTCCAGTCCTGCGTTTTCGCTTTGAGCGCCGTGTTCCTTAAGGCGCTGATCGGCTTCTGGCTCGCCCACATGCTGCACCACATCCCGGCCAAGGGTCAGCGCAAGTGGCGCGGCATGCTGCTGGTGCCGTGGGTGATTCCGCCGGCGCTCAGCACGCTGGGCTGGTGGTGGATGTTCGATCCCACCTATTCCTCGATCAACTACATCCTCAACATCTTCGCCGTGCCCTCGGTGCCGTGGCTGGGCGAGGCCTGGTGGGCGCGGAGTGCGATCATCATCGTCAACGTCTGGTACGGCGCGCCGTTCTTCATGATCATGTACCTGGCCGCACTGAAGTCCGTGCCCGAACAGCTTTATGAAGCGGCGGCGATCGACGGTGCGACCAGCTGGCAGCGGCTGCGCTACATCACGCTGCCGATGATGGCGAACATCATCTCCATCACCGTGCTGTTCAGCCTGATCGTGACCTTCGCAAATTACGACATCGTCCGGGTGCTGACCAATGGCGGGCCGCGCGACCTGACGCATGTCTTCGCGAGCTATGCGTTCCAGGTGGGAATCCTCGCCGGCAATATTCCGCGCGGCGCCGCGGTCTCGCTCTTCATGGTGCCGATGCTCGCGGTCTGCGCCTTCTTCGTCCTGCGCGGCGTCACGCGGCGCAACAAGGAGCAGATGTGATGTCGGCCAGCACCGTCTCCAAAGCCGAAGGCATCTACGCCAAGGCGGGCAGTCTTTCCTCCGAAAGGCGCTGGGCGCTGTGGACCGCCTATGCCTCGCTGATCTTCGCGGCGATCATCTTCCTCGCACCGCCGGTGTACATGTTCGTCACCAGCCTCAAGGGAAGCGCCGAGGTCGCGAACATGACCGGCAATCCGTGGCTGGTGCGCAACCCGACGCTCGAGAACTACACCACGCTGCTGAGCAACCGGCCGTTCCTGAAGTTCTTCCTCAACAGCGCGATCATCACGGTCTGCGTCGTCGCGATCACGATGGTGATCTCGATCCTGGCCGCGTTCGCGCTGGCGCGGATGCGGTTCTGGGGCAGCCAGTTCCTCGCGACGGGGGTGTTCCTCACCTACCTGATCCCGGACACGCTGCTGTTCATCCCGCTGTACCAGATCGTGGGCGGGCTGGGCTTGCTCAACTCCATCTGGGGCCTGGTGCTGGTCTACCCGACGCTGACGGTGCCGTTCTGCACCTGGATCATGATCGGCTACTTCGCTTCGATCCCGAAGGAGCTGGACGAGGCGGCGCTGATCGATGGCGCGACCTGGCCGCAGATGCTGCTGAAGATCTTCATCCCCGTGGCGATGCCCGGGATCATCGCGGCGACGATCTTCGCCTTCACCGTCAGCTGGGCGGCCTTCGTCTATCCCACCGCCTTCGTCACCACGCCCGACCAGATGCCGCTGACCATCGGCGTGGTGAGCCAGCTGGTGCGCGCGGACACCTTCGCCTGGGGCCAGATCATGGCGGGCGCGCTGCTCGCAGCACTGCCGCCGGTGATCATCTACGCCTTCCTGATGGACTACTACATTGCCGGCCTGACCGCCGGCGCGACGAAGGGCTAAGCACATGGCACAGGTATCCCTGCGCAAACTGGTCAAGGCCTATGAGGGCGGCGTGCAGGCCGTGAAGGGCATCGACCTCGAGATCGCGGACCATGAATTCGTGGTCCTCGTCGGGCCTTCCGGCTGCGGGAAATCGACAACGTTGCGCATGATTGCGGGGCTGGAGGAAATCACCTCCGGCGACATCGCGATCGGCGGCACGCTGGTCAACGACATCCCGCCGCGCGACCGCGACATCGCGATGGTGTTCCAGAACTATGCGCTCTATCCGCACATGTCCGTCTTCGACAACATGGCCTTCGGCCTGACGCTGCGGAAATTCCCCAAGGCCGAGATCAAGCGCCGCGTCGATGAAGCCGCGCGGATCCTCGACATCGCGATGCTGCTCGACCGCAAGCCCAAGGCGCTGTCGGGTGGGCAGCGGCAGCGCGTCGCTATGGGTCGTGCGATCGTGCGCGACCCCAAGGTGTTCCTCTTCGACGAACCGCTGTCGAACCTCGATGCCAAGCTGCGCGTGCAGATGCGCACCGAGATCAAGAAGGTGCACCAGACCGTCAAGACCACCACCGTCTACGTCACGCACGACCAGATCGAGGCGATGACGCTCGCCGACCGTGTGGTGGTGATGAACCACGGCGTGATCGAGCAGGTCGGGCCGCCGCAGGAGCTGTACCACCACCCCGCGACGCGCTTCGTCGCCGGCTTCATTGGCTCACCGGCGATGAACTTTTCCCCCGCTCGGCTGGAAGGCGATGCGCATGCGCTGCGCGTGGTGCTGCCCAACGGCACCGCACTGCCGGTCCCGGAGCACCGCGCCGCGCGCTATGCGCCCTATGTCGGCCGCCCCATTCTGGTCGGCATCCGCCCGGAGCACCTGACCGACAAGAAGCCGACCGACAAGCGCAACATCGCGGATTTCCCCGCCATCCCCGAGGTGATCGAGCCGATGGGGATGGAGACGCTGGTGCATTTCTGGATGGACGGGCACGAGATCAGCGCCCGGCTGGATCCAACATGCCCGGTGAGTGTGGGGGTGCCTATTACCCTCGCCGCCGACATGGACCAGATGCACATCATTGATCCGGCGACGGATAAGGTTCTCTGACGACAGCATGGGGGAAATGAATTTCCCCCAAACCCCCATTCTTTTCTTTTTATCTTTTGGTGCTGATTGTGCAGCCGGCACCAATAAATCAAAAATTAAAGATTGGGGGTCCGGGGGAAATTCTTTTCCCCCGGTCTTTCTCCTTCAAAGAGGCACTCCCCATGAAAAAACTTGAAGGCAAAACCGCCTGGATCACCGGCGCCGGCACCGGCATCGGCCGCGCTGTTGCCCAATCCTTCGCCGCCGAGGGTGCGCGCGTCATCCTCACCGGCCGTCGGCGCGAGAAGCTGGATGAGACCGCCGCCCTCATCGGCGAAGCCGCGTACGTGCTGCCCTGCGACCTCACCGATGCGGCGGCGGTCACCGCCGCGGCGGCCCGCGTGCAGGCCGAGTTCGGCGGCCCGGACATCCTGGTGAACAATGCCGGCACCAATCTGCCGCGCCGCTACCTGCACCAGCTCACGCCCGAGGCGATCCGTACGCTGATCGACGGCAATCTCACCGCGCCGTTCCAGACCTCGGTGGCGGTGCTGCCGCTGATGCGCGCCAAGGGCGGCGGGTTGATCATCCAGATCGCGTCCATGGCGGGCAAGAACGTCTCCTTCCTTTCGGGGCCTGGCTATACGGCGGCCAAGACCGGCTATGTCGCGTTGAGCCAGGCGATCAACCAGGAGAATGGCATCCACGGCATCCGCTCCTGCTGCATCTGCCCCGGTGAGGTCGCGACCGACATTCTCAAGAACCGCCCCGAGCCGGTGCCGGCCGAGGATGTGGAGCGCTTGCTGCAGCCCGAGGATATCGCGGCGATGGCGCTGTTCGTGGCCACCATGCCGGCGCGCGCGAACATCACCGAAATGCTCGTGCAGCCGACCTACATGCGTTTGACGGCTGCACAGGCACGGAAAGTCGCGGCACTCTCCTGAACCTGCCGCCGACTGAGAAAGAAGAACATCATCATGGCCACCGACGACATCCTGATCGCCGCACCCGACCTCGAAGCGCTGGTGCGCGACATCTTCCTCGCCGCGTCCTGCGACAGTGCCGAGGCCAATCGCATCGCGAAGCATCTGCTCGGTGCCAACCTCGCCGGTCATGACAGCCACGGCGTGGTGCGCGTGCCGCGCTATGTGGAGTGGTGCGAGGCTGGCTACGTCGTGCGCGGCCAGACCGCGGAGCTGGTGACGGATGGCGGCGCGCTTGCAGTGTTCGACGGGCATTTCGGCTTTGGCCAGACGGTCGCGCCGCAGGCTGTCGCCCATGGGATCAAGGTGGCGCAGGAGAGCGGCATCTGCATCACCGCGCTGCGCAATGCCGGCCATATCGGCCGCGTCGGCGACTACTCGGAGATGGGCATCCGCGCGGGGCTGATCTCCATCCACTTCGTGAATGTCGCCGGCAGCGTGCTGGTCGCGCCGTTCGGCGGCACGGAGCGGCGATTCTCCACCGCGCCGTTCAGCGTGGGCATTCCCTTGCCTGGCCGACCGCTGGTGCTGGATTTCGCGACCTCGCTGGTTGCCGAGGGCAAGGTCCTGGTCGCCGCCAATGGCGGCAAGGCCCTGCCGGAGGGCGCGCTGATCGAGCCGGACGGTACGCTGTCGTCCGACCCGCACACGCTCTATGGCGCCTATGACACGGTAGGCCAGCGCAATGCGTCCAATGGCGTCGGTGCCATTCGCGCCTTCGGCGACCACAAGGGTTCGGGCCTGGCCTTCATGTGCGAGATGCTGGGCGGCGCGCTCACCGCAGGCGGCACCTCGGGCCCCGTGAAGGAGCGCGCGCGCATTGCCAACGGCATGCTCTCGATCTTCCTCAGCCCGAAGCATTTCGGCACCCAGGCGGAGTTCGAGCGCATGGGCCTGGCCTATGCCGACTGGGTCGCCGGCTGCGCCCCGGCCTCGCCGGACGCTCCTGTACTGTTGCCCGGCGACAAGGAAAACGCCGTCCGCGCCGACCGCCTGGCCAATGGCGTCCCCTTGCCACGCGCCGCCTGGGACAACATCCAGGCCACCGCCCACCGCCTAGGCGTAACGCAGTAGTTCGGTGCCGATGTCGCCGCCCAGAACCAATAGGCAAAAATAAGAGAAAGGGGTTTGGGGGAATTCTTTCCCCCAAGCTTTCTTGGAGGAAGTTGTCATGCACCGCCGCAGCCTTCTGGCCCTCACCGCGCTTTCAGCGCCCGCCCTCGCGCAGAGTGGCTACCCCGACCGCGCCATCACCATGGCGACTGGCTATGCCCCTGGCGGTTCCACCGACATCGCCGCGCGCCTGCTCTCGGACCGGCTTGGCCCGGCCTTGGGCGCGAATGCGCGGGTGGTGGTGGAGAACCGCGCCGGCGCTTCGGGCATGATCGCTTCTGAATGGCTGAAGCGACAGCCGCCTGATGGCTACACGCTGATGCTGGTCGAGAGCAGCAGCCACGCCTTGATCCCGCACGCCTTGCAGGGCGGCACCCGCTACGACCCGATCAACGACTACGCCCATGTCGCGGTGGTCGCAACCGGCCCTCTGGTGCTGGTGGCGGCGCCGAACTTCCCGGCGCAATCTGCGGCCGAGGTTGTGGCCCGGCTGCGCGACGGCCCGCAGGACCGGATGCCCTATGCCTCCTCCGGCGTCGGGTCGCTGCCACATTTCGCGGGCGAGATGGTGGCCGTCTCGCTCGACCGCGGGGGCAAGTTCGCGCATGTGCCGTATCGCTCGGGCGGGTTGATGGTGGAGAGCATCGCGCGCAACGAGACGCAGTGGGGCGTGGCGGTGCTGGCCTCGGCCGCGGCGCAGGTGCGCGACAATCGCGTGCGCGGCATTGCGGTGACGGGGCTCGAGCGGTTCTCGGCCTTCCCTGAGCTGCCGACCTTGGCGGAATCGGGCATTCCGGGTTTCGACCTCGCTAATTGGTTCGCGGTGGTCGCACCCAAGGACACGCCGGCACCGGTGGTCGCGCGGCTCAACGCCGCGATCAATGAGGCGCTGACCCAGCAGCAGCTGCGCGAGCGCCTCATCATCGCCGGCTACGCGCCGTGGAGCACCGGCAATACACCCACCGATGCGCGCGCCTTCTTCGTGCGCGAGAGCGAGAAGTACCGCCAGGTGGTGGAGCGCACCGGGGTGCGCCTGGAGCAGTGACGACGGAGGCGGATTTCGTCGTCGCCGGCGGCGGGACCGCCGGGTGCATCCTGGCCGCGCGCCTGTCGGAAGATTCGTCCGCGCAGGTGGTGTTGCTGGAAGCCGGACCGCCCGATCGCGACAAGTGGATCCATATCCCGATGGGCTACGCGAAGCTCTTCGGCACCGGCCGCTACGATTGGCGGTATGAGACGGAGCCCGAGCCGAACCTAGACGACCGGCGCATCCATTGGCCGCGCGGCAAGGTTTTGGGCGGCTCGGGCAGCGTGAACGGGCTGGTCTATCTGCGCGGTTCGCCGCGCGACTATGACCGCTGGGCGCAGTCGGGCGCCACCGGCTGGGGCTATGACGTGGTCGAGCCGGTGTTCCGCGGCATCGAGCATTGGGAAGGCGCGCCGTCGGATGCGCGCGGCGCCGAGGGCAAGGTGCATGTGGCGGAACCACGCATGGCGCCGGCGGCGGCCGCCTTCATCGAAAGCTGCGTCGCCGCGGGGCTGCCGCGCAACCGCGACTGGAATGACGGCCAGCCCATCGAGGGTGCGGGGCCGATCCAGCTCAACACCCATCGCGGACGCCGGTCTTCCACGGCGCAGGAATACCTCCGACCGGCGATGAACCGCCCGAACCTGCGCGTCGTCACGGGTGCGATCGCGACGCGCGTCACCTTCGCCGATGGCCGCGCCACGGGCGTGGTCGCGATGACGCCCGAGGGTGAAACAACCTTCACCGCGAAGCGCCAGGTGGTGGTCTGCGCCGGCGCCATCGAGACTCCCAAGCTGCTCATGCTGTCGGGCATTGGAGACGGCGCGCACCTGGCCGAGATGGGCATCGAGACGCGGCTGCATGCGCCCGGCGTGGGCCGCAACCTGCAGGACCACCTTGTCGCGAAGTTCATCCTGCGGACCAGGCCGTGCGGGACGATCAACGAGATCATGCGCAATCCGCTGCGCCAGGCGAAGATGGGGCTCGACTACTTCTTCGCGCGCAAGGGCCCGCTCGCGGTCGGCGCCGGCGAGGCGAACGCCTTCGCCCGCGTGACCCCCGGCGCGGAGGAGGCCGAGGCCCAGCTACTCTTCGTGAACTTCGCCGTGCTGAGCTACCAGGATGGCCTGCTGCCGCACCCCGGCGTGATGTTCAACTTCGGCCAGTGCCGGCCCGACAGCCGCGGCCGCATCACGCTGCGCAGCCCCGACATCGCGGACAAGCCGGTGATCCGCGCCAACTATCTCGACCACCCGAACGACGTGCGGGTGATGCTGGAAGCGGCGAAACTCTCCCGCCGGGTGATGGAGAAGCCGCCCTTCGCCGGCCTCATCGAGGAGGAGATCCGCCCCGGCGCCGACGTGCGCGACGAGGATGGCTATCTGCGCCACATCCGCGCGACCGCCGGCACGGTGTTCCACCCCTGCGGCACCGTGCGGATGGGGACGGACGACCAGGCGCCGCTGGACCCGCATCTGCGCCTCAAGGGGGTCGAGGGGCTGACGGTGGCCGATGCCTCGGTGTTTCCCCTCATCCCCTCGCCCAACATCCAGCCGGCGGTGATGCTGGTGGCGGAACGCGCGGCCGGGTTCCTGCGTCAGGCGGGTTGAGAAGCGAAGGCGACGCCGCGACGAGGCCTCAGGGCAGGATGCGCTGAAGCGTGTGCGGTGCTGCGAGCAGGCGGTCCCAGGAATAGGTCATGGGCTGCATCCGGCACGCCGCCCAGTCGGCGTGCTGGTCCGCGTAGTGCGGGCCGAGCGGATCGCCGGAGGCGCCGTGGAACACCGTCCAGCGCGAATTTTCCCAATCGCCGACATCGAAGACGTAGCGCGCGAGCGCGCCGTAGGTCGCGGCGGGGCCGGACGCGCAGAACAGGCCATTGGCCATCACGGTGTCGGTGTCACCGCCGATGGGAAGGCCCACGGGATCGAGCCCCGCCTCGGGGTATTGCGCGGTGAGCGGGTGCGCCAGCGTCGGTCGATGCACTTCGCCCCAAGGGCGGCCATCGAACGCAGCGGCCGCAAGCGCCGCCCGCAGCGCCTGGTCCCATCCGATGCCACCGAGCAGGCTCTCATCATCGGCGCGCAGCAGGGTGGGCAGCGTCCACCAGAGCTGGTTCTGCGGCACCACGCCGGGTGCGACCGCGAGGAAGGGCGTGCCCGCCAGCGCGCCCAGGCCGCTGCGCTCGGCGAGCAGCGCGGTCAGCGCGCGGCGCAGCGCGATGTAGGCGGAGGCTCCGGTTGAGCCGGCGCGCATCTCGCCATCCCAGGCGAGGATCGCGTCGCGCAGGGCGGCGGCGTTCCCGTCCGCGACGTCCAGCGCCGCGAGCCGCGCCTGGAACAGGGTCGCATGGGGCGATCGGGCGTCGCCGTGCAGGGAGGCGGCGCCCTCCGGCGTTCGGCTGTCCGGCTCGGCGCCCAACCGTTCGAGAATGCGGCGCGCGCGGTAGGGCGGGTGGCAATCGGTCTGGATATAGTCGGTGCCGCCATCGGTCATGACGCGGTTGTTCGCGGTCACGATGAAGCCGCCCGGCGGATCGATCATGCGCGGCAGCGATTCGTGCGGGATGAAGCCCTGCCATTCGTGCTCACCCGTCCAGCCCGGCACCGGCAGCCAGCCATTGGCGCGCGGCCGGCGCGGGATCATGGCGCGGATATGCAGGCCGATGCGCCCTGCGGTGTCGGCTGCGACCAGGTTGTGGTCGATGACGCCCCAGCCGCGCGTGGCCTCGAACAGCGCTTCGACACTGTCGGCGCCGAGCATGCGCGGCAGGCAATCGAAGGACAGGTCCGTCTCTGCGAATTGCACCGAGCGCAGCGCGAGCGCGACCCCGCCCGGTCCTTCCGCAATCACCGGGCCGTGCCGCGTTTCCAGCACCGTCGCGGTCTGCGGGTCCGCGCCGCGCACCAGCACAGTCTCCTCGCGCTGTACGACCGGGAGCCATTCGCCCTGGAACTCGCAATGCGTGCGCGTCGCGTCCAGCCGCTCCACGAACAGGTCATGGATGTCGGCGAAGGTGTGCGTCACGCACCACGCCACCGTCCCGTTATGCGCGAAATGCGGGAAGCCCGGCACGCCCGGGACGGTGAGGCCGATGACGTCGAATTCCGAGCACGCCAGATGTCCCTGCGCGTACATGTTGGGAATCTCGAAGGCGCGGTGCGGATCGCCGGCCAACACCGGGCGCTCGGTGGGGCTCATCGCGGGGGAGACCGCCCAGTTGTTGCTGCCGCCGCCGGTCGCATCGGGTTCGGCGCCGGCCATCAGCGCGGCGATTCCGGGTGCGAGGTCCGCGAGCGTCGCAGCCCAGCGATCCGCCTCCATGCCCGGCGGCAGCAGCAGCAGGTCGCGCCCGCCATCATCGTAGCGCAGCTTGCCGACCTGATCCGGCCCCACCACAGCGAGGGCCGCCGCGCGCCACAGCTTGAACCAGACCGAGCCCATCAGCAGCCCGAGCCGGCGCATCACCGCGATGCAGTGCCACGGCTCCCAGGGCTCCGGTGTGGCGCCGAGCAGGCCGTATTCCACCGGCAGCGCCGACCCGGCCGCGATGTGGTCGTTCACCCCCGCGGCATAAGCCTCGATCATCGCGCGCGCCTCGGGTGAGAGTGCTGCGGCGTCGCGCCGGCTCGCTGCTTCCACGCCAAGCTTGCGGGCCAGCAGGTCGCCGGCCGCGGCACTCGGCCCGAGCCATTCGGCCGCGCGACCCAGCGCGCGGCGGCGGTTGAGCTCCATCTGGAACAGCCGGTCCTGCGCATGCACCAGGCCCTGGGCGCGGAAGGCATCGGCAGTGCCGCCCTCGGAGCGGATATGCGGGATGCCCAGCCCGTCGCGCAGGATCGTCACCGGAGCGGTGAGGCCAAGAATACCGTTCATCGCACCGCCTCTACTGACAAACTGTGTCGTCCCGACATGCCACCTTCTGCCAGGGACAGACGCGCCATCGAGGCGGTCCAAAAATCAGCATGCAGGGTCTTTAACGCACGATCGGGTTCTATCGCGCTTCGCCAGGCTTCACACTGTTCGCAGCGTCGCATCGGCCACCGCAGCTCCCCGCAAGGTCGTCGAGACAGTGCGCTGCCATCCGTGAGCGAAAAGGGGCCGTCAAGTCAGTGATCCTGACGTGGATGTGATGCTGATGCACGCCAGCGTCCTTCATAGTCTGTGACCACACGTCGTGGTTGAAAAAGATGGCGGTCACGCGCGCATGCTTGTCGTCGATCACGCTCTCCGAGGCGGAGGGCGTGGTGCGCGCACCCTTCCGCGACGAGCTGGCGCGAGCCTCCGACTTCGAGGAACGATTCGACTACCTGACCCTGATCTATGATCTGTTCTGGTCGGCCGACGGCACCGAAATCATCGGCATCGGGCCACCATTCCATTTTCCGGAAGCCAACAATACGCTGCCGCGATTCGTGGCTCTTCCTTCGGGCGTGCCTTGCGCCGTGCGTCATGACCGTCGCCCCGGCCGGCCGCTGAACGGCCGTTCGCGGTTCCGCATTGCCGCCCCCAGCGGCACCACGGGGCTCGGCATCGACTTCGCGGGGCAGCATTGGCTTGCGCATGTCCAGCCGAACCTTTCGCACCTAGCGCTCGATCGGCGCTGCCTCGTCACGCTGACCAGGAACAATCCGTCCGCCTGGGTGGTGGACTGGATCAACTACCACCACAGACAGCATGGCTTCGACGCATTCCTCCTCTTCGACAACAGCTCATCCAACCCGACGTCGGACGCCCTTGCGCGGGATATCAACGCGCATTGCCCGTCCATCCGATGCCTCCTGGTCGATGCTCCGTTTCCGTACGGCCCGACCAGCAGCCGTGCCCTGGGCGGGTCCCGCGATTCGAATTTCCTCCAGACCGGACTGTACGAGATCGCATTGCGGCGCTTTTTCCTTGATGCCGCCGTGATCGCGAACTTCGATATCGACGAGTTGCTCGTCGAACGAACACCATCGGCCTTCAAGGCGCTGGTCAGCAGCTCGAGTTTTGAATCGCATCTGGTCCCGCGCTTCAATGTCTTCGGCGACCCGCCGCCCGAAGGTCGGCTGAAGCGCCATCGCGATGATGACCAGATGAGTTTCAAGCACTCGGTGCTGCCCAAATGGATCGTCAACCCGGCCGCTATCCGCGTGGATGACCAGTTGCACGTCCACGGCGTCATCGGGCACGGCAAACGCCAAGTCGAACCGGATGCGCTCTACGTCGCGCATTTCTTCGGCCTGTCCCTGGGGCAGGGCCCGCGCTGGAATGGGGACTCCCGCGGCGAGGCCCCAGCCGAAATTTCGCATATCAAGCAAAACAGCGCCCTCAGACGCCTGCTCGATGTCGCCTTTCCAGAGCCGGAGACACCCCCTGCCTGGTCGCCTCTGGCCCTCCACAAGGCCGACCTCCTCAAACGGCGCGCTGCCATGGCCCATCATGCCGGCCAGAATGAGTTGGCGCTGGCCCTGCTCGATCGCAGCGCTGCGGTGGCGCCGGACCACTATCCCTCGCTCGAACTCCGCCGAGCCGTGCTGCTGGCGCTTGGACGTGCCACGGAGGCAGCGCTGCTGAACCCCCGCCTCGACCGCACCAAACTGCCCCGCTTCTACGAGGTGATGGCGGATTACCACACGCATCGGGCGGAGCCCGCCAAGGCCGCGGAATGGCGCGCCCGAGCCGCAGCGACCTTCCTGCCGTCGGCGCAGGTAAGCTGACACTGGATTGAAGGGCCCGACGCCAGGGCAAGGCGCATCGGCATTCTCCACGATCTGCGCCATGCTGCCGGTTCACGGGCCACGCTGGCCAGACACCGGAGCCGCCCATGGGCCAGACGAACAGCCAGGATCAGATGCTGCGCGCCCGCGCACAATCCGTCATCCCGGGCGGGCTATGGGGCCACCTGAACGCCGCCAACCTGCCCCCCGGCTACCCGCAATACTTCGCCCGCGCCGAAGGCTGCCGCCTGTGGGACGTCGATGGCCGCGAAGTCATCGACTTCATGTGCTCCTGGGGCCCCGTGATCCTCGGCCACCACCACCCGGCCGTGGAGGACGCCGCCCGCGCCCAGTCAGCCCTCGGCGACTGCATGAACGGCCCCGCCCCCGTCCTCGTCGAACTCGCCGAAAAACTCGTCGAGACCATCCCCCACGCCGCCTGGTGCCTCTTCTCGAAAAACGGCACCGACGCCACCACCGCCTGCGCCACCATCGCCCGCGCCGCCACCGGCCGGCGCAAGCTGCTCGTCGCGCGCGGCTCCTACCACGGCGCCGTCCCCTGGTGCTCGCCCTCGCTCGCCGGCGTCACCGCCGAGGACCGAGCCCACATCCTCCACTACGACTACAACGACCCCGCCTCCGTCAAAGCCGCCGTGGCCGAGGCCGGCGACGACCTCGCCGGCATCCTCGTCACCGCCTTCCGCCACGACATGGCGCGCGACCTCGAACTCCCCAACCCCGCCTTCGCCCAAACCCTCCGCTCCCTGTGCGACAGCCACGATGCCGCCCTCATCCTCGACGACGTCCGCGCCGGCTTCCGCCTGCACCTCGGCGGCTCCTGGGAAACCCTCGGCATCCGCCCCGACCTCGCCGCCTACAGCAAGGCCATCGCCAACGGACACCCGCTCGCCGCCATCACCGGCTCCGAACACCTGCGCACCGCCGCCACGAAAATCTTCACGACCGGATCCTTCTGGTGCGGCGCCGCCCCCATGGCCGCGGCGCTGGCCACCATCACCACCCTCCACGCCCTCGAAGCCCCCACCCACCTCAAAACCATGGGCGAGCGCCTCCGCACCGGCCTCGCCGCCAGCGCAAAACGCCACGCCCTCCCCATCCGCCAAAGCGGCCCCCCGCAAATGCCCCTCATGCTCTTCGACAACGACCCCGACTTCCGCCTCGGCAACACCTTCTGCGCCGCCGCCCTCGACGCCGGCGCCTACTTCCACCCCAAACACAACATGTTCCTCTCCTGCGCCCACACCGCCGCCGACATCGACCGCGCCCTGGAAGCCGCCGACGCCGGGTTCAGCGCAGTCGCGCGGGTGGGGTAGGAAGAAAGGCGGGGGGCGTTGCCCCCTCGACCCCCACCAGGAGCCTAGAGGCCCCTGGACCCGCTTTACTTGGTGCTGGTTCTGGGAGGGTGGCTCTGGACTTTTAGCAGGGCCTGTCATCGGGAGAGGGTGGCCGAGACACGCTCACCAGCTCGGCGCACACCTCCGGCCACCCTCTCCCGATGACAGGCATTCACGCCAACGCCCCAAAACCAACCCTCCCAAAACCAAGGACCAAGTAATCCGGGTCGAGGGGCCTGCAGGCTCCTCGCGGGGTCCAGGGGCAGCGCCCCTGGCCTTGCTTTCTTAACCCCACCCACCCGGCCTGTGTTGAGCCCAGGGTCGGTCGCTTTCCAGCGCGCTGGCGAGGTGGAGGAGGGTGGGTTCGTGGGTGTAGGGGCCGATGAGTTGCAGGCCGGTCGGCAACCCGTCATCGGCGAAGCCGGAGGGGATGGTGATGGCGGGGTGTCCGCTCAGGTTGAACGGGTATTGGTAGCTGGACCAGCCTTGGCGTGTGATGCCGCAGGGGGTGCCTTCGATGTCGATCTGGTCGTGGGCGGCGTCGAAGGACGTTGGGAGTGCGGTGCGGGTCAGTGTGGGCGTGGCGAGGATGTCGTAGGTTTCGAACAGGGTCTGGATCTGGCGGAATAGCCGCGTGCGGGCGAATTGGGCGTCGCGGAGTTGGTGTGCGGTGAAGGCTCGGCCGCGTTCCATGAAGGCGATGAGGACGGGGTCCATGCGGTTGTGCCATTCGGGCAGGTATTGGGCGCAGCTGATGGCGAAGCCGGCCTGGTACATGATGCGGCCTTCGTATTCGATCCAGTCGATGGCGGTGGTGACGGGTTCGATGTGGGCGCCGCGGACCTCGAGGGCGGCGAGTGAGGTGTGGGTGTTGGCGAGGACCTCGCGCTGGACTTTGGGGTTGCAGGCCTTGTCGATGAAGCCGATGCGCAGGCCGTGCAGGGTCGTGCCGGCGAGGTGGGGTGCGACGGGCGTGAAGGGGTGCGCGCGCAGGCTTTGCGGGTCGCGCGGGCTGGGGCCGGCGATGATGGAGAACATCAGCGCGGCGTCGGCCACGGTGCGGCTGATCGGGCCGGCGTAGACGTTGTTCAGGAAGCCGTCGGCTGCGGCTTCCCACGGCACGGCGCCGAGCGTGCCCTTCAGGCCGATCAGCCCGCAGCAGGCTGCGGGGATGCGGACGGAGCCGGCGCCATCGGTGCCGAGCCCCAGCGGACCGAGCCCGGCGGCGACGGCGGCCGCCGCACCGCCGGAGGACCCGCCGGGCGTGCGCTCCAGGTCCCACGGGTTGCGCGTGACGCCATGGGCGGGGCTGTCGGTCAGGCCCTTGTGGCCGAACTCCGACATGGTGGTCTTGCCCAGGATGATCGCGCCCGCCGCGCGCAGGCGCTGCACGGTGATGTCGTCGCGGCTGGGGATGTTGTCGGCGAAGATCGCCGAGCCATGGCGGGTGGGGATGCCGGCGGTATCCACCTGGTCTTTGATGTGGATGGGCACGCCGTGCAGCGGGCCGAGCATGTCGCCGTTCATCACGGCCTGCTCGGCGGCGGCGGCGTCGCGCATCGCGGCCTCGGCGGTGACGGTGGCGAAGGCGTTGAGGCTGGGCTGGCTGGCCTCGATGGCGGTGAGGATCGCCTGGGTGAGCGCCACCGGCGAGAGCGCGCGGCGGCGGATCAGCGCGGCGGCCTCGGTCGCGGACAGGTAGCGGAGATCCTCATCGGCCATGGCGGCGTGTGTCCCGTGGTTGGCGCAAGCGTGGCACGCTGCGCCGGGCGCGGCGAGACGGGTATTGGGGCTTGCCGCCTTGCCATCCGCCCGTGCAGCCTCGCCTCCGGGCAGAGGGCGGGAGCGTACGATGAGCGGATCAGGGATCGGGCGGCGGCACATCCTCGCAGGCGGCGCGCTGGCTACGGCCGGCATCATCCGCGCGCCCGAGGCGCGCGCCGAGACCACGCTCAACCTGGTGCTGGAGTCCGAGGTCGTGATCCTCGACCCCTACATGACCACCGCGGCCATCACGCGCACCTTCGGCTTCCACGTCTTCGACACGCTCTTCGCGATGGACGGGCAGGGCCAGGTGCGCCCGCAGATGGTCGAGGGCCATGACGTCGCGCGCGATCGCCTGCGCTGGCGCTTCACCCTGCGCGACGGTCTCGCCTTCCATGACGGCGCGCCGGTGCGCGCCGCCGATGTGGTCGCCTCCCTGGTGCGCTGGATGCCGCGCGACGCGCTCGGCCGGCTTTTGCGCGACGCGACTGAGGAGCTCAGCGCACTCGACGCCAAGCAGTTCGAATTCCGCCTCAAGCGCCCCTTCCCGCTGATGCTGGAGGTGCTCGGCAAGCCCAACGCGCCGGTGCCCTTCATCCTGCCCGAGCGCCTTGCGCGCACCCCGGGCGAGCAGCGCATCACCGAGATCATCGGTTCCGGCCCCTTCCGCTTCCGCGCGGATCTGTGGCGCCCCGGCAATGTCATGGTGCTGGAGAAGTTCCCCGCCTATCGTCCGCGCGCGGAGGCCCCGGATTTCCTCGCCGGCGGCAAGCAGGTGCGCGTGGACAGCCTCACGCTGCGGGTGATGCCGGACCAGGCGACGGCCTCCACCGCGCTACTCGCCAACGAGATCGACTACCAGCAATACGTGCCCTTCGACTTCATCGCGCGGCTCGAACGCGCGCGGCATCTGAAGCTGATGGCACTCGGCGGCCTGCACCAGTTCCAGGGCAATTTCCGCCTCAACCATGACTTCCCCCCCTTCAACGACCCCGCGGTGCGGCGCGTGCTGTGGAAGCTCGTCGACCAGAACACCATCCTCCAGGCGATCGGCATCCCAGAGCGCTTCCGCGCGCCGCAATGCCCTTCCTTCTGGATGTGCGACGCGCCCTATGCCTCGGCCGCCGGCGCCGAGGCCGCGCGCTATTCGCCGGCCGAAGCGCGCGCCGACCTCGCGCGCACGAATTACCGCGGCGAGCCGGTGGTGTTCCTCCAGGTGGCAGGGTCCATCTCGCAAACCGCGGCCGCCGTGCTGGTGCAGAACATGAAGCAGGCCGGCTTCGTCGTGGACGAACAGGTTATGGATTGGGGCACCGTGCTCGCCCGCCGCGCGCGCCATGAGGGCTGGAGCCTCTTCGCCGTCTATTCCAACGGCGTCGACATGCTCACGCCGCTGACGCATTTCTACATCGCCAGCACCTGCGCGGATTACCCGGGCTGGTCCTGCGACGCGGCCATCCCGCCGCTTGTGCGCAGCTTCGCGGAGGCCGAGACCCAGGCCGAGCGGCAGCGCATCGCCGACGAGGTGCAGCGCATTGCCTACACGCTCACGCCCTCGGTGATGTGGGGGCAGTTCACCATCCCGGCCGCCTATCGCGGCGTGCTGCGCAACCTGCTGGAAAGCAGCTTCCCGATTTTCTGGCAGGTGGAGAAGGGCTGAGTCTCACTCCGCTTTCGCGCCTGGCATCCGATAGCGATCCGCCGGGTCGTTCCAGCCCTTGAAGTTCGGCGCGCGTTTTTCGGCAAAGGCGGCGCGGCTCTCCATCAGGTCGCTCTTCGCACCATGCTCATGCAGCGCGGCGGCGAGTTCGCGCTGCGCCTCGCTGGCCTTGGGCCGCATCTGGCGCATCATGTGCACGGTGTTGACGCGCGACGCCGGCGGCAGCGTCAGCAGATGGTTCGCCATCTCGATCGCGGTGGGGACGACGGCGTCCGCCTCCACCAGCCGGTTCACGAAGCCGAGCTCGTAGAACCGTTCGGCGGTGAAGCGGAAACCCAACGCCATTTCCATCGCGATGGGGAAGGGCAGGTTCGCCACATGCCCGTGGTCATAGCCGCCGAGCAGCCAGCGCTTCGCCTCGGAAACTTCGAACACCGCGCCCTTCGCGGCCACACGCAGGTCGGTGCGTTCGACCAGCATGAAGCCGCCGCCCATCGCGAAGCCGTTCACCGCGGCGATCACCGGCTTCTCCAGCGTGCCGCTGCGGAACGGGTCCTCGATGTCCAGCGCGCGGCCGCCGGGCGTGGCGTCGGCCAGCGTTTCCTTCATGTCCTCGCCGGCGCAGAAGGCGCGCCCCGTGCCGGTGAGGATCGCGACCTCCAGCCCGTCGTCGCGGCGGAAATCCGTCCAGGTCTGCGCGAGGGCCACGCGGAGTTCGTGATTGAGCGCGTTGAGCCGCTCGGGACGGTTCATCCGCACCACCAGCACCTGCCCGTGCCGTTCCGTCTCCACCACCGCCATGGCGCGCTTCCTTCTGCCGTTGCGCCCAGGATGGCGCAGCCGGCGCACTTGTCCAGGCCACGCGGCTGGGGAATGCTGCGCACCGGAGGACGCGCGCATGAAAATCGTCGACGCCCAGATCCACATCTGGACGCGGGGCAACCCGAGCGGCCTGCATCGCAAGGTCAGCAGCTTCACCGCTGAGGAGGCCTTGGCCGAGATGGCGGAGGCCGGCGTGGACGCCGCCGTGCTGCACCCGCCGCTGAGCTGGGACCCGGATGCCAACGCCTACGCCACCCGGTCCGCCGCGACCTACCCCGACCGTTTCGCCGTGATGGGCCAGTTCCCGCCGCGCGACCCCGCGCAGCGCCACCGCATCCAGGGCTGGCGCGACCAGCCCGGCATGCTCGGCCTGCGCTGGGCGCTGCTGCATCCGGCGGAGCAGGAATGGCTGCGCGACGGTTCGCTCGACTGGCTCTGGCCGGCAGCCGAACGCGAGGACCTGCCGATCGCCATGATGGGCGGGCTCTTCCTGCAGGATTTCCGCCGCATCGCGGAGGCGCATCCGGGCCTGCGCCTGGTGCTGGACCATTGCGGCCTGGTCCGCACCGGGCAGGATGACGCGGCCTTCGCCAATCTCGACGAGCTCTGCGCGCTGGCCGCGCTGCCGAACGTGGCGGTGAAGGCGACCGGCGCGCCGCACTACTCGACGCAAGGCTACCCCTTCGCCAACATCCAGGACGGGCTGCACCGCATCTTCGACGCGTTCGGGCCGAAGCGCTTCTTCTGGGGCACCGACATCACACGCATGCCGTGCAGCTACCGCCAATGCGTGACCTTCTTCACCGAAGAACTGCCCTGGCTGCGCGGCGAGGATCTCGATTGGGTCATGGGCCGCGCGGTCTGCGACTGGCTGGGCTGGGATTTGGCCTTCGACTGAAGGCCTTCACTCGGCGCTGATGTTGTTCTCCCGGATCACCCGCCCCCAGCGCGCGCGATCCTCGATGATGGCGCGCTGCATCTCCGCAATGGTGCCACCGCGCGGCTGGTAGCCGAGCGAGACGAGCCGCTCGCGCACGGCCGGGTCGGCGACGATGCGGTTCACCTCGGCGTTCAGCCGCTCCAGCACCGGGCGCGGCGTGGCGCCGGGGGCGGCGATGCCGAACCAGTTGTCGGCGCGATAGTCCGGCAGCGTCTCCGCGATGGTCGGCACCTCGGGCAGAACCGGCGAGGGCGGGGCGGAGGTAAAGGCGATGGCGCGCACCGTGCCCGCACGGATATGCGGCAGGATCTCGGCCAGGTTGCCGAACATCATGTCGACCCGCCCGGCGATGATCTCGGAGATCGCCGGCGGCCCGCCGCGGAACGGCACGTGCACCATGCGCACGCCCGCCATCGCCGCGAATTGCGCCGCCCAGAGCTGGTAGGAACTGCCCACGCCCGAGGAGCCATAGGTTAGTTCGTCAGGATGCGCGCGGGCATGCGCGATCACGTCGCCCAAGGTGCGGAACGGCAGCCGCGGATTGACGTAGAGCAGGTTGTCCAGCCCCGCGATGATCGACGCGCCAGCGAGGTCGCGGTCCGGATCGAAGTTGAGCGTGACGCCGGGCATCACCGGCGCCATGGACACCATGCTCGCGGTCACCAGCAGCAGCGTGTTGCCATCCGGCCGCGCCGCGGCGACGAGGCCCGCGGCGATCAGCCCGTTCGCGCCGGTGCGGTTGTCGACCGTCACCGGCTGGCCGAGCGCGGTGGCCAGGTGCCCGGCCACCAGGCGCGCAAGGATGTCGGCACCGCCGCCGGGCGGGAAGCCGTTGACGAGCATGATGGGCTGGCTCGGCCAATTCTGTGCGACGGCCGGCACGCAGGGTGCGAGCAGCGCCATCAGGAGGCACGCAATCTTCCCGAGCCGGCGCATGCGCGTTCCTCCTGTGGTGCTGTTTCGGGAAGGCTGCCTCAGCGCGGCGTGGCTGCCAACTCTCAGGCGGCGCGGAGCAGGGCCAGGTAGTCGCCGGTGGTCGCCGGGCGTGGATTGGTCAGGTGGTGATGGTCGTGCAGCGCCGCCTCGGCGACAGCGGGCAGCGCCGCATCGGGCACGCCCATCGCGGCCAGGTTCGCCGGCAGGCCGATGCGGCGGTTCAGCGCCTCGATCGCGCCGGCGATCGCTTCTGCCATCGGTGACACGCCGATCGCCTCGCCGATGCGCGCGAGCACCGCCGCGATGGCTGGCGCGTTGAAGCGTAGCACGCCCGGCAGCAGCAGCGCGTTGAGCGTGCCGTGATGCGGCCGCGCCGGCAGCGCGCCCAGCGCATGTGACAGCGCATGCACCGCACCCAGCCCTTTCTGGAAGGCCAGCGCGCCTTCGATGGAGGCCAGCATCATCGCGTGGCGCGCCTCGCGGTCGCTGCCGTCGGCGACCGCGCGCGGCAGCTGCGCCCAGGCGCGGCGCAGCCCGTCGAGCGCGATGGCATCGGCCACCGGATTCTCGCGCGGCGAGCACAGCGTCTCGATGCAATGCGCCATTGCGTCCATGCCCGTCGCAGCGGTGAGGCCGGGCGGCAGGCCCAGCGTCAGCGCCGGGTCGCAGATCGCCGCGCGCGGGATCAGATGCGGACTGCCGATGGAGAGCTTGCGCCCATCTGCCATGATGATCAGCGCACCGCGCGAGACTTCGCTGCCCGTGCCCGCCGTGGTCGCCACCTCCACCACCGGCGCGGCGGCCGCGGTGATGCGGGAGAGGCCGCCTTCCACCACCGCATAGGATGCGAGGCTTTCGGCGCTGTGCGTCGCGGCGAGGGCGACGGCCTTGGCGAGGTCCAGCGGGGAGCCGCCGCCGAACCCCAGCACGCCATCCGCACCGCATTCGCGGTATAGCGCCACCGCCGCATGCACCGCCGCCTCGTCGGGGTTCGCCGGCGTCGCATCGAACACCGCCGCGGGCATCCTCGCTGGCAGCGCGGTCAGCAGCGTGTCCACCAGCCCTGCCGCGCGCAGCCCCGCATCGGTCACCACCAGCGGGCGCTGTATGCCCGCGAGCGCCAGTTCGCCCGCCAGCTCCGACAGCGCGCCGAAGCCGAACTGAACGCGGTTGAGGAAGACCATCAGCGCCATGGCGGCGGCATCAGCCCTGGAGTTCGCGCCGCACGATGTCCGCCCCATCCGCGAGCGCCTTCAGCTTGGCGAAGGCACGCTCGCGCGGCAGGTACTTCATGCCGCAATCGGGCGCCGCGACCAGCCGCTCCGCCGGAACGTGCTTCAGCCCCTCGCGCAGGCGCGCGGCGACCGTCTCCGCCGTCTCGACCTCCGCCGAACCCAGGTCCAGCACGCCGAGCATGATCATCTTGTTCGAGAGCTCCGCGAGGATGCCGAGATCCAGCTTGGGCTGCGCCGCCTCAATCGAGATCTGCGTCGCGATGGAATCCGACAGCTGCGGCAGGAAGGAATAGCCCGAGGGCTTGTCCTTCACCAAGGCGGCATATCCGAAGCACAGGTGCACCACCGTGGTGCCGCTCACACCTTCCAGCGCACGGTTGATCGCCTTCACGCCATAGCGCGCCGCCTGCTCCGGGCGCGCCTGCAACCAGGGCTCGTCGAGCTGGATGATGTCGGCACCCGCGGCCTTCAGATCGCGCGCCTCCTCCGCCACCACGGCCGCATAGGCCATGGCGAGGGCCTCGTCGTCGCCGTAATGCTCGTCATGCGCCTGCATGGACAGGGTGAAGGGGCCGGGCAGGGTGATCTTCACCTGGCGGTCGGTGTTGGCGCGCAGAAAGGCGATGTCGCGCACCTCCACAGCATGGCGGCGGCGGATCTCGCCGACCACGCGCGGCACCGGGGTGGGCTTGCCCATGCGCCCCGACACCACGGCGGGGTTGTCCACGTCCACATTCTCGAGGGCCAGCGCGAAGCGGTTGGAATAGCTCTCCCGGCGCATCTCGCCATCGGTGATGATGTCGATGCCCGCGCGCTCCATGTCGCGGATGGCGATCAGCGTCGCGTCGTCCTGCGCACCCTCCAGCACATCCTCGGCGACGCGCCAGATCTCCTTCAGGCGCACGCGGGGCACCACGTTGTTCGCGGTCAGGATCGCGCGGTCCACCAGCCAGCCCGGCTGCGGATAGCTGCCCACGACGGTGGTCGGCAGCAGCGTGTTGGTGTTGGCCATGAAGGCGGTCTTCCCTTGTTCGTGCCGGCGTCGCGCGCCGGCCCCTGGTGCCGATCCGGCGGCGCGGCATATGATTGCTTATCGGTAGAATTGCCCCGAACGCCAAGAGACGCCGATGCACACCCTGCCCATGGTCACCCTCACCTTCGACAATGGGCCCGATGCGGCGGTGACGCCGCTGGTGCTGGACGTGCTGCGCCGGCGCGCCATCGCCGCCTCGTTCTTCGTCATCGGCGCGCGGCTGCGCGACCCGGCACTGCGCGCGCTCGCCGAGCGCGCCCATGCCGAGGGGCACTGGATCGGCAACCACACCTACAGCCATGCGGGTCCGCTGGGCGACCGCCGCGTTCCCGGGCACGCCGTGGCCGAGATCGGCCAGACCCAGGCGCTGTTGGGCCGGCTCGCGCATCCCGACCGGCTGTTCCGACCGGTGGGCGGCGGCGGCCGGCTCGGCCCGCATCTGCTGAGCGAGGCGGCGCGCGACCACCTGGCGGCCGAGGCCCACACGATGGTGCTCTGGTCCGCGGTGCCGGGCGACTGGCGCGATGCCGATGGCTGGCCGGCGCGCGGACTCGCACAATGCCTGGACCAGTCACGGCCGCTGCTGGTGCTGCACGACATCCCCGGCGGCGCGATGCGCCACCTTGACGCCTTCCTCGGAAGGCTGGCCGATGCCGGCGCGACCTTCCGCCAGGATTTCCCGGCGGAGTGCGTGCCGATGAACCGTGGCGTCGCCGATGCCGGCCTCGCCCAATACGTCATGCCCGAATGGGCGAAGGGAGACGCCCGATGCCCCGCATCCTGACCGGCCGCCGGGCCCTGCTCGCGGCGGTCCCCGCCGCGCTGGCCATGCCCGCGCTGGCCCAGACCCCCGCTTGGCCCGCCGCGCGCCCCATTCGTCTGGTCGTGCCCTTCGCCGCCGGCACCACGACGGACATCTTCGGCCGCGCCATCGGCAACCATCTGGGCCAGACCCTGGGGCAGTCCGTGGTGGTGGAGAACCGCTCCGGCGCCGGGGGCAACATCGCCACCGCGGCCGTCGCGCGCGACCGACCGGATGGGTATTCCATCATCCTGGGTACGAGCGGCACGCACGGCGTCAATGCCAGCCTCTACCGCGAACCCGGCTACGATCCGGTGCGCGATTTTGCCCCCGTGGTGCCCTTCGTCACCGCGCCTGTGGCCCTCGCGGTGCGCCCGCAGCTCGGGGTGCGGGATTTCGCCGGGCTGATGGCGCTGGCCCGCCAGCGGCCGTTGAGTTTCGCCTCGGCCGGCAACGGGACCACCGGGCATCTGTCCCAGGCGCTGCTCGACCTGCGCGGCGGGGTGCAGACGACCCACGTGCCCTATCGCAGCGGCGCCCAGGCGGTGACGGACCTGCTCTCGGGCCAGGTGGATGCGATGTTCTACCACTACCTGCCGCTGTCCCAGCACGTGCAGGCCGGATCGCTGATGGTGCTCGGCGTCACATCGCCCCAGCGGACCGAGACCTTGCCGCAGGTGCCGACCATGCTCGAGCTCGGCCTGGCCGGCTTCGTGGTGGAGGGGTGGTGGGCGATTTACCTTCCCGCCGGCACCCCGCGCGAGGTGGTGGACCGCGTCAACGCCGCGACCAATGCCTGGCTGCGCAGCGCCGAGGCCATGGAGACGCTGCGCAACCAGGGCGTCGCGGCGCTCGGCGGCACGCCCGAGGAGCTCGCCACGCGCACCGCTGCCGAGGTCGCGAAATGGCGCGACGTGATCCGCGAGGCGCGCATCGAGCCTGGGTGATCGACGCCCGTGCAACAGTGATTGACCCGGGCCACCCCCACCCCGCAGGCTCACCCCCAAGGGACGACAGGAGAAGGCCATGCAGGACCTCGACGCCAACGACATCACCGACGCCGTCATCGAGCAGATGGCACAAACCCCCGACGCCCGCCTGCGCGAGATCATGGAGGCGGCGGTCCGCCACCTGCACGCCTTCGCGCGCGAGGTGAAGCTCACGCCCGAGGAATGGCTCAAGGGCATCGCCACCATGACCGCGGTGGGCCAGGCCTGCACGCCCTACCGCCAGGAATTCATCCTGCTGTCGGACGTGCTGGGCTTGTCGCGCCTGGTCAACGCCATGCACGACGCGACGGGGCGCGAGGAGGTCGGCACCGAGACCAGCCTGCTCGGCCCCTTCTTCCGTGAATCCGCACCCAAGGTGGCGCTCGGCGGCACCATAGCGCACATCAAGACCGGACCGGAGATCGTGCTGTTCGGTCAGGTCACGGACGCCGCGGGCAAGCCGGTGCCGCACGCGCAGATGGATGTCTGGCAGACCGGCGCCGACGGGCTCTACGACCTCCAGGCGCACGACCCGAGCGTGATGGACATGCGCGGCCAGCTGAACTGTGATGCGGAGGGGCGCTACCATTTCCGCTCCGTCAAGCCGCTCGGCTACCCGATCCCGATGGACGGGCCCGTGGGCGACCTGGTCACCCGGCAGAACCGGCACGGCTTCCGCCCCGCGCATATCCACGTGCTGATCTCGGCACCCGGCTACCGCGAGCTGGTGACCGCGCTGTATTTCGCCGATGACGCGCATGTGGATTCCGACACGGTGTTCGGTGTCTCCGCCTCGCTGGTGATCCAGGAGCAGCTGGGCCTGCCCGATGCGCCGATCGCGGGCGTGCCCTCCATCCGCTACGACTTCACCCTGTCGCTCGATACCGGCAGCGGCGGCGGGCGCGTGGGGTCGGACCCCTCGCGGCTGGTGCCCGCCGGCTGACGCCACATCGCCTGGGAGGAAACAAGAACAATGATCACCCGCCGCCTGCTGGCCGCCCTTGCGGCCGCGCTGCCGCTCGCCGCCACACCCGTGACGCATGCGCAGGAGGTGTTTCCCGCGCGGCCGGTCCAGATCGTGCTGCCCTACCCGCCGGGCAATTCCATCGACCTGCTGGTGCGCGCACTGGCCGCGCAGCTGGCGCCCACGCTCGGGCAGCCCGCCGTGGTGGTGAACCGGGACGGCGCGGCGGCGCTGGTAGGCTCCGTCGCCGTCGCGCGGGCGGCGCCCGATGGCTACACGCTGCTCTACGCGCCGGCGCTGGTCGCCTCCGTCCTGCCGGTGACGCAGCCGACGGCGGGCCTCACCGCGACAAGCTTCCGGCCGATCTGCCAGGTATTCAACAACACCATGGCGCTGGCGGTGCGCCCCGACAGCCCGATCCGCGATCTGCGCAGCCTGCAGGCGGCGGCGCGCGCGAATCCCGGGCGGCTGACCTACGGCACGCTCGGCATCACCTCCATCCCGCACCTCGCCATGGTGCAGTGGCTGGGCGCTGCGGGGGTGGAGGTGGAGCACGTGCCCTTCCGCGCCGACAGCACGGTGCTGACGGAGGTGCTGGCCGGGCGGCTGGATATCGGGTCGATCGTTCTCGGCGCGGCGGCCGGGCGCGGCGACGTGCGCGTGCTCGCGGTGTTCGACGCCCAGCGCCACCCGGATTTCCCCGAGGCGCCGACCGCCATCGAACAGGGATTCGAGGTCGCGCCCGCGAGCTTCGGTGGCCTGTTCGCGCCCGCTGGTACGCCCGAGGACCGCATCGCGCGGATCGAGGCCGCCTGTGCCGTCGCCGCTGCGAGCGAGCCCTACCGCGCCGCCGCCCGCACCGGCGCCCAGCCCACGGATTTCTACCTCGGCCGCGCTGATTTCGCCCGCCGCCTGCAGACCGATATCGAGCAGAAGGCGGAGGTGCTCCGCGGCGTCCGGCTCAACTGACGCGCCGGGTCAGGCCAGCCGCGCGCCGCCGGGGCGGAACCGCCGCACCGCGAGCGTGCCCAACACCACGAACAGGATGAGCAGAACCACCTGCGCCACCAGGAAGGGCGGCTCCGTCTGGGTCGGCGCCAGCGCGTGCAGCGCGCCGATCTTCTGGAAGGCCTGCACCACGCCCACGAAGCAGTTCAGGTACAGCGCCATCGCCGCGGTGACGACGTAGGTCGCGCGCCAGCCGCCGGCGAGCCCGCCCGCATAGGCGGCATAGACCGCCACCGCCAGCACGGCGGCCGAGATCGCACCCACGATATGGGAGGGCAGGACGGCGCCGATCGGAAACAGGAAGCCGGTCGCGACGGTCGCCACCGTTGTGGCCAGGAACAGCGCCTGCCAGCCCCCGAGCCAGCGGCCGGCGAGCATGGCACCCATCGCGACGAGCCCGGCCGCGATCCCGACCAGGCTGAGCACCACATGCAGCGTCAAAAAATTCGCGAAGGACAGACCGAGGATCATGGCGTGTTCCTTTGAGGGCTTGCCCCAGGCTACGCCGCTCGCGTCGCGGCACGCAGCCCTTTATGCGCGGTGTGACCACTTCACTCCGGGTTCACGCCCGCGCGCGCGAGCACGGCGCGGCTGCGCGCCGCATCCTCCCGCACGAAGTCGAGCAGCGCGCTCCGCTCGGCCAGCTCCGGCCGCCGCTCGATCGCGAGCTCCGTCAGCCGGCGGTCGAGGCTCACCATCGCCTCGTTGAAGGCGGCGTTCATCGCCGCGACCGCCGGCGCGGGCGTGCGCACCGGCGCGAAGGCCATGATCCAGGAGGCGGCGGCGAAGGCCGGCAGCCCCGCCTCGCTGGCCGAGGGCACGTCCGGCAGCGCCGCGCAGCGTGCGTCGCCCGCCACCGCAATGGCGCGTACCGATCCTCCCCGGATGTGCCCAAGTGCCGAGGCCACCGGGTCCACGCAGATCTGCACCTGGCCCGCGACGACCGCCTGCATGGCCGGCCCGCCGCCGCGATACTGCACCACCTGCATCTCGAGCCCGGCCGCGGCGCGGAACACCTCGACCGCCAGGTGGTTGCCGCTGCCGATGCCGGCCGAGGAGGCGCTCGTGCGCCCCGGATTGGCCCGCATCCAGGCGAGCAGCCCGGCGAGGTCGGTCACCGGCAGCCGTGGGGTGGCCACCAGCACCTGCGGGATCCGGCCCAGATGCGCGACGGGGGCGAAATCCGCGATCGCGTCATAGGGCATGCGCGCGACCAAGGCGGGCGCGATGACATGGGCGTTGGAGTTGACGAGGATGGTGTGGCCATCGGGGTCCGCCTTGGCCACCGCCTCGGACCCGATCAGGCCGGCCGCGCCGCCGGGCCGGTTCTCGATCACCAGCGGCTGGCCGAGCAGGCCGGCGACGGTATCGGCGACCACGCGCGCCACCACATCTGTCGCACCGCCCGGCGCGAAGGGGACGATGACGCGGATCGGGCGGTTCGGCCGCCAGCGCGGCATCGGTGAGAGTGCCGTGGCTGGGAGAGGGAGCAACAGTGCCGGCGCCATCAGCAGCGCGCGGCGATTGAGCGTCCTGGTCATCCTGCATCCTCCCGGGTGGCCGACGTGCCGCGGCCTTGCCCGCCGCCATTCCACCACGTTCCGTGGGGCGCCGCGCGGAAATTCGGCGCCTTGCCTCGACGCGCAATCCTGCGATCCTGCCGGCCGGAGAACACGCCTTGACCCTGACCGAAGCCGTGACTGCGCAGACGCCCCTCGTGCAACGCCTGCTCGACGGTGTGGCCGCCCTCGGCGCCGATCCGCCGGGCATCACCCGCGTGGCGTATGGGCCGGGCGAGAGCGCCGCGCATGCGCTGATCGCGGAGGCCGGGCGCGCTCTGAGCCTCACCGCCAGCACCGATGCCGGCGCCAACCTCACGCTGCGCTGGGCCTCGCCTTCGGCGCAGCGCGCGCCGGTGCTGATCGGCTCGCACCTCGACAGCGTGGTCCAGGGCGGGAATTTCGACGGCGCGGCGGGGGTTATCGCGGGCATCGCCGCCATCGCGGCGCTGCAGGCCGCCGGGATCCAGCCGAAGCGCGACATCGAGGTGCTGGCGCTGCGTTGTGAGGAGGCGGTGTGGTTCGGGCTCGGCTTGATCGGCAGCCGTTGCCTGCTCGCGCGCCTGCCGGAGGGCGCGCTGGACCTGCCGCATGCGCGCGGTGGGCTGACGCTGGCGGCGTCCATCGTGGCCTGCGGTGGCGATCCGGCGCGGCTGCGCGAGGGCACGCCGCTGCGCGACCCGCGCGGCATTGGTGCCTATCTGGAGGTCCACATCGAACAGGCGCCGCAACTCATCGAGGCGGTAGCACCTGTCGCGGTGTGCCTCGCGAACCCCGGCAATGTGCGCCATCCCTTCATCCGCATCACAGGCGAGGATGCGCATACCGGCCTGCCGCACCGGTTCCGCCACGATGCGGCGCTGGCCGGCGCCGACCTCTCCCTCGCCCTGGAACGCCTGTGGCTGGCGGAGGAAAAAGCTGGTCGGCCCATGGCCGTGACCATCGGGCGCTTCCACACCGATGCCGCGCGGCACAGCCTGACGGCCGTCGCCGGCGATTTCACGATGAGCCTCGACCTGCGCGGCTATGACGCGGAGCATCTGGCGGCGCTGGAAGGCCGCCTCGCCGCCATCGTGGCCGAGGTCGCGGAACGGCGCGGCGTCACCATCACGCTGGGCGAGCGCAGTGCAGCCGCGCCCGGGCCGATGGACCCCGCCATCATCGCCGGGCTCGGCGCCGCCGCGGCGCGGCTGGGCATCGCAGCCCCGGCACTGAACAGCCCCGGCAGCCACGACGCCAACAACTTCGCGGCTGCCGGCGTGCCGACCGGCATGCTGCTGGTGCGCAACCAGAACGGCAGCCACAACCCGCACGAGGCGATGGACACGCCGGACCTGATGGCCGCCATCGCCGTGCTCACGGATTATCTGGCCCATGATGCCGCCTGACCCCGCGCCCTCGCCCTGCCGCGGCACCTGCCGTTATGACGAGGTGCGCGAGATGTGCCGCGATTGCGGGCGCCTGGGGCGCGAGATCATGGCCTGGGGCAGCGCGAGCCTCGAGCAACGCCTCGCCATCCGCGCCGCCGCCGCCGGGCGGCTGGCTGAGCTGCCACGCTGAGCACGGCTTGCGCGAACCCGCGCGCGGCCAATCTCTTGCGGCATGAGCACCACGCAGAATGTCAGTGCCGCCGACCTCGCCGCCCTCGCCCCGGGCATTGACGGCCTGCTCGGCGACATCCGCTCCGACCATGCCGGGGAGACGGGGGCGGTGCTGATCTATCGCGGGATCCTGGCCGCCGCGCGCGACCCGGCGGTGCGCGCCTTCGCCACCCAGCACATGGCGACCGAACAGACTCATCTCGATCTCTTCGACGCCATGTTGCCGCCGGGCCAGCGCAGCGTGCTGCTTCCCATCTGGCGCGTCGCCGGCTTCCTCACCGGCTTCCTGCCGGCGCTGTTCGGCTCTCGCGCCGTCTACGCCACCATCGACGCGGTCGAGACCTTCGTGGACCACCATTACGAGGAGCAGATCCGCAAGCTGCCGGACACCGGCTCCGGTGGAGCGCTGCGTGCTGTCCTCCTCCAATGTCAGGCCGACGAGGTGCACCACCGCGACGAGGCGCGCGAGATGCAGGCCGCGCCGCACGGCCCGCTGCTGCGTGGCTGGGCCTGGTTGGTCGGCGCCGGCAGCAAGGCCGCGGTGCACGCGGCACGCCGCATATGAGCGCGCCCCTCCAGGTCTACTACGATGGCGGCTGCCCGGTCTGTTCGCGCGAGATCGCCTTCTACAAGGCGCGCCCCGGAGCGGCGGGGTTTGCCTGGATCGATGTCAGCCGCGATGACCCTGGCCCCGGCCTGACGCGCGAAGCGGCCCTCGCGCGCATGCACGTCCGCCGCGCCGATGGCACGCTGCTCAGCGGGGCCGCCGCCTTCGCCGCGATGTGGCAGCGCATGCCGGGCTTCACCTGGCTCGGGTGGATGGTAGCGATGCCGCCGCTGCGCGGTCTGGCCGAGCTCGCCTATCGCGGCTTCCTCAAGGTGCGGCGCCTCTGGCGTTGAGGGCCGTGGTGATCGGCGCGACCGGCGGGATCGGCGCCGCGCTGGCGGAGGCGCTCGACGCCGAAGGGGCGGAGGTCTCGCGCCTCGGCCGCCGCACCACGCCCGCGCTCGACCTGCTCGACGAGGCGAGCATCGCCGCTGCCGCGGCCGCCATCGGGCCGGGGCTGCACCTCGTGATCGACGCCACCGGCTTCCTGCATGATGTGCGATTCAGCCCGGAGAAAAGCCTGCGTCAGATCGACCCCGCCCACATGGCGCACAGCTTCGCCATCAACGCGACCGGGCCGGCGCTGCTGATGAAGCATTTCCTGCCGCTGCTGGCGCGGGAGGAACGCGCGGTCTTCGCCACGCTGTCCGCCCGTGTCGGTTCCATCGCCGACAACCGCATCGGTGGCTGGACCAGCTATCGCGCGGCCAAGGCGGCGCTGAACCAGATCATGCGCAACGTGTCCATCGAACTGGCCCGCACCCATCGCGCCGCGATCTGCGTGGCGCTGCATCCGGGCACGGTGGCGACGCCGCTCTCCGGCCCCTTCGCCAAGGCGGGGCTGGAGGTGCAGACGCCGGCGCAATCCGCCGCGCGCCTGCTTGCGGTGATCGCGGCACTGACGCCGTCGCAGACGGGCGGGTTCTTCGACCACAAGGGCGAGGCGATCCCCTTCTAGCCCAGCGCGTCGGCCACCGTCGCCTCCGGCTTGCGCGCGCTCGTCAGAACGTAGTCCAGCGCGGCGTAGACCCGCTCGGGCGTCACCGGCAGTAGCGCGGCATAGGCGGCCTGGCCGGGCAGCGGCAGGCGGCGGAACAGGGCTCGGTCCTCGCGCAGCGCGCGGTGCCAGCCGGGGAAGACATCCTGCCCGATCGGCACCACCGACACATCGCCGAACCCTGCCGCGGCCAGCTTGCCGGCGTAGCCCTCACGCTCATCCGCATTGGCGTCGGGCACGGAGAAGATCCGCGCGAATACCGGCCAGGTGCAGGCCTGCCAGCGCCGCCCGCCTGCGGTATCGGCCGGGGCGGCGCGGATCAGGTCGGCCAGCACCAGGCGCCCGCCCGGTCGCAGCACGCGGAAAGCCTCGGCGAGGAACGCCTCGCGCGTGTTGAAATGGAACGCGCTCTCGACCGCCGTGACCACGTCGCAGCTCGCGTCGGGCAGCGGCATCGCGGTCGCCGATCCCTCTCGCAGGTCGATCCGCGACGAAAGCCCGCGGCGTTCGACGCGCGCGCGCCCGATGCGCACGTGCACCGGCGTGACGTTGAGGCCGGTGATGTGGCGCGGGGCGAATTTTTCCACCCAGAGCATGTCCTGATCGGCGAAGCCGAAGCCCACATCCACCACCTCGTCGCGCGGTCCCATGCGCGCCGTCTCGGCCACCAGCAGCGCGAGCGCGGCGCAGGCCTCGTCGATGGTTTGCGCCTCCTTCCAGTAGCCGAGGTTGAGGTACAGTCCGCGCTCGGTGAATGCGCGGGTCGCGAGGCGGCTGTAGAGCGCGCGCGGGCTCGGCCAGAAGCGGCGCGGCGCGCCTGATGTTTCCTGCATGGGCATCCACCTCCGACACCGCTCAGATGGTCATGCGCGGGGCGCTGCACACCCGCCGCGCGCCGCACCCGGGCTTGACCGCGCAACTGTGAAAAGCCACGGCTGGGCGCGCAACCCGGAGTGTCGCCCATGCCCGCCCCCATCGCCCTTGGCATCATCGGCTTCGGCATCATGGGCGAACGGCTGCTGCGCGCCGCGCTCGACCACGCGTCCGAGCATGTCACCGTGACCGGCGTGTGGGACCCCGCGCAGAGTGCAGGCGCCAGGCTCGCCGCGATCGCCAGCGCGGTGCCGATGCTGGACGGCGCTGCGGCGGTGATCGAGGCGTGCGAGTGCCTCTATGTCGCGGCACCGCCCGCGGCGCATATTCCGCTCGCCGAGCAGGCGCTGGCGGCCGGTCGCGCGGTGTTCCTCGAGAAGCCGCTCGCGACCGACCTTGCCGCCGCCAGGGCCTTCGTGGCGCGGTTTGGCGATGCCCGGGTGGCGGTGAACTTCCCCATGGCCTCCTCGCCCGCCGTCGCGCAGCTCACCGCCTGGCGGGCGGGAATGAATGCGCAATCCCTCGAGATCGAGGTGGGCTTCGCCACCTGGCCCCGTGGCTGGCAGCGCGACGCCGCCGGCTGGCTCGCGCACCGCGCCGAGGGCGGCTTCACGCGCGAGGTCGTCTCCCACTTCCTGTTCCTGACACGACGCCAGCTCGGCCCGCTCGCGCTCATCGACGCCGCGGCCGAATACCCGCCGGGCGATGGCAGCGAAACGCTGATCCGCGCGCGCCTGACCGCGGGCGGGGTGCCGGTGACGCTGTCCGGCGGCGTCGGCACGACCGACAAGGATGACCACAATACCTGGACGCTCGACCACGCGATCCGCCTGCGTGACTGGTCCTTCGCCGAACGGCGCGGCGCGGATGGCGCGTGGCGGCAGGCTGAGGACGCAGTGCCGAACGAACGCCTGCGCCCGCTGGTGCTGCGCGGCCAGCTCGCCGGCGTCGCGACCATGACTCGCGGCGAGGCGCATCCGCTCGCCACGCTGCGCGAGGCCCTGGAGGTGCAGGAGATCGTGGAGGCGATCCTGGCGCGGTGAGCCTGTCTCCCGGGCCGCGCCTTCGCTCGGACCGCTCGCCGCGTCAGGGCGCGCAAAGCCCCTACATCGTCCCGCCGCCATTCACCGCCAGCATCTGCCCATTCACATAGGCGCCGGCCTCCGAAACCAGCATCCGCACCACCGCGGCCACCTCGTCAGGCGAGCCCATCCGCCCCGCCGGCACGTGCGCCACCGACGCCATCCGGTAGGTCACCGCGCCGCCCGCCTCGTCATCCCCGGCGATCGGCCCCGGCGAGATCGCGTTGATCGTGATCCCCTGCGCACCGAACTCCTTCGCCAGCCCCTTGGTCAGCCCCCACACCCCATGCTTCGCGACCGACACCGCAGCGCGTCCGGCATGGCCGGCGATGGCGTTCATGCCCGTGAAATTCACCACCCGCCCCCAGCCGCGCTCCGCCATCCCCGGCAGGCAGGCCTGGGCGAGCCACACCGCCGCTTCCAGATCCACGCTCATCACCCGGCGGAAATCCGCCTCCGATGTCTCCAGGAAGGGCCGCGCGGGCCGGAGCGCCGCGTTGTTCACCAGTACATCCACCGCGCCGAACCGCGTGATGGCTTCCGTCGCCAGATCCAGGCAGGCCTCGCGCGCGCCGACATCGGCCATCGCGACCAGAGCCTCTACGCCAAGCGCCCGCGCTTCGGCGGCCACCGCCTCACAGGCGTCGCGATTGGAGGAACCGTTGATGATCACGTCGAACCCATCCGCTGCCAGCTGCAGCGCCACCGCGCGGCCGATGTTGCGCCCCGCGCCGGTGATGAGCGCGGCCTTGCCTCGTCTGGTCATGCAATCCTCTCCCTGGTCGCCGGCGCTTCCGCCGGCCCGATGCGAGTGTGCCGCCGCCGTGGATGCGGTGCAAAGCCCGCCCTGGCGCCACTGGCGCGGGACTTGCTAACTTCGGGCCTGATCCATCCGGCTGGAAGACTGTGTGCGCCAACCCGCCTTCGCCATGCCGCTCCACTTCGCCGCATCCGAAGGCCGACCATTGGGCGTAGCATCGGCAGGACAAGAGAAAGGCACATCCCATGACCCGTTCCGTGATTGACGCCGTCGCAGCCTGGCAGCCCGAGCTCGCCGCCATCCGCCAGGACATTCATGCCCACCCCGAGCTCGGCATGGAGGAGGTGCGCACCTCCGGCCTTGTCGCCACCCAGCTGCGCGACTGGGGCATCGAGACCACCACCGGCGTGGGCAAGCTGGGCGTCGTCGGCACCATCCGCGGCACGCGGCCTGGCCAGCGCGTGATCGGCCTGCGCGCGGACATGGACGCGCTGCCGATCCCAGAGGCGACCGGCCTGCCCTACGCCTCGCAAAACCCCGGCCTGATGCATGCCTGCGGCCATGACGGCCACACCACCATGCTGCTGGGCGCCGCGCGCTGGCTGTCGGAGAACCGCGACTTCGCCGGCACGGTCCACCTGATCTTCCAGCCGGCCGAGGAAGGCCGCGGCGGCGCCAAGGCCATGATCGACGACGGCTTGTTCGATCGCTTCCCCTGCGACGCCGTCTACGGATTGCATAACAAGCCCACCATCCCGGCGGGCCAATTTTCCACCCGTCCCGGTCCCGCCCTGGCGGCGGCGGACCGCTTCACCGTGACCTTCCACGGCACCGGTGGCCATGGCGGATCGGCACCGCACCTGGCGAGCGACATCACCATCGTGCAGGCGCATTTCGTGTTGGCACTCCAGACCATCATCGGTCGCAATGTGCCCGCCGTGGACAGCGCGGTCCTCAGCGTGGGGGCGATCATCGGCGGCTCGCTGCAAGGCTCCAACGTGATGCCCGCCGAACTCACCGTCACCGGTACCTCGCGTAGCTATACGCCCGTCGTACGGGACCTGCTGGAGCGCCGCATCGGAGAGCTCGCGCATGGGCTCGCCGCGTTGCATGGCGCCACGGCCACCTATGACTATCACCGAGGCGTCCCCGCCACCGTGAACCATGTCGAGCAGACCCATGTCGCCATCGCCGCCGCTGCGGCGCTTGTCGGAGACAAGCTGGTCGACCCCAACGCGCTGCCGGTAATGGGGGCGGAGGATTTCTCCCTCATGCTCGAAGCCCGACCGGGCGCGTTCATGTTCATCGGCGGCGGCACCGGCGAGGACGGCAAGTCGCCCAACCTGCACACGCCGCAATTCGATTTCAACGACGCGATCATCCCGCTCGGCGTCGCCTATTGGGCAAGTGTTGTGGAACAGGAACTCGGCGGGCCGCGCGGCTGATGACCGAGGCCGAGCTGCGCACACTCATCGGCCGCGTGAAGGCCGGTGGCCTGACGCGGCGCGGCTTCATCCATCGCGTCGCGGCGGTCGGCCTGACCGCCCCGATGGCGACGCAGCTCCTTGCCATGGCCGGCGCGGCGCCGGCCGCCGCGCAGGCCGCGCCGCCGCCCTATGGCCCCACGCGGCGCGGCGGCGGTGGCGCGCTGAAGATCCTGTACTGGCAGGCCGCGACGCTGCTCAACCCGCATTTCGGCGTCGGCACCACCAACACCGATGCCAGCCGCATCTTCTATGAACCACTCGCCGGCTGGACGCAGGACGCGACGCTCTACCCCGTGCTCGCCGCCGAAATCCCCTCCGTCGAGAATGGCGGCCTAAGCCCCGATGGGCGCTCGGTCACCTGGCGCCTGAAGCCCAACCTGCGTTGGCACGACGGCGCGCCGGTCACCGCCGACGACCTGGTCTTCAACTGGGAATACGCGCGCAACCCGGCCATCGCGACGGTCACCTCCGGCAGCTACCGCGACGCGACGGTCGTCAAGCTCGACACGCTGACGGTGCGCGTGGACTTTGCGCAGCCGACGCCGTTCTGGGCCGACGCCTTCGTGGGCCTGGCCGGCATGATCATCCCGCGCCACATCTTCGCGGACTACAACGGCGCCAATGCGCGCGACGCCCCGGGCAATTTCCGCCCCGTCGGCACCGGCCCGTACAAGTTCGTGAGCTTCACCCCCGGCGACATCATCCGCGGCGAGCTCAACCCGCTCTACCATCAGGACAACCGCCCGCATTTCGACACGCTGGAGGTCAAGGGCGGCGGCGATGCCGTCTCCGCCGCGCGCGCCGTCCTGCAGACCGGCGACTACGACTTCGCGTGGAACCTGCTGGTCGAGGACGACCTGCTCACGCGCCTCGAAGCCAGTGGCCTTGGCCGCATCGAGGTCACCCGCGGCGGCAGCACCGAATTCGTCCAGCTCAACGCCACCGACCCGCACCAGGAGGTCGATGGCGAACGCTCCAGCCTCGCCACCAGCCACCCCGCCTTCTCCGACCCAGCGGTGCGCCAGGCAATGGCGCTGCTGATGGATCGCACCGCGCTGGAACGATTCATCTTCGGCCGCGGCGGCCAGGCCACGTCGAACATCCTCAACAACCCGCGCTACGCCTCGCCCAACACGCGTGCCGAATTCAACATCGCCCGCGCCAACGAACTGCTCGACGCCGCCGGCTGGCCGCGCGCCCGCGACGGAATCCGCGCCAAAGGCAACGCGCGGATGAAGTTCACCTTCCAGACCTCGGTCAACGCACCCCGCCAGCGGAGCCAGGCCGTCATCAAACAGGCCGCCCAGCGCGCCGGGATCGAGCTGGACCTCAAGGCAATCACGCCGGCCGTGTTCTTCTCGGCCGATGTCGCGAACCCTGACACCTTCCCCAAATTCTACGCCGACATGCAGATGTACGCGAACGGACCCACCGGCGACCCGCAACGCCACATGAACCAGTTCGTTTCCTGGGAAGTCGCAACCCGCGCCAACGCCTGGCAGGGGCGCAACATCACCCGCTGGCGCAACGCCGAATACGACGCCGCCTTCCGCGCCGCCGAGGCGGAGCTCGACCCGGTGCGCCGCGTGGCACTCTTCATCCGCATGAACGACCTGGTGGTGGGCAGCCACCACGTCATCCCGCTGCTCAGCCGGACCGGACTGCAAGGCTGCGCCCGCAACCTGCGCATCCGACACAGCGGATGGGACAGCAACATGTCCCTTCTGTGCGATTGGTGGCGCGCGGGGTGAAAGCAAGGCCAGGGGCGCTGCCCCTGGACCCCGCCAGGATCGTGTCGATCCTGGACCTCCAGTTGTTGGTTCTTGATTTTGGAGATGGGTTTGAGGCTCGCCGGAGGCGAGCCGCGTTCGGAAGGGGGGCGCATGGAACTCCCGTGATCACACGAACTCCCTCGATGCGCCCTCTCCCCAACCCGGCGCCTTCGATGAAACACAGCCCTCCCAAATCCATGACCAAGACATGCAGGGGTCCGGGGATCGGCGCGATCCCCGGCGGGGGTCCAGGGGGCAACGCCCCCGGCCTTGCTCAGCCCCGCGGCAACCGGCCGCGCGGCTGGGCAATCCGCGGGCAGGGTTGGTGTGGGGAGGCGCGATTTGCCCCACGAGGCTGCTATGTGTTGGGATGGTTTCTGCGTCAGAAAAGCGCCAGCACGGCCGGGCGACGCGCCATGGGAGAACCGGGATGACCGAAGACCAGCTCCGCAAGATGATCGGGCGTGTGAAGGAAGGCAGGCTGTCGCGGCGTGGCTTCATCCGGCGTGTGGCGGCCGTGGGGCTGACGGCGCCGATGGCGACGCAGCTGCTGGCGATCGCGGGCGTGTCGCCGGCGGCGGCGCAGTCGGTGCCGCGCTATGCGCCGACGCGGCGCGGCGGTGGGGGTGCGCTGAAGATCCTGTACTGGCAGGCGGCGACGTTGTTGAACCCGCATTTCGCGGTGGGCACGACCAACCAGGAGGCGAGCCGCGTCTTTTATGAGCCGTTGGCCGGCTGGGCGCAGGATGGCTCGTTGCACCCCATCCTCGCGGCCGAGATCCCCTCGATCGAGAATGGCGGGCTGAGTGCCGACGGGAAGTCGGTGACGTGGAAGTTGAAGCCTGGCGTGCAGTGGCATGACGGCCGGCCGTTCACCGCCGACGACGTTGTGTTCAACTGGGAATACGGGAAGAACCCGGCGACTGCGGCGGTGACCAGCGGCAGCTATCGCGACATCAACGTGGTGAAGATTGACGACCTGACCGTTCGGGTGGAGTTCGCCCAGCCGACGCCGTTCTGGGCGGATGCCTTCGTCGCCTCGCGCGGCATGCTGATCCCCAAGCACCTGTTCCAGGATTATGCTGGAGCCAATTCGCGCGACGCGCCGACCAACCTCCGCCCCATCGGCACCGGTCCGTACAAGTTCGTGAGCTTCACCCCCGGCGACACGCTGCGCGCCGAGCTCAACCCGAACTACCACCTGCCGAACCGCCCGCATTTCGACACGCTTGAGGTCAAGGGCGGCGGCGACGCCACCTCCGCCGCGCGCGCGGTGCTGCAGACGGGTGACTACGACTACGCGTGGAACCTCGCGGTCGAGGACGAGATCCTGAAGCGGCTGGAGGCGGTGGGGCGCGGCAAGGTCAACATCGTGGACGGCGGCGGGATCGAGTTCGTGCAGCTCAACGTCACCGACCCGAACCGCGAGGTCGAGGGCGAGCGCTGCCACATCTCCACCACCCACCCGGCCTTTTCCGACCCGGTGGTGCGCCAGGCGATGGCGCTGCTGGTGGACCGCAACGCCCTCGAGCAGTTCATCTACGGGCGCGGCGGCCCAGCGACGGCGAATTTCCTCAACAATCCGCCGCGTTACCGATCGACCAATATGCGCTGGGAATTCAACGTCGCCCGCGCGAACGAGATCCTAGACGGCGCCGGCTGGGCGCGCGGCCGTGACGGCATTCGCGCGAAGAACAACGTGCGGTTGAACTTCGTGTTCCAGACCTCGGTCAACACGCCGCGCCAGCGCACCCAGGCGGTGATGAAGCAGGCCGCGCAGCGGGCCGGCATCAACCTCGACCTGAAATCGGTGACGCCCTCGGTGTTCTTCTCCTCCGACGTCGCGAACCCCGACACCTACACGAAGTTCTACGCCGACGTGCAGATGTACACGACGACGATGCCCCAGGCAGACCCGCAGCTGTTCATGAACCAGTACTGCTCGTGGGAGGTCTCGACCCGGGCCAACAGCTGGCAGGGCCGCAACATCGTGCGCTGGCGGTCCGACGCCTACGACGCCACGTTCCGCGAGGCGGAGGGCGAGCTGGACCCGGTCAAGCGCGCGGCGCTGTTCATCCGGATGAACGACCTGGTGGTGGGCAGCAACTACGTCATCCCGCTGGTCTCGCGGCCGACGGTCAGCGGCAGCCTCAACACGCTCAAGCATGTGCTGAGCGGTTGGGACAACACCTTCTGGCTGCTCTCCGACTGGTATCGCGAGGCCTGAGCCGCGCGTGGCGCAATACATACTCCGCCGCCTGCTGATCGCGATCCCGAGCTTGCTCGGGATCAGCGTCATCCTGTTCACGGTGCTGGCCCTCGCACCCGGCGACCCGTTCGAGGAACTGGCGACCAACCCCGCCATTCCGCCCGATGTGCGCGCTGCGTTGCGCGCAAGCCTTGGCATCGATGACCCTGTGCACATCCGTTATTTCCGCTGGCTCACCGCGATGCTGCAGGGCAACTGGGGATTCTCCTTCGTCAGCCGCGTGGACGTGGACCAGCTGATCCTGCAGCGGCTGCCGGCGACGCTGCTGGTGATCGGCACCTCGCAGATCCTTGCCCTGGCGATCGCGCTTCCGGTCGGCGTCTTTGCGGCGACGCGGCCCTATTCGGTGTTCGACCAGGTGGCGAACACGCTGGCCTTCATCGGCTTCTCGCTGCCTACCTTCTTCACCGGACTGCTGATGATCCTGCTGTTCTCGGTCACCCTCGGCTGGCTGCCCTTTGTCTATCGGACGGACATCGACGCGACTGGCTGGCGATGGTGGTGGGAGCATCTGCGCCAGACCATCATGCCGGTCCTCGTGCTGGGCCTGTTCCAGGGCGCGTCCTGGACGCGCTTCGTGCGCTCCGCCGTGCTCGACGTGATCCGCCTGGACCACGTGACCACCGCGCGCTCGAAGGGCCTGCCCGAAAGCCGCGTCACGATGCGCCACGTGGTTCGCAACGCGCTGATCCCGGTGGTCACTCTCGTCGCCCTGCAGATGCCGGCGGTTTTCGGCGGCGCGATTGTCACCGAGCAGATCTTCCGCATCCCGGGCATCGGGTCACTGCTGATCTCCGCGATCCTCGCCAACGACACCCCGGTGATCATGGCGGTCACCTTCGTCTTCGCCTGCCTCGTCATCTTCTTCAACCTGCTCGCGGATGTGCTGTATGGCTGGCTCGACCCTCGCATCTCCTACAGCTGAGATCGCCGCCGTCCGTCGCGCCCCCGTGACGCCGGGGCGCGAGGCATGGCGGCGCTTCCGCAAGCACCGCATGGCGGTCGCGAGCGCGGTGGTCCTCAGCCTGATGATCCTCGCCGTGCTGTTCGGCCACTTCTTCTGGACGCTCGCGATCGACGACATCGACTTCTCCGCCCGCCTGCAGCACCCGAGCTGGGCGCACCCCTTCGGCACCGACGACCTCGGCCAGGACATCCTCGCCCGCGTGCTCTACGGCGGGCGCATCTCGCTTGCGGTCGGGTTCGCGGCCATGGCCGTCGCGGTGCTGGTGGGCGTGACGGTCGGCTCCATCGCGGGCATGTCTCGCGGCTTCGTGGACACGGCGCTGATGTGGCTCACCGACCTGTTCCTGTCGCTACCGCAACTGCCGCTGCTGCTGCTCATCATCTATCTGTTCCGCGACGCGCTCACGAAAGTCGTCGGCGTGGAGATGGGCGTCTTTATCCTTATTGTCGCCGTCATCGGCGGCTTCCGATGGATGCCCGTCGCGCGTCTGGTCCGCGCGCAATTCTTCTCCCTGCGCGAAAAGGAGTTCGTCGAGGCTGCGCGCGCTCTGGGCGCCTCGCGCACGCGCATCGTCATGCAACACATCCTGCCCAACTCGCTTGGCCCCGTGATCGTCGCCGGCACCATCGACGTGGCCGCCGCCATCATCGCGGAGTCGACCCTCTCCTTCCTCGGCCTGGGCTTTCCACCGGACACGCCCACCTGGGGGCGGCTGCTGTTCGACGCGAAGGACAACCTCGACTTCGCACCGCACTGGGCGATCTTTCCGGGGCTGATGATCTTCCTGACCGTGCTGACGATCAATTTCGTCGGGGACGGACTCAGAGACGCATTGGATCCGAGGCGCGTCGTTTGAGAGAGCAAGCAAGCTTGGGGGAAGATTTCCCCCACCCAACGCACTGCGTTGCGCCCATTCTTTCGTATTTATCCAAGGGTGCGAGTCGCGAGGTAATGCCCCGTCGAAAAGGTCGTGCTGGCCTCACGACCAGAACCCGGATGTATATTGCCGCGGGCTGCCAACCAACACTCCGCCGGCAGATCAGCGCTGACCTCACACCCAGCACCAGAAAGCCAAGAATAAAAAAATGGGCGCAACGCAGTGCGTTGCGTGGGGGAACTTCTTTTCCCCCGGTCTGTCGCCAATGACCCCTCTTCTCGACATCAAAGGCCTTAAGGTCCACTTCCAGACCGATGACGGCATGGTCCGCGCCGTCGACGGCGTCGACATCGCCATCAACCGCGGTGAGACCGTCTCCATCGTTGGCGAATCCGGCTGCGGCAAGACGGTCACGGCCATGACCGTGCTCAAGCTCATCGCCATGCCGCCGGGGCGCATCGTCGCGGGACAGGTGCTGTTCGAGGGCCACGACCTGGTGCCGCTGCCGGCCGAGGACATGCGCGCCATCCGCTCCAAGCAGATCGCCATAGTGTTCCAGGAGCCGATGACCTCGCTTAACCCGGTCTACACCGTGGGGGAGCAGATCGCCGAGACCATCCGGCAGCATGAGGGCATGTCCAAGCGTGCGGCGATGACCCGCGCGGCGGAGATGCTCGCACTCGTGCAGATCCCCAACGCGCACAAGCGCGTCTCGGATTATCCGCACCAGTTTTCGGGCGGCATGCGCCAGCGCGTGATGATCGCGATGGCGCTGTCGTGCAACCCGAAGCTGCTGATCGCGGATGAGCCGACGACGGCGCTCGACGTGACGATCCAGGCGCAGATCCTGGAGCTGCTGAATGAGATGAAGCAGCGCCTGGGCATGGCCGTGCTGCTCATCACGCACGCGATGGGCGTTGTGGCCGAGACGGCGCAGCGGGTGATCGTGATGTATGCGGGCAAGGTGGTGGAGGAAGCGACCGTGGAGGCGCTTTTCGCCACGCCGCGGCACCCCTACACGCAGGGGCTGATCCGCTCGATCCCGCGCATCGATCTCGCGGCCACGCAGCATGTGCGGCTAGAGGCAATTCCCGGCTCGGTGCCGAGCCTGCTCAACCCGCCGGTGGGTTGCCGCTTCGCCGCGCGCTGCCGCTACGTGATGCCGGAATGCCGCACGGCCGAGCCCCTGCTCGTTGAGAAAGCCCCCGGCCACAAGGCGGCCTGCATCCTATGACCGAACCGCTCCTCAGCGTCCGCGACCTGCAAAAGCGCTTCGCCGTCCGCGGTGGCTTGTTCCGCCGCAAGGTGGATGAGGTGCATGCCGTCAGCGGCGTCAGCTTCGACATCGCCGCCGGCGAAACCCTCGGCCTGGTTGGCGAATCCGGCTGTGGCAAATCGACCACGGGGCGGTTGATCCTGCGGCTGATCGAACCCTCCGGCGGCACGGTCTGGTTCGAGGGCAAGGACGTCACCGCACTCGACCACAACGCGCTCGGCACGCTGCGGCGCGACATGCAGATCATCTTCCAGGACCCCTTCGCCTCGCTCAACCCGCGCATGACCGTGGGCTCGATCATCGCCGAGGCGCTGATCATCCATGGCCTGGCCAAGACGCGCCAGGCGCGCGAGGACCGCGTCGTGGAGCTGCTCGAAACCGTGGGCCTGAACGCCGACCACATGCGCCGTTTCCCGCATGAATTTTCCGGCGGCCAGCGCCAGCGCATCGGCATCGCGCGCGCGCTCGCCGTCTCACCAAAGTTGGTGGTGTGCGACGAGCCGGTGAGCGCGCTCGATGTCTCCATTCAGGCGCAGGTGGTGAACCTGCTCGAGGATCTGCAGGAAAAATTCGGCCTCACCTTCCTCTTCATCGCCCACGACCTCTCGGTGGTGGAACACATCTCCGACCGCGTCGCGGTCATGTATCTCGGCCGCATCGTGGAGATCGCGACCGCGCGCGAGCTCTACACCACGCCGCTGCACCCCTATACCGAGGCGCTGCTCTCCGCGGTACCGATCCCGGACCCGACGCTGAAGCGCACGCGCATCATGCTCAAGGGCGATGTTCCGAATCCGATCAACCCGCCCTCGGGGTGCCATTTCAACACGCGCTGCCCGATCGCGAAGCCCGACCCGTGCAGGACCGAGGTGCCGCCGCTTCGCGAGGCGCGCCCCGGCCACTGGGTGGCGTGCCACCTGCGCGGATGAATCCCGCTCCGCGCATGATGCGGCTGAACGCCTTCGACATGGCCTCGCCTGGCCATATCCAGCAGGGGATGTGGACGCATCCGCGCGACACCGGCGCGCACTACACCAGCCTCGACCGCTGGATGGACCTCGCCCGCCTGCTCGAACGCGGCCTGTTCGACGGCCTGTTCCTTGCCGATGTGCTGGGCATCTACGATGTCTACGGCGCCAGCCCCGATGCCGCTCTCCGCGGTGCCGTGCAGGTGCCGTTGATCGACCCGGTTCTGACCATCCCAGCGATGGCCGCGGTGACCACGCATCTCGGCTTCGGCGTCACCTGCAACCTGGCCTACGAGGCGCCCTACCTGATGGCGCGGCGGATGAGCACGCTCGACCATCTCACGCGCGGCCGCATCGGGTGGAATATCGTCACCGGCTATCTCGACAGCGCGGCGCGCGCGCTGGGGTATGCCGAGCAGATGCGCCATGACGACCGCTACGACTTGGCCGATGAATACATGGACGCCGTCTACGCCCTGTGGGAGGGCAGCTGGGCCGACGACGCCGTCCAGCGCGACGCCGCGAACCGAGTCTTCACCAACCCCGCGCGGGTGCGCCGCATCACCCACTGCGGTCCGCAATACAGCATCGACGCCATCCACCTGTGCGAGCCCTCGCCGCAGCGCACGCCGGTTCTCTACCAGGCGGGTGCGAGCGAACGCGGCCGCCAATTCGCCGGCCGCCACGCGGAATGCGTCTTCGTGAACGGCACCAACGCAGCGGTGGTGGCGGCCCTCGTCGCGCAGCTGCGCGCGGAGGCCGCTCCGCGTCCCATCCTGGTCTTCGCGGGCGCGACCGTGGTGGTCGGCCGCACCGAGGCGGAGGCGCGCGACCTGCTGACCGAATATGCGCGCCATGCAGATGCGGAGGGAGCGCTGGCGCATGCCTCGGCGTCGCTGGGGATCGACCTCGCGCGGTTCGGGATGGATGAGCCGGTGGTGGCCGCCGCGCCGTCGAACGCGATCCGTTCGAATGCGGAGGCGATGGCGAAGGTCGCGGGCCCGTCCTGGACCAAGCGGCAGTTGCTGGAGCAGTCCGTGCTGGGCAGCCGGCAGCCGCCGATCGTGGGAGATGCGGTGCAGGTCGCGGATACATTGCTGGGCTGGATGGCTGCGGCGGATGTGGATGGTTTCAACCTGTCGCGCACGGTGATGCCCGAGTGCCTGGACGCCTTTATCGACCTGGTGGTGCCGGAGTTGCAGCGGCGCGGGGTGTACAAGACGGCCTACGCGCCGGGCACATACCGCGAAAAACTCTTCGGCGCGGGGCCGCGATTGCCAGCGGAGCACGCCGCAGCCCGGCATCGCCAAGCTTAATCGTAATCGCCTGCCAGCTTAGGAATCCGGCCCGCGCCACTGGTACATTTGCCTTTGCGCACCCTAGGGTACAGATCAATCAACGGCTTGGACTTTGTAGCTCGGCCACAATTCGCGACATTCTAGTCGACCGCTGGTACCAGCTTCGTCAGCCGTGGCGGGTTCTGCTCGCTCAGGAAGATCGCGCCATCCGGCCCGCGCCACATGCCATGGGCGCCGTTCAGGATTGGGCGGCACTTCGCCTCCAGCGTGCCATCCGCGCCGAACAGCGACAGGCTGGGCACCTGGTCGGTCACGTACAGCCCGCCATCGGGCGCGCCATGCACCGACATCGGCTTGTGCACCTTGCGCCAATCGGCAAGCCACTCGCCTTCGGGCGTGAAGACGCAGATGCGGTTGTTCTCCCGGTCCGCGACGGTGACGCGCCCATCGGGCAAAACCCAGATCCCATGTGGCGTGGAGAATTCGCCCTTCCCCTCTCCCGGCGTGCCCCAGCCGCCCATCGGCGTGCCGTCGGCGCTGAAGCGGTGCACCCGCGACGCCGCATATCCATCGGCCACGTAGATCGTCCCACCGGGCGCGAAGGCCACGTCGCAGGGCGCATTGAACGGCTCGCCGGGACGGTCGCGGCGACCGATGCCGCCGAGGCGCCTGCCGTCGGGCGAGAAGATGATGATCTCCTGCGCGTCGCGGTCCACCACGAAGACCCGGCCATCCGGATGCACGCTGAGCATATGCCCATCGGCAACGTCATCGCCTCCCCAGGCGGCACGCCGGCTGCCATCGGGGTTCAGCACCACCACCGCCGGCCCGTCCTTTGCCGTATAGGGGTCCTGGCGCAGCTGGCAGTAGACGTTGCCCTTCGCATCGCACGCCACGTCGCTGGGCGATCCAACCCCCTGCGGGACATCGCCCCAGGGGCGCTCGACCCGATACCGTTGCGCGCCGAGGCGCACGAAGAGACTATGGCGCGGCATCCGATCATCTCCTGTCCGCGCCCATCATGCGCAACCCCGAGGACCCTGCCCATGGCCGAATTCGACCTCGTCATCCGCAACGGCACCATTGGCACCGCAAGCGCCGTCTTTGCGGCCGATATCGGCGTGAAGGACGGTCGCATTGTCGCGATCGGCGAGAAGCTCGGCGGCGGGGATGAGGAGATCGACGCGACGGGGCGCCTCGTGCTGCCCGGCGGCGTGGACAGCCACACCCACATCGACGAGCCGCGCCCGGGCCCAACGGTCAATGCCGACAGCTTTGCATCCGGCAGCGCCTCGGCGGCAGCCGGCGGCACCACCACCGTGATCGGCTTCGCCCGCCAGGGCCGCGGCGAGAGCCTGACGCAGCGCGTGGCGGAGCACCATGAACGCGCGCGGCGAAGCCGCATCGACTACAGCTTCCACATGATCCTGACGGATCCGACCGCGAAGATGCTGGCGGAGGAAGTCCCGGCGCTTGTGGAAGCCGGGCATCGCAGCCTGAAGATCTTCCTCACCTATGACGGCGCGCGGATCACCGACACCGAGGCGCTGCGGGTGCTCGCCGCCGGCCGCAAGCTCGGCGCGCTGGTCTGCATCCACGCCGAGCACCACGAGCTCATCGACTTCTACAAGACCGCGCTTGTCGAAGCCGGGCTGACACTGCCCAAGCACCACGCCTGGTCGAAGCCCATGCTGGTCGAAAGCGAATGCGTCCACCGCGTGTGCAAGATGGCCGAGGCGCTGGACACCCCCATCCAGGTCTTCCACGTCAGCGGCGCCGAAGCCGCCGAGGAGATCGAGCGCGCACAAAAAAAGGGTCTGAAAGTCTGGGCGGAAACGTGCCCGCAATACCTGGTCCTCACCACGGACGATCTCGACCGCCCGGGGTTCGAGGGTGCCAAGTTCATCTTCTCCCCCGCCGCCCGCACGGGCGCGGACCAGGACGTGCTTTGGGACGCGATCCGGCGCGGCATCATCTTCAACGTCAGTTCGGACCATGCGCCGACGCGCTATGAGGGTGCGGACGGCAAGCTCGCCTTCGGCCCCGACGCGCCCTTCACCAAGGTGCCCAACGGCATCCCCGGCCTCGCGACGCGCATGCCCATCCTGTTCAGCGAGGGCGTGGTGAAGGGGCGCATCGACCTGCAAACATTTGTTGCCATCACCGCCACCAATCCGGCGAAGCTGTTCGGCCTGACCACCAAGGGCACCATCGCAATCGGGTACGACGCCGACTTCGCCATCTGGGATGCGGGCAAGCCGGTCACCATCACCAACGACATGCTGCTGCACGACAATGACCACTCCCCCTATGAGGGCATGGCCATCACCGGCTGGCCGGAGGCGACCTATGTGCGCGGCAAGCCCGTGGTGGTGGGCGGCAAGGTCGTCGCACCCGAGGGCTACGGCGCCTTCCTGCCACGCGCGCCCTATCCGCTGATCGCGCCGCGCGGGGTCTTCCCGACACCGTTCAACCCAGTGGACGGTGTGCTCGTGGATCGGTAGCGGATGGCCCGCGCATTGCTTGGGCTTCATCCGGACACATTCGGAGCTCTTGCCATGCGCCGCCGCTCTCTCCTCGCCGCCAGCCTCGGGGTCTCGGGCCTTGCCGCCCCCGCCATCGCCTCGGCGCAGGGCGCCTGGCCGAACCGCAACGTGCGCATCGTCGTGCCGTTTACCCCCGGTGGTGCCAGCGACATCATCATCCGCCCGGTGGCGGCGCGGCTGGAACAGATGCTCGGCCGCAGTTTCGTCATCGAGAACCGCGCCGGCGGCGGCGGCGCGATCGGCGCGGGCGCGGTCGCTGCGGACCGACCGGACGGCTACACCTTCCTGGTCTCCACCCCGGCGCCGCTGATCCTGCTGCCGCAGATCATGACCGGACTGACCTACAACCCCGACCGCGCCTTCAGCTATGTCAGCCTGCTCGGCGGCGCGCCGATCGTCTGCGCCGTGAAGGGCGACAGCCCGATGCGCACGCTGGCCGAATACGCCACTGCCGCGAAGGCGCGCGAGGAGGCGGTGAGCTACGGCTCCTCCGGCATCGGCTCTGTTGGCCACCTCACCGGCGTGCTGTTCGGCATGGAAACAGGCGCGCGGCTTCTGCACGCCCCCTTCCGCGGCGCGCCCGAGGCGCAGCAGGCCGTGCTCGGCGGCAGCACCACCTCGCTGTGGGACACGGCGGGGGCGAATGTCGCGGCTATCCGCGCGGGCAACATGCGTGGGCTCGCAGTGTCCTCGGCGACACGCGCCGCGGCGCTGCCGGACGTGCCGACTGCCATCGAGGCGGGTTTCCCGGGCGTGGTCTCCACCAACTGGTTTTTGCTTGCGGCTCCTGTGGGCACGGACTCCGCGATCATCGCGCGCATGGATGAGGCGGTGCAGACCATCCTCGCCGACGCCACCATCAAGGAGCGGCTGGAGGCTGCCGGCATCGTGGCCCTGCCGCGCACGGCACCGGCAGACATCGCGGCCTGGGTGGCCGCGGAGAAGACACGCTGGACGCCGGTGATCCGCGCCTCGGGTGCCGCGCTCGGCTAGTAGAGGGACTTCATCGCCCGCGCATAAAGCTCGGCATCATATTCGACGGGGTCTACCAGGCCACCGGTATGCGCGGCGATCATCTCGCCCGCGCTCGGCACGCCCGCGGGCTTTTCCCGCCCCGCCCAGATGCCCGATCGCAGCAGGGCGCGGCCGCATTGCATGTAGACCTCTGCCACCGTCACCAGGATCACCGTCGCCGGCTCCACGCCCTTGTAGGCCAGCTGCGCGCGCAGTGTCGGGTCCGTCGTCAGCCGCGCGGTGCCGTTGATGCGCAGCGTCTCGTTCGAACCGGGCACGAGGAACAGCAACGCGATGCCGCCGGTCTCCACGATGTCGCGCAGCGCTTCGATGCGGTTGTTGCCGCGCCGATCGGGCAGCGCGAGCGTGCCGTCTTCGAGCGTTGCGACGAAACCCGGCGCATCGCCGCGTGGCGTCGCGCGCAGGCCGCGGCTGCTGGTCGTCGCCAGGATGCAGAAGGGCGACCCTGCGATGAAGCGGCGCGCGGTGTCGTCGAGCGCGGTCGTCACCTTCTTGTTGCTGCGCTCCGCAACCTCCCCGTACAGCGCGGACAGCGCCTCGAGCGAGGTGACGGCGAAGGGGTCGGGGTGGCTGTGCGTGTCCATGGGATGACAAGGTGCCTGGCCGCGAGCCGCCCCGCAATGGGTTCCGGTGGCGCCAGGGCCTTGGGCGCCCTATAAGCTCTTCCTCATCCTGTATCTGAAGATGGACATCGGCCATGGCCGGGCATTCCCACGCCAAGAACATCATGCACCGCAAGGCGGCCCAGGGCGCCAAGAAAGCCCGCGCCTTCGGCAAGCTGATCCGCGAAATCAGCGTCTCGGCCAAGCAGGGCGTGCCCGACCCCGCGATGAATCCGCGCCTGCGCGCCGCGGTGAAGGCCGCACTCGTCGCGAACATGACGCGCGACACCATCGACCGCGCCATCAAGCGAGCCGTGACCGCTGGCCAGGGCGAGGATTACGTCGAGGTCCGCTACGAAGGCTATGGCCCGCACGGCGTCGCCATCATCGTCGAGGGCCTGACCGACAACCGCAACCGCACCGCCGGCGACCTGCGCAGCGCGTTTGCCAAGCATGGCGGCCAGCTCGGTGAGAGCAACACCGTGGCCTTCCAGTTCTCCCGCCACGGCGCCATCCGCTACCCCGCCTCCGCCGCCACCGCCGACGCCATGCTGGAAGCCGCAATCGAGGCCGGCGCCGATGACGTCGCCAGCAGCGAAGACGGCCACGAGATCGAATGCGCCGTAGAAGATCTCGGCCCGGTGCGCGATGCGCTGGAAGCACGCTTCGGCCTGGCGGAATCCGCCCGCCTGGAATGGTGGCCCAACGTCACCGTCGAGCTCGACGAAGAGCGCGCGGCCGGGGTCATCAAGCTGCTCGACGCGCTGGAAGACAATGACGACGTCCAGCACGTCTACGCCAATGTCGATGTGAGCGATCCCGCGTGACACGCATCCTAGGCATCGATCCCGGGCTGCGCCACACCGGCTGGGGCATGGTGCACAGCGAGGGCAGCACGCTGCGCCACCTCGGCTGCGGCATCATCTCGCCGGACGATACCCTGCCCATGGCCGAACGGCTGATGGCGCTGCACCGCGGCCTCGCCGCCTTGCTCGCGGAATGGCAGCCCGATGAGGCCGCCATCGAAAACACCTACGTCAACCGCAACCCCGCCGCGGCGCTGAAGCTGGGTCAGGCGCGCGGCATCGCGCTGCTCGCACCCGCGCTGGTCGGCATCCCCGTCGCGGAGTACCAGGCGATGGAGGTGAAACGCGCCGTCGTCGGCACGGGCGCGGCGGCGAAGGAACAGGTGGCGGATATGGTGCGGCGTCTGCTGCCGGGAGCGCGGCTGGCGCGGGCCGATGCGGCGGACGCGCTGGCGATTGCGATCTGCCATACGCATCATCGGGCGACGCGCCTAGCGTTGGCGCGGGGGTATGTGCCGGCATGACAGTAAGCATGGGGGAAATGAATTTCCCCCCGCGACGCACTGCGTCGCGCCCCATTCTTTCTTGTTTGAATTATTGGCACGGGCTGGCAGGTGGCACCGGGACCTTTAAGCGCGATCCGCGTTGGCAGCGAGCACCAGTAAATAAAAGTAAAAGAATGGGGTCTGGGGAAATTCTTTTCCCCGGTCTTTCTCCATGATCGGCATGCTCACGGGACGCCTCGTGGAGACCGCCGAAACCACCTGCGTCCTCGACGTCCAGGGCGTCGGCTACCTTCTCTCCTGCTCGCGCAAGACGCTAGACGCGATGACGCGCGCGGACGGCGCTCAGCGTGTGCTGGTGGAGACGCATCTGCGCCAGGATGCCATCACTCTTTACGGCTTTTGCGATGCCGCCGAGCGCGAGGCGTTTCGTGCGTTGATCGAAGTGAAGACGGTCGGTCCGCAGAAGGCGCTGCTGGTGCTTTCGGGCCTTACGCCGAATGCCTTGGCGGCGGCGATCGCGGCGAAGGAGCGCAAGCGGCTGTCGGAGGTGAAGGGTTTGGGTGCCGCGACGGCGAACCGCATCATCGACGAGCCTGCGATGCAGAAATGGGCCGTCGGCCGCGCGACGCCGGAGGCTGATGGCGCGGGCGTCGCTGACACTGTGGCGCCTCCGGATGATGCGGTTTCCGCGCTGATCAATCTGGGGTGGAAGCGGATCGAGGCGGTGGGTGCCGTCTCGCGCGTGCGGGCGCGGTTGGGTGATGATGCGGCGCTCGGCGTCCTTATTCGCGAAGGGCTCAAGGAGCTCGCGCCGCGATGAGGGTCACCGATGGCGAGCGGCAGGAGGAGGATGGCGCGGAGGGCAGCCTGCGCCCGCGCATGCTCGACGAGTTCATCGGCCAGAAGGCACTGCGCGAGAATCTCAAGGTATTCATCGCCGCCGCCGGCGCGCGCGGCGAGGCGATGGACCACGCGCTGTTCTTCGGCCCGCCTGGATTGGGCAAGACCACGCTCGCGCAGATCGTCGCGCGCGAGATGGGCGTGGGCTTCCGCGCCACCTCCGGGCCCATTCTGCAACGCGCCGGCGACCTCGCCGCCATCCTGACGAATCTTCAGCCACGCGACGTGCTGTTCATCGACGAAATTCACCGCCTGCAACCCGCCATCGAGGAGACGCTGTATCCCGCGATGGAGGATTACTGCCTCGACCTCATCATCGGCGAAGGCCCCGCCGCGCGTACCGTGCGCATCGACCTCCCGCCCTTCACGTTGGTGGGCGCGACCACCCGCGCAGGCCTGCTGACACAACCGCTGCGCGACCGCTTTGGCATTCCGCTGCGCCTGCAATTCTACGACATCGATGACCTGCTGCTCATCGTGAAGCGCGGTGCGGAAAAACTGCGCTTCGCCCTCGCGCATGATGGCGCGCTCGAGATCGCGCGGCGATCGCGCGGGACACCTCGCGTCGCGGGGCGGCTGCTGCGCCGGGTGCGCGATTTCGCCGCAGTCGCCGGCATCCCCGCCGACCGCGCCATGGCCGATGCCGCGCTGCTACGGCTGGAGGTGGACCATCTCGGCCTCGATGCCATGGACCGGCGCTATCTCCGCCGCATTGCCGAACATCACAATGGCGGCCCTGTTGGGGTGGAGACGCTGGCCGCGGCTCTGGCCGAATCGCGCGACACGCTGGAGGAGGTGATCGAGCCCTTCCTCATCCAGGAGGGCCTGGTCCTGCGCACGCCCCGTGGGCGCATGCTCGGCGAGCCGGGCTGGCGGCACTTGGGCCTCGCCCCACCCGTCATGGTTGCGGCCCAACTGGACCTGCTCGGGCCCGATGATGCCCCATGACGGTCATGGAATCGCCACCGCACCAGTTTCCCATTCGCGTCTATTTCGAGGACACCGATGCCGGCGGCATGGCCTATCACGCGTCCCATCTGCGCTGGGCGGAGCGGGCGCGGACGGAATCATTGCGCGATGCGGGCCACCCGCACCAGGGCATGATCGATGGTCACAACGCGTTACTCGTGGTGCGACGCGTTGAAGTGGAGTATTGGCGGCCCGCCCGGCTGGATGACAGCTTGGTGGTGGAGACGAGGATTCGCCGGGTGACCCCCGTGCAACTGGTTCTCGACCAACGCGTTCTGCGCGATGGCGAGCGCCTCGCGGCGCTGGTGGTCGGACTGGTCTGCGTGGACCGCGACAAGCTGTCCCCGAGACCCATCCCGGAGCCCTGGCGGACCCTGTTCCGGCAAGGCGTGCACGAAACACCCAAAGCGGCACAGACCGCTCCATCTTGATGTCGTTGAAGGAGGGTTCCGCTTGGACCGCACTGTGAATGCCGCCGGCTTGCCGCAGATCGCCCACGACCTCTCGCTCTGGGGCCTGTTCCTGCAGGCCGACTGGGTGGTGAAGGGCGTGATGATCGGGCTGCTGCTGGCCAGCGTCTGGGTCTGGGCGATCGTGTTCGAGAAGGTGACCTCGCTCCGCCGCGCCAATCGCGCGGCCGACGCGTTCGAGGACAAGTTCTGGTCCGGCGGCAGCCTCGACGAGCTGTTCGCGCGGGAGGGCGAGGCGCCGACGCATCCCATGGCCGCCGTGTTCGGCGCCGCGATGCGCGAGTGGCGGCGCAGCGCCAATCTCACCGGCGCCGCTGTGGCCGGTGCCAAGGAGCGGGTGGAGCGGGCGATGTCCGTCACCATCGGGCGCGAGCTGGAGCGGATGGAGCGCTGGATGGTGTTCCTGGCGTCGGTCGGCTCGGTAGGGCCCTTCATCGGCCTGTTCGGCACGGTGTGGGGCATCATGAACAGCTTCGCGGCCATCGCGGGCATGCAGAACACCAACCTCGCGGTCGTCGCCCCGGGCATCGCGGAGGCGCTGTTCGCGACTGCCATCGGCCTGGTCGCGGCGATCCCGGCGGTGCTCGCCTACAACAAGATCAACACAGACCTCGCACGCTTCGCGGCACGGCTGGAAAGCTTCGCGACGGAATTCGCCGCCATCGTCTCACGCCAGGCGGACCAGCAGGCCTCGGCCGCGCCGGCCCGCGCCACGCAGGCGGCGGAGTAGGGCCATGGCCGTCTCCCTCGGAAACCGCCCCGGCGGCCGCTCGCGCTACCGGCCCATGTCGGAGATCAACGTCACGCCGCTGGTCGACGTGATGCTGGTGCTGCTGATCATCTTCATGGTCGCCGCACCGCTGATGACGGTGGGCGTGCCGATCGACCTGCCGCGCACCGCCGCCCAGCCGATGGCCCAGGAGACCGAGCCGCTGACCATCTCGGTCAACACCGAGGGCAAGATCTTCCTGCAGGAAACCGAGGTGCCGCTGGAGGGGCTGGTGGAGCAACTGCGTGCCATCCTGGCGAACCAGCCGGCCCAGGCCGCGGGGCAGCCCGAACGGCGCATCTTCGTGCGCGGTGACCGCGGCATCAACTACGGCCGGGTGATGGAGGTCATGGGCACCATCGCCACCGCCGGCTTCACCCGCGTGGCCCTGCTGACCGAGCAACCCGCCGGCCGTCCCGCCGCGCCACCCGCAGCTCCCGCCGCCCCCCCGGCGCGGCCGCGCCCGGCGCGCTGACCGGGCCCCGCCGTGTCCGCGAGCACCTTTGGCTTCGGCGCCGGACCGGACCAGCGCGACAGGCTGCCGCGCTGGGGTGCCGTCTCGCTTGGGCTGCACATGCTGGTGCTGGCGATTGGCGCGCTCTTCGCCCTGGCGCGCCCCATCCCCGAACCGCAGGAGACCGGCATTTCGGTTGAGGTGATTTCCACAGAGGCGCCGCAGGAAGCCCAGGGCGAGCGCCCGGCCCCGGTGCCCGCCCCCAACCCGGTCACCGCGCCGCCGCGCCCCGAGGCGCCGGAGCAGCGGCCCAACCAGGTGACCGCGCCGCC
>NZ_JAAEDH010000020.1 GCF_018128965.1 Plastoroseomonas arctica
GAGCGCGAGGGCGGCCTCGGGCGCGCCCCAGGCCGCGCAGAAGCCGGCGAGCGGCGGTGACGCGAGCGTCGCGACGGCCCGCGCGAGCTCCAGCGCCGCATTCGCGCCTGCCAGGTGCTGCCGCGGCACCAGCTGCGGCACGATCGAGAAGGCCGCCAGCACGCCGGGCACCACAGCGGAGGCCGCGAGAAAGGCGGCGAGCGCCAGCCAGCCCGCATCCGGCGCGGCCATCGCGACCAGGCACAGCAGCGTGGCACCCGCCGCCGCGCCGAGCAGCACGCGGGCGCGCGGCGCCCGATCGACCAGCACGCCGGCCGGCAGCGCGACCAGCAGCCAGGCCGCGCCCTGGGCCGCAACCAGCGCGCCCACGGCGCCGGGACCCGCGCCGAACGACAAGGTGGCGATCAAGGGAAGGGCCGCGAGCGCGATCTGGTCGACGGCATGCAGTCCGAGTAGCGTGAGGAGAAGCGGCTTGGGCGCGGTCTGTGACATGATCATCGGGGTCCTCGTTGCCACCGAATCTTCGGCCGCGATCGGTGCTGTCGGCCTTCCGCAAGTTGCCGTGACACGCACGCCCACGCAACTTAACCGAAACTCAGTTAACTGTCGTATTGCATTGCAATAGAAGGGTTTTCATTCCGCCCGCATCCTTGCGGTTTGCGGTCCGAGACCTTATTCAAGGGCCAAGAGAGTTCCATCAGACGGGAGGAGCGGCCGCATGGCCCAGGGCAGCGACACGGCAACCAAGCGCCGGGGCAAGGCAGCACCGCCCACCAATGCCAGCCGGGACACCCTGTTCCGCGCCTACCGCGACATGCTGCTGATCCGCCGCTTCGAGGAGAAGGCGGGCCAGCTCTACGGCATGGGCCTCATCGGCGGCTTCTGCCACCTCTACATCGGGCAGGAAGCGGTCGTGGTCGGCATGCAGATGGCGCTGCAGCCGGGCGACCAGGTCATCACCTCCTACCGCGACCACGGGCACATGCTCGCGACGGGGATGGAGGCGCGCGGCGTCATGGCGGAGCTTACCGGGCGCATCGGCGGCTATTCCAAGGGGAAGGGCGGCTCGATGCACATGTTCAGCCGCGAGAAGGGGTTTTTCGGCGGCCACGGCATCGTGGGTGCGCAGGTCTCGCTCGGCGCCGGCCTCGCCTTCGCCAACATGTACCGCGCCGATGGGCATGTCGCGCTGGCCTATTTCGGCGAGGGTGCGTCGAGCCAGGGCCAGGTGTTCGAGAGCATGAACCTCGCCGCCCTGCTGAAGCTGCCCTGCGTCTTCGTGATCGAGAACAACAAGTACGGCATGGGCACCTCGGTGGAGCGCGCCTCCGCCTCGCGCGACCTGTCCAAGAACGGCTCGCCCTGGGGCATCCCCGGCGAGCAGGTGAACGGCATGGACGTGCTCGCCGTGCATGAGGCCGGCGAGCGCGCCGTCGCTCACTGCCGCGAGGGCAAGGGCCCCTATCTGCTGGAGATGCGCACCTACCGCTACCGCGGCCACTCCATGTCTGACCCCGCAAAATACCGCACGCGCGAGGAGGTGCAGAAGATGCGCGAGCAGTCGGACTGCATCGAGACCGCGCGCAAGCTGCTGATGGAATCGCACGGCGTCACCGAGGCCGATCTCAAGGTGATCGACGACGAGGTGAAGGACATCGTCACCGACGCCGCCGAATTCGCGCAGTCCAGCCCGGAACCGGATGTGAGCGAACTCTGGACTGATATCCTCATCGAAGGGACCCGCTGAGATGGGCGTCGCGATCCTGATGCCGGCGCTCTCGCCGACCATGACCGAGGGCAAGCTCGCCCGCTGGCTGAAGAAGGAAGGCGAGGCGGTGAAATCCGGCGACGTCATCGCCGAGATCGAGACGGACAAGGCGACGATGGAAGTCGAAGCCGTCGACGAGGGCACGCTCACAAAAATTCTTGTCCCCGAGGGGACCGAGGGCGTGAGCGTCAACTCGGTCATCGCCGAGCTCGACGGCGGCACCGGCGACGCAAAGCCCGCACCCGCCGCCAGCCCGCCCGCGGCCGAGGCGCCCGCACCGGCGCCCGCCGAGGCATCGAAGCCCGCGCAGGCTTCGGTGCCCGCCACCGTCGCGACTGCCGCGCCCGAAAAGGATTGGGGCGCGACGGCGCCGATCACCGTGCGCGAGGCGCTGCGCGACGCGATGGCCGCCGAGATGAAGCGCGATTCCGACGTCTTCCTGATCGGCGAGGAGGTCGGCCAGTACCAGGGCGCCTACAAGATCAGCCAGGGCCTGCTCGACGAGTTCGGCCCCAAGCGCGTCATCGACATGCCGATCACCGAGCATGGCTTCACGGGCATGGCGGTCGGCGCGGCAATGACCGGCCTCAAGCCGATCGTCGAGTTCATGACCTTCAACTTCTCGATGCAGGCCATCGACCACATCATCAATTCGGCGGCCAAGACGCTGTACATGTCCGGCGGCCAGCTCGGCTGTCCGATCACCTTCCGCGGGCCCAACGGCGCGGCCTCGCGCGTCGCGGCCCAGCACAGCCAGTGCTACGCGAGCTGGTATGCGCATTGCCCGGGGCTGAAGGTTCTGGCGCCGTGGTCGGCCGCCGATGCGAAGGGCCTGCTGCGCGCCGCCATCCGCGACCCGAACCCGATCATCTTCCTCGAGAACGAGATCCTCTACGGCCAGACTTTTGATTGCCCGACGGATCCGGAATTCATCCTCGAGATCGGCAAGGCCAAGGTGGAGCGCGCGGGCACCGACGTCACGCTCGTCGCCTTCTCGGTCATGGTCGGGATGGCGATGCAGGCGGCGGACAAGCTCGCCGAACAGGGCATCAGCGCCGAAGTCATCAACCTCCGCTCGCTGCGCCCGCTCGACATCGAGACCATCGTCACATCGGTGAAGAAGACCAACCGCGTCGTGACGCTCGAGGAAGGCTGGCCCTATGCCGGCATCGGCGCCGAGATCGCGATGCAGATCATCGAGAACTGCTTCGATCATCTCGACGCGCCCCCGGTCCGCGTGCATGGGCTCGACGTGCCGATGCCCTATGCCGCGAACCTCGAAAAGCTGGCGCTGCCGCATGTCGACCACGTGGTCGATGCGGCCAAGCGCGTCACCTATCGCTGAGGGGTTCGCACCATGGCCACGAACATCCTGATGCCCGCCCTCTCGCCCACCATGACTGAGGGCAACCTGGCCCGCTGGCTCAAGGCCGAGGGCGACACCGTCAAATCCGGCGACGTGATCGCCGAGATCGAGACCGACAAGGCCACGATGGAGGTCGAGGCCGTCGATGAGGGCGTGCTCGGCAAGATCGTCGTCGCGGCGGGAACCGAAGGCGTGAAGGTCAACGCCGTGATCGCGGTGCTGGTGGAGAAGGGCGAGGCGGTGCCCGATGCCGCGCCGCCGCCCGCGCAGGCACCTGCCGCCGCGCCCGCTCAGGCGCCGGCTGCGGCTCCCGCACCGCCGGCTCCGGCTGAGAAGGTCGCGCTCAATCCGCAGCCGATCCCGCCCAAGGCGAACGGGCATGATGCCGGCGAGCGCGTCTTCGCCTCGCCTCTCGCGCGCCGCATGGCGCAGCAGGCGGGGCTCGCGCTGGATGGCATCAGCGGCTCCGGCCCCAACGGCCGGATCGTGAAGTCGGATGTCGAGGCCGCACTCGCGAAGCCCGTGCCAGCTTCGGCCTCCGCACCCGCCGCCGCGCCCGCCGCTGCACCGGCGCCGAAGCCCGCAGCACCGCCGGCCATCACCGCGCCGCACACCGCGATCCCGAACAGCTCGATGCGCAAGGTCATCGCGCGCCGCCTCGCGGAATCGAAGGCGACCATCCCGCATTTCTACGTGACGATGGACATGCAGATCGATGCGCTCCTGAAGCTGCGCGCCGATCTCAACGCCCGCTCGTCCAAGGACGGCCCCGGCGCCTTCAAGCTCTCGGTCAACGACCTGGTCATCAAGGCGACGGCGGCGACGCTCAAGCGCTACCCGGGCTGCAACGCGACCTGGACCGACGAGGCGACGATACAATACAGCGACGTCGACATCTCGGTCGCCGTCTCGATCCCCGACGGGCTGATCACCCCGATCATCCGCAAGGCCGACCAGAAGGGCCTCGCCGCCATCAGCGCGGAGATGAAGGACCTGGCCGCGCGGGCCAAATCCGGCAAGCTCAAGCCCGAGGAGTTCCAGGGCGGCGGCTTCTCCATCTCCAACATGGGCATGTATGGGGTGAGCGATTTCTCCGCCATCATCAACCCGCCCCAGGCCGGCATCCTCGCGGTCTCCGCCGGCGAGCAGCGCCCGGTGGTCAAGGACGGCGCGCTCGCGATCGCCACCGTGATGACCTGCACGCTCAGCGTGGACCACCGGGTGATCGACGGCGCGTTGGCCGCCGAGTTCATGCAGGCCCTCAAACGCACCATCGAGGACCCGCTGAGCCTGATGCTGTGAGCGGGTTCGGAGGGACGGTCATCCCTCCCGCCGCGCCCCTGGACATCGTCGGCGGCCCTGCGCATGCTAGGAAATTAATCCGTTCTTTTAACCGTACATCCGTGTCAGACCGCCTTTCCGCCCCAGGTGGGGAATATGTCCGAAAGCTGCATCGCGATGCGCTAGGGAAGTCTGAAAGTAAGGCGATCTCACTTCCTCTATTTCAAATTCAGAGGGTTACGCGGTCACCTTTGGCGTGGGCACCCTCGCCGTGACCTCCTTCACCCTTCGCGACGCGACGCCGGCCGACGTGCCGACCGTCGTCCGCCTGGTCCGCGCCCTCGCCGAGTACGAGAACCTCCTCCACGAAGCCCAGGGCACCGAAGCCGAGTTCCACCGCGCGCTCTTCGGCGAAACGCCCCGCGCCGGCGCGATGATCGCCGAGGTCGCCGGCATCCCGGTCGCGCTCTGCGTCTGGAACCGCACCTTCTCCACCTTCACCGCCCGCCACGGGATCTGGGTGGAGGATGTCTTCGTCGAACCCGCCCATCGCGGCCAGGGCATCGCGCGCGCCATGTTCAGGGCGCTCGCACGCCGCGTGCTCGACGAGGGCGGCGCCCGCCTCGAATGGAACGTGCTCGACTGGAATGCGCCCGCCATCGCCGCCTATCGCGCCATGGGCGCGCGCCCGCTCGATCCCTGGACCATGCAGCGCGTCGATGGCGCTGCGCTGAAAACCCTCGCCGGAGACTGACCCATGGCCGAGCAAACCTTCGACCTCATCGTGGTGGGCGGCGGCCCCGGCGGCTATGTCGCGGCCATCCGCGCCGCGCAGCTCAAGATGAGCGTGGCGCTGGTCGAGCGCGCGGAACTGGGTGGCATCTGCCTCAACTGGGGCTGCATCCCGACCAAGGCGCTGCTGCGTGCGAGCGAGATTAACCACACGCTGCACACGCTCGACGCCTATGGCTTCGCGGCGGACAATATCCGCTTCGATTTCGCGAAGGTGGTGAAGCGCTCGCGTGCGGTCGCGGGGCAGCTTTCGGGCGGGGTGAAGCACCTGTTGAAGAAGAACAAGATCACCGTCTTCGACGGCCATGCGAAGCTCGCCGGCGCCGGCAAGCTCACCGTGACCAAGGACGGCAAGCCGGTCGCGGACTTGGCCGCGAAGCACATCATCCTGGCCACCGGCGCCCGCGCGCGGGTGATCCCGGGGATCGAGCCGGACGGCAAGCTGATCTGGTCCTACCGCGAGGCGATGGTGCCGACCGCCATGCCGAAGAGCCTGATCGTCATCGGGTCAGGGGCGATCGGCGCGGAATTCGCCAGCTTCTACCGCAACATGGGCGCCGAGGTGACGCTGGTCGAGGTGATGGACCGCATCCTGCCGGTCGAGGATGCGGAGATCTCCGCCTTCGTGCAGAAGGCCTTCGAGAAGCAGGGCATGAAGATCCTCGTCAACGCCAAGGTGCAGGGTGTGCGCAAGGAGGGGGACGCGCTGACCGCCATCATCGAGACCGCGAAGGGTGTCACCGAGATCAAGGCGGACCGGCTGATCTCCGCCGTCGGCATCGTGGGCAATGTCGAAGATCTTGGCCTCGAGGGCACCAAGGTCGAGGTCGAGCGCACCCATGTGAAGATCGATGCAATGGGCCGCACCGGGGAGCCGGGGGTCTACGCCATCGGCGACCTCACCGGTGCGCCCTGGCTGGCGCACAAGGCGAGCCATGAGGGGGTGATGACGGTCGAGGCGATCGCCGGTCTGCACCCGCATGCGATGGACGCGCTGAACATCCCAGGGTGCACCTATTGCCGGCCGCAGGTGGCCTCGGTGGGCCTCACCGAAGCGGCCGCCAAGACCGCGGGCCATGAGGTGCGTGTGGGCCGCTTCCCCTTCATCGGCAACGGCAAGGCGATCGCCATGGGCGAGCCCGAGGGCTTCGTGAAGACGGTGTTCGACGCCAAGACCGGCGAGCTGCTGGGCGCGCACATGGTCGGGCCGGAGGTCACCGAGATGATCCAGGGCTACGCCATCGCCCGCACGCTGGAGACCACCGAGGCCGATCTGATGCACACGGTCTTCCCCCACCCCACGGTCTCGGAAGCCATGCACGAAAGCGTGCTTGATGCTTACGGGCGGGTGATCCACATCTAGCCCATGCGCGTAGAAATCGACCACAGGACCAGACCCGCTGCGGAGCCGCAAACCGTCAGGACCGGCGCCGAGCGGCACCCCGAAAAGGCCAACCGCCCGGACAACCCCATCCAGCGCAAGCCGGACTGGATCCGGGTGAAGGCGCCGACTCACCCGATCTACAAGGAAACCCGCGACCTGATGCGGGAGAACCGCCTGGTCACGGTGTGCGAGGAGGCCGCCTGCCCGAACATCGGCGAGTGCTGGTCGCAGCGCCACGCCACCATGATGATCATGGGCGACACCTGCACCCGTGCCTGCGCCTTCTGCAACGTCGCCACCGGCATCCCCCGCGCGCTCGACGCCGACGAGCCCCGCCGCGTCGCCGATGCGGTCGCCAAGCTCGGCCTGCGCCATGTGGTGATCACCTCGGTGGACCGCGACGACCTGGCCGATGGCGGGGCGCGCCACTTCGCGCAGACCATCCTGGCCATTCGCGCCGCCACGCCCACCACGACCATCGAGGTCCTGACCCCCGATTTCCTGCGCAAGGACGGGGCGATGGAGGTGGTGGTCGATGCCCGCCCTGACGTGTTCAATCACAATCTGGAAACCGTGCCTGCGCTATACCCCTCCATCCGCCCGGGTGCGCGCTACTACCACTCGCTTCGGCTGCTTGACCGCGTGAAGCAGCGCGACCACACGGTCTTCACCAAATCCGGCATCATGGTGGGCCTGGGCGAGACGCGGATCGAGGTTCTGCAAGTCATGGATGATCTGCGCAGCGCAGATGTGGATTTCCTCACCATCGGGCAGTACCTGCAGCCCTCGGTGAAGCATGCCGCGGTGGACCGCTTTGTGCCGCCCGACGAGTTCGACAGCTATGCCATTACCGCCCGTGGCAAGGGGTTCCTGCTGGTTTCGGCGACCCCACTGACGCGAAGCAGCTACCACGCGGATCGCGATTTCGCAGCACTCGCGGAAGCCCGCCGGTCGGGGGCGCGCGCCTGACATGCCGACACATGCCGAAAAGCGCATCCTCCGCGCCACGCCGGAGCAGGTGTTCGACGTGGTCGCCGATGTGCGCCGCTACCCGGAATTCCTGCCCTGGTGCGTGGGCGCGCGCGTCATCACGCGCACCGACACGGTGCTGACCGCGGACCTTACCATTGGGTTCAAGGTGTTCCGAGAGACCTTCCGCAGCGAGGTGACGCTGGACCGGCCCGGCCATGTGCAGGTGCGCTACCTGAACGGGCCCTTTCGCTATCTGAACAACCAGTGGCGCATCAGCCCGCACGCGCAGGGCTGCGAAGTGGATTTCTTCGTCGACTTCGAGTTCCGCTCGCGCCTGCTGCAGGCGGTGATCGGGACCGTCTTCAACGAGGCAGTCCGCCTGATGGTGCGCGCTTTCGAGCGGCGGATCATGGCGCTGCACGGCCGGGCTCTGGTTCCGAATGCGCCGCCGGAGCCGCTGCCGCAGGGCTAGCCCATCAGCTCGATCAGCGCCATTGCGGCTGCGGGGTTGCTCACCTTGTGGCCGCTGATGACGTAGACATAGATGTCCCGTCCCGCAGCCTTCGCCGCCGGTTTGCCAACGCGCTCCAGGCCCTTCGGCAGCTCGCCCTTCGCCCAGCTGCGTGCCCGCTCCGCCCAGAGTTTCAGGGTCGCCGCGGGATACCCGGTCGGCTCGCCCTCCTTCGTGCCCAGCAGCCGGGCATAGACGAACGGTGCGGTCAGGTCCGCGATCAGCGGGTATTCACCATCGAAGTCGGCGACGATCGCGACGCCATGCTCGCGCGCGAGCTCGATGAATTCCGGCGCGCGGAAACTCTCGTGCCGCACCTCGACGACGTGGCGCAACGCCTGTCCGTTGCGGCTCGACGGCAGCAGCTTGAGGAAGGCCCCGAAATCATCGGGGTCGAAGCGCTTGGTCGGCATGAACTGCCAGTTGATAGGACCGAGCTTCTCCTTCAGCTCCATCACGCCGCCGCCCAGGAACCGCTCGATGGTGTCGCCGGCCTCGGCGAGAACCTTGCGGTTGGTCGCATAGCGCGGCGCCTTGACGGAGAACACGAAGTCTTTCGGCGTCTCCTCGCGCCACTTGGCAAAGGTCTCGGGTTTTTGGGAACCGTAGTAGGTGCCGTTGATCTCGATCGAGCTTAGCTTTCGGCTCGCATAGGCGAGCTCGTCCTTATGCGGGTGCTTGTCGGGGTAGAACGCCCCGCGCCAGGGCTCGTAGGTCCAGCCCCCCACGCCGATGCGGATGTTTCCGGGTTTTGCCATGATGGCTCCTGAAATCAGCCAGGCCGGCGAAAGTTGCCCGGCCGTTTACCGTCTGCCGGATTGCAGGCTAGCCTGCGCGTCATGGTCCATGCCCCCTCCCGGCCACCCGCCGGCGCCCCGCCCGTCCGCATCAACCTGTATTCGGACACCCAGACCCTCCCGACGCCGGCCATGAAGGACGCCATGATGCGCGCCGAGCTGGGCGACGAGCAGCATGGCGACGACCCCACTGTGCACGCGCTCACCGACCGGATGGCAGCACTCCTGGGCAAGGAGGCGGCGATGTTCCTGCCCTCCGGCACGATGTGCAACGTGATCGCCATCCTCACCCATTGCCGCAAGGGCGACGAGGTCCTGGCGCATGAAACGGCCCACATCCTGTCCAGCGAGGGCGGCACCCACGCTGCGTTGACGGGTGCGCAGATCTACCCGCTGAAGGGTGCGCGCGGCCTGTTCACGCCGGAAACGCTGCGCGCCGCCATTCGCCCGCGCACCCGCTACGCGCCCCCCCAGCGCCTGCTGGAGGTCGAGCAGACCGCCAATATCGGCGGCGGTATCGTCTGGCCGCTGGAACAGCTCAACGCTGTCGCCGACATCGCCCATGGCCAGGGCTGGGCGACGCATATGGACGGCGCGCGGCTGATGAATGCCTGCGTCGCGGCCGGCATTCCGGCTTCGGAAATGGTCGCGCAATACGACAGCGTCTGGCTCGATTTCACCAAGGGCCTGGGCGCGCCGCTCGGCGCGGTGCTCGCCGGGTCCAGCGAGTTCATCGGCGAGGCCTGGCGTTGGAAGCAGCGCCTAGGCGGCTCCATGCGCCAGGCCGGCATCGTCGCCGCCGCCTGCCTCTATTCGCTGGACAACAACATCGACCGTCTCGCGGACGACCACGCGAATGCGAAGGCGCTCGCCCGCGGCCTTGCGCAGATCGAAGGCTTCAAGGTCGAGGCACCCGAGACCAACCTGGTGTTCTTCGACACCACCGGCGCCGGCTTCACCGCCGAGCAGCTCTCCGCCGCGCTGCGCATGGAGGGCATCATGATCTCCGGCCTCGGCGGGCGGCTGCGCGCGTGCACTCATCTCAACGTGACGGCACCGATGATCGAGGACGCGCTCACCGCCATCCGCGGCATCGTCGCGCGCGGGCATTGAGGCGCGTGGCCACCGCCGCCGAACGCCTCATCGAGTTTCTCGCCGACCAGGGCATCGACCGCGCCTTCTGCGTCCCCGGCGAGAGCTACATCGCGCTGCTCGACGCGCTGCACGCGCACCCGCGCATCGACCTGGTCATCGCCCGTCAGGAAGGCGGTGCGGGGTTCATGGCCGTCGCGGATGCGAAGCTCACCGGCCGCCCCGGCGTGGTGCTGGTCTCGCGCGGCCCCGGTGCATGCAATGCCGCGATCGCCGTGCACACGGCGGAGCAGGATGCCGTGCCGTTGATCCTGCTCATCGGGCAGGTCGAGAAGCGCGATCTGCGCCGCAACGCCTTCCAGGAAATCGACTACGCGAACATGTTCCGCGGCGTCGCCAAATGGGTCGGCGAGGCGACTGACCCCGAGCAGGTGCCGGAACTCATCGCTCGCGCCTACGCTGTGGCCATGCAGGGCGTCCCCGGCCCGGTGGTGCTCTCGCTGCCCGAGGATATCGGCGCCATGTCCTGCACTGCGCCCCCTCTGCCCGCGACGCTTGTGGCCCCTGCGCTCGCCGACGCCACGTCGATCGCCGAGGCGCTGCGTCGCGCCGGGCGCCCCATCCTGCTCGCGGGCTACGGTTTTGAAGCGCCCGGCGGCCGCGACGCGCTGCTCGCCCTCGCCGAACGCTGGCACCTGCCCGTCGCGGTCAGTTTCCGCCGCCAGGACCTCTTCCCCAACGCGCACCCGCTCTATGCCGGCGACATGGGCCTGCGCAATCCGGACGCGCAGCGCGAAGCCTTCGCCGAGGCGGATCTGGTGCTGGCCCTCGGGACGCGGCTGACCGACATCACGACACAGGGCTGGACCTGGCCCGCACCCGGCCAACGCCTCATCCATGTCTGCGACGAGCCGCGTTTCCTCGGCTGGCAATTCCCGGCGGAGGTTGCGCTGGCGGCCAACCCGCTGGCGGTGGCGCAGGCGCTGCTCGACATGCAGCCGGGCGCGCCGGCCACCCGCGTGGGCTGGAACAAGCGCCTGCGCGATCTGCAGACCGCCGACAGCCAAATCGGCACGCGCAGCTTCGATGACGGCATCGCCTTCGCGAAGGTCGCGGCATTGATCCATCGTGTCGCACCGGCGGATGCGATCGTCACGCTCGACGCCGGCACCTTCGGCGCGCCGTTCTACCGCAAGCTGCCCTGGGCGCCGCCGCAGCGGCTGCTCGCGCCCATCTCCGGCGCGATGGGCTTCGGCATGCCCGCCGCCGTCGCCGCCGCGCTGCGCCATCCGGAGCGCACGGTGATCTGCGCGCTGGGCGATGGTGGCGCGCTGATGACGGGCGGCGAATTGGCCGTCGCCGTCGCGCGCGGTGCCGCCATCAAGATGGTGCTGTCGGACAATGGCAGCTACGCCTCGATCCGCATCCACCAGGAGCGCCAGCACCCGGGGCGCGTCTCCGGCACCGACCTGGTCAATCCCGAGTTCGCCACCTGGGCCGCCGCCTTCCACGTCCCGGTGACGGTCGCCTCGACCGAGGCGGATTTCCCCGCCATCGAGGCGGCGCTGCTGGCACCCGGCCCTGCCGCGATCATCGTGAAAACCTCCCTCGCCGCGGTGCTGCCCTGACCCTGGACAGGCGCTCCCCTCGCTCCTAATCCAGGGGCAACGGAGGACCCGACCATGGACCAGCCCCTCATCGCCGCCGACCCGCATGCCGAGATCCGCGCCGAGGTCACCAAACTGTGTGCGCGCTTCCCGGGCGAGTACTGGCGTGAGCTCGACGCGCGTCGCGGCTACCCCACCGAATTCGTCACCGCGCTGACCGAGGCCGGCTACCTCGGCGCGCTGATCCCCGAGGAATTCGGCGGCGCCGGTCTGCCCCTCTCCGCCGCGGCTGCGATCCTGGAGACGGTGCACGCCTCGGGCGGCAATGGCGGTGCCTGCCACGCGCAGATGTACATCATGGGCACCATCCTCAAGCACGGGAACGCCGCGCAGAAGCAGGCCTACCTGCCCAAGATCGCGACCGGCGAGCTGCGCCTGCAGGCCTTCGGCGTCACCGAGCCGACCTCGGGCACCGACACCACCGCGCTGCGCACCACGGCGCGTCGCGAGGGCGAGAACTACATCGTCAACGGCCAGAAGATCTGGACCAGCCGCGCCGAGCATTCCGACCTGATGCTGCTGCTCGCACGCACCACGCCGCGCGATCAGGTGGCGAAGAAGACCGAAGGGCTGTCCACCTTCATCGTCGACATGAAGGCGGCACTCGGGAACGGTCTGACCATCCGCCCCATCCGCACGATGATGAACCACAATTCCTGCGAGGTGTTCTTCGACAACATGGTGGTCCCCGCCGAGAACCTGGTCGGCGTTGAGGGCAGGGGGTTCCGCTACATCCTCGACGGGATGAATGCCGAGCGTCTGCTGATCGCCTCCGAATGCATCGGCGACGCCAAGTGGTTCACCGAGCGCTCCATCGCCTACGCCAAGGAACGCGTGCTGTTCGGCCGCCCGATCGGGCAGAACCAGGGCGTGCAGTTTCCCATCGCCAAGGCCTATGCCCAGATGCGCGCTGCCGAGGCCATCGTGCAGAAGGGTCTCGAGAAGTTTGAAGCCGGCCTGCCCTGCGGCGAGGAAGCCAATATGGGCAAGATGCTCGCCGCCGACGCCAGCTGGGCCGCCGGCGAGGCCTGCATCCAGACCCATGGCGGCTTCGGTTTCGCCGAGGAATACGACATCGAGCGCAAGTACCGCGAGACGCGCCTGTATCAGGTCGCCCCGATCAGTACGAACCTGATCCTGAGCTACATCGGCGAGCACGTGCTGGGCATGCCGCGGAGCTATTGATTGCCATGCAAGCGACCGTCGCCATCGCCTATGATTTCGACGGGACCCTGGCGCCGGGCAACATGCAGGAGCATCGCTTCCTGCCGAAGCTTAGCATCGACGCTGTTGATTTCTGGAGGCGATCCACCGAGCTCGCTAAAGCGCAGCAGGGCGACCCGATCCTCACCTACATGCACTGCATGATCGAGGGCGCGCGCTACGCGGGCCTGTCAATGCGGCGGGAGGATTGGGTGGCACATGGGCGCGACCTTCCGCTTTTCCCCGGCGTCGAGACTTGGTTCGCGCGCATCAACGCCGCCGCCTCGGTGCGAGGCATCACCATGCAGCACTACGTCATCTCCTCCGGCCTACGCGAGATGATTGACGGCACGTCTATTCGGCCGCATCTCGGCGCCGTGTTCGCGTCGGGCTTCCTGTACGACGGATCTGGCGTCGCGGTCGGCGCTGCGGTCGGGGTCAATTACACCACCAAAACGCAGTACCTGTTCCGCATTAACAAGGGCGCCCTCGATCTCTCGGACAATGAGGCGGTCAATGCTTACCAAGCGCCCGAGGATAGGCCCGTGCCGTTTCCGAACATGATCTTCATTGGCGATGGCGACACCGACATCCCCTCCTTCCGCACAGTGAAGGAGATGGGCGGCCACTCCATCGCCGTCTTCCCGCCCGACGACGAGGCGCGCGCAGCCAAGGGTGCGAAACTCATCCACGAACAGCGCGTCCACTGCGCCGTGCTCGCCGACTACACCGCGGGCGCCGAGCTGGAGCGCCGCGTGCTGGCCGTGCTCGACCTCGTCGCCGCCCGCGCCATCGTCACCGCACCGTCCTCCGGTACCTCGGCGTGACGCCAGCGGCCGGCGCCTGGCTGCAATGGGTGATGGCGGTAGGCGGGGCGATGATCGGCGGGGTCGGCGTGGCTGGCGCGCTGTTCGGCGAAGGGCCGGTGCCATCCTACGTCCTGCAGATCTTCGCCGGCTGGTGCGTGCTGACGCCCTACTGGTGGTACTACGAGTACCGCACGCTCGCCCCTGCCGATCCCGCCGCGCTTGCCGAGTTCGAACGGCGCCAGCGCCATTCCCGCACCGTCTGGCTCGGCGTCGCCTTTGCCATGGGCGTGCTGATCCTGGCACACGCGCGGTGAACCCGATCAGCGCTTCGGCATGGATCCCAGCCCGATGAGACTGTCGCGCACCGCCTGGTCCAAAGCCGTGTGCGGCTCCGCCCCGAGCAGCGCCACGAGCCGCGCATTGTCGAGGCGCAGCGGCTCCTTCCAGAGATAGCGCAGCTCGCGCACCTCTCGGAAGAACGTGTTGAATGGCGCTCCGAGCGTCATCAGCCACCACGGAAAACGCCCCAGCTTCAGCGTCTCGTCGCCGACGGCGCGACGCACTGCGCCGGCCATCGCCGCGTCATCGACGAAGTGCCCGGCGAAATGCAGATCCTCCATCGCGCCGAGCTCCGCCTCGCGATCGGCGAGCAGGGCAAAAGCCTCGGCGAGGTCGGGCAGGTAGGCGAAGGCGTGGCCACCGCCCGTCACGCCCGGCCAGGTGATCCGCCGCACCGGCTTGCCGCCCTCGATGATGGCCTGGGAGAACCAGGAGCTTCGCGCCTCGGGACCGAAGAAATCCCCCGCCCGCAGCACAAGGGCGCGCGTTCCGCGCGCCGTCGCCGCGTGCAGCAGCGCCTCCATCTCGGCGCGCACCTTGCCCTTGCGCGTGAGCGGGTTTTGCGGCGCGCCCTCATGCAGCACGGGCCACGCATCGGGCCCGAAATTATAGATGGTGCCGGGAAAGATGAGCCTCGCACCGTGCGCCTCGGCGGCGGCGATGCTCGCGCGCAGCATCGGCAGGGCGAGGCCGCGCCAGTTGCGATAGCCGGGCGGGTTCGCGCCGTGGAAGATCACCTGCGTGCCCTCGGCGGCGGCGATGACATCGGCCGCGACCATGGCATCGCCGCGCACCCAGTCGATGCCGTTCTGTACGGGGGGCGCATCGCGGCGCGTCATCGCGCGCACCTGCCAGCCGTGTCGCAGGAGGGCGGCGGCAACCGCGCCGCCGATGCCGCCCGTCGCCCCGATCACCAAAGCCTTGCGTTCCGTCATGACCTGTCTCCTTCGTGCAGGTCCGCAGAATGACGTCCGGGCCGCATCAACGAAATTGCATATTGTCCTTCATCAGATATACAATTTCGTATGACCAACGTCGCTCCTGGATGGGAGCTCTATCGCTCCTTCCTCCATGTCGTCCGCGACGGCAGCCTCTCCGCCGCGGCGCGCGGGCTCGGCCTGACCCAGCCCACCATCGGCCGGCACGTGGAGCAGCTGGAGGCCGCCCTCGGCACGCCGCTCTTCACCCGCTCGCCGCAGGGCCTGCTGCCGACCGCTGCCGCCCTGGACCTCAGCCCGCATGCCGAGGCGATGGCCGATGCCGCCGCCGCCCTTCTGCGCGCCGCTTCCGGCGAGGCCGGCGCGGAGCATGGCACGGTCCGCCTCAGCGCCAGTCAGATCATGGGCGCCGAAGTGCTGCCGCCGATCCTGGGGCGCTTCCGCCGCGACCATCCCGGCGTCGTGATCGAGCTCTCGCTCTCCAACCGCACCGAGGATTTGCTGCGGCGGCGGGCGGATGTCGCGATCCGCCATTTTCGGCCCACCCAGACGGGGCTCGTCGCCCGCCGCCTCGCGACCGTCGCGGTGCATCTCTACGCGCATCGCGCCTATGCCGAGGCGCATGGCCTGCCCGAGACCCCGCCCGATCTCGCCCGCCACACGCTGATCGGCGACGACCTGGACGGGCAGACGCTGCGTGCCAGCGGCGGCCTCGGCCTGACGCGCGAGAGCTTCGCGATCCGCTGTGACAATGACCTCGGCAAGCTCGCGATGATCCGCGCCGGACTCGGCATCGGCGGCTGCCAGGCGCCGGTCGCGGCGCGCGACCCGGCGCTGCTGCCGGTGCTGGCCGACCGGCTGCGCTGGCCGCTGGAGATCTGGGTCGTCATGCATGAGGATCTCCGCGCCAGCCGTCGCGTGCGGCTGCTGTTCGACCACCTGGCCGCGTCGCTGGCGGCTTGACGGGTCCTGGCCGCGGACGGAAACACCCGGGCATGATCAGCCCCGCCGATGCCCGCAGGGACAGGGCCACCGCCAAGGTCGCGCCGCTGCGCGCGGGCGTTGCCGCGGCACTGCTGCTGCTGTTGGCCAGCCTGGGCGCCGTGGCGGGCGAGATCGAGACCGCCGTCGCCGATCGCGCCGCGGCGATCCAGGCCACGCGCGGCACGCGGCCGCACCATCGTAGCTGGCCCGATTGCCCGCCGCTCGGCGCCGCGTTGACGGAGTGGCGCGACGCACGCGGCGTCGTTCGGCGCGCCGTGCTCGCCCATGGCAGCGAGGACAGCGCGTTCCGTGTCGAGATGTTCCGCGACGGCGCCGGCCATCCGCGCCTGGCGCTGATCAGCGGCGGCGCGGTTAACGGCGCGCGCCTGGTCCAACGCATCGTCTTCGGCCCGAACGGGCGCCGGGTGCGCGAGGCGCGCAGCGTCTCCGATCCCGGCTACACCTTCCCCAATCCCTGGCCGGACGCGCTTCTGCCGCGCCCGCGAACTCCGGCCGGGCGCTGCCCCTGGCCCGAGCAAGGATGATTGATTCGGCCGCACAACCCCTCGCCGGCCTTCTCGTCATCGCCATGGAGCAGGCCGTCGCCGCCGCTCGCGTCATCAAGATTGAGCGACGCTGTGCATCTCTACACTCATCGCGACGACGCCGAGGCGCACGGGTTGCCCCAGAGACCGCCCGACCTCGCCCGCCACACGCTGAGCGGCGATGACCAGGATGGGCAGAGGCTGCGCGCCAGCGGCAGCTCGGCCTGCCGCGCGCGAGCTTCGCGCTCCGCTGCAACAATGACCTCGGCAAGCTCGCGATGATCCGCGCCGGACCCTGCATCGGCGGCTGCCAGGCGCCGGTCGCGGCGCGCGACCCGGCGCTGCTGTCAGTGCTGGCCGACTGGCTGCTGGCGGCTGGAGGTCTGGGTCGTCATGCATGAGGATCTGCGCGCCAGCCGTCGCGTCCGGCTGCTGTTCGACCATCTGGCGGATACCCTCGCCATGCCGCCGCTTGACGGCGCCTGAAGGCGGTCGGAAACAGAAACACGACACTTTGAAAGAACAGGGGCGGATCCAATGGCGACGGTGGCTGAGAACATGCACGGCGTCGGCGGCGTCGGCGCCTATATCGCCAAGCATTGGCGTGGTGGTTTCTCGCTGGGCTTTGCCTATTGGATAAACGGCGTGCTCGTCGCTTTGGTCAGTGTGGCGGTGCTGTACGGCATCGGCACCCTCATCGATGCGAACGCCGACTCCCTGAGCCTGAACCAGATGCGCGCCGCCGTCATCGGCTTCACCGCGTTGATGCTCGTCTCTCCCATCTGGCAATTTGTTGGCATCTGGCGCTCTGCTTCGGCGCATGTGTCGCGTGGCGGCAAGCAGGCCTGGGCCATCGCCGCCAAGCTCGCGGTGGCTGCGGCCGTCCTGCGAAACCTGTCGGAGCTGATCACCTTCGGCCGCGAGATTGCGCCGCTCTTCACCTGACCGCGCACGCCGCGCCGCCGCCCACACGAGGCTGACCCCCATGGACACCCAAGCCAAACCCCTCACCGGCCTCCTCGTCATCGCCATGGAGCAGGCGGTCGCAGCGCCCACCTGCTCCATGCGACTGGCCGATGCCGGCGCCCGCGTCATCAAGATCGAGCGCCGCGAGGGCGATTTCGCGCGCGGCTACGATCGCGCGGCGAAGGGGCAGTCGAGCTATTTCGTCTGGCTCAACCGGGGCAAGGAATCGGTCACCATCGACCTGCGCGACGATGCCGACCGCGCGCTGCTGGAGCGGCTGATCGCGCGCGCCGACGTCTTCATCCAGAACTTTGCCCCCGGCGCGATGCAGCGCGCCGGTCTGGGTTCGGCAACGCTGCGGGAGAAGCATCCGCGCCTGATCACCGTCGATATCTCCGGCTATGGCGAGCAGGGCGAATACGCGTCGATGAAGGCCTATGACCTTCTGGTGCAGGCGGAATCGGGCCTCTGCTCGGTCACCGGCCGCGCCGAGGGGCCGGGCCGGGTGGGGGTCTCGCTCTGCGACGTGGCGTGCGGGATGAATGCCCATGCCGCGGTGCTCGAGGCGCTGATCGCGCGCTCCATCACCGGTCGGGGCGCCGGCATCGCCGTCTCGCTGTTCGACGGCATGGCCGACCTGATGAACGTGCCGCTGCTGTTCCAGGAAGGCACCGGCGCCGCGCCGGCGCGCATCGGCCTCGCCCATCCCTCGATCTGCCCCTATGGCGCCTTCGCCACCGCCGACGCATCGCTGGTGCTCATCTCGATCCAAAACGAGCGCGAATGGGGGCGGCTGTGCAGCGTCTTCCTCCAGCAGCCGGACTTGCCGAGCCGGCCGGGCTTCACCCTCAATGTCGACCGGGTCGCGAATCGCGCGGAGGTCGACGCCCATGTGGGGCGGACCTTCGCCACGCTGACGCGCGAGGCCTGCGCGGCGCGGCTGCGCGAGGCCGATATCGCCTATGGATTCGTCAACGAGGTGAGCGACCTCGCGCGGCATCCGGCGCTGCGGCGGCTGCCCGTGCACACGCCGGCCGGCACGGTGGAGGTCGCGGCACCCGCCGCCATTTTCGCCGGGATCGAGCGCAGCTATGGACCGGTGCCGGCGCTGGGCGAACACGACGCCCAGGTACGGGCGGAATTCCTGGCGCCGGCGCCCGGCTGACCGGATTGGAGCTTCAGCAACATTTCGTTTCGTATTGCACCGCAAAAAAACGCTTGCATACGAACGATGGACGCCCTAAATAGGTTTCAGCAGCGACGGGCTTGCCCGTTCTCTGCTTTCTTGGACGTTTCCTCCCTAAACTTGGCGGTGCCCTCGGGCGCCGCCACTTTTTTTTGGCCGGGTCGCAACGCCGCGGACGCTCAGCTTCGCGCCAGGAAATCCCAATCCGTCGACGCAAGGGCCGCGATCACGGCGCCAAGGTCCCGGCGCAGCCGCGGAAATCCTGCATTCCGCTCGATCAGCGCCTCATCCATGTAGAGCGACCGCGCAACCTCGATCTGCAACGCGTGCTGGCCCTCGCGCGGGCGCCCGTAGTGGCGAGTGACATAGCCGCCCGCGTAAGGGTCGTTGCGGCGCACGCGGTAGCCGAGGTCCGACAGCAGCTCCTCCAGCAGCCGGGTCGCGCGCGGGGCGCAGGCGGTGCCATGGGCGTCGCCCAGCACGATGTCAGGCGCCGCGGCGCCATGGGCCGGGTGGGCCGGCATCGAATGGCAATCGATGAGCAGGGAGGCGCCGAATCGCGCCCGGGTCGCCGCGATCAGGTCCGACAGCGCGGCATGATAGGGCTGCCAGGCGGCGCGGACCCGCTCCTCGGCCTCGGCGAAGCGCAGCTTGCGGCGATAGACTGCCTCGCCGTTCGCGACCACGCGGGCGATGGTGCCGAGCCCCGCGCCGACCCGCACGCTGGCGCTGTTCACCCAATGCGGCAGCGGGCCGTCGAACATGGTGGGGTCGAGTTCCCAGGGCTCGCGATTCACGTCGCACCAAACGCGCGGGAAGCGGGCGGCGAGCAGCGGCGCGCCTTCGCCAGGTGCTGCGCCGAACAATTCCTCGACGAAGCTGTCCTCGCTCCGGCGCAGCCCATGGGCGTCGAGCCGCGCCGCGGCGAGCAGGGCAGGGGGGTATTCGCGGCCGGAATGCGGCGAGGCGAAGATCAGCGGCATCGTCTGCGGCGCCGGGCGCAGCAGCGAGTAGGGCTGGGGGTCTACGGGAATGTCCATCGGTAACCTTGTTCAAACCACAGCCGTGGTCTCATGTCATCCGGGCGCTCGACGCCTCGGCGCGTTTGCCCCAGAGGAATGGGCGAAAGGTTGGGACCAGAATGGCAAATATGCTCTCCCGCAAGCGGGTTCTCGTCACTGGCGGCGCCGGGTTCATCGGCTCGCATCTTTGTGCGCGGTTGCTCGCCGAGGGCAACCAGGTGCTCTGCGTGGATAATTACTTCACTGGCAGCCGGGACAATATCGCGACCCTGCTGCAGCACCCCCGCTTCGAGGCGCTGCGCCACGACGTGACCTTCCCGTTGTTCGTCGAGGTCGACGAGATCTACAACCTGGCCTGCCCAGCCTCCCCGGTGCACTACCAGTTCGACCCGGTGCAGACGACCAAGACCTCCGTCCATGGCGCGATCAACGCGCTTGGCCTCGCGCGGCGCACCCGGGCCAAGATCCTGCAGGCCTCCACCTCCGAGGTCTATGGCGACCCCGAGATCCATCCGCAGCCCGAGACCTACCGCGGCAACGTCAACCCGCTCGGGCCCCGCGCCTGCTACGACGAGGGCAAGCGCTGCGCCGAGACGCTCTTCTTCGACTACCACCGCCAGCACGCGCTGCGCATCAAGGTCGCGCGCATCTTCAACACCTATGGGCCGCGCATGCACCCCAATGACGGGCGGGTGGTGTCCAACTTCATCGTCCAGGCGCTGTCGGGCGACGTCATCACCATCTATGGCGACGGCAGCCAGACGCGCGCCTTCTGCTACGTCGATGACCTGGTCGATGGCCTGATGCGGCTCATGGCGTCGGACGACAGCGTCACCGGCCCGATCAACCTCGGCAATCCCCACGAGATGACGGTGCTGGAACTGGCCGAGCAGGTGATCGCCATGGTCGGCGGCAAGGCTCGGATCGAGCGTCGCCCGCTGCCGCAGGACGACCCGACGCGGCGCTGCCCCGACATCACGCTGGCGCGGAAAACGCTGGGCTGGGAGCCGCGCGTGCCGCTCGCTCAGGGGCTGGAAAAGACGGTCGCGTATTTCCGCCACCTGCTCGATGAGGGCCTGCCTGTCTGAGGCCGCTTGTCGGGCATGAAATTCCCGCCTAGAAGGCCGCTCCCCGGCTATGGGCGCTTAGCTCAGCGGTAGAGCACTACCTTGACACGGTAGGGGTCACAGGTTCAATCCCTGTAGCGCCCATGTTTCCAAGGGGTTAGGCGCGACGCAGCGCGCCTTTATCCGATGTCATCGCGCTGAACTTGTGACGCCGGGACCGGTCGGGTTCCCTCCGGCGCATCGTCGTGGAAACCACTCATGTCCAGCCCGCCGCCCACCATCCGGTCCGGCCAGATCGCGGCGCTGCGCCTGTTCGACATCGCCTATGCGATCGACCTCACGCGCGCCGAGACCCTCGCGGCCCGCCCGGGCGGTGAGCGCGCGCGCCTCGCCTCCACCCCGCCAAAGGCGGTCGCCTTCGATGTGCCGCCGCTGCTGCTGCCGCTGGGCCCGGCGACGCTCGAGCTCGACGGCACCCAGCACCAGGCCCAGGCGCGCGTGCGCCTGTACGATTTCGGCATCGCCGCCTTCGAATTGTCGCTGGCCGTCACCGACCTCGCCTGGCCCGCCTTCGTGGACCGCGCGAATGCCTTCGACCGCGCGGTGGGGCCGGCCGCGAACGCACCCGTATGGGCCGGCCTGCTCGCCACCCTGCGCGCCGAAATCGGCCCCGCGCTCGACCGCGCGAGCAGCGCCATCCTGCAGGAGGACTACCTGCTCGCCACCATCCACGCCTTCGACCCGCCGCTGAACGCAACCGAGGCCGAGGCGCGCATCGACCTCATCCCGCTGCTCTCGGGCGAGACCCGCCCGCTCTCGGCCGCCGCGCGCCAGGGCCTGCTCCGTCAGCGCTTCTCCTATTTCGAGGATGACCTGGTCATCCTCACCTGGGACCGTGCGGTCCTGATCGAGCCACGGCGCGAGACCGACGTCGCCGACGTGCTGGAGCTGGTCAACGCCCAGCTGCTCGAGATGCGCTACTACGACGAGCGACTCGATGACGAGCTGCCGCGCATGTACGACCTGGTCGAGGCTGCGCGCCGCACCACATCGCTGCTCGCCGCGCGCCGCTACGCCGCGCTGGCCCGCCGGCTCACCTCGATGGTCGCCGAGGTCACCGAGGTGACCGAGAAGGTCGACAACGCCCTGCAGGTCACCGAGGACGTCTACCTGGCCCGCGTCTACGCCGCGGCCATCGACACGCTGCGGGTGCCCGCGATCGGTGCCGCGGTGGACCGCAAGGTCGCGATCATGCGCGACACCTACACCGCGCTGTACAGCGAATCCCACGCCAACCGGGCGGAGGTGCTGGAGATCTCGATCCTGGTGCTGATCGCGCTCGAAATCGTGCTGTCCATCGTCCGCTAGAAAACCCCCGATGCGGGCGCGAACCGAATCGCGTTCCGCACCGCTTGGCGATAACCTTCACGGCCATGAAGGTGCTGTTCCTCGAAATCGACACCGAGAGCGACTGGGCCGTGGCCTCGCTCGGCCCCGGATTTCTCGCCGCGACCTTGCGCGCCCACGGGCATGAGGCGGCGTTCCTGCGCCTGGGCATCGCCATGGGCCTGCCCGACATCCTCGCCGCGCTGCGCGAGGAAGCGCCGGACCTGATCGGCATTTCCGCCACCACGCGGCAATGGCTGCGCGCGCGGGCCCTGCTGGTCGAGCTGCGCCGGGTGTCCAACATCCCCACCATCCTCGGCGGTCTGCATGCGACCTTCGCGCCGGAGGAGGTGCTGAAATGTCCCGGCGTGGACTATGTCTGCCTCGGCGAGGGCGAGTCGGCGTTGCTCGACCTCGTCGCCGCGCTCGCCGAGGGCGGCGATACCACGGCGATCGGGAATATCTGGGCCAAGGGCATGCCGCGCCCGAAGATCCGCCCACCCATCGAGCCCATCGACAGCATACCCTTTGCCGCGCGCGACCTGCTCGATGAGCGCTACGGCGTGGTCCATGTCTCGACCCAGCGCGGCTGTCCGTTTCCTTGCACCTACTGCGCCGCGCGGATGTATGACCAGCTCTATGCCGAACAATCCACCGGCGCCTATGGCCGAAGGCGCAGCCATGAGAACGTGCTGGCGGAACTGCGCGCCATCCGCGCGAAGGGCCCGCTGAACTACGTCATCTTCCTCGACGACACCTTCACCATCCACCATCCCTGGGTCACCAAGTTCTGCCGCGTCTATGGGGACGAATTCCGCACGCCCTTCTCGCTGCATGCGCGCGTCGAGACGGTGAACCAGCGCATGCTGGGCGAGCTCGCGGAGGCCGGGTGCAAGCACATCGTCTACGGCGTGGAGAGCGGGTCCGAGAGGGTGCGCCGCCAGATCATGCAACGCCACGCGACCAACCAGCGCTTCCGCGACGTGTTCCGCTGGACCAAGGAGGTGGGGATCATGGCCACCGCCAACTACATCATCGGCACGCCGGGCGAGACGCTCGCCGAGATGGAGGAGACCATCGACCTCCACCATGAGCTGGACCCGGTCGATTTCGGCTATTTCGTCTTCTACCCCTATCCCGGCACGGCGCTGTTCCAGCTCTGCCGCGACAAGGGCTACCTTCCGGAGGACTACCTGGAGCGCCCGGCCGTCCATAGCCGGTCCATTCTCAACCTGCCCGGCGTCACGCCCGAGCAGATCGAGGCCGTCTATGCGTGCTGGACTGCGATCCGCGCCGCCAAGACCCTCTCCCGCGCACCCACCGCCACCGCACCGCAGCGCGCCGAGGCGGTCGCGATGGTCGAGCATCGCGCCCGGCTGGGCTGACGACGCATCTTGCCAAGGCCGCGAACGTCTCCTTAATCCTCTCCGTCCAGATCGCGGCCGAGCGCCGTTGGAGTCTTCGATGCCGAGCCTGCAAGACCTTGGCCACGCGATCGCCCGGCACCCGAACCCGGTGAAGATGATCTTCCTCGGCTTCGACCTGTGGCTGGAGGTCCTGGGCTCGGGCAAGGTGAAGACCACGCTGTTCAAGAAGGGCGGCCTGCCGACCACCGAGGAAGAGCCGATCAAGACCGCCAAGGTCCCGTTGATGGCGGTGGGCGAGCACATGGTCGTCTCGGTCGACATCACACTGCCGCCGGATGGATTTCGCCTGGCGCCATGATGCACGGCGCGGCGGAGGACCACGCGCGCCCCCGCGCCGCGCTCGGCCTCGCTTTTTCGGTACGGTCCCGGTAGGCTTCGCGCAGGAGAGTGTCCCATGGGTATGCCGGCCGCACGTCTGACCGATCTCGTCCTGCAGGATGCGCCGCATTGCCACGCGCCGATCCACCCGCCCGCACCGACGCCGACGCCCGTCCCACACCCGGCCATGCCGCTGGCCATCGTCGCCCCCGGCGCGCCCACGGTGCTGATCGGCAGCATGCCCGCCGCACGCTCCACCGACATGACCGTGCCGTGCATGCTCATCCCCTGCGTCCCCGCGGGTCCGGGGATCATCGTCAAGGGCTCCGCCACGGTCCTGATCCTGAACCTTCCCGCCGCGCGAGCGAACGACCTGACGGCGCATGCCTCCTGCGTCGCGCCGATCCCTTCGCCGACCGGCAAGATCCTGCCGCCCTGCTGCCCAACCGTGCTGATCGGCGGCTGAGTGCGCCTGGGCCATTTCGAGGCGCTCGCCCCCGTCTGCCCCCGCTGCCGGCTCGAAGCCCGAACTGATCGCGCCCTCAGCCTCGGCAGGATCGACCGGCGCGATGGCGAGGTCATCGAGCACGGCACGCTGCTGTGCGCGGCGGCGGAGTGCCAGTGCGAATTCCCCATCATCGATGCGATCCCCATCCTGGTGCCGGACCCGGCGCGCTTCCTGGCCGACAGCCAGGCGCAGATCCTCGCGCGCGAGGACCTCATGCCCGACACGGTCTCGGCACTCGGCGACGCCATCGGGCCAGGTACGCCCTTCGAGGCGACGCGCCATCACCTCGGCGCCTATGCGCATGACCATTGGGGCGAGTTCGACCCGGAGCTCGGCACGCAGCCCTTCCCGCCCGGCAGCGTGGCGCGCGCGCTGCACGCCGGCCTGGTGCTGCTGGGTGAGGGGCTGCCCACCGGGCCGGCGCTGGATATCGGCTGCTCGATCGGTCGCGCGACCGCCGAACTGGCCGCGGGCGGCGACGGGCTGGTGCTCGGCGTCGATCTTAATTTTTCCATGCTGCGCCTGGCCGGCCAGGCACAGCGCAACGGGCGGGTGGCCTTCGCCCGGCGCCGCATCGGGCTGGTCTATGACGCCGTCGCCTTCACCATCCCAACGCCGCATGCCACGCGGATCGATCACTGGGCCTGCGACGCCATGGCGTTGCCCTTCGCGGCGGGGACGTTCGGCCGCATCGCCGCGCTGAACGTGCTGGACTGCGTGCCCTCGCCGGTGACGCTGCTGCAGGCGATGGTGGCGCTGCTGGCGCCGGGCGGCGGCGCGATCCTGTGCTCACCCTATGACTGGTCGCCGACCGCGACGCAGCCGCCCTACTGGATCGGCGGCCATTCGCAGCGTGGGCCGCACCGGGGTTCGGCCGAGTCCCTTGTCCGTGCGATCCTCACCGAGGGCGCGCATCCGCAATCCATCGCCGGCATCACCATCGCCGGCGAGATCGCCGACCAGCCCTGGGCGGTGCGGCTGCACGCGCGCTCGACCATGGTCTATGCGCTGCACCTGCTCGCACTCCGCAAGGACGCGGCCGTCGTTCAGGACCTGTAGCGGTAGCCGATGACGAAGGTGTTCGCGCCCTCGTAGACGGCGTTGAACAGGCCGAGCACGCCGCTGCAATGGATGTAGCGCAGCGAAATTGCGTTCCGCGGCCTCGCGATGCTCAGGATGCTGCGACGTCGCGCCACGACGATCTGTCAACGTTTGCCGCCGAGAGCCGCGGCTGCGGTCCTGAGACGGGCATCTTCCGGCGGCGTGGACGGCCACCGCAACAGCGGGGCGTCCGACAGTGGCAGCTGCGAGGGCCGCAGCACCGGTGAAGCGGCGTAGCCAAGGCCGCCAGGCGTCGCGGCTAGGCCGCGAGCGCCATCTCGCCATCCAGCACCGCGGCGGTCGCATGCACGACCGAGGCGATGCGCACCGCAGCCTGCACCTGCTCCTTCCCGAGGCCGCCATGCAGGACGACCTTCTCGTGGCTCTCCATGCACATGCCGCAGCCATTGATCGCCGAGACCGCCAGCGACCAGAGCTCGAAATCCACCTTTTCGACACCCGGCTTGGCCATGACGTTCATGCGCAGCCGCGCCGGCATCTGCGCGTAGTCGCCGCCGACCAGGTGGGTGAAGCGGTAATAGACGTTGTTCATGCCCATGATCGCCGCCGCCGACTTCGCCGCGACCAGCGCCTCGGCCGAGAGCTTCGGGGCGAACTCCGCCAGGATCGCCTGGATCACCGCCGCGTTGCGCGAGGCGAGGGCGGAGGCCACGAAGGTGCCGGCCAGCTGCTGCTGGCTCAGCACCGGCTCGGCGGCGAGGCTGCCGAGGTTGAGCTTCAGGTCCTTGGCATAGTCGGGCAGGGAATTCCGCAGGGCTTCAAGCGACATGGCCGATATCCTTCACGCGATCCGAAGAAAGGGCAGGGGGCATCGCCCCCCCGCCGGTTTGCTCACGCCGCCGCGGAGAACAGCTCCTGCGGCTTCAGCGCAGCCTGGCCCTTTTCCCAGTTGCAGGGGCAGAGCTCATCCGTCTGCAAGGCGTCGAGTACGCGCAGCACTTCGGCCGGGTTGCGCCCGACGTTCAGGCCGTTGACCGAAGCCCATTGGATGGTGCCGTGCGGGTCGACGATGAAGGTCGCGCGCAGCGGCACGCCCGCGTCCTTGTCGAGGATGCCCAGAGCGGAAGACAGCTCGCGCTTGATGTCGGCGAGCATCGGGATCGGCAGGTCGCGAATGTCGTCATTGTGCAGGCGCCAGTTCAGATGGACGAACTCGCTATCCGTGCTGACGCCGTAGACCACCGCGTCGCGATCGGCGAACTCGCCGGCGAGCTTGCCGAAAGCCGCGATCTCGGTCGGGCAGACGAAGGTGAAATCCTTCGGCCAGAAGAACACGATCTTCCACTGGCCCGCATCGGAGGCCGAGGTCACGTCGGTGAAGGACACGCCCGGACCACCGAGCCCCTCGGGGCCGCCCTTGACCGCGGTGAGCGCGAACTGGGGGAACTTGTCGCCAACGGTGAGCATCGGAATCATCCTTTGGTTGTTTGCCTACAAGTGACATAGTGCGGTGCAGCAATGCCGGCCAATGAATAGTTTTCGGGAAAACGATCGCTGGAATCGATGAAGACCCTGGCCTCCGGGCCGCTCCCGAGCCCGCAGCAACTGCGCTACCTCGTCACCCTGGGTGAGTTCGGCCATTTCGGGCGCGCCGCCGAGGCCTGCGCGGTGACGCAGTCCACGCTGTCCGCCGGCATCATCGCGCTCGAGCGCCAGCTCGATGCGCCGCTGCTGGAGCGCCGTGGCGCCAAGCGCCCGATCTTCACGCCGCTCGGCCTCGACATCCTGCGCGAGGCGCGGCACGCGCTGGCCGCGCTCGCCTCGGTGACCGAGGCGGCGGCCGCCGCGCGCGCCCCACTCAGCGGCCCGCTGCGACTCGGCGTCATTCCGACCATCGGGCCGTTCCTGCTGCCGCGGCTGATGCCGGCGCTGCGCGAGAATTTCCCGCGCCTCAAGCTCTGGCTGCGCGAGGACCTGACCGACCGGCTGCTCGACTCGCTCGCGGCCGGCAAGCTCGACCTGCTGCTGCTCGCCTTGCCTGTCGGAACGGCCGCCGATATCGACACGCTCGCGATCGCCGAGGATCCCTTCCTCGCGGCACTGCCCCTGAACCACCCGCTCGCTTCCCTGCCACGCATCCCGAGCACGGCGCTGGGTGGCGAATCGCTGCTGCTGCTTGAGGATGGGCATTGCCTGCGCGACCATGCGCTGTCCGCCTGCGGGCTGCCGGGCGCCTCGGCGGGGGAGGGGTTCTCCGCCACTTCCCTGCACACGCTGGTGCAGATGGTGGCGGGCAATCTCGGCATGACGCTGCTGCCCAGGCTCGCGGTCGATGGCGGCGTGCTGAGTGGCGCCGATGTCTGCCTCCGCCCCATCGATGGCGATCGGCCGAGCCGGACCATCGGCCTTGCCTGGCGCGGGCGCAGCGTGCGCGCCGGGGAGTTCAAGGGCCTGGCGCCGGTCATCGCCGCGGCGCTGCGACCGGCGCCGTGACGGAAGGCCGAAGGGCTAGTCGCGCGGCCGCGCCGCGGTACCGCCGGCGCCCCAGATCATCAGCCGCTTGGCCGGCCACGCCCAGGCGACGCCGACCACCACGAAATACAGCAGCTGGACCAGCCAATGCAGCGGCAGCACATGGTCGGCCAGGGCCACCACGGCGCCGACATAGAGCAGGAAGCCGAGAACGCCGGCGAGGCCGGCCACCGCGATGCGTGACATGGCGAGGCACATGGCACCGAAGTGCTGCATCGCCAAGCGCTTCGCTTGAGCAACAAATTTCCGCCATCCTTCAAAGCAAGGATAACATCCGTGGTGCGAATCATGCATGAACCAGGACTTGCAGCGCGCGACCCCCGGCGCCTTGTTACCATGGCGCCCGATCTCCCGCTTTCCCGATTGTCACGGACCCATTTCACCATGAATGACGATTTGCCCAGCCAGGCTGGCACCGCCGATCTGGACCTCAAGGCGCACATCCGTGGAATTGCGGATTTTCCGAAGCCGGGCATCCTGTTCTACGACATCTCGACGCTGCTCGCGCATGCCGCGGCCTGGCGCGCGGCGGTGTCCCGCCTCGCGGCGCTGATCCGCCCCTACGAACCCGAGCTCCTGGCCGGCATCGAGAGCCGTGGCTTCCTCGTCGCCGCCCCGCTGGCGCTTGAGCTCGGGCTCGGCTTCGTCATGCTGCGCAAGCCGCGCAAGCTGCCCGGCGAGACCATCGGGCTCGACTACGCGCTCGAATACGGCTCCGACCGCATCGAGATGCAGGCCGATGCGGTCGCGGCGGGCAAGCGCGTCGTGCTGCTCGACGATCTGCTGGCCACCGGCGGCACCATGGCGGCTGGCGTGTCGCTGCTGCGCCAGGCGGGTGCGGTGGTGCCGGCGACCGCCGCGCTGATCGAGCTCAGCTTCCTCGGCGGCCGCCAGCGCCTCGACACGCCGTTCGAATCGCTCGTCGCCTACGAAAGCTGAACCGGTGCGCGTCGTCACCCCGCGGCCGGACCCCCAGGACCTCGCCGCCGAAGCCATTGCCCAGGCCGAGAACGCGACGCTGGCCGCGGCGGTCGCCGCCGCGCCCACCGGGGTCGTGCTCGCCGATCCCCGCCAGCCGGACTGCCCGATCACCTTCGCAAACCCTGCCTTCCTGGCGATGACCGGTTACGCTGCGGAGGAGGTTCTGGGGCGCAACTGCCGCTTCCTGCAAGGACCGGGCACCGAGCCGGGCAAGGCGCTTGAGATCCGTCGCGCCCTGTCCGAGCGTCGCGCGATCGAACTCACGATCACCAACCACCGCAAGGATGGCAAGCGCTTCGTGAACGAGTTGCTGATCTCGCCGCTATTCGACGCCGACGGATCACTGCGCTGCTTCCTGGGCATCCAGCACGACGTGACGCTGCGCGAGAAGGCACGCCGCGCCGCCGACCGCGCCCGCCGCGATGCGCTGCGCGCCCATGCCGAGAAGACCGGTTTCCTCGCCTTCATGAGCCATGAGGTGCGGGTGCCGCTGAACGGCGTGATGGGGACGCTGGCGCTGCTGCTCGAGACCGGGCTCAGCGCCGAGCAGCGCGCCTATGCCGAGACGGCGCGCCGCTGCGGGCTGACCCTGCTCGACACCATGAACGACGTGCTCGACCTTTCGCGCATGGAAGCGGGCAAGTTCGTCATCGCGGCCAAGCCGTTCCGGCTCGCCGGCCCGGTGGCCGAGGTGATGGAGCTGCTCCGCCCGGCCGCCGACGAGAAGGGCCTGGCGCTGACCAGCTTCGTGGACCCCAAGCTGCCGGAGGGCGCAGTGGGCGATGCGCAGCGGCTGCGCCAGGTCCTGCTCAACCTCGCCGACAATGCGGTGAAGTTCACCGTGCTCGGCGGGGTTCACATCAGCCTGCACCTGACGCCGGAGGGGCGGATGCGCGGCGTGGTGAAGGATAGCGGCGTTGGCATCGCCCCCAAGGTGCAGGCGCGGCTGTTCCGCCGCTTCAGCCAGGGTGCCCAGGACATCACCCGGCGCTACGGCGGCACCGGCCTCGGGCTTTCCATCTGCAAGCGCCTGGTGGAGATGATGGGCGGGGCGATCTGGGTCGAGAGCGAGGCCGGGCACGGGGCCACCTTCACCTTCGACCTGCCGCTGCAGCCCATCCAGCGCGGCGCGCTGCCGCGCCTGCCCGCACCACCCGCAAGCCAGCCGCACCCGCTGCCACGGCGAAGGACGGCGAGCATGGCGGGGCGTATCCTGCTCGCCGAGGACGGCATCTCGAACCAGCTCGTCGCAGCGGCCATCCTGCGCAAGGCGGGATACGAGGTCGACCTTGTCCATGATGGCGACGAGGCGGTCGCGGCGGCGCGCGGCGGCGAATACGACCTGATCCTGATGGATATCCGCATGCCCGGCCGCGACGGCATTGCGGCGACGACGGCGATCCGCGCCCTGCCGGGGATTGCCGGACGGGTGCCGATCGTGGCGCTGACCGCCTCCGCCCTGCCCGAGGATCGCGAGCGGTGCCTTTCCGCCGGGATGGACCGGCATATCGCCAAGCCGATGGACCAGCACCAGTTGCTCGCGGTCGTCGCTGAACTCACCGCGCTGCGCCTGCCGCGGCCCGACGCGAGCGAGCCCGAGCCGCCGACGCGCCCGATCCTGCTCGACCGGCAGACGCTGGAGGAACTGCGCGCCGCCGTCGGCCCCGGCCAGTTGCCGCGCCTGTTGCGGGTCTTCGCCGAGGAGACGCGCGAACGCCTCGCCCGGCTTCTGTCGCTGCGCGACCTCGGCATGATCGAGGACGAGGCGCATGGGCTGAAATCCGCTGCCGGCACCTTTGGCGCGATCGCACTCCGGGATGCGGCACTCCAGATCGAGCTTGCCGCGCGGGCCGGAGATCGCGCCACGGTGGCGAGGCTGCTCGACGCGCTCACCGCGCTCACCGAAAACAGCCTTGCGGCCTATCCGCGGCCCCCGCCGCGGCCTGACGCGGCCTAGGCCGCGCAGCGCTCCGCCAAGGCGCGCTCGGCGAGCGAGGCGTGAATGCGGCTGGGCACCTGGCGATGCGCCTTGGCGCGCGGGATCGTCATTTCCTGGATGCTCGGGAGATGGCCGTAGAACGCCTCGTGCTCATTCCAGTTGTCGAAGGCGCAGCGGGCGACATTGTCGACGAAGGTCTCGGCCGGCGCGCCCTCCGCGAGGACCAGGCTGTGATCATGCAGCTCGATGTGGTGATAGGTGAAGGTCTCCGGCACGACGGGCTCGCGGGTGATGGAGGTGCCGTTCACCAGGGCGCCGGCTTGGATCAGGATGCCGTCCACGAGCATCGCGTGGTCGGGCGAGACGAGCAGGTCGCGCTCGGGCACCCCATCGGCGAGAGCGCCAGCGCGGATGCGGATGGGCAGGACGCGCAGGGGATCGCCGAAGCGGGTGGAGACGGTCTGACGGCCCATCCAGCGCACCCGTGTGGCGATGCCGGCGCTGGTGAGCACCAGGTCACCGATGGCGAGCTGCTCGACCGCGCAATGGCCGGCCGGGGTGGTGATCAGGGTGCCGGGATAGAAGCAGATGATGTCGAACTGGCGTGGCGCGTCGCCGGCATCGGGCGCGGTGCCGTCGGTGTCCTGGCTGCCGGGGCCGCCCTGTGTGATCCAATAGCCCTGGCTGGCTTGCGTCGGCGTGTCCTGGGTGCCTGTGACCGGTGTGGTGCCGTTGATCGCGGCCAGCGCCTCGGCGCGGCTGGTCGCCTGGTCGTGGCTGTTGTTGAAATCGGTCGGGCCCACGTAGCGCGCGACATCGACGCTGCCGGTCAGGCCCACCGCGTTGACGCCGAGCGTCAATCCCGTGTTGTCGAGCGAGCCGGCCGACTGGTTCGAGAAATTGTTGTTGGAGATGGCCGAGAGGTAGGTCGTGGGCGTCGTGTTGCTGGTGCCTTGGAATGCGTAGAGCGACTCGTCGGTGCCGCTGGGGTTGAAGCCGCTCGTCGCGGTGATTGAACCGGACGAGACGCTGCGCGTCCCGAGGATGACGTTGGAGAAGACAACCTCCTGGCCGGGCACGACGCCGCCGGCTGGCGCCGTCCAGGTGAGCGAGCCCTCGCTGGTGTTGAGCGATCCGAGGGCATTCGGCTCATTGTCGGTGAAATGGATGACGGTGCCGGCGGCGATCGCATCGACCGCGACGAAGGCGAAACCCTTGTTGCCGTCCGCGTCGAAGAAGGTGAACGCGATCGAGCCGGCGCCGAGGGATTGGGACATGGTCGCGACACTCCGGACAGGACGCCCCACAGCCCATCCGCCGCGGGCGGATCGCCGCGACCGAGGATGCCGTAAAGCTCTATGCCCGCTTGTGTCGTCAAAGACGCGGCCGCGAGAGACCGCGATAACATGGTGAAACGATTAAGCTTTCAGGACTCCGCGCCGAGTGCCGCGGGCTTCGGACCGCCTGCCATCCAATCCAGCAACTCCACCGTGTGGATCGTCGGCAAGCCGCCGCCGGCAAGCTGGGTGAGGCAGCCGATATTCCCCGCCGCGATCGCGTCCACGCGCAGCCGTGCGATATTGTCCAGCTTGCGCGCCTTCAACTGTCCCGCGATCACCGGCTGCATCAGGTTGTAGGTGCCCGCGCTGCCGCAGCAGAGATGCCCCTCCGCCGGTTCCTTCACCGCAAAGCCCGCCCGCTTGAGCAGCGCCTTGGGTTCGGCCGTGATCTTCTGCCCGTGCTGCAGCGAGCAGGCGGCGTGGTAGGCGAGCGTCAGCCCCGGCGCCGCGCGCGTCGGCGCGTAGCCGAAGCGCACCAGCACCTCGGTGACGTCGGCGGCCAGCGCGCTCACCTGCGCGGCTTTCGCGGCCAGCGGCGTGTCGCGGAACATGAAGCCGTAATCCTTCACCGTGGTCCCGCAGCCCGAGGTGTTCACCACCACCGCGTCCAGGCCCGCACCAGCGATCTCGCCCGACCATGCCTCGATGTTGGCGGCGGCCAGGCGCATCGCCGGGTCGTGGTGGCCCATGTGGTGATCGAGCGCGCCGCAGCAGCCGGCACCGCCGGCCACCACCACTTCGATGCCCATGCGCGTCAGCAGCCGGATCGTGGCCTCGTTGATCGAAGGCGCGAGCACCTGCTGCGCGCAACCGGCGAGCAGGGCCACGCGGCCGCGGCGCTCGTCCTGAGCCGCATGCACGCGCGCCCCGGCGAGCGGCGAGGCCGGCGGCACGCGCGATGGCGCGAGGGCGAACATGGCACGTAGCCGCGCCGCCAGCATGGACGTGCCGGGGATGAGTCGCGCGAAGGGGCGGCCAAGGCGCGCGCCGGACAGCGCCACGCGGAAGCGCGCGGGGTATGGCAGCACGAAGGACAGCACCCGGCGCAGCGCGCGCTCCGGCCACGGGCGCGTGTAGGTCTCCTCGATATGGCGCCGCGCGTGGTCGACAAGGTGCATGTAGTTCACGCCCGAGGGGCAGGTCGTCATGCAGGCGAGGCAGGAGAGGCAGCGGTCGACATGCTTGACCACATCCGGTGTCGCCGGCGCGTTCTGCTCGAGCATCTCCTTGATCAGGTAGATGCGCCCGCGCGGGCTATCCAGCTCGTCGCCCAGCAGCACGAAGGTGGGGCAAGTGGCCGTGCAGAAGCCGCAATGGACGCAGGTGCGCAGGATGGTGTTCGACTCGCGCGTGTCCGAATCGGCGAGCTGCGCTTCGGAGAAATTCGTCTGCATTCTAAAAGCCTGCCTGCATGCGCCCGGGATTGAACAGACCGCGTGGGTCCAGCGCCGCCTTCACGCGGCGCGCGATCGTGGCGAGCGCGGGCGCATCGGGCTTGATCACCGGCACCGCGGCGCGCAGCGCATCGGGCGCGCGAAACAGCAGGAAGGCGCCATCTTCGGCGGCCGCCATCACCGCGCGATGCGCAGCCTCGGTCGCTGGTCCGGCCACCCAGACGAGGCCGCCGCCCCAGTCGAGCATGAGCTTCGCATCGAAGGCGGTGCGCAGCGCGGCCGCGAGGCGCGGCCCTTCGCTGGGCTTGACCGAGACGCGCCACACCGCGTCATCCGGTGCGAGGTCGAGCGGCGTCGCCTCCGCGACGTCGCGCCACAGCGCGCGGCTCGCCTCGCCCTCGATGATCTCGGACGCGCCGTGTTCGGCCAGGTCTTGGCGCAGCTTCGCGATACGGTAGGCGACGCTCTCGGCGAAATCCTCGATCCGCAGCAGCGCGCGATGGCCGACGATCGCTGCGCCGCTGACGCCATAGGGCGCGCCGAGGCCGGCCGAGAGCACGCGCTGACCGGTGGCGAAATCTGCCGCGTTTACCGCGAGCGTCGCAGTCGCCTCGGGACGCGGCAGCACCTTCAGCGTCACCTCCGTGATGATGCCGAGCGTGCCATGGCTGCCGGTGAGCAGCTTGCACAGGTCGAGCCCGGTGACGTTCTTCAGCACACGGCCGCCGGAATGCATCACCTCACCCGCGCCGTTGACGAATCGAACACCCATGACGTGGTCTCGCATGGCTCCGCCGGTGATCCGGCGCGGGCCGGAGATGCCGGCTGCGACGGCACCGCCGATGGTGGCGTTGCCGGCGCCGAAGATGCCGGCATAGGAGGGCGGCTCAGCGATCAGCATCTGGCCCTTGGTCGCGAGCATCGCCTCGACCTCCGCCACCGGCGTGCCGGCGCGCGCCGAGATGATGAGCTCGGTCGGGCGATGCAGCGTGATGCCGGTGAGGTTGCGCGTGGAGATGGTCGCCGCCGCCTGCACCGGGCGCAGCATGGCGCGCTTGGTGCCCTGGCCCTCGATGGCGAAGGGCGCATCGGCAGCGGCCACCAGCGCGGCGAGCGCTGACTCCGTGTCGGGCGTCAGCATCGCGCGGCCTCAGCCATGCGCGCCGGCCACCAGCGGAAACACCTTCGCGCCATTCAGCAGCCACCCCGGATCGAAGGCCGATTTGATCGCGCGCTGCTGGTCCAGCTCGGCCTCGGAGAACTGCACGCCCATCAGGTCGCGCTTCTCCACGCCCACGCCGTGTTCGCCGGTGAGGCACCCACCGACCTCGACGCAGAGCCGCAGGATATCCGCGCCGAATTTTTCCGCCCGCGCGAAGCTGGAGGGATCATTCGCGTCGAACATGATCAGCGGATGCAGATTGCCATCGCCGGCGTGGAAGACATTGGCGACCTGCAGCCCGCACTCCGCGCTCATCTCGCCGATCCGGCGCAGCACGCGCGGCAATTCGCCGGTCGGGATCGTGCCATCCATGCAGAGGTAGTCGGGGCTGATCCGCCCGACGGCACCAAACGCGCCCTTGCGGCCCTTCCAGATGGCGGCAGATTCCTCCGGCGTCTGCGCGACCTTCATGCTCAGCGGCGCGAAGCGCGCGCAGATGTCGCGGATTTTTCCGAGCAGCGCATCCTGTTCGGCCACGCTGCCCTCGACCTCGATGATCAGCATCGCCTCCGCATCCAGCGGATAGCCGGCATGGGCGAAGGCCTCGCAGGCATGGATGCAGGGGCGGTCCATGAACTCGAGCGCCACCGGGATCACCCCCGCGCCGATGATGGCATCCACCGCCTCGCCGGCGACCTGGATCGAGTCGAACGCCGCCAGCATAGCGCGCGCCCCTTCCGGGCCGCGCAGGATGCGCACCGTCACTTCCGTGACCATCCCCAGCTGCCCTTCGCTGCCGGTGATAAGGCCCAGCCAGTCGTAGCCACCACCATCCAGATGCTCGCCGCCGATGCGCACCACCTCGCCCTCGATGGTGACGAAGGTGAGACCCAACAGGTTGTTCGCGGTGACCCCGTATTTCAGGCAATGCGCCCCGCCGGAATTCATCATCACGTTGCCGCCGATCATGCAGGCGAGCTGCGAGGACGGATCGGGCGCGTAGAAGAACCCATCGCCGGCGACGGCCTGGGTGATGCCGATATTGGTCACGCCCGCCTCGACCACCGCCAACCGGTTCTCGTAATCGACCTCCAGGATCCGGTTCATGCGCATCAGCCCGATCACCACCGCATCGGCCAGCGGCAACGCGCCGCCCGACAGCGACGTCCCCGCCCCGCGCGGCACCACGCGAATCCCCATCCGGTTGCAGTACCGCAGCACGTCGGCGACCTCGGCCGTCGTGCGCGGCAGAACCACCGCGAGCGGCACCTGCCGGTACGCGGAGAGCCCATCCGTCTCGTAGGGCTTGAGGCGCACCGGCTCGCCGATCACCGCATCCTCCGGCAGCATGGCGCGCAGCGCCGCAAGGATCGCGTCACGCTGGGCGAGGATTTCGGCCTTGGGCGGGGGCAGGGCGATCATGGGCGTGGCTCCGACGACACCGCCAAGATGTCCATCCTGCGACACTTCCACAAGCAGGCCGGGCGCGCCCTTGCCGAACGCCCCGCCGATGCACCAGTCTGGCGTCGCATCGAACGCCGGAACAAGGGCCAAACCCATGCAGCGCCTCCTGCTTGCCGTCATCCTCGCCGCAGTCGCCGCCGCGCCGGCCCTGGCGCAACGCTCGGGCACCTACGCGGTCGAAGGCGCGTCGCCCGGTGGTGCGCGCTACGAGGGCGCGCTGCAGCTGCAGGCGACCGGTCCGCAGACCTGGCGGATGATGTGGACGATCTCCGGCACCACCACGGTGGGCGTCGCGATCACCGCCGGCAGCACGCTGGTCGTGGGCTACTTCACCGAGGGGCAGCCGGGCGCGGCTTCCTACGAGGTCCAGCCTGATGGGCGCCTCGTCGGCCGCTGGACGCAGGGTCTGCAGGGCGGCGTCGGCACCGAGACGCTCACCCCGCGCTGATCATCGCCGCACCGGAGACCGCCGACCATGCGCCGCACCCTCCTTGCCCTGCTTTGCACCCTGGCATTCGCCATGCCTGTCTTTGCCCAGGCGCCCGCGCCGCTCAGCCTTGCGCCCGCGCCGCTGATCCGCTCGGGCACCTACGCGGTCCAGGGCACCGCCCCGGATGGCACCGCCTATGAAGGCGCGCTGGAGCTGCAGGCGACCGGTCCGCAGAGCTGGCGCCTCACCTGGCGCATCGCCGGCGACACCACGATCGGCGCTGGGCTCAGCGTCGGCGACCGCCTGGTCTTCGGCTACCGCTCGGAAGGCGAGGTCGGCACCGGCTTCTACGAGCCCCAGTCGGATGGCCGCATCACCGGCCGCTGGACCCAAGGCGCGCAGGGCGGGGTCGGCACCGAGGTCCTGTCGCCGCGCTGACCTGGGCCTTAGGCGCCGGCCACCGGGCGCCGTTGCATGGATGCGACGAGCGCCAGGCTGCCCAGTCCCACCAGCACCAGGCCCGCCGCGGCCGGCCCCAGCGCCTCGAAGCCGAAGCCGCGCAGGACCTGGCCGCCGGTCACCGACCCGACCGAGCCGCCGAGGTAGATCGCCGCCGCGTTCAGCGCGAAGAGCACCGGCGTGAGTGGCGGCGCCAAGGCCGCGAGGCGCGCCTGCTGCGGCACCATGAAGGCCCAGCAAGCCACCGACCACAGCAGCACCAGCACGAACAGCCCTGTCATCGGCAGCGGCAGCAGCGTCATCGGCAGCAGCGTCGCGATCTGTGCGCACCCCAGCAGCACCAGCGTGCGCAGCGGCCCGATGCGGTCGCTGAGAAATCCGCCCAGCGCATTGCCCACCACCGCACCCACGCCGAACACAAGCAGCAGCGCAGTGACGCCGTCGCGCCCGAGCCCGAAGCGCTGCTCGGCGAAGGGCCCGAGGAAGGTGAACACCACATAGGCCCCGCCCAGGAACAGCGCCGTATAGGCGACGGCGAGCACCAGCACCGGCGAGGCGAGCACGGCGCCGAGACTGGCGAGCGTGGTGGGCGGCACAGCGATGGCCCGCGGCAGGCTGCGCCAGAGCAGGCCCGCGCAGAGGAAGGTCATCACCGCGACCAAGCCGAAGGCGAAGCGCCACCCCAGCGCATAGCCGATCCAGGCGCAGGCCGGCACGCCCAGCGCCTGGGCCAGCGTCAGCCCGCCGAACACGATGGCCAGCGCCCGACCGCGCTGCTCGGCCGGCACCAGCGCAACCCCGATCGAGGCGCCGACCGGGGTGATGAAGCCGCCGCCGAGGGCCATGAGGGCACGCGCCACGAGCACAGTGGTGAAATCCGGCGCCACGGCGGCGAGCACGGCGCCGAACGCGAACACGACCAGGCCACCGGTGAGGATGAAGGCGCGGTCGAACCGCCCGGTCAGCGCCACCAGGACCGGCGAGGTGAGCGCATAGACGAGCGCATAGAGGCTCATCATCCACGCCGCCTCGCTGGGCGGGATCGCGAAGGCACCGGCGACCGGCGTCAGCAGGCCGATCACGCCGAAGGCGCCCATGCCCACGGCGAAGTTCCCAAAGGCGATCAGCAGCAGGACAGGGTTGCGCATGCGGTGCCTCGGGCTGTGTGCCCGAGCATGTGCGCGCAATGCCGCCCCCGGCAACCGCTCGTCGCCAGGGCGCTGCTATTCCGCCAGCTTCAGACCGACGATGCCCGCAAGGATCAGGCCGATGCAGGCAATCCGTGCAGCGCTCGCGGCTTCACCAAACAGCGCAATACCGATGATGGCGGTGCCGATGGTGCCGATCCCCGTCCAAACGGCATAGGCGGTGCCGATCGGCAGGGTGCGCAGCGCGAGGCCGAGCAGGCCCAGGCTCGCCACCATGCTGGCGACCGTGAGCAGGGTCGGCACGAGGCGCGTGAAGCCGTGGGTGTACTTCAGGCCGACGGCCCAGCCGATCTCGAGCAGTCCGGCGAGGAGGAGGGTAAACCAAGCCATGGGGAAAGGATCCCTTCACGTTGCCAGGACGTCCCGGCCGGAGAGGGATGGCCGCACGGTCGTCCGCGCGGGAGGATAAGGCATCGGACCTTCGGCCCTGACATGGAGCGGGGGGCCTGCGCCCCCCTCAGTCCCCGCTGAGCTGACGCTCTGCGTCAGCCTCTGCGCCAAGCCAACGCTGCTGCGCAGCCTAGCCTTGGCGCGCCTTGAGCCGCGGGTTCTTCTTGTTGATCACGTAGACACGCCCGTGCCGGCGCACGACGACGCAGTTCTTGTCGCGGATCTTGGCGGTCTTCAGGCTGTTGCGGATCTTCATCACTCAGGTCCTTGCGAGGGGCGCTCTCTACGGGCGACCACCTTCCCTGTCAACCGCCCAGCCGCGCCTCGATCGCACCCGCCGCCGCGCGATCGAGCTTCAGCGCGCGTGCAAGTGTGTCAAGCCAGCTGCGCTCGGCCTCGCTGATGGTGCCCATCGCGGCATAGGCGCCGGCGTAGAGCTGGGCCGCCTGCATCGGGTCGCGCACCTCCTTGGCCAGTGCGGCGGGCGTCAGCGGCGCGTCGAAATCGGCGAGGACGAAGTCGCGCTCGCCCGATGTCAGCCCCGCGGCGTCGAGCTGGCGCGCGATCGCCGCGCGCTCGGCCGCATCGATGCTGCCATCGGCGCGCGCGGCCGCGATCATGGCGCGGATCATCAGCAGCGCCTCGGCGGTCTCGGCCTCCGGCGCCGGGGAGGGAGGCGCCGGGCGCGGCGTCCAGGGCGAAGCGGCCGGACCCGTGTTCGGCACGCTTCCATGTTGCGCGGCCGGAGGCGGCGCAGAGGGGGCGGGCGCGCGCAGATCCGGCACCGGCCGGCGCGGCGCCGGGTCCGGCGGCGGCGGGCTCTGCCTATTCGACAGCGCCTCCATCGCGACCGTGGCCAGCCCCGTCAGCGCGCGCGCCAGCTGCGCATTGCTGGATCGCGAGGTGCCAAAGCCCGGGATGCTTCGCGCCCGGCTACCGCGCGTGGTGCGCCGCGGCGGCTGCACCGCGCCCTGCAGCACAGCGCCAAGAATGCGGGAGAAATCCATCGCGAAACTCCTCGGCGTGATCGCCCGGCACAGTCGATACTCCGCACCGGACGGTCAAGCCGGGCGCATCAGCCCAGGAACGGGTAGTCCGTGTAGCCCTTGGCACCACCGCCGTAGAAGGTGCTGCGGTCGTGCCGGTTGAGCGAAGCACCGGTCCGGAACCGCTCCGGAAGATCCGGATTGGCGATGAACAGCCGGCCATAGGCGATCGCGTCGGCGTTGCCGGCCGCAACCGCCGCCGCCCCGGTCTCATGCGTGAACCCGCCGGCCGCGATTACCGGGCCGGAAAAAATGCGCTTGAAACGCGAGGCCGCATCCGGCGCATCGGCGTGCAGGGCGTTCACGTCGCTGGTCTGGTCCGCGCGCGGCTCGACCAGGTGCAGGTAGGCGAGGCCGCGCGGGGCCAGTGCGCCCACCACATGGTCGAACAGCGCGCCCGTGTCGCTGTCGCGCATGTCATTGAAACTGCCCCAGGGGGAGAGGCGCACGCCGACGCGCTCGGGGCCCCAGACCTCGGCCACGGCATCGACGACCTCGAGCAGGAAGCGCGTTCGGTTCTCGAAAGACCCGCCATACGAGTCGCTGCGCTGGTTGCTGCCGTCGCGCAGGAATTGGTCGAGCAGGTAGCCATTCGCACCATGCACCTCGACGCCGTCGAAGCCGGCATCCTTGGCGTTGACGGCCGCCTGGCGGAACTCGGCGACGATCGCCGCAATCTCGCTCACGCTCAGCGCGTGTGGCGTCTCGAAGGCCACGCCCTCGCCGCGCGCATTCACATGCCCGCCCGCGGCCGCGATCGCCGAGGGTGCCACCGGCACCGACCCGTCCGGCCGCATCGAGGAGTGCGAGATGCGGCCGCAATGCCAGATCTGGTTGACGATCAGCCCGCCCTTCGCGTGTACCGCCGCCGTCACCAGCCGCCAGCCCGCAATCTGCTCGGGAGAATGAACCCCCGGCGCGCCGGGATAGCCGCGCGCATCCTCGGCGATGTCGGTCGCCTCGGTGATCAGCAGCCCGCCCTGGCTGGCGCGCTGGCCGTAATACTCGGCGTTGAGCGTGGTCGGGATGTCGCCGGGCTGGGCCGAGCGCAGGCGCGTCAACGGCGCCATCACGACGCGATGGTAAAGCTCGAGCGCACCGAGGCGCGTCGGTTCGAAAAGGGGATCGCTCATCGGGATCTGCTCCTGGGCACCGCCCGGGATAGGGCGGGGGCCATGTTGCAGTGCAATATATGAGGCGCGGGGTGGGTTTGAAGACCCGGGCGGCAACCCGCAGGAACCCTGGTCGGAGTGAGAGGATTCGAACCTCCGGCCCCTGCGTCCCGAACACAGTGCTCTACCAGGCTGAGCTACACTCCGAACCTTGCGGGAGCCGCGCTATAGCCCGCCCCCCGCGGCCCCGCAACACCTCGCGTCACATTCGCGCGCTTGAACAAGCACACGACTTGCTGCGAGGCTGTATCGCGCCGGCAACATCCCGGTCCATGGAGAGCAAACCCGATGCGGCTTCGCCTGATCGCCAGCGCCCTGCTGGCGACCCTGTCCCTCACCGGTGTCGCGCTCGCGCAGACCGAGGTCATCACCGCCCGACGGGAGGGTCTCCGCGGTGTCGGCGCGCACATGGAGGCGATGAAGGCGATCGCGGATGCGCGCGGCAATCCCGCACCGGCCGTCGAACGCATCGACGCGATGACCGCCTTCTTCACCACCTTCCCCACGCGCTTCCCGCCGGGCTCCGACGTGCCGCAGGGCACCAACCCCGGCCAGACCCGCGCGCTGCCGGTGATCTGGACCGACAATGCGGGCTTCCTGCAGGCAAACGCGAACATGCTCACCCAGATCACCGCGCTGCGCGGTGCTGCGACGGGTGGCGACCCGGCGGCCTTTGCAGCGGCCTTCCAGCAGACCGGCGCGACCTGCGGCGGGTGCCACCGCACCTACCGGGCACGGTGAACGGGATGGTCGTTCAAGGATGACCATCACGAGGCATCCAGGCATGAGGCAGCGCAGCCTCAGCCTGGCTGCCTTGTTGTGCCTGACCGGTGCGCTGCTTGCTTTCGCCAGCGATGATCGACTGGAGCCGGGCGCAAGGGATCAGCCCTCCGCTGAAGCGGCGGCGCACCGCGCCGGTACGCTCGACAGATATGCCCGCGCCCTGATCGAGCGCGCGAGCGACGAGCCTGTGACGCTCGGCATCCGCGCCGTGCGACGATGGGTAGGATCTGGCACCTCGATTGCGGCTGACGAGCGCATCGTCTTTCGACTGCGCGCGGCCGCGATCTCGCTTATCGACCTCAACGACCTGCGGGCTACCAATCAGCGGATTGGTTGGACATTTTGGAGCCGCAGCCTCGATCCGGTGCGATCCGACACGGAAGTCGATCGCGCCGCCTGCGCGCCGACGAACGGGGCCTGTCTCGCCCAGGGCCGTGTCTTCGCCCGCCGCCAAGGCTGCGAGTACGAGCTCAGAGTCGAGCTGACCGGCGTCATCGGAACAGCCGAGAATCGGCAGCGCGTGCTTTGGGCGCAGTCGGGCATGCGTGAGGGCGGTCACACCCGTTTGTACGGGCCCTGTGCCCACCGGCACGACGCTGCGCTCGACATGCTCTCAACCGATGAGCCGCTCGATTCGAGAGCTGCACAGGCGTGCCAGCTCAGCGGGTTCGTCGGTGTGGTCGGTCCGGATGGCCGGCGTCACCGTCCGGCCAACTTCCTCAAGCTCGAGCCCGACGGCACGCCCCGCTTCGTCGTGCGGTGCCAGGCCTATGTGCGCGATGCACCCGACGGCAGGGGAAGAACGTGCGAGCTGCAGGGCTATTTCGGCATCTGGCCCCTCTTCATGTGGGTGCCGAGCAATCGCGCCGCCGAGTGGAACGAGACCTTTTTACGCGTGCGCGACCACCTCGCACGACACGTCGTCAGCAGATCCGACCGATGATGCAACCCGCTGGAGGGCTTTCAAGCCGGCGAGCAGGCGCACGCCTTCTGAGGGCATGGTCCTCGGCGACGCCTTCGCGCCGACCGCCCGCCGACTGAGGCCATACACTACGCCCCGGCGCCGTACCGGCTGAGCGCCACCACCGCGCCGGCGATCACAGCGAAAATCACCGCGCCCCGCGCCATCGACACGATGCGCGGCGCCGCGACATCCGGCGGCAGCTTCTTCCGACCCGTCAGCATGGCCGCCACCAGGTCATGGCCCTTGAAGACGCGGTAGGCGAAAATCGCCGCCACATGCACGCCGACTGCGATCAGCAGCAGGTTGAAGTTGCGTGCGTGCAGCCCGTAGGCGGCGTAGCTGGTGGCGGCGTCCACCATGCGCGCGAACGGGCCGCGCACCACGAAGTCATCAGGGTCGGCGATGAGCCCGGTGCCGACCTGTGCGAGCAGCAGGAGCAACAGTCCCACCACCATCCAGGCGCCGGCGGGGTTGTGCGTCACATGGAGGTCCGGCCCCGGCCTGCGCACCTCGCGCAGATGCGCAAGCGCGCGCAGCGGCGTGCGCACGAAGTGGCCGAAGCGCGCGGATTGGGACCCGAACACCCCCCAGGCAAGGCGGAACAGCACCATGGTCAGGATCATGTAGCCGGAGAAGAAATGCAGCTTCCAATTGCCGCTCTTCGCCGAGCCCCAGGAGAGCAGCAGCAGCAGCACGACCGACCAATGGAACAAGCGCACCCAGCCATCCCAGACCAGCACGTAACGCCAGGCGCGATCCATCCAGGGCTCCTCTTCGCCGAATGCCGCAGCGCAGCACGACAGGGATCGCGGCGCCACCCCGCATCGGGCAATGTCGCGCCATGAGCCTCGATTCCCTCTGGACCCAGGCATGGCCGTGGCGCGGCAGCCTGATTGCGCTGCTGGTTGCGCTCGGCTGGGCGGCGGGGCTGCGGCTCGCGCGGCAGCCGGCGCTGGGGCCGGCGGCGGCGGCGCTGGGGCTCGCGGTCGGCTGGGTGGTGACGATGGGCCTGGTCACCGCATCGCCACGCCAGCTGGCCGAACGGCTTCCCGTGCTCGGCCTCGCGCTGGCCGTGCTGGCGCTGGTGCTCGCCGGGCTGCTGCGCGGCCGCGCCGGCGTGATCGGCTTGCTGATGGCGGCACTCGCCGTCCTGGGTGCGGCCTGGTGGATGGCGGGCGCCCCGATGCATGGGCCGAGCCTCGTCGCCGCGCTGCCGGTGCTGGCGGGCGTCGCCGCCTTCGGCGGCGCGATGCTGCTGCGGCTGGACGATGCGACGGATGGCGCGAAGGCGGCGCTTGCCTTGCTTGCCGGGCTGCTCGTGGCCGGCGGCTTCGGGCCGCAACCCATGCTCGCCGGCTGCGTGGCGGGTGCGGCGATCGGCGCGGCGCTGGCCGGGGCAGGGGGCGGGCCGGCGGTACGGGCTGCCCTCGCGCCGGCGATTGCGGCACTCGGCGCCTTGCCGGTGATCGCGCGCGGGCAGCCGTCGGACTGGGCGGCCGCTGCGGCGCCCTTGCTGGCGCTGTGGCTCGGCCCGGTCATCGGGCGGCGATTGCCGGCCCGGCTGGGGCCGGCCTTGGGCTGGGCGATCGCGGCGGCACCTGCGATCGGGCTCGCTTGGTACCTCGCACCCGGCCGCCGATGAGCGCCCTTGCCCGCAAACCCCGGAAACGGCTAGATTTTGAGCGGACTCGCGCGCTTTGGCGCGGGGCGGAGGCGTGATGCTGATCGGTTCTGTGCCGAGATTTCTGTTGCTCGGCCTCAGCGGGGCCATCGCCTTCGGTGCGACGGCCGTTGTGATGCGCGGCTGCACGCCCGTGGCGCCCGAATTGGCCGTCCCGCGCCAGGTTGCCGAGACGGTTCCGCCGGTCCTGGCGGCGCGTCCACCGGCCTCCGCCAGCGCCGCCGCGCGTGGCCCGGCGGCCGAGGCAGGTCCCTCCATCCCGGAGCGCCGCGCGGCGCTTCCGGAAACGCGCCCGGCCGAGCCGCAGCGCCAGCCCTCCGCGCCAGAGTCATCCAACCCGGCCCCGGCCGCGCGGCCCGTTCCCGCCGCCCCTCCGGCCGCCGCGGTTACGACCATTACCCCCGTGCCCTCCCCCACGCCGCGCACCACGCCACCCGTCGAGGCCACCGCCCCGGGCTTCCCAGCGCCACGCTTCGACGTGGTGCGGGTCGGCGCTCGCGGCACCGCGGTGCTCGCCGGGCGCGCCGCGCCGGGTGCGGAGGTGCTGCTCTTCGCCAATGGTGATCGCGAACTCGCCCGCACCCGCGCCGATCGGCGCGGCGAGTGGGTGCTGCTGCCGGCCGATCCGCTCGCGCCGGGGACCTATGTGTTCACGCTCCGCGCGCGTCTCGCCGGCACCGACATCGCGGGTCCGGATTCCGTCGTCGTCGTGGTTCCCGACGCCGCCCCGCCCGCGAGCGATCCGCCGCGCACCATGGCCGGCGACCCGGCGCGGCCGCCTGCCGCGGCTGGCGGCGCACTCGCCGTGCTGATCCCGCCCGGCGCCGATGCCGCGACGCCCCGCCTGCTGCAATCGCCAGGCACGCCCGCTACTGCCGCTCGCGGCACCACGCCGTCTCCGGCGCCGGCCACGACCGCGCCCAGCCGCCTCACGCTTGAGGCCGTGGACTATGCCGATGCGGGTGCGATGCGCTTCTCCGGCACGGCGCAGCCGGGTGCGGCGGTCCGCGCCTATGTCGGGGATCGCCACGCCGGCGACGCGGTGGCCGATGCCGAGGGCCGCTGGACGCTGGTGCCGGCGCAGACCCCCACCATCGGCCGCCACACGCTGCGGCTGGATCAGCTCGCCGCCTCCGGCACCGTCGCCGCTCGTGTCGAACTGCCCTTCCAGCGCGACCAGATCGCCGAGGAGAGTTTCGCGGGCGGGCAGGTGGTCGTGCAGCCGGGACAGAGCCTGTGGCGCATCGCGCGCCTGAACTACGGGCGCGGCGTCCGCTACACGACCATCTATGAGGCGAACCGCGCCCAGATCCGCGACGCCGCGTTGATCTTCCCAGGGCAGGTCTTCTCCGTGCCGGCCGCCGAGCCAGGCCCGCAGGCCACGCGCTAGCCGGCGCGCGGCTTGTCCTCACCGGGCCGAAACACCATAAGCTTCGCCCATGTCCATCCTGAACAGCATGAAACTCGTCCTGGCGCCGCCGCACCCCGCGGGCGCCCCGTTCCTGATCGGCGGCGCCGTCGTCGCGGTCGTCGGCGGGATCTTCGCCGGGGGCTGGCTGTTCTGGCCCGGCGCGATCTTCCTCGCCTTCTGCCTTTACTTCTTCCGCGACCCCGAGCGCGTGACGCCGCCGCGCCCGGGGATCGTCGTCGCCCCCGCCGATGGCCGCATCGTCAACATCGGCCAGTATCCGCCACCGGCCGAGCTCGACCTCGGCAGCGAGCCGCGCTGGCGCGTGGCGATCTTCCTCTCCGTCCTCGACGTGCACGTGAACCGCGCGCCGTGTGATGCGGTGGTGACGCGCATCGCCTACCATCACGGCAGCTTCCTCAATGCGAGCCTGGACAAGGCGTCGGACGAGAACGAGCGCAACGCGCTGGCGCTGCAGCTGCCCGATGGGCGGACCATGGCAGTGGTGCAGATCGCGGGGCTGATCGCGCGGCGCATCCTGTGTTCGGCGAAGGTCGGTGGCAGCCTGCTTGCCGGCGAGCGCTTCGGCATCATCCGCTTCGGCAGCCGCACGGATCTCTATTTGCCGCCGGGAATCCGACCGCTGGTCGAAGTCGGACAGACGATGATCGGGGGCGAGACCGTCATCGCGGAGCTGCGCGCATCATGAGCCGCGATCCACTCCGCCCCGACCCGATGCGTCCCGAGCTCCCGCGGCAAGGCCCGATCCGCCGCCTGCGTCGCCGATTCCGCCCGCGCACCCGGCCGCGCTTCGATGGGCTTTCGTTCAACCGGCTGATCCCCAACCTGATGACCATGCTCGGCCTCTGCGCCGGGCTCGTCGCGATCCGCGCCGCCATGGAGGACCGCTTCGCCATGGCCGCGGCACTGATCGTCGCGGCCGCGGTCATCGATGGCCTGGATGGCCGGCTCGCGCGGCTGCTGAAGGCCACGTCGCGCTTCGGGGCGGAGTTCGATTCCCTGTCGGATTTCCTCTGCTTCGGCGTCGCACCCGCACTGATCCTGTACCTGTGGACCATGCAGGATGCGCGCGGCATTGGCTTCGTGCCCTGCCTGCTGTTCGCGGTGTGCATGGCGCTGCGTCTCGCGCGCTTCAACGCTACGATCGATGTCGGGCTTACGCCCAAGCCGGCCTATGCCTACAACTTCTTCACCGGCGTGCCGGCCCCCGCGGGCGCGGCCGTCGCGCTGTTCCCGCTGTTCGCGGGCCTCGCGATCAATGATTGGGGGCAGGGCGCCTGGGTGCACCTGCTGCGCAACCCGATCTTGGTGGGCCTGGTGCTGACCGTCACCGCAGGGCTGCTGGTGAGCACGCTGCCGACCTGGAGCTTCAAGAACTTCAAGATCCCGCGCGCCGCGGTGCTGCCGGTGCTGCTCGGCGCGGGGCTGTTCCTCGCCTTGCTGCTGAGCGAGCCCTGGGCGGCGCTCGCGGCACTCGGCCTGCTCTATATCGGGATGCTGCCCTTCTCGGTGCGCAGCTACCAGCGTCTCAAGCGCGAGGCGGAGAGCCTGCTCGAGCCTGTTGTGGTTTCCGAAACGCCGCGCCCGCCTGCCTGATGCCCGCACTGCGGCTGCGCGGCGCTGCCACGCTGGTGGTTGCCGGGCAGGGTGTCCGCATCTCCGGCGGCCCGTTCGACGCGCTGCCGCCGGGCGCGAACGGGCTTTGCCTGGAAGCGGGGGCCGCGCGCATCGGCGAAGCGCGCTGGCGCCTCGATATTCCCGACTACCAGGTGCCCGAGCCCGAAGCACTGCGCCTGGTGCTGGGGTCCATGCTGGTCGCGATGACCACCGCGCCAGATGCGGCCTATCACATCGGCTGCCTCGCCGGCCTCGGCCGAACCGGACTTGCGCTGGCCTGCCTCGCGCGCATGAGCGGCATCGCGGGTGACCCGGTCCTATGGGTGCGCGCGAACTATCATCCGAAGGCCGTGGAGAACCCGGCGCAGGAGGCGTTCGTGCGCGGCTTCACCGCCTGAACACCCGCCCGTCGATCAGCGCGAGACCCGCCAGGATCAGCACCAGACCGGCGCCGTGCCGTGCCAGCACCGCCTCGCCGAGCACCAGGATGCCGAGCAGGATCGCGACCGGCGGGATCAACAGCGTCACCAGCATGACGTTCTGCCCGCCCGCCAGCGCGATGATGCGGAAGAAGATCGCATAGGCCAGCGCGGTGGATGCGAGCCCCAGCCCGAGCAGCGCCAGCACGGTGTCCATCGGCGGCAGGGCCGGCACCCCTTGCCAGAACGCCACGGGCGCGAGCAGCAGCGCCGAGGCCGTCACCTGCCCCGCCGCGGCCGCGAGCGGGGCAATGCCGTCCCGCGCCACCCGCCGTGCCCAGAGGCCCGACAGCGCATAGGAGAGCGTCGCACCCAGGATCAGCGCCACGGGAAAGGCTTCCGCCGCTGATGGACCGCCCATCAGCACCACGACGCCGAGCACGCCGCAGACCATGCCGGCGAGTCGCAGCGCGCCAGGCCGCTCGCCGAAAAACACCAGCGCCAGCAGCACGCCCCAGACCGGCGTGGTCGCATTCAGGATCGAGGCGAGCCCCGCCGGCATGGAGCGCTGCGCCAGCGCGATCAGCGTGAAGGGGATGAGGTTGTTCAGCACCGCCATGCCCGCCAGGGTGACGATCGCGGCGCGACCGCGCGGCAATCGCACGCCCAGCGCCGCGACCACGGCCCAGAGTGCCACCGCCGCAATCGCGACGCGCGACCACACGATCAGCACCGGCCCGACGTCGCGCAGCGCCAGCGCGGTGAACAGGAAGCTGCCGCCCCACAGCACGGCGAGGCCCAGCAACAGGGCCCAGGCGCGCGGCGGGATCATCTCGGGCATGGCGGTGGCGTAGCAGGGGGATCGGGGGTCGGCCATCCGCATCGTGCGGCCGCGTAACCTCGAAGTTGTCGCTGGCGAAGATGTCCGACACCCGGCTAGCCTCCGCTCCATCGCAATCCAGGGACGCCCCACATGACGCTCCGCCGAAGCCTGCTTGCCGCCGCCGCCCTGCTCCTCGCGCTGCCGGTCCAGGCCGCCGATCCGCCCTCGCCCGATGCGATCGTCGATGCGTTCGAGGCGGTGCTCGGCCCGATCACCAATTACCGGCCGAGCCATCCCAAGGGCACCTGCGCGGTCGGCCACTTCACCGCCACGCCCGATGGCACCCGCCTCACCGTCTCGCCGGTGTTCAGCGGCCAGCGCATTCCCACGTTGATCCGCTTCGGCGTCGGCGGCGCGAACCCCAACGCATCCGACGTGGCGCGCTCCACGCGCAGCCTGTCGATCCGCTTCGACACGCCGAGCGGCGACGTGTGGGAGATGGCCAACATCTCCGCCCCGATCTTCGGCGCGCCGACGCCCCAGGCCCTCGTCGATGGCCTGCTCGCGCGCCGGCCGGACCCGGCGACGGGGCAGCCCAATGCCGAGCGCGTCGCGGCCTTCGTCGCGGCCAACCCGGCGACAACGCTGCAGGGCCGCTGGCTTGCCGCAAACCTGCCGCCGGCGAGCTGGGCCACGACCCCCTATTGGGGTGTGAACACCTTCATGTTCCGCGGCCAGGACGGTCAGGTGCGTCCCGCGCGCTGGGTGTTCGAACCGCGCGCCGGCGTGCAGCGTCTGACCGAGGAGCAGGTCCGCACGATCGGCACGAATTTCCTCGCCGACGAGATGCGCCGCCGCGTGGCGACCGCGCCAGTCGAATTCGACATGGTGCTGCAGTTTCCGGGGCAGGGGGATGACCTGCTGAACCCGACCATTGCCTGGCCGGACGACCGGCCCCGCACGGTCGTCGGCCGCCTCGCGGTCACCGAGGTGTCCGCCGGCCCCGGCGGCCCCTGCGACCCGGTCAGCTTCCTGATCCTGGACCAGGCGCCGGGCATCACGATGAGCGACGACCCGACGCTGCAGGCGCGTGCCTCGGCCTATGCGGTGTCGCTCTCGCGCCGCACCCGGTAGCGCTCAGCGACGGCGTGCTTCCACGAGCACGCCGTCGCGCGCCAGCGCCTCAATCTCGGCCTCCGAGAATCCGCGCGCGCGCAGCACGCTCGCGCCGTGTTCGTTGAAGCGAGGCGGCTTGGTGCGCGCGCCACCGGGCGTGCGGCTGAGCTTGATCGGCGTGCCAAGGCCGCGGAAATCGCCGATATCGGTCACCATCTTGCGGTGCAGGGTGTGCGCCGCGGCCATCGCTTCGTCGACATTGAGCACCGGCCCCGCCGGCAGACCGGCGGCGAGCATCCGGCGGGTCAGCTCATGGCCATCCTCATCGGCGAAGCGCGCATTCAACGCCTCGGTCAGGGCGGGCTTGTTCACGACGCGCGCGCCGTTGGTGGCGAAGCGCGGGTCACGCGCCATCGCCTCCAGGCCGAGGAAGGCACAGAATTTCTGGAAGGCGGGGTCGTTGCCGGCGGCGACAAAGATCTCGCAGGTCCGCGTCTGGAATTTGGAGTAGGGCGCGAGGTTCGGGTGCGGGTTGCCGGTCGCCGCCGGACGCTTGCCGTTGAGGAAGAAATTCGCCGCGTGCGGATGCAGCAGCGCCATGCCGCAATCATGCAGCGTCATGTCGCAATACTGCCCCTGGCCGGACCGCTCGCGCTCATGCAGCGCCATCAGGATGGCGATGGCGGAGAACAGCCCCGTCGCGATGTCCACGATCGGCGTGCCCATGCGCGTGGCGCCGGAATCCTCGGTGCCGTTGATGGACATCAGCCCCACCATCGCCTGCAGCACCGCGTCATAGCCGGGAAACCCGCCCAGGGGCCCATCCGCGCCGAAGCCGGAGACGCGGCAATGGATGAGGCGCGGAAAACGCTCGCGCAGCACGTGGTCGTAGCCGAGGCCCCATTTCTCCATGGACCCTGGCTTGAAGTTCTCGACCAGCACATCCGCGTCTTCGAGCAGGCGCAGCAGCACCTCGCGCCCCGCGGGCTTGCCCAGGTCCAGGCCCACGCTCTTCTTGTTGCGGTTCACGCCAACAAAATAGCTGGCATCGCCATCCGCATTGAACGGAGGCCCCCAGTCGCGCACCTCGTCGCCCTGCGGCGGTTCGAGCTTGATGACTTCCGCGCCGTGGTCGGAGAGCAGCATGGTGCAGTAGGGGCCGCCCAGCACGCGGGTGAGGTCGATCACCCGCAAGCCGGCAAGTGCGCCTGACCCCTGCGAGACCCGCTCGCCCGGTTGCGCCATGTCATCCATCATCGGTGCATCCTGAACATTCGGAGAAGAAAACTGCCTGACCGCGCGCGGGTTGTCGAACCTCACTTCAGACCGATCAGGACGACAATGCCGCCCATCGCGGCAGTGATGCCGGCCAACACATGCTCCAGAGGGCCGATATGCCACCGCAGCGCCAGCGGATCGCCCGGCGGGTGGGTCACGCGCACGCGTGTCCCCGGCGATGGTGTGTAGTCCTCAGACCACCGCAGACTGCCAAACCGCTTCGGCTCGCCGAGACTGACCGTCACGAGGCCGGCCGCGGGGCTGTACGCGATCACCACCGCCTCTTCCTTGACCCAGCTTCGGCGGGTCCGGGCGCGCCAGAGCCCACCGACGCCGGCAAGCAGAAACGCACCGCCGATCAGCAGGGTGCCTAGCGTCACGCAGCCTGCGCTCGGCCCCAGACGCGCGCACAGAATTCGGGATAGGTTTCCGCCATCTCATCGCAGACGGCGCCGCGCAGGATGGCGAGTTCGGCCTCGCTCGGCTCGGGTGCCGCGGCGAGGCCAGGGGCCACGTCGAAATCGAACCCTGTCGCCGCCCGCACGCTGGCCTCTGTCTCGCCCGGCATCAGAGACGCCAGCGTGAAGCGCGCGCGCGCCGCGTCGAAGGTGAAAACGCAGCGTCCCGTTACCAGCGCCTGCGCCGTGCCGCGCCGGAACACGCCCGGCGGCGACACGCCTGGCGCGGAGATCATGTCCACCTTCTCGACCAGCACGCGCGGCGAGTGCTCCTCGCGGAACAGGATGGTGCGCGGCGTCATGAAATACATGAACGCGCTGCCAAAACTGCCGGGGAATCGCACTCCCGTGCCCGGCCATTCGCCCGTGCCGACCAGGTTCAAATTCGCCTGCCCGTCGATCTGCCCGCCGCCGAGGAAGAACAGATCGATCCGCCCCTGCCCGGTGAGATCGAACAATTCGCGCGAGCCCTCCGTAAACGGATTGCCGCTGCGCTTGTGCAGCAGCGACAGCCGCACCGCGTGCCCCTGCTTCTTCACCAGCCAGCAGGCCGCCGCCGGGATGGGCGACGCCGCGCCCACGGCGATGTGGCGGGCCGGTGGTGCCGCCGGGTCCAGGATCAACCGCGCGAGTGCGCATGCCAGGCGCTCTTCCGGCTGCACGCTCATTCGGCGGCGGCCTGCAGGTCACCGAACACGTGCTCGGCGCACCATTCGGCAAAGCCCGCATCGGTCTTGGCCATGCGCGCGTAGTTTGCGACATAGGCGGCGTCGACGCCGTATTCATCCAGCAGCGCCACCGGCTGCGCGCCGCGCTCGGCGATCGCCACCGCCTCGACGTATGTGCCGCTGATGGTGCCCGGCGCAAGGCGCTCATCTTCGAGGAAATTGCCGGCGACCACGCGCTCCACCGTCACCAGCGCGCGCTTGGACGCATGCGCCACCGTCGCGCATTCGCGCCGCCGCCCGACCCAGACATTGCCTTCCGCATCGGCCATCACCGCGTGGAACACCGCGATATGGGGGCTGAGCGCGGGCAGCAGCAGGATCTCATCCGGCGCATCGCTGAAGGGGTTCTGGATCACCCGCCAATCCGGCCGGTGGGCGAGGATGTCGGACCCGATCACCCCGCGCAGCGGCATGAACGGCACGCCCTTCTCGGCGGCCTGGAGCATGGTGTGGATGGCGGGGCAGGTGGCATCACGCACGGTGATCGTCCCGGCCTTCAACGCAGCCGAGAAGCGCGGCGCGAAGCCCGCCTCGCCCAGCGACACGGCCGAGGTCTGCACCTCCACCACGCAGCCCGCACCGATCAGCACGTCGGTCGCGAAGCCCGAGACCGGTACGCCCAGCAGCCGCAGCCCGCGCGCCCCGCGCCGCACCAGCGCCTTCGCGAGTGCGACGGAGGGCAGCGAATTGTCCGGCGGCAGCGCGATCAGCGCGCCATCGGGCACGCTCGCGGCCATCGCTTCGAGGCTGATCGGGTCCATGGTCTTCTCCTCCGCCCCCCTCCATAGCCCCATGGCGGCCAGCGAGGCTAGGTTGCGCCACCATGGACCAAGTGACCCTGCAAGGCCCGCGCCTGATCCTCCGCCCCTGGCAGGCGGGAGACACCGAGCCGCTATACATCCTCAACGGCGACGCTGACGCGATGCGGCATTTTCCCTTCGTGCCGACCCGGTCCGAAAGCGACGCCTGGGCCGCGCGGCTGCAGGCCCATATCGCCACCCATGGCTGGGGGTTCTGGGTCGCCGCGCACCGCGCGACCGGCGATTTCCTCGGCGTGGTCGGGCTGATGCATGTCGCCTGGGAGGCGCGCTTCACCCCTGCGGTCGAGATCGGCTGGCGCATCACGCCGGCGCAGCAGCGCCACGGCTATGCCGAGGAAGCCGCGCGCCTCGCGCTCGGCTTCGCCTTCGACACGCTGCGGCTGCCCGAGATCGTGGCCTTCACCATCCCCGCCAACGAGCCCTCCTGGCGGCTCATGGAAAAGCTCGGCATGCGCGCGGATGGGCGTTTCGAGCATCCGCGTGTCGCCGAGGGACATCCTAAGCGCGAACATCTGCTCTATCGCAGCGCCATCATGCCAGGCGCAGCCGCCCCGCGCTGAGCCCCGCCTGCGCGGCCTCGGTGAGGATGCGCCGCCATTTTGGCGCGGTATCCTCCCAGCTGCCGCGACCGGCGATGTCCAGGCGCCGGCGCGTGATCCGTTCCGCTTCGTTTGCGGCGGCATTGGGTAGCGGATCGACCACGAGCAACCGCGCCTGCGTGCCGGGAAGGTAGGCGTCGAGCGCTGCGAGGAGCGCCGCATCGTCCGCCGCGGGCTGGCCCTTCTGCACGAACAACACGGGTGCGCCGGCCGCGCTGAGCGCAAACAACCGCGCCGCGAGTGCCGTGTATTTCTCCGCAACTCGCGGCGCGTGCGGCCGGAACTCGGGCGTGTCCGGGAAATCATGGTGGAACTGCGTCCCGGTCGCCGAATCGATCACGATGTGCCGGTCACGTCCGAGATTGGCGTCGTGCACCGCGCTGGCTTCGAGCGCCGCACCGTTCACCATTGCCGCGCAAGCATTGCGCAGATGCGCAATCACGGCCGTGGGCGGCACCACCAGCCAGTCGAACGGATAGGCCTGCGGCTGATCGAAGATGTGGCGGATCGCCCAAGCCACCTCGCAATCGCCGCCGAGGCTGATCACGTGGGTGAAGGCCGGCGGCTCGGTCCTGGGGTTGGCGAACGTGTCCTGCATGCCGGCGCTGGTAACGCGATCGGCGCGGCGGCGGCAAGCCGCTGCCTTCAATCGAAGGGGCTGGCGCCTAGCGCCGCCAGCGCGACCCAGGCCGTCGCGCCCAGATGGGCGCGGTCGGGATAGGTGAAATCCGCCACACCCGGCGTGATCCCGGTCTCCAGCCCCGTCGTCAGCGCCGGCACGCTCGCTGCCCGCACCCAGCCCGCGCCGGTCATGTGCCGCGCGATGGTGGCGGCGTATCCGCGCGCCTCCGCCTCGCGCCCCAGCCGGCGCAGCAGCAGCGCGGCCTGCGCGGTCCCCTCCAGCCAGGCGCCGTCGCGGTCCTGGTCGAAATCGAGCCCGCCCGCCGCGCCGTGCCGCGCCAGCACCCAGTCGAGCGCCGGCGCGAAGCGCGCCTCGCGCGGCCAGGCGAGCAGCGGGAACAGGTTGGCGTCGAGCGCGGAATGCCCGTTCCGCGCGCCGCTCGGCGTGAGGCCCGCGACGAAGCGCGCTTCGGCCGGCTCCCACATGGCGCGCACGAAATCGGCGGCATGCGCGGCCGCCGCCTGCCGGCCGACGCGCGCAAAGGCGATGGCGAGGTCGATATTCTGCTCCGTCGAGCGCCAGCGCAGCGCGGCGGGGCTGGGCTCATGGCCGATGACGCCGCCGGCGAAGCCGCCATCCGCAACGCGGAAGCCCGCACACCAGTCGGCTGCGGCGCGCGCTGCCTCGAGAAAGGGCGCCTCGGCCATCGCGGTCCAGAGCAGCATGGCGAAGGCCACCGGGCCCACCGCGCTGCCGACCTGATAGGCATCCTCGCGCCAGGCGCCGTCCCACCAGCCGGGTGGGCGGGCGCTTGCCGGCGCATCGGCGAATTGCCGGCCCGCCGCATAGGCGTTGCGCAGCCTTCCGTCGCGATAGGAGCGGTCCTGGGTCTGCGCGAGGCGCAGGCCCTCCGCGAGGCACCAGGCGCCGTCGCGATCCCCCGCTGCGAGCAGCGCAAAGCCCGCCAGCGCATTGTCGTAGGTGAAGGCGGCCTCGGCCTGCACCCGGTCGAAATCGCCCCCGCGCCCGATCTCCCAGCTGCGCAGCAGGCCCGGGCCGCCGAGTGCGGCTACTCCGGCGCGGATCGGTGCGAGGGCGCGCAGCGCGAGCGGCGTCCAGGGCTCGCCCGCCGCGATCAGCGCCGGGGCGGCCAGCAACACGCCACGCCTTGCGATGCACAATTCCAACGCACGCCCCCACGCATCGCTTGTGACGCCACGCTGTAACATGGATAAAACGGGATGCGCGCCTATGCCGTCTCCGCCGTGCTGCTCTGCTCGCCGCTCATCGGCGGGTCTGCGGCGCGCCAGGACGCGGCGCCGGACCTCGCCGCGGCGGGCTGGCGCGCCGGCACCTGGTCGGGCGTGGCGCCGGCGCAGTTCAATGCTTTGCCCAATGAAGGCGTCCGCGTGCGCGGCCAGGGGCAGGGCAGTTTCGTCTGGCGGCCGCAGCGCGGCGCGCCGCAATGCCTGTTCTGGCGCTGGCGCGTCGATGCCGGTCCGCCGCCAACGCGGCTCGATCGCCAGGGCGGCGATGATCGCGCGCTCACTCTTTCGGTCGGTTTCAGCGGCTGGCCCAAGGATGCCGGCTTCTGGACGCGCACGCAGTTCCAGGTTGCCCAGGCCGCCGCCGGCGAGCACCCGCTGCCGCGCAGCGTGCTGATCTACGCCTGGGGCGGCACCGGCGCCGAGCCCAACCCGTTCCCGAGCCCCTACCTCCACGGCCTCGGCCAGGTTCGCATCCTGCAGCCGGCAAGCGCGCAGCGCGGCGCCTGGGTGGAGCAGCGCGTCGACCTCGCCGCGGACTGGCGCGCGAGTTTCGGTGCCGACCCGCCGCCGATGCAGGAGCTCGCGATCGGCTCGGATGGCGACGACACGCGCAGCGCGGTGGATGCAGCGGTGGAGCGGATCCGCTTCGGGCCCTGCTGAGTTTCGTGCCCTGAATCGGCGGGCGCCGCCTCCGGCGGCTTGCTGCGCCGGACTTTCCCGGCGCGGCGGACCGGAGACCTTTCTAGCGCGGCAGCCCTTGCACCGGCCGGCCCTGCGGCGCGCTCACGGCATGGCCGAAACGGATGCGCCGCTCCTCGTTCGGCCGCGCCGTCCAGGTCCAGGCGACCACACCCGGCCGGTCCTCCACGTCGCGCGCCGTGGGCGCCGGCTCGGCGATCATCTCGACAGTCAGCTCGGCGTCGCCCGAGACCGGCACGCGGTCGAGCACGGTGATCTCGATCGGGCGCGCATGGGCGCTTCTCACCGTGGTCAGCGCGGTGCGCGTCATCACCGTGCGCCGCCCCGACATCACCCAGCCGCCCCTCGCATTGGCCTGCAGCTGGGGCAGGTGGCTGACCACCACCCGGTCATCGGCGCCGAAGCCCAGCGGCAGCGGCTGCTCGGCGGCGATCAGCGGGATGGTCGTTCGGCCCACGAACACGCCGTCGAGGTAGAGCGCCACATTGCCCGGCAGCAGCGGCGCCGGCCCGGCATGGGTGAAGCGCGCCTGCAGGTAGGCGCGCGGATCGACGGCGGGCACCACGCGCGCGGAGAGCGTCGCGTCGCGCACCGCCTCGCCGATGCGCACGCGGCGCTCGCTGCCATCGCCGGCGATGAAGGATTCGCCGGTGATCGCGTATTCGACGGAAAGCCCCTGGACCACGACCTCCGAGGTCGCGACGGCCGCGTCCTGGCGGCGCGGCGCCTCCGCCTCATCGGCGAGGCTGTCGATGCCGCGGCCTCTGACCGAGCCGCCCAGCACCGGTGCGGCGGCGCTCGCCGGGGGCTGCATCGGCATGGGCGGCGGCGCGAAGGCGATGCGCCAGGGCTCCAGCGCCGGCGGCTGCGTGCGCCCCGACGGCCGCGTGGTGGACAGCACCAGCGCCACGCCGCGCCAATCCTCCCCGGTGGTCTGGCGCAGGATCGCCTCCTGCCGCAGCGTCACCTTGCCCTCGCGCGTGTCGAGCCGCGCCTCGTAGACCGGGCGCCAGGTGACGCCGGGGATCTGGTAGGTGACGTCGAGTTCCAGGCGCGTCGCCTGCGCCGCCTGCACGGCGACCACGACCTCGAGCGCCGGGCGCCCGGGCCGGCCGAGCGGGGCGGCCTCCTCGGTGAGCTTCTGCAACTGCTCGCTCATGCCGCGCCGCGATGCCTGGGCAACGCGGATCGCCTCGCCGGCCTCGGCGGTCGCGTTGCGTACGGCAAGCATGGCCTCGCGCCAGGCACCGGGTTCGTCGGCGAGGCCGCGTGCCGTCCCGGCCGGGCGCTGCCCCACGCCGGCGACCAGGCGCTCGCTCATCTGGGCCTGCGCGGTCCAGGCGCGGATCTCGACATCGAGCGCCTCGATTCGCGTGGCGATGTCGCGCCGCTCGCGCTCGATCTCGGCGAGGCGCGGACTGCTCGAGACCGCGCCGACCGGCGCCTCGCGCAGATCCACCGCGCCGATGGTGACCGCGCCGAGCGCCCGGCCGCGCGCGGTGACGCTCTCGCGCAGGATCGTGGTGGGCAGGCCGGACAGCACGAGCAGGCTCTCGCCCGCCGGCAGCGCCACCTCGGCCGTGCGGGTGATCGTCGCCTGGTCGGGATAGGCAACGACGCGCGAGACCTGGGCGGCGACGGCGATGCGCGCGCCCTCCTGGCCCTGCGCCAGGACCGGCAGCGCCAGCAGCGCCGCGACCAGCATCGTGCCGAACCGGATCATCACCCAACCCCCCTTGTTGCCGCCCGATATAGAGGCCCGATGCGCAAGGCTGCGCCAGCCACCATTGTCCCCTATACGATCCGGCCTACCCTTTGCTTGTCTGCCGCACCAACCTGCCACACCAACCCGCGCGAGAAAGCTGCATCGCCATGACCGTTTCCCGTCAGGAATTCCGCGACGCCATGGCCCGGCTCGGCTCGGCGGTGAATGTCGTCACCACCGCCGGCGCCGAAGGCGAAGCCGCCTTCACCGCATCCGCGGTCTGCTCGGTGACCGACGACCCGCCGACGCTTCTGGTCTGCCTCCGGCGCGGCAGCTCGGTCTGGCCCATCGTCACCGGCAACGGCGTGCTTTGCCTCAACGTGTTGGCCCATCCCCAGCAGGCGGTGGCGGAGCTGTTCGCCAGCTCCTCGGGCCCGGCGATGCATGAACGCTTCGCGCATCACCCCTGGTCGCGCCTCGTGACCGGCGCACCGGTGCTCGACGGCGCGATCGTCTCGTTCGACTGCCGCATCGCCGACGTGTTCGAGAAGGGCACCCACAGCGTGCTGTTCGGCGAGGTCCAGGCGATCCGCCAGGGCAATCCCGACGATGCCGCGTTGCTGTATTTCGGGCGTGGGTATCACGCTCTGGCGAGCAATGTTTCCATCAAGCAATAAGGTGCAGCGCAGCAATGCGCATGCGGCAAACCTCCGCTTAACCTGATTGCGCTTCAATGGTGGCGAATCACATGAGGTGAGCCACTGATGACTGAATTGACCGTGACGCTGTCGACCGAAGCCGCCGAGGCCATCGCGCGCCGTGCCGAGGCGCTTGGTTGCTCTGCCGATGCCTGGCTCGCCGCCATGGTCGAGGATATCGCCGCCGACCTGCCGGAGAGCGTCGAGGATGACGGGCCGGACGGCTTCATCTGCCGCTGAGAAGTTTTGTTTAGCTACAAGTAAATAACGAATTCCGTTTAACGGGAGTCGCTTTACCATGAATTGGTCTCGATTATTTCCTGGTGGAGGGGTGAAGCGCCATAACTTGAATTGTCATTTCCGCTGCGTGAACATTGGTATGCTGCGAAGGAGCTACTCAATGAAGGATTATTTTCGAGCGCGAGGCGAAATATTTATTGACAGTTATCGCGGTATCCTACAGAACAGTGAGGAACAGGAACACGGTTGGCTTTAGTTTCGACCCAGAGTTAGATCTTACATGTAGCGACCGGGCGTTTTGGGCAATGGAATACGCCGCATGACCGAGGAGTGCCTTAATCTTGGCGCCGGCAAGACCATCCGGCTGAGCAGCTACTGGCGTGGGAGGGAGCCCGCTGCAGAAAACGTGCTGACCGGTAGGCCTACGGGACGATTCTCTTTCCACACCACTATAGAGACGGACCCTTGGATTTTGGTCGATCTCCACCGTGCGGTCCCGGTTGCCCGCATCATGCTGTGGAACCGTGAAGACGCCGGGCTGGATGGATTGCTACGCGCCGTGCCGCTGCGTATCGAAGCAGCCGCGGAACATGAGGCTTGGTGCACGCTCGCCACCATCGGCATCGCCTTCGGAGGTGCGCTGTCGAACACGCCCTTCGACTTTCGCTTGCCGCATCCGATCCTTGCCCGCTTTATCCGCCTCACGGCGCTGGGTATTGGCGCCCTTCACTTGGACAAGGTTTTCATCTTTTCCCCCGACCTCACACCTGGCACCTCTCCGCGCTATGGCAGGCTTACCAACCTGCGCTTTCTCGACGGATGGCCTACGGCCGATATCGCGGTTCGTTGGAACCAAGGCTTCTTTTCCAACTGCTCCGTCGCACTCCAGATGGCGATGAGCGCGGCGGCACGCGGCTTCACCATTTCCGAGATTGATTTTTCAGCTTCCATGTGGGGTTTTCGTGAAAAATCTAATGGCCAACCGCACCTCTTCGTGGCCGACACCGCCATTTCCTTGCCAGTGCCCGCGACCGGCCAGCGATTATTCAACGCTTGGGATGTTCATAATCACTATCGAGACTTTCGCTTCGATACACTAACACCCTTCATCCACCGCCTTTTTCGTCCGCATCCTGAAGTTGCGGAGATTGAACAATCCCTTGTTGCCCACTACGCCGTCGATCAGTCGAATACCATCGTCATCCTGTACCGCGGCACCGACAAGAGGACGGAAATCTCGCCAACCGACATCGCCGAATACCTCGCCTTGGCAGACCGTCTGCTCGCCACACGCCCCGGCCACCGTGTCTGCATTCAGACCGACCAAAAGCAGATCCAGGACCAAGTGAAGGCGCATTTCGGCGAGCGCTGCTTCGCCTTCGATTCCCTGCCGGTCACTGAAGGCAGTGTTGTGATCCATCGCACAGATGTCTCACGCCACGGCCTGGACCGCACTACCTTCGGCCAGACCCTGCTCGCCGCCATCCACCTGCTGGCCGCGGCGGACATCGTGATCACCCATACCGGCAATGTGGGTGCATGGATCAGCCTCTATCGCGGCCATGCCCGCAACCTCTTCCAGTTCGACAGCAAGCAGGCTCTGATTGCCCCCTACAACACCTCCTGAAACGCAGAAGGCCCCGGCGGTTGCCCGCCGGGGCCTTCACATCGCGTGGCAGGTGGCCTGCCCACGACTACCCAGGTGACCCGTGCGACTAGACCCGCACGATGATCCGGGCCGTGGCCAGAGCACGCCCATGATTGCGATGAGACACCGGATCACCTCCTTTCGGTTGTTGACGCACCGAGCCTGCACGGCGCGCTCGGCGCCGCGCAAGCAAATAAACCGAGACTACGAAATTTCGGCGTAGCTGCCGTTGCGCCAGATGTAGAAGACGTAGTCCGGCACCGTCACGTCGCCCTTGGCGTCGAAGCTGATCGGCCCCAGCACCGTCTGCCACGGCCCACCCGACTTCAGCAGCGAGGCGATGGCACGCGGATCCACCCCGTTCGAGCGCGTCGCCGCGGCGGCGAAGATCTGCACCGCGGCGTAGGTGTAGAGGACGTAGCCCTCGGGATCGACGTTGCGGGCGCGGAAGCGGGCCACGACCTCGGCCGCGGTCGGGCGCCGGCGCGGGTCGGAGGCGAAGGTCATCAGCGTGCCCTCGCCCGCAGCGCCCGCGATCTGCCAGAACTCGTTCGTCACCAGCGCATCGCCGCCGATGAGCGTGACGTTCATGCCCTGCTCCTTGGCCTGGCGCAGGATCAGGCCGGCCTCGGTGTGGTAGCCGCCGACATAGATGACCTGGATGTCGGCGGCCTTCATGCGGCTGACCAGCGCGGAGTAGTCGCGCTCGCCGGGGGTGTAGGCGGCGTAGAGCGTCTCCTGCAGGCCGGCGGCGTTCATCGCCTTTTTGGTCTCGTCGGCGAGGCCTTTGCCGTAGGCGGAGTTGTCATGCAGGATCGCGACCTTCCGGCCGGTGAAGTTGCGCGCGATGTAGGCGCCGGCGACCGCGCCCTGCTGGTCGTCGCGCCCGCAGACGCGGAAGGTGTTCCACTTGCCCTCGTCGGTGAAGCGCGGATTGGTCGAGGCCGGGGACATCTGCAGCACGCCCTCCTCGGCATAGACGTCGCGCGCCGGGATCGAGCTGCCCGAGCAGTAGTGGCCGGCGACGAAGCTGACGCGGCGCCCGGCGAGCTGGTTCGCCACGCTCACCGCCTGGCGCGGGTCGCAGGCATCGTCACCGACCTCGAGGGCGAGCTGGCGCCCGAGCACGCCGCCGGCCCCGTTGATGTCGGTCACCGCCTGCTCCGCACCCGCGCGCATCTGCGCACCGAACGCCGCGTATTGCCCGGTCATCGGCCCGGCCGTCGCGATGCGGATCGGCCCGGTCCCTTGCGCAAGCGCGCCGCGCGCGCCGAGTACCACCGCGCTGCCCGCTGCCATCGCCATACGTCGCGTGAATTCGACCATCGCTCATTCCTCTCGCCTCGCCCGCATTGTGCGGCGCGTCGGCGCGAAGCCTAACCGCGCAACCGGCGCTGTTCCAGCGCTTCCAAGCGCATGGCTGGCCGAGTGCGCAAGTATCTGTTACTTTCCCGGAAGGTCGAGTTTTGCAACATAGCCTTCACTCTCGGGGCCTCAAAATGCGCTTCATGCATCGTCCGGTGGCGCTCATCGCCAGCGCCTCCCTCTTTCTCGCCGCCTGTACGACCCAGTCCGGGCGCATCGGCACCGATGACGGCAGCGATGCCTGCCGTCCGCAACTCGTACAGCTCGACAGCACCGGCAATTATTTTGCCGAGGACATCATCCGCGGCGCCGCGATCGGCGTGGCGGGCGGCGCCATCCTCGGCGGCATCGTCGCCGCGGCGCGCGGCGGCAATTCGCGTAACGTCGCCGTCGGTGCCGGAATCGGCGCCGTCGCGGGCGGCGTCGCCGGCGCCGCTGCCGGCTACATCAGTGCCCGTCGCCAGCAATACAGCGACCAGGCCCAGCTGAACCAGGCGATCGCCCAGGACGTCTCGGCCGAGAACCAGCAGATCGACCGCAGCCAGCGCGCCTTCGACCTGCTGCTCGATTGCCGCATGGCGACCGCGGCCCGCATCCGCAGCGACTTCGCCGCCCGCCGCATCAGCCGCGAGCAGGCCCAGGCCGCCATGCAGAACGTGCGCGCTCGACTCGCCAACGACGTCGCCGTCGCCCAGCGCATCAACGAGCGGATGGGCACGCGCGGCGCCGAGTTCGACACCGCCTTCACCGAGGTCGCGCCCGCGGCGCGCAACCAGGCCGGCGCGCGGATCGGCAACCCGAGACCCGTCACCACCGCGCGCGTCATCCCGCTGCGGCTGCGCCCGGACACTGCTGCGCCGGAATTCACCCAGGTCAGCGCTCGTGAGCGTGTGACCGTTCGCCCGGCGCACAGCGGCTACGCCCTCGTCGAGACCGAGCAGGGGGTACGCGGCTATGCCCCCGCCGCGCTGTTCGGCGGTGCCGCGGGCGCGCAGTCGCGCCAGGCCTCGCCCAACGCGGCGCCGGTGACCGGCGATGTTCGCCAGCTCGCGGCCACCAACATCGCCCGGCGCGAGAACTTCTCGGAATCGGTTGCCACCGCCAACGCCGCCGCGTCCGGGCAGGGCTTCGAGCTCGCCAGCTGATGCGCTGCTGGCTGGCCTTCGTCGCGCTGCTGCTGGCCTGGCCGGCGGCGGCGCAGGAACCGCCGCAGACGCCATTCCTCCGCGTCGAAGCGCAGGCCCATATCGCGCCGGTCAATCGGCTGGCCGTCGATGCGGCCGGGCGGCTGCTCGCCTCGGTGTCGGACGACAAGACGCTGCGCCTGTGGTCGCTGCCCGATGGCCAGCCGCGCGCCGTCCTGCGCCCGCCGATCGGTACCCGGCTGGAGGGCGAACTCTATGCGGTGGCGCTCTCGCCGGATGGCACCCGCGCCTATGCGGCGGGCCAGACCGGGCTGGGCTGGGACCGGCTCTTCTCCATCTACGTGTTCGACACCCGCACCAACCGGATGGCCAACGTGCTTCCGCAATTGCCGGCGGCGGTCCATCACCTCGCGGTCTCGCCCGATGGCCAGATGCTGGCCGCCAGTTTCGCGGGCCGCGCCGGTGTCCGCGCCTGGGACACCGGGACGGGGCGCGAGATCTTCCGCGACCAGGAATACGGCGGCACCGCCCGCATGGTGGCCTTCGCACCCGATGGTCGTCTCGCCGTGACCTCCGCCGATGGTCGCGTGCGTGTCTACACGCCGCAGGGCCGCAAGATCGCCGACCGCATGGTGGTGCCCAATGGCCGTCCCTATGGACTCGCCTGGTCGCCCGACGGCGCCCTGCTCGCGATCGGCTTCGAGGACCGCCTGCGGGTTGAGGTCCTGGCTGCGTCTGATCTGCGCACCCTGTTCGTCCCCGACACCTCCGGCATGGCCGGGGACGGGCTCTCCGCCGTGACCTGGGCCTCCGATGGTCGGGGCGGGGTACAGCTCTACGCCGCCGGCTATGCGCTGGTCGCCGGTGCGGCCGGCGCCTCCGCGTCCGGCGGGTCGATCGGCCAGGGGCCGGGCGGGCGCGGCATCGCCGTGCGTGAGCAGCAGCCGCGCGTCGGGGCGGAACCCGATGCGCTCGAATACATCATCCGCCGCTGGACCGATTTCGGCCATGGACCGCCCACCGATATCCCGGCCGCGCGCGATGGCATCAACCACCTCCTCGCGCTGCCCGGCGGCGGTGTGGCCTTCGCCTCGGCTGACCCCGGCTGGGGCCGGGTGGAACCTGGCGGCACACTGGCCTTCCCGGCGCGTCCGCCGGGCGGGGATTTCCGGCGCACCGGCGCCACGCTGGCCATCTCGCCCGACGGCACCCAGGCGCGTTTTGCGCTGCGTGCCGGGTCCGCGCCCATCGTGTTCGACGCGGTGGCCGGCCAGCTCGCCAGTGGCGACGTTGCCGGCTACATCCCCGCGCGTGTCACCGGCCGGCTGTCCATCACCGGCGCGCGCAACACCAGCGCGCCGCGGCTGGGCAACACCGCGCTGGCGCTGTCCCCCGGCGAGTTCTCCCGCGCAGGTGCGCTGCTCGATGGCGATCGCGGCGCGCTGATCGGCACCGACAGCTTCCTCCGCCTGTTCGACGCAGCGGGGCGGGAGGTGGATTCCGTCCTGCTGCCGGCCGCCGCCTGGGGTGTCGCGACGGCGGGCGAGACCGCCATCGTGGCGCTGGGCGACGGCACCATCCGCTGGTTCCGCATCACTCCGCGCCTGACCGAGCTCGCCGCAGTCTTCATCCATGCGCCGACGCTGCGCTGGGTCGCCTGGACGCCGGAGGGCCTGTTCGACCACAGCCCCAATGGCGGGCAGGAGCTGGTGGGCGTGCATCTCAACGGCACCCGCACCCAGACCCCGGAATGGGCGAGCTTCCAGCAGGCCTATCGCGCGCTCTACGCACCCGCCGCCCTGCGCGCGCGCATCGCCGGCGACAGCGCGCCGGCGCAACAGCGTCTGGCCCAGCTGGGCGAGCTGCGCGCGCGTATCGGCCAGCTTCCCGTCCTCGCCGGCGCGACCGCCTGCGCCGTGACCGATGAGGGCTGCACTCCCGTCGCCTGGGATGCGAGCACCGTGCCCTCCGGCACCCGCGCCGTGCGCCTGACCTTCGCGACCACCGATCGCGGGACGGGCTTCGGCCCGCTCGACATCCTGGTCAATGACCGCATCGCGGCGCGCGCCGAGCCGCGCGTGGGCGATGTCTCGGTCGAGATCCCGCTCGACCCCGGCCCGAACCGCATCGCGAGCCGCCTCTACGCCGAGGACCGGGCGCTGTTCTCCGAAGGCCCCACGCTGTCGCTGCGCCGCGCCGGCGAGCCGCCGCCGCTGGCCGGTGCCGGGCGCCTGGTCGTGCTCGCGATCGGGGTCAACACCTACGCCATCCCGTCGATGAACCTGCGCTACGCGGTCCCCGATGCGCGCGTGGTCGCCGAGACGCTGCGCGCCCAGGGCTCGGGCGTCTTCCGCGACGTCCAGACCACCGTGCTGGTGGACCGCGAGGCGACGCGCGCCAACATCATGGAGGCGCTGGACCGCGCCGCGCAGACGCTGCAGCCGACCGACACCTTCGTGCTCTACATCGCCGGTCACGGCATCCGTACCGATACCGACCAGCGCTTCGTGTTCCTTCCCCACGACGTGCGCGACCTCTCCTCGCAGCAGGTGGTCCGCCGGCAGGGCATCGATGACGGGACGCTGGTCGCGGCCCTCGCGCGCATCCGGGCGCGCGACGCCTTTCTGCTGCTCGACACCTGCCACGCCGGGCAGCTGACGATGGACCAGCTTTCCGCGCTGGGGAACGAGACCGGCCGCTTCCTGCTCGCGGCATCATCCTCGGTGCAGGAGGCGCTCGACAGCTATGACGACCGCAACGGCGTCTTCGCCTACGCCTTTCGCGAAGGGCTGACCGGACGCGCGGCCTCGGATGGCGAGGGACGGATCAGCGCGCTCGCCATCGGGGAATGGGTTATGCGGCGCGTGCCGCAACTCGCCGCCGAGAGGAACCACCGCCAGGATGCGGTGTTCCGCACCGCGCAGCGGGATCTGCGGAGTTTCTCGCTGGGGCGCGTGAACCGCAACTAACTGGAGCCGGTCGCGAGCGCGGCCAGACGGCACTCGAGCAGTTCCTCGAAGCTCCCGAACGTCTCGCGCGCGTCGGCTGAGCGCGCCCGCGCAACCCCCGCACCACCGATCCGTTTCACTCGCATGAACGAGCCCAAGAAACCGACGCTGCCGGACCCCGAAACCACAAAGGCGCCGCCCTCGCCACACCCGCTCGACCACCCCGATGAGCGCAAGGAGGGTGGCCCGGATCACGGCAAGGCCGACAAGCAGCACGAGAACAAGCGCAAATCGGCCCAGGATGCCGAGGACGCGGAAAGCCCCTGAACCGTCACACGTCCAAGTGCCGACCGCGGATTGCCCAGCTCGCTGTTCCTCCGTAACGTTCGCGGAGGCGTGGCATGATCCCGATGCCTCCCATTCCACGAACACACGGAGGCACCATGGTCACCCGTTACGTTTCAGAGCGCGAGCTTGTCTATTCCCCGGACGAGCTGGGCTTTCCCAGCATCATGGGCTGCCACGGTATCGTCTACGCGACCAATGCCGGGCTGTTTGGCTTCCACAACTACGGCGGCGAAACGCCCGCGCAGTACAATGATCGCGCGGCCGCCTTCGCCGACTTCGTGACGCATCACCCGGCCGGGCCGGGCGTGGGTACAGCACTGTTCGGCGCCTGCTACCTGACCCAGGCGGGCGCCACCGTGCGCGCTTACGGCGCGGGGCCGCGGCCGAAATGGATCGCCGAGCTCGTCGCCTTCGCGGCCGCGCTCAACTTCAACGGTCCGATCTACGGCTATGATTTTGGCACCTTCCCCGGCATCGGCGCCTCGGCCTACAGCGAGTTCTCCCGCGTGAACGCGACCTGCGTCATCCAGGCCAAGACCTGGACCGCGGTCGGCGCCACGAGCGCGCCGAACACCGACCATGTGAATATCCGCTACAACCCGCGCCTGAACGTGCTGGAGAACCAGGCTCGCAACACCATCAACTTCGTCCCGACCGCGGGCATGCGCACCGTCTATCCGCAACAGCTCCGCTAAGCAGCGCAGCCACCTCCCGCACCCGCCGGCTGATCGGGCCTTCCCGTCGCGCGATCAACGGGTTACAGGTCTCGGCCCCCCGCATCCTGGCCGAGACATGAGCAGCAGCAACGACATCCGCGCCACCTTCCTCGAATACTTCGCGCGCAACGGGCACCAGGTCGTCGCCTCATCCCCGCTGGTCCCGCGCAACGACCCCACGCTCATGTTCGCCAATTCGGGCATGGTGCAGTTCAAGAACGTCTTCACGGGGCAGGAAAAGCGCGCCTATTCGACCGCGACCACGGCGCAGAAATGCGTCCGCGCGGGCGGCAAGCACAACGACCTCGACAATGTCGGCTACACCGCGCGTCACCACACCTTCTTCGAGATGCTGGGCAACTTCTCGTTCGGCGACTATTTCAAGCCGCAGGCCATCGAACACGCCTGGACGCTGCTGACGCGGGACTTCGGCTTGCCGCGCGAGAAGCTGCTCGTCACCGTCTATTCCGAGGATGAGGACGCCGCCAAGCTGTGGCGCGACATCGCCGGCATGCCCGACAGCCGCATCATCCGCATCCCGACCTCCGACAATTTCTGGCGCATGGGCGACACCGGTCCGTGCGGGCCATGTTCCGAGATCTTCTACGACCATGGCGACTCCATTCCAGGCGGCCCGCCCGGCTCTCCCGATGAAGACGGCGACCGCTTCATCGAGATCTGGAACCTGGTCTTCATGCAGTTCCTCGAGGAGCCCGCCGGCACGCGCAACCCACTGCCCCGCCCCTCCATCGACACCGGCATGGGACTCGAGCGCTTCGCCGCGATCCTGCAGGGCAAGCACGACAACTACGACACGGACACGCTGCGCGCGCTGATCCTGGCCTCAGCCGAGGCGACCGGGCAGGACCCGGACGGGCCGTTCCGCTCCTCGCACCGCGTCGTCGCCGACCATCTTCGCGCCGGCACCTTCCTCATCGCCGACGGCGTCCTCCCCTCCAACGAGGGCCGCGGCTACGTCCTCCGTCGCATCCTCCGCCGCGCGATGCGCCACGCCCACATGATGGGCGCGCGCGACCCGCTGCTGCACCGCCTGGTCCCCGCCCTGGTCCGCCAGATGGGCGCGGCCTACCCCGAGATCGTCCGCGCCGAGGCCCTGGTCATCGAGACCCTGCGCCTGGAGGAAACCCGCTTCCGCTCGCTTCTCGACCGCGGCCTGCACTTGCTCGCCGATGAAACAGCCCGCCTCGGCCAAGGCGCGACCCTGCCCGGCGACATCGCCTTCCGCCTCTACGACACCTACGGCTTCCCCCTCGACCTCACCCAGGACGCGCTGCGCGAGCAGGGCAGGGCAGTCGACCTCGACGGCTTCAATGCCGCGATGGCGGAGCAGAAGAAGCGGGCGCGGGCCGCCTGGGCCGGCACCGGCGAGGCGGCCACCGAAACCGTCTGGTTCGACCTCAAGGAAACCCTCGGTGCGACCGACTTCCTCGGCTACGCCACCGAAACCGCCGAGGCCGAGATCAAGGCCATCGTCACCGGCGGCAAGGTCGTGGGCGAAGCGCCCGTTGGCACGGACGTCGCGATCATCCTCAACCAGACCCCCTTCTACGCTGAGAGCGGCGGCCAGGTCGGCGACACCGGCATGATCACCGCCGCCGATGGCACGCAGATCACCATCCGCGACACGCAGAAGAAGCTGGGCGACCTGTTCATCCACCTCGGCACGGTCTCCGCCGGCATGGCGCGCGCTGGCCAGCCCGTCACCGCCGCCGTGGACCACGCGCGCCGCACCACCATCCGCGCCCACCACTCCGCCACCCACCTGCTGCACCACGCGCTGCGCGAGCGGCTCGGCACCCATGTCCAGCAGAAGGGCTCGCTCAACGCGCCCGACCGGCTGCGCTTCGACGTCTCGCACCCCAAGCCGATCGAGCCCGACGAGCTCGCCCATGTCGAGGCCGAGGTGAACGCGCTGATCCGCGCGAACGCCGAGGTCAACACCCGCCTGATGACGCCCGAAGCCGCCGTCGCCGAAGGCGCGATGGCGCTGTTCGGCGAAAAATACGGCGAGGAAGTCCGCGTCGTCACCATGGGCCCGAGCACTGAGCTTTGCGGCGGCACCCATGTCGCGCGCACCGGCGACATTGCGCTGTTCCGGATCGTCTCCGAGGGTGCCGTCGCCGCCGGCGTGCGCCGCCTCGAAGCCGTCACCGGCGAGGCCGCGCTGCGCGCCATGGCCGAGCAGGAGACCTACCTGCGCGACGCCGCCGCGCTGCTGAAGACCCGCCCGCAGGACTTGGCCGAGCGCATCACCTCGCTGCTCGACGACCGCAAGAAGCTGGAACGCGACATCGCCGAGCTGCGCAAGCAGCTCGCGACCGGCGCCGGTGCCGCCGCGGTCGAGGAGGTCGCCGGCTTCCGCGTCGCGCTGCGCAACGTGGGCGAGGTGCCGCCCAAGGACCTCAAACCCCTCGTCGAGGCGATCCTCGGGGGCGACACCGCCGACATCGTGGCGCTCGTCTCCACTGCCGACGGCAAGGCCTCCGTGATGGTGGGCATCGGCCCCGCGGCGAAGGGCCGCGCCGATGCCGTTACCCTGGTGCGCGCGGCGAGCGCAGCCCTCGGCGGCAAGGGCGGCGGCGGCAAGCCGGAGATGGCCCAGGCCGGCGGGCCGGACGGCACAAAGGCTGAGGACGCGCTGGCGGCGATCAGGGCCACACTCGCCGCCTGAATGTGTCCGGGCGCGTCGTTTCCGGTTGATCCGGGACCGATTCATATGGCCTAACACCGTACCAGGGCACCAGCGCAACCGTGCCCGACGCCTCGCCGGAACGCATCGCCATGGCCGAACGCCTGCTTGCCTACGTCGTCACGCGCGAGCCGCCGCCGCTGCTCCGGCCCGAACCGCTCATCGATCGGCTGCGCGAGATGATGGCGCCGCTTGGCGTGGAGGTCGGGCTGCGCCCGGTGAACCTCTCCCCGGCCCGTGCCTTGGGCGAAGGCTTCACCCTTAGCATCGACAACACGGCGATCATGGTTTTGTTCGCGCGCACCAGGCTGCCGGCCGAGGCCTATGAACCGGGATTGCGCCTCAACCGCGTCTGGCCCGATGCGCAACCCGCCATGGCGGCCGGGCAGGGGCACGTGGTGCTCGCCACCATCGACGAGGTCATCACCCATGGCCAGGCGCTCAACGGCTCGGGCTATCTCAGCTTCATCGCGGCCGCGCTCATCGAGATGATCCCGAGCATCGGCGTGATGTGGACCAATGGCGAGGCGTTGAGCGAGGCGCAGGCCTTCCATGCCGGCGCGCTGAGGCTGCTGGAGCGCAAGATCCCGGCGCTGAACTGGCTTGGCTTCTGGTTCCTCTCGGCGCCGCCCGACGCCATCGGCCAGCCGCAGATGATGATGATGACCAGCGGCATGCGGCCCTTCATCGGGCGCGAGGTCGAATGGATGCCGAGTTCGCAGCCGCGGACCGCGGTGCTGGATCGCCTGATCGGCACCTGCCTCTACCTCATCGAGAACGGGCCGGTGATCAAGGACGGGGAGACGCTCGGGAAGACGCATGCGGAGCGCGTGCGCGTCCGCTACGCCGCGCAGGGGCAACGCTCCGGGGTTCCGGTCCTTCAGTTGGGCGAGGAGACGGCGCTCGCGCCACCGCCGGGATTCGAGGGCTCGCCCTGGGGCGCCTCAACCCAGGCACGGCCGCCTTCGCCCTGGGACCAGGCGCGGACAGCGCCGGACCTGCCGCCCTCCTGGAGCGAGGGCGCCGCACCCCGCGCCTTCGGCCGCAAGCGGGACTAGGCGCGAGGCGCCCGCGACCCCTCCTGCACCGCCTCGCGCACCGCGGAACGGAACTCCCGCCGGTGAAGTTCCCGCAGCACCAGCAGGCTCGCGGCCATCAACGCCACCGGGTGCACGATCCAGCCCAGCGCCGCCAGGCCAAAGTAGTATGCCCGCAGCCCCGTGTTGAAATGCTGCGCGGCCCGGTTCACCACCCGGGCCGCCTGCGCCGCCTCCGCGATATGCTGCGTCCCGAACCCCATCGCACCCAGCAAAATCGACCCATAATTGAACTGCCTCAACGCCCAGGTCAGCTCGAAGAACGCCCGCACGAAGATCAGAACCAGCAATCCGATCCGAGCCTCCCAGGCCCCATCGCTGATCACCACCTCCGCGAACGGCATCGCCGCCACGATCCGCCGGCCCAGATCCGGCGCCGCAAACAGCGCCAGCAACCCACCCAGAATGAAAATTGAGGTATTCGCCAGGAACGACGTGCTCGACATCAGGTTCCCGATGATCGCCGCATCCGCGATCCGGTTCTCCCGCGTCAGGGCGCGCTGCATCCAACGATGGCGATGCTCGTCCATCGCGGCGATCACGCTGACTGCGCGGATGCGCGGAACGCGGTCCACCACCGCGGCATAGCCGACCCAGCACAGGACGAAGACCGCGAGGCCGAGCCAGTCCAACAAGCCAAATGGCAACACTAAAAAGCAAGACTGGGGGAAATGAATTTCCCCCAGACCCCCATTCTTTTACTTTTGCGACTTGGCACCGCCTGGAAGGCCAGCGCCGACAGACTTACGCCATCGCCTTGATCAGGTTTTCGTCGAGCTTGGCGAGGAACGCTTGCGTCGTCATCCAGGGCTGGTCCTTGCCGATGAGCACGGCCAGGTCCTTGGTCATGAAGCCGCTCTCGACCGTGTCGATGCAGACCTTCTCCAGCGTCTCGGCGAAAGCCACCACGTCCGGCGTCGCGTCGAACTTGCCGCGATAGGCGAGGCCGCGCGTCCAGGCGAAGATGGACGCGATCGGGTTGGTGCTCGTCTCGCGGCCCTTCTGGTGCTCGCGGTAGTGTCGCGTCACCGTGCCATGCGCGGCCTCCGACTCGACGGTGTTGCCGTCGGGCGAGAGCAGCACCGAGGTCATCAGGCCGAGGCTACCGAAACCCTGCGCCACGATGTCAGACTGCACGTCGCCATCGTAGTTCTTGCAGGCCCAAATGTACCCACCTTCCCACTTGAGCGCGGAGGCCACCATGTCGTCGATCAGCCTGTCCTCGTAGACGATGCCGGCCGCCTTGAACTTGGCCGCGAACTCCGCGTCGAAGATGGACTTGAAGATGTCCTTGAAGTTGCCGTCATAGGCCTTGAGGATCGTGTTCTTGTGGCTGAAGTACACGGAATACCCGCGGCTCAGACCGTAGTTGAAGGACGCCCGCGCAAAGCCCTCGATCGAGGCGTTGAGGTTGTGCTGGCCCATGAACACGCCGGCATCCTTGAACACGAACTCACCGATCTCCTGCGCCGCCCCGCCCGTGGGCGTGTAAGTCATCTTCACCGTGCCGGCACCCGGCACCTTCATCTCCACCGCGCGGTAGATGTCGCCGAAGGCGTGGCGGCCGACGACGATGGGCTTGGACCAGTGCGGCACCAGGCGGGGCACGTTCTGGCAGATGATCGGCTCGCGGAAGATGGTCCCGTCGAGAATGTTGCGGATCGTCCCGTTCGGGCTGCGCCACATCTTCTTGAGGTTGAATTCCTTCACGCGGGCTTCGTCGGGCGTGATGGTGGCGCATTTCACGCCCACCCCATATCCCTTGGTGGCGTTGGCCGCATCCACTGTGACTTGGTCATCGGTCTGGTCACGGTATTCGACGCCCAGGTCGTAGTACTTCAGGTCGATGTCGAGATAGGGAAGGATCAGCTTGTCCTTGATGAACCCCCAGATGATGCGGGTCATCTCGTCGCCATCCATCTCGACGACGGGGGTCTTCACTTTGATCTTGGCCATGGCTGTCCTCGGGGCAAAGGCGCGCCGCAGAGGAATTCGGCTGGCACGCGACGGCGGGACATTCGCACCGCAACAAAACCGCCGCAAGGCTTGGAGGCCCACCATGACGCGCCACCCCGCGACCGCAATCGCGCAAACCCTCGATGCCGCGACCTATGCCGGATACCGGGCGGGGTTCGAGGCCGCGCGCGCGGAAGCGGCCGCAATCGCCGATCACGCCGGCCAGGCGGCCCTGGGCACCCTCATCCGCGCAATGCGGGCATTGCCGGACCGCACGGAGCGCCCGGCATGAACGCGGACGGGACGGAGACCGGCGCCGCGCAGCGCCGCGAGCCCATCCTCTGCCCGCACTGCGCCGAGCCGACCATGCCCAACCGGCTGGCCGATGGCGTACTCGTCTGCTCCTGCGCCGCCGAGCGTCCGCTGCCCGAACCGCCGCCCGAAAAAGCCTAGAGCTGGCCGCCCGTCCCCGGTGCGGGGCCGGTGGTGCCGGTGCCGCCCGGCACGCCGAACCGGCCGACATTGCCGAACAGCTGCTGCAGGATGGAGCGGTCGGTGCCCGGCACCGGCGTCTCCCGGTCCACCAGCGCGACGTCCTGACCATCGGCCTCGGTCATGATCCGCACGCCCTCCACCACGCCGGCGCGGTTGAAGCTCACCGCCACCATGCGCCGGTCGTCCATCTGGATGCGCCGGCCCGGCGCGGTGCGAGACGTCGCACTCAGATAATACCAGTTGGCATCGTCGAAGGTGCCGGCGAAGGAGGGCGAGCCCAGAAGCGCCTGCACGTCGCGCCGCGTCTGCACGCCGGGCGAGATCTGCGCCAACTGGTCTTCCGTCACGCGGTTGCCGCGCGAGATGGGGGCGGCCTGGAAGAAGCTGCACCCGCCCAGCATCCCTGCCAGCAGGAGCGCCACGCACGCATTGGCGGAACGGCGATTGACCGAAGGGGGGTGCTGGACCATGTGCACGGCATAGCGAGCCCAGGCGCGCGGGGTCAACCCGCCTCGCACCTGGCGGCCCGCGACAGACGGGGATGTGCTGCCATGGGCCTGCTCGCCCTGTTCCGACGCAAGCCGCATGAACGGCCCGGCTTTGCCCTCTATACGGCCGCCGTCGGCGCCGCGCGCGACCCCTCCCTGTTCGGGGAGCTGGGCGTGCCGGACACGCTCGACGGCCGCTTCGACCTGATCAACCTCTACACCGGCCTGCTGGTCCGCCGCCTGCGCGCCGACCCGGACCAGCGCGGGGCGGCGCTGGCCCAGGCCGTATTCGACGCGATGTTCGCCGACATGGACATGAACCTGCGCGAGATGGGGGTCTCCGACCTGGTCGTGGGACGCCGGGTCAAGAACATGTGGGAAGCCTTCCACGGCCGCGCCGTGGCCTACGAGGCCGCGATCGACGCCGGCGACGCGCCGGCCCTGGCCCTCGCCCTCGCCCGCAACGTCTGGCGCGGCGCGGCGCCGGGCGCTGTGGGGGAGGGGGACGCCCTGGTCGCCGGACCCGCGGCCGAACGCCTGGCAAGCCTCGCCATCGCCCAGGCCCGCTTCCTGGCTGCCCAGCCGCTGGCGTCGCTCCTGCGCGGCGAGGTGCGTTTCCTGCCGGTCCCCGCGTGAGCCCGGAATTCAGCCGGCCGCTCGCCATCGCGCGGATCGGCCCGCCGGGCCGGCGCGAAAGCCTGGTCGCGACACCCGCCGAATGCGCCGCCTTGGCCGAGCGCTTTGCCATCCCGGCCATCCACAGCCTGGAAGCGGAGCTGTCGCTTGCCCCCGCCAACGGCGGCACCGTCGTTGCCGAGGGCCGGCTGCGCGCCGAGGTCGTGCAGTCCTGCGTTGTCACGCTCGACCCCGTCGACCAGGCCGTCGACGTCGCTCTCCACCTGCGCTTCATCCCCGAGGGCGACGAGCCCTCCGACGATCCCGACACGCCCGACGAGATCGAGATCCAGGCCGGCATGATCGACCTGGGCGAGGCGGTGGCCGAGCAGCTCTCCCTCGCACTCGACCCCTACCCCCGCGCGCCGGGTGCTGCGCTGCCCGCCCACCTGGCCCCGCCGGAGGAACCGGTGCGGGAGCCGGCCAAGGTGCATCCCTTCGCCGCGCTGAAGCCGCGGGGGCAGCCGGAATGAGCAGCTTGTGCCATGAAGAATCGCACCGCCGCGCTTGCACCCCCCAGGCCCCGGTGCTAATCCCCGCCGCTCGCATCACGCCCGCATGTTTAAGAAGAGAGTCCCGGCACCATGGCCGTTCCCAAGAGGAAAGTTTCGCCTTCCCGCCGCGGCATGCGCCGCAGCCATGAGGCCCTGCCCGTCGCGGCCCATCACGAGTGCGGCAATTGCGGCGAGCTGAAGCGCCCGCACAATGTCTGCGGCCATTGCGGCCATTACGATGGCCGCGAAGTCGTCGCCGCCGAGAGCGTGAAGTCCGCGATCCGCATCTGATGCCTGCGGGCGAGGCGCGGCATTGATCATGGCCGATGGTCCCGCGGCGCAACCGGCTTTTTCCCTCGCGATCGACGCCATGGGTGGCGATTCCGCGCCGGAAGTTGTGCTCGATGGCCTGGAACTCGCGGCCGAGCGCCACCCCAATGCGCGTTTCCTGCTCGTCGGCGATGAATCTCGCGTCGGCGCCGGTTTGGCGCGGCGGCGGCGCGCGGCCCGCATCTGCTCCGTCCGCCACGCGCCGGAGGCCATCCCCGGCGACATGAAGCCCACCGTGGCGCTGCGCATCCGCGGCTCCTCGCTGCGCATCGCGATCGACGCGGTCGCGAGCGGCGAGGCGTCCGGCATCGTCTCGGCCGGCAATACCGGGGCGCTGATGGCGCTATCGAAGATCGTGCTCAAGACGCTGCCCGAGGTGGACCGCCCGGCCCTGGCGGCCATCGGCCCCTCCGCGCGCGGGGACGTGGTCATGCTCGACCTCGGCGCCAACGTGCAGTGCGACGCGCGCAACCTGGTCGAATTCGCGGTGATGGGCGACGCCTTCGCTCGCGCGGTGCTGGGTCTCACCGCGCCCTCGATCGGCTTGCTCAATGTCGGCTCGGAGGAGCTCAAGGGCGATGACCGCGTGCGCGCGGCCGCCGAGACGCTCCGCGATTCGCATCTCGGCCCCAATTTCCGCGGCTTCATCGAGGGCCACGACATCACCGCCGGCACCGTCGACGTGGTCGTGACCGATGGCTTCACCGGCAATGTCGCCCTCAAGACCGGCGAGGGCGCGCTGAAGCTGATGCGCGACCTGCTGCGCCAGGTCTTCACCAGCTCCGTCCCGGCGCGCCTGGGCTACCTGCTCGCGCGGCCGGCGCTGGACCGGCTGCGCGAATGGATGGACCCGCGCCGCTACAACGGTGCTATCCTGATCGGGCTTCGCGGCGTGGTGGTGAAAAGCCACGGCGGCACCGATGCCGTGGGCTTCGCCCACGCCGTGGACGTCGCCATGGACATGGTCACCCACGGCTTCAACGCGAAGATCCGCGATGGCATGGCGCGCATCGCGGCCGCTGCCCCGTCCACGGCGCCCCCTGTCCCGGCACCCTGAGAGCCATGATCCGTTCCGTCATCACCGGCTGCGGCGGCCACCTTCCCGGCGAGCCGGTCACCAACGACGCGCTCGCCGCGCTGCACGGCCTCGACACCTCCGATAGCTGGATCGTCGAGCGCACCGGCATCCGCCAGCGCCACATCGCCGAACCGGGTGTGACCGCATCGGACCTCGGCACCATCGCGGCGCGCGAGGCGATGGAGTCCGCCGGCATCGCGGCGGCCGATGTGGACCTGGTCATCGTCGCCACGGCGACGCCCGACAGCGCCTTCCCCGCGACCGCGGTGCGCATCCAGCAGAAGCTGGGCGTGACGCGCGGCTTCGCATTTGATCTCGCCGCCGCCTGCGCCGGCTTCATCTACGCGATGGGCGTGGCCGATTCGCTGATCCGCACCGGCCAGGCCCGCTGCGCGCTGGTGATCGGCACCGAGGTCTACAGCCGCATCCTGGACTGGACGGATCGCGGCACCTGCGTGCTGTTCGGCGATGGCGCCGGCGCGGTGGTCCTGCGCGCCGATGAGGGCCGCGGCAATGCGTCGGATCGCGGCATCCTCTCCACCCACCTGCACGCCGATGGCCGCCACGGCGACATCCTCCAGGTCGAAGGTGGGGCGGGGTCCACCGGCGGCCCGGGCCTGCTGCGCATGGCCGGGCGGGACGTGTTCCGCCATGCGGTGCAGAAACTCGCCGGCGTGGTTGACGAGGCGCTGGCGGCCAACGGCCTTGGGCATGGCGACGTGACCTGGCTGGTGCCGCACCAGGCCAACATCCGCATCATCGAGGCCGTGGGCAAGAAGCTGCAATTGCCGCCAGGCCACGTGGTGGTGACCGTGGATCGCCATGCCAACACCTCCGCCGCCTCCATCCCGCTGGCCCTGAACGAGGCTTGGCGCGATGGCCGGATCCGGCAGGGCGACCTGGTGCTGATGGAGGCGATCGGCGGTGGCCTCACCTGGGGTGCTGCGCTCGCGCGGATCTGAGGCTATCGTTGCGCTGGGAGAACCCTGGAAAGGACCTGCCGATGCAACGCGCCCTGATCCTGCTCGCGGCCCTGCTCATCGCCGCGCCGGCCATCGCCCAGACCACGACGACCCGCGATCCGAGCGGCCGCGTGGTCAGCACGCGCTCCACCGACAGCACCGGTGTCACCACCATCCGTGACGCGCAGGGCAGGGTGATCGGGACCGAGCGCACCGACACGACCGGAACGACGACACAGCGCGACGGCCATGGCCGCGTGACCGGGACGTCGCGGTAGCGACCGTATCGCCGCGCGCCGGCACTCCGCCGGCGCGCACGCCATCACGCGGCTTGGAACAGCCCGCCCGCTTCCGACAGGGCGGCCAGGTGATGCTCGGCATCGCCGAACTGCGTGTCGATCACCGTCAGACGCTTGAAGTAATGCCCCACGGCATACTCCATCGTCATGCCGATGCCGCCATGCAGCTGGATCGATTGCTGTCCGACGAACTTTTGGAACCGCCCCATCTGCAGCTTCACTGCGTGCATCGCACGCGCCCGCTCATCGGCATCCGGCTCGTCGGTCATCATCGCCGCGTACATCGCCATGCTGCGTGCCTGTTCCAGCGCCACCATCATGTCCGCCGCGCGGTGCTGAAGGGATTGGAAGCTGCCGATCGCACGCCCGAACTGCTTGCGCGTGCGCAGGTATTCGAGCGTGAGTTTCAGCGAGGCGTCCATCGCGCCGACCGCTTCGGCAGCCAGCGCAGCGATGGCGTCATCGACCACGCGCTTGACCAGCGGCAAGCCGTTCGCGGCATCGCCCAGCACCGCCTCCGCGCGCACGCCATCGAGCGTGATCTCGGCGGCGCGCAGCCCGTCGGAGGTCGCATAGCCGCGACGCGTCAGCCCAGAGGCGGCCGCATCGACCAGGAACACGCCGATGCCCGCCTCGTCGCGCACGCCACCGGCGCTGCGCGCGGTGACGAAGAGCTTCCCCGCAACATCGCCATGCAGCACCACGCCCTTGCGGCCGCGCAGCACCCAGCCATCGCCATCCTTCGTCGCGGTGGTCTCCACGTGATGCAGGTCGAAGCGCGCATTCGGCTCGGTATGCGCGAAGGCGAGCAGCAGGGAGCCATCGGCCACCTGCGGCACCAACGTCTCGCGCAATCCCGCATCGGCGCCGTGGCGGAGGAACCCGCCACCCAGCACCACCGTCGCGAACCAGGGCTCCAGCCCCAACGCGCCGCCGAGCGCCTCGGCCACGATCATCGTCTCCACCGCGCCGCCGCCGAAGCCGCCATCGGCTTCCGCAAACGGCAGCCCCAGAATCCCCATCTCGGCATAGGCGGCCCAGATCTCCCGGCTCCAGCCCTCGGGCTGCTTCGCATAGGCCTTGCGGTTCTCGAAGCCGTACCGGTCCGAGATGAGCTTGCCGAGGCTGTCGGCGAGCATCCGCTGTTCTTCGGAGAAATCGAAATCCATGTTCGTCAGAGCCCCAGGAAGGCTTTCGCCATGATGTTGCGTTGGATCTCGTTGGATCCGCCATAGATGCTCTGCTTGCGCCAGTTGAAGTAGACCGGCTGCGCGAGCGTGGCCCATTCGGGTGCCAGCTCCGGCTCGTTCCAGCGATCCTGCTCCGGGTCAGCGCCGACCAGGCCGTAGGGGCCGGCGGCTTCGACGAACAGTTCCGAAATCGCCTGCTGGATCTCGGTGCCGCGGATTTTCAGCACGCTCGACGCCGGGTCCGGCTTGCCCTCGCCCAGGCGCTTGTTCTCGTTCGCCAGCACGCGGAGCGTGGTCATCTCCAGCGCCTTGAGCTGCGTCTCCACCTCGGTCAGCTTGTCGCGGAAGCGCGGGTTGGCGAGCATCGGCGTGGCACCGCCCGGCGCCTCGGCCGCGATGCGCTTCAGGCGCCGGATACGCTCCTTCGAGGCACCCACGCGCGCCTGCCCGGTACGCTCGTTCGAGAGCAGGAATTTCGCGCAATCCCAGCCTTTGTTCTCGGTGCCGACCAGGTTCTCGACGGGCACCTTCACGTCGTCGAACCACACCTCGTTCACCTCATGCGCGCCGTCGATGGTGATGATCGGACGCACCGTGATGCCCGGTGACTTCATGTCGACCAGCAGAAAGGAAATGCCCTCCTGCGGCTTGGCCGCGGCGGGGTTGGAACGCACAAGGACAAAAATCCAATCCGCGTGCTGGGCCAGCGTCGTCCAGGTCTTCTGCCCATTGACGATGAAGTGGTCGCCCTCGCGCTTCGAGGCGCATTTCAGGCTCGCCAGGTCGGACCCCGCACCAGGCTCCGAGAAGCCCTGGCACCACCAGTCATCGAGGTTCTTCATGCGCGGCAGGAAGTGCTGCTTCTGCGCGTCCGTTCCGAAGGCGCAGATCACCGGGCCGACCATCGCGCAGTTGAAGGCGAGCGGCGTCGGCGTCGGCCATTGCTGCATTTCCTCGTTGAGGATGAAGCGCTTGATGGCACTCCACCCCGTCCCGCCATGCTCCACCGGCCAGTGCGGCACGGCCCAGCCCTTCGCGTTCAGCGCGCGCTGCCACTGCACGACCATGTCCTTGGTCGGCGTGCGGCCGGCGGCCATGCGCTCGCGCGTTTCGGGCGGCAGGTTGGCCTCGATGAAGTCGCGTACTTCCTGGCGGAAGGCGCGCTCCTCGTCGTTGAAGCGAAGGTCCATCACGTCTCTCCCTTGGTCTCTTCTTCGATCAGCATCAGCTTTGACAGCTTGCCCACCGCCGTGCGCGGCAGGCTATCGCGGCGTTCCAGCGCCACCGGCATCTCGTGCCTGCCCACGCGGTCCGCAAGGAAGCCGCACAGCGCATCGAGCGTCAGCGCCGCGCTACCCGGCCGCAGCACGACGAACGCCTTCGCCGATTGCCCGCGATACGCATCCGGCACGCCGATCACCACGCATTCCGCGACGTCGGGATGCTCATAGATCGCTTCCTCGATGACGCGCGGATAGACGTTGAACCCACCCGACAGGATCATGTCCTTCTTCCGGTCGGTGAGGAAGAAGAAGCCGTCCTCGTCCATGTGCCCGACATCGCCGGTGAGGAAATAGCCGTCCGCGAAGGCGGCTTTGTTCTCCTCAGGCTTGTTCCAGTAGCCGGCCATCACATTCGGGCCGTGGATGCGAAATTCACCGGTCTCGCCCGGCGGCAGCACGCGATGCGGGTCATTCAACGCCACCACCTGCATGTCCACGTTCGGCAGCGGCAGGCCGATGGAGCCCATCTTGCTCTCGCCGCGCGCTGGATGCCCCGTTCCAGCCGGCGCCGTCTCCGTCATCCCCCACCCGCCGCGCAGCCTGGTGCCGGTGATCCGCGCAAACCGCGCCTCCACCTCCACCGGCAACGGCGCCCCGCCGGAGGAGGGATAGCGTAGCGACGACAGATCCCGCGTCTCGATGCTCGGATGGTTCGCCATCGCGATCCACATCGTCGGCACGCCCGCGATCGTCGTGGCGCGGAACTGCTCGATATCATCCAGGCACTGGCCGACCTCGAAGCGCTGGCGCAGCAGCACCGTATTCCCCATCCCCAGATGCCGGTTCAACGACGTCAGCGCGAAGATGTGGAACAGCGGCAGGACATGGATTACCCGCTCCCCATCCGGCTCCGGCCCGCCACGCCAATAGCTCTGGATATTCGCCGCTGCGGTCAAGTTCGCATGCGTCAGCATCGCGCCCTTGGGCAGACCCGTCGTCCCGCCCGTGTACTGCAGCAGCGCGACCGCATGCTTGTCCACCACCGGCAACTCGCCCGCCTCAGCCGCATCCAGCAGCGCTGCGAAATCCGTCGCGCCCTCCGGTACGCCAACCCCCGCCGGGCCGCCCCAATGCGCGTCGTCCGCCACCAACAGCCGATCCACCAACCCGCGCGCCTGCAACGCTCTCGCCCGCCGCAACAACCCTTCGTCCGCCAGCGTCACCAACACCCTGGCCCCACTATCCGCCAGCTTGTGCGCCAGCTCCCGCTCCGCATCCAACGGACTCATCTGCATCAGTCGCAAACCCGCCGACGCCGCGCCAAAAAACGCCACGCTGTGCCAGGGCGAATTCGGCAGCAGCAAGCCAACCCCCGACCGCGCCTCCGCCATCCCCAAAAACGCCGCCGCCGCGCGACGCACCATCCCCCCCAACGCCGCATACGAAAGCCGCGTCTCGCGATAAATCAACGCCACCCGATCCGGATGCCGCGCCACCGCCGCGGCCAAATGCTCGCCCAGGCTGGTCGTCGCAATCGGCGCATCCCAGGCAATGCCAGGGGGGTACCGCGCCTCCCACGGGAAGGGGGTGCGGGTGGTCATGGAGCAAGGCCAGGGGCTCTGCCCCTGGACCCCGCCAGGATCGTGTCGATCCTGGACCTCCATGTGTTGGTTCTTGAGTCTGGGGAGGCGTTCTCGCCGGAGGCGAGCCGGGTTTGGGAGGGGGCGCAGCGTGCTCGTGCCCCACGCGAACGCCCTCGATGCGCCCCCTCCCAAACCCGGCGCTTCAAGCAGGGACATCCCTCCCCAAACCCAGAATCAGCACTTGCAGGGGCCCGGGGATCGGCGCGATCCCCGGCGGGGGTCCAGGGGGCAGCGCCCCCTGGCCTTGCTTCCTGCACCACCCTCACCCCATCGCCGGGGAGAAGCGTCCCCCCTCGCTTGCGAGGGTTTCGATGAGGGCGGCGGGTTTCAGGTCGGGCGAGTTGGTGGTCTGCGCGTAGTGTGCCAGGCGGTCGCGCACGGTGGCGAGGCCGAGTTGGTCGGCCCAGAACATGGGTCCGCCGCGCCAGGCGGGCCATCCGAAGCCGTTGACGAAGATGACGTCGATGTCGATGGCGCGTGCGGCGATGTGTTCTTCGAGGATGCGCGCACCTTCGTTCACCATGGGCAGCATGAGGCGTTCGATGATCTCCTGGTCGTCGATGGTGCGGCGGCGGATCTGCAGCTTCTCGGCGGTGTCGAGGATGATGCGTTCGACCTCGGGGTCGGGGATGCGGGTGCGTTTCTCGTCGTAGCGGTACCACCCTGCGGAGGTCTTCTGGCCAAAGCGTCCGGCGGCGACCAGCGCATCGGCGATAGGGGCGGTGGTGCCGCGCGCGCGGCGCACCGCGGCGCCGATGTCGAGGCCGGCGAGGTCACCGGTCGCGAGCGGCCCCATGGCCATGCCGTAGGCTTCCATGACGCGGTCGATATCCTGCGGCAGGCAGCCTTCCTGCAGCAGTTTCTCCACCTGGGGGGATCGCTTGCCGGTCATGCGGTTTCCCACGAAGCCGTCGCAATTGCCGACGACGACTGCGAGCTTTCCGATGCGCTTGCCGAGGGCCATGGCGGTGGCGATGGCGACGTGGCTGGACGCCTTGGCGCGCACGATTTCCAGTAGCCGCATGACGTTGGCGGGGCTGAAGAAGTGCATGCCCACGACGAGCTCGGGCCGCCTGGTGACGCTGGCGATCGCGTCGATGTCGAGCGTGGAGGTGTTGGACGCCAGCACAACGCCGGGGCGCGCGAGGCGGTCGAGTTCGGCGAAGACGGTCTTCTTCGCATCCATGTCCTCGTAGATGGCCTCGATGACGAGGTCTGCTTCGGCGACCACGGACATGTCGGTGCTGCCGGTCAGCAACTTCGCGCGGGATTCGTAATCGGCCTGAGATAGGCGGCCGCTGGTGACAGTGCGTTCCCAGTTCGCGCGGCACCGCGCAAGGCCCTTTTCAAGCGCGCCGGCATCGCGTTCCACCACCGTCACCGGCACGCCGAAATTCGCGAAGCTCATCGCGATGCCGCCGCCCATGGTGCCGGCGCCGATGACGACGGCACGGTTGACGGGCAGGGGCGCGGTGTCGGCGGGCATCCCCGGCACGCGCAGCACTTCGCGCTCGCCGAAGAAGATATGCCGCAGCGCGCGGCTCTGCTCGCCGGCGACGAGTTCGGCGAACAGCGCGCGTTCCTTCGCGAGGCCTTCCTCGAATGGCAGGGTCACGGCCGCGCGCACGGCTTCGACGCAGCCGCGCGGGCTCGCCTGGCCACGGGCGCGCTTGAGCAGCGTGGCGGCCTTGGCGTCGAAGGCGGCCATGTCCTGCCCCGCGATGCGGTCCGTCCGCTCGGCGGCCAAGGTGAACTTCGCACCGACCGTCAGGGCGTTGCGCGTCCAGACGAGGGCGGCGTCCTCCAGCGGGCCTTCCAGCACCGCGTCGATGAAGCCCAGCGCCAGCGCCTTCTCCGCGCGTACCGGCTCGCCGGTGACGATGATGTCCATCGCCGCCTCGGCACCGATCAGTCGGGGCAGGCGCTGCGTCCCCCCCGCACCGGGCACGAAGCCGCGCTTCACCTCGGGCAGGCCGAGCGAGGCACCGGGCGAGGCGACGCGCGCATGGCAGGCCAGCGCCAGCTCCAGCCCGCCCCCCAGCGCATTGCCATGGATCGCGGCGACGACGAGGCCGGGGAAGGTCGCGATCATGTCGAACACCTCGGTCAGCGAGGGCGGCACGCGGCCCTTGCCGAACTCGGTCATCTCGGCGCCGGCGGAGAAGCCACGCCCTTCGCCGATGATGAGCACCGCGCGCGCCCCGGCGGCCGCAGCGATCCCCGCGGCCAGGCCAGCGCGCACCTCGGTCCGAAGCGTGTTCACCGGCGGGTTGGCGATGCACAGCACATGGGTCTCGCCCAGGCGCTCATGCCGCACGAATTCGCTCATTGCATCGTTTCCTGTCCCGTTGGCGGCATTCTCCGGCAAGGCGCCGCACCCGGCAACCCATTGCCCGGCGCCCCCCGCCATGGTGACCTGCGGCCCAAAGCAGGAGGAAACCGCATGTCGCTGTTCGACTTGACCGGCAAGGTCGCCATCGTCACCGGCGCGAGCAAAGGCATCGGCCGCGCCATCGCCGAGCGCATGGCCGAGCAGGGCGCGATGGTCGTTGTCTCCTCCCGCCGCATCGAGGCCTGCGAGGAGGTGGTGTCGGGCATCGCGCACAAGGGCGGCACCGCCTTCGCCATGGCCTGCAACATCGGCCGCAAGCCGGAGCTTCAGGCGCTGGTGGACGCCACACTCGCGCGCTGGGGCCAGATCGACGTCGCCGTCTGCAACGCGGCCATCAACCCGCATTTCGGCCCGGCCGAGACCATGCCGGACGAGATCTTCGACAAGATCATGGCGTCCAACATCAAGTCGAACATGTGGCTGAGCCACATGGTCATCCCCGGCATGGCAGAGCGCGGCGGCGGGTCGATCATCATCGTCTCCTCCATTGGCGGCTTCCGCGGGTCTCCGGTGCTGGGCGCCTATGCGATTTCCAAGGCCGCCGACATGCAGCTGGTGCGCAACCTGGCCGTCAGCCACGGGCACCAGAACATCCGCGCCAATGCCATAGCACCCGGCCTGGTGCGCACCGACTTCGCCCGCGCGCTATGGGAGAATCCGGACATCTACAGGAAGCGCACCCGCGACACGCCCCTGCGCCGCATTGGCGAGCCCGACGAGATCGCGGGCGCGGCGGTGTTCCTCGCCTCAGCGGCGGGGTCGTTCATGACCGGACAGACCATCACCATCGATGGCGGCGTCTGCGCTGGCGTGCCGATGCGGGATGACGACTGACCCCGGCCCAATTAGCGCTTGCGTGCCACCCAGGGTGAAGGCATTCCCGGCCCCTCATGTCCTTCCCGCGCGCCCTCCTGCTGGTGATGCTTGCCCTGTTCGCGTCCCCCGCGTGGGCGAACCTGATCTATGTGCTGAATTCGGGCGACGCGACCATTTCGCTCATCGACAGCGTGACGCGCGCGGAGATCCGCCGCATCCCTGCCCTGCGCGAGCCGCACCACCTCACGCTCACGCCGGATGGCCGCGATCTGCTCATCGCCGATTCCGGCGGCAACGAACTTTACGTGATGGACCCCGCGAACGCCGAGGTGCGTCGCCGCGTGCGCGTCTCCAACCCCTACCACCTGGCCTACTCGCCCGACGGCAAATACCTCGTCGTGGCCTCGCTGCGGCGCGACCAGGTGGATATCTACGACGCGCGCGACCTGTCGCTGCTGCAGCGCCTGCGCGTGGGCGACAAGCCCAGCCACATCGCCTTCGACCCGGAGAGCCGCTTCGCCTACGTGACCCTGCAGGGCGTGCGCAGCGTCATGGCGATCGACATGGCGACGCGCCAGCCGGCCTGGCAGGCCGAGGTCGGCCGCGAGCCCGCCGGCATCACCTGGAACCGCGGACGCCTGCTCGTGGGTGTGATGGGCGAGAGCCACTTCGCCGTGCTCAACCCCGAGACGCGCCAGGTGGAGCGGCAGATCCCCACCGGGCGCGGCGCGCACACCATCTTCCCCTCGCCCGATGGCTCCGTGCTGTACGGCACGAGCCGGGTCGATAGCCGCATCATCGCGATCAACCCCGAGACGCTGGAGATCACCCGCAGCTACGAAGTGCCGGGCGGTCCCGACTGCATCGCCTTCGACCCGGAAGGGCGCATCTGGGTGTCGCTGCGCTGGGTGCAGCGTGTGGGCATCCTCGACCCGCGCAATGGCGACCTCGAGACGATCCGCGTCGGCCGCTCGCCGCATGGCGTCTTCGTGCAGCCGGTGCGCGGTGAGTAGGCGGGCACTACTGGCGGGAGCCGCGTTGGCCCTGGCGCGCCCGGCGATCGCGCAGGCCCGTGGCCGCGTGTACCTCACCATCGACACCGGCTGGGGGCGCGAGGCCGAGCAGATCGCCGCCATTCTCCGCCGCCAGGATGTGCGCGCCACGCTGTTTGTGGCCGACGAGCCCACCCATACCGGCGAGCGCAGCCTCTCCGACGCCTGGGCGCCATTCTGGCGCGCACGCGTGGCCGAGGGGCATGCCTTCGCCTCGCACACCTGGCGGCACTGGTATCTCCGCGCTGACCCGTCGCCCGGCCAGGTGCGCTACGCCCAGCGCGGCGGTCCGGGGGTGGAGCTGCTCGACCAGGCCGGGCTCTGCGCGGAGCTGGAGCGGCCCCTCGCGCGGCTGCGCGCGCTCGCGCCCGGCGCAAGGGTACTGCCGCTGTGGCGCGCGCCGGGTGGCATCACCACGCCGGGCGCGCTCGCGATGGCGCGGTCCTGCGGCCTCACCCACCAGGGCTGGACGCGCAACGGCTTCCTCGGCGACGAACTCGACAGCACCGCCTCGCCCAACGCCACGTTGCTCGCCCGCAGCCTGCGCGCGATTGGCGAAGGCGAGGTGCTCGTCATGCACTGGGGCGTCGCGCGCCGGCGCGATCCCTATGCCGGAGTTCTGGAGTCGCTGATCACCGGCCTCAAGGCGCGCGGCTTGACCTTTGACCTGCTGCCCGCAACTGGGGTCGCATGATCGACGGCATCTTCTCGGCCTATGGCGATTTCATCGGCTGGCTCTACACCGCCGGCCTGCAGCCGATGCTGTATGCGCTGGGCATGATGGATTATGCCGACGACCTCTACCGCTGGCTCGACTTCGCGGTGTTCGGCCTGATCGGCATCATCGTCTCCTGGGTGGTCTGCCGCCCGCTCGAGGCGGCGAACCCGGTGGAGCGCTGGGAGAACCGCGACCCCGTCCACACCGACATCATCTACACGGTTCTCTCGCGTGTCGGCGTCTTCCCCTTGCTCGCCTTCGTCCTGCTCAACGGCGCGCAGAGCTGGCTGGAAGGCACCATCGCCAATACCGGCTTCGTCGCACCCACGCTCGAATCCCTGGTACCGCCGCTGCGCGACCATCCGCTGCTGGCACTCGCCTGCTACGTCGTGATCCTGGATTTCGGCGAGTATTGGCGGCACCGCTTCCAGCACCGCTTCGGCTGGTGGTGGGCGCTGCATTCCGTGCACCACGCCCAGACCCAGATGACGTTCTGGACCGACGACCGCAACCACATCCTCGACGATGTGCTGGCGGCACTCTGGTTCGGCGCGCTCGCCCTGCTGATCGGCGTCCCGCTCGGCCAGTTCCCGGTGATACTGCTCATCCTGCGCCTGGCCGAGAGCATGAGCCACGCGAATATCCGCATGTCCTACGGCAGCGTCGGCGAGCGGCTGGTGGTCTCGCCGCGCTTCCACCGCCTGCACCACGGGCTGCTGAGCGCCGGCCAGACGGGGAAGAACTACGGCGTGCTGCTGCCGGTGTGGGACTGGATGTTCGGCACCGCGGATTTCGACCGCCGCGTCTACCCGCCGACCGGGGTGCCGGATGGGCCGGAGGGGTTGGCGACGGGGAGCTGGTTTCGGCAACAGGTGCTTGGGGTGCGCAGATTGGCGCAGGCTCTCACGGGGCGTGGATAGAAAAGGTCGGGGAAAAGAATTTCCCCGAACCCCATTCTTTTGTTTTTGGGTTTTTGGTGCCGGTTGGTGGGGCAGTGCTTGTGTGGCGACGGGGTGCTGGTTGGCAGCACGCCTCAAAGCAGCCCTGCCTGCCGACGCAGTTCGCCCTGACAACCCGCACCAATAGATAAAAATAAAAGAATGGGGTCTGGGGAAATTCTTTTCCCCAGCCTTTCTTCCTCACCCCAGCGTAAACGCCTCATGCACCGCCGACTGCACGGCGCCGCCCAGCACCGCTCCACCACCGGCCACGTACACCCAATCCCCGATCGCCACCGCCGCCACCGCGTGACGCGGCGTGATCATCGGCGCGTGCTTCTGCCAGGTGTTCGTGGCCGGGTCGTAGCTCTCCATCTGGCCGAACACCTTGGCGTCGCGCGGGACGCCGTTCTCCAGGATGCCGCCTTCGCCGCCCATGCAGAAGAAGCGGTCGCGGTAGATGACCATGCCATGGCCCGAGCGTGCGGTCGGCAGCGGCGCCCGCTCCTCCCAGCTGTCGCGCGCGGGCAGGTACACGTGGTGCATGTCGGTGTTGTACTGGAAGGTGTTGAAGCGCCCGCCGATCACGTGGATCGAGCCGTTCCAGGTCACGCAGCCGACATGGTCGCGCGCGGCCGGCAGGGGGCGGCGCAGTTCCCACTTGTCGGCGGCCGGATCGTAGACCTCGTGCCAGCTGACGCTCGCGCGTTCGGGCGCGGGGTCCGAGGCACCGCCGATCAGGTGCAGCTTGCCGTCGAGGAACACCGCGGCCGCGGCACCGCGCGGGCGGGGCAGGGAGGCGATCTCGCGCCAGCGGTCGGCGGCGGCCTCGTAGACGAAGGCCTTGTTGTCGCACAGGCGATTCTGCTCGATGAAGCCGCCCAGCGCATAGACGCGCCCGGCCTCGGCGACCACGGCCACGTGGTTGGCGCCGCGGGGCAGGGGGGCGGCGTCGAGCCAGCGGTCGGCGGCGGGGTCGTAGACGGTGTGGTAGGCGCGGTTGACCTGGCCCTCGCCATAGCCGCCGACCACGTGCATGCGGCCATCAAGCGCGGTGGCCCAGGCCATCTCGCTGCGCGGGATCGGCATGGCGGCGCGCGGCACCCAGCGGCCGGGCGTGCCGGCGGGGGCATTGGAGTCGATGAAGCGCTGGGCTTCCTGCTGCGGCGTCATGTGATGAGGCGCGCCGCCCTGGAACAGGTTGTTGTAGGGCACGGTCGAGGGGGTCATCGGGCGCAGCGACGGCCCGTGCTGGTGCGCGGCGGTCTGGGCGAGCGCGGGCGCGGTCAGAAGCGCCGCGCTGGCGCCCATCAGGTGGCGACGGTTCATGAAGCCCTCATTGGGTGTTGCTGGGCGAGGGTATGGTGCGCGGCACCGCCTCGCCAAGCCCGCAGCGCCACGGCTTCATGAAAGATTCCGCGGCCGGGCGGGGCGGTCGCTCCGCCCGGCTGTTGAGCACGCTGCGTTCAGACGTGCTCACGTCGCTGCTTGAACTTCGTCGGGTCACGGGCTTGCGGCGGTTTCGCCTCAACGCATCCCGCTCTCGTGCGGCAGGCGCGCCTCGTACTCCGCACGCAGCTTCAGCCAATGGCTCCAGAAGGGCGGCAGGGCCTCGCCCTTCGCACCGGCCACGAGCAGGTCCAGATGCGCGTGCCAGCCGGCGCCGACCATGACCATCATCGCGCGGCTGGGCAGGCGGCGATGGGTGAGCGTCAGCCGCACCTCGTCCCCGGCGGGTTCCAGCTCGAAGGTGACCTCGGCGCTCTCGCCCCAGCCGAAGGCGAGCAGGCGGGGCGCGTCGATGCGCGTGATCACGTTCTGCATCCGGTGTTCTTCGTCGAAGCCTTCGGGGCGGGTCTCCTGGTGGTCGGTGAGCTCGTCATTGCGCCAGATGAGATCGACGCGGCCGCCGACGCGCAGGTCCATCTCCCCGGCAGCGAGCCAGCGCCGGCGGAGATCGGATTCGGTGAGCCAGGCCCAGGCGCGCTCGATCGGGCCCGGCAACATGCGTTCGATGCGCACCGTCATGGGCTCGGTCGGGACGGCGTAGCTGGAGAGGATTTCGGCCTCGGGCATCGTCAGTCTCCTTTCGGGGGGGTGGTGGCGTCCTGCTGTCGCAGCAGGGCCTCGAGGGTGTCGAGGCGGCTGGTCCAGAAGCGTTGGTAATGGGCGGTCCAGGCGTGGGCGGTCGCCAGCGGCCCGGCGTCCAGCCGGCAGAGGTGGGTGCGGCCCTGGATGGTGCGTCGGACGAGCCCCGCGCGCTCCAGCGCCTTGATGTGCTTGGACGCGGCGGCGAGCGACATGGCGAAGGGCGCGGCGAGGTCGCCGACGCTGCGCGGGCCTTCGGCGAGCTCGTGCAGCATGCGCCGGCGGGTGGCGTCGCCGAGCGCGTGGAAGATGTCGTCGAGAACTGGGGCGTCTAATTCAACCATGTGGTTGAGGATGGACGCGAGCAGCGCGATTGTCAACCCGATGGTTGAGGATCAGCTCGCCCGATGGCGTCGGCGCGGGAACGCGTCTCGCTCGGCGAGTCCCGTCAGGCGTGTATGAACGAGGAAGGTGGCGCCAGCGGCGGGCCTAGGATGCCAAGGCCGTGCGTGGGGTGCCGTCGAGGATCGCACCGGCCGGGCAATCCAGGCGCCAGGCAAAGCCGTCGGGGGCGAATTCCAGAGTCGCGGTACCGCCGAAGCTCATCTCGACCAGCTGGCGGAGCACGGTCGAGCCGAAGCCCGCCTGCGTGGGGCTGGAGACCGGCGGCCCGCCGGTCTCGACCCAGTCGAGGGTGAAGCGCGGGCCGGTGCCGGGATCGGCCGTGACATCCCAGGTGATCGCAACCTGTCCCTTGTCGTTGGACAGCGCGCCGTATTTCGCCGCGTTGGTGGCGAGCTCGTGCAGCGCCATGGCCAGCGTCTGCGACGGCGCAGCGGTGATGTCGATCGCCGGCCCCGAGACGGTGATGCGGGTGTCGAGCAGGTCGCCGAAATGGGCAAGCTGCGAGCGGATCAGCTCGGCGAAGGGCACCGCCCGCCACTGGCTCTCGACCAGCAGGTTCTGGTTGGCGGCAAGGGACTGGATGCGCTGGCCGAACCGCTCGACGAAATCTTCAGGCCGGGTCGCGGCCGTACGGCGGGCTACGATATCAACCAGTTGCAGCATGTTTTTGGCGCGATGGTTCAGCTCCTGCATCAGCAGCTGCACCCGCCCCTCATGCTTGTTGCGGTCGGTGAGATCGTAGAAATGGCACACCACGCCCGGCTCGCCATCGGGCATGACGATGCGGTCGATGCGCCAGTCATAGGTCTCGACCAGGGCGCTCGCGGCGCGTCGCTCGCTGTTCTGCGCGGCATGGGGCTCGCCGGTCGCGAGGGTGTGGCGGAAGCGCGCGGTAGCGTCGTCGGCGAAGGGCTGCGTCCAGAGCAGGCGCAGCACCTCGCCCAGGTCCCGCCCGATCAGGGGGTGGATGGTCTCGAAGGTCTTCTGCGCCCCGTCGCTCACCTGGATGATGCGGAAGGCGTGGTCGATCTCGAAGATGCCGAAGGGGGAGCGGTCGACCAGCTTGCGGAAGGTGTCCTGCGCCGTGCGCAGCGTCTGCTCGGCGTTCGACGGCTCGGCCATGACCCGCAGGATCAGCTGGTGGCGCCCATCGGCCATCCGGCGCCCGATCACCTCGCCCAGGAATGTCGATCCGTCCCGCCGGCGGAACCGCCATTCGCTGGTGTGCGCCGACCCATCGGTCTGGCTGTTGAGCTCGGCGAGGAAGCGGGACGGCTCATCGGCCGCGAGCAGGTTCTCGAAGCTGTTGCCCAGCACCTCGTCGAGGGTGAGACCCAGCATGCGGCAGCCGGCGGGATTGGCGTCGACGCACTGCCCGACGCCATCGGCCACGAAGATGCCGGCCACGGATTGCTCGAACAGGATGCGCAGCCGCTCCTCGCTCGCCTGCAACGCCGCCTGCGCCTGCTTCTGGCCGGTGATGTTCACCGCCGCGCACAGCACGCCCACAATCGCGCCGGCCTCGTTGCGGCGCGGCTCGACGCAAAGGTCGAAATGCTGCTCGGGCTTTCCGGGGGCGTGGGCGACGACCTCCTCGCGGCAGGCGAGCCCGGTCTCGATGACGCGGCGCTTGAGCGCCTCCAGGCGCTCGGCCGCGGCAGGGTCCATGATGTCGGCCTCGCTTTGGCCGATGATGTCCGGCCTCGCGTAGCCAAGCGCGTTGTGGATCCAGCTGTAGCGCAGGTTCATGTCCTGCTCGAACAGGGTCACCGGCGAATTGGCCAGCGCCAGCTCGAAGCGGCGCTTGGTTTCGAGAAGCTCTCGCTGGGCAGCGCGCGAATCGGTGATGTCGGTGATCATGCCGATCCATTTGACGAAGGCGCCGGCGCCGTCGCGCACCGGCGTCGCCGTCACACGCATCAGCCGCCAGGCGCCATCGACGCGCAGGAAGCGATACTCGTCCTGATAGAGGCGCTGGGTCCGCACCGCGGCGCGCCAGCCGGCGATTGCGCCGGCGCGATCCTCATCATGGACGGCCTCGGCCCAGCCCTGGCTCGCCCAGTCCTTCGGAGACTGCCCGCTAAAGGCGCGCCAGAGAGGCAACTCGCCAATCAGTTCTCCAGCGGCATCGGCCTGGAACAGGATCTCGGCGATGGAGGCGATCAGGAGTTCGGATGAGTCCCCGCTGTGGAGGAGGCCATCCGGCGCCTGCTCGGTTTTCAAGTCCTTGTCGGGCATTGCATCTGTTTTGGCTTCCGACGGTTGAGCTATGGACGGGGCCGGCTCCCGTCAAGGTGAGGTCGGTCCCTCAGCAGAAAGCGCGCGGTCGACAAAATCCAGCCGGTCCTGCCCCCAAAAGATTTCCGACCCGATCACGAAGGTGGGAGCACCGAACACCCCGCGCGCCAATGCGGCCGCGCTGTCTGCGCGACGCCGCTCCGCCCAGCGCGGATCCTCGGCCAAGGTGAGCAGCGCCGCGGCGTCGAGCCCGCATTCGGTGATCAGCGTGGCGAGCGTGGTGGGAAGCCCCGGATTCGCCTCCTCGGACCAGACCGCCTGCATGACCCGGTGCGCGAGGCGGATGGCGCCCGCATCGTCGCCGCCCTCGCGGAGCGCGATGACGGCGTGGGCCGCCAGAGGCTCGGCGAAGGGCGAGGCGGCGGGCCGCAGGGTGAGCGGAACGCCCAGATGCGCACGCCAGCGCGCCAGCTCCTGCATGCGGTAGGCCTGGCGCTGCGGCGAGCGCTTGGGCAGCGGCAGCCCGCCCGAGGCGGGGAAGATGATGGAGAAATCCACCGGCCAGATGCGCAGCGCCGCACCGTGGCGCGCCGCGATCGCCTCGATCCGCGCCGAGCCCAGATAGGCCCAGGGGCTGTTGAGGGAGGTGTAGTAGTCGATCCGCACCACGGCCGCCCCCTCAGCGCTCGGCGGTGCGGATCGCCGAGGGCCCGCCGCCGACCGCGATCCGCTGGCGGGTGTCGATCAGCCGCGATCCATCGAAGCGGAACACGGCGAGGTTCCGGTCCACCATGTTCTGCACCACGATGGTGCGCCCATCGCGCGAGAAGGCGATGCCCTGCGCCCAGGCGCCGATCGGGGCCTGGGTGATGCGGCGGAGGCGCCCGGCCTCGATGCGCAGGATCACCAGCTGCGCCACGCCCAGCAACGGGTGCCCTGGCGGCCGCGCGGAGCCATTGTGGATGGTGACCGCGACGTGGCGGTTATCCGGGCTGACCTGGATGCCCTCGGGGGTCGGGCCGACGCTGATGGTGTCCGCGGTCAGGTAGAAGTCGCGGCGGAGGTCGATGAGGCTCACCGTATCGGCGTCGCCGGTACCGCGGCCGATATTGGCGACGACGGCCCATTGCCCGTTGGGCGTGATGCCCATGCCGTAGGGGCGCGTGCCCACGGTGAGATCGCGGTCGGTCTTGGTGACGGTCTCGCCATCGATCGCGAGGACCGAGACGCGGCTGTCGGTTTCGCCGTCGCGCGTCACCAGGGCGCGGCGCCCGTCAGGGGTGAACTGCACGTGCGATGGCCCGGAATTGGCCGGCCCGACAGTGACGGTGGAGACGGGGGCGAGCTGGCCGGCGGCGAAGCGGAACACGCTGACGGAGCCGGCGTTGCGGTTGGCGACGAGAACCAGGTTGCCGGCGCGGTTGATGGAAATGCCCGAAGGCCCGGCGCCGGCCTCGACCGTCTGCACCACGCGCGGCGGGCTGGAGCGGAGGTCGACCACGCTCACACGATTGTCGGGAATGGTCTTGGTCGCGTCGGCGGGGTCGATGCGCTGGGCGGAGGTGACGAATGCGTATCGCTCATCGGGGCTGATCGCGACGCCGGTCGGCGGGCCGACGACGGAGTGGGGAACAGCCAGTTCCGCGATGGGACGCGGGGCGCGGCCGCCGAGGTCGAGGATGGTGATGGTGTCGGGCGGCGGGTTCGCCACGATCGTGACCACGCCATTGACCAGGCGCGCCTTGTTGTCGTTGCCGGAGACCGCGATCTGGGCCGAAGCTGTGCCGGCGGCGAGCATCAATGCCAGCGCGGCGCCGGTGCGTGAGGCGGTTCTCATGTGTGTTCCTCCCATCGGGCTTTGTTGCCCGTATTGGCGCAGTGTTGGCTGCGCAACGTCGCTGGCGCAAGGGAAAGGCGGGCCGCAATCGTGCCCGGAAGGCGAGCATGATCGGCATAGATTGGGGCACCACCAACCTCCGCGCCTGGCGCTTCGGCGCCGCAGGAATGGTCGTCGAGTCGCGCGAGGCGCCCTACGGCGTCACCCGCCTGCCGCCCGGCGGCTTCGATGCCGCTTTTGCCGAGGTGGTGGGCGAATGGCTCGCCGATGGCGAAACGGGCGTGCTGATCGCCGGCATGGCCGGCAGCCGCCAGGGCTGGCTTGAAGTGCCCTATCTGGAATGTCCCGCCGGCGTCGAGCAGATCGCCGGCGCCACCCGCCTGCTGCCCATCGCGCCCGCCGCCGTGCGCATCATCCCCGGCCTGCGCACCCGCGATGCCGACGGCGTGCCCGAGGTCCTGCGCGGCGAGGAGACGGCGCTCATCGCCCTGCTCGCGCGGCGCGACGCGCACGAGGCGACCATCTGCCTGCCCGGCACCCACACCAAATGGGCCCATGTCGGCGGCGACCGCGTGCTCGGCTTCACCACCGCGATGACCGGGGAGGTATTCGAAGCCCTCTCGCAGCACACCATCCTCCGCCAATCCTGCGCCCCGCCCTCGGCCGACCCGGTGCCGCCGCCGGGCTTCATGGCCGGCGTCGCGCAGGCGAAGCGCCCCGGCGGGCTGCTGCACCAGGCCTTCGGTCTGCGCGCGCGCTGGCTGATGGGCGAGATGGCGCAGGGGGAGGGCACGGGCTTCCTCTCGGGCCTGCTCATCGGGCACGACGTTGCGGCCGCGCTCGAGTCGGGCGTCTCCCCGCCGATCATTCTCTGTGGTGCCGATGCGCTGGTGCGCCTTTACGCGGCCGCGCTCGAGGCCTTCGGCATCCCGCACGAGGTCGCGACGGGCGAGCCCGTGGCGGAGGGCCTGGTGCTGGTCGGCCGTCGGCTCGGCCTGGTCGGTTGAGGGTCGGGGCTGGCCGGGGGCGCGTTTTGCCCTAGGCTCCGGCCCCGATTTCCGGAGATCGACCGATGCAGACACGTGCCGCCATCGCCTGGGCCGCCGGCCAGCCCCTGAGCGTTGAGACCATCACCATCGGGGGCCCGCGCGCGGGCGAGGTGCTGGTCGAAATCATGGCCACGGGCATCTGCCACACCGACCAGTACACGCTGTCGGGCAAGGACCCGGAGGGCCTGTTCCCGGCCATCCTGGGCCATGAGGGCGCGGGCATCGTGCGCGAGGTCGGCGCGGGTGTCGCGTCGCTCAAGCCCGGCGACCACGTGATCCCGCTCTACACGCCCGAATGCCGGCAGTGCAAAACCTGCCTGAGCCAGCGGTCAAACCTGTGCACCGCCATCCGCGCGACGCAGGGCAAGGGCGTGATGCCGGATGGGTCCAGCCGGTTCTCCCGCGACCAGGGGACGGTGTTCCACTACATGGGGTGCAGCACCTTCGCGAACTTCACCGTGCTGCCGGAGATCGCACTGGCGAAAGTCCGGCAGGACGCCCCATTTGAAAAAATCTGCTACATCGGCTGCGGCGTGACGACCGGCATCGGCGCGGTCATCAACACCGCGAAGGTCTGGCCCGGCGCGAACGTCGCGGTGTTCGGCCTGGGTGGCATCGGGCTCAACGTGCTGCAGGCGGCGCGCATGGTGGGCGCCGACAAGATCATCGGCATCGACCTCAACCCCGCGCGCGAATCGATGGCACGCAAGTTCGGGATGACCGACTTCATCAACCCGAACGAGATCGGCACCGACAAGGTGATCCAGGCCATCACCGACCTGACCGGCGGGGGTGCCGATTTCTCCTTCGAATGCATCGGCAACGTCCACGTCATGCGCCAGGCGCTGGAATGCACCCATCGCGGCTGGGGCACCTCCATCATCGTGGGTGTGGCGGCGGCGGGGCAGGAGATCGCCACGCGTCCCTTCCAGCTCGTCACCGGACGCAACTGGCGCGGCACGGCCTTCGGCGGCGCGCGCGGGCGCACCGACGTGCCGAAGATCGTGGACTGGTACATGGAGGGCAAGATCGAAATCGACAGCCTCATCACCCACACCATGCCGCTCGACGACATCAACCGCGGCTTCGAGCTGATGGAGAAGGGCGAGAGCATCCGCTCGGTCGTCATCTACTGACGGCATGGCCTGGCGCGCCGCCTGGCTGATCCTGCTGCTGGCGGCACGGCCCGCCTTCGCCTTCGATGTCGGGATGATCCTCGAAGCCCGGCGGCTGCAATCCTTCGGCGCCGGCCCGGCCGAGGAAGTGCTTGCCGCGGGCGCACCGCGCCCCGCGCAGCCCGCGCTCGCGGTGGGGCGGATCGGCCGCCGCTGGGGCTATTTCTGGCTGCACGAAACCCCGGCCAGGCGCGTCGCGCGGTTCGGCCCGTTTCCCTTCGCGCGCTGCGGCGATTCGCGGCCGAACCTGCGCCTGGCGCGGTTCGGCGATGGCGGCTGGAGCGTGGCCTTCGCGGGCTGCCCGCCCGGCACCGAAGCTGTCTGGCTGCTGGGGCCGGGCGGCGACGTGCTCTCGACGGATCCGTCGCAGCCGGGCCTGCTCACCCGATGGGCGGGCGCCACCGTCGCGCCCGAGGTGATCGCGTGGGTGCAGGCGGGCTGGGCCGCCGCCCCGCCGCGCGATGCCGCC
>NZ_JAAEDH010000021.1 GCF_018128965.1 Plastoroseomonas arctica
CCTCGCGCTCGCCGCCACGGCCGGGCTGATCGCCTCGGCGGCGGCGCTGCGGCTGCCCTCGGTGCCGGCGCAGCCCCAGGCGAACCGCCCACGCATCGCCGCGGCCATCCTCGAAGGCGCGCGCTTCGTGCGGGCCGAGCCGCACCTGGCCGCGATCGCGCTGGTCGCCATCGCCTGGAACAGCGCCTTCTTCGCGCTGCAGGCGGTGCTGGTGCCGCTCGCCCTGGGACCGCTCGGGCTGAGCCCGGCGGCGGCCGGCGTGGCACTGGGCGCCTACGGGGCGGGGCTGGTGCTGGCGGCGCTGCTCGCGCCCTGGATTGGCGCTCGGACAAGCCCGGGGTTTTCGCTGATGGTGGGGCCGGCGCTTTCGGTGGCCGCCGTCCTGGCAATCCTCGCCGCACCGATGGGGGGCGCCGTGCTGTGGCTGGCGCTGGGCCAGTTCCTGCTCGGCTTCGGGCCGATGCTTTGGCAGATCGCCCAGACCAGCCTGCGCCAGGCGGTCACACCCCAGGGCCTGCTCGGCCGTGTGGGGGCGACGATGCAGGTGGCGGTGTTCGGCGTGCGCCCGCTCGGCGCGCTGGCCGGCGGCGCGCTCGCGGCGTGGCAGGGTCCGCATGCGGCGGTCTGGCTGGCGGCGGCAGGGTTCGCGGTGTCGCTGCTGGTGCTGTTGCGCTCGCCGCTGCCGCAGCTGCGCGCGCTGCCCGCCTAGTAGAGGCGCTGCCCCGCCGGGTAGGGCAGCACGATCTCGTCACGGCCGACCATGTTCAACAGTGCGCGGGCCCGCTCGTCCAGCTGGTCGCGATCGACATGGTCGCCGCGCAGCCCCTGCACACGGCGCTCGATCGTGTCGCGCGCGGCTTCCGCCCGCACGAGCTCCTGGCGGGCGAGCGCGATCTCCTCGCTGCGCTGGGCATGCGCGATCAGGCCGCGCTCACCGTGACGGGCGTGCCAGCCGAAGTAGAAGCAGACCGCGATGAAGGCGAGCGGGAGAACCGCTTCCTTCGCGCGCCGCGTCAATGCCTGGCCAAAACCCCTCACGCGCAATCCCCAAGCCCCTGACGCAGAGAATCAACATCGGAGTCGCTTGGCAAGCACCCATCCGCGTGAGCGCGCAGAAAACTCAGCGCCGCAGCACATTGCGCCCGGCATAACGCGCCGCGGCACCCAGATCCTGCTCGATGCGGATGAGCTGGTTGTACTTGGCCAAGCGATCGGAGCGGCTGAGCGAGCCGGTCTTGATCTGCCCGCAATTGGTCGCGACGGCGAGGTCGGCGATGGTCGCGTCCTCGGTCTCGCCCGAGCGGTGGCTCATCACGGCGGTGTATCCGGCGCGGTGCGCGATCTCGACGGCGTCAAGCGTCTCGGTGAGCGTGCCGATTTGGTTGACCTTGATCAGGATCGAGTTGGCCGTCGCGCGCTCGATGCCCAGTCGCAGGCGCTCGGGGTTGGTCACGAACAGATCGTCGCCGACGAGCTGGACGGTGGCGCCGATGCGGTCGGTGAGCAGCTTCCAACCCTCCCAGTCATCCTCGGACATGCCGTCCTCGATGGAGACGATGGGCCACTTGGCGCAAAGCTCGGCCAGGTAGTCGACCATCGCGCCGGGCTCGAGCGTCTTGTTTTCGCCGGCGAGCTTGTAGAGGCCGCCATCGTAAAATTCGGTCGCGGCGCAGTCGAGCGCGAAGACCACATCCTCGCCCACGCGGTGGCCGGCGGCCTCGCACGCCTTGGCGATGAAGGCCAGCGCCTCGTCGGCAGAGCCGATGTTCGGGGCGAAGCCGCCTTCGTCGCCGACATTGGTGTTGTGATGGGCGTCGTGCAGCTGCTTCTTCAGGGCACCGAAGATTTCGGCGCCGATGCGCACGGCATCCGCCATGGTGCCGGCGGCGACCGGCATCACCATGAATTCCTGGATGTCGATCGGGTTGTCGGCGTGCTTGCCGCCATTGATGATGTTCATCATCGGCACCGGCATGGTGCGGGCGAAGGTGCCGCCGACATGGCGATAGAGCGGGATGCCCAGCTCGTTCGCCGCCGCCTTGGCGCAGGCGAGCGAGACGGCGAGCATCGCGTTCGCACCCAGCCGCGCCTTGTTCGGCGTGCCGTCCAGCTCGATCAGCGTCTCGTCGATCTTGATCTGCTCGAAGGGGTCCATGCCGCCAATGGCATCGAAGATCTCGCCCTCGACATTGCCGCAGGCCTTGAGCACGCCTTTGCCGGCGTAGCGGGCCTTGTCGCCGTCGCGGAGTTCGACCGCCTCATGCGCGCCAGTGGAGGCGCCGGAGGGGACGATGGCGCGGCCGGAGGCGCCGCTGTCGAGCACCACCTCGCACTCCACGGTGGGGTTGCCGCGGCTGTCGAGCACTTCGCGGGCGATGATGTCTTCGATGGCGGCCATGGCGGCGGGTCTCCGATCTCTGCTGTCGGCAGGCGGATAGGCCGCCGCGCCGCTCACCGCAAGCGCCCCTCAACGCCAGCGGTGGACGGCGCGCAGGGTGGCGACCGGCGCGGCCGCGCGCCCCTGGCGGTCGCAGGGTTCCACCAGGCGCGCGGGGATGCCGCGGGCGACCGGCATGCCGGCCGTCTTGGGCCGGGAGAAGCCGGCGAAGCGGATGTCGAGCTGCCCGGCGCCGACGCTCAGCACCTCGCCCCAATCGCCGGCCCGGGCGGTGACGAATTCGCCTTCCTCGTCGCGGCGCATCCGCACCAGGTCGCCCACCTGGACCGGGGCGGCATTGTCCTGCACGCCGCCGGGACCACGCGCCGCGCGATCATCGAACTGGCTGGCCCTCAGGCCGGAACGGCTCACATCGCGCTGGTCGAGCAGGATGGCGGCCCCCCGCGCATCGCAAGGCGCGAGCCAGGAGGAGGGCACCGCGCGCGCATAGGGCAGCGTCGCGGTGGCGGGGCGGGAGAAACCCGCCAGCTGGACATCGGCGGTATGCGCGTCGACCGAGACGACGCTGCCCCACTCGCCGCCGCGATAGGCGATCGGCGAGCCGAGGTCATCGCGCTTGATGCGCACGAAATCACCCGCCTCGAACACCGGGAGTGGCTGACCTTCTCTCGTGTAGGCGATGCGCATGGGGCCACCTTCATTGCGGCCCACGGAATGGCGGCCACCGCGCATTGTCCCGGCAGCGGGTAAAAGACCGGCTAAGAGGCCGTGTCAGCCCGATTTCGCCAAGCGATCAAAGGCCATCAGACGCGCGATCAGCGCCGGCATCTCGCGCAGCGGGATCATGTTCGGCCCATCCGAGGGCGCATGGTCGGGGTCCTGGTGCGTTTCGATGAACACGGCCGCCACACCGACCGCGATGGCCGCGCGCGCCAGGATGGGCGCGAATTCGCGCTGCCCGCCGCTGCTGCTGCCCTGCCCGCCGGGCTGCTGGACGGAGTGCGTCGCGTCGTACACCACCGGGTAGCCCGTCTCCGCCATGATCGGCAGCGCGCGCATGTCGGAGACGAGGGTGTTGTAGCCGAAGGAGGCACCACGCTCGCACAGCAGGATGCGCTGGTTGCCGGTCGACGCAATCTTGGCCGCGACGTTCTTCATGTCCCACGGTGCCAGGAACTGGCCCTTCTTCACGTTGATCGCCGCCCCCGTCTCCCCGGCCGCGAGCAGCAGGTCGGTCTGGCGGGAGAGGAAGGCGGGAATCTGCAGCACGTCGACCGCCTCGGCCGCTGGGGCGCATTGCTCGGCGGTGTGAACGTCGGTGAGCGTGGGCAGGCCGGTGGTCTCCCGCACCTCGGCGAGGATGGCCAGGCCTTCGGCCATGCCGATGCCGCGGGCGGCGGAGCCGGAAGTGCGGTTGGCCTTGTCGAAGCTGGATTTGTAGATGAGGCCGATGCCGGCGACGCGCGCCATCTCGGCGAGCGCGGATGCGGTTTCCAGCGCATGCGCGCGGGATTCGATCTGGCAGGGGCCGGAGATGAAGACCAGCGCGCGGTCGTTGGCGATGGTGAGATCGCGGATGGCGACGGGGATCATGCCGAAACTCCGAAACGACTGGGGGAAAAGAATTTCCCCCAGACCCCCATTCTTTTATTTTTGATCTATTGGTGCTCGTTGGCAGCTAGCACCAATAGATAAAAAAGAAAGAATGGGGGTTTGGGGGAAATTCATTTCCCCCATGCTTGCTTAAACCAACCGCGCCTGCTTCACCGCCGCCCCGATGAATCCCGCGAACAGCGGATGCGGCTCGAAGGGCTTGGACTTCAGCTCCGGGTGATACTGCACCCCGATGAACCACGGATGATCCGGGTATTCCACGATCTCGGGCAGCACGCCGTCGGGCGACATGCCGGAGAAGCGCAGCCCTGCCTCCTCCAGCTTGCCGCGGTAGGAGACATTGACCTCGAAGCGATGGCGGTGGCGTTCCTCGATGCTCGGCGCATCGTCGTAGACCGCGCGCACGAGCGATCCTTCGGCGAGGTTTGCCGGATAGGCACCAAGCCGCATGGTGCCGCCCAGGTCGCCGGCGGCGGCGCGGGTTTCGCGCTCGTTGCCGCGCAGCCATTCGGTGAGCAGCCCGACCATGGGCTCCGCGCAGGGCCCGAATTCGGTCGAGGACGCGCCCTTGAGGCCAAGCAGGTTCCGCCCCGCCTCGATGACCGCCATCTGCATGCCGAAGCAGATGCCGAAGAACGGGATGCGCCGTTCGCGGGCGAAGCGCACCGCCTCGATCTTGCCTTCGGAGCCGCGCTCGCCGAAGCCGCCAGGCACCAGGATGCCGTGCACGCCTTCGAGGCGCTCGACGGCCTCGCGGTCGCCATTCTCGAAGGTCTGGCTGTCGACCCAGCGGAGGTTGACCTTCACGCGATGCGCGATGCCGCCGTGGGCGAGCGCCTCGGCGAGCGACTTATAGCTGTCGAGCAGGTTCGTGTACTTGCCCACGACCGCGATGGTGACCTCGCCCTCGGGCGCATGGATGGCGGTGAGGATACGGTTCCAGCGCGACATGTCGGGCTGGCCGTAGACCGAGAGGCCGAAATGACGGAGCACTTCGCGATCCAGCCCTTCCTCGTGATAGCGCAGCGGCACCTCGTAGATGGACGAGGCGTCGAGCGCCGGGATCACGCTTTCGGGGCGGACGTTGCAGAACAGCGCGATCTTGCGGCGCTCATTCTCCGGGATCGGGCGGTCGCAGCGGCAGAGCAGGATCTGCGGCTGGATGCCCAGGCCCAACAGTTCCTTCACGGAGTGCTGGGTGGGCTTGGTCTTCAGCTCGCCGGCGGCGGGGATGTAGGGGACCAGCGTGAGATGGATGAAGATGGAGCGCTGATGGCCGAGCTCGTTGGCGAGCTGGCGGATGGCTTCGAGGAAGGGGAGGGATTCGATGTCGCCGACGGTGCCGCCGACCTCGACGAGGATGAAATCGTAGCCGTCCGTGTCGGCCTGGATGACTTCCTTGATCTTGTCGGTGATGTGGGGAATGACCTGGACGGTACCGCCGAGATAGTCGCCGCGGCGCTCGGCGGCGATCACGTCGGAATAGATGCGGCCCGTGGTCCAGTTGTCGCCCTTGGCGGCATGGACGCCGGTGAAGCGCTCGTAATGGCCAAGGTCGAGGTCGGTCTCCGCGCCGTCATCGGTGACGAAGACCTCGCCATGCTGGTAGGGCGACATCGTCCCGGGATCGACGTTCAGATACGGGTCGAGCTTGCGCAGCCGGACCTTGTGGCCGCGCGCCTGGAGCAGCGCGCCAAGCGATGCGGATGCGATGCCCTTGCCCAGGGAGGAAACCACGCCGCCGGTGATGAATACGAACCGCGTCATGGGCGTTCCTCCTAGCGGGAAGCGCGCGGCGGCGCCACCCGCATATGGCGGGCGGCTGACACGCGCGGCGGAGACCTTGTGGCCGGTGGCAGCGAAGACCTTGCGGCGATTGGCTTAATTCGTGGGGACGGCCGGCAGCGCAGGAAGTGCGGGGGCGGCGGGCGCGGCCGCCGGCGGCGGCGAATCGAGGATTGAGCGCTGCTGCACGGAACCGCGGTTCACCAGGGCCAGAGCAATCGAGAGCACGAAGAACAGCGTCCCCAGGATGGCGGTGGTGCGGGTGAGCAGGTTGGCCGTGCCGCGTCCGCTCATGAACCCGCCCATCCCCTGGGAGGAGCCGACGCCGAGCCCGCCGCCTTCGCTGCGCTGAAGCAGCACAACGCCGATCAGGGACAGGGTGACGATGAGGTGGAGGACGAGGAGGAGGCTGGCCATGCGGGGCGCTTTACCCTCGGGTCGCGCATTTGGCCAGTGGCTGCGCAAGCGTGGGCTGACCAAGAGTTGCCCGAACAGCTTCAGTGACCGTGACTTGGATTGACTTGCCTGTGTCTTCACTCATGGCGCGCAACCGTTTCATTCAGACGTGAGGCTGGTCCTCGACGCAGCGCAGGGAGTTGAACTGCGAGGCTCATTATCGCAGCCTGGGCCGCGCTACGTCAGACATGGAGCACGACGGGGCGTGGGGCCGTAGGCGCTAGGTGAGTACTCTGCTAGTGCACCCCTCAATCAGACGAAGTTGAATGCAACATGCCGGTTGGAGCGCACCATTGAGTATTTCCGAACAGGCCCTCACAAACGACGGCGAGCGAATGATCGTTGGCAACATGTGGGGCTACTGGGCACATCTCTCGATTTACTGCTTCGCGCTGCAGTTCGGGGCCGGCCGGCGGGTTCTTGATGCCGGGTCAGGTTCGGGCTACGGCGCCGCCTATCTGGCGAGGCACGGCGCTCAGGTGCTGGCGCTCGATGCCTCCGCCGTCGCTATCGAGCATTCCCGAATCCGGTATGCCGGCGACCCCGTCACCTTTGAGGTTGCCGATCTAAACCTGCCGCTGCCCTGCGGCGCTGACCTCTTTGACCTGGTGTTCAGCAGCAATGTTTTCGAGCATGTCGCTCATGTGGACCGGCTTGCATCTGAATGTGCCCGGGTGATGCGACCTGACGGCGCTTGCGTGGTGGCCGTTCCGCCTGTCATCAACGCCACAGCGATGGCGGCTGACTTGGAGAACCGGTTTCACGTCCACCACATTCCACCCAGCGCGTGGGAGGCAAAGCTGAAGCGGTTCTTCCTCGATGTGAAGGTGCACCGCCACGAACACGCCGGCGCTTTCGCCACGCCGGGCAAGCCCGAAACCGAAATTCAGCTTCCCATGGATCAGGTGACGATACGGGAAACCGATTTCGCCTTCCCCGAAATCACCGCCGCCGAGATGGAAGCGACCAGTAGCCTTACCGCGATCTTCGTCTGTCGTGGGCGTCGCTTGCCCGCGGCCCCCGAGACTCTGGCCGAACGCACGCCCGCAGAGTGGTGTGAACTCGCCGTTGCGGCCAATTTGATCGGTCGCGCCGCAGCGGTGCCCGAGGACCCCGTGGATCATGCGTCCCAGGTCACCTCGGCGGTCGCCGAGGCGGAGTTGAAGGCCAAGCTGAAGGCAGAGCTGAGGGCCGAGGCGCGGCTAAATGATGTGAAAGGCGAGATGGCCGTCGCCCTCGCGCACATGGCTGCGAGGGAGGAAGACATGCAGCGCCGCGTCGCAGCAATGGAGCAATCGACGAGTTGGCGTATGACCTCGCCGCTCCGCAGCCTGCGGACCGCGCTGCGCGGCCGGTAGACCAGGAGGTTCGACGGCAAGTCCTTTGGCGTCCGGGCGAGCGCGTTGCCCTAGGCGGGCGATGCCGCCGCCGCGATCGCCAGGAACTCCGCCGCCGCCAGGCTCGCGCCGCCCACCAGCACCCCATCCACATTCGGCAGGGCGAGGATCACCGGGGCATTGCCGGCCTTCACCGACCCGCCATAGAGCAGCCGCGTGCCGGCCGGCGCCAGGCGGCGCAGCAGCGCATGGATGGTGGTGATGTCCTCCTCGGACGGCGTGCGGCCGGTGCCGATGGCCCAGTCCGGCTCATAGGCGACGACGCCGCGGGCGGTGGAGAAGCGGTCCGGCATCGAGTTCTGCAGCTGGCGCTGGATCACGCTCTCGGACTGGCCGGCGGCCTTCTGCGCCATGGTCTCGCCCACGCAGATCACCGGCACCACCCCGGCCATGATGGCCGCGGCGGCCTTGTCGCGCACATCAGCATCGGATTCATGGTGGTTCAGGCGCCGCTCGGAATGGCCCACCAGGACGTAGGCGCAGCCGATGTCGCGCAGCATCGGCGCCGAGACGTCGCCGGTATGGGCACCCTTGGGCTCGGCGTGGCAGTCCTGCGCGCCCATCGCGACGCCATGGCCCATCAGCGTGGAGCCCACGGCGTGCAGATGCGGGAAGGGCGGGAAGACCACCAGATCCGGGTCGGCCTCGCCGCGCGGGGCGTTGGCGCCGATGGACTCCGCCAGGGCAATCGCCTCGCGGATGGTGCCGTTCATCTTCCAATTGCCCGCGATCAGCGGGCGGATCCCAGGGGTCATGGCGCGCTCTCCGGATTCAGGGCGCGATTACTGCGCGCATCGGCGTTTGGCAACCGGGGCGCGCTTCGCCTATGGTCCGGCCCCTTTCGCAGTCTGGATACCCATGCTCACCGCGCTCCGCAAACTCGCTGGCACCTGGTTCGCCAAGCTGCTCTTCGTGCTCCTGATCGGGTCCTTCGCGATCTGGGGGATCGAGGATGTGGTGCGCAATTTCGGCCGCGATTCGGCGCTGGCCCGCGTCGATGGCCAGCCGATCCCGATCGAGGAGGCGCAGGCCGCCGCACGGCGAGAGATCACCCGCATCACCCGCCAGCTGGGGCCGAATTTCCAGGGCAACGAGGAGATCAGGAAGGCGCTCGCCGCCCAGGCGGTCGAGGGCCTGGTGATGGACCGCGTGCTGCGCAGCGAGGCAAGCCGCATGGGCGTGATCGTGCCTGACGCGGCGGTGACCAGCGCGGTGTTCTCCATCCCGCAGTTCCAGGGCGTCGATGGCCGATTCTCGCGCGACGTGCTGTTCAACTTCCTCCGTTCCAACGACCTCACCGAGCAGCAGTTCCTCACGCTCATGCGCGCCGACCTTGCGCGCCAGCAGATCGCCGGTGCGGTGCGCGGCGGGGCGATCGCACCCGCCACGATGGCCGAGCCGCTGACGCGCTTCCTGCAGGAACGCCGCATCGCCGATGTCGCGCGTTTCCCGACCGCCGCCGCGGCGCCCCCCGCGGCACCCACCGAAGCCCAGCTACGCCGCTTCTACGAGAACAATCCGGCGCAATTCTCGACACCGCCGCTGCGCGAGGCGGTGGTCGCGGTGCTGACCGCGGAGATGCTCGCCGCCGAGGTGCAGGTGGCCGAGGCCGACATCGCAACCGCCTACGAGGCGCGCCGCGCCCAGTTCGAAACGCCCGAGCGCCGCGTGCTGCAGCAGGCGCTGCTGCGCGACCAGGCGGCCGCCGCCGCCATCGCCGCGCAATGGCAGGCGGGTGCGGACTGGGCCACGATCGAGGCGGCGACCACCGCCGCCCAGGGCCAGGCGAGCGCGCTGCCGGAGACCGACCGCGCCGGGCTGCCTTTGCCCGCGCTCGCCCAGGCGAGCTTCGCGCTCGCCGAGGGCGCCGTTTCGGCCCCGGTGCAGAGCCCGTTCGGCTGGCACGTGTTCCGCGCCGAGCGGATCATCCCCGGCAGCACGCGCTCGCTCGATGATGTGCGCGCCGAGCTGCGCCAGGAGCTGGCGCTGGAGAAGGCGCTCGACGTCGCCTTCGAGCGCGCCACCCGATACGAGGACCAGCTCGCCGGCGGCGCCACGCTGGAGGAGGTCGCGCGCGAGCACGGCCTCGCCTATGCCGTGGTGCGCACCGACGCGCAGGGCCATGACGCGGCGGGCGCCGATGTCACCATGCCGGTGCGCCCGGTGCAGCGGGCCGAAACGCTGCGGCTGATCTTCGCGGCCAATGCCGGCGACGCGGCCCGGCTGAACGAGGCGGTCGACGGCTTCATCGGCATCGAGCTGCGCGAGATCGTGGCCCCTGCCCTGAAGCCGTTCGAGACGGTCGAGACGGAGGTGCGCGAGGCCTGGCGCCTGGACGCCCAGAAGCGCGCGCAGGAAGAAGCCGCAACCGCGATGCTCACCGCGTTGCGGGCCGGCACGGCGTTCGATGCGGCCGCCGCGGTGGGCAACGCCACCACCGGCCGGGTCGGGCCGCTTGACCGCGAGCCCGGGCGCGACAGCCCGGTGCCGCCTGAACTCCTGGCCCCGCTGTTCGAGCTCGCGCGCGGCGAGGCGACGATGGTCGCCACGCGCGACGGCTTCGCAGTCGGCCAGGTGGTCGAGATCCAGGTCGCCGACCTCGCGGCGGAATCCGCCGCGCTCGAGCGGATGCGCTCCGAGGTTCGCCGCTCGATCGCCGACGACCTCGAGGCACAGCTGCACGCCGCGCTGCGCGCGCGCAGCACCGTGCGGGTGAACCAGACGCTGCTCGAAAGCCTCGGGCGATGATCGTCGGGTTTCCCGCCTTCGCGCAGGCGCTGGCGGCGGGAGGAGGGTATGTCGTTGCACGCGAGCGCGTGGCCGACCTTGAAACCCCGGTCGGGGCTTACCTGAAGCTCGCTGACACCAAGCCCTACGCGTTCCTGCTCGAAAGCGTCGAAGGCGGCGCCGCGCGTGGTCGCTACTCCGCGATCGGCCTCGCGCCGGACGTGGTGTGGCGCTGCCGCGACGGGCGCGCCGAGATGAACCGCCACGCGCTCTCGGCGCCGAATGCCTTCGTGGCCGAGGATGCGTCCGCCATGGACAGCCTCCGCGCGGTGATCGCGCTTGGCCGCATGGCGCTGCCGCCCGGACTGCCGCCGATCGGCGCGGGGCTCTACGGCTATCTCGGCTACGACATGGTGCGGCTGATGGAGAAGCTGCCGGCCACCAACCCCGACTTGCTCGGCATCCCCGAAGCTGTGCTGATGCGCCCGACTCTGATCGCCGTGTTCGACCATGTGCGCGACACGCTCACCCTCTGCGCGCCGATCTGGCCCGAAGCTTCGGGCGACGCCGCCGCCGCCTGGGAGGTCGCCAATGCCCGGCTCGACGAGGCGGAAGCCGCGCTTGACCGCCCTGTGCCGCGCGCCGCGCCGCCTGCCGACCTCCCTGCCCCGCCCGAGCCGAGCTCCAACTTCACCGAAGCCGGCTTCATCGCGGCCGTCGAGCGGGCAAAGGATTACATCCGCGCCGGCGACGCCTTCCAAATCGTCCCCTCGCAGCGCTTCTCGATCCCGTTCGGCCTGCCCTCCTTCTCGCTCTACCGCGCGTTGCGGCGGATCAACCCCGCGCCCTTCCTGTTCCACTTCGACTTCGCGGGCTTCGCCGCGGTCGGCGCCTCGCCGGAAATCCTGGTGCGGCTGCGCGACGGGATGGTCACCGTCCGCCCACTCGCCGGCACCCGCGGCCGCGGCGCGACGCCTGAGGAAGACCGCGCGCTGGAAGCCGAACTCCTCGCCGACCCCAAGGAGCGCGCCGAGCACCTGATGCTGCTCGACCTCGGGCGCAACGATGTCGGCCGCGTCGCCGAGATCGGCACCGTCCGCGTCACCGCCCAGTTCCAGATCGAACGCTATTCCCAGGTCATGCACATCAGCTCGGAAGTCCAAGGCAAGCTGCGCAAGGGCCTCGATTCCGTCGACGCCTTCATCGCCGGCTTTCCGGCGGGCACGCTGACCGGCGCGCCCAAGATCCGCGCCATGGAAGTGATCGAGGAACTCGAACCCTCGCGCCGTGGAATCTACGCCGGCGGCTTCGGCTACTTCGCGGCCGATGGCGGCATGGACACCTGCATCGGGCTGCGCACCGCGCTGGTGAAGGACGGCATCATGCACGTCCAGGCCGGCGCCGGCGTGGTCGCCGATTCCGACCCCAAGGCGGAATTCGAAGAAACCCGGCAGAAGGCGCGCGCCCTGTTCCGGGCGGCGGAGGAAGCCGTCCGCTTCGCGGCGCGCCGGAAGGGGTGACGCCTGGGGAAGGGCTTTGCCCTCCCCCAGACCCCCACCCACCAGGATCGTGTCGATCCTGGACCTCCATTTGTTGGTTCCCGGATTGGGGAAGGTGAGCCTCGCCGGAGGCGAGCCGGGGTGGGGAGGGGGCGCCTGCGGTGCGATGGCAACGGGAGCACCCGCGATGCGCCCCCTCCCCACCCCGGCGCTTCAAGCCAGCACACCCCTCCCAAGCCCAGGACCAACCCATGCAGGGGCCCGGGGATCGGCGCGATCCCCGGCGGTTGGGGGTCTGGGGGAAGGCAGCGCCTTCCCCCGGGCGTCACTCCCTCACCAGCGACCGAAGTGGCCGCCCTTCGAAGAACGCCTCCAGATTGTCGAGCACCACCTGTTGTTGTGCGGCCTGGGCCAGGCGCGAGAGGGCGGCGATGTGGGGCGTGAGGACGGTATTGGGCGCGTCTTTCAGGCGTTCCGGGACCTGCGGTTCGGTCTCGTAGACGTCGAGGCCGGCGCCGGCGATGGCGCCAGTTTCCAGGGCGTCGCAAAGGGCATCGGTGTCGATGACGCTGCCGCGCGCGACATTGACCACGGTGCCTTCGGGCCCGAGGGCACGCAGCACCGCTTCGTTCACGGCGTGGCGGTTCTCGGCACTCGCGCGGACTGTCACGACCAGGACGTCGGCCCATTCGGCCAGCGACATGAGGCTGGGGTGGTAGGCATAGGGCAGCTCGGGGCGCGGTGCCCGGCCGTGGTAGCCCACCTCCATGTCGAAGGCCGCCGAGCGGGTGGCGACGCGCTGGCCGATGGCGCCGAGGCCATAGATGCCGATGCGCCGGCCGGCGAGGCCGGGGACCTGGGGCATGCGGTCGATGGTGAGGCTCGCCCATTTCCCGTCGCGCACCACGCGGTCGGCGCGCAGGATGAGGCGGGCGCTCGCCAATACCAGAGCCATGGTGAACTCGGCCACGGAGATGGCGTTGGCGTCGCCCGCATGGGTCACGTGAATGCCGCGCGCGGCGGCCGCGGCGCGGTCGACGGCTTCGAAGCCGGTGCCATAGCAGCAGATCAGGCCGAGCTCGGGCATTGCCGTCTGCATCGCCGCGCTGGCGCCGAGGCTGCCGAGCGTGATCACGGCACGGGCGGCGTGCATCTCCGGCTGCAGCGCTTCCGGTGCCCAGCGCGAAGGCGGGCCGAGCAGGGTGTAGCGTTCGGCGAGGCGGTCGCGCAGCGCGTGGTGCAGCGGCATGGCGGCAAGGATGGGGTGTTTTTGCATGCGCGGCTCCTGCGGAATGCCGCAGTGCAGCATGCAGCCCAGCGGGCAGCAACTCGGCACGCTTGATTCCCGCGCGCAGCCGGTTCATGCATCGGGGCATGATCCTGCTGATCGACAACTACGACAGTTTCACCTTCAACCTGTGGCACTTCCTGGGCGACCTGGGGGCCGAGGTCGTGGTCAAGCGCAACGACGCTATCGACCCGCAGGCCGTGCTTGCGATGCGGCCGGACGCCATCGTGCTCTCGCCCGGCCCGTGCACGCCGAGCGAGGCGGGCATCTGCCTGCCGCTCATCGCCCTCGCCGCTGAGGCCAAGCTGCCGGTGCTGGGCGTGTGCCTTGGCCACCAGGCGATCGGCCAGGCTCTGGGGGCCGATGTGGTCCGCGCGGACCAGCCGGTGCACGGTAAGGTGTGGGACATCCATCACGGTGGCACCGACATATTCGCCGGCCTGCCCTCGCCGTTCCGCGCCACGCGCTACCATTCCCTGGTGCTGCGGCGCGAAAGCCTGCCGCCGGAGCTGGTCGCGACCGCCTGGACCGAGGATGGCATCGTGATGGGCGTGGCGCACCGCGACCTGCCGCTCTACGGCGTGCAATTCCACCCCGAGAGCATCGCGAGCCAGCACGGCCATGACCTGCTGCGCAACTTTTTGACGCTCGCCGGCGTCAAGGCCCTGGCAACGGCCTGAGCCCCGCGATGGACGCACCTTCCCTGAAGCCGGTCCTCGCCCGCCTCGCCGGCGGGGAGACGCTGAGTGCGGCCGAAGCCGAACTGGCCTTCGGCATCATCATGCAGGGCGAGGCGACGCCGTCCCAGATCGCTGGTCTGCTGATGGCCATGCGCGTGCGCGGCGAGACGGTGGCCGAGATGGTCGGTGCGGTGCGCGCCATGCGCGCGCGCATGGTGGGCATCGATGCGCCGCCCGGTGCGATGGACATCGTCGGCACGGGCGGGGATTCCGCCGGCACGCTGAACATCTCGACGGCCGCGGCCTTCGTGCTGGCGGGTGCCGGCGTGCCGGTTGCCAAGCACGGCAACCGCGCAGTCTCATCGAAATCGGGTGCGGCGGATGCAATCACTGCGCTCGGCATCGGGCTCGACACCCCGGTCGAGAGCCTGGGCATGATCCTGCGCGACGTGGGCATGGTGTTCCTGATGGCGCCGCGCCATCACGCCGCCCTGCGCCACGCCGCCGGCCCGCGCGGCGAGATGGGCGTGCGCACCATCTTCAACCTGCTCGGCCCCCTGGCGAACCCGGCACGGGTGACACGGCAAATGACCGGCGCCTTCGCCCCGCAATGGCTGCGCCCGATGGCCGAGACGCTCGCCGAACTCGGCACCGAGCGCGCCTGGCTGGTGCATGGCCTGGGGCTCGACGAGCTGACGCTTGCCGGCGAGAGCCAAGTGGCGGCGCTTGAGGATGGTGCGATCCGCGAATTCACGGTGACGCCGGAGGATGCCGGACTGCCGCGCGCCGATATCGCGGCCATCCAGGGCGGCGATGCCGCGCATAATGCCGCCGCGCTTGTCGCCCTCCTGCAGGGCGCGCATGGCGCCTATCGCGACGTGGTGGTGCTGAACACCGCGGCGGGGCTTGTGGTCGCGGGCCAGGCGAGCGATCTCCGCGCCGGCGCCGCGCTCGCTGCCCGGGCGATCGACAGCGGCGCCGCGCTCGACATTCTCCACCGCCTTCGCCGTGCCTGCCCCCCCAAGGACTCTCCCCCATGAACGTCTCGGCCCCCATTACCCCCGCCCTGCCCGATACCGTGCTGCCCGACACCCTCGCCCGCATCATTGAAGGCAAGTGGCAGGAGGTGCGCGAGCGCTCCGCCTCGGTGCCGCAGCACGAGATGGAGAAGCGCGCGCGCGATGCGAAGCCGATGCGCGACTTCACCGGCGCGCTCTGCTCCGCCGTCGCCGAGGGTCGGATCGGCCTGATTGCCGAGATCAAGCACGCCTCGCCTTCGGGTGGGGTCATCCGCGAGCCCTTCGAGCCTGCCGCCCTGGCCGCAAGCTACGAGGCGGCGGGGGCGGCCTGCCTTTCCGTGCTCACCGATGTCGAATGGTTCCAGGGCGCGACCGCGCATCTCACGGCCGCGCGCGCGGCGTGCAAGCTGCCGGTGCTCCGCAAGGATTTCATCATCCACCCCTGGCAGGTGTTCGAGAGTCGCGCGATGGGTGCGGACGCCATCCTGCTGATCATGGCGGCCCTCACCGACACGCAGGCCGATGAGCTGGAGGAGGTGGCGCGCTCGCTCGATCTCGCCGTGCTGGTCGAGGTGCATGATCAGCGCGAGCTGGAGCGCGCGCTGGGGTTGGAGACGCGCCTGGTCGGCATCAACAACCGCGACCTCAAGACGCTGGTGACCGACATCGCGGTGACCGAGCAGCTGGCCCCGCTGGTGCCGGCCGACCGCATCCCGGTCGCCGAAAGCGGCATCCGCACACCCGACGATGTGCGGCGGATGTCGGCGGCCGGCGCGCGCTGCATCCTGGTGGGCGAGCATCTGCTGCGCCAGCCGGACGTCGAGGCCGCGGCGCGGGCGATGGTCCAGGCCGGCTGATGTCCGGCTTCACCCATTTCGACGCGGCCGGCCGCGCCGCGATGGTGGATGTGAGCGACAAGGATTGCACGGTGCGTGTCGCGATAGCGCGCGGCCGCATCGTCATGGCGCCCGAGACGCTGGCGCGGATCATGGATGGCCAGGTCGGCAAAGGCGATGTGCTGGGTGTCGCGCGGCTGGCTGGCATCATGGCGGCCAAGCGCACCGCGGAGCTGATCCCGCTATGCCACCCACTGATGCTGTCCAAGGTCTCGGTGGAGCTGACGCCGGCGGCACCCGATGCTGTCGAGATCGAGGCGATGGTGAAGCTCACCGGGCAGACGGGGGTGGAGATGGAGGCGTTGACGGCGGTCACCATCGCCGCGCTGACCGTCTACGACATGTGCAAGGCGGCCGATCGCGGCATGCGGATCGAGGCGGTGCGGCTGGTCCACAAATCCGGCGGCAAGTCGGGCGAGTTCCACGGCGCATGATCGCGCTCGAGGAGGCGCGGGCGCGCATCCTGGACGGGCTGTCGCCGACCCCGGCCGAGACGGTGGGCCTGTCGGAAGCCTGGGGCCGAGTAACGGCGCGTGCGGTGGTGGCGCGGGTGACGCAGCCGCCGGCCGATGTCTCGGCGATGGATGGCTATGCCGTGCGGACGGCCGATGCGGTGGCGGGCGCGGTCCTGCGCCAGGTCGGCGCCGCCCCTGCGGGGCATCCCTTCGCGGGCAGCGTCGGGCCGGGCGAGACGGTGCGCCTCTTCACAGGTTCCTTCGTGCCCGAAGGCGCGGATGCGATCCTGCTGCAGGAGGATGCGCAGGCTGAGGGTGCGCGCATCACGGTCGGCGAGAGCGTGGTGGTCGCGCGCTGGATCCGCCGTCGCGGGCTAGACTTCGCGGCCGGCGACACGCTGATCCCGGCCGGGCGGCGCCTGACCGCGCGCGATGTCGGGCTGGCCGCGGCGTGCAACCATCCCTGGCTCACCGTGCGTCGGCGACCGCGCATCGGCATCCTCGCCACCGGTGACGAGATCGCGCTGCCGGGCGAGCCGATCCCGGCGGGGGGCATCGTCTCCTCCAACGCACATGCGCTGGCCGCCTTGGTCCGCGCCGGTGGCGGCGAACCGGTGGTGCTGCCGATCGCGGCCGATGACCGCGCCGCGATCGCGGAAGCCGCACGCGCCGCACGCGCCTGCGACATGCTGGTGACGACGGGTGGCGCCAGCGTCGGCGACCATGATCTGGTGCAGGCGGCCCTCGGCCCAGAGGGGTTCGCGCTGGATTTCTGGCAGATCGCCATGCGGCCGGGAAAGCCACTGATCTGGGGTCGGCTCGGCACGACGCCGGTGCTCGGCCTGCCCGGCAATCCCGTGAGCGCGCTGGTCTGCGCCGTGCAGTTCCTGCTCCCTGCAATGGCGGTGATGAGCGGCCTGCCCGCCGGCGCGCCGCCCACGGTGCGGGTGCGCGCGGGCGCGGCGCTGGCCGAGAACGACAAACGCTTCGACCATCTGCGCGCCACACTCGAGGATGACGTGGCGACGCCCTTCGCGCAGCAGGACAGCTCCATGCTGGCGAACCTCGCCCGCGCCGATGCGCTGATCCTGCGCGCGCCCTTCGCCCCGGCGGTGCCGGCCGGCAGCATCGTCGAGGCTATCCTGCTGCGCGCGTTGGGCGCCTGAGGCTCAGCCCATCACCGGTGGCGTGGACGAGTCGCATTTTTTGTTTGACGACCTGTGGGGAACTTTTCTAGAACACCCGCACTGGTTGCCGCTTTGTTCACCGAGTCGCGGCGACCCCGGGAGAAGCCTCGCCCATGTTGACCCGCAAGCAGCATGAACTGCTGATCTTCATCGACAAGCACCTGCGTACCACGGGCTTCTCACCCTCTTTTGAGGAGATGAAGGATGCGCTCAAGCTGAAGTCGAAGTCGGGCATCCACCGCCTGATCACCGCCCTCGAGGAACGCCAGTTCCTCCGCCGCCGCGCCCATCGCGCCCGCGCGCTCGAGGTCATCCGCATGCCCGAGAGCCTGGGGCCGAAGTCGCGTACGCCCGAGCCCGAGGCGCCGCAATTCGCCCCCAACGTCATCCGTGGCAATTTCGCGCCCAACCTCGCCGGCGTGCAGAAATCCGCCAACGAGGCCGCCGCCGTCCACCTGCCGCTGTACGGGCGGATCGCCGCCGGCCTGCCGATCGAGGCGCTGCGTGACCAGGGCACCTCGGTGGAGGTGCCGGCCGCGATGCTCGGCAATGGCGACCACTACGCGCTCGAGGTCGCCGGTGATTCGATGATCGACGCCGGCATCCTCGACGGCGACACCGTGATCATCCGCCGTGACGACGTGGCGGAAAACGGGTCCATCGTCGTGGCCCTGGTCGATGAGAACGAGGTCACGCTGAAGCGGCTGCGCCGGCGTGGTAATTCCATCGCGCTCGAGGCAGCGAACCCGCGCTATGAGACGCGGATCTTCGGGCCGGACCGGGTGCGCGTTCAGGGCAAGCTGATCGCGCTGATGCGGCGGTACTGAACCGCCTCACTCTGTCGGCAACGGCGGCAGCTGCGCGTCCAGCACGCGCGGCGCCGGCGGCGGCGGCACCCAGGGCCGCCGGCCACGCTGGGCGCGGTCTGACAACACCACGGCGCCTTCCGGGCTGAGCCAGATGGCGTGGGCGCCGTCGCGCCAGACGCTGAAGCGGTCCACCACCTGGCTCGCGCGGCAGCGCGGCCGCACCGGCTCGGCCGAGACCAGAACCGCCGCCGTGCCGCAATAGCTGCCGGATTCGCCCATGCGCACCAGCACGGCGTCGGTGCCACCTGGCTGTGGCGTGACGCGGCAGATGTCGCCGGTGCAGCGCAGGCCGGGATCATTCGAGTTGGGCAGGATCGGCTCCGCCACGGTGCGGCCCGCGGCGCGCAGGAAGGCGTCACGGGTGAAGTTGCTGCCGCCCGAGAGCCGCTGGAGGAAGGTCCCCGCCTCCGTGCGCACCAGGATCACCCGCGCATCGGCCGAGACCAGGATATCCGGCGGGCGGATCACCAGCCCCGCCGACAACCCGGCCGCGATGATGGGAACACCCACCAACCGCCCGGCGCCGCGCCACAGGCACAGAAGCAGAAACCCGAAGCTCGCGATCGCCAGCCCCTCGGCCGGGATGGGCCGCATCGGCACCGCGGCCCCCGGCCAGGCGGCCACCGCCTCGGCGATATCCAGGGTCAGCTGCGCCCCCCAGCCCATCGCCGCGAGCGGCAGGGTATCAAGACCGAGCGGCATCAGGGCGAGGGCCAGCATCCCCGCCGGCATCACCAGCACCGAGGTGAGCGGCACCGCCAGCGCATTCGCCGCCATGCCGTAGAGCTGCACCCGGCCGAAATGGTGCAGGCCGAAGGGCGTGGTCGCCGCCCCCGCCAGCAGGCTGGTCAGCAGCAGCGCGAGCAGCGCCAGCGCAAGCCAGCGCAAGGCGGCGCGCACCACCCCCTGCCCGGCCTGCCGTCTCGGCAGCCAGGGGCGCAGCGCCTCGAACCCCGCGATCAGCGCCAGCACCGCGGCGAAGCTCATCTGGAAGCTCGGGCCGGTCAGGGATTCCGGCTGCACCAGCATCACCACCGCCGCGGCGAAGGCGAGCACGCGCGGCGACAACGCGCGCCGCCCCAGCACCAGCCCGAGCGTCACCAGCGCCGCCATCGCGAAGCTGCGCTGCATCGGCACCTGGAAGGCGGTGAGCACGAGATAGGCGCCCCCCGCGACCAGCGCACCCAGCGCCGGCCATCGCCGCCCGTCGCCGCGCAGCGCAAGCGCGGGGATTGCCGCGATGAGGAAGCGCAGGACCGTGAAGGCGCAGCCCATGACGATCGCGATGTGCAGCCCCGAGACCGAGAGCAGGTGCGCGAGGCCGGAATCGCGCATCGCCTGCATCGCCGGTGCCGGGATCGCCCCCTGGGATCCGGTGAGCAGCGCTGCCGCGACGGTCCCCGCCGCACCGGGGATCAGCGATGTCACGCGCGCCTCGATCGCGGTGCGGGTGGCGGCCAGCGGCGGCGCCGCTCCACTTCCCGGCTCGACGCTCGCAGGCCCCAGTGCCGAGCCCGACGCCCCCAGCCCCGAGAACCAGGCGCCGCGCTGGAAATCCCACGCACCCGGATAGGCCGGCGGCGGCGGTGGGCGCAGCAGGGTGCGCAACGTGAGCGTATCGCCCGGTTCCGGCCGCGCCGGATCATTGGCGCGCAGCCGCACCCGGACCAGGCGCGGCAGCGCCGCCTCCTGCCCGATGCGCGCCTGCGCGAGCGCCACGCGCCGCCCCTCCGGCAGCATCTCGACGGACTGCACGATGCCGGTGACGATCACCGCGTTGCGCGGCAGGTCGAGCGCGGGGGCGGCGTGCTCGCCATGCCAGGACGCCGCGGCGAAACCAAGTGCCGCCGCCGCGATGAGCCCCAGCGACCACCCCGCCAGTGGATGCCAGCGCGCCGCGGCCAGCGCCGCCGTGACCAGCGGCAGGACCAGCCAGCGCCAGGCGGGCGAAGGCTCCTCCAGCAGCGCAAAGTAGCCGAGGATCCCGACGCCCAACGCCACCGCGAGCCAGGGCGCGAGCGCGTCGCCCTGTCGCGCGAACACGCCGAGCCCCGCGCGCGCGAGCCGCGACGGCAGGGCGGGCACGATCGGAACTGCGGTGGGGACGGCGAAGGACAGGGTGCAACCTCCGCGTGCAATCTGGACGTGTGCGTTGCGAAACGAAAGCCTCGCGCGCGATTCACGCGGCGGAGAATCTGCGCTATTGCCGCGCCATGACCGTCCGCACCCGCTTCGCCCCCTCGCCCACCGGCTTCCTGCACATCGGCGGCGCCCGCACCGCGCTGTTCAACTACCTCTTCGCGCGCCACCACGGCGGCCAGTACCTGCTGCGCATCGAAGACACCGACAAGGCGCGCAGCACGCCCGAAGCCGTGGACCAGATCATCCGCAGCCTCGCCTGGCTGGAGCTGCCGCCCGACGAGCCGCCGGTCTTTCAGAGCGCGCGCGAAGCCCGCCACGCGGAGGTCGCACGCGAACTCCTCGCCAAGGGCGCGGCCTACCTCGCCTACGACACCGCCGAGGAACTGGCGGCCATGCGCACCGCCGCCGAGGCAGAAAAACGCCCCTTCCGCTACGACGGCTCACGCTGGATCGACGGCGCCACCCCGCCCGAGGGAGTCGCCCCCGTGATCCGCATCAAGGCCCCGCGCGGCGGCGAGACGGTGGTGCACGACCTGGTCCAGGGCGAGGTCCGCGTCGCTCACGCGGAGCTCGACGACATGATCATCCTCCGCTCCGACGGTTCACCCACCTACCTGCACGCGGTCGTCGTCGACGACCACGACATGGCCATCACCCACGTCATCCGCGGCGACGACCACCTCACGAACACCTTCCGCCAATGCATGGTCTACGACGCCATGGGCTGGGAGCGCCCCGCCTTTGCACATATCCCGCTCATCCACGGCGCCGATGGCGCCAAGCTTTCCAAGCGCCACGGTGCCGTGGGAGTCGGCGAGTTTGAAAACCAGGGCTTCCTGCCCGAGGCGGTGTGCAACTACCTCCTCCGCCTCGGCTGGGGCCATGGCGACGAGGAATTCGTCCGCCGCGAGCGCGCCATCGCACTCTTCGACCTCGCCGATGTCGGCCGCAGCGCATCGCGCATGGACTACGCCAAACTCACCCACCTCAACGGCCAGTACCTGCGCCAGGCCGACGACCAGCGCCTGGTCGACGCCGTGCTCGCGCGCACCGGCCCCACGCCGCATGCCGCGCGCATCGCCTCGCTGATGCCGACGCTGAAGGAACGCGCGAAATCCCTCAATGAAATCGTCGCCGGCGTCGCCTTCGCCCTGACCGACACCGCCCCCACCCCGGACGGCAAGGCCGCCGCCCTCCTTACCCCCGAGACGAAGCCCCATCTCCGCGCCATCTCCGACATCCTCGCGCAAACCCCCTGGGACAAGGCCGCCATCGAAGCCGCCATGCGCAGCTACGCCGAAACCCACGCCATCAAGCTCGGCACCGTCGCCCAGCCGATGCGCGCTGCGCTGACCGGCAGCACCACTAGCCCCCCGGTCGATGCCGTCCTTGTCGCACTCGGCCGCGAGGAGTCCCTGGCGCGGCTGCGGGGTGCGGCGGGGTAGGAGGAAGCAAGGCCAGGGGCTCTGCCCCTGGACCCCGCGAAGATCGTGTCGATCCTCGACCCCCATCTGTGGGTTCTTGGGATTGGGAGGGGGTTGCGGCTCGCCGGGTTGGGGAGAGGGCGCGTAGAGCTCCCGTGATCACACGAACTTCCTCGACGCGCCCCCTTCCCAACCAGCGCACATCGATGAAACACTGCCCTCTCCCAGCCCAGGACCACAAATGGGGGTCCAGGGGCCACAGGCTCCTGGCAGGGGTCGAGGGGGCGGAGCCCCCCGCCTTGCTTTCTCCTACTCCGCCCGCATCCCCCCAGCCCGGATCAGCGGCACCCAGCGGTCGTAGTCGGCCTGGATGTACTGGGCGAAGGCTTCGGGCGTGCCGCCGACGACTTGGGCGGCCTGGGTGGATTCCACCTGCCGGCGGAATTCCGGCATCGCCGCGATGGCGTTGAAGATGCGATTGGCGGTGGCGACGATCTCCGGGGCGAGGCCGGCGGGGCCGACGATGCCGTGCCAGACGTTGGCTTCGAAGCCGGGGTAGAGGCTGGCAACGGTGGGGATGTTGGGGAGGAGTGCTACCGGGCCGAGAGAACCCACGGCGATGGCCTTGACGCGGTTGTCGCGGATGAAGGGCAGCGCGGTGGAGACGGTGGGGAAGCCGCTGTCCGTCTCGCCCTGGATGAGGCTGCGCATGACTTCGGCGCCGCTGCGGTAGGGCACCGGCGTCATCTGCAGTTCCGCGCGGCGGATGAGCAGTTCCTGCGCGAGGTGGCTGGCGTGGCCGATCCCCGGATGGGCGAAGGGCATCGGCTGGCGCTGGGCCTTCGCATAGGCGATGAAGCCGGCGAGGTCATCGACCGGCAGGCTCGCCTTCACGACCAGCACGATGGGCAGGTTCACCAGGTGGCAGATCGGCGTGAAGGCGCGCATCGGGTCGTAGCTGAGGGAGGGCTGGAGTTCGCGCCCGATGGCGTTCGCACCCAGGTCGGCCATCATCAGCGTGGTGCCGTCGGGTCGCGCGGTGGCGGTGGCTTGCCCCGCGATGCCGCCACCGGCGCCGCCGCGGTTCTCGACCACGAGCGTCTGGCCGTTGGCATGGGGCCCGAAGAGGTTGGCGACGGTGCGGGACAGCGTATCGACCGCCCCGCCGGCGCCGAACGGCACGATCAGGCGCGTCGGGCGGTCCGGCCATGCGGCTTGCGCACGGGCCACGCGGGGCAGCGCCGCGGCGACCGCCAGGGCCATGAGAGCGCGGCGCGAGGACGTGATGTTCATGGATGGAATCCCCCGGTGGTTTGCGGCCATAACTGGCGCGAGTTCGATGCGCGTGCAACCGAGGAGTGACTGCATGACCTGGTCCATCTGTGCCCATGAACCGGAGAGCGGCGCCTTCGCGGTCGCCGTCGCGACGTGCAATTTCGCGGTGGGCGCGAGTTGCCCGCACACGCGGGCGGGGGTGGGCGCGGTGTCGACGCAATCGATCACCAACCGCTATCTCGGCCCCGCCGTTCTGGACGCGATGGAGCGCGGCCTGCCCGCAGAGGCGGCGCTGCGCAGTGCGCTTGCGGGCGATGAGGGGCGCAGCCTGCGTCAGCTCCACGCGATCGACGCGGAGGGGCGGAGTGCCGCCTGGACCGGGGCGCATTGCGTGGAATGGTGCGGCGATACGGGCCGGCCGGGCGCGAGCTTCGCGGGCAACATGCTGGCCGGGCCGGAGGTGCTCGCGGCGACGGCCGCGGCGTTCGAGGCCGCCCACGGCCTGCCGCTCGCCGAACGGATGATGCGCGCGATGGAAGCGGGCGATGCCGCCGGCGGCGACCGGCGTGGTCGTCAGTCCGCGGCGCTGATCCTCACCACCACCGAGGATTTCCCCGACATCAACCTGCGCGTCGACGACCACAAGGACCCGATCGCGGAGCTGCGGCGCCTGTTCACCCTGTGGGAGGAGATGGGCGCCGCGCGCATCACCAATGCGCCGCGCAAGGCGAACCCGGCCGGGTTGATCGACATCGACCTCATTGAGGCCGGGTGGCGGGCGAAGGGGCTGGACCTGCAGTTCCGCCGGCCGGATCACCCGCCCGCGCGCTGAGAGCAATTGCGGCGGCGCTGCCACGCCCGGACCATGGTGTGGCCATCGGCGTGGGGCCATATGCGCATCGAGGCCAAACGTTCTGGCTTGGGAGATTTGAGATGCGCAACACTGTGATCCGGCTCGCTGTCCTTGCCTTCGCCGCCGTCGGTCTTTCGGCCTGCATCGTGGCGCCGGCCCCCTATCGCGGCGGCTATTATGGCCCGCGCTACGGCGGCTACTACGCCGCGCCCGCCCCGCGCTACTACGGCGGGTACGGCTACGGGCATGGCTACCGCTACTAGGTGATAAGCAGCCCGCCTGAGGCGGCGGGCTGCTGCCGGCTACTCGGCCGGCGCGACGTTTGAGGGCACTGGGTTGCGGCTGAACACCCGCGCCAGCCCGTCGAAGCCCAGATACAACACCGGCGTGATGAACAGGGTCAGCACCTGGCTGACCGCGAGCCCGCCGACGACGGCGAGGCCGAGCGGCTGGCGTAGCTCGGCGGCTGCGCCCCAGCCGGCCGCGATCGGCACCGCGCCCGCCGCGGCTGCCAGCGTCGTCATCAGGATCGGCCGGAACCGCACCACGCAGGCCTCCCGCACGGCGATACGCGCCGGCGTGCCCGCGCGTTGTCGTTGCAGAGCCACGTCGACGATCATGATGGCGTTCTTCTTCACCAGCCCGATCAGCAGCAGCACGCCGATCACCGCAATGACCGAGAGGTCGAGGTTGAACAGCCACAACGTCGCGAAAGCGCCGAGTGCCGCGCCCGGCAGGCCCGACAGGATGGTCAGCGGGTGGATCAGGCTTTCGTACAGCACGCCCAGCACGACGTAGACGATCAGGACGGCGGCGAGGATCAGCATCCCCTGCCCCGCCAGCGCCTGCTGGAAGACCTGCGCGGAACCGGTGAATCCGGTGACGATGGTCGGCGGCAGGCCCATGTCGCGCTCGACTGCGCGAATGGCGTTGACGGCCTCGCCGAGTGCGACGCCCGGCGCGGTGTTGAAGCCGATGGTCACCGCCGGCAGCTGCCCCTGGTGACCGACGGTGAGCGGACCGGAGCGACGCTCGATGCTGGCGACCGCGGATAGCGGCACGAGGCCGCCGCGCGTCGAGCGGAGGTAGAGCTTGGCCAGCCCGGATTCGTCGCGCTGGTCCTCGGGCAGCGCCTCGAGGATGACGGGGTAGGCATTGGCCTGGCCGTAGAGCGTGCTGATCTGTCGCGCGCCGAAGGCCGAATACAGCGCCTGGCGCACCTGGTCGATCGAGACGCCGAGCGCGGTCGCCCGGTCTCGGTCCACGTTCACCAGCACGACCGGGCTGTCGACCTGGAGGTCGGTGTTCACGTCCTGCATCTGCGGCAGTTGCGCGAGCCGTGCTTCCAGACGCGGCGCCCAGTCGTAGAGCTCATCGAGCCGCAGACCCTGCAGCGTGTAGAGGTAGAGCGTGCGCGTCTGCCGCGCGCCGAAATTGAGGTTCTGCACCGGCTGGATGAACACCCGCAGACCCGGGATCTGCGAGGTCTCGCGGCGCAGCTGCTGCATGGTGGTGACAATGTCCGGCCGCTCGCCGAGCGGCTTGAGCGTCACGAACAGCCGCCCCTGGTTGATCGAGGCCGAGCCGCCGACCGCGCCAAGGTTGGACACCACGCTGACCACATTCGGCGATCGTCCGAGGATCTCCGCAAGCCGGCCCTGCAGGTCGGACATGGCGTCGATCGAGGCGCCGCGCGGGCCTTCGGTGTTGATCGTGATGATGCCGGTGTCCTCGACCGGGAAGAAGCCCTTGGGGATGATGATCGCCATCCAGGCGCAGGCGCCGAGCGAGGCGAAGAACACGATCCACACCACGAACTTGAACTTCAGCGCGCGGTCCAGCGCCCAGGCATAGCCGCGCTCGATCCCCACGAAGCCCGCTTCCAGCGAGCGCTCGATCGGCCCGGGCTTGGCGTGGTGGCCGCCCTTGAGGCGCGAGGCCATCAGCGGGGTGAGCGTGAGCGAGACGAAGCAGGAGGCGATGACCGAGAGGCACACCGTCGCCGCAAAGGCGTTGAACACGCGCCCGACCACACCGCCCATGAGCAGGATGGGCAGGAACACCGCCACCAGCGACAGGGTGATGGACAGGACGGTGAAGCCGATCTCCTTCGAGCCGCGGATCGCGGCCTGCATCGGCGCCATCCCCTCCTCGATATGGCGCATGATCGCCTCGAGCACGACAATCGCGTCATCCACCACCAGCCCCACCGCGATGGTGAGGCCGAGCAGCGTGACGTTGTCGATGCCGTAGCCCAGCGCATACATCAGGCCGAAGGCGACGCAGAGGCTGATCGGCACCGTGACCGAGGGGATGATCGTCGCACTCACCTTGCGCAGGAACAGGAAGCAGACCAGGACCACGAGGCCGATCGCGATCATCAGGCTTTCCTGCACGTCATGCACCGCGTCGCGGATCGAGAGGCTGCGGTCGAGCATGACCTGGAGCTCCGCCCCCGGCGGCAGCGATGCCTGCAGCCCCGGCAGCGAGGCGATCACGCCATCGACCACCTCCACGGTGTTTGCGTCGGGCTGCCGCAGCACGGCGAGGACCAGCGCCCGCTGGCCGTCGCGCCAGGAGGCCACGCGTTCGTTCTGCACCCCGTCGGCCACGCTCGCGACCTCGTTCAGCCGGATCGGCGCATTGGTGCGCCCCGCGATCACCAGCCGCCCGAAGGCCGCGGCATTCTGCGGCTGGTCGTTGGAACTGAGCGTCAGCTGCTGCCGCGTCCCGTTGAGCAGGCCCACCGGTGCGGAGGAATTCGCCTGCGCGATGGATTGCTGCACGGTGTCGAAGGCGAGGCCCATGGCCGCGATGCGGTCGGGGTCCATCCGCACCCGCACGGCGTAGAGCTGCTCGCCGAAGGTCTGCACCTGCGCGACGCCGGGAATGCGCGAGATGGCCGGGCCGATGATGGTGGAGGCGATGTCGTTCAGCCGGTACAGCGGCGTGTCGCCACCGCGCAGCGTGAGCAGGACCACCGGCGCATCGGCCGGATTGACCTTCCGGTAGGAGGGCGGCGTGGTCATGTCGATCGGCAATCGGCGCTGCGCCCGGGTGAGCGCGGCCTGCACGTCCTGCGCCGCGGAATCGATGTTGCGCGAGAGCACGAACTGCAGCGTGATCTGCGTCGTGTCCTGGCCGTTGACCGAGGACATCGTGTCGATGCCGGCGATGGTCGAGAATTCGCGTTCCAGCGGCAGCGCGACGGAGGTCGCCATGGTCTCCGGGCTGGCGCCGGGGAAGTTCGCGAAGACGGTGATGACCGGAAAGTCCACGCGCGGAATGGCGGCAACCGGCAGCCGCGTATAGGCGATGATGCCCGCGACCACGGCCGCGACGCAGAGCAGGCTGGTCATGACCGGCCGCCGGACGCAGAGCTCGGAAATGTTCATCGGGCGATCTCCGGCAAACGGTTCGGTACGGTCAATTGAGGCTCGTCACGCGCTGGGGCGCGGTGGTCCGTTCGACGGCACGGCTGCCATCGGTGACGCGCTGCGCGCCCTCGACGATGACGCGCTCGCCGGCGGCAAGCTCGCCGCGCACCACGGCACGGTCACCGATGATGCGCACCAGCTCCATCGGCCGCCGGCGCGCGGTGCCGTCGCCGGTAAGGATGAAGATGAAGCGCCCGTTCTGCCCGGTCTGCAGCGAGGCGGAGGGGATGGTCAGCGCATTCTGCTCCGCCCGCGGCACCATCGACACCTGCACGTACTGGCCGGGCCAGAGCCGGAAATCGGCATTCTCGAAGCGTGCCTTGAGCGTGATGGTGCCGGTTGTCGTGTCCACCGTGCTGTCGACGAAGATCAGCTCACCGGTGGCCGGCACCGCGTCGGCCGCTTCCGCGCGCGCGGTCACCATGGCGGTGTTGGTCCGCATTGCGCGCTGGATTTCCGGCAGCCAGCGCTCGGGCACCGAGAACTGCACCAGCATGGGGTCCATCCGCGTGATGGTGCCCAGGGCCACGTTCTCGGCCAGGCGCATGAAGCTGCCGATCTGCAGCGGCAGCGCGCCGAGCCGGCCATCGGCCTCGGCGACGATGGTCGCGAATTCGATGTTGAGGCGGGTCTGCTGGATCAGCGCCTCGTCGGCGCGCACGGTCGCCGCCGCCGCGGCGGCATCGGCCTGCGCCTGCTCGAAGCGCTGCTGCGCCGCGAAGCCTTCGCCGCGCAGCGACTGGTAGCGCACGGCGTCGGCCTGGGCGCGGGCGAGCAGGGCACGGTCGCGGGAGAGTTGGGCTTCCTGCTGGGCGAGGATCGCCTGGTTGAAGCGGCTGTCGAGGGTGAACAGGCGGTCGCCGCGGCGAACGAGGTTGCCTTCGCGCACATGCACCTGGGTGATCTGGCCGTCGACGCGCGGACGGATGGTGACGACCACTTCGGGGGTGACGATGCCGTTGGCCAGGATCTCGATCGGCACCGAGCCAACCTGCGCCGGCTCCGTGGTGACGGGGATGCGCGGCGCGGCCGGCGCGGGCGCAGGCGCGCTCGACGCCGCCTGCCCGAGCGCGGCGGCGTGGTCGAGGTAGAATTTCGCGCCCCCGCCGATCAGTGCCAGGGCAATGCCGCCAAATACCAAAGTCCGAATGCGCATCACGGTCTCCGACAGGCGAGTATCGCTTATTTGACGCGGGCAACGCACAAATAGATTGCAGGCGATCGACTGCAAGCCACCAGCCCAGGTAATCAGCCGTCCGGGAACTGGGCAAGTCCGAGGCGGAGAGCAGCCAAGACGCTCGCCGCGCGGACGGCGTCGCGATCTCCGGAAAAATGGTTTAGCAAAACCTGTGCCTGGGCGCCACGTCGCTGTGCGGCGATGAAAACGGTCCCCACGGGCTTGCCCGGCACCGCCCCGCCCGGTCCCGCGATCCCAGTGCAGGCGAGCGCGAGATCGGCGCCGGTTCGCTCCAACGCGCCCGCCGCCATAGCCAGGGCAACCGGCTCGCTCACCGCGCCATGCGCCGCGAGCAGGGCCTCCGGCACGCCAAGCAGCCGCTGCTTCGCCGCGTTCGAATAGGTGACATAGGCCTCGCCGAGCGAGGCGGAGCTGCCGGGGATGGCGGTCAGGGCGGCCGCGATCAGCCCGCCGGTGCAGGATTCCGCCGTGGTGACCCATAGCCCGGCGCGCTGCAGGGCGGCCAGCAGCGCCTCGGCGTCCCGGCGCATGGCATGATCAATCATCAGCTGAGGACCCCTGGAACCAAATATTGGACGATGACGAGGGTGGCCGCCGCCATGGCACCCGCGATCACGTCGTCGAGCATGACGCCCAAGGGCCCGTGCTGGCGATCCGCCCAGCCGACCGGGCCTGGCTTGGTGATGTCGAAGAGGCGGAACAGCGCGAAGGCGGCGATCACGCCGGCCAGTGAGGGCACCGGCAGCACGGCCAGTGCCAGCAACTGCCCCGCCGCCTCGTCGATCACGACCCAGCCTGGATCGGACGCCGCCTCCGCAGACAGGGCATGCAGCGCCCAGAACCCGAGCGCGCAGGCCAGCGCCGCGAGCGCGAGGCAGGGCAGCGGCCCGAGCAACACGCAGGGCAGCACCGCGGCGGAGCCCCAGGTGCCCGGAGCCGGCCGCAGGTGCCCGATGCCGCCGAGGCTCGCGACCAGCCGCGCCAATGTCATGGGATGGCGGCGATGAAGGCGTCGATGCCGGCGATCGCGGCGGCCTCGGTCAGGGTCGGCGCGTGGCCGGTGCCGGGCAGCGCGACCACGCTCATGTCCGGCCGCTGCTTGCGCATGCGCGCGACCGTCGCGGGCAGCAGGATCTCGCTCACCTCGCCCCAGACCAGCATGAGCGGCACATGGGCGAGGGCGCCGAAGAACCCCCACAGGTCGGGCCGCGGCCCGGCGCCGGCGCCGACCGCCTCGTCGATCAGCCTTGTGTCCCAGCGCGGATGGAAGCGGCCATCCTCGCCCTTCGCGAAGGTCAGGTCGGCGAATTCGCGCCAGCCGGCCGCGTCGAGTTCGGGCTGCGGCGGCAGGGCGGCGCGCAGCAGCGCCTCGCAGGCCTCGAGGCTTTCGGCGTTGGGATCGCGGCGGAGGAAATCGAGCACGAAGGCGTGGCCGATAGCGCCGATCTCGGGGCCGATATCGTTCAGCACCACGCCGCCGAGTGCCGTGGGGCGGATGACGCCGATCGCCATCGCGATCAGGCCTCCGAAGCTGGTGCCGACCACAACGGGCCGATCGATCTGCAGGGCCGCCATCACGTCGAGCACGTCGCGGATGGCGATGTCGGGGCGGTAGCGCGCCGGGTCGGCAGCGCGGTCGCTGGCGCCGCGGCCGGCATAGTCGAGCGTCACCACGCGGCGCGTGCGCGACTGGCGTTCCGCGAGGCGGCGGAAATCGGCCCCCGTGCGGCAGACGCCGGGCAGGCAGAGCACCGGCGAGCGATGCGCGGCGCCGGCCGGGGGCCGCCAATCCTCGGCATGGAGGATCAGGCCGTCGCGCGCTGAGATGCGATGGGGCGTCAACGCCGGCCGCGCCCTGGGGAATCGCTGGGGTCGCTGTCCGTGCGGCCAGTGGTCGGCCGGCCGCGACCGGCGCCATCATTCGGGTCATTGTCGGAATTGCCGGTGCGCGGGCGGCCCCGCCCGGCGGCGTCGCGCGGGTCATTGTCCGATTGGCCGGTGGTCGGGCGGCCACGGCCGGCTCCATCGCGCGGATCACTGTCGGAATTGCCGGTGCGCGGGCGGCCATAGCCGGCGCCGTCATTGGGGTCGGAATCGGATTGGCCTGAATAGGGGCGGCGCTGCTGCACCGGCACGGCGTTGCCGGGTGCCGTGGCCTGGCCCGCGGGCGGGGGCGCGAGGGCCATCGCGGCGCCGGGCAGGGGCGCGCTGCCGAGCGTGATGATCAGGATGCGGCGGCTCAGGCGGTTCATGGGTGGCTCCTTCCAGAGATTGTCGGATGGTGGACTCATCGGACCCGCCCACGGCCGGGGCTGTCATTGGGGTCGCTGTCGGAAACGCCGGTGGTGGGCCGGCCGCGGCCTGGCCGGTCATTCGGGTCTGAATCGGAATTGCCTGTCGTGGGCCGCCCGCGCCCCGGGCGATCATTGGGGTCGGAGTCGGAATTCCCGGTGGTGGGGCGGCCGCGGCCGGGACGGTCGTTGGGGTCGGAATCGGAATTGCCTGTGGTCGGGCGGCCGCGGCCGGGGCGGTCATTCGGGTCGGAATCCGAGTTGCCGGTCGTGGGCGCGCCGCGACCGGGGCGGTCGTTGGGGTCAGAGTCGGAATTGCCGCTCGGGCGTCTCTGGACAGGGGCGCGGCCCTGCGCGGCGGGATCGTTCGGGTCGCTGTCGGAGACGCCGGAGGGGCTGCGCGGCGGTGGCGGGCGCGGAGCGGTGCCGGGCGTGCCCAGCGTGCTGCCATCCTTCTGCGCCAGCGCCGGCAGCGGCGCCGCGATGCCGAGCACGACAAGGCGGCGCGCCAGCCTCACCGACGCGGGCCCCGGCCATTGCCGGGGCTGTCGCCGGAATCGGCGTCGGTAAAACCGGTGCGCGGGGCGCCGGGCTGGCGGCGCGGATCCACGCCCCTGCGGCCATAGCCGGGACTGTCGGATGAATCCGCGTCCGTCACGCCCGTGTGCGGCCGGTCGGGCAGGCGGTTGCGGTCAACGTTGCGCCGCCCGTAGCCGGGGCTATCGGCGGCATCGGCATCGGTGACGCCGGTGCGCGGGGGCCCCTGGCGCGGGGTGGGTGCGGCCGGCGGCGCGTATGGCGGCGGCGCATAGGAAGGCGGGGGCGCGCGACCGGCGCCCCCCGGCGTGCCGAGCGCGCTGCCATCCTTCTGCGCCAGCGCCGGCAGCGGCGCGGTCATGCCCAGGACGACAAGGCGACGGCCGATCGGCATCAGGGAGCGTCCTTCACGGCGCGCGCACCAGGAATTCTGCCAAGGGATGCGGCGCACCGGCAAGCGCGGGCTCGCGGGCGCGGTAGATCAGCACGTTCTCGATCACGCGCATCACGTAGTTGCGGGTCTCCGAGAAGGGGATCTGCTCGATCCAGTCGATCACATCCACCGTCGCGCGCGGGTCGCCATAGGTGCCGAGCCATTCATCCACGCGCCCGGGCCCGGCATTGTAGGCGGCGGCGGCGAGCGGCAGCGCGCCGCCATAGCGGGCCAGCATCTGCTCGATATAGGCAGCCCCCAGGCGCATGTTGTGCGCGGGGTCGCCGGTCAGCATCGGCAGGGCGTGCGGTATGCCCAGGCGCCGCGCGGTCATCGCGGCCGTCGAGGGCAACAGCTGCATCAGCCCACGCGCATTGGCGCCGCTCACCGCCTCGGTGTCGAAATTGCTCTCCTGGCGGGTGATGGCGAACAGGATGGGAAGTTCGGGCGTGGCCACGTCCGGGCGCACAGGGGCGGGCCAGCCATCCTCGATCAGCATCACGCCGTCGGTTCCCGCGCGCCGCGCCACCCAGATGGCGTGGTCCGGCCGCCCGATCGCGTGGCCGAGCCGCGCGGCCAGGCGACGGTCCACATCGTCGGAGGCGAGGTTCTCCAGGCGGAGGAGGAAGGCGCGCGCGCGGCGCTGTTCGCCCAGATCGGCGAGCGTCACCACGGCACGGGAGAGTTCGCGGCCGGCGAAATCCAGCGCGCGTTCGGCGGTGAGCGCCGGTGCCGGCGCGGCCGCGATGCGCGCCGAAAGGCGGGCGCTGTCCTCGCCGAGAGCGAGCACGGCGAGCTGGCCGTAGAAGGCTGCCGGGAGCGACGCGGCGGCTTCGTAGAAGGGCCGCGCACCCGCGGCGTCGCCGCGCGCTGCGGCCGCCCTGCCCTGCCAGTAGCCGGCCCGCGCGCGGGTGATGACGCTGCGGCTGCCCTCACCCAGGCGCGCGAAGTGTCGCGACGCCGCTGCGGGGTCGTTCATGCGGCGGAGCGCGATGAAGCCGGCGAGGAACTCCGCCTCCTGCCGCGGCTCGCCCGCTTCGGCCTGGCCGTGCTGGGACGCGGTGCGATAGGCCTCGCGCACATGGCCCAGGCGCAGCAGCTTGCGGGCGAGGACCTGGCGCTCCGTCCAGACCGCCCGGCTCGCCTCGTAACCCAGGTCGCGTTGCAGCGATTCACCGGCCTGCCAGGCGGCCGCCGCCTCCAGGTCGCGGTCGGACTGGCGCAGCGCGCGGGCCTGCAGCAGCACGCCGCCGATATCGCCCGCCCCGCCCGACAGCCGCGCATCGGCGCGCAGACGCGCGGCACCGGTCAGGCGCTGCGCCGCGCGCTGCGCCGCCGCCATGTCGCGTGCGAAGGAGAGCCGGTCGAACCGGCGCCAGGCGGAAGCGGGTGTGATCGACGCGGCGTGCCGCATCGCCACCGCTTCTTCGGCGAAGGCATCGCCCGGCGTCTCCGCCCAGGCGCGGTCGATCATCGCGGGGATGGCCGCGGCACGGTCGGCGCGGCCCAGCGCCTCGGCGAGCGCGAGTGCGGCGCCCAGCGAGCGCGGCGAGTTGCGCGCATAGAGCCGCAGCAGGTCGGCATCCTGCAGCAGCCCGCCGGCGATCGCGTCTTCGGCGCGGCGGATCAGCGTGTCGGGCGCGGGCCAGTCCGGATTCTCGTCGATGAAGGCGGCCAGCTCCGCCCCCGTGGCGGGTGCCGCGCGATTGGACAGGCGGATCCAGAGCGAGAGCTTGCGCGCCAGTGGGTCGGCCACGGCGGCGAAGCTCTCGGCCTCCGGCCAGCGCCCCGCATTGCTTGCCGCGATCGCCATACGCCCCGCCGTGCGCGCCGCTTCCGGCGCCCAGGGCTGCGCCTGGACCGGCAACGCGAGAAGGAGAAGCGGCAACAAGGCGCGGATGCTTGGCATTGCGCAACGATAGCCGATCTCCCCCACGCTTGTCGCGGGTGCAGCGCCTGACTAGGTTCGCTCACCGGTACGAAGGGTGGAGACGTCCAATGCTCAAGGGTTCGATGGTGGCGCTGATCACGCCGATGCAGCGCGACGGCGCGATCGACAAGCGCGCCTTCGCCGACCTGGTCGCCTGGCAGATCGCCGAGGGCACCGAGGGGCTGATCGCGGTGGGCACCACCGGGGAGAGCCCCACGCTCGACCACGAGGAGCACAACCAGGTCGTCGAGATGTGCATCGAGGCCGCGGGCGGGCGCGTGCCGGTGATTGCGGGCACCGGCAGCAACAGCACGGCCGAGGCGGTGGCGCTGTCCAGGCACGCCAAGGCGGCGGGTGCAGACGCCCTGCTGGTCGTCACCCCCTATTACAACAAGCCGACGCAGGAAGGCCTGTACCAGCACTACATGGCGATCGCCGATGCGGTCGCCCTGCCGCTGTTCATCTACAACGTGCCGAGCCGCTGCGTGGTCGACATGAGCGTCGAGACCATGGCGCGCCTTGCGAAGCACCCCAACATCGTGGGCGTGAAGGACGCGACGGCGAATCTCACGCGCCCGCTGCACACCACGCGCGCCTGCGGCGAGGAGTTCATCCAGCTCACCGGCGAGGATCACTCCGTGGTCGCGTTTCTGGCCTCCGGCGGGCATGGCTGCATCTCGGTGACGGCCAACGTCGCGCCGCGGCTCTGCGCCGATCTGCACAAGGCGTGGCGGGCCGGGCGCGTTGCCGAGGCGATGGCCATCCAGCAACGGCTGCTGCCGCTGCACGACGCGCTGTTCTGCGAGACCTCGCCGGGGCCGGTGAAGTATGCGGCCTCGCTGCTGGGCAAGGGTGTGGATTTTTGCCGCCTGCCGATGGCGCCGATTGCCGAGAACTCGAAGGCGCGGGTGCGCGAGGCGATGGTCTCGGTCGGCTTGTTGAACTGAGGCCGCCGCGAGCGCATTTCTTCCCCCATGGCAAAAGCGAAGAAGAAATCCGGCCTGATCAGCCACGGCATCGCCGCGCAGAACCGCAAGGCGCGCTTCGACTACAAGATCGGCGAGACCTTCGAGGCCGGCCTGGTGCTGGTGGGCCCCGAGGTGAAGTCGCTGCGCGCCGGCCGCGCCGCGCTCTCCGATGCCTGGGCGGGTGAGCGCGACGGCGAGATCTACCTGTTCAACGCCTACATCCCGGAATGGCAGGCGGGGTCCGTGGTCGCGCATTTCGAGCCGCGCCGTCCGCGCAAGCTGCTGCTGCACAAGAAGCAGGTCGCCACGCTTACCGGCGCCACCAACCGCGAGGGCTCGACGGTCGTTCCGCTCGACATCCACTTCAACGAGCGCGGGATTGCGAAGGTGCTGATCGGCATGGCCGAGGGCAAGAAGCAGCACGACAAGCGCGCCACCATCGCCGAGCGGGACTGGAACCGCGACAAGGCGCGGCTGATGCGCGACAAGGGCTAGCGGATCGGCGGCCTCCGCGGCCCCGGCAGAAGCTCGTAGGGCCCCTTCCATCCCGGCAGGGCCGCGATCCGGCCGATCCAGCCCGCGACGTTGGGGAAACGCTCGGCAAGCCCGAGCGGCCATTCGCTTTGCGGATAGTGCAGGTAGCCGTTGAGCGAGAGGTCAGCGATGGTCGGCCGCGCACCAAGCAGGAAGGGCCGGTGTTCGAGCTGCTTCTCCACCACGGCGAAGGCGCCCTCCACGCGGGCGCGGAAGAAGGCGACCACCGCCGGGTCCGGGTCCGGCGCCCAGCCGATCAGGAAGCGCCAGGTTGCGAGGTAGCTCGTGAATTTGTGGTTGTCGAACAGGATCCAGCGCAACGCCTCGCGCTTCTCCTCCGCGCCCTCGGGGGCGAATGTCGGCAGCGTCTCGCCCAGATGGAACAGGATGGCGCCCGATTGCGTCAGGCGCAGCGCGCCATCGTCGAGCACCGGCGCCTCGCCCATCACCGACATCCGCTCGCGCCACTCCGGGGTGCGGGTCTCGGTCGTGGCGAAGTAGTCGATCCAGGCGCCGCGCCACTCTGCACCCGACAGGGTGAGCATCATCGCCACCTTGTAGCAGGCGCCGGATTCCGGAAAGGCGTGCAGCGTATAGGCCATGCTCGTGCTCCTCGCCGGCGAGGATGGCACGCGTGCAAGGTGGCGCAAAGCTTGCACAAGCGAAGGGGTTCCGCCCGGAGGTCGCCATGCTGTCCCGCCGCCCTGCCATCCTGCTCGCCAGCCTCTGCCTCGCCCTTGCGCACCCTGCCCTCGCGCAGGATTGGCCGGCGCGGCCGGTCCGCGTCGTGGTGTCCTTCCCGCCCGGCGGATCATCGGACATCGTGGCCCGCGTCCTGGCCGAGGTCGTCTCGCCTCGGCTGGGCCAGCGGATGGTGGTGGACAACCGCCCCGGCGCGGGCGGCACGCTGGCGGCCCAGCACGTGGCGACGCAACGCCCGGATGGCTACACGCTGATGCTCTCCAACACCGCGCCCATCGTGACCTCGCCGCCGATCTACGCAGCACCGGGCTATGACCCGGTCTCGTCCTTCACCCACATCGCCTATATCGGCTCGGCGCCGACGGTGATCGTAGCCAATAGCAGCGTTCCCGCGCGTGACATGCCGCAGCTGCTCGCCTGGATCCGGGCGCAACGCTCGCCGCCCGCCTTCGGCACCTCCGGCACCGGGTCGGTGGGCCATATCCTGGGTGTGATGTTCCAGCGCGAGACCGGGCTCGAACTCACCCACGCGCCCTATCGCGGGTCGGGCCCGATGCTGGCCGACCTGCTCGGCGGCTCGGTGCTGCTCTCCTTCGACACGCTGCCGCAGAATGTCGAGCATATCCGCTCCGGCCGGCTGACCGCCTTCGCCGTCTCCGCCCCCGCGCGCAACGCCATGGCACCCGAGGTGCCCACCACCGGCGAGGTCGGCTTCCCAGGCCTGATCGCGACCAACTGGATGGGGCTGTCGGGCCCCGCCGGGCTGCCGGCGCCGATCATCGCGCGGCTGCATGCGGAGGTGACCCAGGCGCTGTCGCTGCCCGAGTTCCGCGCCAGGCTCGATGAGCATTCCGTCACGCCCGCGGCCATGACCCAGCCGGAATTCGCCGCCTTCGTCGCGCGCGACGTCGCCCAGATCGGCGGCGCGGTGCGTGCCATGGGCATCCGGGCGGAGTAGGCTCGCCTCCAGGGAAACGCCGCCACCGGCGGGACGGGGGATGATCATGCGCGCCTTGGCGATCGTACTGTTGGTGTTGACGGGCTGTGCGACGGCACCGGACGGCCCCCGCGCGGCCGGGCCGATCGGCGAGGCGCAGGGACGCGAGCAGATGCACCGCGTGCCGGTCGCCGGCACCTCCGCGCTGATCCAGATGCGCCTTTGCCAGCCGGCGAGCGGCACCGGCCGGCTCGTCGTGATCAACCACGGATCGCCGGCGGTGGCCGCCAATCGCGCCACCATGGCGCCGTCCGCGTGCGGCGGCGAGGCGGTGTCATGGTTCACCTCGCGCGGCTACGCCGTGGCGCTGCCGCTGCGCCGCGGCTATGGCGCCTCCGACGGGCCCTATGCCGAAAGCTCCACCTGTCCGGGCGCCGCCTTCGAGCAGGCCGGGCTCGAATCCGCCCGCGATATCCTCTCGGCGATCGACTACGCCCGCACCCTGCCCGATGTGCGCGGCAGCGAGCCCGTGATCGTCGTCGGCCAGTCCGCCGGTGGCTGGGGCAGCCTGGCGCTGGCCAGCCGCAACCCGGCGGGCGTGGTCGCGGTCGTCAACATGGCGGGCGGGCGTGGCGGCTGGGCCCAGAACGCGCCGAATACGAATTGCCGCCCCGATCTCCTCGCCGACGCCGCCGGCGCCTATGGGCGCACCGCGCGCATCCCGGTGCTGTCGATCTACACCGCCAATGACAGCTTCTTCGCGCCCGCTATCGCCCGCAACATCCAGCAGAACTACCTCGCCGCCGGCGGGGTGATGGAGGTGCACAACCTGCCCGCCTTCGGCTCGGACGGGCACAATCTGTTCTTCGCGCGCGGCGGAAGCCTGGTCTGGGGGCCGGAGGTCGAGCGCTTCCTCGCCCCCTTCGCGTTGGCACAGGCTGCGCCGCGGCGCACCTAGCTGACGGGCGAAAGCCACCATCGCCGGGTCACCGCCGGTGTCGCGGCTCAGTCGAAAACGTCGACGGTTGCTGCATTCGTCCTGGTGGAGCCTTGAGCGCCGTCGGCCCGACGCCGCGCGCCTCTTGCATCCATCCACGGTGCGCCGCACGTAAGGCCGGCAAGGAGACCGCGATGGCCGAGGATGACCCCGTTCCCGTGACCGGCGCCGTGCGCGAAAAGCTTGTCGCGCGCAAGCAAGACTGGGCCCGCGAGGGCCGGCTGCTGACCGGCGCGCCCGACGCCGCCCACGCCGTGCGCCTGCCCCCCGGCCAGACCGAGGTGAAGCACTGGCCGGTGCTCGACCTCGGCGTGCAGCCCGATGTTGCCAAGGAGAAGTTCCGCCTGCGGATGGAGGGCCTGGTCGAACAGCGCATCGCCCTCGACTGGGACCAGTTCCTGGCCCTCGAGCAGGTCGACCTTGTCACTGACATTCATTGTGTGACGCAGTGGAGCCTCTACGACGCGCGCTTCCAGGGCGTGCCGGCGCGCACCCTTCTGGCGATGGCGCGGCCGCTGCCCACTGCGCGCTTCATCAGCTTCACCAGCTACGATGGCTACACGACCAACGTGCCCCTCGAAGCCTTCGACGACACGGACGTCCTCCTCGCCCATTCCTGGAACGGCGCGCCGCTCACCCGCGAACATGGCGGCCCCGTTCGCGTCGTCCTGCCCAAGCTCTACTTCTGGAAGAGCCCGAAATGGGTCACGCGCATCGAACTCCTCGCCGAAGACCGCCCGGGCTTCTGGGAAGTCCGCGGCTATCACAACAACGGCGATCCCTGGCTGGAGGAACGGTATGGCTGATGTCCTGCGCCGCGCACTGCTCGCAGCCCCGCTCATGATCGCCGCCGGTGAACAGAGCGTCTTCGATTTCACGGTGACACGCCTCGAAGGCGGCCCCATGCCGCTTGCGGAATTCCGGGGCCAGGCGCTGCTCATCGTCAACACCGCAAGCTTCTGCGGCTTCACCCCGCAATACGCCGGCCTGCAAACCCTGCACGACCGCTACAAAACGCGCGGCTTCTCCGTCATCGGCGTGCCCTCCAACGACTTCAACCAGGAGAGCACCAACGCCGCCACCATCCGCGAATTCTGCGACACCCAATACGGGATCGACTTCCCCCTCGCCGCCCTCAGCCACGTCCGCGGCCCGCAAGCCATCCCCCTCTTCCGCTTCCTCGCCACCTCCAGCGGCAGCACACCAGGCTGGAACTTCCACAAATACCTGGTCGCACGCGACGGCCGACGCATCACCAGCTTCAGCACCAGCGTCGAACCGAACCAGCCGACCCTGCTGCGGGCTGTTGACGCCGCGCTGGGGTGAAGGAAGCAAGGCCAGGGGCGCTGCCCCTGGACCCCGCGAGGATCGTGTCGATCCTCGACCTCCATTTGTTGGTTCTTGGGATTGGGAAGGCGGGTTTTTGGGCCGTTGTCGTGAATGCCTGTCATCGGGAGAGGGTGGCCCGAGGTGAGCTTTCATCTGGTGAGCGCTTACCGGCCACCCTCTCCCGATGACAGGCGCTGATAAAAGTCCAGAGCCCACCCCTCCAAACCCAGGACCAACACACGCCAGGGTCCAGGGATCGGCGCGATCCCTGGCGGGGGTCGAGGGGGCAGAGCCCCCCGCCTTGCTTTCTTCTACCGCAGCGGCGGCGAGAACATCAGGCCGCCGCGGGTCCACAGGTCGTTCAGGCCGCGCGGCAGTTGGACGGGGCTGTTGGCGCCCAGGTGTCGGTCGTAGATGTCGGCGTAGTTCCCGACTGCGCGGATGGCGAAGTAGAGCCAGCGGCGGTCGAGGCCGAGGGTGGGGCCGAGGTCTCCGGTCACGCCGAGCAAGCGGCGCACGGCGGGGCGCGGGTCGGTGAGCATCTGGTCCACGTTGGCGCGGGTGATGCCGAGTTCTTCGGCCTCGATCAGGCCGAAGCCGACCCAGCGGACGATGTCGAACCACTGGTCGTCGCCGTGGCGCACGGCGGCGGCGTAGGGTTCCTTGCTGATGCGGTCGGGCAGCAGGACGTGTTCGGCGGGGTTGGGAAAGGCGGCGCGGATAGCGGCGAGCTGGGCGGCGTCGCCGGTGAAGGTGTCGCAGCGGTTGGCTTCGTAGGCGCGCCGCGCCTCGTCCTTGTCGGCGAAGATGACGGGGGTGAAGGTCGTGCCGCGCGCGCGGAAGAAATCCTGCAGGTTGAGTTCGTGGGTGCTGGCGGAGGTGAAGCAGATCGAGGCGCCGACGAGCTGGTCGGCGCGGGTGATGCCGGAGTTCGCGCGGACGAGGAAGCCCTGGCCGTCGAAGAAGTTGGGGGCTGCGAAGTTCACGCCGAGCTGGGCGTCGCGGAGGAAGGTCCAGGTGGTGGTGCGGCTCAGCACCTCGATCTGCCCACCGGACAGCGCAGGGAAGCGGTTCTGGCCGGTGAGCGGGTTAAAGGCGACGCGGGCATTCTCGCCGAGAACGGCGGCGGCGACGGCGCGACAGAAATCCGCGTCCATGCCCTGCCATTCGCCGCGGCTGTCGGGCTGCGACCAGCCGGGGTCGCCGGTTGAGATGCCGCAAGCGAGGGTGCCGCGCGAGCGCACGCCGGCGAGCGTGACGCCGGCCGGTGCCATCGTTTGCGCCAGCGCCGGTGCGGCGAACAACAGCAGGATCAGCAACGCGCGCATGCGAAAATCCTTCAGCGGAGGTGGGGCAGCAGCGCCTCGACGACGGCCTCGAACATGGCCGGCGTGAGCCGCCGCGTCGAGGTGTTGTAGCGGCTGACGTGATAGCTGTCGGCGAGCAGCAGCCCGCCGGGAAGCGCGTGCTGGGCGCCGTGCACGAAGCGATGGCGCGCGACCGGAATGCCCAGCGACCGCAACAGGGCATTGTGCGCGACGGTGCCGAGGGCGAGCACCGCGCGCAGGTTCTCCATCGCGCCGCGCTCAGCGGTGAGGAAGGGGTTGCAGGTGCGGATCTCCGCCGGGGTGGGCAGGTTCTCCGGCGGCACGCAGCGCACGGCGTTCGCTATGCGGGTGCCACGCAGCACCATGCCGTCATCGGGCGCCTCGCCATAGGCGCCGCTCGCCAGGCCATATTTCAGCAACGTCGCGTAGAGCAGCTTGCCCGCGAAATCGCCGGTGAAGGGGCGCCCGGTGCGGTTGGCGCCGCGCACCCCCGGCGCAAGGCCCAGGATGAGCAGCGGCGCCTCGCGCTCACCCCAGCAGGGCACCGGCGCGTTGTGCCAGCCCGGCTCTCGCGCGCGGTTGGCGGCGCGATAGGCGACGAGCCTTGGGCAGAGCGGGCAGTCACGATCGGGTTCGGCGGGCGTCATCGTCATGCGGCGGCGGGGATCACTCCCCGTTGCTCACCTCGGGTTCCTCGGCGAAGGGCTCGGCCGGCGTCGCGCGCGTCGGCGCGGGGCGTGGCGGCGGCGCTTGGTTGCGCGGCCGTGCTTCGCTCGGCCGGCGCGTGATCTCGGTGGCGAGGTCGGCGAGGTCGATGAAGGCATCGGCCTGCCGGCGGAGGTCGTCCGAGCAGATCGGCGGTTGCACGCGCAGTGTCGAGCACACCGTGACCTTCACGCCCTTGGCCTGGACGGCTTCGACCACGCGGCGGAAATCGCCATCGCCGGAGAACAGCACGGCATGGTCGAGATGCGGGGCCAGTTCGAGCATGTCCACCGCGAGCTCGATGTCGCAATTGCCCTTGATGCGGCGATAGCCGGTGTCGCGGTCGGTGAATTCGCGCGCCGGCTTGGTCACCACGCGGTAGCCGTTATAGGCGAGCCAGTCGACCAGTGGCCGGATCGGGTTGTGCTCATCGGTGTCGAGCACCGCCGTATAGTAGTAGGCGCGCAGCAGCTTGCACTGGCTGCGCACATGGTCGAGCAGCGCGCGGTAGTCGATGTCGAAGCCGAGGAGGCGGGACGCGGCATGGAGATTGGCGCCGTCGATGAACAGCGCAGTACGCTCGGGTGCATAATCGGGCATGGAATTCCTGATGAAAAGGGATGGTCGGCAATGGGTGACACAATAGGCGCTGGTGTAACCGACGCAATTGGCGCCGAGTCCATCGACACGGCAAGGAGAATGCTGGTCGCGATCGGCGCCAACCTTCCTGGGCCGGATGGCGCATCGGCGCTGGAGACCTGCCGGCGCGCGGCGCGCCTGCTCGACGGGATCTGCGGCCTGCACCTGGTCGCGCTCTCGCGCTGGTGGGAAAGCGCGCCGATCCCACCGGCGCCCGGGATGCCGCCCTATGTGAACGGGGTCGCACTGCTGGCGGGCGAGGCGGTGCCCGAAGCCGTGCTCAACGCATTGCACGCGATCGAGGATCGCTTCGGCCGCGTGCGTCCCTTCGCCAATGCGCCGCGCACGCTGGACCTCGACCTGATCGACGCCGGCGGGCGCGTGCTGGATGGCCCTGGCCTCGTGCTGCCGCATCCGCGGGCGCATCTGCGCGCCTTCGTGCTGCGCCCGCTGGCCGAGGTCTCGCCTGGCTGGGTACATCCGCGCTCCGGCCTGCCGGTCGGCGCGCTGCTCGACAAGGTCGCCGCGCAGGACGCACGGCCATTGTCGCCGGAAGGAGATTGATCCCACCGGGGATACCTGCTTGCCTCCGCCCAAGCCGAGTTGGGAGACAATGATGCGCCGTTACATGCTGGCCGCCCTGGTGATGTTCACGCCGCTCCTGGCGCTCGCGCAGCCATCGCGCCTGCCCCCCGTGGCCCAGATGATGCAGCAGGCGAGTGCGCGCGCACCGCTCGCCCCCGATGCCGCGGTGCCGATCCGGCTCAATCGCGGCCAGGTCGCCTTCTTGCGCATCGCACCCGAGGCCGGCGGCGATTTCGTCGTCATCACGCGGCGTCTCGGCCGTGGCACAGACACGGTGCTGCAGGCGATCGACGCGCGCGGCAATGTGGTGGCCGAGGATGACGATGGCGGCTCCGAGAGCCTCGCCTCGCGCATCGAGGTCTCGGCGGCCGACGCCGTCGCGCTGATCCGGGTGAGCCTGCTCGGCGACGCGCCTGGCAGCTTCGAGGTGCTGCTGACCCGCTCGGCCCCCGCCCCGGCGCAGACCTTCGTCGAGAGCATCACCGAGGCGGCGCAAGCCGCGCCCATCGCGCTTGGCCAGGCGCAGCCGATCCGGCTGCGGCGGGGCCAGAACGCCTTCTACCGCCTGCCTGACGGCAACCTGATCGCGCAGACCCGCGCGCTGGCGCAGGGCACCGACACTGTGCTGACCGTGCTCGACGCCGCCGGGCGCGAGCTGGTCACGGATGATGACGGTGGCGAGGAATCGCTGGCCTCCCTGGTGGAGGTGGATGCGGCGCAGCGCCGGCCGCTGTTCCTGCGCGCGAGCATCCTCGGCGGCGGCGCCGGCCGCTTCGAGCTGGTCGTGAACGAAGCGCCGCCGGAGCCGCCCGCGCGCTTCCCGACCTCGCTGACCGCCGCCGCGACGGTGCCGGCGATCCCGGTGGGCCAGGCCGTGGCGATCACGCTCTCGCGCCGTCAGAACGCGTATTTCCGGCTGCCCGACGATGCGCGCGACCTGGTCGCGACGACGCGCGCGCTGGCCGATGGCACCGATACCGTGCTCACGCTTCTCGACGCGAATGGCGTCGAGCTCGCCACCGACGATGATGGCGGCGAGCAGCCGTTGAGCTCCTCGCTCGACGTCCCGGCCGCGCAGCGCCGCCCCGCCTATCTGCGCGCCGGCGTGCTCGGCAATGGCGGCGGCACCTTCGAGCTGATCCTCGATGTCGAGCCGCCGCGCACTGGGCCTGCTTTCCCAACGTCAATCGTCGAGGCGGCGCAGGCGCCAGCGATCACGCTCGGCACCGCGGTGCCGCTGCGGCTGCGGCGCAACCAGCAGGCCTTCTTCCGCCTGCCCGATGGCGACCTGATCGCGCTCACCCGTGCGCTGGGCAATGCCACCGACACGGTGCTCGCGCTGGTCGATGGGTCCGGCACGGTGATCGCGGAAGATGATGATGGCGGCGGCGGCCTCGCCTCCCGCCTCGAGATCGCGGCGTCCGAGGCGCGGCCGCTGTTCCTGCGTGCCGGCCTGCTCGCCGGCAGCGGCGGCGCTGGCAGCTTCGAGGTGCTGGTCGAGGCGGACAAGACCGAGCCCAGCGCGCCGTTCGGCGCCTCGATCGCGGCGGCGACGCCACTGCCGGTCGGCCAGACGCTCTCGATCCGGCTACGCCGCGGCGAGGAGGCGTTTTTCCGCCTGCCCGAGGGCAGCCTCGTCGCGTTCACCCAGAACCTGCGCGCCAATACCGACACGGTGCTGGCGCTGCTCGACGCGCAGGGCAACGTCATCGCCGAGGATGATGATGGCGGCGGGGGCCTCGCTTCGCGCCTCGCCATCCAGCAATCGGGCAAGTCCGGGCCGAGCTACCTGCGCGCCTCCATCCTCGGTGGCGGCGCCGGCGGGTTCGAGCTGGTGCTGCAGCAGGGCCGGCGGTAACCGGCGGCACCGCTTGCCAGAACCCCGCGCGCACGGGAGATTGCCGGCCGGTATCGAGGGAGGAGAAGATCATGTCCCAGGAAGCGGCGCCCGCCGCGGTCGGCTTCGTGGGCCTGGGCATGATGGGCCTTCCCATGGCGCGCTGCCTGCTGGCGAAAGGATTTTCCCTGGTTGCGTGCGACAGCGAGGCAACGGCGCGTGCGGCGCTCGCCGAAGATGCGCCCGAGGGTAAGCTCGAATTCGCCGACACGCCGGCCGCACTCGCCGCGCGCGTCTCCCTCATCATTCTCATGCTGCCCAATTCCGAGGTGGTCGCTGCCGTGTGCGAGGGCGCCGATGGCCTGGTCCCGGCACTGCGGCAGGGCACGCTGGTGCTCGACATGGGTTCCTCGGTGCCGGGCGAAACGCGGCGCCTTGCCGCACTCGCCGATGCCAAGGGCGCGGCGCTGATGGATGCGCCGGTCTCGGGCAGCGTGGTCAAGGCTCGCGCCGGGACGCTGGCCATCATGATCGGCGGCGGCGACGCCGGCTTCGCCCAGGCCGAGCAAGTGCTGCGTGCGATGGGCGAGAAAATCATCCGGACAGGGACCGTCGGCAGCGCGCATGCGATGAAGGCGCTGAACAACTACGTCTATGCCGCGGGCCTGCTCGCCGCCTCCGAGGCGGTGATCATGGCGGAGAAGCTGGGCCTCGACCTGCGCGTCTTCACCGACGTGCTCAACGCCTCCTCCGGGCGCAACGTCGCGACCGAGACCAAGCTGCGCCAGGAGATCATCCCCGGCCGCTACGCGGGCGGCTTCCAGCTCGGCCTGATGCGCAAGGACCTCGAGACCGCGGGTGCGATCGCCGCCGAGACGGGCGTCAGTGCGGAGGCGCTGGCGCTGTGCCGGACGCTGTGGGATGGCGCGCTCGGCGAGCTCGGCCCCAAGGCGGACAACACCGAGATCCATCGCATCCTCGCGGCGAAGGCCACGTCATGAAGCGCCGCCCGCTGCTCGCCGCGCCATTCATCCTCGCGGCCGGGCAGGCCGCGGGCCAGGCGCGCGGCACCTGGCCGGACCGGCCGCTGCGCATCGTCGTGGCCTTCCCCGCCGGCTCCGTTACCGACAGCCTGATGCGCATCGTGGCCGACCCGCTCTCGCGCGAGCTGGGCCAGCCCGTCGTGATCGAGAATCGCGCCGGCGCGAATGGCGCGATCGGGACCGAGGCGGTCGCCCGCGGCCCCGCGGATGGCTACACCATGTGCGTTCTGTCGGTGACGAACGGCGCGCTCAACACCTTCCTCATCCGCCGCCTGCCCTATGACCCGCTGCGCGATTTCGCCCAGATCGGCTTCCTGGCCGTCGCCCCCTACGTGCTGGTGGTGCCCAACACCTCGCCCGCGCGCAGCGTGGCGGACCTGCTCGCACAGGCGCGCGAGCGGCCGGGCATGCTGACGTTCAGCCATGGCAATGCCTCCGCGCTGATCGGTTCGGAGATGATCAACCGCGCAGCGGGGGTGCAGATGACGCCCATCCCCTATCGCGGCGGGCCCGAGGCGCTCACCGACGTGGTCGCCGGGCGCATCGATTCCACGCTCACCGATTTCGCCAACGGCATGGCGCAGGTGCGCGAGGGGCGGGTGCGGGCGCTCGGCGTGACCTCGGCGGCGGCATCCCCGCTGGCGCCCGAGATCCCGCCGATCGGGGCGGCGGTGCCAGGCTTCGAGCTGATCGTGTGGTTCGGGCTTTCGGCACCGGCCGCGACGCCGGCGCCGGTCGTCGCGCGGGCCAACGAAGCGCTGAACACCGTGCTCGCCCTGCCCGAGACGCGCGAACGGCTGGGGCGGCTGGGCTTCACGCCGCAGGGCGGCACGCCGGCGGTGTTCGAGGCCTTCCTGCGCCAGCAGATCGCACTGCTGTCGGAAAAGGCGCGCGAGGTCGGGCTGGAGCCGCAATAGCGCGGATTACTCGAACCACAGCGCGTCGCAGGCGGTGACGATGGCCTCGGCGGCGTCGAGCGGAAACCGGTCCGACCCGGTGTTCCAGCTCGGCTCGCTGCGCAGCGCCGCGACCAACGCGGCATCGAGGCCCGGCGTACGTTCGACCGGCAGGCCAAGGCGCGCGAGGTCCTGTGCCGCGGTGCGTTCCTCGCCGGCTTCGAGATAGCGGTTGGAGGCGGCCAGCGCCTCGGCCGCGGCGTCGGGCACGCGGACCATCACGATGCGGCTCGCGAAGGGTGGCTGGCTAGGGTGCATCGTGGCCGGGCCCATGATGTAGCCTAGCAGGACGCTCGCCGGCGGCGAGGGACGCAAGGTGATGACGTACTGCATCACGCCGCTCACCGCCGGCGCGCGGAGTTCGAAGACGAGGTTGGCACCGGCGAAGGCAACCGGTCCGACCGCCTCGGCGCGACCGAACGGCATGTTCTGCGCATAGGTCGCGACCATGCCGTTGCCGCGGTCGCGGGCGATGACCATCGAGCCGCGGGTGACGCGGCCTTGGTAGTGCGGTGCCTGGCTATGGCAGAAGGTCGCGAAGTGGCCGGCGATCCATTGGTTCGGATCCGAAGCGGCCGGCGGTTCGCGTTCGCGCGTTGCCTGGGCGAGCAGGAAGGCAGCGGTCATGCCGTAGCGTGCGGCGACGGCTTCCGCGAAGGCCCCCGCGTCGGAGCCGAGCACCCATTCCATCGGCAAGGCGAGATCGAGCACGACCGCCAAATCCCGGTACACGCCGCTGCCGCGCGGCCTGGCCAGGTTCGCGAGCCACTTATACGCCCGGCTCGCGTCGAAATCGGTCGCGGGGTTCACGGCGCGGAAGCGCGCGGCGAGTTCCTTGGTGCCGTTGCAGGCGAGTGCCGCCATCGCGATGCGCAGCTTCGCAGCGAAATCCTTCATTCCGCCAGGTGCGGTGCTCCGGAGGTTCATCGCCGCGGCACAACCAGAAATTGAAAATTGGAACTTCCTGGAAATTCTAACCGCATTGCTTGAAGGCGCAAGGTCGTCGCCGCAAACGAATGCGTGGGACTTCAACACACTAGTTGGGCGCAGGGAGGTTGGCGACATGTCGGGCAACAACGGTGGAAATGCCGCTGATCGCAGCGCAATGGCGCGCGCGCTGGAGAAGATCAGCGATCGATCGCGCGGCGCGCTCCATTCTGTGCTGAAGCGAACCGCCTTCGGCCGCCAGATCGAGCACAATTTCGGCTTGATGTATGGCAGCAGCGTAAACCGCGGCGCGGTGCGCAATCCTAGCGCTGCCTATCGCGCGTTTCGCGGCGGGGTCGATGGGCGGCCGAAGAACAACAAGGCGGCCGCGGTCGGCAAGACGGTGCTGCTGCGCACGATGAACGGACCCGAGTTAAATATCCTGATGTGTGGCGTCCCGTTTCTCATCTGGGCGGGCGTCAACGCGGCCGCAAAGACACAGGCCGAGGCGGCGGCGGCCAACACCGCTGCGACCATCGTGATGCCGAGGAAACTCGGCCGCATCAAACGGGAGGGGCAGACGCTCGCGAAGCCGCTCGCCTCGGCGCCTTACTCGGCCGATGTGCAAGGGCTTGTCACGCTGCTCATCCAGTACGGCATGAAGGAGGCCACGGCGCTGAGCCTGGTGCAGGGCGAGTTCATGGGCGATGACCTCGCCGACGTGTTCGACGAGGAAGACCTCAAGGCGCTTTTCGACTTCCTCGACAACGAGGCCTGAGGCTCAGTCGCAGAGATAGCGGCGGATGTGGTAGGGCTTCGCCGCCATGCCCGGGCAGAAGCTCGCGATGATCGGCGCGACCCGCTCGTAGAGGTCGCCGTATTCGGCGTTCAGGCCCTCCAGCCGCTCGCGCGCGGCCTCGGCTTCCTCGGCGAGTTTCGCGAGGTCGAGCGTGAGCAGCTTGCCGTCCTGCACGACGAACTTGCCACCGATCATAACGTGGCGCACGCCGGTGCCGTCCTCGGCATGGACCAGCTGGTTGACCGTGCCGTTGTGCGGGATCCAGTTGAGGCTGGTGAGTGAGAGGAAGACGATGTCGGCCTTCATCCCCGGCGCGATGGCGCCGAGATTGTCGAAGCCGAGCGCACGCGCCGAGCCCTTGGTGGCCGCAGAATAGCATTCCTCCACGCTCGCCCATTCGCGCGGGTCGGGCGTCTGCACCTTGGACAGCATCGAGGCGTAGCGCATCGACTCGTACATGTTCTGGTTGTCGGAGCAGTTCGCACCATCAGTGCCGAGCCCGACATTGACGCCGAGATCCAGCGCACGGCGCAGCGCGAACATCCCGTTGCCCAAGCGCATGTTGGAGCCGGCATTGTGGACAAGCGAGGCACCGCGGTCGGCGGCGAGACGCATGTCGTCATCATCGAGCCAGATCGCGTGCGCGGCGGTGAAGCGGTCGTTGACCAGGCCCATCGCGTCCATGTGGGCGAGCAGCGTCTTGCCGTAGCGCTTCATGCCCACGATCGCCTGGACCTTGCTCTCGCCGACATGGGAGTGGACGGCGAGGCCATGGTCGCGCGCCATGCAGGCGCATCCGTCGAGGAACTCGTCGGAGCAATGGTGCGGGATGGTGGGCGCGATGGCGAAGCGGATGTCCTGGCTGGCCCAGGACCAGCCGCGCATCACCGTCTCCATGGCGGAGAGCGTGTCCTGCCAGGGGCGCAGGCGGAGCTTGTCCACATCCACCTGCACGCTGTCGGGGAGCGCGTCGTGCAGGCCGGGGATCGCCTCGTACACCGTGCGGTCCGCGACCATGGGCGCGATGACCGCGCGCATGCCGATGCCGGCATAGGCTTCGGCCACCGCATCCATGCCCTCGACAGTCGGCAGCGGCAGTTCAGAGTAGAGGTCGTAGGCCGCGGTGCAGCCCTTCATCACCATCTCGGCGGCGATGATCTGCGTCGCGAGCTTCTTGTCGGCGAGCGCACGGTTACCGCCGATCCAGGGGGCAGCGGCGAGCAGCAGTTCGAGCGTCCATTTGTCGCCGGTACCGCGCGCGAGGCCGCCATGGCCGTGCGTGTGGCCGTTGATCAGGCCGGGGTGGATGAGCATGCCGGTCGCGTCGATGATGCGCGCGTTCGCGGGCACGGTGAGGTCGGTGCCGACGGCGCGGATGGTGCCGTCCTCGATCAGCACATCGCCGGGTGCTGCGCGGCGGAGACCCGCATCGGCGATGCGGGCGTTGCGGATGAGGGTGATGCCGGGTTCGTCCTGGGCCATGGATGCCTCGTCTGGGTTCAGGCGGCCAGAGCGGGGCGTTCGGCGCCGCTCGACCAGGGGAACAGCAGCCGCTCGGCGAGCGAGACGGCCTGGAACAGCAGGATGCCGAGCAGGGCCAGGATGACCACCGCGCCGAAGGCGAGCGGCGTGCGGAAGAAGGCCATCGAGGTCTGGATCAGGTAGCCCAGCCCGGCATCGGCGCCGACGAATTCCGCCACGACCGCGCCCACCACGGAGAGTGCGGCGGCGACCTTCAGCCCGCCGAAGACGAAGGGCACGGCGAAGGGCAGCCGGATGCGCAGCAGCTCCTGCATGCGGCCCGCACGGCAGGCGCGGCCCAATTCGATCAGCTCCGGCGGTGCGGCGAGCAGGCCGGCGACGGCGGCGACCACCAGCGGGAAGAAAGCGACGAGGAAGGTGACGATGATGCGCGGCGCCTCGTTCGCACCCAGCGCGATGATCAGGATGGGTGCGAGGGCCACCTTGGGGATGGATTGGGTGACCACCAGCAGCGGGTAGATCGCGGCAGCGATGGTGGTCGAGGACGCGATCGCCATGGCGAGCGGCAGGCTCACGATGATGGAGGCGGCGAAGCCGAGCAGCACGGTGGTGAGCGTCGCGAGCGTATGGCTCAGCATCAGCGGCCAGGCGCCGATGACGGAGGCGAGGATCACCGAAGGCCGCGGCAGAAGGAATTCGCGGATGCCGAAGGCGAGGCAGGCGCCTTCCCACAGCGCGAAGAACGCCGCGAGCGCGATGACCGAGGGCAGCGCGCGGCGGATCATGCGGCCAGCTTCGCGGCGGGCCGGCGGAAGATGTGCGCGCGGATGCGCTGCGCCGCCGCCTGGAAGGCGGGCGAGGCCTCCTGCGCGAAATCGCGCGGGCGCGGCAGGTCGATCTCCACCACATCCACCACGCGCCCGGGGCGCGGCGACATCACCACCACGCGGTCGGCGAGCAGCACGGCCTCGCTGATCGAATGGGTGACGAAGACCACGGCCATGGGCGTTTCGGTCCAGAGGCGGAGGAGTTCGAGGCTCATCTCCTCGCGCGTCAGCGCATCAAGCGCGCCGAAGGGCTCGTCCATCAGCAGGATTCGCGGCTGCTGCAACAGCGCGCGGCAGATGGCGACGCGCTGCTGCATGCCGCCCGAGAGTTCGCGCGGCAGCCGCGTCTCGAAACCCGCGAGGCCCGCGCGGGCGAGCAGGGCGCGCGCAGCATCCTCGGTGCCGGGCCCGGCGCGGTGCATCAGGCGCATCGGGAAGGTGACGTTGCGCAGCACATCGGCCCAGGGCAGCAAAGTGGGTGCCTGGAAGACCATGGCCGTGTCGGTGCGCGCGCCGGTGACGGCGGTGCCTTCGATGCGCACCGCCCCGCTGGTGGGCATCGCAAGGCCCGCGATCAGGCGCAGCAGGGTGGATTTCCCGCAGCCGGAGGCGCCGACGATGGCGACGAACTCGCCGGGGCGGATGGCGATGGAGACATCCTCCAGCGCCTGCACCGCGCCGCCGTCGCGGCCGGCGAAGCGCTTACCAACGCCCTCGATGGCGATCACGGCAACAGCGCCGTGGACACCGCCTGGTTGGGATCCCAGTTCGCATCCATCTGCAGGCTCTCGGCCACGACGCGCCAGGTGGTGGCCAGGCGCTCGGCCTCGAAGCGGCCGAGGCCGGTCGCCTGCTGGTGCGGGTTGAAGACGAAGCTCATCGTGGCGCGCAGGCTGCCTTCGCAATCATCCTGCTCAACCTCGGCGTTGCGCGCGACGTGCAGGCGGCAGGCTTCCACCTGGTTCTCGTTGGCCCATGCAAAACTGCGGTGCGCGCCGGCAAGGAAGCGACGGACCAGGTCGGGGTTGCGGGTGATGGTGTCGTCGGTGGCGATCAGGCTCGCGGCGTAGATGGCGAAGCCCGTCTCGACAAAGGGCAGGACCACGATCTCCTCGCCCGCCCGGCGCGCGGCCTTGTTCTGGTAGTAGTGGTGGATCGAGTAGAAGGGCGCGGCATCGACGCGGCGCGCGATGAGCAGCGAGGCCATCGCCGAGGCATCCGTGTTCACCCAGGTGATGCGGTCGGGGTCGGTCCCCGCCCGGCGCGCGACCTCAGGGAAGTACAGCCGGTGGCTGTTGCCCGGCGTGATCGAGATGCGCCGGCCTTCAAGCCCGCGGAAATTCGTGATGCCGGACGAGCGCAGCACGAACAGGCTGTGCGGCGAATGCGTGTAGACCGCCGAGATGGAACGCACCGGCACGTTCTGCCGCGCCCGCGCCGCCATGACCCCGCCGATGTCCGCAACGCCGAACTGCGCCGCACCGGCCGCCACCTTGTTGATCGTGTCGCCCGAGCCGTAGCCGCGGGTGAGCGACAGTTCGATGCCCTGTTCGCGCCAGAAGCCGCGCGCCGCACCGGCGAAATAGGCGGCGTGCTCGCCGGTCGGGATCCAGTCGAGCTGGAGCAATGCGCGATCCTGCGCGGCGGCCGGCACGGCCATCAACGCACCCAGGACGGCGCCCAGAAAACGCTTCATCGCAAATTCCCCTTTCCGTGGCGGCTGCCGTGGTGGGGCGTTCTCCCGGCGCGTATGGGAGAGCAATAAAGCGCGAGGCGCAAGGCCCCCTCAGGCAGGCCGCGCCTGTTTCAGCGCGGCGCGCTCAAGGTCGGTCAGCCTCGCCCAGCGCAGCTTCTCATCGAGCGGAAACGCTTCCCCGCTGGCACCGGTTACGCCCAGCACATAGCCGCCGCCGAGTGCGAAGAGCGGCGTCTTGTTCGGCATCGTCCAGCGATGGCTCGCGCCGCTCGGGTCGGCGAGCGTCACCACCTGCCCCTGCCAGCCCTGGATGGCGAGCGCGACAGGCGTCACCGGCTGCTCCGACAGCGTCGCGATCCGGCGGCGCTCGGCGGCGGCGCGGCGCAGATGGCTCCAGGGCGAGACCAGCATGACCAGCGCGATCACGATGAAGAACAGCGCGGTGCCGAAGCGATGCCAGATCCGGTCGAGCCCGATATCGGTGCTGAACACGCCGGCGCGCTCGGGGTCGGCCAGCACCTGCGCCGTCCAGCCGCCGACATGGAGGTCGAAGAAGACATGGTTCAGCGGGCGCCGGACCAGGCCCTCCTTCGTGGTCGCGACGACGGTCGCCTCGCAGCTGTGCAGGAGCGCGAGGCGCGAGGAACACCGCCCGCCCTCGATGCGCGCCATCTGCACCGGCCGCGCCCGGTTGCGCATCTGCACATCGTCGATGAGGCCGGGGGCGAGGGAGATGCCCACATAGGCGAGGATCCCGCCGGCGAAGAGCACGCAGAACAGGGCAAACACCCACCCACGCCACGCCGCAACCGGGGAGCGGAGCTTGATGGGCCGGGTCGGCCAGAGGGCACGAAGACGCTCGATCATGATGGGACAAATCCAATGGCGGTGAACGCGGCGCGCGCCGCGGGCGAAGTGAACAGGTCGAGCAACGGCGCGGGCTCCGCCGCATCGCGCAGCGCGGCGACGCCGTAGCGCGTCCAGAGTTGCAGCGCATCGGGCAGCATTCCCACCAGGGCGACGCCTGGGCGGCCGATGATCTCGCTCGCCTGGCTCGCGGCCAGCGCCACCTCACCGGCGGCGGCGAGGCTCACGCCGTCCACGCCGAAGGGCACCAGCCGCGACTTCGCGCGCATGGCCTCGGCGATGCCGAGCTGGTCGAAGATGCGTGCCATGTGCGCGCCCGCCGTCGCCCCCCGGGCGGGGTCGGCATAGGCGAAGCTCGGGGCCGCCAGAAGTGCGGCGCGGAAGGCGCCGAGCGTCCCGACATCCGGCAGCGCCGCGCCGGCCCGCGTCGCGAGCGCGACGCCGGTGCGGCCGATGGAGCGCCGGCTGCCCGGCAGCAGCAGCCCCGCCGCGTCGAGCCGCACGAGCGCGTCCTCGGAAAGCAGCACCAGCCGCGGCCGTGCGCCGGCGAGCACCTCGTCGCGCAGGGCGCCCACCGTTGCGAACCGCACGGTCGGCGGTTCGGGCAGCTCGGCCAGCAGCGCCTCGACGGCGGTCTTCACCGCGCCGGCGGCGAAGATCGCCGGTGCGGATTGCGCGGCCGCGGTGACCGGGAGTGCGGCGGCGAGGCTGGTCACGGCGCGCCTTGTCATCATCATGGCCGCAAGATGCCACGCCCGGCGCGCGGCGCAATGTCGCCGGGCTTACGCTTCGGCGAATTTGAGGAAGGGATACTTGTCGACGTCGAGCCAACCGCACAGCCGGCGCATCGGCTTGCCCTCGCGTCCGCGCTCGCCGGTCATGAAGCCGGTGGCGGCGTCGAAATTGCGCGTCATCAGGCGCACGCACTGAGTATCGGGCCCGTCCTGGCCGGCATCCATCGTCTTCCACACCGGTCCGTTGGAATCGAGGATGACGCCGACATGCTCGACCTTCGCACCCTTGTAGAGGTGCTGCTCCTCCTTCTTCTCCGGGCAGATGGCGTTGCAGCCGGTGTCATGCCGGTCGCCGCTGCACAGCATGTAGAAATCGCCGGGCTTCGGGCGGCGCGGCTCCAGCCCCATGCCGCGGCCGAGATTGCGGAGCACGGTCTCATTGTGCTGCCAGGCGCCGGCCTTGATGGCGGCGTTGCGCATGCCCGCGAGCCCGCCGATGTTGAGCCCGTCCCTGGCGACCTGCGGCTGCAGGCCGAGTTCGCGCGCGACATAGGCGGGCAGGCCGCCGCAGGTGGTATAGCCGCAGCCCTTGAACCAACCCTTGTCGATCTTCTCGAACTTCGGATTGCCGATGCAGACATCCTTCATCGGCGGAAGGATCACGTTGACGATTTGCCGACGGCGTTCGGTGTCGGCGGAGGTTGTCGCGGACATGGCGCATCTCCCTTCCCAGAACGCGACGAGCTTCCGCCTCGCCGGGGATGGATCGCAAGAAATTTCGGCGCTGCGTGCGGTATACTTGCGGCGGTCAGGACGGAGGCTGCGTTTACCGGCGAGCGTTTACGAACTCGTTGTTCGAAAACGATTATTGCCCAGTCCGCTGGAATTCCTTCCGCGCTTGCCCTGTCGCGGAACTGGCCCGGCGCGATGCGGCGCAAATGGCAGCGAAATCAGAGGCGCCCGCGCAGCCCGGCTGTGATGAGCGCGGCACGATCGAGCAAGCCACGCGCGTCGGGCGTCGCAGCACCGCGCGCCAGCCGCGCGAGATCGCGCGATGCAAACACGGCCGGCAGCGTCGCCGCCAGCAGCGCGCGTGGCATCGCACGGGCTTCGGCGCGCGCCTCGGCGAGGCGCGCGCCACCTTCTTCCGCCATGGCGCGGATGAGCGGGGCGGCGGTGTCGGGCGCGGCCCACACCGCCTCGCAGTTCAGGCCGACCGCGGCGAGTGGTTCCACCGGCAGAAGGCAGCGCCCGGCGCGCGCGAGGTGCGGCACCGAGCGCAGCACGCCGGCGAGCCCATAGCCCGCCCCCAGGCGCTCGATCAGCGGCAGCCAGGCGGGATCCGCGACGAGCAGGCGCGCGGCGGCGATGGCGAGGCCGCCGGCGGTCGCGCGCAGGTAGCCGGCGAAGGCGGCGGCGGAGGGGATGCCGTCCGCCTCGGTCTCGGCCTCGCGCGCGTCCGCCAGCGCGATCAAGCTGTCGGCATCGAGCGCGCCGGCGGTGATCGCCGCGTGCAGGGGTTCGGCGACTTCGTGGCGGCGCGGGGGCTTGCCGGCACGGGCTTCCTCGATGGCGTCGCGCCACCACTGCAGTCGGATAAGTGCTGCGAGCGGATTGCTCGCGGCCGCGCGCGCGCGGGCCAGTTCGGCGTTGTAGGCGATAAGGGTGAAGAGCGTTTCGCGGTGAGGCGCGGGTGCGAAGAGGGCCGCAAGGAAGCGGTCCGGGTCGCGGGCCCGGACGTGTTCGGCCAGTGATGGCAAGGGGTGTTCTCCCGCAAACGCGTCATGGGACAAGCGTTGACGCTCCGCCATACCCCGCCTAGGTCAGACCTATCCAGAACGGGAGAGACCCCATGCCCTTCACCCTGCCCTCGCTTCCCTACGACACCGCGGCCCTCGCTGGCCAGGGGATGTGCCAGGAGACGCTCGAGCTGCATCATGGCAAGCACCACAATGCCTATGTGACCGCGCTGAACGGCCTGATCGAGTCCAAGGGCCTGGCCGGCAAAACGTTGGAGGCGATCGTCGCCGAGGCCGGCAAGGCCGGCGCCGAGGGCCTGCCGGTGCTGAACCAGGCCGGCCAGCATTGGAACCACGCGCTGTTCTGGCAGGTGATGAGCCCGAATGGCGGTGGCGACGCGCTGCCGGCCAAGCTCGCCGCCAAGATCGACAGCGACCTAGGTGGCCTCGCGTCCTTCAAGGAGGCGTTCAAGCAGGCCGGCGTGACGCAGTTCGGCTCCGGCTGGGCGTGGCTGATCATCGCTCCGGACGGCAAGCTGAAGGTGACGAAGACACCCAACGGCTCGAACCCGATCGCCACAGGCGAGGGCCAGCCGATCCTGGGCGCCGACGTGTGGGAGCACGCCTACTACTTGGATTTCCGCAACGTCCGCCCCGGCTACCTCGACAACTTCCTGGCCAAGCTGGTCGACTGGAGCGTTGTGGAAAGCCTGATGGACAAGGGCGGCCTGGTCACCGACCAGACGGCGTAAGTTTTGCTGATGGCGGCTGTCGGGGTTCCCCAATAGCCAAAAACAAAAGAATGGGGTCCGGGGAAATTCCTTTCCCCGGCCTTTTTTTATGCGCCCGCAGCTTCGCGTATCCAGTTCAGGAACGCCGCTAACCCAGGCTCCTTCGCACGCACCGGCTGATACACCAGGTACCAACTCTTCCCCTTGGACACCGTCCGCCTGAAGGGCGCCACGAGCCGCCCCGCAGCCAAGTCGTCGTCGATGTAGGGCCGCACCCCCATCGCGACCCCGAGCCCATCCAACGCCGCCTGCAGAGCCTGCCCGTAATATTCGAACACCGGACCGCCGGGCCGGATGGCGGCGTCGCCGAGCCAGAGCGGCCAGTCCTCCGGCGCATGCGCGACGCGGATCAGGGTGTGGGGCGCCAGGTCCTGGACGTGCTGGATGCGGGCGGCGAGCGCCGGCGCGCAGACCGGCAGCAGGTCGGCCGACACCAGGGGCACCGCGACGAGGCCTGGCCAGTCGCCGGTGCCCAGGCGAATGCCGCAGGTCCAGCCATCCTGGAACGGCGTGGCCGCACCGCCGGTGGTGATGCGCACCTCAATCGCCGGCGCCTGGGCCTGAAGAGCGGCGAGGCGGGGAATGAGCCAGCGGATGGCGAAGCTGGGCCCGACGCCGATGGTGACGATCTGGGTCTGGCCATCGCCCAGGATCTCGGCGGTGAGGCGTGCGGTGTCGTCGAGGATGCGGGTGAGTCCGGCGGCATAGGCGGCGCCGGGCGGGGTCAGGGTCAGCCGGTTCGCCTGGCGGAGAAACAGCGGCAGCCCCAGGCGCAGCTCCAGCAGGCGCACCAGGCGGCTGATGGCGGCTGGCGTCACGGCCAGCTCCTCCGCCGCCCTTGCGAAGCTGCCGCTGCGGGCGGCGGCCTCGAAGGCGCGGATACCGTTGAGCGAGGGGAGGCGGCGGGGTGTCAGCATCAGGAAAACTCATGCTCTGGCTCAGCTAACGCCGTTTGCGGCGCTGGCACAACGGGTGCAGGGACGAGGGCGGAGAACCCATGCCATGTCCCCGCTGCTGATCGCCGCCATCTCCTTGACCATGCTGTTCACCGCCTTCCTCTCGGGCGTGTTCGGCATGGCGGGCGGCCTGATCCTGGTGGGCGTGCTGCTCGCGGTGATGCCGCTGCCCGAGGCAATGCAGCTGCACGCCGTGACGCAGCTGGCCTCCAATGGCTGGCGAAGCCTGCTGTGGTGGAAGCACATCCGCTGGCGCCCGATCGGGTTTTTCGCCGCCGGAGCGGCCGTGGCGGTCGGCGCGTGGTCCATGATCAGCTTCGTGCCGCCGACCTCCGTGGCGCTACTGCTGCTGGGCCTCAGCCCCTTCGTGGTGCGGGTGCTGCCGGCGTCGTTCCGCCCCGACCCCGGAAGGGCGTCGCATTGCGCGGGCTATGGGGGGGTGTGCATGTCGCTGATGATCCTGACCGGGGTGTCGGGCCCTCTGCTGGACAGTTTCTTCCTCGGCGGGGGCATGGAGCGGCGCGCCATCATCGCGACCAAGGCGGCGTGCCAGGTGTTCGGGCATGCGTTCAAGTGGATCTATTTCAGCTCGGTGGCGGCGGTCGGGATCGATCCGGTGCTGGGCGTGCTGGCGGTGGCGTGCTCGATGGCGGGCACCACGCTGGCGCGGCGGGTGCTGGAGGCGATGAGCGACCAGCAATACCGGCGCTGGGCGGGGCGGCTGATCACGGTGATCGCGCTGACCTATATCGCGCGCGGCGGGTGGCTGCTGGTGGTGGGGGAGACGGTCGCCGCGCCCTGAGAACACGCGGCGCTTGCCGGGCAGGCTGGGTTATGGTGCAAGGTCGGCCATGGAACCCATCGCCGCCCAGCACGACCGGATTCTCATCCTCGATTTCGGCAGCCAGGTGACGCAGCTGATCGCGCGACGCCTGCGTGAATCGGGCGTCTATTGCGAGGTCTGGCCCTACACAGCGAACATCGAGCGCATCGCCGGCTTCGGCGCGAAGGGCATCATCTTCTCGGGCGGTCCGGCCAGCGTGACGGACATGGCAAGCCCGCGCCCGGCCGACGGCGTGTTCGCGCTGAACCTGCCCGTGCTGGGCATCTGCTACGGGCAGCAGGTGATGGCGGCGATGCTGGGCGGGCTGGTCGAAGGTGGCCATGGGCGCGAGTTCGGGCGCGCGGAGGTGACGGTCACCGGCGCCTGCGCGATCACCCAGGGCGTCTGGGCGCCGGGCGCGGTCGAGACCGTGTGGATGAGCCATGGCGACCGCATCACCGTGCTGCCGCCGGGCTTCGAGGTCGTGGCGTCGAGCGAGGGCGCGCCCTTCGCGCTGATCGCGGATGTCGAGCGGCGGTATTTCGGGACCATGTTCCACCCCGAGGTGGTGCACACCCCGCATGGCGCGGCCCTGCTGCGCAATTTCACGCATGGCGTGTGCGGGTGCACCGGCGACTGGACGATGGCCGGCTTCCGTGCGGAGGCGGTGGCGAAGCTGCGCGCCCAGGTGGGCGGCGGGCGCGTCGTGTGCGGCTTGTCGGGAGGTGTCGATTCTTCGGTGGCCGCGGTGCTGCTGCACGAGGCGATCGGCGACCAGCTCACCTGCATCTACGTCGATCATGGCCTGATGCGCGCGGGCGAGAGCGCGCAGGTCGTGGCGACCTTCCGGGACCGCTTCAACATCACGCTCGTGCATCGCGACGCGAGCGAGATGTTCCTCGGTGCGCTGGCGGGCGTGACGGACCCGGAGGTGAAGCGCAAGACGATCGGGCGGCTGTTCATCGAGGTGTTCGAGGAGGAACAGCACAAGATCGGCGGGGCGGATTTCCTCGCCCAGGGCACGCTGTACCCGGACGTGATCGAAAGCGTTTCGGCGACGGGCGGACCTTCGGTGACGATCAAGTCCCACCACAATGTCGGCGGGCTGCCGGCGGGCATGCGGATGGCGCTGGTCGAGCCGCTTCGCGACCTGTTCAAGGACGAGGTCCGCGCGCTCGGCCGCGAACTGGGCATGCCCGAGGAGATCGTGGGCCGCCACCCCTTCCCCGGCCCCGGGCTCGCGATCCGTATTCCCGGCGAGGTCACACGGGAGAAGGCGGATCTGCTACGGCTGGTCGACACGATCTACCTGGACGAGATCCGCAAGGCCGGGCTGTACGATGCCATCTGGCAGGCCTTCGCGGTGCTGCTGCCGGTGCGCACCGTGGGCGTGATGGGCGATGGGCGCACCTACGACATGGCCTGCGCGCTGCGTGCGGTGACGAGCACGGATGGGATGACGGCGGATGTCTACCCTTTCGAGATGAGCTTCCTTGGTCGGGTCTCGGCGCGGATCGTGAACGAGGTGCGTGGGATCAACCGCGTGACCTACGACATCACGAGCAAGCCGCCGGGGACGATCGAGTGGGAGTAGAGGGGCGTCAGTCGCGCGACATGGACAGCCCCGCCAGCAGCGGCGCGTAGGCGGCGAGCCTGCGGGATATGAACTCCGTGAAGAGTCGCACGCGCTTCGTCTTGCGCGCCTCTCCCTGGGTGAGAAGCCAGAGTGTTCCGCCCATTCGCGGTTCGACGCCCGGCGCCCTCACCAGCAGGGTGTCGGCGTCGCCGACGAAACACGGCAGTGTCGTCATCCCGATCCCCTGCCGTGCCGCAGCGACCTGTGCGTCGGGGTCGGGAGTACGAAACGGAACGCCTGTGGCGCAGACCTCAACCTCTCCGGCCCAGTCCGGGACGCCACGGGCGTCGATGACGATCCACCGCATGGGATCGGGCGCGCCCGAACGCCAGGCGGCCAGTCGATCCCGGGACAAGTAGACGGCGCCGAACAGCGCCGGTCCCACCAGCCCGTGAAGATTAAGCGGCAGGCTCTTGCGGTCGGGGACGATGCGGATCGCGACATCGGCCTCCCTGTTGGTCAGGTTCGCCAGCGCACCGGAGGACAGGATTTCCATCTCGATGTCCGGATGCAGGCGCGCGAAATCGGCGAAGTCCGGCATGAGGAGGTGGGTCGCGAGGAACGGCGGGAGCGTCACCCGCAGAAGCCCGCGCGCGCTCTGATCGCGCCCAAGGATACGCGTTTCCAGCAGGTGCGACGACGCTTCCATCTGGTCCGCGAATTCGAGGACATCCTCGCCCGCCCCCGTCAGGCGGTAGCCCGAAGGCAGTTTTGCAAACACCTGCACGCCGAGGCGTTTCTCGAGCTGGGCAATGCGTCGCAGCACGGTCGCGTGGTTCACGCCGAGCTGCTTGGCGGCGGCCCGAACGGAGCCGCCGCGCGCGGCGGCCAGAAAGTAGCGGACGTCATCCCAGTCGATCATGGTGCATTCCCGCGCCGAGACTGCGTGCCCCGACAGCTGCAATATTAGCATCTGAAGCTTTCGATCCTGCGACTGTCCTGGGCTTGAGTGATCATGTGGTTTGTTTTCGCACCACCAATGTGCGCGATTGCGCACTCATCGCCCGACCCCGACCAACCCAGGTAGGGCTCTGGAAGCGCGCCATCACAGCCGCGGACCCACACAGAACGAAGGGTACGATCATGAAAAAGCTAGAAGGCAGGGTCGCCGTCATCACGGGCGGCAGCAGCGGGATCGGGTTGGCCACGGCCAGGCGTTTTGTGGAAGAAGGCGCGCGCGTCGTGATCACCGGACGACGCGAGAAGGCGCTGCAGGAAACCGCAGCCTCGATCCAGGGCGATGTCACCGCGGTCCGCGGTGACGTGTCGCGCCTGGAGGATCTGGACCGGCTCTATGCAATCGTGAAGGAGAAACATGGTCACATGGACATTCTCTTCGCCAACGCCGGCGCGGGGACGATTGCACCACTCGCCGCAGCGACGGAGGCCCATTTCGACCAGACCTTCGATGTGAATGTGAAGGGGCTGTTTTTCACGGTCCAGAAGGCCCTTCCTCTCTTCAAGGACGGCGGTTCGATCATCCTGACCTCTTCGGTCGCCAATGTGCTGGGCGTGCCGGGATTCAGCGCCTACGCTGCCAGCAAGGCCGCGGTGCGCAACTTCGCGCGGGCCTGGACCTTGGAGCTGAAGGACCGAAACATCCGGGTGAATGCCATGAGCCCAGGCCCGATCGACACCCCCGCCCTGGCGACAACGACGGGCCTGACCCCCGAGCAAGCGGAGCAAGCGGCCGCCCAGTTCGCCTCGCAGGTCCCGATGGGCCGCAGAGGGAAGGCAGAGGAAATCGCGGCAGCCGTCACGTTCCTCGCCCCCGATGAAAGCTCCTACATCACCGGCGTGGATCTCGCCGTCGATGGAGGCATGGCGCAGGTCTGACCCCGCCATCGACGCATCCGTCGCAACACGGAGATCGTCGGGGCCGCCTGATCTTCTAAGACCTGGTCAGCTTCGGCTGACACCACCCGCCAATACGGCACGGCGCCGACGGTGCATGGGCCGCCGGTCGCCGCCTCGAACGCCAATCGTTTGTCGCATGCCCAACCGTGAAGGAGATACCGATGTACGACCAATCCAAGCTATCCGAGTTGCTGCAATTCGCCCGCATCCAGGCAGGCTCCACCATCATCGACGTCTACCCAGGCGATGGCGACTGGACGCGCCTCTTCTCCGACATCGTGGGACCTGAGGGACGGGTCTTCAGCTTCGTGCCGGCCGAGGTTGCTCACTTCAAGAACGATCCGGTCGGCCGCATGCAGATGCTGGCGAAAGAGCCGGGCCGAGAGAATGTCGAAGCCGTCTCGGCGGACATTGGGGCGATGGCGACGGTCACGTCGCCCGCGGATGTCGTGTGGTTGCATCTGTTCTACCACGATCTGCACACCCCTCTCGCGCAGGCCAGCGGTGCGACAGCAGCCGACTTCAATCGAGGCGTCTACGACCGGCTGAAGCCAGGCGGGGCCTATGTCATCGTCGATCACGCCGCCGCTGCAGGGACGGGCATGAGCGACACCCAGTCGCTGCATCGGATCGATCCTGCGTCCGTCCGTGACGAGGTGGAGGCGGCCGGTTTCGTGCTGGATGCGCAAAGCGCCATCCTTGCGAACCAGAACGACATGCACACGATCAAGGTGTTCGACCCGGCGATCAAAGGCGAGACCGATCGCTTCGTCTATCGGTTCGTGAAGCCCTGATCAGGATGGGTCAGGGCGCATGTGTCTCCCGCGCCCGACCGTCACGTCAAGTTGTCGGCCACGTGGCCGATCCGCAGCGGCAAGCGCGATATCCTTCAGCAAGCTAGGCGCACCAGGAGGGCCCATGCTGACAGGAACTTGCCACTGCGGAGCGGCCGGGTGGAGCCTGACCGGCGAGCCTGGCTCAATCACGGCCTGCAGCTGCACGCTGTGCCGCCGCTACGGCGCCCTCTGGGCCTATGACTACGATAATGAGCGCATATGCGTGTCCGGTGCGACCAGTGCCTACAAACGGCTCGGGAAGGCCGACCCCGCGCTGGAGATCCTGTTCTGCCCGACCTGCGGCTGCGTATTGGCCTGGCGCGGCAGACGCGTGGACAAGGATGGCCGCCGCCGGATGGCGGTCAACGTCAGGCTCGCCGCGCCCGAAGCCGTCGCCCATCTGGCCATCGATCATTTCGACGGGCTGAACACCTTCGAGGATCTTGCGTCGGACGGTCGCTGCGTGCGTGACCTGTGGTTCTGATAGGTGCCTACAGGTGCCGTGTCTCGTCCGGCGGGTTCTGCCAATTGTCGTGCAGCCCGTCCATGTAGGCGAGCGGCGCGGCGACGAGATCATCGACGGACAGGTCGTCGAGCGCGGCGAGATGCACCGAGACGAACGGCTTGCCGCCCATCATCTTGATCGCGCCATGGCTATGGGTCGCGATGCCGCACTTGGTGCAGAACCGATGATGGCTTTCGCCCCAATCGCCTGACTTCGCGTAGTCGCCGAGCACGTCTTCGCCCGACAGCAGGCGGAAATCGGCGGGCTGCAGCTGGCCGGCATTCCACATGCGCTGCTTCCAGCACAGGGTGCAGTTGCACCTTCCCGTGCCCTCGGCGAGGTCGATGTCCGCCTCGAACGTCACCGCCTTGCAGTGACAGCTGCCGTGAAAGGTCTGTTTCATGAGCTGATCCTCACACCGACTCCGTCCACCTGCTTATACCCAGCGGCGGGCAGCGATGTCGGAGTCGCCCGGCTGGCTGTTGAAGGCGAGCTTCGCGTTCGGTGCGTATTCGTGGAGCACGTTCATCAGCTGCTCGAACTGAGCGGCCAGTGCCGGCAGGATGCGCAGCCCGGCGCCGATGACGACGACGTCGGGGGCCTCGTTGTCGAGCGCCTCGCGCACCTGTTCCTCAAGCGTCGCGGGATCGCGGGTCAGCAACAGCGTGGCGACGTAGCCATCGGCCCGCAAGCGCGCGACGGATCCCTCGAGCCCGGAGGTGATCGTCTCGGCGGAAACGTCCTTTGGCGTGCCGGGTGCATCGAAGTCGATCTCGGCGGGGTCTTCACCGATGATGAGGATCGTTTTCGGCATGGCGTGTTTCTCCCTGGGTGAAATTCACGATCGGCGCTGGCGCGGCACATTCCCGTTCGGCCGGCCAGGACGGCTTGGGCATGTCGGGCAGACAGGCGAACACGGTAGCGGAAGCGATGGATGGAAGCTTGTGTACAAGCAGCCAGAACACGTCATGCAACAGCGAAGGCACGCGGAAATGATAGGCGCTGCCGCGGGCGTAAACTCGCTCGGCGATAACGTCCGCATCATCGGCGACGCGCAGAACCTGGCCCGGCCGCTAGCCTTCGAGGAAGATTCCGCGCTCGAGTGCGGGCAAGGCATCCGGCCACCGGGAAGACGCAGCCCGGCGCCAGCGCTTCCCGCAGTTCCAGCATCACCGCTCGTCGCTGGGGGCCGGTTTGGTGCGTCGTCTGCACGCCCATGTGCGTCGCAAGATCGCGGCACTATGCGACATGCAGCCGCTCGCGTGCTCGTTGTCGAACAGGTGCGCCATGGCGGCTGCGTTCAGCCGGCGCCAGCCGTGATGGGCGGTGTCTGCTGATGCTGCACCACGCGCCATTCCTCGTTCGGACGGCGCTGCCAGGTTGTGGTGCAATACGCCTGGTAATCATCCGCGCCCTTGCGTTGCGCTGCGGCGTGGTAGGCGATGACGACCAGGTCGCCCTCGGGGTGGACGGTCTGCTGGCCACTGAACCGCACCTGAGACCAGCGCGGTGTTTCGGACACCGCGTCGATCGCCTGCTGACCGGTCATGATGAATGGGTCGGAGGGCAGCACCATCACGCAAGCCTCGTCGACAAGTTCTTGGTAGCGCTCCGCGCCACCTGTCCACAGACTCTCCTCGAGATCCCAGATCTGCGCGTCGTCCATCCTCGCCTCCCATGCCGGCTGCGGGAGCAATGCGCGCAGGTGGCGGATCGTTTGGTGCCTTCCCGGGATCGTGACTGCTGCGCAGCACGAGCTCTTCCTCAAGACGCGGCACGCGGTAACCCGCGACCCCGCACAGACGGCCGCATTGCGCGCGATCGGAGCAGAGGCCGTTGTTGCCGACTTTGAGGATAACGATGCGCTTCGGCGCGTGTTCCACACCGTCAAGCGCGCTTTCATGTTCAACCCGCACGCCGTGCAGGAAACCCACACCAATCGAGTCGAGATACCTACCCAAGGCACATACAAATTTGGCGTGCGAGACGGTTTGCTCCATCTCGCACGCGCTAAAACTCTCTAAGACTGTGCCGCGAACAGGCGACTACGCGCTCAATCGCTTCCGCACAGATTGGTGCAGTACAGCACCGACAACGCAGACGGCGACTAGAGTGCGATCTCGCCCTCTTCCTCGCCGCGCCAGTAGTGGATCCGCTTCGCATTCACATGGATCATCACCACGCCGGGCGTATCGACCCCATCGGTGAACCAGCGGTCGAGGTCCGGCGTCCAATGCTCCACGAACGCCACCTTGTCGCGGATGATCTTGCCGACCCCCTCGACCGCGATGAACATCGGCGGCGCGCCCAGCAGCCCCTTGCTGCCCTGGAAGGTGAGCCCGACATTCGGGTCCGCCTCGATCTCGCCCACCATGTGCGCGTGGCCCCAGGCAAAATAATAAGAGTCGCCCGTATACTCCACGTCGCCATTGTTGCTCATCGGGCGCGAAGCGATGCGTCCTTCGGCCGCGCGCGTGCTCAGCATGGTGAAATCGATATCGGCCATCTCACCAGAGACATCCGCGAGGGTCATGTCGCTCATGTTGTAGGTACTCCCTTCCGTTCGCCGGGAAAACGCGGGAGGGAGGCGTACGTTGCGGTGCGGCGAGCCTGCGCCTTCACGAACGCGCGTTCAGGCACAGCCGAGCTTCGTCGCGAGATCGGTGAAGCTGTCCGCAACCACGTCCCATGCCTGCTCGGCGCGAAGATCGGTGGTCTGGGCCGCGCCGTGCTCGACCGGGCGCGCCACGAAGCCGGTGCTCAGCCCCGCCTCGCGCGCGGCGGCGAGGTCGTTGTTGTGCGCAGCAATCAGCGCGACCTCTTCGGGCCGCATCGCGAGCACCTCGGCCGTGCGGAGGTAGGCCTCGGGCTGCGGCTTGTAGGCGCGAGCGACCTCGGCGCCGAGGATCGCGTCCCAGGGCAGCCCGGCATGCTTGCCCATGTTCGCGAGCAGCGCGATGTTGCCGTTCGACAGCGGCGCGATGAAGAACTTCGTCTTGAGCCGCGCAAGGCCGGCGACCGTGTCCGGCCAAGGGTCGAGGCGGTGCCAGGCGCGGTTCAGTGCGTCGAGCGCCGCCTCCCCTTCCCGCTTCGGGTCGATGCCGAAATCCGCCAGCACGAGCTCGAGGTTTTCCCGGTGCAGCACGTCGAGCCGGGTGAAGGGCCGGCGGCCGGAGCGCACCTCCTCCATCGCCGGCTGGTAGCGCTTGCGCCAGGCGTCGGCGAAGGCCTCGGCATCGACGGCGCGGTATCGCTTGGCGAAGAATGCGCCAGCCTCCCGCGCGATGGAGGTGCGCCAGTCGACGACGGTGCCGAAGACGTCGAAGACGAGGGCTTTGACATGCTGCATGGGAGGCTCCGGATCGGGGGACGGGTCGGACGGGCTCACCGCTCGGGCTGCGCCCATTTCTTCTCGAATTCCCAGACATCGGGGAACCCCATCAACTCACAAATGCGTCCGAAGCCGTAGCTCTCGGCCGCGGGCAGGCCATTCGAATCGCCCTGCGCCTTGAGGTGGCCGAAGACGCGCTCCAGCGCCGCCGCCACGGCGAGGAAGCCCACTGCCGGATAGATGGCGATGGCGTAGCCGATCTCGGCCAGGCGCGCGGCGGAGAGGATCGGCGTGCGGCCGCCTTCGACGTTGTTCGCGAGAAGACGGTACTGGCCGAGCGAGCGCCCGATCTCCACCATCTCCGCCTCGCTCTCCGGGCTCTCGACGAAGACCACGTCGGCGCCGGCTTCGCCGAACATGCGGCCGCGACGGATCGCTTCCTCCAGACCCAGGCCCGTGCGGGCATCGGTGCGCGCGACGATGAGGAAGTCCCGGCTGCGGCGCGCCTCCACGGCGACGCGGATCTTGAGCACCATCTCGTCCGCGGGGATGGCGCGGCGGCCTGGCGTGTGGCCGCATTTCTTCGGCACCTCCTGGTCCTCGATCTGAATGCCGGTGATGCCCGCCGCCTCATAGCCGCGCACCGTCTCGCGCACGTTGAGCAGCCCGCCATAGCCGGTATCGGCATCGGCGATCAGCGGCGTCGTGCATCCCTGCGCCACGCGCCCCATGCGCGCGACCATGTCGGTGTAGGTGGCGATGCCGGCATCCGCGACGCCGAGGGCCGAGGCCACGGTGCCGAAGCCCGTGCCATAGAGGCAGTCGAACCCCATCCCGTCCGCGACCTTCGCCGAGATCATGTCGAAGACGCCGGGGGCGACGATGAATTTCTTCGCGTCGAAGGCGGCGCGGAGGGTCGGGTTGGCCATGGGTCGTGTCCTCAATTGGCGCGTTGGAGGGTGCCGGCGGCCGACGCCGCGGCCCAGAGCCGGTCCTCGCGCACCAGCGCGGCGGTCAGGCCGGCGGGGTCGCGCAGGTCCGGCTCGACGCCGAGCGCCGTGAGCCGCGCGCGCAGCGTGGCGTCCGTGAAGGCGGCCGCGACGGCGGTGTAGATTCTTCCGGCAAGGACCGGGTCCATTCCCCGCGGCCCGAACATCGCGACCCAGCCGGAGAGATCGAAATCGGCGATGCCGCTTTCCTGCACGGTCGGGACGTCGGGGAAGAACGGCGTGCGCGTCGCCCCGGCATTGGCGAGGATGCGCACGCGCCCGGTCTGCATGTGCGGCATCGCACTCGCGGTGCTGGTCCAGCCCACCGGCAGGTGGCCGGCGACAACGTCGTTCATCAACGGCCCGCCGCTGCGATACTGGATGTCGGGCGTGTCGATGCGGGCACGGCGCGCGAGCTCCTGCCCGCAGAAGCTGGACAGCGCCTCGGTGGAGCCGGTGCCGACCGCCCCGGGGTTCTGCCGCGCATGGGCGATCATCGCCGGCAGCGTGGCGAAGGGCTGCGTCGCGCCGGCGCTGAGCACCATGGTGTTGCGCGACAGCATCGCGATCGGCGTGAAGTCGCGGATCGGGTCGTAGGGCATGCTCGAGAGGTAGTACTTGTTCATCACATGGGTGGAGACGACGGCGAGCAGCGTGTGCCCGTCGGGCTCGGCGCGGGACACCACGTCCGAGCCGATGACCCCTGCCCCGCCGGCGCGGTTCTCGACGATGACCGGATGGACCAGCGCCGGGCGCATCGCCTCGCCCAGCGCGCGGGCGAAGATGTCGGTCCCACCGCCCGCGGCATAGGCGACGATGAGGCGCACCGGGCGCTGCGGCCAGGCCGGCTGCGCGCGCAGCGGGAGGGACAACAGCGCGGGTGCCGCCAGCAGGACGCGTCGTGCGACCAGATCCGGCGCGGCCGGACGACCGCGATGCGCAATCGACATGGACCTGGTCCTTCCCTCGGTGTTCTTGCCACCTCCATGCCCCTTGCGCGCGGCGCTGTAAACCGCGCCCCGCCTCTGGCAGGATCGCCGCGACTCAACGGGAGACAGGCCATGGCAAACATGTTGAACAGCGAATTCACCGCCATCGAGGCGGTGCTGACCACCTACCTCGACGGGCTGTACGAAGGCGATGTCGCGAAACTCGGCGCCGCCTTCCACCCCTGCGCGCATCTGTTCTCGGCGCGCGACGGCGGCGTCGTGGACGTGCCGCGCGCGGCCTGGTTCGACGCGGTGCTCAGCCGTCCCAAGCCCAGCGAGCAGGGCATGGCGCGGCATGACCGCATCATCTCCATCGACATGAGCGGGCCGGAGACGGCGCTGGTGAAGCTCAACTGCGCGATCCCGCCGCGCTACTTCACCGACTACCTGATGCTGCTCAAGACCGCCGAAGGCTGGAAGATCGTGAGCAAGTCCTTCCACACGGACACTCAGTCGGCATAGCCATCGGGATGGGCGCGGCGCCACGCCAGCGCGGTGGCGACCATGGTGTCGAGCTCTGCGAAGCGCGGCTGCCAGCCGGTGTCGCGCTTGAGGGCTTCCGATGCGGCGACCAGCACGGCCGGGTCGCCGGCGCGGCGCGGCCCCAGGGTGTGGGGGACGGGATTGCCGGCGACGCGCTCGACGGCGTCCAGCACGGCGCGCACCGAATGGCCGGTGCCGCTGCCGATGTTGTAGGTCAGGCGCGGATGGCTCTCGAGCCGGTCCAGCACGCGCAGATGCGCGTCGGCAAGGTCGCTCACATGGACGTAGTCGCGGATGCAGGTGCCGTCCGGCGTGGGGTAGTCCTCGCCGAAGACGGTGAGCGGCGGGCGGCGGCCGAGCGCGGCATCGATCGCGAGCGGCATCAGGTGCGTCTCGGGGTCGTGGTCCTCGCCCAGCCGCCCCTCGGGGTCGGAGCCGGCGGCGTTGAAGTAGCGCAGGGCGGCGAAGCGCAAACCCTTGAGCTTGTGCGCCCAGTCGAGCGCGCGCTCGATCATCAACTTGCTCTCGCCATAGGGGTTGCCCGGCGCGATGGGGCAGTCCTCGTCGATGGGCTGGCGCTCGGCGGCGCCGAACAGCGCCGCGGTCGAGGAGAGCAGGATGCGGTCGCACCCGGCGCGCAGTGCTTCCTCGGCGAGGATCAGCGCGTTGCCGAGATTGGCGCCGATATGGCTGAGCGGGTTGGCCATGCTCTCGCCCACCACCGAGCGCGCGGCGAAGTGCAGCACGGCGTCGAAGCGATGCTCGGCGAAAACGGCGGCCACCTTGTCGCGCGCCGCGAGATCGGCCACGACGAGGGTGACACCCTCGGGCACCGCCGCCGCATGACCCTGGCTCAGGTCGTCGAGCACGACGACGCGGTCGCCACGCGCGCGCAGAGCCAGGACGCAGTGGCTGCCGACATAGCCGGCGCCGCCGGTGACGAGATATTGTGCCATGCAGCAAAATTGGTCGCGGGGGGTGCCATGGGCAAGATCTACATAGCGGCCACACAGCTTTTTGCCCTGGCAACCTTCGCCGCGATGCTCGGCAGCATTGTGCCGCCGACCGCCCGCGCTCAGCCGGCGAGCGCATGGGCCGCCGTGAGGGAGCCCCTGCCCGGTACGCCCCGCATCATCGGCGGCACCGGTCTCGGCTGCATCGCCGGCGCCGTCGCCTTGCCGCGCGAGGGCCCGGGCTTCCAGGCGGTGAGGCTGTCGCGCAACCGCAATTGGGGACATCCGGTCACCATCGCGGCGGTCGAGACGCTGGGCCGGCAGGCGCGGGCGGCCGGGCTCCCCGACCTCTGGATCGGTGACCTGGGGCAGCCGCGCGGCGGGCCGATGCCGTTCGGCCATGCCAGCCACCAGGCCGGGCTGGACGCCGATGTCTGGCTCGATCTCGGGCCGAAGCCGCTGGTTCCGGGGCCGCAGCGCGAGGTGATCCGCGAAACCTCCCTGGTGCTGCCCGACGAAAACGATATCGACCCTACGCGCTTCACGGCGCGGCACACGGCGCTCATCCGGATGGCCGCGGGGCTGCCGGGGATCGACCGCGTGCTGGTCAACCACGGCATCAAGCGCGGGCTGTGCCGGATGCATGGCGGCGAGGGCTGGCTGCGCTATGTCCGGCCCTGGCGCGGCCATGACAGCCACATGCACCTGCGCATGCGCTGCCCGTCCGACCAGCCGGACTGCCGTGGCATCGCCCCGCCACCGCCGGGCGACGGCTGCGACGCGAGCCTTGCCTGGTGGCTCAGCGAGGAGGCACGGCGGCCGCCGCCGCGCCCCCCCGGCCCGGCGCCGGTGATGCCGGCGGCCTGCCGAGGCGTGCTGGACCGCTAGGCGCGCCGCGGCGCGGCGGGCCGGACACGGCGAAATGGATTGAGGCCGAAGCCGGCCGCGCTAGCATGCAGGCCGCCACCAGGAGCACTTCCCCATGCCCCGCTTTCTCGCGGTCTATATGATGGAGGCCGAGAACGTCGCGCGCTTCCGTCGCCTGCCGAAATCCGAGCAGGATGCGATCGATGCCCGCGGCGTGCAGGCATGGGCAGCGTGGGAGGCGGCGAACGCCGCGCGCTTCGCCGATCGCGGCGGCATGGTCGGCAAGACGCGACGCGTGAGCCGGGATGGCATGGCCGACGCCGCGAACGCAATCTGCGGCTACGTCATCGTCGAGGCGGACAGCATCGACGCGGCCGCGCGCCTGTTCGAGAACCATCCGCATTTCGCGATCTTCCCGGGCGACACAGTCGATATCATGCCCTTCGTGACCGAGCCTCCGCAGGCTTGAGCATCGGTCACAGGCGGGCCGCACCGGCAGATCCGTCGGCGCCGAGCCTGAGGCCCTCCAGCAGCGGATTGGCGCGCAGGTCGCGGCCCCACAGCGCCTCCAGTGCCGTCACCACCGCATCGGTCACCGGCATCGCCACGCCCTGGCGCGCGGCGAGCCACAGCGCCACCGCCAGCCCATAGGGCACATCCTCGGTGATGTAGCGGCTGGCGGGATCGGTCGGGCCTGGCACCTCGGCGCCGCCCTGCGCAATCGCCGCCGCCATGGCGTGCAGCGGGCCATGCGGCACGCCCGTGGCGCGGTGCAGCGATTGCTCCAGGCTCGGCACCGCGACACCAAGCGCGCAGGCCAGCGTCGCGCGCTCGGCGGCCATCGCCAGCATCAGGCGGCAGGTGGCGGGCGTCAGCATGCCGTATTGCGGCCAGTGCTCCGCCGCCTCGATCCGTGTGGTGTTGGTCAGCGCGAGGGCGGCGTGGATGATCGGGTTGGCATTGCCGATCGCGGCCTGCACCACCGAGCCGCCGAGCGGGCTTGCATGGCCGAACAGCGCGGTGGCGAGCGTGCCCATCGTCGGCGCCGCGGTCTCCGGCACCGCGGCCATGTCCACCGCGGCGCGGATGCCGAGGATGCGCACGCGGTCGGGCGCGAGGCGCCGGGCGGTGACGGGGGTGGTCGACATCGCCCCGATCGGCGGCGCGGCGCGGCCGCGGGATTCGAGCATCGCGGCGAGCGCAAGCGGCGCGAGGCTCGCCGCCGGGGTGATGAGCAATGGCTGGGCGAGGCGCTCCGCGATCAACGGCAGCAGCGCGGGGAAGGCATAGGCGGGCACGGCCAGCAGGGCGGCCTCGGCACCGGCGAGCGCATCGGCCAGGTCGCGCGCGATGCGCAACGGGAAGCGGCCGTCGAGCGCACCCTCGGCGATGATGCTATCCGCGAGGCCCGCGGTGCCGCGGCCGGAGGGCGACCACAGCGTCACCGCATGCCCGCGTGAGGCCGCGAGTGCGGCCGCCGCCGGTCCGACCGCCCCCGCCCCCAGCACCGCGATCCGCATGGCATCCCATCTCCCGCCGCTCCGGGCTAGCCTTCGGACGACCACAGCCCGGAGGCAAGCCATGACCGTCACCCGCCGCGCCACCCTGATGGCGCTTGCCGCCGGCACCGCGCACGCCCAAGGCGCGGCCGAGCCCTGGCCGAGCCGGCCGGTGCGCATCATCGTCCCCGCGCCGGGCGGGAACGGGACCGCCGACACGCTCGCCCGCATCTTCGCGCAGGAACTCGAGAAGCGCCTGACGCAGCGCGTGCTGGTCGAGAACCGGGGCGGGGCCAACGGCAATATCGGCGCGGTGGCGGGCGCGCGCGCGGCGCCGGACGGGTACACCATCCTGTGGTCCTGGGCGGGAACGCTCGCGACCAACCCGGCGCTGTATCGCGCCCTGCCGTTCGACCCGGTGCGCGACTTCGAGCCGGTGGTGCTGATCGGCAACGTGCCGAACCTGCTGGTGGTGAACCGGCAGCTCGGCATCACCACGCTGGAGCAGTTCACCGCCTATGCGCGGGCCAATCCGGGGGCGATCAATTTCGGCTCCACCGGCAATGGGTCGTCCATGCATCTGGCCGGGGAGCTGTTCAAATCGCTGACCGGGGCCGAGATGACGCATGTTCCCTACACGGGACCGGCGGGGGCCAGCACGGACCTGCTCTCCGGCCGCATCCAGGCGATGTTCAACCTGGTGACCGGGGCGGCGCCGCAGGTGCGCTCGGGCGAGGTGGTGCCGATCGCGATCCTGTCGGACCGCCGCGCGGGCCAGTTGCCGGATGTTCCGACGACGGCGGAGCTGGGGATGCCGGCGCTTGTGTTTGGCACCTGGTTCGCGCTGCTGCTGCCCAAGGGTGCGGAGCCGGGGTTGGTCGCGCGGGTGAACGCGCTGGCCAACGAGGTGCTGGCCGACCCGGTGGCCAAGGCGCGGCTGGAGGCGGCAGGAATGGACGTGCTGGGCGGCACGCCCGAGCGCCTGGCGACGCATCTGCGCGAGGAAATCGCCCGCCACGCTATCCTGGTGCGCGCCTCCGGCGCCCAGATCGATTGAGCCGTCCAGGGGCGCCGCCCCTGGCGGGGGTGCAGGAGGCAGCGCCCCCGCTTCTTTCTTCAGCGCTCCGGCGCCGGTGCCGTGGCGGTCAGTAACGCCTCGATCGGGTCCCAGGCATAGGCCATCTGCTCGACATTCTGCCCGGCGAACCGCGTCATCTCGCGCGCCGCGGGTCGCCCGCCCAGGCGCTCATAGAACCAGCGCGAGGGGTTGTCCTTCAGCACCCACACCATCGCCGATCCGCACCCGACCGCGCGCAGATGCGCCCCCATGGCGCGCATCAGGCGCCGCCCCACGGCGCGGTCGCGCCAATCCTCGAGCAGGTAGATGGTCTCGACCTCGCCGGCCGCGATGGCGTTGCGCCGGGCGCGGCCGCCGGAGACGAAGCCCACCACCTGCGATTCGACGCCCATCGGCCCGGGGGTCAGGTCGGAACCGCTGGCCACCGCCACGAACACGGCATGCCCCTCGCGCCGGTCGAGGATGCCGCGCTCATAGCCCAGGCCCAGGCGGAAGGCGGAGAGGCCCGAGAGGTACTGGCTCGGCAGCACGCCGGCGTAGGTGTTGCGCCAGACCTCGGCATGCACCGCCCCGATCGCGCCGGCATCGGTCGGCCGGGCGCGGCGGATCGCGATCATGGGGCACGCCGCTCCAGCACGGCGGCGAAGAAGCCATCGGTGCCGTGCCGGGCCGGGCTGGTGGCCAGGTAGGGGCCGGCGCACGGCGCAGCGACGCCAGGGCGCAGCTCGGCCCAAAGCGCGTCGGCCGGCAGTACGGCGAAATCGGGATGGCGTTCGAGGAAGCCTTGCATCTGGCCCTCATTCTCATCGGTGAACAATGAGCAGGTAGCGTATACTAGCCGTCCGCCGGGTCGAACCAATTCCGCGGCACGGTCGATGATATCTTGTTGCAGTACCACCAGCTCGGCCAGGTCCTCGGGGCGGGTGCGGAGCGGGGCATCGGGGTTTCGCCGCCAGGTGCCAGAACCGGTGCAGGGGGCATCGACGAGGACGCGGTCGAAGCTGCCGGCGCGGCGCTTGGTCCATTTGTCACCGGGGGTGAGCAGGTGGCGCTCGGCATTGTCGACTCCGGCGCGGCGGAGGCGGCGGACCGCGCCTTCAAGGCGGACGTTCGAGGTGTCGCAGGCGGTGATGCGGCCGCTATTGGCCATGGTGGCGGCGAGGGCCAGGGTCTTGCCCGCGGCACCGGCGCAGAAATCGGCCACGCGCATGCCGGGGCGGGCATCGGTGAGAAGCGCGATGAGTTGGCTGCCCTCGTCCTGGATTTCGATCAGGCCGGTCTTGAAGGCCTCGGTGTTGGTGACGGGCTTGCGGCCTTCGGCGCGCAGGCCCCAGGGGGAATAGGGTGTGGGCGCGGTGGCGATGCCCTCGGCCGCGAGTGCCACTGCGGCGGCGTCGCGGGTGGTGCGGAGCAGGTTGGCGCGCATGTCCAGTGGGGCGCCCTGTTCCATGGCCGCCATCTCGGCGGGGAGCGTTTCGCCGAAGCGGGCGAGGAAGAGGGGGTAGGCCCAGAGCGGGAGGTTGAGAGCGACATTGTCGGGCATCGCGGGGTCGCGCAGCGATTTGCCGATCAGTGCGGCGAGGACGCGGCGCTCCCGCGCGTCGAGCGGTTCCATCGCGAATTTGCCGCCGACGAAGATGGCCTCGATAGCGGCCATGCCGCGGCCCTCGGCGATGATGAGGTAGGCGGCCAGGAGCAGGCGGGCGGAGGGGTCGGATTTGGCCTGGCGGAGGTGCCAGTCCAGCCGGATGCGCTGGCGGATGATGGACCACAGCGTGTCGGCGACCACGCGGCGGTCGCCGCCGCCGATGAAGCGGCGGGCGCGGAAGAAATCATTGGCAGTGGCGTCGGAGGGGCGACGCGGGGTTGCCTCGATGGATTGGAGGAGTTCGGCGGTGGCGGCGAGACGGGCGGCGGGGGTCATGGGACTTAAAAAGACTGGGGAAAAGAATTTCCCCAGACCCCTTTCTTTCAGTTTTGGAACTTAGCTCAGTCTTGGCGGTAGTTCGGCGCTTCGCGGGTGATGGCAACATCATGCACATGGCTCTCGCGCAGCCCCGCATTCGTGATGCGGCGGAACTTCGCGTTGCGCTGCATCTCGGCGATCGTAGCGTTGCCGGTGTAGCCCATCGCCGCGCGCAAGCCGCCCACCATCTGATGCACCACGGTGCTCACCGGGCCCTTGTAGCCGACGCGGCCCTCAATTCCCTCCGGCACCAGCTTGAGGCTGTCCTGCACCTCGGCCTGGAAGTAGCGGTCGGCCGAGCCGCGCGCCATGGCGCCGATACTGCCCATGCCGCGGTAGGATTTGTACGACCGGCCCTGATAGAGGAACACTTCGCCCGGCGCCTCGTCGGTGCCGGCGAAGACGCTGCCCATCATGGCGCAGTCGGCGCCCGCGGCGATCGCCTTGGCGAGGTCGCCCGAGGAGCGGATGCCTCCATCGGCGATCACCGGGACATTGTGGCCCCGCGCCGCTGCGGCACTTTCCATCACGGCGGTGAGCTGCGGGACGCCGACGCCGGCAACGATCCGCGTGGTGCAGATGGAGCCCGGGCCGATGCCGATCTTCACCGCATCCGCACCCGCTTCGATGAGGGCGAGCGTGCCTTCTGGGGTCGCGACATTGCCGGCGATGATCTGCACGGTGTTGGACAGGCGCTTGATGCGGGCCACGGCTTCGAGCACGCCACCGGAATGGCCATGGGCGGTGTCGACCACGATGACGTCGACCTCGGCGGCGACCAGGGCTTCGGCGCGGCGGAACCCGTCCTCGCCGACGCCGGTGGCGGCCGCACAACGGAGGCGGCCGAGCGCGTCCTTGACGGCATTGGGGTTGGTCTCGGCCTTGTCCATGTCCTTGACGGTAACGAGGCCGATGCAGCGGTACTGCTCATCGACGACCAGCAGCTTCTCGATCCGGTGCTTGTGCAGCAGCGCGCGCGCCTCGTCCGGCACCACGTCGCCGCTGACGGTGACCAGGTTTTCCCGCGTCATCAGCTCATAGACGCGCAGGTTCGGGTCTGTCGCGAAGCGCACGTCGCGGGCGGTGATGATGCCGACCAGGCGGCGGCTGTCGCGCTCTACCACCGGGATGCCGCTGATGCGGTGCTGCTGCTGGATGGCGCGCACCTCGGCGAGCGTCTGGTCGGGATGGATGGTGAGCGGGTTGACCACCATCCCGCTCTCGAACTTCTTCACCCGGCGGACCTGCGCGGCCTGCTCCTCGATGGTGAGGTTCTTGTGGATCACGCCGATGCCGCCGGACTGCGCCATGGCGATGGCCATCCCGCTTTCGGTCACGGTGTCCATCGCGGCCGAGATCAGCGGGATGTGCAGCGAGATCTCCCGCGTGATGCGGGTGCGGGTGTCGGTGGCGTGGGGCAGGACGGTGGAATAGGCGGGCACCAGGAGCACGTCGTCGAAGGCGAAGGCGTCTTCGAATCTGATGCGGGCGGCGGTGGAGGCCAAGTCGGACGGCATGCGGGGGGACCCTTCGCGTCGGATGTTGCCAGACGGCGACCTTGGCGCGTTTCCCTAAACCCTTTTCGCAAGCCCCGTCCAGCGTCGCGGCGTGACAGGCGCGCATGGCTGTATCGCAGCGCTGCGGACGCGCCTTTCGGCGCCAGCACGTCAGCCGCGCATGGCGGCCCGAAAGCCCGTGGCGACCACATACAACTCGGACGAATCCTTCCGGCTCGCCGGCGGCTTGGCGTGGCGGACGCTGACGAAGTCCCGCTTCATGCCCTCCAGCATCGCGCGCTCCGTGCCGCCCTGGAACAGCTTGGCGACGAAGCCGCCACCGGGCGAGAGCACGCGGTGGCAGAATTCCAGCGCGAGTTCCGCCAGCGCCATGATGCGCAGGTGGTCCGTCGCATTGTGCCCTGTGGTGTTGGGCGCCATGTCGGACAGCACCAGGTCCGCCGGGCCATCGAGCGCGGCCATGACGGCGGCGAGCGGCGCATCCTCCTGGAAATCGCCTTCGATCAGCGTCGCCCCCACGATCGGGTCCATCGGCAGCAGGTCGATGCCGACGATGCGGGAGGCGCCGCGGGCCAGCGCGACCTGCACCCACCCCCCGGGCGCCGCACCGAGGTCCACCACCCGCGCGCCTGGCTTGATCAGCTTGAAGCGGTCATCCAGTTCCACCAGCTTGAATGCCGCGCGGGAGCGGTAGCCCTGCGCGACGGCCGCCTTTACATAGGGGTCATTGAGCTGGCGCTGCAGCCAGGCCTGGCTCGCGGTGCTGCGCCCCTTGGCCGTCTTGACGCGCGTGGTGAGGGCGCGGCCGGAACTGCCGGGCGGCTTGCTGGCCATGGCTGAGAGGGATCCTTCAGGCGCGGAGGTGGCGACGCCGGGGCGCGCGATCGGCGCGCATCATACGGAGAAGCATGCCCTCGCGCAGCCCCCGGTCCGCCACGGTGAGGCGCGGAGCCGGCCAGACGCGGCGGATGGCGGCATAGACGGCGCAGCCAGGCAGGACGAAATCGACACGGTCCGGCCCGACGCAGGGGTGGGCGGCGAGCCCTGCCCTGCCCAGGGCGAACAGATCCCCGAGCGCGGCATCGGCGGCGTGGCAATCCAGCGTCTGGCCATCGACCAGCGGGCGACGGTAGCGAGGCAGCGCGAGCACCACGCCCGCGAGCGTGGTGACGGTGCCCGAGGTGCCCATCAGCCGAACGCCGCCGGCCTGGATCTCGCGCCCGATGCTGTGCACGGCGTCGAAGCCCGCGAGCCGGCCGGCGATGTCGGCCACCAGGGCCGAGAAGCCGACCTCGGTGAAGCACTGCGCGCCGAAGCGTTCGGCGAGCGTGACCACGCCCATGGGCAGCGACATGTAGCCGATCATCTCGGGCGGTTCGGCGCCGCGGACTCGGATCCAGGCGATTTCGGTGGACCCGCCCCCGATGTCGAACAGCAGCACACGGCGGTCGGCATCGCCGAGCAGGGGGCCGCAGGATTCCATGGCGAGCTCGGCTTCCTCGCGGGCGGCGATGATGCGCAGGCGCAGCCCCGTTTCGCGTTCGACGCGGTGGAGGAATTCGGGGCCGTTGGTGGCGCGGCGGCAGGCCTCGGTGGCGACGGCCTGGACGCCGCGGACCGGACGGCGGGCGAGTTTTTCGGCGCAGCCGCGCAGCGCGTGCAGGGCTCGGTCCATGGCGATGTCGGACAGGCGGCCGGTGGCGGCCAGGCCTTCGCCCAGGCGGACGATGCGGGAGAAGCTGTCGACGACGCGGAACCCCTGCGCATCGGCGCGGCCGCAGGGGGCGCCCATCAGCAGGCGGCAATTGTTGGTGCCGAGGTCGATGGCGGCATAGGTGGCGTTGTGGTCGCCGCGCACGAATCCAGCGCCTGTCTGGGCGGGATGCGGGACCTTGGTGTGGCCCAGGGCGATGGCGGCATCGTCAGGCATGGGTCATCCGGGCGCCGTATTGCAGTGCGGCAGCCGTGTATAATCTGGCCTGGGGTGCCCTCGGGGCAAGGAGAATATCATGCGGCGGGGCGGCCGATGTGGTTGCCCGGGGCGGAGGGCCATGCTAGGCAGCGCCTCCTCGCAGGGCCTGGGCCACCGGGTGCGGCGATGGGGGATAGTTTAACGGTAAAACTCCCGACTCTGACTCGGGCATTCTTGGTTCGAAACCAGGTCCCCCAGCCATCCTGCGGAGCGCGATTGTCGCAGGCCCTTCCCCCGCCTAGCCTCCGTCGACGGCCAACAGAGCCGCGCACCACGGAGGATGTCCATGCAAGGCGTTGTCTTCACCGGTGACCGCGAACTCGCGCTCATGGATTTCCCCGACCCCACCCCCGGCTTCGGGGAGGTGGTGCTGGAGATGAAGGCCTCCGGCATGTGCGGGTCCGACTTGCACAAGTATCGCCAGTCCAAGGGGTTCCGGCAGGCCACCGGCATCGCCGCACCCCCCACCCCCACCATAGCGGGTCGTGAACCCTGTGGTGTGGTCGCGGCCATCGGGCCGGGGGTGGATGCGCGCCTAGCGCAAGTCGGCGCGCGGGTCATGGTGCATCACTACCAGGGCTGCACCACCTGCAATCACTGCCGCACCGGCTGGCAGCAGCTCTGCCAGAAGTCCGCCGTGACAGTTTATGGCAACAACGGCCATGGCGGGCATGCCAAGTACATGTGCGTGCCGGCGAACACGCTCGTCCCGCTCGATGAATCCCTCAGCTTCGTGGCGGGCGCCGCCATTTCCTGCGGCACGGGCACCGCCTATGGCGCGCTGCGGCGGATGAAGGTCTCCGGATACGACACCATCGCCATTTTCGGCCAGGGGCCGGTGGGCCTCTCCGGCACGCAGCTGGCGGCGGCGATGGGCGCGCGGGTCATCGCGCTCGACATTAGCCCGGAGCGTCTGGAGCGCGCCAAGGCGTTCGGCGCGGCGGAGACCATCAACCCCTCCAACATGGACGCCGTCGCCGCCATCCGCGAGCTGACGCATGGCGAGGGCGCGGACCTCACGCTCGAGACCTCCTCCAGCCCTGAGGCGCGCGTCGCCGCGGTGCAGGCGCTCAAGGTCTGGGGCACCTGCTGCTTCGTGGGCGAGGGCGGCAAGGTCACGATCGACGTCAGCCCGGACATGCTGCGCCGGCAGGCGACGGTCATCGCGTCGTGGACCTTTTCCACCCCCGGCCAGGCGGAATGCGCACAGTTCATCGTCGATCGCAGCATCAAGGTGGATGCGCTGTTCACCGATGAATGGCGTCTGGACCAGGCCGCCGAGGCCTATGCGCTGTTCGACCAGCAGCGCACCGGCAAGGGCGTGTTCCTGCTCTGACCCGGATGTCTCACAGTCTCGCACCGCGCTCGCTTGGGCCTTGCCGCGCCAGCGTGTCCTCGTCGCTTGCCGATACAACCGGTATCGGCAGCGCTCCTCGAACACCCTGGCACGCCAATGCCCGGCGCGATCGCGGCACGATCCCGCGAGACATCCGGGTCAAAAGCTTTCCTTGAAGGGCCGCAGGTCGAGTTCCTGCGTCCAGGCGGAGCGGTGCTGCAGGTGCAGCTGGGCATAGGCCTCGGCGATGGCGTCGAGGTCGAGCAGCCCATCCTCCCCGGCGGCCGCGACGCGTTCGGGCGCGCGGGAGCGCAGGCGTTCGCCGGCGATGCCGCCATCGATCACGACGTGCGCGACATGGATGCCCTGGGGCCCGAGTTCGCGCGCCATGGACTGGGTGATGGCGCGCAGCCCGGCCTTGGCGGCGGCGAAGGCGGCGAAGCCTGGCCGTCCGCGAAGGCTCGCCGAGGCGCCGGTAAACAGGATGGTCCCGGCGCCGCGCGGCACCATCGCGCGCGCGGCCTCCCGCCCGACAAGGAAGCCGGCGAAGGTGTTGATGCGCCAGGCCGTCTCGAAGGTCTCGGCGTCGAGGTCTCGGATGGGCGCGCGGACGTTCTGCCCGGCGTTGAACACCACCAGTTCGGGGCTCGGCTGCGCAGCGAAGAGGTCGATGATGTCGCCTTCGCTGGTGGCATCCGCGACATGCGCTTCGCCGGTGCCGGGCAGCCCGGCGACAACCTTGGCCAGCCTGTCCGCGCTGCGCCCGACGACGACGATGTGCAGCCCTTCCCGCGCAAACCGCCGCGCGAGCGCCGCCCCAAGCCCGGCCTCCGCCCCCACCCCCACGATGATCGCCGTGCGTCGTTCCATGGTCTGTCCCGCCCTTCTCACCCGCACCAATAGCCAGAAATAAAAGAAGAGGGTCCGGGAGAATTCCTTCTCCCGGCGCTTTCTTCCTCAAAGCGAGATGCGCGTCCCGACCAGCACGCTCCGCCCCGGCACCGCATAGCTGTTCACCGGCTCATACCGCGTATTCCCCAAATTCCGCCCTTCGGCGAAGATCTCCACCCCAGGCTGCACGCGCCACGTCCCGGTGAAGTTCGCCACCGTCCCCGAGGGGTTCACCCCGCGTGTGCCGAACCTGGCCTGCGGCGTGTAGACGAAGTCGTTCTGCGCCCCGGTGAAGCGTGCCTCGGCCGCGAGCGTGACCTGTTCGATCGGCCGCCAGGTGATCCCGCCGGCGATGGTGTTGGAGGGCCGGCGGAGCAGGCGCCGGTCGGTGGTGTCGTCGAAGGCTTCGGTGATGGTCCAGCTTCCGCGCAGTTGCAGGCTCTCGACCGGCATCACGGCGAGGGCGAGTTCCGCGCCGTCGATCCGCGCGCGGGCGATGTTGCGCGAGGTGCCTGGGATGGAGGCGAAGTCGAGGACGATGAGGTCCTTGATGCGGCTGCCGAAGTAGGTACCCGACAGTTCCACCTGAGGTATCGGCCGCCAGGCGAGCCCGGCCTCATAACCGAGCGCGTGTTCCGGCTTGAGGTCGCGGTTGCCGGTGACGAAGGAGGAGACGCCGAAGCGTTCCTCCAGGCTCGGCGCGCGGAAGGCGGTGCCGATGGCGGCATGCGCCCGCAGGCCAAGGGATTCGATGGGAAGCACCGCACCCAGGCGCCAGGTGGTGGCACCCCCGTAATCCTCGGCTTCCTCGTGGCGGAGGGCGGCGGAGAGGTCGAGAAGGTTTGCGACGCGCCCCTCGATGCCGGTGAACAGCGAATAGGCGGTCGCACCCGCGTCGGTGAGCGTCACGCCGCGGCCTTCGCTGCGGCTGGTCTGGCGTTCCACGCCGGCGCCGAAGGAGAAGACGATGTTCGACACGCCGCGAAGCTCCGGCAGACGGATCTGGTTGCCCCATTCGAGGTTGGTGCGGGTGCCCAGGAACAGGGAATAGGGGTTGAAGGGGAACGGGTTGTAGCCGTCCGCGGCGTCGAGGGCGCGGCGGCGCTGTTCGGTGCGCGACAGGCGCAGCCCGGTGGTCCAGGCGCCGTCGAGCAGGCGCGCCTCGCCGCGGATGGAGCCGAGCCAGGCGCGGTCGGAGCCGGTGGCGTTGGGGTCTTCGGCCCCCGCGGCGTCGAACTGGTAGTTGGTCTCGCGGAAGCGCAGCAGCGCTTCGAAGCGCAACGCGTCGGTGGCCTGCCAGCCGAGGCGCAGCGTGCCGACCACGGCGCGGTAGCCGTCGCGTTCGCCGTTGTGGCCGATGATGCGCGGGGCGTTGGCGTCGCTGCCCTGGCTGGAGAAGGTCTGCCCGACGGCGAGGTAGTCGAAGGCGCCGACGGTGCCGGCGAGGCCCGCATTGGCGCGTACCGTGCGGTTGGACCCGCCGGCGAGTTCTCCGAAGGCGGTGGCTTCGCGGTCGGCGGGGGCGCGGCGGGTGACAAGGTTGATGGCACCACCCAGCGCACCCGAGCCGTAGAGCGAGGAGAACGGGCCGCGGATGATCTCGATGCGCTCGATATCGCCGAGCAGGTCCTGGCCGAAATCGAAGGCGCCGGCCGGGGTGGAGGGGTCGTTCACCGGAATGCCGTCGATCAGTACCAGCGTGTGGTTGGAGTTGGTCCCCCGCGTGAAGATGCTGGTCTGCTGCCCCAGGCCACCGGTCGGCGAGATGTTGATGCCGGGCACGGTGAACAGCGCCTCGGCGAGTGACTGGTAGCCGCGCTCCTGGATCTGCTGGCGGGTGATCACCGTGACGCCGGCGGGGACACGTTCGATGGTGGTGGGGGCGGCGGCGGCGCGGACGATGGTGTCCGGCACGGCGGTGGGCGCGGGCTGCGCGTAGGCGGGCAGCGACAGGGCGGTGGTGAGGAGCAGGGCAAGGCGGCGCATCGGAGGATCCCCCGTGGATGCAGGTCAACGACATGACCGAGGGCACGCGCCCCCGGCCGGTGAGCGTCGTTCCCGCATCGGAGGCGCCATTAGGGCGCCTGGGATCCGTGACATGGGTGCACCCCGCCCCAAGCGCGCGAGACAACTCCGCCCTGGCCGGTCTCCTGGCTCGCGGCTCTCGCCCGGCGTTTGCCTGGCATCGCCCGCCCCGCCTTCTCACACCCGGGGGTGCAATGGCGTTGGGGAAGGCATCGCCGCCTACAGTTGCGGGGGCAGCGGCGGTTTCACCCCTGGTGGGGAGCGTTCCGCCTTCCCGTTTCAGCCCTTTCGGGCCACCGAAGCGTGATGGCGGCGTAGCAGGTCAGAACACCCATTGGAAGGCCGCGACGCCAAGCCAGCCAATGGCGATGAGCATGCCGGTGGCAAAGGCGTTGCCCAGGATGGTCAGCGCGATGCCGATGCCGACCGTGCGGTTGTCCGACTCGACGACCCCGAGCGCCATCACCATGGACCCGAACGCCGGCGGCCCATTGGTGCCGGGGCCCGGGAGGATGATCATGATGGCCGCATAGGCGGTCAGCCAGCCGACGACCCGGTCACCGAGATTGCTCACGAACGGCCCGGGGCGCGGGCGGACAAAGCCCTCGATGCGCGCAAGCCAGCGGCTGGAGCCTTGCGCCATGCGCAGGATGTGGCTGCGTTTGAAGTGCTGCCGCGCGACGAAAGCGGGAAATCTCGGCCGGCGCAGCCCGAGCCCCATCTGCACGCCGAGCACCAGGATCGGCAGTCCGAAGACGGTCGCCACGCCAGGCAGGAAGGCCGGCAGGCCGAGCAGCAGGATGAGGATGCCGAAGCCGCGGTCGCCGAGCATGTCCGCGAGGTCGCCGAGGCTTACCTCCTCATTCGGGCAGCGCGCGGCGATATCGTGCAGCAGGCGCGAGATGGGCGCCTGCTGGGTCGTGTCGGCGCCTGTGGCGTCCATGGCACGGCGTCTCCCGGGGAGCGCCGCATATGGGTCGCGCTCAGCGCCCGGTGAAGACGGGCTTGCGCTTTTCCATGAAGGCGCGCCGGCCCTCCGCGTAATCCGCGCTGTCGAAGCAGGCCACCGTCGCAGCGTCGATCGCGGCCATGTCGCGCTTGTCGGGGTCGAAGCCGACCTGCTTCACCGTGCGCTTGTTCGCGCGCAGCGAGAGCGGCGCGTTGACCGCCAGCGTTGCGGTGAGCTTGGCCACCGTCGCGGAGAGCGCCTCGGGTGCGACGACCTTGTTGATCAGGCCGAAATGCAGCGCTTCCTCGGCGGAGAAGCGGTCGCCCGTCATCAGGATCATGTTGGCGTTGGCCGGGCCAACGAGCGAGACGAGCGCCGTCACCATGTCGAAGCCATAGGCGATGCCGAGCTTCGCCGCCGGAATGCCGAATTGACTGTCCGACGAGGCGATGCGGATGTCGCAGGACATCGCGATGCCCAAGCCGCCGCCCATGCAGAAGCCGCGGATTTCGCCGATCACGGGCTTGGGGAAATTCGCCAGCCGCTCGCGGCCATGGCCGGTCTTCTTGCCGTATTCGCGCTGGGCATCCGCATCCGAGCGGTTCTTCTCAAACTGCGAGATGTCGGCACCGCTCACGAAGGCTTTGTCGCCGGCACCGGTCAGCACCACGCAGCGCACCGCCGCATCATGCTCGAATACTTCCAGGGCCGCCGCCATGCCGTCCCACATCGCGATCGACATCGCGTTGCGCTTTTCCGGCTGGTTGAAGGTGATGCGGCCGACGCCATCCGTCGCCTCCGCGATGATCTTCCCGTCTGCGTATTCCATGACTTCTTCTTTCGTTCAGAGGATGGCGTTGCGCGCGCGGAGTGCGGCGATCTCGTCCCGCGTCACGCCGGCTTCGAGGAGGATTTCCTCGGAATGCTGGCCGAGTTTCGGCGGCAGGGAATGCACGCTCGTCTCATGCCCTTCGATGTTGATCGCGCTGTCGACGACATGCGTGTCGCCCATCGGCAGCGCCATGCGCAGATGCTGCACCTGCGGGTCGGCGAAGACCTCGGCGATGTCGTTGACGGGGCCGCAGGGGATGCCCGCTTCCTCCAGCGTGTCGATCCACCATTGCGCGGAGTGCTTCTTCATCTGCTCGGCGATGGCGGCGTTGAGCGCGGGACGGTCGGCGGTGCGCCCCTTGGCCGTCTTCCACTCCTCCTTCTCCAGCCAATCCTCGCGCCCGGCGGCCTTGCAGAACACGGTCCAGAGCTTGGTCGAGGACGCCGCGATGTTCACCAGCTTGTCCGAGGTCTGGAACACGCCCATCGGCGAGTTCACCGGATGGTCGTTGCCGGCCTGGCCCGCGACCTCGCCCGCCATCAGGTAGCGGCTGGCCTGGAAGTCGAGCATGAACACCATGCTCTCGAGCAGCGAGGTGGTGACGTGCTTGCCCTTGCCCGTGGTGACGCGCTCGTACAGCGCCATCATCACGCCGAGTGCGAGCAGGTTGCCCGCGGTGAGGTCGCAGATCGGGATGCCAACGCGCACGGGTCCCTGCCCCGGCAGGCCCGTGATGGACATGAGCCCGGCCATGCCCTGCGCGATCTGGTCGACGCCACCGCGCGTCGAATACGGCCCGGTCTGCCCGAAGCCGGAGATCGAGGCGTAGATCAGCCGCGGGTTGATCGCGCGCAAATCGTCGGGGCCGACCTTGAGGCGATACTTCACCTGCATGCGCATATTCTCGACGACCACGTCGGCCGTCGCGGCCAGCTTGTAGAACGCCGCCAGTCCCGCCTCGTCCTTCAGGTTGAGCGCGATGGAGCGCTTGTTCCGGTGCAGGTTCTGGAAATCATACCCGTCACGCGGATTGCCGAGCGCGTCGTCGCCCGAGGGCGGCTCCACGCGGATTACCTCCGCGCCCCAATCGGCAAGGTGGCGCACGCAGGTCGGGCCGGCACGCGCCAGCGTCAGGTCGAGGACTCGAATGCCGGCGAGCGGCAGCGGCGTGTGTGTGTCGGGCATAGACCAAGCCTAGGACGGTGGCGCGTGGCAGGCCAGACCCGGTCTCAAGCAACCCCGCAAGCGCTGCGCGCCGCCTGCGGTCGCTCGGCTCGCGGGATGACCTGCATGCGCCGGTCCGCGCTGGCGGTCCCCTGCTCAGGCCGAAGGGGCTACTCGCGCTCGCGGCGCTCGTTCGGCTGCAGCTCCGCCTCGAGCTCGGCGTCGAGCGCGTGGCCATTCGCCAGGCCATTCGCCTCGCCCTGCTGCGGCTCGCCGCCCTGCTCCTGGCTTTCGCCGCCCTCGGCATAGGGCTGGTAGCGGCGCTGCTGCTGCGGGCCCTGCGGCGACTGCTGCTGCACCTGGTTCATCGCGTTGATGATGCGGAAGTAATGCTCGGCGTGCTGGAAATAGCTCTCGGCCATCACCCGGTCGCCGCCGCCGGTCGCGTCACGGCCGAGCTGGAGGTACTTCTCGAACAGCTGCTGCGCGGTGCCGCGCATGCGCATGTCAGGGCCCGAGCTGTCGAAGACGTGGTTGCGGTTCATCGGCTGGTTGCCGTTGCCGCCGCCGCCACCGGTGGGCCGGAAATTCCCAGCCCCACCGCCGCCACCGTGCCGGCTCTGCTGCCCGCCACGACCACGCATGCGTTTCATGTTCATTGGTATTGCGTTCGCCGTCTCGTTCTGCCGGCGGTGGCACGCGGGCCCAGGATGCGGGCCGGCGCGCCGCCAGGCGCGGCCATTGCTAGGTCACGGGCCGGTGCTCCGGCGCCGCGGTTGCTGGTGTGCTGCCCAGATCTTCGCGATATCTGGCGCGTCTTTGCGTCATGTGGCGGCTGAAGGGGCCAGCTTGCCCGACCGATCAAATGATCCGTGAGAGCGGCGCCACAAGAGGCACATTACGCGGCGGGGGTCGCGGCGCCAAATTGTTTTTTCACGGGCAGCGCCCGGGCAATGCCGCCGAGGTCGGCCCGCGTCGGCCCGACGTCAAGGCCAAACCCGGCCGCGAGGGCCTCAACCGCCGGTCCCTGCCCCAGCCCAAGCTCCAGGATTGCCACGCCCTGCGGCGCCAGCAGGCTCGGCAATCCGGCAAGAACTGCACGATAGGCGTCCAGCCCGTCGGGGCCGCCATCGAGCGCGGAGGCCGGCTCGAACCGCGCGACCTCGGGCATCAGGCCCGCGATCGCGGCACTTTCGATGTAGGGCGGATTGCACAGCACCAGGTCGAACCGGGCATCCAGCGCGCCCGCCCAGTCACCCACGAGAAACGCCGCCCGAGTCGCAAGGCCGGTGCGCGCGGCGTTCTGCCGCGCCAGCTCGACGGCCGCGGGCACCCGGTCCACGCCGAGGCCCCAGGCATTGGTGTATTCGCTCAGTGCGGCGAGCAGCAGCGCGCCGGTGCCGGTGCCGAGGTCAAGGATCCGCAGCGGCAGCGTGCGGTCCGGGATGGCGAGCAGCGCTGCCTCCACCAGCGTCTCCGAATCGGGGCGCGGGATCAGCGAGGCCGGCGAGACGGCGAGGTCGAGCGTCCAGAAGCCCCGCGAGCCCACCAGGTAGGCGATCGGCTCCCCGGCCAGCCGGCGCTTGAGCAGGGCCGCGAAGCGCGCCGAGGCCTCGGGTGCAACCGCCGCGCGGGCGTCGCGCAGCAATTCCTCCGGTGGCACGCCGATCGCAGCACCCAGCAGCATGCGGGCTTCCTGCCGCGGCGTGGCGACAGAGGCGGCGCGCAGGTGCTGGCCGGCGCGGCACAGATAGAAGCCCACGGTGCCTGCGGGGTCGACGCAGGCATCGGCGGTCATAGCCCGGCCTCGGCCAGCCGCGCGGCCTCGTCCTCCGCCTGGAGCGCCTCGATGATCTCGGAAAGCTCGCCCAGCATCACCCGGTCGATCTTGTGCAGCGTCAGGCCGATGCGGTGGTCCGTCACCCGGCCTTGCGGGAAGTTGTAGGTGCGGATGCGCTCCGACCGGTCGCCGCTGCCGACCTGGGATTTGCGGTCGGCTGAGCGCGTATTCGCCAGCCGCTGCCGCTCCGCCTCGAAGATCTTCGCGCGCAGCAGCTTCATCGCCTTGGCGCGATTCTTGTGCTGCGACCGCTCCTCCTGCATCGCGACCACCGTGTTGGTGGGGATGTGGGTGATGCGCACCGCGGAGTCGGTCTTGTTCACGTGCTGACCGCCGGCGCCGGAGGCCCGGTAGGTGTCGATCCGAAGGTCCGCCTCGTTGATCTGCACATCAACCTCTTCCGCCTCGGGCAGAACCGCTACGGTGACGGTGGAGGTATGGATGCGGCCTTGGGTCTCGGTCGCCGGCACGCGCTGCACCCGGTGCACGCCGCTCTCGAACTTCAACTGCGCGAAGACGCCGCGGCCGGCGATCTCCGCGGTCGCGCCCTTCACGCCGCCGAGGTCGCTCTCGTCATAGTCCAGCACCTCCCACCGCCAGCCGCGCGCTTCCGAGAAACGACGGTAGGCACCGAACAATTCGGCGGCGAAGAGCGCGGCCTCGTCGCCGCCGGCGGCGGGGCGGATTTCCAGGATGGCATTGCGCTCATCGGCGCTGTCACGCGGCAGCAGGGCCACGCGGATCTCGCGCTCCAACGCCGGGACGCTCTGCTTCAGGCCGGCGAGCTCATCCTCCGCGAGGGCGCGCATTTCGGGGTCGGCGAGCATGGCCTCGGCCTCGGAGCGGGCCCGCTCGGCCTCGCGCAGCGCGCCGACCTTTTCGACCAGGGGGGCGATTTCGGAGAGCTCCCGGGAGAGAACGCCGAAGGCGGTGCCGTCGGCTGTCTCCAGCAGGTGACGCAACTCCTGCGCGCGAAAAAGGACGCGATCCAGCTTGTCCGAGAGACTCACGGACGACAGACCGGGGAAAGGAATTTCCCCGGACCCAATACATTTATTTTTGCGACTTGGGGCGGCATCACAGGATCACACAAACCGCGCTGGCAACGCAGCCGCCAGGACACTCTCCTGGGTGCCGGAGTCGAGGTCGCGCAGCTGGACGCGGCCCTCGGCCAGCTCGGCGTCGCCCAGGATCACGGCATAACGGGCCGAGATCTTGTTCGCACGCTCCATCCGGCGCTTGAGATTGCCCTTGTAGGCGATCTCCGCGACCACGCCGGCGGACCGCAATGCCTGCAACACGTCCAGGGCGGCAGCCTCCGCGGCATCGCCCACCGGGATGACGGCGACCGGACGCGGCGCCGCAGGCGCCCCGCCGACTGCCTCCAACAACATCGCCACGCGCTCGATCCCGGCCGCCCAGCCGACCGAAGGCGTCGGCGGGCCACCCATCGCCTCCACCAGGCCATTGTAGCGGCCGCCCGCCATCACAGTGCCCTGGGCGCCGAGGCGCTCCGTCACGAACTCGAACGCGGTGTGGGAGTAGTAGTCGAGGCCCCGCACGATCCGCGGGTTCACCCGGTACGGCACGCCGAGGCGTTCGAGATGCGCGCAGACCGTCTCGAAGAAAACCCGCGCCTCGTCCGTCAGCTGCGCGAAGATGGTGGGCGCATCGGCGACAAGCGCCCGATCCTGCGCTTCCTTGCTGTCCAGGATGCGCATCGGGTTCTTCTCCAGCCGAACCTGGCTCTCGGCCGACAAGGCCTCCCGATGCGCCGAAAAATAAGCGACCAGCGCGGCGCGGTAGGCGTCGCGGGACGGCGCATCGCCCAGCGTGTTCACCTCCAGCACGGTGCCCTCCTCGATGCCGAGTTCGCGCTGGATGTGCCAGCCGCAGGCGATCACCTCGGCATCGGCGAGCGGCTCGGCCGCCCCCAGCACCTCGATCCCGATCTGGTGGAACTGGCGCTGGCGGCCCTTCTGCGGGCGCTCGTAGCGGAACATCGGGCCGGCATAGAACACCTTGCGCGGCAGGTTGCCCTGGGTGAGGCCGTTGCTGACGAAGGCACGGCAGACGCCGGCGGTCCCCTCCGGGCGCAACGTCACGCTTTCGCCGCCGCGATCCTCGAATGTGTACATCTCCTTGGTCACGACGTCGGAGGTGTCGCCCAGGGTGCGGGAGAAGACGCGCGTGTCCTCGAAGATGGGTGTCGCCCATTCGGCGAAGCCATATAGCCGTGCGATGCGGCGCGCCGTGTCGATGACGTGCTGGTGGCGGGCAAAATCCTCGCCGATGAGGTCGTGCGTGCCGCGCGGGGGCTGGAGCTGGTTGGGGGCCATGCAGCGCGGTTTAGGGCGTGGGGGGCGGGGGTTCAAGCATGGCCCTCGCCCTGCGGCGCCATTCCGCATTAGCCTCAAGCTTGGCGGAGGGTCCAGCGATGGCGCTGACGAAAATCTATTTCGCAACCAACCGGGCGGCGATCGGCGACCCTGCCACCAGCTTCGACAACGCGCCGAGCGCCTTCGACGGCCGGGCCGTGCGCTTCGGCACCGCCACCATCGACCCCGCCGACGAGGCGGCCCCGCCGGTGCTGGACGTAGCGCCCGAGCGGCTGACCCCGCTCACGCCCGACGGCTCCATGCGCTTCGGCAGCAAGGAAATCCTGCGCGCGATGCAGACCGCGACGGACGACCCCAGCCGCGAGATCCTATTCTACATCCACGGCTTCCGCACCGAGATGGAGGGCGCGATCCGCACCGCCGCCCGGCTGTCCAACGCGCTCGACTGCACCGTCTTCCTCATCTCCTGGCCATCGGCGGGCGATGTCACCGGCTACCTCGCGGACCGCGGCACGGTGGATGTCTCGGGCGAGGCCATCGGACGCGTCTTCTCCATCTTCCTGCGCTACCTCGCCGACCGCGACGAGGCGGAGAAATGCGACCGGCGCATCAATCTGCTCGCGCACAGCATGGGGAATTATGCGCTCCGTCAGGCGCTGCAATGGGTGCTGCGCTACCGGCATCTGCTGCCGGGCGGGCCGGCCAACCTGCCCTCCATCATCGACCACGTCTTCCTGTGCGCGGCAGACGAGGATGACGACGCGTTGGAACTGCCCGAGAAGCTCAAGCCGCTGGCCGCACTGGCGCGCGACATCACCGTGTACCATTCGCCGCTGGACCTGGCCCTGCAGGTCTCGAACCGGGTGAAGCTGAATCCGTCCCGGCTCGGCACGCGCGGGCCGCAGAACATGCGCGCCACACCCGACAATGTCTTCGCCATCGACGTCTCGCCGGTGCTGCGCGACGATGGCGACCTCGTGGACCACGGCTTCTTCGAGAAGAGCCGCGACGTGGCCGACGACATGCGTCGGGTGATGGCGGACGGGTCGCCCTACAAGATCCCTTATCGGGTCGCGGTGCCGGATGCGCGGCGGTTTCTGCTGAAGAAGCGGAAAGCCTGAATCCAGGGCGCGCTCTCGACGAAACCAGCGGCTCGACGGTCGATTGGCGAAATCGTTACGGCCCAGATGCACAAGACGGGTTGCGTGTTCGCGTCGGAACCGGAACAGTGTGCTCAAGCCCCCACCAACCCGTCATGGTTGTGCCAGCCCCCACCGGCGCGACAGACCAATGCCCCGTCGCGCCTGGCGCGTCGGGAGGAGCGAGACGCGTATGCCTGCCCTGTCCCAGACCATGACCCTGGCGCTGGCCGCCTCGGCCGATCGCCGGCCGGTCTATGTGGCCGCCTGCGTCGGCCGCAGCTTCGCCGCCTTCCACACGCTCATGAAATTCTACACCGTGAGCGATTATCAGAAGAAGCCGAACAAGACCAAAGCGCTGGCCCTGTTCGAGGAGTTCTTCTCCCGCAAGGTCGACTACGACGAGCGCAACAGCGGCCTGCGCGGCAACGGGCCGCGTTTCGAGATGGCGCAATCGCTGCGCGAAGCCATGGGCCGGTTGCAGGTGGAGCAGGAGAAGGCGCGCTCGATGAACGTCGTGATGCGCAAGCTGACCAGCCACGCGCGGGTGCCCTCGGGCCAGTTGTTCAACAACTACCTCACGGCGATGCTGCGCGACGGGCTGGACCGGGCGATCATGCTCGAGCCGCTGCGCGTCGCGCTGGAATCCGCGCCGCAGCAGCCGGTGCCGCTGGCGCCGGGCGACATGTCGCACCTGAAGATCAATGATTCGCACAAGTACAAGGAGCTGGCGGTGGCGCTGCGGGAGGGCGATTTCGACCTCGCGACGCTCGGCATCGACAAGGAAGTCCAGAAGCGCCTGGGGCTCTAGCGGTCCGAAGCTACTCCGCCGCGACCGGCTGGCTCGCCGCCTTGGCCGCCGCCGCGGCAGCCTCGATGGTCTGCGCCTTCGCCTCCACCAGCGCCACGATGTGGTCCACCATGGAGACGCCCTCCACCGTGTGGTCGGTCTTGCCCGCCGCATAGACCATGTGCTTGCCTGCGCCGCCGCCGGTGACGCCCAGATCCGTCATCAGCGCCTCGCCAGGCCCGTTCACCACGCAGCCGATGATGGACAGCGTGATCGGCGTCTCGATATGCGCCAACCGGTCCTCCAGCGCCGCCACCGTGCGGATCACGTCGAACCCCTGCCGCGCGCAGGACGGGCAGGAGATGATCTTCACCCCACGGTGCCGGATGCCGAGCGACTTCAGCATCTCCCACCCGACATGCACCTCCTCGGCCGGCTCCGCGCTTAGGGAGACGCGCAGCGTGTCCCCGATCCCGGCCCAGAGCAGCGACCCCAGCCCGATCGCGGATTTCACCGTGCCGGTGCGCTTTCCGCCCGCTTCGGTGATGCCGATGTGCAGCGGGTGGTCGCAGACCTCGGCCAGCTGCTGGTAGGCGGCGACGGCGAGGAACACGTCGGACGCCTTCACGCTGATCTTGAATTCGTGGAAATCGAGCTCCTGCAGGTGGGCCGCATGCCACAGCGCGGATTCGACCAGCGCCTCGGGGTTGGGCTCGCCGTATTTCTCCAGCAGGTGTCGCTCGAGGCTGCCGGCATTGACGCCGATGCGGATCGAGCAGCCGTAGTCGCGCGCCGCCTGCACGACCTCCTTCACGCGCTCCTTGGAGCCGATATTGCCGGGGTTGATGCGCAGGCAGGCGGCACCCGCCTGCGCCGCCTCGATGGCGCGCTTATAGTGGAAGTGGATATCGGCCACGATCGGGACGTTCACCTCGCGCACGATCTCGGCGAGCGCCGCCGTGGCCTCCTCGGTCGGGCAGGACACGCGCACGATATCGACGCCGGCGATCTCCGAGAGACGGATCTGCGCGATGGTCGCGGCCGCGTCCTCGGTCGGCGTATTGGTCATGGTCTGGACGGTGATCGGCGCGTCGCCGCCCACCGGAACGCGGCCCACCATGATCTGGCGAGACTTGCGGCGGGTGATCTGCTGGTAGGGGCGATAGCTCATGGTCGGGCCTCGTGCCGTGCTCACGCGAATATGGCAGGCCGGGCGCGCAGGCCCAAGGGGTGCGCCTTACTGCGTCGGCGGCGAGGGGGTCGGCACGACGGGGGCGGGCACCGGGCGCGGTGGCGGCGGGGGGGCGGGCAGCGGCCCGGCGCGCAGCCGGTCGGGGTCCATGGGGATGTCGCGGCGCACGCCGATCACGCCGTTCAGCGCGGGCGCGGCATTGCCGTCGACCAGCAGTTCCACCGCATCGGCGCGGCCTAGGGTCAGCATCAGGCCCTCGCGGCCTCCAGGCACGGAAAAGCTTTCGCCGGCGCGCAGCACGCGGTCGGCGATGACGCGGCGCTCGCGCGTGTCGCGTAGCTGCATCCAGCTATCCGCGCGGCTGCGCAGCGTGATCCGCGACGCATCGGCCGCGGGCGGCGCCGGAGGGGTGGCCGGGTTGGTCGCAGCCGGGGCATTCGCGCCGGGCGCGTTCTGTCCGGCCGGCGCCGCGCCCGGGGCCGCGCCGGTGAC
>NZ_JAAEDH010000022.1 GCF_018128965.1 Plastoroseomonas arctica
CGCGGGGTGGAGCAGCCCGGTAGCTCGTCAGGCTCATAACCTGAAGGTCACAGGTTCAAATCCTGTCCCCGCATCCAGCTTGATCACGTACCTGCGAACATAGCGAGCCCATCCGCCAAAGCGGGCGGGCTTTTGCCGGTCCGGACGCTTGCCTCGCTGAGCACGTAGGTGTCACAAACCTCCTCGCGCCAATCCCGGCCGGATCAGCCCGCAGTGACCTCGCTCGGTCTCGCCTCCAGACACGCCGCCGCGCCTGCCGCAATCCCGCCGCCGCCCGCGACCGCATCCAGCAAGCGAAGCCCCGCCGGCAGGGCGATGCGCCGGCGGTCATACAGCCGCACCACATCGGCGCGCGCGGCAGCCCCCATCCTGCGCGCGATGCGGGGATGATCGAGCGCGTTGATCACCGCCGCGGCGACTGCCTCGGGTGAGTGAAACGCCACTAGCCACCCATTGCGATCCGCTACGATGACCTCCGCCACCGGCGCCGTCCCGGAAGCGATGATAGGGCATGCGCAGGCCATCGCCTCCAGCAGCGACCAGGACAGGATGAAGGGGTAGGTGAGATAGACATGCGCCGCGCTGATGCTGAACAGCGCGATCAGCGCCTCGTGACTGATCCGGCCCACGAACCGGACGCGCCCGAGGTCAAGGCCTTCACCCAGCTCCGCCAGCATAGCGGCGCGCCAGGTGCCACCGCCTGGGGGCCCCGCGCCGTAAAACGGGTTATCCTCGCCGACGATGACAATCTGCGCCTTCGGCCGATGGCGCAGAATGGCCGGCAAGGCGCGCATGAAGCTCGGGAATCCACGATAGGGCTCGAGCCCGCGGGCGACATAGGTGACGACCTCATCCTCAGCGGTCAGCACGCGCCCATCGGGAAGGGCGAACCACGCCGCATCGGAGCGGCGGACCCGGTCGGTATCCACGCCCTCATGGACGACACTCATCCGTTGCCGCGCCCAGGACGGGAAGCGGGAATGCTGCCAATGGGTCGCCGTGTGGGCCCAGTCGGCGGCATCGAGGCTGAGCAGGTTGTTGGCGTTGAGGATGCGCACGCGCGCCGCCTCGTCGAGCGGCGCGGAACCGGCACCCTCGAAGCCGAGATCGCCGCCACTCGCGGCGTAGTGGAACTCGCAATAGAGCAGGATGCGCGCGTCCGGGAAGATGTCGCGAAGGAACAGGCCCTCGCCCCAACCGGGGTGGCAACACACCAGATCCGGCACGAATCCGTCCGCCTTCAGCGCGAGGGCGGCCCGTGCGACGGCCTGGCCGCGGCGGATCGCGGCCTCCAGCGGGCGAAGGTAGCGGTGCGTGTGTGCGCCGGCGCCTGCAGGAGCCGGGTAGCGCACCTGCCGCACGCCCGGCACGTTAGCCAGCGCCTTGTCGCCGAGCCCCACCACCTCCTCGCCGTGTCTGGCGGCCAGCGCGGCGGCGAGGTGTCGGTACTGGGCTGGAAAGCTCTGGTGGATGAACAGGGTCCGCATCAGCGGTTCTCGATCGTCACCGCGACGCGCACGAGGTCGCGGTCGAGCCCCCGCCGGCGATCCTCAAGGTTGAGTCGCGTGAGATAGAGGTGCAGCCGCGCACTGCCCGGCGCCGTCGCCACGCTGTCGAAGACGGGCGAGGCGCTGGCATGGTCCAGCAGCGACGGATATTCGTAATAGGCCCCGGCCGCGGGCTGGCTGCGGAACGGCGTCATCGCCCACAGGCGCTCGGCCGGCGACCAGCGTCGCAGATCGCGCGAGATGCTGACGAAGACGCCATGGCTGGCACTGGCCTCGCCGCTGCGCTCACTTTGTGCGGCTCCGCCGCGGGGCGCCGCGCGGGTGAAGACGGCGGCCCACCACGGACCGTCCCCGTCCTCCCCGCGCAGCAGCCCGCGCACCGGGGCACCACCGAACACCGCATCGCCCACGACGTCGCAGGCGCGCGCGGGCGCCGCGCCGCCGGCATAGGCGCCGGAAAGTGTCAGGTCGAACTGCCCGGCAGAGAGCGCGCGCCATCCGCCCGGGAGCAGGTCAAGCGGGGCGCGCAGCAGGCAATTGCCGCGCCGCTGCCCAGCCACGCCCTCGGTGTAGACCAGCACCGTGGCGTGGCCATCGGCGACCAGCGCATTGCTGACCGAGAAGAAGCCGGTGCGCGCCGGGGTGGTCGGGTCATAGGGCAGGGGGGAGGCGGCGATCACCGCCGCCGGCCCGGGGACCGGGGCGAAGCGCCAATCGCCGGGCGTCGCGACGGTGGCGGTGATCGCCGAGTACCAGCACCGGAAGGCGGCGGGCCGGCGGCCGCCGCCCTCGAAGGGCACGGTGCAGCGGCCGGGGTGGCGCCATCCCATGTATTCATGGCTGGCCAGGCCCAGGACCTGGCGCCGCCCGCCGGCGATGAAGGGCACGACCGCCTGGATCCAGAAGCGATCGTGGAAGACCGCCGGATCATCGGCCTCCGCACCGCGGCTCAGCGCCCCGCAGACGGGCGCGAGGTGATCGAAATCGCGTCCGAGCATGGGGATGTTCACCAGATGCGCGGCGAACAATGCCACCCCGCCATCGTCGGTGCGCAAGGCGCGCGCGGGCGAATCGGGCACATGCATTTCCATGCAGCGCTGCTCGGCCCAGCGGAACACGGTCTCGACCGGCGTGCCGGGTGCGATGGCGAGACGGGGCTCGGCCAGTGCCGGGCTCGCCAGGGCCGCCCATGCCAGCAGCCACGCCGCGACTCTGCCCATCGCCATCAGCCAAACCTCGGCGGGACGACCAGGAAGCGCTCCGCCCTTTCGAGGATGATGACGTCCGGCCGCACATCATCGAGCAGCGCCGGGTCGAGGCTCGCATTCCAGATCGCGGTGGTGCGGGCGAAACGCTCGGCCAGCGCGGGGATCAGCCATTCGCCGAAACTGTCATGCATGATCAGCAGGCGCTGGGCCTCGGCATCGACGCCATGGCCCGCGCGCAGGTCGCGCCGCCGGCCGGTGTTCAGCACGCCATTGTCGTGCACCGCGACCGCGACCGGGCGGCGGTCGAGAACCGGCTGCTGTTCGACGCAGACGCCGCCGAGCTTGGACAGCAGGTCCGCGTTGCGGAACTCCGAGTGGAATTTCGCCCCCGTCGCGAGCGGCAGGCCGAGCGCCTCGTACAGCGCCTCCAGCGCGACCGTCGCGCCGTAGTCGCTCCAGTGCGAATCCCCCTTCGGATAGGTGGCGAATTGCGGCCCGGCGCGGCGCAGTGCCTCGAGCGGATACACCATCCGCGTCGCGCGCAGGTCGAGCCGCGCGGCGAGCGCCTGGAGCTGACGGACCGGCCTCGTCTCCGCCACCACCACGTCGTCGGGCAGGAATTCGGCGAACACGCATTCCTTGTTGGGCGCGACGAGGTAGACGACGCGCGCGCCGCGGGACTGCGCCGCTTCATCGAGGCCGCGCAGGAAGGCCTCCCACTGCGCGAGCTCGGCATCCGAGAGGATGCGCTTGCCCGTCACCTGGTCGATGACACGGTTGGAATCGTTGCGCAGGAACAGGTAGCCCTCGCTGCCGCGCAGCACCTTCGCGGCGTCATCGGCGGCGATGGAGGTCACCACCGGCGAGTTCCGCAAGGGGCGGCCCGAGCCGGTGAACACCGCTTCCACCCGGACGACGTCCTTCGTCACGGCTTCGGGCGGCGGCCGCAGCTCGAAGGCCCAGGCGTTCGCGCCGATATCGGGGCGCGCCTTGGTGGGCAGGACGGCGCCGATGTCGATGCCATCGAAGCGGATCGTCACGCCGGGCGGCACGGCGTCGCTCGAGGCGACCCAGCCCGCGATGCGCCGACGGTTGTACTGCTCGAGGAAGCCCCAGTGCCTCGGCCCGGCCGGAGGCTCCGCCGGGCCCGCCGAGGCTTCATCCCCCGGCGGGGTCGCCGCCGCACCGGTCGCGAGCTGGGCGAGCACGGTGCCGGGTGTCACGTCATGCTCGCCAAGGAGGGCGACCAGCCGCGCGGCGAGGTCGCGGCGCCGCGCATCGTATTCGGGTGCCAGGACGGCGACGCGCTCGGCCATCAACGCCAGCGCCGCCCCGGGCTTCAATGCGGCGGCCTTGACCAGGGGCAGGCCCATGGTCTCGGCGAGTTCCTCGGTGCGCAGGTCGTAGCTGACGACGAGCGCGGCGCGCCCCGCCTGCCAGCCAAGGGCGGCGCCATGGATGCGGGTGCCGATGACCCCATCGACCCGCTGGTAGGCTTCGAGCCAGGCCTCGGCGGAAAAATAGGCGCGGATGCGCCGGCACAATTCCTCCCGCTCGGCAGGCGCAGCGTTCGTCAGGAAGCCGGCGCGACCCTCCAGCCAGGCGCGTGTCTCGGACGCGTCGGTTTCGCCACGCGCCACCGCGATGGCGGCGAGCGGGTCCTGGGCCACGATCTCGGCCAGGCGATCCATGCCGATCTCGTCGAGCAGCGCGCGCTCGATCGCGGCGTTGAAGGGGTAGAAGGTGGGCGCGAAGGCGATGGACGCGACCGGACGCTCCGCGAGCCGCGCCGCGATGGAGGCACCCAGCGCCGGGTCGGGGTTGATGAAGTTCGACGGGCAGCCCAGAACCTCGAAATTCTGCACCCCGTGCCGTTCCAGCACCGCGGCCGTGTGGCGGCCGCGCAGCATGATCCGGCGGCAGCGTTCGCGGAACAGGTGCAGCAGGCGCTCGGTGCCGGGCTTCAGCTTGACCTCGTCGATGTCGCGGAACGCCTGCGCGCCCAGGCCGAGGACCATCAGCGGCAGGCCGGTTTCCTCCAGCCGCCGCGCAAGATCGCCAAGGTCGAAGCCGGAATAGAGGAAGTTGGCGGCGGGAATGCAGAGCAGGCGGCAGCGATCACGCACCAGGGCGGGATCGAAGGTGAAGGGCACGGTGACGCGGGCATCGCCCAGGACGCGATGGAACACGCCGTACTGGAAGGCCAGGTTGCCGGTATTGGCGCCCGTCAACGCGAAGGCCGCCTTGGTGCGGCGCGTGAAGGCGGCGCCGATGCTGCCCTCGGTGCCCAGGATCGCGATGGGTTTCTTCATGGGACTTGTCCTCGTTCATGGTCGCCGCGCTCAGGCATCGAGAAAGCCCAACAGATGGCGCGACGGCTTCAACCCGACCGAGCGGATGGCGGCGACGTGGCCAGCCGCCGCGGCCCCCCGACCGGCATCGAAATGGCTGCCGGAAAACTTGGTCGCGGCGAACAGCGCCGGCACCGAATAGCGATGCTCGATCAGGTCGCGCTGCGCGAGGTGCGGCACGCGCAGCTGTGCCGCGAGCTCGCGCGTGCGCGTGTCGTGGCAGATGCACAGGCTGGGCAGCCCGGCGGCGAGGCCGATCATTGTGCCGTGGATGCGGGTGTTCACGCCCGCGGTGAACCGGCGCAGCCCATGCGCCCAGTCGTTCACCGAGCTCGGCACCCGGCCATGCACGCGCAGAAACTGCGTGAGGGCGGTGGTGGAGGGAAACCCCAGGAATTCGGCGCAGCGCTGGAAATACGCGGTCTCGGTATCGCCGCGCATGGCCTCGCCCTGGATCGGCTTCATCAGCTCCACCGGGCGCTGCACGATCCAGGCGGAGCCCGGATGCAGCAGAACCAGGCGCGTGAGCTCCCGCTCGACGCTCTGCAGCCCCGGCTTGATGCACGCGGCGTGCACGGCATAGGGGCCCGAGCCACCCGCGAGGGCCGCGATGCGCGCCTCGATCGTGACGCCGATCTCCATGTCGGGATTGATCAGCAGCGACGGGCAGCCGAGCACGGTGGTGTTCTCCACGCCGAGCGCGCGGCAGAAGTCCTGGGTGAATTGCCCGCGGACGTAGATGCTCGGCGACCGGCGCGACACCTCCCACAGGAAGTCGAGCGTGCCCGGCTTCAGCACGGGCGGCGCATCCTCGCTCTCCGCCTGGGCACCCAGGCCGAGCACGAGGCAGGGCCGGTCCAGCGCGCGCACGAGGGCCGCGAGGCGTCCGAGATCGGCGCCGGCATGGAGGAAGTTCGCGGCCGGGATGACGAAGACTTCGACGCTCGCCGGCACCTGGTCGGGCCGCGTGTCGCGCGAGATGAGGTGGACCTCGTCGGCATCGAACAGCAGCCGCGCGGCGTGCCAGAAGGCGAGGTTGCCGACATTGCCCCCGGTCGCGAGCAGCAGTTCGGGCATGGGTCGGCGCCAGGCCAGGTCCACGCCGCCGAAATTCTCCGCCAGATAGGCGACCTTGCTTGCCATGCTGCTCTCCTATTCCGCGTGCTTGGGGTTGGCCTCGGCGAACCAGCGCCGCGTGTGGGTCCAGGCATTGAACAGCGTGGCGTTGTGGCGCCACGGATTGTCCGGCGAGACCTGGGATTGCCGTTCGAGGTGATACAGCCGCGCGCGACGATCCACCGCGCAGCCAAGGCCCGTTGCGCGCACCCGCAGGCACAGGTCGGAATCCTCGAAATCGCCGATGGCATAGGCCTCGTCGAAGCCGCCGAGCTCGGTCGCAAGCGCGCGGCGCAGCACCATGCACGCGCCGGTGACGGCCTCTACCGGCTCCGGCCCGGTCGGCGTCTCGGCACGTGGCAGCAGGCCCTTGCGCGGGTGCATGGGGAAGGGCCAGTTCGCCTGCTGCGGCAGGCGTTCGAAGGTCAGCCCCTCATGCTGGACGGTGCCGTCCTCGAACAGCAGCATCGCACCCACCAGGCCGAGCGCGGCATCGGCGCGCAGATCGGCAATCATGCGGTCGAGCCAGTCCGGCGCCTCGGGCGCGGGCATGACGTCGGAGTTCAGCAGGCACAGGAATTCGCCGCGCGCGTGCCCGATGCCGATATTGTTGGCTGGCCCGTAGCCGAGGTTTTCCTCCGGCACGAGGATGCGGAAGGGCAGGCCGAAGCGACGATGCGCCGAATGCGCGAGGTCCAGCAGCTCCCGCTTGCAGGGCGGATCGTCGAGCACGTAGATCAGCTCATGCGCGCGGTTGCCGGGATGCTCGGACAGCAGCGCGGTCTGGTAGGTGAGGAAGTCCATCCGCCCATAGAGCGGCACGATGATGCTGCACACCGGCTCGGCCGGCATGGTGCCGAAGGCGATCTCGGTGACCGGCCGGGGACGCCCGAGGCGGGCCTTGTGGATCGCCGTGAGCGCCGGGCCCAGCACGCGGTCATAGGCGTGGTCCATCTCGTCCGATGCCGGTCGCACCGCTTCGAGCAGGCGCCGCGCCGCGGCCGCGCCGGCGCGCATCGGCACGGGCAGGCGCTGATAGGCCACCTCGCCGCTGTGCAGCTCCACCTCCAGATAGGGTGCCTCGCCATGGCCGCCGGGCCAGGGCGTGCCGCAGGCCGGCGCGAGGGCCACGAACCCCACGCGCGGGTCGGTCAGGCCCTGGGCCGCACCGACGGAGGCGATGACGTCCGCCCGCTCGACGCGCAGCCACCGTGTCCCCAGTGCGGCCGGGTCGCGCGACGCCTGCGGGCCGCGCACATGCATCGCGGCGATCGCGTTCGTCGGGTCGATGCACCAGCCGATCAGCGCGACGCCATCGGGCGGCACCGGCAGGGCCTCGTCGAGTCCGATCCGCACGGAGGCGGGCAGTTCATGCAGCGTGTCGCTTCCGGCATAGGCGCGGCGCGAGAGCAGTGTCAGAAGCCGCGCCTGATCGGGCGTATGCGGCGCCTGCAGCAAAGCGGGCCGGATGCGCGTGACGAGATCCGCCTCGCGCAGCTGCGTCACCGGGCGCACCGGCGGCAGCAGCAGCGCGCGCGTGCGACCACCCGCCTCGGCCAGTTCGAGCCCGACCAGTTCGCCCAGGGGCAGGCCCGGCGCGCGCAGCAGCACGACGAGGCCGGCGCCGCGCTGGCCAAGATCGGGGCGGGGAAACCAGCAGGCGATGGCATCAACCTTTTCGACACGGCCCTGGCGGAAATGCGCCACCACGCGCGGCGGCGGGGCGTCGATCCGCCAGCGCCCGCGCGACCAGCCACAGAACAGCCACCCGCCCACGGCCGGAGCGTGGCCGTAGAAATCCACATAGCCATCCTCGGGCCGGGGCGCGGCCGGACGCTCGGTGGGCATGGGCGCGGGTGCGGCGGGCGCCTCCGCCAGGGACACGAGCTCGCTCAAAGGACGAGCGTCGCGCCGGAGGAATGCGTGACCCGCACGCCGCCATCATGGCCGGGCAGCAGCATGCGCGTCGGACTGATGCGGGCCGGCAGGCACCAGGCCCGCAGCGCCAAAAGCCCCGGCGCCGGGGCACGCAGGCGGTGCAGCATGCCCGGGCCGAGCAGGGCGATGTCGCGCGCGCCCACCTCGATCGTCTCGATCGAGGCGCCGAATTCGCGGGCGAGTTCGAGGCCGGCGGGTTCGCGACCGGCCGGGGTCTCGGCCAGCCAGCGGGACCGGCCATGCGCGGTGAATTCCGGCAGTTCATGGCTGCCGCGCACGATGTCGATGCGCAGGGCGGCATCGGGCGCCTCGGCGAGGGCGAAGACCAGCAACAGGCATTCCGCCGGCGAGGGCAGGGACTCCGCGGCGCTTGGCTGCTCGAAGCCGGTCTGGCGCGGGTCGATGCCGGGGACCACGCGGTGCAAGGTCGGGTTGTCATCGAGGATCGCGCGCAGTAGCTGCACGGTGGCGGGCGTGAAGACCATGCCCGGCAGATCCTCCAGCAAGGTGCGGGCGGCACCGCTCGCAGCGGCGTCGAGCGGGCGACCTATGCCGAGGCGGTCGATGCGGGCCGCGGCCGTGACGCCTGCATCCAGCGCGCCGCGCAGGACCAGGTGCCCCTCGCCGATGAACTCGCGCAACGCGTCCTGCAGGGCGGCGGGCGTCGCGCCGGTGGCGACTCGGCCGGCCAGCAGGCGGCGCGCATCGGTGCGGTCCGTCCACAACCCGCCAAAGACGCTGCGCTGGCGGCCGGCGCCGGGATGGCGCGCATGGATGGTGCGGAAGAACTCGCCGAAGCCGGTGAGGTTGGTGCGGGGCAATTCCACGTCGCCGCCGCTCGGGCGGATCGAGACGAAGGGCAGCAGGCCGGGGTCGATCGGTGCGTCGTGGAAGTCCAGTGCGAAGCCGCAGCGCCCATCGCCCAGCCCGGCGGCCAGCAGGTCGGGCCGGTCCTGCTCGGCCAGGGTCTCACCGATCACACGGCCGTCGAGCATCGCCTGGACGACCAGGGGACGCAGGGCCGCACCGAAGACCCAGCCGGACGCGCCTTCGGGCGAGAGGCTGTCCACGGAACCACGGATTGTCATGCTGATCGAACCTCCAGCTGCGGGGCATGTGCCCGGTTTGCGCGATACAGGCCGAGCGTGGCCGCGAGCGTCGCATCGAGCCCCGGCGGGGTCGCGAGGCGTGCCGACAAGGCGCGCAGCCGATCCGGCGCGCGCGCCAGCGCCGTGAGCAGGGCGGCGAGCGAGCGCGGACTGCCGGCCGCGAAATGGAAGCCATCCACGCCGTCGCGCACTTTCTCGGCGAGGCCGCCAATGTCGGAGCAGATCACCGGCCGCCCGGCGCGGAACGCCTCCTGGATCACCAGGGGCGAATTCTCCCACCAGATCGAGGGCACCAGCACCGCGTCCATCCTCGCCATCAACGCGCCGACGCGGCCATTCGCGTAGGGGCCGTGCAGTTCGATGTTGGGCGGCGCGTCCTTGATCCGTGCTTCGAACAGGGCCCGGAATTCGGGCGGCTGGCCGGAATGATCGCCATGCACCTCGATCCGCAGGCCGGTCGTGCCCGCCTTCTCCAGCAGGATGGCGGCGTCGAACAGCACGTCGATGCCCTTCAACCGCGAGATCTGGCCGAAGAAGCCAAGCGTCAGGTCGCAATCGGGCACGCGCGGCGTCGGGGGCGCAGCCGCCGGCATGCCGTTCTCGATCACCACGATGCGCTCGGCATCGATGCCCCAGGCGGCATAGCGATCGGCCAGGAATTGGCTGGGCGAGATGAACCGGTCGACCAGCCGGAAGAAGCGCTTGATGTAGAGTTCGCGCAGAAAAAAGTCCTGCTCGGTCCGCTCGGGGAAGCAGCGGTGGCAATCGCGCGGCGAAGCGGCGTTGCACAGCGCGAGGGAGGGCCGCTTCACCATCTGGCCGAAGTGATTGCAGATGGCCAGGTACTCATGGAGCGTGAGGATGATGCGCGCCTCCGGCAGCGCCTGGCGGATGGTCAGCAGCGTCTCCACGCCGAAATTCGTGTGGTGGTGCAGGTGGATCACGTCGGGGCGCAGCTCGGTGAGCAGGCGCGTCAATTCGCCGGGCCATTCGGGGTCCGGATTGGCGTGGATGAAGTGATCGAAGCCGGCGCCGGAATAGACATACTCGTCGGGGCCGAAGGGCTGGCTGAGCCGCGCGCCGAGGCGCCCGGCGACCTTGCCGCCCGACGCCGCGAGGAACCAGCAGGCGGCGACCTCGGACGAGGCACGCAGCGCGCCGTAGAGCTGATAGGCCGCGATCTCGGCGCCGCCATGCGAGACGGCGGGATGCATGTGCGACATCACCAGCACGCGCTGGCCGGGCAGGGCGGCCGCAGGCGTCGAGGTGCGGGCTTTCTGCTTGCGGGTCATGCGGCTCAATCCCGCAACGCGCGGCGCATGCTGTCGCGCAGCGGGCGCAACAGGTAGTCGAGCACGGTGCGCCGTTCGCCCAGCACGAAGACCTCGGCGGGCATGCCGGCCGCGAGCGGCGGGATGGCGGCGCTGCCGGGCACCATCTCGGCGGTGTCCAGCACCGCGCGCACCAGGAAAAAGGCGGCACCCTGCGGGTCCGTCTGGCGATCGGCCGAGACATAGGTGAGATGGCCGGTCAGCATCGGCACCTCGCGCTGCCGATAGGCGGAGAGGCGGATGTTCACCCGCTGCCCGGCCTGCACCTGTTCGATATCGAGTGGCGCGATGCGGGCCTCCACGACGATCCCGCTGTCGATCGGCACCAGGTCCAGCACGGGCTGACCGGCGGCGATGGAGCTGCCGGCGGTGAAGAAGCGCAGATCGGTGACGATGCCGGCCTCGGGGGCGAGCACCTCGCGCCGGGTGAGCACGTCCTGCGCGGCGCGCAGCCGGTCGGCCGCATCGGCGACCGCGGCCTGGGTCTCCTGCAGGTCGCGGGCGATCTCGGCCTCGCGGTTGAGGGTGAGGTTGCGCGCGTCCAATTCGGCCTGCGCCATCTGCTCGCCGGCCTGGGCCTCGAGCGCGGTGTATTGCCCGAGGCTGCCCAACGCCTCGGCTTCCAGGCGGCGCAGTTCCAGCGCCCGGGTGCGGGTCGCGAAGCCGGCGGCGAGCAGCTGGTTCACCCCGGCCAGCTCCTCGCGCAGGGCGCGCAGCCGGGTGCCGGCCGCGACACGCTGGGCGACGAGGCTGCTGATCTGCTCGGCTGCCTGCGCGACGCGCCGCCGCTGGGCCGCGATCGCGCCGTCATAGGCCGCCCAGCGCGCGGCGTAGAGCCGGCGCTCGGCCTCGACGAAGGAGGCGATGGTCGGGCTGGCGCGCGCGGCGTCCAGCGCCGCCCCGGGGATCACCAGGGCGCGGTCGCCGGCCTGTTCGGCGCTCAGCCGGGCGAGGCGCGCGATGCCGCCGTGATAGGCCGAGCGCGCCTGGCTCGCCACCGCCTCGGCCTGGGTGACATCGAGGCGCAGCAGCACCTGGCCGGCCGCGACCCGGTCGCCCTCGCGCACCACGAGTTCGCGCAGCAGGCCGGGCTCCATCAGGTTGACCGTCTTGCGCCGTCCCTCCGCCACCAGCGAACCGGTGCCGATCACGGCGCGTTCCAGCGGCGTGAGGATGGCCCAGGCGAAGATCCCGCCCAGGCCGAGGACCAGGGTCAGCAAGGAGGCCAGGGCGACGCCGCGCAGCCGGGGCGCACCCAGCTCGGGCTCGGGCAAGGGGGCGAGGCGGGGCGGGGCGAGGACGAGGCTCATGGACGGTCTCCCGCTTTGGCGGCCGGCGTGAGATGCCACGCACCATCGGCCGCAAGGTCGAGCCATTCGGTCGCAAGGCCCGCCCATTCGGCCGGATCATGGGTGACGAGGATGATCACCGCGCCCGCATCGCGGGCATTGGCGACGGCCGCGTGCAGCAGCGCGATCGAGGCGGCATCGAGCCCGGCCTCGGGCTCGTCCAGCACCAGCAGGCGCGGCGCGCCGTGGAAGGCGCGCGCCAGGGCCACCAGCTGGCGCTGCCCGCCGGACAGGCCGGATTGGCTGCCGGCCGGCGTGTCGTAGCCGCGTGGCAGCCGGCCGATGGCGTCGTGCGCGCCCACGCGCCTGGCCGCGGCGACGGCGGATGCGGCATCGCCATCGCCGAAGCGGCGGATATTGTCGAGCACGCTGCCATGCAGAAGCTGCGCGCCTTGCGGCAGGTAGCCGACGGCGGCGTTGCGCAGGCCCGGCATGCGCAGATCATGGCCGTCCAGGCGCCGCTCGCCATCGCGCACCGCGCAGATGCCGAGCAGCGCGCGCAACAGGGTGGATTTGCCGGCCCCGTTCGGGCCGCGCACGCCCAGCACGCTGCCCGGGGCGACGGCGAGATCCAGCGCGCGCACCAGCGTGCGCGTGCCATCGGGCGTGGTCACGGTGAGGTTCGCGACGTGCAGCCCGGCCGGAGCCTCCGCATCGTGCGGCAGCCATGGGGGCGGGGCGTTCGTCGCGATGAAGCCGGTCAGGCGCCGCCAGGCCGCCACGCCGAAGGCCCAGTCGCGCCAGGTCGCGACCACGCGGCTGACCGGTGCGGCCGCCATGCCCGCCAGCATGGTGGCGGCCAGCAGGCTGCCGGTCGAGGCCTCCTGCCGCGCGACGAGCCAGGCGCCGATGGTCACCATCACCATCTGCAGCATCAGGCCGGTGAAGCTTGCCAGGCCCTGGATGGCGCGCGCCCGGCGCTGCGCCGCATCGCCCAGTTCGATCGCGCGCTGCCCCTCGGGTCGCCAGCGTTGCAAGGTGGCGCGCAGCATCCCCAGGCCATGGAGCATGTCCCGCCCGCGCAACCGGCCGGTCAGCGCGGCGGTCGAGCGCGCCTGTTCGGACATGGCCGAGCGCACCAGGGCGCGCGTCGTGCGGTCCGCCAGCGCGCCGAGGAGGGCCAGCAGCACGCACCCCCCCACCGCCGTCCAGCCATAGATCGGGTGCAGCAGGAACAGGAAGGCGATGGCCGCGGGCACCGTCAGCAGGTCCAGCAGATCCGAGGCGACGGCACCGCCGAGCATGCGCCGCACCTCCGAGACATCGCCCAGCGCCGCGAGGCCGCGCGCCCGGTCGCCCGCCATCGCGCCACGCACCGAGGCGCCGAGCGCGCCTGATTGCAGACGCATCCCCGCACTCTCGGTCGCGGTCGCCACCAGGCGCGCGCGCAGGTAGCGCAGCAATCCGCCGAGCGAGACCATCAGCACGAAGCCCACGGTGAGGGCGAGGAGCGTGTCGTCGTTGCGGCTCTGCAGCACGCCGTCGAAGACGTGCATGGTGAGCAGCGGAGAGGCGAGCAGGGCGCATTGCACCCCGACGGACAGGCCCAGGCAGAGCGCCATGACCCCCGCAGTCCCCGCATGGTCGCCGATGGTGCGGCCATGCGCGCTCATGCCGAGGCCTTCCCGTTGATCGCCCCGATGCGGGCGGGCTCGGCTCGCGGCGTACCGGCCTCGCGCAGGGTGCCGGCCGAGCCCATGACCAGCACCCGGTCGGCCGTGGCCACGACGCCGCGCCGATGCGAGCTGAGCACGACGCCGACGCCATCGGCCTTGAGCCGCGCGAGGAGGGCCTCGACCGCGGCCTCGCCCTGGGTGTCGAGCCAGGCGGTCGGCTCGTCGAGCAGCACCAGGCGGGGATCGCCATAGAGCGCGCGCGCCAGGGCCACGCGCTGGCGCTGGCCCATCGACAATCCGCTATCGCCCGCGACGCGCGTCGCGTAGCCCAGCGGCAGCGACGCGATCATCTGGTCCACGCCGGCGCGGCGCGCGGCGCGCAGCACGGCCACGAGGTCGGGCGCGATGGCGAGGCGCGCGATGGCCTCGGCGATGGTGCCGTCGCCAAGGTTGGGATCCTGCGGCAGGTAGCCGACATGGCGCGCGAGATCCTCGTGATCCCATTGCGACGTCGCGTGGCCATCGAGGAAGACGCCGCCCGCGGTCGGGTGGAACATGCCCAGCATGAGCCGGAGCAGCGTGGTCTTGCCGCTGCCCGGCGGCCCGATGATGGCCACCACCTCGCCGGGGGTGACCGTCAGGTCGACCTCGCGCAGCAGCGGGCGCGGGGTGCCGGGATGGAGGTAGGTGAGGCGTTCGAGCACCAGCCGCCCCTCCGGGCAGGCGAACACCGTCCCCGCCAGGGCGCCCTCGTCGGCCTGCTCCATGGTGCGCGCGAGCCGGGCCCAGGCGGCAGTGGCGCTGCCCCAATCCTGCGTCGCGCTGCCCAGCCGGGCGAAGGGCTCGATCACCCGTCCGGTCAGCAGCATCGCGGCCATGAGGCCCGCGCCCAGTTCTTCGCCGCGCAGGCTCAGCAGTGCGCCCACCAGCATGGCGCCGCCGGCCGCGAGGCCCTGCAGTGTCGCGCCCGAGGCGCTCAGGCGGCGGCCGAGTTCCTGCGCGGCGCGCATGCGTTCGCCACCCTGGCGCAGATCGTCCCGCCAGCGCCGCTCCAGCGCGGCGCGCATGCCCATCGCCTCGACCGCTTCGGCGCAGCGCATCGCGTCGGCGACGCCCCCGGCGCTGCGCGCGGCGAGCGCATTGGCGGAGGCCAGCGCCCCGCGCGCGCGCCCCTCCGCCAGCAGGCTCGCGGCCGCGGCGAGCAGGCAGCACACCACGGCGAGAACCGCGAACCAGGGGTGCAGCCACCACAGCAACAGCAGCGCGACCGGCACCAGCGCGGCGTCGAGCAGCGCCGTGCAAAGCGGGCCGGCGAGCGCCCTGCGCACCTCCTCGACATCCTTGAGCAGCGCGCCGCTGGCCGCAGCGGGCTCCCCCGCGCGCGCGGCCGCAGCCAGGATGACCGGGCCCGAGACCGCGCGGGCAAGGCGGTTACCCGCAGCCAGCAGGATCAGGTCGCGCAGATGGTCCAGCACCACCAGCAGCCCGGCCACGATCAGGAAGCCCATGCCGAGCCCGAGTGCCGTCGGGATGGAGCCGGTCGGCACGACGAGGCGGAACACCTCGAGCTTGATCCAGATGGTGGCGAAGGTGAGCAGCGTCGCGCTGCCGCCTACCACCAGCGCCAGCTGGATGGCGGTCTTCGCTTGGTCGCGCAGCTGCGCCAGCGCCTGTCCCGCCGGCAGCGTCGGCATCGCCGCGCGGCCATCCCGGCTGGCGTCCGATGCCATGCGCGCTACCGTGCCCCGCCGGCGGGAAACGCGCCGATCCAGGCCAGCACGACACCGCTCACCATCGCCACCAGAGCGATGCCGGCCAGGACGATCTGCCAGGGGTCCAGCCGTCGCCGCGGCGTCGCGGGCGGCGCCTCGCCGGACTGTGCCGCCAGGCGTTCGTCGATCCGCAGGCACCACAGTTCGAGCGTTTCGATGCGCGCGGCGAGGTCCTCCCCCGTGGGGGTCGTTTCGGGCAGGCGCCCGGCCAGCGAGGTGAGCCGTTCGGCCAGGTCGCGCTGGGCGCCCGCAAGGGTCTGCACCGCGCGCGACAGGGACCGGGCGTTCGGGCCGCCCGCCTCGCCGGGCACCACCGCCAGCGCCCGCCGGGCGCCCAGGATCGGCAGCGGCACTTCGAGCCCGTCGCCGGAGCGCGCGACGACGAAGATCTCGGCGCGGCGCTCGATCCATTCGGGCGTGAGGCGGAGCTCGAAGGCGTGGCAGCCATCGCCCACGCCCGCACCCTTGAGATCGGCCCGCTCCTGCGCCGCCAGGGTCTGCGCCACGGTCTGCTGGCCCAGGCGCAGTTCGATGGCAACGCGCTCATCCGGCTGGCTGGGGTTCCATGCCCAGCCGAAGACGCGGCCGGCGGCGATGTTGTCGACGACGCCCTGGATCTCGGCAGGGCGGGGAATTTCGGCGGGGCGGGGCGCGCCGGGCGCCGGGTCGGCCGGGATCATGTGCAGCTGCGCGGTCATGCGGCCTCCGGCTGGCGTTGCTGGGCTGGGCGCGGCGCGCGCCGCGCGGGCGTGGGGCGCCGCAACAGGGCGCGATAGAGATCGAGGTGCTGGCGCGCCATGGCGTCCAGGCCGGCGGGAGGGCGGATGCCTTGGACGAGCCGGTCCCACAGGCCGGGTTCCTGGACCGCGCGGCGCATGGTCGCGGCCCAGCCCTCGGCATCGCCGATCGGCGCGTGCAGGCCATCCACGCCATCGCGCACCAGCTCGGCCATGCCGCCGGCATCGCCGCAGATGACCGGGCGGCCATGGCGGAAGGCCTCCAGCACCACCAGCGGCGCGTTCTCGAACCATAGGGACGGGACGATCACCCAGTCGGCGGCACCGATCCGGCGCGGGAGTTCCGCCGCGTCATAGATGCCGTGGTGCCGCGCGGCCGGTGCCGCGGCGAGGGCGGCCTTGAACTCGGCCAGGAATTCGCTGGATTGGTGGGCCGCGCCGCCATGCAGGGCCAGCCCGTGCGCCACGCCCGCCGCGGACAGGCGCGCGGAGGCGTCGAGTGCGAGCAGGCTGCCCTTGAAGCGGTTGACGTGGCCGAAGAACCCGAAGCGATCGCGCCGTCCGCCATCGGGCAGGGCGCGATGGGGGGCCGGCGCGCCGCGGATGTCGACCGCATTGGGCAGCACGGTGATCCGCGCGGCGTCCCAGCCGGCCGCCACGAACCGGTCGCGCAGGAAGTGGCTGGGCGAGACCAGCGCATCGACCAGTGACGCTGCCTGGCCGATGGCGAGCTGGCGCATCAGCAGGTCACTGGCCGGGCGCGTGGGCAGGCAGTGGTGGCAGGCATCCAGCGAGGGACCGGTGCACAGGCGCCCATCGGCGCGCAGCAGCTGGCCCTCGCGCGGGCAGATCGCGAAGTAGTCGTGCAGCGTCATCACCAGCTTCGCACCGCGCGGCGCGAGCCGGCGCAGCAGCGCGATGGTCTCGAGCCCGAATTGCAGCGGGTGATGGATGTGAATGATGTCGGGCCTGAGGCTGTCCATGAGCGGGCCGAAGGCCATGCCCAGGCCCTGCGTATCCGCCTGGCTCAGGAAGAACCGGTCGAAATGCGGCAGCCACATCAGCGCCTCGTCGGCCTGCCCGCCGGGTGCGGCCTGCAGCAGCGTGCCGGGCTTGGGTTCGCGCTGCGCGCCGGTGGTCGCGGCGAGGAACAACCCGGCCAGCCCCGGCAAGGTGTCGCGCAGCGTGCGAAACAGGTTGCGCGCGATGGTCTCGGTGCCGCCCGGCTGAAGGTCGGGGTGGTTGTGCGCGAGCATGAGGATCCGCAGTGGCGCGGTCATGCGGCCACCGCCGGGCGTGCGGCGTAGGCCGCGTTCCGGCCGGTGCCGAAGCCGACCATCAGGGCGGTGATCGTGGCGTCCCAGCGGCGGTGGTGCAGGCGCCGGTTATGCGCGCAGGCCAGCGTCTGCGCGTAGCCGGCATGTCCCATGATGGATTGCCGCTCGAAATGGTAGAGCTCGGCCGCGGGCGCGTAGCGGATGTCGCCGCCCAGCGCGCGCAGGCGCAGGCACAGGTCGCTGTCCTCGTAATCGCCGATGACGTAGTCGGTGCAGAAGCCACCCACCTGGGCGAAGGCATCGCGGCGGACCAGCAGGGCCGCGCCCGTGACGCCGGGCACCGACCGGGCGCGCAGCACATCGGGGTGCCGTCGCGGCATGCCCTTGCCGTAATGCCCGTTGAGCCAGTCGCCCTGCGGCCCGTGGCGCGCAAAGAACAGCCCGGCATGCTGCACCGAGCCATCCTCGAACAGGAGCTTGGGCCCGACGGCGAGGATCCGCCCGTCGCGGCGCATCGGGGCGAGCATCGCGCCAACCCAGCCCGGTGCGGCCGGGATCACGTCGGAATTGAGCAGCAGGAGGTACTTTGCGGCACCACCGGCCGCCGCCGCGCCGGCGTTGGAGGCACTCGCATAGCCGGCATTGGTGGCCATCACGACCAGGCTCATCGGCATCGCATGGATCGCGTGGAGGCCGCGCAGCAGGTGTTCCACCGCGTCGCGCTGCTCGGGGGAATCGAGCACGAAGATGATCTCCGCCCCGGCGCGCAGCCCGGCATCGCTCGCGAAGGCGGCGACCTGGAAGGGCAGGAAGCGGAGGTTGCGGTAGAGCGGGATGATGATCGCGACCGGCGCCCGGACGGGGGGGCGGCCGATGCGGATGATCTCGGGCGCGCCGAGGCAGTCCAGGGTGGCGCGCTGGAGCCGTGCGACGGCGGGTGTGAGGCACTCATCGAGGATCGGCGCCGAGAGGCCCTGGGGATGGACGGCGCGCAGCACCAGCGCCCGGGCGCGGCCGGGCGGCAGCAGCCCGGGCGGGGCGATGAGCTGGATCGTCTCGCCGGAGGCAAGCCGCAGGTCGAGGCCCCACTGGGCCACCGGCCCGCCGGTCATGGCTTCGGCCTGGGGAAGATGCGCGAGGAAGCCCGGCCGCGGCCCGGCATCGCCATGGGCGGCCTTGCCGAATTCCGCGGCCAGGTCGGCACGCGCGACCCGGTGCAGGGCATGGGCCGGCACGGGCAGGGTCTGGCCGGTCATCAGGTCGCGCAACGCAAGCCCGCCGCTGACCATGCCGAGCGGGTCGCGCAGCCAGCCCGCGATGAAGACGCCGCCGCCGCCATCCGAGACGGCCAGCTCCAGCGCGCCGCCGATCGGGCGGGCGGGATCATCCAGTCGGCGCAGCGCGGCGGGGCGCGAGAGCAGGCGGCGGTCGCGCAGCAGGCGCGTGGCGAGAACATCCCCGGGCTGGGCAGCGATCCGGCGGAACAAGGCGCGCGCCACCGCGCGCTCCGCCGGCGCGGTCGCAGCGCCGGCTTCGAGCAGCCCCGGCAGACGCGGTGCGGACGCGGCAAGGCGCAAGGGAGGGCGCGCGGCGCCGTCAGGCCCGGGCGGTGGCAGCAGGAAGCTGGCGCGCAGGGCGGCGTGGCGGCTCTCCAGCATCAGGACCCCGCCGACCGGCGGCGCGATGCGCTGCGTCCCGGCGGCTGAGAGCAGCTGCCACAGCCCTGCCCCTGATGCGCCGGGCACGTGCCACATGGACAGCGCCGGCGTCCCCGGCCGTGTCAGGGGATGCGCGGGGGGGCAAGCGGGACCCTGGCGCACCACGATGGCGTGGGCGAGGCGCAGCAGGAAGGTCGCGAAGCCGGGATGGCGGGCGATGCGGAAGATCGGGCCGCAGGTCTCGACCAGGAAGCGCAGGAACCGCGCCTGCTCGCCCATCGTGTCGCCGGCAAGCAGGCGCGCGAAGGTCTCGACCGGATGCGCCTCGGCCAGCGATGCGCTGGCATGGACATGGGCCTGCGCCTCGAATGAGATCCGCGCGAGCGGCGCCCCGTCGGGTGGGCGGATGGCGATCAGCCGCCGGAGCGAGGCCCCGGTACCCAGCATGATCGTGCCCTGCGGAGGCTGGAGTGGGTTGCCGTCGAACAGCAACACGGCCCCGGAGGCGTCCGCGATGGCCGGCGCCTCCACGACCAGCAGCCCCGCGGGAAGGCGCCAGAGTCCGAGGGCCTGGCCGTCATCGGCGGCCTCGTGCTCTGGGGAAGCATGGGCGAAGCCGTGCAGGCGGCGCGGTGCCGCCTGCAATTCCTGCGTGGTGCCGATCTGGCTCAAACGATTTTCACGTAGGAGGCCAGGTTGTCGAGCAGGTCATCGGCCGAGACGCCCACGAGCTTGATGCTGCTGGTGCCCAGGGTGATGATCGCGCCGCTGCCATCCTCGGTGATGTGGTCCGCCAGCTGCGCCGGGGTGGTGAGGTCCAGGCCGTTGATATTGGCCGTGATTTCGATCGTGTCCGTGCCCGGCGTGAAATCGAGCACGACGTCCTTGCCGAAGCCGGAGGCGAAGTAGAACGTATCCTCGCCGCTGCCGCCGACCAGGGTATCCGCGCCCAGGCCACCGATGAGCACGTCGTTGCCGCTGCCGCCCGCGATCAGGTCATGGCCGCCTTCGCCGGAAAGCTTGTCGTCGCCCGTGCCGCCGAAGATGGTGTCGGCGCCATCGCCGCCGGCGACCACGTCTTTGCCCGAGCCGGCATCCACCAGGTCATCGCCGCGCCCGGCCACGACCACGTCATTGCCGCTGCCGCCGACGACGATGTCGTTGCCGTCGCCGCCGAGGAGGCGGTCCTGGCCTGCGCCGCCATCGATGAAGTCGGCGCCCTTGCCGCCATCGATCACGTCGTTGCCGGCATTGCCGGTGAGGAAGTCGTCGGCAGCCTCGCCGAAGACGAGGTCGTCGCCGGTGCCGCCGTAGACGATGTCATCGCCGGTGCCGGCGAAGACGATGTCGTCGCCGCGGCCGGCATCGATCAGGTCATTGCCGCCGAAGGTCGTGATGAGATTGTCGAAGGTGAAGCCCGAGAGGTGATCGGCAATCACCGTGTCGGCGCCTGGGGTCCCGTACCATCCTGCGCCGCCGCCAGGAGTCGAAGCGAATTCCAGCATGCGTCATTTTTCCTATCAACATTGAGGGTCTGTTAAGCTCCCGCCATCTATCAGGGTGTTGCTGCGCTGCGAAAGACACGTTAAGCGTGCAATACAATTTTCGACACACGTCTTGGTTTCAGCAATGAAGGACCGGGCGGCGTCGGCCGCAGCGTGTCAGAAATTCGTGAAAGCGTAGCCGGCGCCCCGAATTGGCCTAATAATATTGGCGTTTTTGGAGTGAGCAGCGAGCTTGCGTCGAAGCCGTGCCACCAGGTTGTCGAGCCCGCGGTCATACGGAAACCAGGACCGCCGAAACACGGACTGGGACAATACCTCCCGCGCCACCGGCACCCCCGGGGTTTGGACAAGAACCCAGAGAAGATCGAATTCCGCTGCGGTGAGTAGGCATGCCGACCCATCGGCGGTGAAAAGCTCGCGCCGCTCGACCGAAAGATGCCAGGTGCCCGGCGGCGTCGGGTTGGCCGGCGGGACGGTACTGACGATGGCGGACCGCCGGCTGCGGCGCAGCACGGCACGGATACGGGCCAGCACCTCGCGCGGGGCCGTGGCGGCAGGGATCCAGTCGTCGACGCCGTTCTCCAGGCCATGCACGCGCTGGGCGACCTGATCGGGTTCCTGGGCATGGAGGATGCACGGCACCGGCGAGCGCGCCCGGATTTCGGAGAGCATCGCGATCAGGGCATCGGGCGATCCGGCGCCCGCCTGGAGAAGCACCAGGCCCGGCGGGTGACCCTCCATCCGGGACAGCAGGGAGAACCGGTCGGCAAAGGCGTCCGCCGGACATCCATGGTCCGTCAGATAGCGGGCGAATGCCTGGGCCCGAGGGAGGTTCCCACCCAGGACATAGATGTCGCAATCAGAACGATAGTTGTTCTTCATGCTATACAACTTTTGCAAGTTTCAGAATGGTTCACACAACCATTAAGAGTGTCTTGTTGCAGTGCACAACGCACGTTGGCGTTCCCGGCTCACATTCTTGAACCGGTTCCAAGACGCGGATCGCGCCTGCGCCAAGCCGTCAGGAGGCCGGGAATGCACATGGCTTCCACGCTTCAGGCGGAGCCGGCGCTCGCCAACGCGATTTGGAAGACGCGGTATCAAAAAGCAGTGACGCCCCTCACGTGGTGAGAGGCGAAACCGTCTGGGCTTGCCGAACGCAGCCTTGGCCAGCGTCAGGCAGGGTGGCGCCACCGACAACACGGGACGTTCACGGCGGCTACGCCCCGCGACCAAGCGCTAAGCCGTCACCCGCGCCACCTGAACGCGCATCGTACGCCCCAACCCCAGCGAGATCCTCTCGGCGAGGTATTCCGCATCACGCGCCAGACCCACAAAACGTCCAGACCCCCAGCTGTGCAACCACGGCAGTCCGACGGTGTAGACGCTCGCAAGCGCCGTCACGCCGCGATGATGGGTCGGATATCCCTGCCCGTCGAAAATCGGCAATTCCACCCATGACCAGTCCGCAGCGAAGCCGGTCGCCCAGACGACAGCGTTGATGCCCGCAATCTCAAGGTCGAGGCTCGTGGCCGGCGCATCGGGCTCCCACACCGGCGTGTAGCGCTGGCCGGGCGGTGCCGCGATGTCTTGGTCGCTGATGTGCTTGTCGATCAGTGCGCAGATGCCGTTATAGACCTGATCCGCGCCGTCGAGATTGGCACGCAGGTCATCGCGGAACCGAAGCCGCGACCCGCGCACATCGTCGAGCCTGCCATGCAGGACCATCCCCTCCGCAGCGAATCGGCGCAGGTCAATATCGCGCCCACCATCGCGCCCAGTCAGGTAGTGGTTTGCCTTGCGGCGCACCTTCTCGCGCAGCGGGTGCTGCTCCACCGGCAGGTCGTACTGGCCGAGATCGGCGAGCCACTCCACCGCGTCGCGCCCGCGATAGACACGCGGGCAGCGCGGCGCAGAGCCCGTGACCAGGTGCACGCGGCGCCCGGCAAGATGAAGGTCCTCCGCGATCTGGCAGCCCGACTGGCCGGACCCCACCACGAGCACGGCACCTTCGGGCAATTGCGCGGGATTGCGGTAGGTGGAGGAGTGCAGCTGCACGACCTTCTCGGGCAGGCGCTCGGCGATGCGAGGAATGCTGGGGCGGTGATAGCCACCGACCGCCAGCACCACCGCGTCGGCGGTGAGCGTGCCACCGCTCGTCTCCAGCACGAAGCGATCGCCATCGCGCGCGAGGCGGTCCACGCCGCATCCTTCCCGCACCGGCGCATCGATATGGCGCGCGAAGGCTTCGACATAGGCGACGATCTCGTCGCGCGGCATGAAGCCGTAGGGTTGATCGCCCTGATAGGCGAAGCCGGGCAGCTTGCACTGCCAGTTCGGCGTGACCAGGCAAAAACTGTCCCAGCGCTGGCTGCGCCATGCATGGGCGATGCGGTGCTTCTCCAACACCAGATGCTCGATGCCGCGTCCCGCGAGAGTGGCGCTCACGGACAGGCCGGCCTGGCCGCCGCCGATGATGGCGACGGGGATATGCGCGGGCAGCGGGGGCGATGCCATGGCGGGCTCCTATTCGATGAAGGCGGTGACGTGGATGCGGGCCGCGTCGCCTTGCGCGAACGCACCGGCGCGCTGCTCGAGCCGGGCGAGCTGGCCCAGGGCGAGCGAACAGGGAAAGCCGTAGCGCGCCTCGACCCGCGCGCTGGCTTCGCGCAGGGCCGTTCGCGCGCGGACAAGAAAATCCGACACGGCGTAGGATTCGCCCGGCGCGAAATGGTCCTTGATGACCAGCGAGGGCGAATAGCAACGCTCCGCCATCCCGTCCGGCCAGGTGATGTCGAAGCGCATCTCAGGCATGGCCGGGCTGCTCCAGGAAGGCGCGGTAGCCGTCGAGCTGCGCCGCGGCGACGCGGTCCCAGCCGTGCCGCGCGACCACGGCGTGGCCGCGCACCGCCAGCGCCGCGCGGCGTTCGGGATCGAGCGAGGCGGCCATCGCGGCGGTGATGGAGGCGCTGTCCTTGGGGTCGCACCACAGCGTCTCGGCGGGGCGGAGGAATTCGGTGAAGGGTGCGAGGCGCGGCACGATGGCGGGGATGCCGCTGGCGAGCGCCTCGAGCACGACGAGCCCAAACCCCTCCTTCAGCGAGGGAAAGACCAGCGCGTCCACCAGGCGGTAGAGCGCCGGCATCTCGGCATCCTCGACCGGGCCGGCCAGGATCACGGCCTCCGCGGGAAGCGCAGCGGCGGCGAGGCGCGCGGCGAAGCGTGCCTGATACGCGCCATGGTCGAGCAGCGAGGCGCCACCGGCGATCAGCAGCTGCGCCGACGGCGTGCCGCTGCGAAACGCGATGAAGGCGTCGAGGATGCCCAGCGTGTTCTTGCGCGCCTCGGCACCGCCGATGGCCAGGAAGACCGGCCCGGCGCCGAGTCCCCAGCGCCGGCGCAACGCGGCCTCACGCCCGTCCGGGCGGGGGGTGAAGCGCTGCGCATCGACGCCATTGCCCACGATGCGTGGATCGCGGCCCCAGCCTTGGGCGAGGATGCCACGCCACTGCTCGCTCACCGTGAACAGCGCCCGCGCCTGGGTGACGGCACGCGCCTGCAGCGCCATCAGGCCCGGATCGGCGAAATCATCGATGTGGTGGACGGTGCGGGCGAAGCCGTCGATCAGCCCGGCCGCGTGCAGATCGGCCAGTGCATTGCCCGAAAGCGCATCCTGCGCGTGGAACACATCGAAGCTGCGCCGCGCGGGTGCCGTGAACCAGCCCGCATATTCGGCGCGGCGCTGCTCGACCAGCGCGAGGATGTCGCGCGGCGCGGCGGCCACCGGGATCGCTTCATGCGGGCAGTCCGGGGTGCGGAAGAAGCCCTGGCCGGCGGCGTCGGGCGCGTGCAGCACCGCCTCATGCCCGGCGGCGCAGAGCGCCTCCGCGAGGTGCATCGCATGCACCACGCCGCCGCGCGGATTGGTGGAATGGGCGAGGATCGCGATCCTCATGCGGGCGGCGCGCAGCCGAGCAGCGGCGCCTCCGCGAGGTCGCGGATCAGTGCCTCGCGCCCCTCCATCGCGATGGCGAGGCGGTGGCCCGGCGTGAAGCCGCCGATATCCGCGGCCGCGATCCCGCGCGCGGTGAAGCGCTCCAGCACCGCGGGAACGTCGTCCGGCTTCACCGCCAGCAGGTAGCCGAACGAGGGAAAGGTCAGCAGCCAGCGCTCCAGCGCCACGCCATCGGGTCGCGGCACCGCCAGCACGTCGATGCTGGCCCCCACGCCGGAGGCCTCGCAGAACATCGCCGCCGTGCCCACCACGCCGCCCTGGCTGATGTCCTTGGCGGCGCGGGAGAGGCCCACTTCGGCGATCACCGGCAGCAGGGCGAGATCCCCGCGCAGCCGCTCGGGCGGCGCTTCGGTCGCGGCTTCCCAGTTGGCGAAGGGCTCGCGGTAGCGCCCGCGCAAATCGATGGCGGCGACCAGGCGGTCTCCCGGTTCGGCATCGAAGCTGGTGAGCAGGCGCCGCGCGCGGCCGAGGATCGCCACGGCGAGCTGGCCGCGGTCGGTGCGCAGGTTGGAATGCCCGCCGACCAGCGGCACGCCATAGGCGCGCGACGCGGCGCGCAGCCCGTCGAGCACCGGCGAGGCCTGCGCCTCGCCCTCGGCCCAGAGCGCATCGACCACGGCGATCGCGCGCCCGCCCATGGCGGCGATGTCGGAGAGGTTCACCATCACCCCGCACCACCCGGCGAACCAGGGGTCGGCGGCGACGAACTCGTTCATGAATCCCTCGATGGCGAGCAGCAGGTGGCCATCGCCATCCGGGATCGCGGCGGCATCGTCGCCGACCGGCACGGCATCGCCGCCGCCGATCCCCAGACGCGCCGCGACGGTCGCGATATCCGCTTTGCCGGCAATGCTGCGCGACCCGCGCAGCGTCTCGGCGAGTGCCTCGATCACGCCGCGCGCCGGGCGATGGAGAGGAAGCCGATTTCCGGCCGCGCAATCGGCGGATAGGCGTCGAGCGCCGCCTGCATCCGGTGATGCGGATGCCCGTGCAGGGTGACCTCCGCCTCCGTGGTCCAGTGCAGGCGGTGGAACAGCGCGGCGTTCTGCGCCTGCACATGCGCGAGGAAGCGCGTGCAGCCGCGCGCATGGGCGGTGGAGACGGCCAGGCGGATCAGCGCCGTGCCGATGGCCGCGACGCGGCGATAGGGCGCGGCCACCGCCAGGCGAGAGCCCCACCACAGGCCGGGCGATTCTTCGTGCAGCCGCACGGTGCCCACGACCTCACCCCAGGCCGCGCCGAGATGGGCGATGGCGACGAGCGTGATCGCATCCGCGTCGATCGCATCGCGGTCATCGCCCGCGAACAGCCCCTGCTCGTCGCAGAACACCGCGCGGCGCAGCGCCGCGGCCGCCGCATGTTCCCACGGGGCCCCGGCCTGCTTGATCTGGTAGCCGGCGGGCAGGAACGGAATGACAGGTTCGAAGATCACGCCGGCACCAGCGCGCGCTCATAGGTGGACAGCGCCGAACAGGCCCCGCAGCGCCCGCAGCCGGCCTTGATGTCCGTGGCCTTGAGCCCGCTCTCCACCAGCAGCCGCGACAGTGGTGCCAGGATGGAATGCATGAAATCCGGGCTTGGCGCCGGATGGCTCTCCAGCGGCGTGCCGCTGATCGGCACGAAGGGCACGACGAAGGGATAGACGCCGAGGGCTGCGACGCGGGACGCGATGTCGAGGATCGCCTCCGCCGTGTCGCCCAGGCCGGCGAGGATGTAGGTCGAGACCTGGCCGCGCCCGAAGACCGGCACGGCGGCGGCGAAGGCCTGCATGTAGCGATCGATCCCGAGCTGCGCCTTGCCCGGCATGATGGTGGCACGCAACGCAGGCGTCACGACTTCCAGGTGCATCCCCAGCGCATCCACGCCGGCGTCGCGCATGCGGCCATACCAGGCGTCATCCTCGGGCGGCTCGCACTGCGCCTGGATCGGCAGCGCCACCGCCGCCTTCACCGCGGCCGCACTCTCGGCGAGGAGGGCGGCACCGCGATCCTCGCCCGGCGGCGTGCCGGTGGTCATCACCATGTGCTTCACGCCGTCGAGCTCGACCGCGGCCTTCGCGACTTCCGCGAGCATGGCAGGCGTCTTGCGCTCCACGGTGCGCCCGGCCGCGAGCGACTGGCCGATGGCGCAGAACCGGCACGTCTTCGTGCGCGACTGGTAGCGGATGCAGCTCTGCAGCACCGTCGTCGCCAGCACGTCGCGCCCGTGCAGCACCGCGATCTTGGAATAGGGAATCCCATCTGCCGTGCTCAGCGCGTGGAAGCGGGGCTGGCGCGGAAAGCGCGCTTCGCCCAGTGCGATGCCATCGCGCCGGACCTGGCTCGCGCCGGTCGCATCCGGGGCGTCGAGCACATAGGGGCTCTCGAAAGCCGGCGCGGTGTGGACCGGCACCATCACCGTCATGCCGTCGATGGTGACGGCCTTGTGGTCGGAAGGCCCCGCACCGCCGCGGCGGCTCTCCGCACCCGCCTTCGGGTCAGCCAGGCGGGCGCCGAAGGACTGCAATTCCCGGATCAGCTGCTCCGTCGGTATCGCGTTCATCATCGGCACTCCCAAGGTCAAAAGGGGTCGCGTGCATCGGCGCCTGGGCGCGGCTGTCGAGGTTGAGCGAGAGCAATTCCGGCCGCGCGTAGTGGCCGACGGAATCCATCATCCGCTTGCGCTTGGTGATCAGGCCCATGTCGAGATCGGCGATCAGGATGCCCTCGCCTTCGGTCAGCGGCGGCACCAGGTGGCTGCCCTCGGGCGAGATGATCGCCGTGTGGCAGCCGCCGCGCAGCGCCTTGCGCATCGGCTCGGCCGGGCAGATGCGCGCGATCTGCTCTTCGGTGAGCCAGCCTGTGGCGTTGACCACGAAGCAGCCGGCCTCCAGCGCGTGGTGGCGGATGGTAACCTCGATCTGCTCGGCGAAGATCGGGCCCACCATGGAGCCCGGGAATTGCGCCGCGTGGATCTCCTCGTGCTGCGCCATCAGGGCGTAGCGGGCGAGCGGATTGTAATGCTCCCAGCAGGCCAGCGCGCCGAGCCGGCCCACCGCAGTCTCCACCACCTGCAATCCGGCGCCATCGCCCTGGCCCCAGATCATGCGCTCGTGGAAGGTCGGCGTGATCTTGCGGCGCTTGAGGCGCAGCGTGCCGCAGGCGTCGAAGATGAGCTGGGCATTGTAGAGCGATCCGTGGTCGCGCTCGTTCACGCCCAGTACCACCACCGCATTGGCGCGGCGCGCGGCCTCGGCCACGGCGGCCACCGCGGGCCCGGGCACCGTCACCGCATTCTCATACAGGCGAAGATGCTCGGCGCCCGTGGCAACCGGCGGATGGACGAACGAGAAATAGGGATACCAGGGCAGGAAAGTCTCGGGGAAGACGATGAGCTCGGCGCCCTTGCCGGCGGCCTCCGCGATCGCGTTCAGCACGCGTTCGAGGCTGCTCGCCAGGCTGTCGAGATCCGGAGCGATCTGCACCGCCGCCGCGCGCACCGTCTTCCCCATCGGCGTTCAGAGCGTCCAGGTATCGAGGATAAACGCGTTGTCCTTGCGGTGCATCAGTATGATGTCGAGGACATCGAGCGGGCTGATCGGCGTGATGCCTTCGATCAGCGAGGGTTCGCCATGGCCGTACAGCGCCTGCAGCGCGAAGCGGCAGGCATAGACCTTGCCGCCCTCGGCCATGAATTTCGTGATCTGATTGTTGAAGTTCATGTGGCCGGGGAAGGCCTCGTCGCCGAGCGTGGGAAAGCCGCGCTGCACGCCCAGCGTGACGCCGGGGCCATAGAGCAGGATCGACGTCTCGAAACCCTTGCGCTGCAGGCGCGTGGCCTGGAGCAGGTTCACGAAGCCGATCGAGCCCTCGAAGGCGACCGTATGGAAGGTGACCAGGGCCTTCTCGCCTGGGTCGGCTTTCACATCCGGGAAAAGCTTGGACTCGTAGTCGACCAGGACATCGCCCTTCTTGTGGGCGGGGTGGGTGACGGTCGGCATGGCGGCCTCCTGCTGCGTTGACGGCGGAGCGATCAACGCAAACAGCGTGCCAAATGAGCGGATACGCGGAGCAATCAATCATGACGCAATCATGCATTCAAAATACGGGTCAATTTCTCTGACAAGATCGATTAAAAATCAGGCGACGCGTGCCTTCTGCGCCCTGATCGCAGGCGCCGCGGACGACAGCATGGAGGGAATGAATTCCCTCCAAACCAACCTTCTTTTATTTTTATCCATGGGAAATTCCGGCAGCCAGCGCTCGCCTCGTGGAGCCGGGCCACTGTGGATCCCGCACCAAGAAGCCAAAAATAAAAGATTGGGGGGTCTGGGGGAAATTCCTTTCCCCCAGTCTTGCTCCCACACCACAGTCAGATACAGTCAATTCATGCAGATTGATCGCGCCTCGCGACGCCGTGATGACTGGACGCCGGAAATCATCGGCTCCAGCCAACCCCGCTACCTCGCCATCGCCGATGCCATCGCCGGCGACCTCGGCGCCGGGCGCCTTGCCGAGGGCGACCGGTTGCCGCCGCAGCGCCAGCTCGCCGCGCGTCTGGGGCTCGATTTCACCACCGTGGCGCGCGGCTATACCGAGGCACAGCGGCGCGGGCTGATCGCCTCCACCGTCGGCCGCGGCACCTATGTCAACGCGGCGCCGCGCCCGGTGGAACGCGCCCCGGTGCGGCGCCGCTCCATCGTCGATTTCTCGATGAACATGCCGCCCGAGCCGGACGACCCCGCGCTGCTCGAGCGCATGCGGGCCGGGCTGGAGGAGGTCGGGCGCGACCTGGTCACGCATCTGCGCTACCAGGGTTTTGGCGGCTCCGGCGCCGACAAGGACGCGGCCACCAGCTGGCTCGGCCGCCGCGCGCTGGTCCCGGCGCATGAGCGGCTGTTCGTCACACCCGGGGCGCATCCGGCGATGCAGGGCATCCTCGCCACCCTCACGCGGCCGGGCGACGTGATCCTGGCCGAGACGCTCACCTATCCGGGCGTGCGCGCGCTCGCGGCACAAGCCGGGCTGCGGGTGGAGGGGCTGCCGGCCGATGCCGAGGGCATCGACCCGGACGCGCTGGACGCGGCATGCCGCCGGCTGCAACCCAAGCTGCTCTACCTCAACCCCACCTTGCTCAACCCCACGACGGAGACCATCGCAGCGCCGCGCCGCGCCGCCATCGCCGAGGTGGTGCGCCGGAATCGCCTGCCGATCCTCGAGGACGACGCCTATGGCTTCATCCCGCGCCGGGGGCCGCCGCCCTTCGCGGCGCTGGTGCCCGAACTCACCTGGCATATCGCGGGGCTGGCCAAGTGCCTGGGCGCGGGGCTGCGCGTGGCCTACGTGATCGCCCCTGACGCACGCTCCGCGCTGCCCTTTGTGCAGGTGGCGCGCGCGGGAACGGTCATGGCCTCGCCGTTGACGATCGCGCTGGCCACCAGATGGATCGAGGATGGCACGGCGGATGCGATGCTGCGCGCGATCCGTTCGGAATCGATGGAGCGCCAGAAACTCGCCGCCGCGCTGCTGCCGCCGGGCAGTTTCCTGGCCGACCCGATCGGCTTTCATCTTTGGCTGAAGCTGCCCGCGCCGTGGACGCGGTCCGCCTTCCTCGGTCACATGCGGTTGCGTGGGGTCGGAATCGTGGCCTCGGACGCTTTCACCGTGTCCGGCGCGCCACCGGAAGCGGTGCGGGTCTGCCTCGGCGGACCGGCGGAGCGCGAAGCCGTGGCGGAGGCGCTGGCCGAGATGGCGCATGCGCTGGGCGAGAGCCCGACGCTGGCGTCGGCCTATCTGTGACGCGACTCAGGATGCCGCTGGTCGCATGTCGTCAATGACCTTTCCGTCGTTCGGCAAGCTGCCGATGCCGACCACCACGACGGTGCCGCGCAACCGGGTTCGTGCCTTGAGCGCGGCTTCCAGCGATAGCTGCATTGCGGGGTCCGGCGCCTCCGCGCGCAGCTCCATGTGATCGCGGCCGTCATCGGCGCTGATCACCAGGCGCGCGCGCAGGACGCCCGGCACATCGGCGAGGACCTGCGCCACCTGCTCCGGCCGCACGAACATGCCGCGCACCTTCGCCGCCTGGTCTGCGCGCCCCATCCAGCCGCGGATGCGCCTGTTCGTGCGGCCGCAGGGCGATGTGCCCGGCAGGATCGCCGAGAGGTCCCCGGTGGCGAAGCGGATCAGCGGATGCACCGGGTTGAAGCTGGTGACCAGAACCTCGCCCACCTCCCCATCCGCGACGACACCGCCGGTGCCCGGACGCACGATCTCGATGAGCACCCCCTCATCCGAGATCAGGCCATCGCGCGCCTCGCTCTCATAGGCGATGAGTCCGAGATCGGCGGTGCCGTAGCTTTGCAGCACGGTCAGGCCGCGCGCCGCGTACCAGGCGCGCAGCGTGGGAAGGTAGGCGCCGCCCGAGACATGCCCCCGCGTGATGGAGCCGAGGTCGAGGCCGAGTTCGTCGCCCTTCTCGATGATGGCCTTGAGGAATTCGGGCGTGCCGGTGTAGCCGGCCGGCTTCAGCTGCGCGGCTGCGCGCGCCTGCGCCTCGGTGTTGCCTGTGCCGGCCGGGAACACCGGGCAGCCCAGCGCGCGAGCCGCATTTTCCATCATGCTGCCAGCGGGGGTGAAGTGGTAGGCGAAGCAGTTCTGCACGAGGTCGCCGGCACGAAAGCCTGTGGCATGCAGCGCGCGGGCGAAGCGCCAGTAATCCGGTGACGTGCCCTCCGGTTCATGGATGGGGCCGGGCGAGATGAACACGCGCGCCAGCTGCGCCATCGGCAATGCGACAATGCCGCCGAAGGGCGGGTGCGCGGCCTGCGCCTCGATGAGCGCGGATTTGCGCGTGACGGGCAGCCGGGCCAGCGCGGCGTGGTCGCGGATGCTCGCGGCGTCCACGCCGGCGAACAGCGCGGCGTAATGCGCTGTGTTCGCCATGGCATGCGCGACCTGGCGCGGCAGGGCATTCGCCAGTTCTGCGCCGCGTGCGTCGGCACTGCGGGTTTCCAGCGCGTCGAAATGTTCGCTCATAGCCACCGCTTCCGTCGCTTATAGGATTTCAACCCGCGGAAGCTCTTGCGCTCCGCGCCGTGGCCGCCGAGATAGAATTCCTTCACATCCTCATTGTCGGCGAGTGCCGCCGCGGTGCCGTCCAGCACCACCTTGCCCTGCTCCATCACATAGCCGTAGCTCGCGACCGAGAGCGCCATGCGCGCATTCTGCTCGACCAGCAGTATCGTCACGCCGAGTTCGCGATTGATGCGCTGGATGATGCCGAACACCTCCTTCACCAGCAGCGGCGACAGGCCCATCGACGGCTCGTCCATCAGGATCAGCTTCGGTCGCGCCATCAGCGCGCGCCCGATCGCCAGCATCTGCTGCTCGCCGCCCGAGAGATAGCCGGCGAGGCCGGTGCGTTCCTTCAGGCGGGGGAAGTAGCCGTAGACCATATCGATATCGGATTTCACCTGGTTGTCGGAGCGCGTGAAGGCGCCCAGGCGTAGATTCTCCAGGCACGTCATGTCGGCGATGATCCGGCGGCCCTCCATCACCTGGAAGATGCCGCGCCGGACGATGAGGTGCGGGTCGATGCCGTTGATCCGCTCGCCGGCGAAGCGGATCTCGCCGCGCGTCACCTCGCCCTCCTCGGTCTTGAGCAGGCCCGAGATGGCCTTCAGCGTCGTCGATTTCCCTGCGCCGTTGGCGCCGAGGAGCGCGATGATCTCGCCCTTCAGAACCGCCAGCGACAGCCCGCGCACCACCAGGATGACGTCGTTGTAGACGACCTCGATGTTGTTCACTTCGAGCAACATCTCGGTCGCCGCAACGGGCGCTGGCGCGGGCGCGGACATTACCAGCCGAGCCAGTCGGGCCGGCGCGGCAGGTCGATCGTGGTCACCGGCTCCAGCCGCATGGTGTTCGCGGCCATCAGCTCGCCGACCGACCCGGCCGAGGTGTCGCCGCCGACGACCGCGCGATACAGCGCGACGCGCAGCGTGCCGCGATGATCCTCGGCGGTGAAGGTGGAGGGGTTGCACACGCCCTCGAAACCGCGCGGCACCCAGTTCTGGCGGGCGTAGAAGCCGTCGCGGATGCGGGGGCCGCTCACCTCGCCACCGTTCGCGGCGGCGGTCTCCATCGCCTCGACCGTCAGCATCGCGGCGCAGATGCCGGTGAGGTAGTGCACCGGGCGATAGACGGTGCCGGTGGGGTCGGAGACGCGGCTGATGGCGCGCATTGTCGCCATCCCCGGCGCGTCCTGGCCCCACACCACGGCCGTGCGCACCGGGAAGACCACGCCATTGGCGGCCGCACCGGCGGCCTTCATCGCGTTCTCATCCATCCCCCACACATTGCCCAGGAACTGCACCTGCACCCCTGCCGTCTGGCACGCGCGCAGCACCGAGATGTTGGACCCCGCCGTGTTGCCGAGATAGGCGTAGTTCGCCCCCTGGCTGCGCAGCGTCAGGCACTGCGAGGTGTAGTCGCCCGGCGTGAGCGCGAAGACGATGGCCGGTAGCACGTCGAAGCCGAGCTCGGCGGCGAGCGCCTCGCCGGCCGCCTTCGGCGAATTCGGGTAGGGGTGGTTCGCGCCCATATGGACGTATTTCGGCCGGCCGGGACGGCCGGAGCGCCGCCAATCCTCCGCCGCCCAGGTGAGCATCGCGCGCAGCCCGTCGGAATAGGAGGGGCCGTAGAAGAAATTGTACGGCGTCGCCTCCACGCCCTGGCGCCCGCTGCGTCCGCCGGCATCGGTGAGTGCCGCGGAATAGCTGCCGGAGATGTAGGGGATGCGGTCGCGCGTGACGAAGCGGGTCAGCGCCTCGGTATCGGCCGTGCCCCAGCCCTGGATGGCGACGACGCGATCGCGCGCCCAGGCCTGGTACTGGCTGACCGCGCGCGGCGCCTGGTAGCCGTAATCGACGGCCAGAACGTTGAGCTGCCTGCCCGCGACGCCCTGCCGTTGCGCATTCACCCAGGCGAGCGCATCGGACACGCCCTGCCCGTAGGGCACGCCGACATCGGAGGTCGCCCCGGAATAGTCGTTCAACTGGCCGATGGGGATGCGCTGCTGCGCGGTGGCAGCGGTGGTCAGCGCGAGTGCGGCCGACAGTCCAAGGATCATGCTTCGCATGTGTTCGTTCCCTCCGTTGCTTCAGTGTGAGTAGGGGTAGAGCTTCCAATAGGCCTTGATCAGCCGCCAGCGTCGCGCCAGGCCATCGGGCTCGAACACCAGGAAGACGATGATGGCCGCGCCGATCGCCATCTCGCGCAGGAAACTGATCGAGGCGCCCAGGCGCAGCGCGCGGTCGATCGCACTGCCGGTGAGCAGGTTGGCGAGACCCTCCACCACCTCGGGCAGCAGCACCATGAAGGCCGCGCCCATCAGGCTGCCGGCGATGCTGCCGAGGCCGCCGATGATGACCATGCCGAGGAACTGGATCGAGAACAGGATGGTGAAGGCCTCGACCGAGACGAACAGCCGGTAATGCGCGTAGAGCGCGCCCGCAATGCCGGCGTAGAAGCTCGCGATGCCGAAACTCAGCATGCGGTAATAGGCGAGGTTGATGCCCATCATCTCGGCGCTGAGGTAGTGGTCGCGCACGGCGATCAGCGCGCGGCCGTCGCGCGTGCGCATCAGGTTGGCAGCGGCGCCGAACATCACGATGACGGCGACCAGGACCACGTAGAAATAGCTCTCCGGCCGCCCGGCGACCCAGCCGGCGAGGCTCGGCGGTTCGGTCATGCGCCCGGCAACGCCGCCGGTGAACCACTGCGCGCGGGCGAAAAAGTCCTCGAGGATGTATTGGGCCACCAGCGTGGCGATCGCGAGGTAGAGACCCTTCAGCCGCGCGGCCGGCAACCCGAAGACCAGGCCCACCACGGCGGTCGCGATGCCGGCCAGCGGGATGGCGAGGGCGACGGCCACGCCGTGTTCATGGAAATACGCGCTGGCGAAGGCGCCGAAGCCGAAGAAGGCGGCGTGTCCAATGGAAATCTGGCCTGTGAAACCCACCAGGATATTCAGCCCGAGTGCTGCGATGCCGAAGATGCCGATATTGATCAGCAGGTCGAGCATGTAGCCGTCGAGCACGAAGGGCGCGGCGCAAGCGAGCACGATCCCCACCGCCAGCGCGATGCGGCTGTTGCGCGTCGCCATGATGGTCATGTCGGCGCGGTAGCTGGTGCGGTAGTCGCCGGCGGGGGTCATCGCGTCCATGGTCTACACGCGCTCGATATTGCGGGTGCCGAACAGGCCGTAGGGCTTGATCATCAGGATGATGACGAGGGCGTAGAAGGGCGCGATCGCGTACATGTTGCCCCAGTGCAGCCATTCCGCATCGACGTATTGCGCGACATTCTCCAGCACGCCGATGACGAGGCCGCCGAGCACCGCGCCCACCACGGAATCGAGCCCGCCCAGGATCACCGCCGGGAACACTTTTATCCCGTAGAAGGACAGCGCCGACGACACGCCGTTCACCACGCCGACCACCACGCCCGCGACCGCCGAGACCACCGCCGAAATCGCCCAGGACATGGCGAAGACCTTCGGCACCGAGATGCCCAGCGACTGCGCCACCTGCTGGTCGAAGGCGGTCGCGCGCATCGCCAGGCCATGCTTGCTGGCGGTGAAGAACCAGCCGAAGCCGGCCATGATGAACAGCGATATGCCCAGGCTGAGCAGATAGACCGGCTGCACCTGGAGCCCGAGGATGTCGACGCTCTGCGCCGAGAAGATCGGCGGGAAGGGCTTGGCGAAGACGCCGAAGATCCACTTCATCAGCGCCTGGAAGAAGATGGACAGGCCCACCGTCGCCATGATGACGCTGATCACCGGCTCCCCGATCAGCGGCCGCAGCACCACCACCTGCAGGATGATGCCGAAGCAGGTCATGAAGGCGAGGGTGAACAGGAACCCCATCCAGAACGGCATCTGCCAGTCGGTCAAGAACCACCAGCAAACCCATGCGCCGACGAGCAGGAACTCGCCTTGGGCGAAATTCACCACCTGGGAGGCCTTGTAGATCAGCACGAAACTCATCGCGACGACGCCGTAGAGCGCGCCGACGATCAGCCCGTTCAGGATCAGCGGCAGCAACATGGGGTGTCTCCTCAGGCAGCCAGCGCCGCATCCGCCTGCGCGGAGACGACGCGGAGCATGGTGCGGATGCGCTGGCTGGTGCCATCCTGGAAAGCGATCGTCGTATCGACGGGAATGGACGTATCGCCGGCGTAGATCGCCTCGATAATGTCGGCGTATTTGCGATTGATCACGCCGCGACGCACCTTGCGCGTGCGGGTCAGCTCCTCGTCATCGGCGTCGAGCTCCTTGTAGAGCAGGATGAAGTCGCGGATGCGCTGGGCCGGCGGAAGCGTCACGTTCACCTTGGCGACCTCGCCACGCAGCAGCGCCAACACCTCCGGCCGCGCCGACAGATCGGTGTAGGTGGTAAACGCGATGCGGTTGCGCTCCGCCCATTTACCCACGATGGGGAAGCGGATGCAGATCATCGCAGCGAGGTGCGGGCGGCCGTCGCCGAGCACCACCGCCTCGGCCACGTAAGGGCAGAATTTCAGCTTGTTCTCGATGTATTGCGGGCTGAAGCGGTCGCCGCGCGAGGTCGTCGCCATGTCGCGGATGCGGTCGATGACCACCAGCTGGCCGGTCGGGTGGAAGTACCCGGCATCGCCGGTGTGCAGCCAGCCATCGCGCATCTCCGGATTCGCCGCGCCGCCCAGATAGCCCGCGAACATGTTGGGGTGGGAGGCGACGATCTCGCCCACGCCATTGGGGTCCGGCGCTTCGATCCGCACCGTGATGCCGTCGTTGAACGGCACGCCCACTGTGTCGAAATCGACCGCGCCGGGGCGATGCAGCGTATAGGCGCCGAGCAGCTCCGTCTGGCCGTAGAGCTGGCGCATCGGCACGCCCATGGCGAGGAAGAAGCGGAAGGTCTCCGGCCCCAGCGCGGCGCCGCCCGTGGCGGCCGAGCGCAGGTTGGTGAATCCAAGCCTGTCGCGCAGCGCGCGGAACAGGATGGCGTCGGCCAGCGCCGAGCGTTGGCCCTTTTCCAGCGCGGCGAGACCCAGCTTCATCCCCAGCGCGAACATGCGCTGCTTGAGCGGGCTCGCATCCAGCACGCGCGCGCGCACCTCGGCGGCGATCTGTTCCCACAGGCGCGGGGCGAACAGGACGAAGGTGGGACCGATCTCGCGGAAATCGGCCATCATCGTCTCGGGCTCCTCGACGAAGTTGACCTTCATCCGCGCGATCAACCCCCAGCCGAGGACGTAGATCTGCTCCATGATCCAGGGCAGCGGGAGGACGGAGACGTATTCATCCTCCGGCCCCTTCGGGTCGGCGGCGAGGTAGGCCTCACAATGCCGGATCAGCGCGCCACCCGTCAGCATGGCAAGCTTCGGCTGCGCGGTGGTGCCCGAGGTGGTGCAGAGCACGGCCACATCATCACCGCGCGTGGCGGCCACCATCGCCTCCCATGCGCCAGGTTCGGCGGCATGGGCGGCGTCGCCCGCGCGCACCAGATCGGCGAGCGGCAGCAGGCGCGGATCATCATGCTTGCGCATCCCGCGCGGGTCCGCGAAGACGATGTGGCGCAAGCCCGGCAGCCGGTCGCCGAGGTTGAGCAGCTTGTCCACCTGCTCCTCATCCTCGGCGATCACCGCGGCCGCGCCGCTCGCTTCCAGTAGGTAGCCGACCTCCTCGTCGAGCGCGTCGCGGTAGATGCCGATGGAGCGCGCGCCGATCGCATGCGCGGCGATCTCGCCCATCACCCAGTCCGGCCGGTTGTCGCCGATCAGCGCGACCACATCGCCGACACCCAGCCCCAGCCCGCGCAGGCCCAGCGCGATGGCCCGCGTGCGCGCCGCATACTCGGCCCAAGTGATGGCGCGCCAGATGCCGAATTCCTTCTCGCGGAGCGCGACCTCGCCACCATGCGCGGCGGCGTTGCGGACCAGCAGCTTTGGCAGCGTGTCGGTCACGCGGGAACTGCCTCGGGGATCGTTTCGTCCGCTTCGCCCAGATAGGCGCGGCGCACCTGCGGGTCGGCGAGCACCGCCTCGGGCGTTCCCTCGGCGATCTTGCGCCCGAAGTCGAGCACCATGACGCGGTGCGAGATGTCCATCACCACGCCCATATCGTGCTCGATCATCAGCACGGTCATGCCCCATTCCTCGTTGAGGTCGAGGATGTAGCGCGCCATGTCCTCCTTCTCCTCGAGGTTCATGCCCGCCATCGGCTCATCGAGCAGGATCAGCTGCGGCTGCAGCGCCATCGCGCGGGCCAGTTCCACGCGCTTGCGCAGCCCATAGGGCAGGGTGCCCGCGATGGTCTTGCGCACCTGCTGGATCTCGAGAAAATCGATGATCGCCTCGACCGCGCGGCGGTGCTCGATCTCCTCGCGCTGCGCGCCGCCGAACCAGTACAACATCCCCGGCAGGAAGCCGCGCTTCATCAGATGGTGGCGGCCGACCATAATGTTGTCGAGCACCGTCATGTGCCCGAACAACGCCAGGTTCTGGAAGGTGCGCCCGATGCCGATCGCCGCGCGCCGGTTGGGCCGCAGCCTGGTCACATCCTGGCCGCGATAGCGGATCGCGCCCTCGGTCGGGCGGTAGCGGCCGGAGATGCAGTTGACCATGGAGGTCTTGCCTGCGCCGTTCGGGCCGATGATGGAAAACACCTCGCCGCGCCGCACGGCGAAGGACACGTCGGTCAGCGCCCGGACGCCGCCGAAACGCAGGCTGACATCGACGGCTTCGAGGATCGGCGCCTCTTCCACCGGTGTCGCCGGCGTCACGCCCAGACTGCTCCCGCGGCGTGGCGCCGCGGCAGGGGGGTGATGGCAATGCGCGACGCCCGCGGTAAGCGACCCGGGCGGTCCGTTTCCATGGGCATGTTGTGATGCCGTCTTTTCTGGCCGTTCCGCGGCGACCTTAGCCGTCATCCAAAGCCGCGCGCAACGGCGGCGGGACGCCACGACGCGCGACTGCGCCGCCTTTAGCTGGTCACCCGGGCGTTCGATCGCGCGCGCATCCAATCATCAATCGCGGCGGCTGCCTCCGGTCGCAGGTGCAGGCCGAGTTTCGTGCGCCGCCACAGCACATCCTCGGCGGTGCGCGCCCATTCGACATCCATGAGGTAGCCCAGCTCCGCCTCGCTCAGCCCACCGCCGAAGTCGCGTCCGAGACCCGCCCTGCATCCGGTGATGCGCAGCGCGCGCGTGCCATAGGTCGCAGCAAGGCGCGCGGCGGCTGTGGTGCTCAACGTCGGCGCCTCGGCGCGCAGCCGCGCGGCCAGTGCATCCCGCCCCGTGACCGGGAAATCGCCTCCGGGCAGCGCGGCCTCAGCCGTCCAGCCGGGCTCCGACGCAGCGCCGAGCAGCGGGGCGAGCCGCGCGACCGCGGCTTCCGCCAGCCGCCGATAGGTGGTGATCTTGCCGCCGAAGATGGACAGCAACGGGGCTTCACCGAGAGGGCTGTCCATCTCGAACACGTAGTCGCGCGTCGCCGCGCGCGCCTCGCTCGCACCGTCATCATAGAGCGGCCGCACGCCGGAGAAGGCCCAGACCACATCGGCCGCGCTCACCTGCTGCGCGAAGTGTTCATTCACCGCCGCGCAGAGATAAGCGATCTCCTCGGCCGTCGCCGCGACCTTGGCGGGGTCGCCCTGGTAGTCGCGGTCGGTGGTGCCGACCAGCGTGAATTCGCCCTCATAGGGAATGGCGAAGACGATGCGCCCGTCGCCGGTCTGGACGATGTAGCAGCGGTCATGGTCGTACAGCTTCGGGACCACGATGTGCGAGCCCTGCACCAGCCGCACCTGTGCGCGCGATGCGCGGCCGAGCCGGTCGTGCAGCACCTCCGACACCCAGGGGCCGGCGGCGTTGACCAGGGCGCGGGCGGTGATGGCGCGCGCCTCGCCCGTCACGGTGTCGCGCAGCCGGAGGTGCCAGGCGCCGTCCTGCCGCTCGGCGCCGACCAGCGCGGTGCGGGTCGCGATGGTTGCGCCGCGCTCGGCGGCATCCAGCGCATTCAGCACCACCAGGCGGGAATCATCGACCCGGCAATCCGAATACTCGAACCCTTTGGCAAACAGCCCGGGCTTGAGCGGCAGGCCCGCCGCATCCGTGCGCAGGTCCAGCGTGCGGGTCGGTGGCAGCAGGCGCCGGCCGCCCAGATGGTCATAGAGGAACAGCCCCAGGCGCAGCAGCCAGGCCGGCCGTAACCCTTTATGGTGCGGCAGCACGAAGCGCAGGGGGCCGATCACGTGCGGCGCCATCGCCCACAGGATCTCGCGTTCCGCCAGCGCCTCGCGCACCAGGCGGAACTCGTAGAATTCCAGATAGCGCAGGCCCCCATGCACCAGCTTGGTCGACCAGGAGGAGGTGCCGCTGGCCAGGTCGTTCATCTCGCACAGGAACACGGACAGGCCGCGCCCGGCGGCGTCGCGCGCGATGCCAGCCCCGTTGATGCCGCCGCCGATCACCGCGATGTCGTAGGCCCGTTCCACCATCCGCTCCTCAACGCACGCCGCGATCGGTGGGTCCGGTGGTCGACAGCCACCCCGGGCCTGCCCGATGATCGTGCGCATGACCCTCACGCCCGAACACGCCGCGCATTTCGCCAGCATCGCACTTGGTCACGTGCGGCGCGAATACCCCAACAAGCCGGACCACACCCTGGCGGGCGACACCGATGCGCGGACGCCCCGCCAGCTGCATCCGGTCTTCTTCGGCAGCTACGACTGGCATTCCTGCGTGCATGGCTACTGGATGCTTGCGCGGCTGGTACGGCGCTTCCCCGCGATGCCGCCGGCCGATGCCATCCGAGCCCTGTTCGACGCGCAGCTTGTGGCGGAGAAGGTGGCGGTCGAATGCGACTACCTGGCCGCCCCCACGGCGCGCGGGTTCAAGCGGCCCTATGGCTGGGCCTGGCTGCTCAAGCTCGCGCACGAGCTGTCCCTGCTCGAGGAGCCACGATGGGCGCGCGCCCTCGCGCCGCTGGCCGAGATCTTCGCCCAGCGTTTCCGCGATTTCCTGCCGCGCGCCACCTATCCGGTCCGGGTGGGCACGCATTTCAACACGGCCTTCGGGCTGCGCATGGCCGCCGACTACGCCAAGGGCACCGCGGATGCCGGACTGCTCGCGCTGCTGCGCGACACGGCGCTGCACTGGTACGGCACGGATGCGGATTGCCCGGCCTGGGGCGAACCGAGCGGCGACGACTTCCTCTCCTCGGCGCTGATCGAGGCCGCCTGCATGCGGCGCCTTCTGCCGGCGACGGAGTTCCAACCCTGGTTCGACCGCTTCCTCCCGCGCATCGCCGAGCGCGAACCCGCCACGCTGTTCGAGCCTGCGAGCGTGAGCGACCGGACCGACGGCAAGATCGCGCATCTGGATGGGCTGAACCTCAGCCGCGCCTGGTGCTGGCGCAGCATCGCCGCGGGCCTCGCGCCCGGCGACGCACGCCGCGCCATCATGGCGGAGGCAGCCGACCGTCATCTGGCCGCGGGCTTGCCGCACATCGCCGGCGACTACATGGGCGAGCATTGGCTCGCGAGCTTCGCGGTACTGGCGCTCGACGAGCCTTAGGGAAGGCGATCCGATCACGTCAGCGCGAGGCAAGCGACCTCAGCGCCATCGCCGGCGATTCTTCCGCGCGCGCCCGCGCCGCCAACGCGGCCGGGAGCGGCGAGGCGTCCAGCGCCAGCGCGAAGCGGCGGATGGCGATGTCGATCGCCACGCCATCCTCGGTCAGGGCATAGAAGACCTCGCGGCGGCCGGTGCTGGCCTGGGTGCGCGAGATCAGGCCGATGGCATGCAAGTCCTTCACCCGCACCGACAGCATGCGCGCGGAAGCACGGCCCGGCAGAACCCGTCGCAGGGCGGAGAAATGCAGCGGGCCGCCCGCGCCAAGCGCGTGGATCACATCGGCCGTCCAGCTCCGCGCGAGGAATCCCAGCACGCGATCCAGCGGGCAGCCCGCGGCCATGCTGCGCGCCATGTCAGGTCCATCCATCACGACCGGTGACCTCCTGGTAACGAATTGTGGGCGGCAGCGGGGCACCCCATTCTGCGCTCGACACCGGAGGGAGCATGCCTGTGCCCATCACCACTGCAAAGCCGTGCGCGACCGACCGCATGATGCGAGGGCAGAACTCAAACACTCAGCCACGCCGGGGGAACGCGCGCCGCCGGATGGCGAGGTGGCTCGCGCTGGCCGCGCTGCTGATCGCGGCGGCGGTTCCGGCGCATGCGCAGACCGCCCTGTCCGAAATGCCGACCGGCGAATACCGGATCGACCCCGCGCATGCCTCGGTGACCTGGCGCGTCAGCCATTTCGGGCTGTCCTTCTACACGGCGCGCTTTACGCGGATCGAGGCGACCCTGACCCTCGATCCCGCACGCCCCGCGGAGAGCCGGCTCACCGTCGCGATCGACCCCCTCTCGGTGCGGACGGATTTCCCCGGGCCGCCGGATTTCGACGCCGAGATCGCCCGCGGTGCCAATTTCCTCAACGCTGGGCAAAACCCGCGAATCGGCTTCGTCGCGACGCGCATCGAACCCACCGGCGACCGCAATGCGCGCATCCATGGCGACCTCACCTTGCTGGGCGTGACGCGGCCGCTGGTCATCGAGGCGCGCTTCAACGGCGCGCTGCGCGAACACCCGATCGAGCGCGTGCCGGCCTTGGGATTCTCCGGGCGCGCGGTGGTCGCGCGGTCGGCCTGGGGCTTCACCCACCTCGCCCCCGCGATCGGCGACGAGGTGGAGGTGCTGATCGAAGCGGAATTTCACCAGCGCGCGCGCCCGTGACCGCGGTGTCCGAGCCCTCATCGCCGGAGAAAAAACCATGACCACCAGCACCCGCCGTGGCACGGTCCAGGGCGCCGCGGCAATCGGCGTTTCTACCCTTCTCGGAGGCAGCGCCATGGCGCAGGCGGCGCCCGACATCATCCTGACCAATGGGCGCTTCACCACGCTCGACCGCGCCAATCCGAACCCTGAGGCGGTCGCCATCACCGCCGGCCGCTTCTCCGCGGTGGGCGAGGCCCGTGCCATCCTGCCCGGCGCGGGGCCGAACACGCAGGTGATCGACCTGCGCGGGCGGCGTGCCGTTCCCGGCCTGATCGACAGCCACATGCACATCATCCGCGGCGGGCTGAACTACACGATGGAGCTGCGCTGGGACGGCGTGCGCAGCCTGGCCGACGCGATGGCCATGCTGCGCCGCCAGGCGCAGGTCACCCCGCCGCCGCAATGGCTGCGCGTGGTGGGCGGCTTCACCGAGCACCAGTTCGCCGAGAAGCGCCTGCCCACCCTCGATGAGCTGAACGCGGCCGCACCCGATACGCCGGTCTTCATCCTGCACCTCTATGACCGCGCGCTGCTCAACCGCGCCGCGCTGCGCGCCGTTGGCTACACCAAGGACACGCCGAACCCGCCGGGCGGCGAGATCCAGCGCGATGCCGCGGGCGAGCCTACCGGGCTGCTGCTGGCCAAGCCCAACGCGCTGATCCTCTACGCCACGCTCGCGCGCGGTCCCGCGCTGCCGCCGGACCAGCAGCTGAACTCAACGCGCCATTTCATGCGCGAGCTGAACCGGCTCGGCGTGACCGGCGTGATCGACGCAGGCGGCGGCTTCCAAAACTACCCCGACGACTACGCCATCATCCAGAAGCTCGCGACCGATGGCGAGCTGACGATCCGCATCGCCTACAACCTGTTCACCCAGAAGGCCGGCGAGGAGCTCGAGGATTTCAGCCGCTGGGGCCGCGCGGTGCGCCCCGGCCAGGGCGACGACCTGTTCCGGCACAATGGCGCCGGCGAGATGCTGGTCTTCTCCGCCGCCGATTTCGAGGATTTTCGCGAGCCGCGCCCGGAGCTGCCGCAGAGCATGGAGGGCCAGCTCGAGGGGGTGATCCGCAGGCTGGTCGAGAACCGCTGGCCCTGGCGCCTGCACGCCACCTATGACGAGACCATCACCCGCGCGCTCGACGTGTTCGAGAAGGTCAATCGCGACCAGCCGATCGGTGACCTGCACTGGTTCTTCGACCATTGCGAGACGATTTCGGACCGCAACATCGACCGCATCGCAGCGCTCCGCGGCGGCATCGCCGTGCAGCACCGCATGATGTTCCAGGGCGAGTATTTCACCCAGCGCTACGGTGCCGCCGCCGCCGAGCGGACGCCGCCGATCCGCCGCATGCTCGAGGCCGGCGTGCCGGTCGGCGCGGGCACCGACGCGACGCGCGTCGCCTCCTACAACCCCTGGGTCAGCCTGGCCTGGCTGGTGACCGGGCAGACCTTGGGCGGCCTGCGCATCTACCCGCCGGCCAATCGCCTCGACCGCGAGGAGGCGCTGCGCCTCTGGACCCAGGCCAACACCTGGTTCTCGACTGAGCAGGGCAAGAAGGGCCAGATCATGGTCGGCCAGCTCGCCGATCTTGCGGTGCTCTCGGCGGATTACTTCGCGGTGCCGGAGGATGCCATCCAGGACATCGAGGCGGTGCTGACCCTGCTCGGCGGCCGGGTGGTGTTCGGGGCCGGGGATTTCGCGTCCCTCGCGCCGCCGGCGCCGCCGGTGCTGCCGGAATGGTCGCCCGTGCGGAATTTCGGCGGCTTCCAGCGCCGTGCGGAGGCGGGGCGGCCGCGGCTGATGGCCGAAGCGGTCGCCGCCTGCGGGTGCGGCACCGCCTGCGGGGTGCATGGGCATGACCACGCATCCGCCTGGGCGGCAACGGCACCGGCCGCGGATGCCGCGGGGTTCTGGGGCAGCTTCGGCTGCGCCTGCTGGGCGGTCTGAAGCCGCCCGGCTATCAATCGGCGCGGATGTTGTTCTCGCGCACCACGCGCGACCATTTCGCGATCTCCGCGTCGAGGAAGGTCTTGAGCCCCTCGGGGTCCGACAGCACCAGGCGCGCCTGCTGCGTCTGCTCCATCATCTGCCGCGCGCGCGCCTCGTTCAGCGTCTCGCGCAGCGCGGCGTTCATGCGCGCGACCATTTCGGCGGGCGTGCCGTGCGGGGCGAAGACGCCCCACCAGGCCTCGGCCGTCAGCCCGTCGAAGCCGGCTTCGAGCGCGGTCTGTGTCTCGGCGAGGCCGGGCAGGCGCGTGGGTCCGAACTGCGCGACGGCGCGCAGTGTGCCGCCGCTGACATGGGGGGCCACCAGCGCGGCGGAGCCGATCATCATCTCGATATGGCCGGCGACCGTGTCGTTCACCGCGAGGCCGCCGCCGCGATAAGGCAGGTGCGGCATGGACGTGCCGGTGCGCGACTGCAGCTGGATCATCGTCAGGTGGCCGATCGTGCCATTGCCGGTGCTGCCGTAGGAGACGCCGTCGCGCCTGGCGCGCGCCGCCGTCACCACATCGGCGAGCGACCGGTACGGCTTGTCGGTCTTGGTCGCGAGCACATAGGGCGCACCGCCGATCAGCATGACGGGGTCGAGGTCGCGAGTGAGGTCGAAGGGCAGGCTCGGCAGCAGCACCGGCATGACCGCGTGGCTGTCGAAGGTGAGCAGCCAGGTGGTGCCGTCGGGACGGGACTTCGCCACCGCGTCGGTGCCGATGGCGCCGGCCGCGCCGGAGCGGTTCTCCACGATCACAGGCTGTCCGAGCCGCTGCGTCAGCCCCGGCGAAACCAGCCGCGCCACCGCATCGGTGGACCCGCCGGCGGCGAAGGGCACGATGATGCGGATCGAGGCCGGCTGCGCGCGCAGGGCAGGGGCCGCGAGAACCGCGGCGCCGAGGCCGAGTGCGATGCGGCGGGGCAGGGGGTGGGTCATCGTGTGTCGCTCCCGTCGTTGCGTCCTGGGGCCGGTGGCCGAACGTCTCTGCGCGCCATCGTGACGACCTCCGACGAGGGAGGCAAATCGCACGTCAGCCGGGCAGGCGCGTGTAGGTCAGGTTGCGCGCCAGCCAACACCCGACCTGCACCGATTCCACCGCGCCGCGCCCGTCGCGCCGGAAGGCGAGCGTCCAGTCGCCGGGCGGCGTGTGGTCCAGCGCCCGCGGACAAGGCAGCAGCCAGACATCCCGCCCGATCGGTTCGAGCAGCTCCATCCGCCCCTCGCCGAGCATGCCGCAGAAGGCGGCGTAGATGGTGCCGCCGGCATCGGCGACGGTAAGCGTCGCGTCGAGTTCCGCGCAGTGGTAGCGGCCGCCCACATCGGCCCGCGCCTCACCCGCCAGCGGCACGAGGCGGCTGGCTTGGTTCTCCTGCGGGCGTGCCATGTGCAGGCCGTCCGCCGCATGGCGCAGCGTGGTGCGGCCATTGCTCGCGGAACCATCCTCGCGCAGCTCCAGCCGCTCGGCGCTGTGGCCGTAGCGCAGGCGCACCGCGCCATCGGGCAGCCGGTCGGTGCGCGCCGCGAGCCCCGTCTCGGCTTCGCGCCAGATGCCGAGCCAGATGGGGTCGGGCAGGCCGGCAGCATGCGCCGGACGCTCCTTGCCGAGCGCGGCGCCGAGCACGTCGAGGGCGGCGGCATGCGCATCGGCGAGGTGGTTGAACATCACCACCACGGAGAGGCGTTCCTTGGCCAGATAGAGCCTGTGGCTGCGCCAGCCGCGCAGCGCGCCACCATGGCCGGTCCAGGCCTCGCCGAAGTCGGATCCGCGCGCCAGGCCGAAGCCGTAGAGTGCCGGGCTGCCGTCGGCGAAGGCGACGGGTCGGGCCATGCGGCTGTACAGCGCTTCGGGGTCGTCGCGAGAGGCGTCGACGGATTGTTCCCAGGCGATCATGTCGTCGAGGCTGGCGCCGAGCCCGGCATCGCCGGTCCAGAGGATGCGGTTCTCGGCGGCGCGGAAGCCCCGCTCCTGCGAGCCTTCATAGCCCTCGGTGCCGTCAGGCATGGCGCGGGTATCCTCGGCCACGAAGGCGGTGTGCATGCCCGCGGGCTCGAAGATGCGGGTGCGGAGAAGCTCGCCAAAACTGCGGCCGGTGCGGGCCTCGAGGATGTCCGACAGGATGCGGAAATTCTGGTTCACGTAGGAATACCGCGTGCCGGGGGCGAAGTGCAGGCTTCGCGTGGCGCCGATCAGGCGCTGCGCTTCCGTCGCCCCGAACGGCGCCTCCACCGGCGATCCGTGCAGCATGGCCACCGCCCAGTAGTCGCGCAGGCCCGACTGGTTATGCGCGAGGTGCAGCGCGCCGGGCACGGCCTGGTCCAGCAGCGGCAGGCGCTGGCGCACATCGGCGTCGAGCACGGTCGGATCAGGAAAGGAGTCGAGCAGCAGCGCGCAGGTAAACTGCTTGGTGATGGAGCACATGCGGAACAGGCTGCGCGGCGTGAACGGGATGCGCCGCTCCGCATTCGCCCAGCCCCAGCTGTGCCGGGCGACCACCTCGCCGCGCCGCAGCACGGCGACGGCACCGCCCGGCCCGGGATACTCGCGCGGCAGGGACGCGATGCGGCGATGGACACGGGCGTAGGAGATGATGGCCATGGAACGGTTTTCGCCGTCCGCGCAGTTCGTTGCAAGACAGAACCGTATCGGGCGGCTAGCGGCGCAGCTCCGGCAGCGGCGGCGCGACGCCCTCGGGCAGGCCGACGCGGGCGGTGTTCAGCGTCATCGCGACCGTCACGTAGTAGCCACTGACCGCGATGAGGTCGATCACGCCGCGTTCACCGAAGCGCGCCTTGGCCGCCTCGAAGGTCGCGTCCGAGACGAAGCGGTTGCGGTGCAGCTCGGTGCAGAATTCCCACACGATGCGCGTGTCTTCGTCCATCCCCTCCGGCCGTCGGCCCTGGGCGAGGTCCGCGGCCACCGAGGCCGGCAGCCCGGCGGCCATCGCCAGCCGGTGATGCGCGAACCATTCATATTGCGAGGACCATTCGCGCGCGGTGATGAGGATGGCGAACTCATTGAGCGCGGCCGGGATGGAGGTGCGGAAGCGCAGCTGGGCGCCGAGCTGCTGCAGCAGGTCGCCCGTCGCGGGGCTGCGAAGCCAGGGGTTGAACGGACCGCCGATGGCATTGTCGCGCCCCGGCACGGCAGCCCGTGGCCCGCCCTGGATGGCGGCGGCGAGCGCGCGCTGCTCGGGTGTCATCTGCTCCGGCGCGATGGGCGGGAAGCGGTTCTGGGCCAGTGCCGGCATCGCCCAGGCGAGGCCGAGCACGCAGGTGAGCAACAGGGTACGCATGATCGACCTCCCCAGGAATTCTTGTTGCGAGGAAGCGTGCACGCCGCCCGGGGGCGGCGCAAGCCAGCGCCATTGACGTCGCGCGGGATCGCGCGATTTGCTGACAAGTCGCGCATCCGTCGCAATTGCCCGGTCGTATAGGGCAGCAAGGAGACCCCCCGCATGACCGTGTCCCGCCGATCGCTGCTTCTCGCCGCACCCGCGCTGTCGCTCGCAGCGGGCAGCGCGCGGGCACAATCCGGGACGCGCCTGCGCTTCGCCGTGGGCCCGTTCCAACCGACCGCGGGCGATACGCGGCGCGCCTATGAGCCATTCTTCGCGCACCTCGCCCGCGCGGCCGGACGGCCCTACGAACTGACCGTCACGACGGATTGGGCGGGCATCGCGGTCGCGCTCGCGAACGACCAGGTGGACTGCGCCTGGATGGGACCTTGGGGCTATGTGCTCGCCAAGGACCGCGCGGGGGCCGAGGCCATCGCGGTGGTGAAGTACAACGACCTGCCGACCTACCAGGCCATCATCCTCGCGCGTCCGGAACTCGCCATCGCGCGCTTCCCCGAGGATGCGCGGGGCATGTCGATCTCCTTCGCCGATGCCGGATCGACCTCGGGCTGGCTGATCCCGCATTACTGGTTCCGTACTCAGGGGATCGATGTGCGCAGCTTCTTCCGCTATCGCGACGGCGCCTCGCACCCCGCCAATGTCACCGCGGTGGCCAACGGGCAGGTCGACCTCGCGACCGACTACGATCGCAACCTCGCGGCGATGATCGCGGCGAACCGGGTGCGGGAGGAGCAGGTCAAGATCGTCTGGCGCTCGGAGCCCCTGCCCAACGACGCCCTGGCCGTGCGGCGCGAGCTCGACCCGGCGCTCAAGGCCGTGCTGCGCGACGCGGCGCTGACGATCGACCCGCCCACCGCGGCGCAGGTGATGCCCACGAACTACACCGGCTGGAACGGCGCGACACCCGACAGCTACGCGCTGATCGAGGCCGCTGGCCGCGCGCTTGGTCGCATCGGCGGCGGTTGATGCGTCGCGGCGTCTGGATCGCCCTGTTCATCGCGGTCCAGGCCGGGTGCATCGCGATCGTCGAGCCCGATCTCGGCCGGCTCTGGGCGGGGCTGCCGCGCCTGGCGCGCTGGCTGTCCACCGCCTTCCCGCCGGATTTCTCGGGTTTTTCCGACATCGCGCGTCGCGCGGGTGAGACGCTGGCGATAGCGACGCTGGGCACCACAATCGCGGCGGCGATCGCGCTGCCGCTCGCGGTCTTCGCGGCACGGCCGGTCGCGCCGGTGCCCTTCCTGTACCACCCGATCCGCACGCTGCTCGACGCGCTGCGCGGCGTCGACGGCTTCGTCTTCGCGCTGATCTTCGTCGCGGCCGTGGGCCTGGGTCCCTTCGCGGGGATGATCGGCGTGGCGCTGCACTCGGCTGGCTCCATCGCCAAGCTGTGGTCGGAGGCGCTGGAATCGGCCGATCCGGCGCCGTTGGAGGCCGCGTTGGTCGCCGGCGGCTCGCGCGCACAGGCGGCCGCGGTCGTGCTGCTGCCCGAGACGCTGCCGGTCACCGCATCGGCGGTGCTCTATGTGTGGGAGGCGAATATCCGCACCTCGACCGTACTCGGCATCGTGGGCGCGGGCGGGCTGGGGCAGGAGTTGAAGAACGCCGTCGACCTGCTCGATTTCAGCCGGGTGCTCGCGATCCTCATCGTGATCGTCGCGCTGGTGACGATGGTGGACCGCACCTCCGCCCTGTTGCGGAGGCGGCTGCTGTGAAGCATGCGAGGCTCGCCGCGGACCGGCCCTGGCACGGTCTCGCGATTTCGCCCATGGATGCCTGGAGCAAGGGGCCGGACATGGGCTGCAGGATCGAGAATCTGTCGGTCGCGCGGGGTGGGCGCGCGGTGCTGGCGCATGTCGACCTGGTGCTCGTGCCGGGCGAGGTCGCGGTGCTGGAAGGTCCATCAGGCAGCGGCAAGACCACGCTCATCCGCGCCATCGCGCGGCTGATCCCGAGCACGGGGAGCATCGCGACCGGCGGTGCGAAGCCGTCGCTCATCTTCCAGCACCATGCGCTCGCGGGACGACTGTCGGTGGAGGCGAATACGCTGGTGGGCGCGCTGGGGCGGGTGGGGTTCCTGCGCAGCGCGTTCGGGTTCTGGCCGGCGGAAGAGCGCGCGCTCGCGCGTCGGCACCTGGCCGCCGTCGGGCTTGGGGGGCTCGAGGAGCGGCGCGCCGACCAGCTCTCGGGCGGGCAGCGCCAGCGCGTGGCGATCGCGCGCGCCCTGATGCAGCGCGCGCCGCTGATGCTGGCCGACGAGCCGGTCGCCAATCTGGATCCGGAGAATGCCGAGGCGATCCTGGTCCTGCTGCGCGACCTGGCGCGGCGCGAGGGCATCGCCATCCTGGTGAGCCTGCATCAGCCCGGGCTTGCCGAGCGCTTCGCCGACCGCCGCCTGACCATCGTGGATGGCCGGCTGGTCGAGCCATGAGCGTGGATGCGGCGTTCCTGGTCTTCGGCGGCCCGTATTCGAACCTGCAGGCGCTGGATGCGCTGCTCGCCGAGGGCGAGCGGCTGGGCATTCCACCCCAGCGCATGATCTGCACCGGCGACGTCGTCGCGTATGGCGCCGACCCGGTCTGCGTGACGGAGCGGATGATGGGTGCCGGCATTCCGACCATCATGGGCAATTGCGAGGAGAACCTTGCCGCCGGAGCCGATGATTGCGGCTGCGGCTTTGCGGAGGGAACGACCTGCGACCTGTTGGCCCGCGGCTGGTATGCGCATGCGAACCGGCATCTCGGCTCGCGGCACCGGAGCTGGATGGCGGGATTGCCGCGGCGGCTGGTGTTGGAGATCGGGGGCAGGCGGCTCGCGGTGGTGCATGGCGGGGCGATGAGCATCAACCGCTTCCTGTTCGCCTCGGATGCAGCCGGGGTCTTTGCCGATGAGATCGCCGCGACGGGCTGCCATGGGGTGATCGCCGGACATTGCGGGTTGCCGTTCACGCGCGTCGTGGGCGATGCGCTTTGGCACAATGCGGGCGCAATCGGAATGCCGGCGAATGATGGAACGCCGCGCGTGTGGTTTTCGCTTTTGACCCCGGTGGATGGCGGCCTGCGGATCGAGCGCCGCGCGCTGTCATACGACCATGGCTCGGCCGCCGCCGCGATGCGCGCCGCGGGCCTCGCTGAAGGCTACGCCTCGGCCCTGGAGACCGGCCTATGGCCATCCCTCGACGTGTTGCCCGCGCCTGAGCGCGAAGCCACCGGAACCGCGCTGAATGTCGCGCCGGTCACCTGGTCCATCCCCGGTCGCCAAAAATAAAAGAAGAGGGTCCGGGAGAATTCTTTCTCCCGGCCTTTCTCCTTCACCGCGAGCAAGCCCCCCCACCCAGCACGCAGAATGTCGCGCAATGCGGATGGTTCAGCGCCACGGCTTTCGATGCCTCCGCCAGCGTCGCCCCCAATTCGAACTGGGGATCGTAGGGCAGCAGCGTGCAGGCCACGAGGGCCGGCTTCTCCGCCCCGCGACGCTTCACCAGCATGCGCGAGGAGGCGCACATCATGGCGTCGGGCGATTTGCCGAGGATGCGCCAGCAGGCGGTGGTGATTTCCGGCACGTCGGCGGTCGCGTCCATTTCCGGGAAGAGCATGAGCGCGATGGGGTCATCGACGTCGATCGGGATGCCGTGCTGCTCGAACAGCCGGCGGTAGCCCGCGCGCATCGTGGCCTCGCCGGCGTCGCCGAAGCCGGCGCGGCCGGCGACGTGGGTGGTGACGCCGTTACGCGCGAGCCAGACGAGCCCATCGAGGGCCTGGGCGAAACTGCCTTCGCCGCGCTCGGCGTCATGCGCCGCGGCCTCGTGATGGTCGAGGCTGACGCGCAGGGTCAGTGCCGCGCCGAATTCGGCGGCGAGGGCGAGGATGGCGGCGGCGTGGTTGCGCATCGGCTTCATGGCGTTGGTCAGCACCATGGCCTGGAGGCCGCGGCCGAGGACGTCGCGCAGCATCGCGGGCAGGTCGCGGTTGAGGAAGGGCTCGCCGCCGGTGAAGCCGACTTCGCGCAGCGGGGCGCCGAGCTGGGCGGCCTCGTCGAGGCGCTCGGCGACTTCGGCGGCGGTGAGATAGACCAGGCGGTCGTTGCGCGGGCTGCTCTCGATGTAGCAGTTGACGCAGGTGATGTTGCACAGCGTGCCGGTGTTCACCCACAGCGTGTTGAGGCCGGTGAGAGCGACGGTCGCCCGGGTTTCGCCCTTCGCCGTCACCACCGGGTCCTGGAACTTTTCCGGGGCGAGGGGGCGGGCGCGGTGCAGCAGCTCGGTCGGGGTCATGGGATGTCCATCTGGTGAGTCATCAGGTGCCGCCAAGCAGGCCCCGGCGCAAGGCCGCGTTTGGTGCCCGCGGACCGATCCAGGAGGCGAGCAGGGTCTGTGCGGCGAGCGCGTCGTCGATGCGGGCCGCGGGTCGGCCTGGGCCGGTGAGTTCCGCGGTGCGGCCGAGGAAGAGCATCGATTCTTCCTCGCCGTCGCGGATCGGGCGCAGCCAGGCGCGGAAGGCGGCCGGCATCGGGCAGCCGCAGAGGCTGGTGAAGCTCTGCTCCCATGCCGTGGTCACCTGGTCGAGCGGCAGGTCGCGCAGGTAGCGGCAGCGGATCAGCCGCGGCTCGGCGCTGGCGAGGATGGCGTCCGGGTCGCTGGTCGGTGCGGCGAGATAGAGGGCGACGCGATAGACAGGGAACAGCATGTAGCGCGCCGTCGCCATGCCCTGACGCTGGAGCGTTCGGCCGGCGGCGATGGTGGTCTCGGGGAAGGCGTCCTGGGCATGGGCCGCGCTCGGTGCCAGCAGCAGCGCGGGCAGGGTGCGCCGGGCGAGAGGCGTCATGTGCGGCGCGCCACGAACACGGCGAGCGTCAGCAGGATGAGATCCTCGATCGGGGTCGCCCAGGTGAGCGGGCGGCCCAGGAAAACGCCGAAGCATCCGCAATTCTCCAGCGGGATTCCGCGGATCAGTGTGGCGGTGAGCACCAGGGCGTTGGCAGCGGAGACCGCTCCGGCGGCGATGGCGCCGCCATGACGCCAGCGCGGCTGCGCAAGACCGACCGCGATGCCGAGCTCGACCACGACGATCAGCGCCGCGATGGGCAGCAACGGCGCGCGCGGGAACAGCCGGTATTCGTCCAGCACCGCGGCGAACCCCGCCACGTCGAGCGCCTTGCCGAGCCCGGTCGCGAGGAAGACGAGCGCCAGGATCCAGGCGACGAGGCGCGTCGCCGGGACAGGCCAAGCGATGCGATCAGCCTGCCGCACGGCCCGCAGCGGGCTGACGGTTGATCGACCAGTCATAGTCGAAGAAGCGCAGCGTCCAGTCGGCCGGGATCGGCGCCTCCCGCCAGCGATTGATGTAGGCGATGACGGTGGGCGCCTTGGCTGGGACGAAGTCGCCGCCGAAGAAGTCGAAGATCTGCGACACGCGCACGGTGCGCGCCGCGGGGTCGGGGCGGACCTGGTAGGGGCTGGAGCAGAATTCGCGCGCGGCGCTGGCCAGCGAGGCGTCCATCGTCGCGGCACGGAAGGCGGTGCGCGGCAGGCGCGGGCAGCCGCGCACCATGCAGTTCAGCACGAAGTGCACCCGCTCCTCGCCCATGCGGCGAACCACGTCGTCCTCGAAGGCCTTCAGCGAGGTGTTGCGCCCGGCGATGCGGATGGCGGTGTTGGCGAAGAAGGAGTAGCGGCCGACCAGCCCGAGGCTGTCGGGCACGCCACGCTGGACGATGCCGCGCATCGCCAACGCGTTGTAGGCGTTGATGTGCCAGGCGAGCGCAGCGGGCTCACCGTAGGGGCCCGAACTGCCGATCGCCTCGGCGATGGTGTCGAGCGGGCCCGGGTTGGCGACGAGGCCGGCGAAGTCGATGCGGCCCTGCGCGTCGACATGCCGCTGCAGCACCGCGTCCCAGGCGGCATACCAGGCGGGGTCGGCCGCCTGCGCGTGTGCAGCGCGCGCGAGCAGCGGCAGGCCGGCGGCGGCGAGCAGGAGATTGCGGCGCGGCAGCATCGGGTCGTTTCTCACCGGCTGGCTCCGTGATTGATCTCGAGGCGACGGCGGCCGCGCGCGGTCTTCTTCGTCAGGGTCGGGGCCGAGGTTTCCTCGGCCTTGTCCCGCAGGCCGCCGCTCAGCGGATCCCACCATTGCGCCGCCTCGCCGGCACCGACCCGCAGCGGCTGCAGGATGAAGCTGTCGCGTTTGGCATTGTGCAGGCACATCGAGATCGGGCCTTCGGCGGTCTGCACCATGAAGACGCAGGCGCCGATGCGCTGGCGGCAGAGATTCTCCGCATCCATGAAATTGTGCAGGAAGAAGGTGAGCTTGTTGGCCCGCCCGCCGGCGCGCCACAGGTCGCCCGACATCCCCAACAGCTTGCGCGCCGCCCAGGGCAGGGTGCGGGCCAGGGCGCGGGGACGGGCAAGGTAGCGGCCGATCAGCGTCGCGACCGTCTTTGCGCGGTGCCGCCGGTCGAACTTCGCGTCGTGCATGACCTCGAAGGCGGTTGCCAGGACCTTCGGGTCATCCATCAGATCGTGCACATGGCCATCGGCGACGACGGTGAGCGCGTAGCGGTTGCACTCGTCATGCCCGGCGATCGGGGTGTCGAAGTTGATGGGCGCGCGGGCACCGGCGCGGAGCTGGCCGGCGACGGTGTCGATGGTGATCGGCTGCTGGCGCGCGCGCACCGTGCCGCGGCCGGTATCAGCTTGCAGCTGGAAGCTCGCGAGGCGCACCACATCCGCATGCTGGACGAAGAATTCCGCCACACCGGGGATCTGCGCGAAATTGCCGTCATAGACGGTGGTGTTGAAGAACACGGAGATCGGCAGGCCGCGCGCCCGGTCGATGTATTCGCGCCGGACCGCGTTGAGCGAGGCCTCGTCCGGATAGCCCTTGCGCTCCTGCGTCATGTCGACGTGGAAGGCGACGTCGACCAGGCCGTTCGCGGCAAGCTCCTCCAACATGTCGCGCGTCGCACGGATGCCGTTGGTGAACAGGCTCGGCGAAAGCCCGGCCGCGCGCGCGTAGCGCACGATCGCGACGAGTTCCGCCCGGTCGCGCAGGGTGGGGTCGCCGCCGGTGATCTGGATATCGGTGTCCGGGCCGTAATGCGCGCGGATCGCGTCGATGCGGCGGAACACCTCCTCGAGCGGGATGTCCTTCACCGCCTCGGAATGGTCGGAGAGGTAGCACAGCGTGCAGTCGAGGTTGCAGCGCTGGGTGATTTCAAGCGCGACGCAGCCTATGCCCCAGCGCCGGCCCATGTTCTGGCGGTCATGCCACTGGCCGGTCGCCTCCATCCGGGCGCGGGCGTCGGCGATGCGATCGGCGCCGGGGGCGGGCAGGGGCTCGGGCCGGGCGGCGGCAATCTCGGCGGTGGTCATGCTGCCCGGCAGGATGGTGGCCTTGGGCCGTCCGCTGCATCCGTTCGTCATTGGCGGCCCCCGATCGCTGTTCCGGCCCTGTCTACGTGTGGCGAGGCGTGGCGGATGCAGGCGACCTTGCTGCGCACATGGGCGTGAGGGTTGTGCCGGCGTGCCGGCGAAGAGGGCCTCGCCGTTGGAGCAGTGGGGAAACGCCGACCTCGGCCGCTTCATCAAAATGAAATATGATTGTCACGGGGTGGCAATGCCCACCGCGTAGCTCCACCGCCGCACCATCCACCGGGAGAGTACCGCCATGCTTCGTCGTTCCCTCGGCCAGGCCGCCGTCGCCGCCGCCCTCGCCACCCCCGCGCTTGCGCAGGGCGGCCCGATCGAGATCCAGTTCTGGCATGGGCTCGCCCAGCCGCTCGGCGGCATCCTCGAAGGCTTTGCGGAGGAGTACAACCGCAGCCAGACGCGCTACCGCATCGTCAGCAGCTTCCGCGGCTCCTACCCCGAGACGATGGTCGCGGCGATCGCCGCCTTCCGCGCCGGCACCGCGCCGCACATCGTGCAGATGTTCGAGGTCGGCACCGGCACGATGATGGCTGCCGGCCGCGCCATCAAGCCGCTGCACGAACTGCTCGCCGAGACACAGGTGCGCATCGACTTCGCCGACTACCTGCCCGCCGTGCGCGGCTACTACTCGCTCGCCGATGGACGGATGATGGCGATGCCGTTCAACTCCTCCACGGCGATCATGTTCTACAACAAGGACGCGTTTCGTCGTGCCGGCCTCAACCCCGACCAGGCGCCGGAGACCTGGCCCGCGCTGCGCGAGGCGGCGACCAAGCTGAAGGCCGCCGGCATCGACCTGCCGTTCAGCACCGCCTGGCCGACCTGGTGCCAGGTGGAGCAGCTTCTCGCCATCCACAACACCCCGCTCGCCACGCTGGAGAACGGCTTCGGCGGCCTCGGCACCGAGCTGCAGGTCAACAATCCGCTGCAGCTCCGCCACCTGGAGACGCTGATCGCGATGGGCCGCGAGGGCACCTTCCGCTGGGGCGGGCGCGACGGTGCGGGCGATGCGCTGTTCGCCAACGGCACCGCGGCGATGATCCATGCGAGCTCCGGCGCGCGCGCCCGCTTCGTGCGCGAAGTGCCCGGCGGGATCGCGAATATCGGCGCCGCGATGCTGCCCTACTACCCCGATGTGAACGGCGCGCCGATCAACTCCATCATCGGCGGCGCCGCCTTCTGGGCGCTGAACCGCGGCCCGAACGCGGTGCGTTCGGTCGAGGAAAATCGCGGCATCGCGGAATTCTTTGCCCATCTCGCGCAGACCCCCGTGGCCGCGCGGTGGCACACCGAGACTGGCTTCCTGCCGGTGACCCAGGCCGCCTTCGCGCAGGTGCGCGGCAGCGGCTTCTACGAGCAAAACCCCGGCGCGGACATCCCGATCACCCAGCTGCTGCGCGGCGGCGGACAGATGACGGGGAACAGCCGCGGCATCCGCCTTGGCGGTTTCGTCGAGATCCGCACCATCATGCAGGAGGAGATCGAGCGGGCGCTGCAGGGCCAGCAGGGCGCGCGCGCCGCACTCGATGCCTCCGTGACGCGGGGCAACGTCGTGCTGCGCAATTTCGAGCGCACCAACCGCGGCTGAACGGCCCAGCGCTCGCCGGGCGGCGCGTCCCGCCCGGGATCAGCCCTGCCGGCGCGGGGTCTGGTCCACCGGGCCACGCCGGCCGGTCTCGGGGTCGTCATTGTTCAGCGGCACGTCGCCGCCGGTGGCGGCGCGGGACAGATGATCGCGCGGCTCATCCGGCGGCAGCCCGTCCGTATCGGGGCGCCAGTCCTCGTCGCCGGAGCGCTCGTCGCGCGGCGTGCTATCGACCGAGGCATGCCGCGAAAGGATCGTCTCCGCCTCCGAGGCGCGCGCCGCCTCGGTGCGCACGGTGATGAGGGAGGCGCCGCGCTCCACCCCTTCGGCATAGAGCGCGGCATCGCTCTCCACGATGCCGGTCTGCACCAGCGCGCCCACCAGGCCACCGGCCAACGCCAGGGTTCCAGCACCCGCCAAGGTGGTCACGAGCCAGCCCGCGGCGACCAGCGGACCGATGCCCGGAATGGCGATCGTCCCCAAGGCCGCGAGCAGCCCCGCCGCTCCCCCCGCCACGGCGCCGATCGAGGCACCCGTGGCCGCCGCGTCGGGTGCAACCTCGGTGTTGTCGTGCCGATCCGCCGCGATGGTCCCGGTGGTGTTCGTGCCGCGGATGATGCTGAGTTCGGTCTCGTCGAATCCGGCCGCCTCCAGGTCGCGGATGGCGGCCTCGGCATCGGCGACGGTGTTGAACATTCGTGCGATCGTACGTGTCGGCATGGTGCTGCGCCTTTTGTGAATGATGGGTGACCTGGGCGGGTCGATTACGGGCGCGTGCCGCCGCGCGCCGGGCTCTCGGCCGGCGACGGAGCCTCGGGCGCACGCGCCGCGGCGCCCACGAAGACATCGCCGCGAAAATCCATGGCGACGTCGTCGGTCGTTCCGTTGCGCATGGCGCGGCCGCGCCAGACGCCGTCCTGGCCGAGGCTCAGGCCGGTGATCATGGCGAACCCCGCATCGATGAGGCGCGACCTAGCCTGGCGCTCCGTGAAGCTGTTCGCCCCGGCGAGCGGCGCCGGGTCACGCGGCGGTTGCGGCGCCTGCGCGAAGACGCCGCCGCCAAGCGCGACGATCGTGATCCCTGCCAGCGCAAAAGCACCGATGCCTGACCGCATAATACTGGCCTCCCCGTGCTTGAGAAATGGCTTCTGCGGAGAACGCCGCGCAGATCGGATCGTTCCCGCCGCGGGGCGCGAGACTGCGTGAGCGGCCGCAAGCGCGCGACGCAATCATCTCATCGTGAGCACGCGACGGAACAGATCTGCGAGCAGCGGAAATGGCGTTGGAATTCGGCCGCGCAGATGCGGTTGCGCGCCTCGCAACGGGTCCACTTGCTGGAACTTTCCCCAGGCGCCTCCGTTAAGCGGCTGCGGGGACGGGTTCTCCGCCAACGCCATCGCGGAAGGAACATTCCATGTCCTCACGTCACAAATTCGCTCTGGGCGCTGCTCTCGCGGCGGGCCTCAGCCTCTTCACCGGCGCGGCGGCCCAGGCGCAGAGCGAATCGCCCACCGTCCGCGTCGGGTCGCTGCGCTGCGACGTCGCCGCCGGGACCAGCTTCGTGTTCGGCTCCACCCGCACCATCGCCTGCGTCTTCTCGCCCACCAGCGGCCGCAGCGAGCGCTACACCGGCGACATCAGCCGCTACGGCGTTGATGTCGGCTTCGTCGGCTCGGCGGTGATCCTGTGGGGCGTGCTCGCCCCCTCCTCGGACGTCCGCCCGGGCCTGCTGGCCGGAACCTACCTGGGCGCTGCTGCTGGTGCGACGGCCGGCGTCGGCGTCGGCGCCAACGTCCTGCTCGGCGGCGGCAATCGTTCGATCGCGCTGCAGCCGATCAGCATCGAGGGAAACACCGGCCTGAACCTCGCGCTCGGCGTCGGCGAACTGACCCTCGTCGCGGCAAACTGAGGCGACGGCGGCGTCGCGCCGGTCTCTATCCGGCGGCCGTCAGTGGAAAGGTGATGGTGCAGACGAGGCCATCACCTTCCCACAGCTTGTTCACCTGACCCTGCAGCTGCCCCTCGATCAGCATGGTGATGAGGTGGGACCCAAAGCCCCGGCGCGGCGGCGTACCCGCCAGCGCCGGGCCACCGCGTTCCGTCCATAGCAGATGAACCGTAGGGCCCTCCACGCGCCACTCGATCGACAGGCGCCCCGTCGCGACCGACAGGGCGCCGTATTTCGCCGCGTTGGTGGCGAGCTCGTGCAGCGCCATCGACAGCGGCTGCGCCGAATCGACCCCGATCGTGACCGGCGGGCCGTCGAGCGTGATGGATGCGGCCTGCCCGGCCTCCGCCAGCTCGAAATGCCCCACCTCGCTCTCGACGATGTCGCGCAGGCCGGCACCGCGCCAGCGCCCCTGGCCGAGCAAGCCCATGGTGCGGCTTAGCGCCCGCACCCGCCCATCCATCACCTCGACGAGGTTTTCCGCACTGGTCGCCTTGGTCATGCGCAACAGGCTCGAGACCACCATCAGGGCGTTCTTGGCGCGGTGCTCGACCTCATGCGCCATGATGGTGGTCAGCTCGTCGCTGCGCTTGCGCTCGGTGATGTCGTAGGCGACGCCGATGATGCGCGCCGGCGCCAGGGGATCGGCCGCGAGCAAGGTCGCTCGAACGGCCACCCAGATGATCTCCCGCGGCGCGTCGCAGGCGCGCCGGCACAATCGCAATTCCGCACGCAGGCGCGCGCCCTGCCTCGTGTCCTCCATGAGGGATCGCAGGGCGGGGCGATCCTCGGCGATGACGCCGTCGAGGATGTCCTCCATGCCGGGGGCCGGGCTCGCCTGGCCGAACCCCCACAGCTCCAGCATCTTGCGCGAGCAGCGCAGCTGGCGCGTCGCGGGCACCCATTCCCATGTGCCGATGCCGACCGCCTCCTGCGCGAGGCGAAGGCGCGCATCGCTGTCGGCCAGCGCCAGCTCGGTGTTGCGCAGCTGCGTGACGTCCAGGTGCGCACCACGCAGCAGGGTCGCCAGGCCGGCTTCGTCGCGCTCGATCCGCCCGCGCGCCATGATCCAGCGCACCTCGCCGGCGGGCGTCACGATGCGGTAGGTCTGCGCGTAATCCTGCTTCTGCGGATCGGCGAGCGCGCCGAGGATGTGCGCCTCGGCGGCGTCGCGATCGTCGGGGTGCAGCCGGCGCACCCAGTCCTCGTGGCGTTCCTGGGTTTCGAGGGCCGGCATGCCATGCACGCTCATGTACTCGGCCGAGCGGATATTGGCGCCGCTGCGCGGATCGAATTCGAAGGTGCCGATCATGCCGATCTCCTCGGCCCGGCGCAGCCGGTCGGCGCCGCGCGCCACATCGCCTTCGAGACCCTGGTTCGCCGAGGCAAGGCGCAGCTGGTCGCGCCGGACCTGCAGGCTCAGCAGCAGCAGCATCAGCGCCGCGGGCAGCGCGAACGCGACATGCCCCACCAGGCTGGCGCGCCAGGCTTCGACGATCTGCGCGCGCGGCCGCAGCGCGAGCGCGTGGATGCGGAGGTGCTCGACCGGCCGCACCGCCGCGAGCGCGCTTCCCTCGACCCAGGTGTCCGGGATGGTTTCGAACACCGGCGGCCCGCGCCCGGCGACCGCGGCGCGGTAGGGTCCATTGATCGGAGCCGGCGCGAGCGGGCCGGCTTGTGGGGTGGACATCGCCAGCGCCGCGCCGCTGTCCTGCACCAGCGCCATCGCGTCGTTCGGGCTGACAAGTAGGCGTCGCAGACCTTCGCCGACGTCGTTGGACCGGATGGTGACCAGCGTCACACCGTCGAATCCGCCTTCCGGCGTGGCGGGATCGCCGCCGGCGTGGCGCTGCCGCGCCACGGAGAACACGAGCGCGCCGCCCGCCTCCGGCAGCATCGCCTCGGTGATGTGGACGCCGGGCGGCGCCACGCCGCGCAGAGCGTTGACGTATCCGCGCTCCCGATGCGCCGCCTCGCGGCGGACCGGGAAGCGGTCGCTGCTCACCAGTTCGAACCCGTCGCGGTCGAGCACGAGCGCCGCCTCGGCGTGGGGGATGTCGCGGAGCACGCGCTGCAGTTCGAGATGAAGGCCGTGTTCCTCCGCGCGGATCTCCGCGTCGGACAGGCCGGCGAGGCGGTCGTTCAGGCGGCCGACGGCAACGCCGTAGCTTTCGAGCGCGCGGGCACCGTATTCCGCGCCGGCCTCGGCGGAGCGCCGCATGGCGGTGGCGGCCTCGCTCCAGGCACTCTGCCAATTGAGCCAGGCCGCGCCCGCGACCATGGCGAGGGGAACGAGGATCGCGACGATCGGCAAGGCGCGCGCCAGGCGCGACAGCCGCCGATGCACGCCGAACGCGCCGTCAGCATCACGCGTGAGGCTGAACAAGCGCGCACATCCCTTACCCGGCGCGGCGCTCGTGCTCAACGCGACCCCTCCTGCTGCTTGCACCTGCATACGTCGTTACCGGATGGGTTTTCAACGTTGGGGCGTTTTTCCCAATGCAGCAACGATTTAGGGCGGGGGCAACTGTCGAACGATGGCCGGCGGCGCTGAAGCGCTCACCTCTTGGCCGGTTTTGCCGGACGTGTCGCCGTCTCGATGGCGGCGCGCAGCGGCGTCGCGGCCGCCTCGAAGCCGGTCCAGGGATCGGCCGCCGCGGGCTTGCCGATCAGCGCGTCGATGCGCCACCCGGCGGGGTCGAGCGTCGGCTTGACCGCCGACCAGGCGATCGGCCGCGCGATCGGCGCCCCGGCCCGGGCGCGCGGCGACCAGGAGGCGATGGCCGTCGAGAGCCGGTCGTTGCGCAGGTAGTCGAGGAAGATCCGCCCGGTGCGCGCGCTCTTGGCCATGGTGGTCGTGTAGCGGCCGGGCGCGTCCTTCTCCATCATCCCGCAGACCAGCCGCGCGAATTGCTTGGTGGCCGCCCAGTCGGGCACCTTGCCGCCGGTGTCGAGCGGGACGACGACGTGCAACCCCTTGCCGCCGGTGACGCGTGCGAAGGAGGTAAGGCCGAGCGCCTTCAGTCGGTCGCGCAGCTCCAGCGCGCCCGCAGCCACCGCCGCGAAGCCGAGCCCCTCGGCGGGGTCGAGGTCGAAGACCAGCCGCTCCGGCACATCCGGCCGGTCGGCGCGCGCGCCCCAGGGGTGCAGCTCCACGGCCGAGACCTGCGCCAGCGCCATCAGCCCGGCGACGTCGTCGATGCGCATGTAGGGCCTGGCCTGGCCCGCCACCTCCACCGCGCCGATCAGCGGCGACTGGCCGCGCATGGCGTGTCGCTGGAAGAACACCTCGCCGCCGATGCCGTCCGGCGCCCGCAGGATCGACAGCGGCCGGCCCGCGATATGGTCCAGGATGCGGTCCGCGCAGCGCTCGAAATAGGCGGCGAGGTCGCCCTTCGTCAGCGCGCGATGCCCCTCCGTCTCCGGCCAGATGATGCGTTCGGGATGGGTGAGCCTCGCGCCCGTGGGTCCCGTCTTGGCCGGCCTTGGGGCCTTTGGTGCTGCAGCAGGCTTTTCCGCGGGGGGATCCTCGCGCAGGGGCTGGTCGTCGGCCACCACCTCCTCCGCCGGCTTGTCCTCGCGCAGGCCGATGAAGCTTGCGTGGCGCAGGATGCCCGCATCGGTCCAGCCGCCATAGGCGATCTCGACCACGAGCTCGGGCTCGACCCAGGTGACGTCGCTGGTGCGCTCGGGCTGGCGGCCGGCAAACGGGGTGGCCTTGCGCTGCAGCGGCTTCATCCGTGCGAGCAGCATCTCCGCCGTCCGCCCGGAATAGCCGGTGCCGACGCGGCCGAGATAGGCGAGCCCCTCGGCGCGGCGCGCCCCCACCAGCAGGGCGCCGAGCCCCTTGCCGGCCTTGTCGCGCGACCAGCCGCCGACGATGAATTCCTCCCGCCCGCGGCACTTCGCCTTCGTCCAGCTGTCGTTCCTGCCCGAGGCGTACGGCGCGTCGCCGCGCTTGGACACGATACCCTCCATCGACAGGCGGCAGGCGGAGGCCAGCACCGCCTCGCCGGGGGCGGTGAAGTGGTCGAGGTAGCGCAGCGATTTCGGGGCGCCGCGCAGCAGCTCCGCGAGGCGCGCCTTGCGGTCCAGCAGCGGATCGCCGCGGTAATCGCGGGTGCCGTCGTGCAGCAGGTCGAACAGGTAGAAGACGTAGTCCGGCTTCGTGTCGCCGGAGAGCATGGCCTGAAGCAGCGAAAAGCTTGGCTGGCCCTGATCGTCGAGCGCGACGACCTCGCCGTCCAGCAGGCAGTTCGGCAGTGCGGCGGCGGTCTTGGCGAGATTGGCGAAGCGGTGCGTCCAGTCCAGGCCGGTGCGGGTGCGCAGCGCGGCGCGGCCGCCGGCGACGCGGAGCTGCACACGGTAGCCGTCGAGTTTCAGCTCGTGCAGCCAGGTCTCGCCGCGCGGCGGGCTCGCCACCAGGCGGCAGAGCTGCGGCGGTACGAAATCGGGCATCGCCGCGGGGTCGGCCTTGGCGGCGGGTGCCGCCTTCCGCGCTTTCGGTGCGGCGGCTTTCTCGACGGCGGGCTTGGCGTTGGCGGGCATCGCTTCCGGCGGCTTCGGCTTGGCCCTGGCGGCGCGGCCCTCGGGCTTGCCGCCTTCAATCTCCGCCATGGTCCGGCCGCTCGCGACCGAGGTCTCCGCCTTCAGCACCGCGTCGCCCTCGCCGGGCGTCGCCATGCTGTCGCGTTCCTTGATGAGCAGCCAGTTGTGGCGTTCGGGCGGCTCGCCCGCGCGCGGCTTGAGCCGCACGAGCACGAAGCCACCCTTGAGCCGCTCGCCGGACAGGACGAACTTTATCTCGCCGCGCGCGAGGTCGGCGTCGACCGCGTCGGGATGCAGCGGCGCCCAGGCGCCACGATCCCAGATCTGCACCGTGCCGGCGCCGTAGCCCGGCTTCGGGATCGTGCCCTCGAAGCTGCCATAGTCGAGCGGGTGGTCCTCGACCTCCACCGCCAGGCGCTTGTCGCCGGGGTCGAGCGAGGGTCCCCGCGTCACCGCCCAGGATTTCAGCACCCCGCCCCATTCGAGCCGCAGGTCGTAGTGCAGACGCGTCGCGGCGTGGCGATGGACGATGAACTGCAGCGTGGCAGCGGGCTTGGCGGCCTTCCCTCGCGGCTCGGGCGTGCGCGCGAAATCCCGCTTGGCGTGATACGGCGCGAGCGGATCGGAGCGGGTCGCCATTGACTATCCGGTTGCGCGCTTGCGCGGCTTGGGCGCGGGCTTGGCCGCCGTCTTCGCCGTCGGCTTGGGGCTGGGCTTGGCCTTGGGCTTTTCCGCGGCGGCTTTCGCAGTCGGCTTCGCGGATTTCTGCGCGGCAGGCCGGCGCTGCGTCTCGGCGCTCCCGCCTTCGAGGCTGCGGCGCAGCGCCTCCATCAGGTCGATGACATTGTCGTCGCGCGGGGGTGGCGCGGTCACCCCGCCGCCGCCGCCATCCTGCTTGCTCTGGATCAGCTCGCGCAGGGCCTCCTCGTAGCGGTCGGTGAAGGCGGTGGGATCGAAGGGGCCGGCCTGCTGCGCGATGATGCGCTCGGCGATGTCGACCATACCCGCATTGGTCTTGGCCTCCGGCACCGCGTCGAACAACGCCTTCTCGGAGCGGACCTCGTCATGGCTGCGCAGCGTCGTCACCAGCATGCCCTTGCCGCGCGGCTCGATCGCCACGATGCGCTCGCGCGTGCCGAGCACCACGCGGGCGAGCGCGATCTTGCTGGCATGTGCCATCGCCTCGCGGATGACGGTGAAGGCATCGATGCCGGCCTTGCCGTCAGGCACCAGGTAGTAGGGGTCGTTCCACCAAATGCGGTCGATCGCGGCGGCGTCGACGAAGTGCTCGATGTCGATGGTGCGCGTACTTTCGAGGCGAACGGATTTGATTTCCTCGTCGGTGAGCAGGATGTATTGGTCCTTCTCGTATTCGTAGCCGCGGACGAGTTCCTTGCGCTCCACCTCGCCGCTTTCCGGGTCAATCGTCTGGGTGCGGATGCGGTTGCCCGTCGCGGGGTTGATCAGGTGGAAGCGGATCTGCTCCGAGCCGCTGATCGCGGGGTAGAGGGACACTGGGCATGCCACCAGCGACAGCCGCAAATGACCTTCCCATGTCGGACGCTGCGCCATCGATCGATCTCCGTCTTCGTACCGCAACGTGCCGTCGCGGGGAGGGTTTCACCACTGCGCGATCAAGCCCGAACCGCGGTGGGCCACTCCGCAGGCGGTCTGAAACCACGGTCGGGAACAAAGCGTTCGACCCTGATCGCTCACAGGGATGTCGCCGCCATGGTTCGCATGACCAACCGCTTCTCTGCACGGGCCAGCGCGGCTCGGGGCGCCTGAGGTCCGGCCATGGACGGTAGCGCCGCGATGACGGAAACACGGAGCTCCGGGGGTGCGAACGCCGTGGCGGCGGCGATCGCCATTCCAGCCAAGGACGAGGCGGCGCTGCTGCCGCGCTGCCTCGAGGCGTTGGCGCGGCAGGCGAAGGCGCCGCCCTTCGCGGTGCTGGTCCTTGCGAACAACTGCTCGGATGAGACCGCCTCGCTGGCGCGTTCGTTGGGGCCAGGCCTGCCCTACGCGCTGCATGTCCGCGAAGTCAGCCTGCCGCCCGGCGAGCAGACGGCGGGCCATGCGCGCCGCCGCGCCGTCGATGCCGTGTTCGAGGTCGTGTCCAACCCGGATTGCGTCCTGCTCAGCACCGATGCCGATGGCGAGCCCGAGCAGGACTGGGTCGCAAACACGCTCGGGCATATCGCGGCCGGCGCCGATGCGGTGGCCGGTCGCGCCATCATACGCCCGCAGGAGGCGCAGGCGTTGCCCGACGGCGTGCGCGAGCGCTCGCGCGAGGAAGCGCTGCTGGCGCGGATGCTGGACCGTATCGCGAGCCTGATCGACCCGGTCCCATGGGATCCCTGGCCGCGGCATTCGGGCCATTGGGGCGCCAACTTCGCCGTCACCGCCGGCGCCTATGCGCGCAGCGGCGGCATTCCCACCGTGCCGCTCGCCGAGGATCGCGCCTTCTTCGCCGCCCTCGAACGCCATGATGCGCGCATCCGCCACGCGGAGGATTCGCGCGTGGTGGTCTCGGCACGGCTGCAGGGGCGCGCGCCCGGCGGCATGGCGGATGTGCTGCGGCGACGCGGCGAGGTCGAGGATCCGCTCTGCGATGCGATCTTGGAGCCGCTCGGCCATGCGCTCCGCCGCTACCGGCTGCGCCGCGCGCTGCGTCACCAGCGCGATGGTTTCGACACGCCGCGCAACCGCTCGCGCCTGGCACTCGACGCCGTTTCGATGCGCTGGGCGCTGGACGCGACGAGCTTCGGCGAGAGCTGGGCGCGGCTGGTCGAGGTCAGCCCCAGCCTGGTCGAGCGCCGCCTGCCCTCGAGCCGCCTGCAGCCCGGGATCAACGGTGCGCGCCGCATCCTCGCGCGCCTGGCGCCGGGCGAGATGCCGGTGACGGGCCCCAGCGAGGATACGCTGGTCTAGGCGGATCGGATCAGCGCCGGCGGCCGAGATCGATGCGGTACTGCGTGTTGGTCGCCGCGTTTTCCCACACCCAGCCTTCGCCGAGCGCTTCCATGAACGTCCGCGCCGCGACCTCGCCGGGCATCACCCCATCATTCGGCCCCAGCCAGTTCACCATCAGGATGGTTGCAGACGTCGTGGCCGCCTGATCGCAGCGCCGCGCCAGCGCCGCGTGATCATCGGCCGACATGAAATACAGGACCTCGGACACCATCATCAGGTCGAAGGCGCCCTCGGGCCATTCATCGGGAATGCTCATCCGACGGAAGCGCACTTGGGGCAGGGCCGCGCAGCGCTGCCGCGCCTCATTGAGGGGCGCCTCGACGTAGTCCACGCCGAGCAGGGCGTCGCACAGCGGGGCGAGCCTGGCGGTGAGCGTCCCGATGGAGCAGCCGATCTCGATGGCGTTGGTAAAGCGGCGGCCGCCGAGTGCCGCGATCGTCGCCGCATATTTCTGCACCTCGTACTCGCTGGTCGCGAGATCCCAGGGGTCGCCTTTCTCCGCGTAGAGTCGCTCGAAATGATCCGCGGGCGTGGACGGGCTCATCGTCATCTCCAACTGATCCGGTAGTGTTCGGCCGCGTCGCGTGCCCTGGCGCGCAACGCGGGCGGCACGACGAAGCCGTCCCCGAACCCCTTCGGACCACGGCCGAACTGGGAGTGGTGGCGGTCGAGCGCCGCTACCCGGCGCCGTGCATGGCGCAGGGTGCGCAGCGTGCAGGTCGGGCCTGACGGCAACAGTCCCCAGACCGCGTATTCGGCGAGGGCCGCGCCGCAGCGCCGCGCCGCCACTTCGGCCAGGCGGAACGAGGCGCGGTGATCATGGTGCTCGTCGACGCGCGACGGTGCGACGATGAGGCGGGCCCGCATGCGGCGTACCGCCCGGCACAGCGAGGCGACGGCATTCTCAAATACCGGCCCGTGCGAGGGCATCGCGCCATCCGGCAGCCCGAGCCCCTGCAGGTGGCGCCTTCCGCCACCCAGGCGCGCCACGGCCGAACGCATCTCGCGCGCACGCAACATGGCCCGGCGTGCGCGCGACCACGCCTGCGAGCCCGGGTGCGACGCCCCGCCATCGGTGGTGAGCACCACGAGCAGGCGCCGGCGCCGCGCGAGCGATTCGGCGAGCAGCGCGCCGCACCCGATGGTCTCGTCATCCGGGTGCGGTGCGACCACGACCACCGCACCGCGCATCAGGGCGCCGGCGCGGCGCAGCTTCACCCTGCCCATCGGATCGCCGCCGGCACGCGCTGGAGCCAGGGTTCGGCGCGGTCGAGCGCGAGGTCCGGTGCGGGCTGCCTCAGCACGCAATTCAGGTCGCGCAGGAAACGCCCGACCGGGTTGCCGGTGCGATGCAGCCCCAGCCCCATACCACGCTGCAGCCGCGCCGAGATGCGCTCCGCGGCGGCCACCACGACGTCGCGCGCCAGGGCGACGCGAGCCAAGGCGGCGTCCGTATCGGCAGCGGCCTCCATGTCCATGGCGGCGCGCCCGACCCACAGCGCTGCGCTCTCGCCGTCGATGGCATTCTCCAGCAGCCGCCGGCGCTGCGCAGGCAGCCCCGATTGGTCCCGCGCCGCGACATGGGTGGCGAGCGCGTCCTGCAGCCGGTCGAGCGCACCGACCTGCATCGCCAGGATGCGCCAGATCCCGCCCGAGAAGGCCGGCTCCCGCAGGTAGTCGCCGGGATGACCGATCACCTGGCCGGCGTGCACGGCGGTGCCGGTGACGTCGAAGCCGAGACTGTTTGTCGCTTCCATGCCGTCGAGCGGCCAGGGCGGCCGGACGCTGAAGCGCGCCATGTCCGGCGCGTCAAGCATGATGAGGACCGGCCCCCTGGGCGTGTGCGCCGTGACGATCGCGCCATCGACTTCGCCCGCGCCGGAACACATCACCTTGCGGCCGATGAGCACACCATCGTCGCGCAGCCAGAGCCGCTCTGCGGGATCATCGGCCGACCATACCGCGTAGAGCGCGCCACGTGCCGCACGCTCGACCGTGCGCTCGCGCTGCTCATCGGTTCCGAAGCCGTCGATCAGCTGCACAGCGTTGACGTGGCCCTCGAACAGGCGGCCGACACTGAGATCGAAATAGCCCAGGCGGCGCAAGGTGCGGAACACCGCATCGGCGCGCCAGATGGCGTCGGGCGAGGCGGCGAGCGAGGCCAGCAGGGGGGTGAGGAAGGCGCGTGCATCCGCCACGCGCGCCGGCGCTTCACGCTCCAGCCCATCGACCACCATGCGGTCGCAAAGCTGGACGAGGCCGTCACGGTCGCGGTCGTCGAGTCGAGGGGCGGCGATGTCCATGCAGCGTCAACGCTCCAGCCCGTGCGAGGCTTCAGCAGGTTCCGAAATCGGCGCGCGCCGCATCGGTGGCGAAGGCCGCGGTCCGCACGTCGCGTTGCTCCGCAGGTGCGGCCAGGGCGCCGAGACTCGTCAGGCGCCGCAGCACCGGGCGGTGTTCGGCGCGAATGATCCGGCGACCGTTCTGCTGCCCGATCGGGCCACAAGGGCAGTGCCGCGCGTCGTCCCAGCCGCCATAATCGAGCACCGGGTAGATGCAGACGCCGCGCAGTGGCACGCCCATGCGCAGCGCCGCCTCGGACTCCTCCGCGACATAGCCCATCCAGTCGACGCCGTCGGGCTCCTCGGCGCCGGTCTCGCTCAGGACGATGGGTCGGGAGAAATGTTGCGCCTTATCGCGCAACAACTCGCGCAGCGGACGATAGCGCGGATCCTCGCGCGGGATGCGCGTGCCGTCATCGGTCCACTGGTTGTGGCCATAATAGTTCAGGCCGACGATATCGATGCTCGTCGGATCGATCGCGAGGATCCAGTCGACCGCGGCGGTCGATGCCTGCAGATGGGCGCGCACATGCTCGATCGTCTGGGGGTCCGAAGTCCGAGGGTGGATGCAGATCAAGGGCTCGCACACCACGATCGGCTCGTCGGCACCGGCGTCGCGCAGGGCGCGGACGCCTGCGACATGCGCGAGGACGAGCTGCCATTTGAGCGCATCGCCGCGGCGCGTGTGGAACGGGTGGAACCCGCCGGTTTCGCCGCCGGCCCAGGCCCAGAACGACATCTCGTTCATCGGCACCCAGCCCGCGATGTCGCTTCCCTCCGCCCGCAGCGCGCGCTCGGCCGCGAACACGAACTCCGCGAAGCGCTTCGGAAAATCGGCGGACATCACATCGAGGTGGTCGGGCACGCCCCAGTGGCAGAGACCCCAGACGATCGCGACCCCGGCCGCGTTGGCGGCAGCGACCTGGCGCTTGGCCGAGGAGAAGTCGTAGCGGCCCGCGACGCGTTCGATCAGGTGCCAGCGCAGCGATTCCCGCGCGCACCGGACACCCATCGACCGCAGCAGCGCGTGGTCCAGGAACGCCCAGCGATCATGCTGGCTGGAGACCAGCGAGTCGACGCGACCGAGATCCACAAGGCGACGATGTGACGCGCCCTCGAACCCGCCCCATACGAAACCGCCCTTCATAACGCGCCCCTATTCCGCGGCGTTCATGCGTTCCGTCGTATCCACCAGCAGCCGCCGCGCCGTCGCCAGAGCCTGGCCCACCACCTGGTCCATGTTCATGTAGCGATAGGTGCCCAGGCGACCGAGGAAGGTCACGCTCGGCTCGGCATCGGCGAGCATCTCATAGCGCTTGTAGAGCTCGTGGTTCTTCGGGTTCGGCACCGGGTAGTAGGGGTCGCCTTCGGCCGACGAACGCTCGTAGCAGAGACTCGTCATCGGATGCGCCTGGCCGGTCATGTGCTTGAACTCGGTGCAGCGCGTGTAGGGCGTGGTGAGCGAGGGGAAGTTCACCGTGGCGACCGGCTGCGCGTATTCGACGGCGCGCGTCTCATGCTCGAACACCAGCGAGCGGTAGGCGAGTTCGCCGAAGCGGTGGCCGAAATATTGATCCACCGGCCCGGTGAACACCATGTGCCCAAAGCGATGGCGCGGCATGGTCGCGTAGTCGGTCCCGGTGAGCACCGTGATGTTGGGATGGTCGAGCATGTTCTCGAACATCCGCGTATAGCCGTGATAGGGCATGCACTGGTGGCGATCGAGGAAGTAGCGGTCGTCATCAGAGGTGCGGGTCGGGACCCGGGCGGTGACCGAGCGGTCGAGCTCGGAGGGATCGATGCCCCACTGCTTCACCGTATAGCCGTAGAATAGCTTCTCGTAGAGCTCCTGTCCGACTGAAGCGACGACGAAGTCACGCGCGGAGCTGATCTCCGCCCGCGGCTCAGCGAGGGAGGCGAGGAAGCTTGCGGTGGCCTCATCGTCGGCGAGGTTCTGCCCGAACATCTGGTTGAGGGTCGTGCGGTTGATCGGCATCGGCACGAGGCCGTGCTCGGTCTGCGACAGCACGCGATGTTCATAGGGCCGCCAGGCAGTGAAGCGCGAAAGATAGCGCAGCACCTCGTCGCTATTGGTGTGGAAGATGTGCGGCCCGTAGCGATGCACCAGCAGGCCGGCACTGTCGTATTCGTCATAGGCATTCCCGGCGATGTGCGGGCGCTTGTCGATGACATACACGCGCTGCCCGGCACTCGCGAGGCGTTCGGCCATCACCGAGCCTGCGAAGCCCGCCCCGACAACGAGCGCATCGGCGAGCCTGGTGGCGCGGGAGTGGACGGCCGGGCTCGCCGGACGCCTGGTCTCGCAGGCGCTGATCAGCTGAGCCATGCGCGCGAAGATGCCGTCCCAGGAGATGGTCGCGAGCAGATCGTCGACCGGGTCGAAATCCGCATCGGAGTCGTGGCCCATCCCCGCCTCGATCGCGGCAACAAAGCCCGCCGCGTCATGCGCGATGCTGACGGGCGTCATGCCCTCGAACCGGCGCACCACGTCGGCGATGGCGGTGGAGACCACGCGCTTGCCGCCGGCGAGATATTCGGGCGCCTTGGTGGGGCTGATGAAGCGCGTCGCCTCGTTCAGGGCGAAGGGCATCAGCGCGACATCCCAATGTGCAAGATAGGCGGGCAGCGTCGCGTAATCACGCGCGTCGAGCCAATGGATGTTCGATGCCTGCGGCAGTTCGGAGGGCTGCAGCTTCGCCACCGGCCCGATCATCACCAGGTTCCAGTCGGGACGCGCCTCCGCGATGCCAGCGAGCATTGGCATGTCGAGCCGTTCATCGATGACGCCGAAATAACCGATCTTCGGCGACGCGATCCCCAGCTGGTCCATCGGCTCCGAAAGGCCGCCGCGGGCGCTCATGAAGTGTGCAAGGTCGACGCCGCTGGGGAAGCAATGGATGTTGGGGTGCGCGTTCTTGCGCGCCTCGTAGAGGCTCATGCCGCCGGTGAAGACCACGTTTGCCGCGCGCATGAGATCCTGCTCCATCGCCTTCAGCTCGGGGGAGGCGAAGCGGAAGGCGGAGAGCTCGTCCATGCAGTCGAAAACCACCGCGCGCCAGGCGACATGGTCGGTGAACTTCCGTGCGGCCGGCGTGTAGTACCAGGCGGTCGCCGGCCCGGTCTCGAGCAGAAGCTGATCAAGCAGGTCGCGCAGCATGCGCGTGTCGCCGGGATCGGGAAGCACCGGGGTCACCAGCTGCACACCCGAAGTCTCGCAGACGGAGCGCTGCAGTGTCGCCGTGGGGCCCTGGATCGGCTCTTCGAAAAAATACGTCGGCCGCTCGGCCGCGAAACGTGACATCAGGTGTTGGGGGCGTTGGAAGACGGAAAACCAGCGGAGATGGGAGAAGCAGATGAGCGGCGTTTCTTCGGTGCGTGCGTTCTTCTCGATATGGTTGATGAAAGTCATTCCTGGCTCCCCTGCGGATACACAATCCAAATCGAAAAGCATTGCACCAGCGCAATACTTTCAGGCGCAGAGCGCCGCCCCGACCGAACGTTCAAGCTCCCGAACGCAAGGACATGGCGCGAGGTTTCTTCAAACCCTCTTCGATTTGGCGCGAAGCTGCCGCGCCGCGCATGCAAGCGGTGATGCTTGGCAAAGACGCGAAGGCGGGGCCTAAATCATGGCCATGCGCAGATCGATGATCACTGCTTGGACAGCGAGGCGCGCGAGGAGCGACGCTCGGCGCGGGAACGACGCGCCACGGTGCGTCGCGTGAGGCGCACCTATTTCCGCGGCGTCGGGCTTCCCTACCTGCTGCTCGCGCCGCAGTTGCTGGTCACCGCCCTGTTCTTTTTCTGGCCCGCGGGCCAGGCGGTCTATCAATCCTTCCTGCGCGAGGACGCGTTCGGGCTGTCCAGCCAGTTCGTCGGCTTCGAGAATTTCATCGACGTGCTGGGTGACGCGGATTGGCGCGCGGCCGCGGCGCGCACCGCGGTGTTCTCCCTCTCCGTCGCCGCACTCGCATTGAGTGCCGCGCTGTTCCTCGCGGTGCAGGCGGACAAGCACATCCGCGGCGCGGGCGCCTACCGCACGCTGCTGATCTGGCCCTATGCCGTGGCACCCGCGATCGCCGCCGTGCTGTGGCTGTTCATGGTGCATCCGGACATCGGCCTGTTCGGGCGCGCTCTGAACGCGCTGGGCGTGCCGTGGGATTACAAGCTGAACGGCAACCAGGCGCTGCTCGTCGTCATCCTCGCGAGTGCGTGGAAGCAGGTGAGCTACAATTTCATCTTCTTCCTCGCGGGACTGCAGGGCATTCCCAAGCCAGTGCTGGAAGCCGCCGCCATCGACGGTGCAGGACCGGTGCGGCGGTTCTGGACGGTGGTGTTCCCGCTGCTCAGCCCGACCGCCTTCTTCCTGCTGGTGGTGAACCTCGTCTATGCCTGCTTCGACACCTTCGGCGTCATCCACGCGCTGACCCAGGGCGGCCCGGGCAAGAGCACCGAGACGCTGATCTACCGCGCCTATACGGACGGCGTGTCCAACCTCAACCTCGGGTCGAGCGCGGCGCAGAGCGTGATCCTGATGATCCTGGTGATCGCGCTGACGGTCGTGCAGTTCCGCTTCGTCGAGAAGAAGGTGCACTACTGATGACGGTGGCCGCCGAGGCCCTCGCGGGGCGCAGCGCGCGGCGCCGGGTGCGCGAAACCGTGGTCACGCATGTCTGCCTGGTGATCGGCGTGCTGATCTTCGCCTTCCCGATCTACCTGGCGCTGATCGGTTCCACCCACACCTCCGGCACCATCGGGCGCGGCGACGTGCCGCTGCTCCCTGGCCCCGATGCGGTCGCGAACTACGCGCAGGCCTGGGGCATTGGCGGCGGCCGCTTCATGGGCGTGCCGGCGGGCGGGATGCTGCTCAACTCGCTGCTGATGGCGAGCCTGATCGCGGTGGGCAAGATCGCCATCTCGCTGACCTCCGCCTACGCCATCGCCTTTTTCCGCTTCCCCGGGCGCATGGTGTTCTTCTGGCTGATCTTCATCACGCTGATGCTGCCGGTGGAGGTGCGCATCATCCCGACCTTCCAGGTGATGGTTTCGCTCGGCATGACGAATTCCATGGCCGGCCTTGTTATCCCGCTAATCGCGAGTGCGACGGCCACGCTGCTGTTCCGCCAGTTCTTCCTCACCATTCCCGACGAGTATGTGGAGGCGGCGAAGATCGATGGCGCCGGCCCCGTTCGGTTCTTCTTCGACGTGCTGCTGCCGCTGAGCCGGACGAACATCGCGGCGCTGTTCGTCATCCTCTTCATCTATGGCTGGAACCAGTATCTCTGGCCGCTGCTGATCGTGAACGACCGCAGCCTTGAGACGATTGTCGTGGGCCTGACCAAAATGATCGGCAGCGGCGATGCGCAAAATGAGTGGAACGTGATCATGGCGACCGCCGTGCTGGCCATGGTGCCGCCGGTGGGCGTGGTGCTGCTGATGCAGCGCTGGTTCGTCCGCGGCCTGACGGAGACCGAGAAGTAATGGCGACCCTGACGCTCAGCGGCGTGCGCAAATCCTTCGGAGCCACGGCCGTGCTGCACGGGGTGGACCTCGCCGTGCGCGATGGCGAGATGATCGTGGTGGTCGGCGCCTCGGGTTGCGGGAAGTCGACGCTGCTGCGCATCGTGGCGGGGCTGGAGACGGCCACGGCCGGGCGGGTGATGATCGGCGACCAGGACGTCACCGCGCTGGAGCCCGCCGACCGCGATGTGGCGATGGTGTTCCAGAACTACGCGCTGTATCCGCATATGAGCGTGTTTCAGAACATGGCCTACGGGTTGAAGATCCGCGGGTTGCCGAAGCCCGAGATCATCCGTCGCGTGGATGAGGCGGCGGCATTGCTCGACATCGGCGGGCTGCTGGACCGCAAGCCCCGCCAGCTCTCCGGCGGCCAGCGCCAGCGCGTCGCGATGGGGCGTGCGATCGTGCGCGAGCCCAAGCTGTTCCTGTTCGACGAGCCGCTGTCGAACCTCGACGCCAAGCTGCGGGTGCAGATGCGCGCGGAGATAAGGCGCCTGCAGAAACGGCTCGGCGTCACCTCGCTGTTCGTCACGCACGACCAGGTGGAGGCGATGACGCTGGGCGACAGACTGGTCGTGATGCATGCCGGCCACGCTGCGCAGATCGCGACGCCCATGGAAGTGTGGGAGCGCCCGGCCGACACCTATGTCGCAGGCTTCATCGGCAGCCCCGCGATGAATTTCCTGGCCGCGACGCTGGAGGCAGGTGGTGCCGCCGCGCGCCTCGCCGATGGCCTGGTGCTGCCCTTCGCCGATGGCAGTCGCGCGGGTGAGGCGGGACGCAAGCTCACCCTCGGCATACGGCCGGAGCACTTGCGGCCGCAGACCGGCGGCCTGCGGGTGATGGTTGAACTTGTCGAGCCACTCGGCGCCGAGAGCCTGCTGCACGGGCGCCTGCCCGATGGCGCCGAGATGACGGTGAAGCTCGCCGGCGCGGTCCACGCCGATGGCGTGCTCGAGGTGATGCCGATCGCCGAGGCGCTGCACGTCTTCGATGGCGAGACGGGGCGGCGGATCGAACCGCTCGGCTAGTCGCCGATGACGTAGATCCGCCACGCGGCGTCGCGGGCCTCCGCCAGCCGGAAGCGCGGATCGTCTGCGAAGGGGTCGCGCGACCAGGCGGCATCCGCGGCCGTGAGCAGCACGACCCGGCAGCCATACTGCGTGGCGAGCGCGGTGACGTCCTCCGCCGTGCCGACACCGTCGAACACGCGAAGCATCTGCTCCCAGATCGCAAGGCGTCGTTCGGGCAACATCGCCACGAAAGCCAGCGCCATCTCGTGCCCCGCGAAGCAGGAGCGCCGGTCGGCGAGCAGCGCCCAGGAGATGTTCACCTCCCACGGCGTGACGCGGCGCATCAGGCGCGGATTGTTGATCACGCGGTCATCGGCCGCCGCGTGGCGCCGCACCGCTTCCCACATCGCCGGCGCCTGCGCGAATTGTCGCGCCTGGTCGGAGGGATGGCCGTGGACATTGCCCGCGATGAGGCTCGCGCCATCCGGCGCGGCGGCGGCGATGGTAAGCAGCATCACCAGGCCCACCACGACCGGCCGTGCGCGCCAGGCTTGCGCGACAGCCGCACCGGCGGCCGCGGTCAGCACCAGGATCGCGGGCAGCACTGCGCGCCAGCCGAGGTCGTTGTTCTCGCCCGCCGTGCTCACCAGTACCCAGCCGCAGAGCAGGCTGCAAAGGGCCAGCAGCGCAAGCGCGGTCGCCGCGCGGCTCGCTTCGGGATGGCGCGGCAGAAGGTGCCGCCAGCGCCGCATGGCGAATGCCGTGCCCACCACGGCGACGGGGAACTCCACCACCAGCAGCACCAGCCAATAGCCCGGCGCGTCGAGGATGCGGCGCAGCGGCTGCGGGAAATAATTCCCGAGCACCTGCACGTGGTCGAGGATGATGGGCGCCCCGCCGCCGCGCGCGCGCCCGGCCGCCACCATCTCCAGCGCCATGGGCGTGACCAGCGCCGCGGCACCCAGCGCCGCCGCCACGCCGCCGATCACAAAGAGGTCGCGCCAGCCCGGTCGCGCCACCGGCAGCAGCGCCAGCGCGATGACGCCGCCCGCCAGCGCGAACGTCACGCCGCCCACCCAGATGGAGCTGCCGAACCCGGCCGCGACGACCAGTGCCAGCACCAGCGCTACGCGCACCGAAGGCTGCACCGCCAAACGTGCGAGCAGCAGCGCCGCCAGCACCGTGCAGCCGGCCGATGCCATGTGATGCGGCGCCCAGCTGGTCTGGTAGAGCCAGCCGCCGAGGCCCGTCGAGGTCAGCAGCACATGGTCGCGCGCGGCCTCGCCGAACAGCATGGCGAGCGTCGGGCGCAGCGACGCCGTCGCGCAGGCGAGCAGCACAATGACTGGGGCGATCCGCGACCGGCAGGCATGAAACGCGATGCCCGCCATGAGGCACAGCGTGGCAAAGCCGGTAAACCAGGTCGAGGCGGCATCCGCCTCCCAAGCGCTGCTGCCGGTGAGGCGGCCGAGCTGCGCCGCACCGAACTGCCACAGGTAGTAGTAGGCCACGCCCGGCGAGGTGCCCGGCTCGGCGAAGACGGGGTTGATCGGCGGGATGCCGTGGCGGATGAACTCGGCCGTGAGCGCGATCTTCGCGTGGTCGTAGATGGCCGCGCCGAGGAGCACCCCGTCTTCGGTGAATTTCGGCAGGATCGCGACGGCGGGGGCGAGGGCGACCAGCGCCGCGGCGGCATAGAACCAGGCCGGCAGGCGCTCGCCCGGATCCGTCGGCACGCCGCGCCGCAGGCTCACCAGCACGATTGCCAGCGCCGCGCCCAGCATGGTCCAGAGCGACAGGCCGAACCCTTGCGCGAGGGCGAGCGCCAGCGCGTTCTGCACCGCCCAGCCCAGCGCCGGCGCCAAGGGCAGGGATAGCCCGCCGAGCAGACCCAGGCGCCGCGCAAGCAACCACCCGACACCGCCCCAGAGCAGCAAGCCAAGCAGCGCGCAGAGGACGACGGAGAGGGAGGACGCCATGCGCGCGGGGCTAGCCCATCACGCGCGCGCCGACCACCCCACCACGCCTACATTCCGGCGAACCAGTTGAAGCCCTGGTCTTCCCAGAAGCCGCCGGAATAGGTGTTGGTCACCTCGATGGCGCGCAGCCATTTCGGGTTCTTGTAGCCGAGCTTCACCGCCGTGCGCAGGCGGATGGGATAGCCGTAAGGATCGCCGATCGGCTCGCCCGCATACTTGGTCGCGAGGATGGTCTGCGGATGCAGCGCGGAGGCCATGTCGATGCTCTCCATGTAGTCGTCATTGCCGTGGAAGACGACGTACTTCGCGCGCATGTCCGCGCCCACGCGGGTGAGGAACTGGCGCAGGTTCGGCCCCGACCATTGGCCGATATACTCCCAGCCCTCGACGCAGATGTGCTTGATGATGATCTCCTGCTCGGGGAAGGCGTAGAGCTGGTCGATGGTCCAGGGCGCCTTCTCCGCGATGAGGCCGGACAGCTCCAGCTTCCAGCTGGTGATGTCGATCGGGCGGACATCCTCGATCTCGTAATAGGCGTTGAAGCGCGGCGGCCGCACCACCAGCGAGGCGTCATAGGTGCGTGCGAGCTTGTTCGGATCGAACAGCCAGGCCTGCACCGCGTCGTTAAAGGCGGACACGCTGCGCAGCACGGATTGCACCGCGTCGCGATCGGACACGTTGCACCCCGTCAGCAGCGGCAGCGCGCCGAGGGTGAGGCTGCCGCGCAGGATGCCGCGCCGGTTGATCTCGCGCACCACGCTGCGATGCTCGGCGAGGATGGAGGCGTCGGGCGTCGCCGTGGGGCGGAAGCGCGAGACGGTCTTGGGGCGGAGGAGCATGGCGGCCTCGCTTCACAAATGCGTGGATGTGGAGGAGCGGCGCGGGCCGCCGGTGAGCATCGCGAGGATGGTCTTGGGCACCAGCAGGGCGAGGGCGACGTGGACGATCACGAACCCCACGATCAGCGCCATGCCGATGAAATGCGCCAAGCGCGCGCCTTGGAAATCATAGAACAGCCAGACCAGCGTGGAGAACTGCACCGGCTTCCAGATGGCCAGGCCCGAGACGACCTGCACGATGATGATGAGGATCACCCCGATATACATCGCCTTCTGCACCGCGTTGTAATGGGTGATGTCGGAGTGATCGAGCTTGAAGGTCAGCGCAGCCACCACGTCCCGGATGATCGAGCGCGGCGAGACCGGCAGCAGCATGCGGCGAAAGCGGCCGGAGAAGAGCCCGTAGCCTAGATAAACCAGCCCGTTCAGCATCAGGATCCACATGCCGAAGAAATGCCACTGCAGCGCATGCTGCGCCCAGACGCCGAGCGTGATGGCGTCGGGGAAGTGCAGGAAGCCGAAGATCACCTCATCATTGTAGATCTTCCAGCCGCTCATGATCATGACGATCATCGCGACAGCATTCGTCCAATGCATGACACGAAGAACCGCAGGATGCATCCTCCCGGTTCTAGGTATTGTCAATGACTGACTTGTCTCGGTCATGGCGATCTCTTCCGAATGCTATGGACGCGTGGATGAGGATGGTCTATTGGCGGTTCGTCCGAAGGTAAGGAATTCCGCCATGCGCAAGCTCTTCGCCACCCTGGCCCTCAGCGTTACGCTGGTCGGCGCGCTTTCCGGCGAGGCACCCGCGCAGGACCGGCGCCTCGAAGCCGGTGTCGAGGCACCGGTGCGCACGGACCTCACGCCCGAACAGCGCATGGCGCGGCGCTTTCCGCAGGCTGTGCGCGCCGGCTTCCTGATCGGCCTGCCGCTGCTCGACGTGCGCGACCGCACGCTTGGCCGCGTCGAGCAGGTGGTGCGCGACGGTGCGGGCCAGGTGACGCTGGTGGTGCGTCGCTCCGGCTGGTTCGATGCGGGCCAGCCGGTCGGCGTGCCGATCGAGACGGTCGCGATCCTCGCGCGGCAGATCGCGCTGCTGGACATTCCGCGCGACGCCTTCCTCGCCTCGCCCGAATGGCGCGACACCGGTGCAGCGCGCGTCGCCGAGAACGAGACGCTGCGCATCGCAATCACCCGGCGCTGAGCGGCCTGTCCGGTCACGGCATGTTCCTTCGCAGCGCACCGCCCGAGACTAGGTGCGGCGGTGCGCCGGATGCATGCAAAAACCCCGCGGGCGCGAAGAAACGTCCGCGTCATCGGGAAGACACCAAGGTCTCCTTACCGGGCGATGAACGCCAAAACACTGAAATACTTGGCTAAATGGCAGCGAAATCGACTCAGGCGGAAGCGCGCGCCAGCTCCGCCATGCCATCCTCAAAGCGCACCTGCGGCTGCCAGCCAAGCCGCTCGCGCAGCGCCGAGCTGTCGGCTGTGATGTGGCGCACATCGCCGAGCCGGTACTGCCCGGTGACCTCGGGCTCGGGACCCGACAGCGCAGCGGAGAGCGCGCGCGCCATCTCCCCCACCGTGCGCGGCGTTCCGGAACCGACGTTGAACGCCGCCACGCCGTTCGTGTGCTGCTCGCAGGCGGCGACGGTCGCCGCGGCCACGTCGCGCACATGCACGAAGTCGCGCCGCTGCCCGCCATCCTCGAAGACGCGCGGCGCCTTCCCGGCCCGCAGCGCCGAGGTGAAGATGGCCGCCACGCCCGCATAGGGCGTGTCGCGCGGCATCCCCGGCCCATAGACATTGTGGTAGCGCATCATCGCCGCCGACCCTCCGGTCACCCGCGCCCAGTTCGAGGCGTAGAATTCCTGCGCGACCTTGCTGCTGGCATAGGCGTTGCGCGGGTCGAAAGGCGTGTCCTCGCCGACCAGCCGCACGCCGAGCGGCTTGCCGCAATGCGGGCAGGGCGGTTCGAAATCGCCCACCGCCAGGGAGGCTTCCAGGCGCGGCGCCGGCGTGACCAGCCCGTGTTCGGCGCACAGCGCCAGGCCCTCGCCATAGACGACCATGGAACTCGCCAGCGTGAAGCGCCCGATACCCGCCCGCGCCATCGCGGCCAGCAGCACCGCCGCACCCGCATCGTTGGACGAGGCGTAGTCCGGCAGATCCTGCACATCGACGCCGAGACCCACCTTGGCGGCCAGGTGCAGCACCGCCTCCACGCCCACCAGCGCGCGGTCGCAGGCCTCGGCCTCGCGCACGTCGGCGGTGATGAGCTCCACGCCCTCGGGCGGCGTCCACGGTTTGCCGCGATGGACGTCGGCGCGCAGCGAATCGAGCACGCGCACCGAATGCCCGCGCGACACAAGCTCGGCCAGCACGTGCTGGCCGATGAAGCCGGCGCCGCCGGTGAGAAGCACGCGCATGGCTCAGGCCTTCGCTGTCAGGGGCTGGGCGCGGCGCAGCCCCGCCGCCAGGCGCAGGAAGGTGCTGCTGATCTTCCATGCGGCACTCAGCCCGGCCGCGAGGTTGCCCGAGACCTTCGACTCGCCACCGCGCCGCACCCGATGGTCGACGGGAATTTCGAGGCAGCGAAGCCGGCCGGCGGCGGCGCGCATCTGCATCTCGAGGTTCCAGCCATAGGTCTGTTCCTGCATGCCCAGCGCCCGCAGGCGATCGACGCGCATCGCACGCAGCGGCGACATGTCGGTGAAGCGCACGCCATAGGCACCGCGCAGCAGCACCCCCGCGATGCGCCCCGCGAGCACCTGCTGCGGCGTGAGGCTGCCCGCCTCGCGATGGCCGCGAAGTCGCGATCCCATGACGAAATCCGCCGTACCGTCGGCGATGGGGGCGACGACCGCCGGGATGAAGCTCGGCACGTCGGAGCCATCGCCATCGATGAAGCACGCGATCTCCGCGTCCGGGTCAATGGCGGCCACGCCGGCGGCGCAGGCCCGGCCATAGCCACGGATGGGCGCGCTCACCACGCGCGCACCGGCGGCGGCGGCCACGGCGGCGGTCGCGTCGGTGGAGCCGTTGTCGACCACGATCACCTCGTGCACACCGATGGCCAGCACGTCGCGCACAACATCGCCGATCGGCTCGGCCTCGTTCAGGCAGGGGATGATGACCGAGACTCGCGGAGTCACGACGCGGCCCGCCGCTGCTCGACGAAGGCGCGGGTGCGCGGCGCGTCGCGCAGCGGCGTCGCGGCATCGGCGAAGTCCGGGTGCGCGCCGCCGAGCTCGGCTTCCAGCATTGCGTAGGAGGACGCGTCATCCACGTCGTACCAGGGCGCCAGCACCACGGGCTCCAGGCCGATCTCGCGGGCGCGCTCCATGGTCAGCGCGAAGACCACCTCGGTGCTCCAGGGGATGTCCTCGAACAGACGCGCATGCGGTGCGGCGAGACCGATGAAGGTGTAGCCGCCGTCGATTGCGGGGCTGATCACCATGGGGTGCCCCGCGGCCAGCGCCGACACCGCATCGCGCAGCAGCGCGGGCGGCAAAGTGGGGCTGTCGGAATTGACCAGTATCGCGCCGTCATGGCCGGCGGCGAGCAGGTCCGCGGTGCCCTTGAGCAACCGCGCCCCGAGATCGCCCTCTCCCTGCAGCGTCAGCCCGAAGCCTGCCGGCAGCAACTCGCGCAGGGCGGACTCGGAGCCTTCCGGCGTGTAGACGGCGTGGCCGGTCGCGGGCGTGGCCTCTGCCACCTCCGCGATGGTGGCGGCGAGGTCGGCGATGAAACAGGCCGAGATCGCCGCGCATTCCTCGGGGCGTAACGGCGGCGACAGGCGCGTCTTGGATTTGCCCGGGCTCGGGGTCTTGCAGATGATCGCGACGGCGATGGGGCGCACGGGGCAGGGGGTCCTGGGTCAGGGCGGCCCCGGCCTAGCCGAGGCTCGCGAGGGCGCGGTGGAGGTCGCGGAGCAGGTCGTCGGGGTCTTCGAGCCCCGCCGATAGCCGCAGCAGGTCGTCGGGGCAAGGCGAACCCGCACCCTCGATGGAAGCGCGATGCTCGATCAGGCTCTCGACGCCGCCGAAGGAGGTGGCGCGCTGCCACAGCTCCACGCCGGCGGCGACCGCAATCGCCGCCTCCTCGCCGCCGCGCAGGCGCAGCGAGAGCATCCCACCGAAGCCGCCCTCCATCTGGCGCCGCGCGACCGCGTGGCCGGGGTGGCGCGGCAGGCCCGGGTAAAGCACCTCGGCGATTGCGGGATGGCCGTCAAGCGCCTCGGCCAGGAACTGCCCGGTGCGGCAATGCTCGCGCATGCGCAGGTGCAGGGTGCGCAGCCCGCGCGCGAGCAGCCAGGCGTCGAACGGGCTCGCGGCGGAACCGATCTGGGCGCGCAGCGCGCCGATGCGCGTCCACAGCGCCGAGGGCCTGGCCGCGGCGAGCACGCCGGCCACCACGTCGGAATGGCCGTTGAGATATTTCGTCGCCGAATGCATCACGATGTCGGCGCCGAGCGTGAGCGGGCGCGTCAGCACCGGCGTCGCCGCGGTCGAATCCGCACACAGGATCGCGCCCGCGCGATGGGCGATGCCGGCGACCGCCTCGATATCGGTGATGGTCCAGAGCGGGTTGGACGGCGTCTCGATCCAGACCAGCCCGGTCTCGCCCGGCCGAATCGCGCCGGCGACGGCGGGAAGGTTGGACATGTCCACATAGGTGATGGAATGGCCGTGGCGCGCGATGTCGTGCAGCCAGTCGCGCAGGCCCCAGAACATGATGGTGGGTGCCACGATGTGGGTCGGCGCCATGGCGGTGAACACGGCCGTCGCCGCCGCCATGCCGGAGCTGAACAGCAGCCCGGCATGCGCCTGCTCCATCAGCGCGACCTGCCGCTCGGCGTGGCGCACCGAGGCATTGTCGGCGCGGCCATACACGCTGCCGGCGCTGTAGCCATTGTCGGGATCGCGCAGATAGGTGGACGCCATGTCCATCGGCGGGAGTAGGGCGGTGCCCTGTTGCGGCGCGGGACCGATGCCACGGGCCGCGATGGAACGAGCGGTCACGGCGTGGCGGGGCTGGTCCATGCGATCATCCTGGTCGTGCGCGGGCGCCGGGGCGTTGCGGCCCAGGTGTCGAGGCGGGGAACGCGGCGGCGTGAGCAAAGGTTGCGGCCTCCTGGATGGCTACGCCGATCCGGGTGACATGGTTACGCTGCGATTGCGGCACCTTTTGGAACAGGCGAGTATGAAACAACCGCGTCGGGAGGTGATCCTCTCTCCCGGCCTCGCACTGATCCGGAGCCGCACCGCCCATGGTCCCCCGCTATTCCCGCCCGCAGATGGACGCGATCTGGTCGCCGGCTGAACGGTTCCGCATCTGGTTCGAGATCGAGGCGCTCGCGGCCGAGGCGATGGCGCAGCTCGGCACCATCCCCGACGATGCCGCGCGCGTGATCCGCGCCAAGGGCAGCCCACGCGCCGCCGCGATCGATGCGGCCGCGGTCGAGGCGATCGACGCGATCGAGCGCGTGACGCGCCACGACGTGATCGCCTTCCTCACCTACATGGCGGACGGGATCGGGCCCGAGGCGCGCTTCATGCACCAGGGCATGACCAGCTCGGACGTGCTGGACACCGCGCTGGCCGTGCAGATGACGCGCGCGGCGGACCTGATCATCGCCGATCTCGACGCGCTGCTGGCCGCACTCAAGGCGCGCGCGATGGAGCACAAGTTCACCCCGACCATCGGACGCAGCCATGGCATCCATGCCGAGCCCACCACCTTCGGCCTGAAGCTCGCCGGCCATTACGCGGAGTTCGCGCGCGACCGGGCGCGGATGATGGCAGCCCGCGCCGAGATCGCGACCTGCGCGATCTCCGGGCCGGTCGGGACCCAGGCCAGCGTCGATCCGCGCGTGGAGGCGCATGTGGCCGCCGCACTCGGCCTGTCGGTGGAGCCGCATTCGACGCAGGTGATCCCGCGCGACCGGCACGCGGCCTTCTTCGCGGCCCTGGCCATCACCGCCTCGGGCATCGAGCGCCTGGCGACCGAGGTGCGGCACCTGCAGCGGAGCGAAGTGCGCGAGGCGGAGGAGTTCTTCCATCCCGGCCAGAAGGGCAGCAGCTCCATGCCGCACAAGCGCAACCCGGTGCTGAGCGAGAACATCACCGGCCTCGCGCGGCTGGTGCGCGGCTACGTGGTGCCCGCGCTCGAGAACGTGACGCTGTGGCATGAGCGCGACATCTCGCACTCCTCCGTCGAGCGGGTGATTGCGCCGGACGCGACCACAGCGCTCGACTTCGCGCTCAATCGCCTCACCGGGATGATGGAGAAGCTGGTCATCTACCCCGAGCGGATGCGCCAGAACATGGAGTCGCTGGGTGGGGTGGTGCACAGCCAGAAGGTGCTCCTCGCGCTGACCCAGGCGGGGATGAGCCGCGAGGGCGCCTATGCCGCCGTGCAGCGCGCCGCGATGGCGACCTGGACGACGCTCGGCGAGGCGGGTGCGCGCGACTTCCGCGCCCATCTTCTGGAGGATCCGGAAGTCGCGGCGCTGATGGATGGGGCGGCACTCGATGCAGCCATGGACCCGGCGCGCGACTTCGTGAGCGTTGATGCGATTTTCGCCCGTGTTTTCGGTCCTTGATCGCGATTTTATGACCCTGGAACGGCCATCGTCACGCCAAGCTTTCGCCATGCTTGCGGTGTTCTATCAGGGTCGTTCGAAGGAGGTTTCGATGTCCTGTTCCGTTTCGCTGAAGGTTCTCGCCGTCGGTGCCATGGCACTCGGTGGCCTCGCCCTGGTGCCGAGCGAAGCCTCGGCCCATGACGGGTGGCGCCGCCACCATCACCGTCACTACGGCTACTACGCGCCGCGTCCGCGGGCCTATTACTACGCGCCGCCGCGCTACGTGTACGGCCCGCCGCCGCGCCCGCGTCACTACGGCTACGCGCCGCGGCCCTACTACCGCTACTGAACGAGCGAGGCCGGGATCCGTCCCGGCCTCAGGCCGCGGGGTCGCCGCAATAGGGGTTGGTGCGTCGCTCCGCCCCAAAGCTCGACCCCGGGCCGTGGCCGCAGAGGAACTCGATGGCGTCGCCGAGCGGAAACAGCTTGGTGCGGATCGCGTGCACCAAGGCAGCGCCATCGCCATAGGGAAAATCGGTGCGGCCGACCGAGCCGCGAAAGATCACATCTCCGACAAATGCAATGCCCTGTGAGACCGATGTGAATACCAGATGACCCGGTGTGTGCCCCGGGCAGTGCCAGATCTCGAAGGGCGTTTCGCCTATAACGATGGTTTCGCCCTCCGCGAGATAACGCGTGGGTTGGACCGCGCGCATTCCTGTCAGCCCGAAGCGCGCGCCCTGTTCGGGGAGTGCCGCCAGTAGCGGGGCATCCTCGATGCCAGGCCCGAGGATCGGCACGCCGAGCGTTTCGGCAAGGTCCGCGGCGCCGCCCGCATGGTCCAGATGCCCGTGCGTCAACAGGATCTTGTCCACCGCGACGCCATGCTCGGCAATCGCGGCACGGATCGCGGGCACGTCGCCGCCGGGATCGATGACCACGCCGCGCAGCGTCGCGTCGTCCCAGACCAGGGCACAATTCTGCTCGAAGGGGGTGACCGGGATCACGGCGATGGCGAGCGGCATGCGGGCCTCTGGATTGCGTCGGCGCAGGGTGGCCTGGGCCTGGATGCGAGGGAAGCCGTCTTCATTAAATCTCAAGGGTCATCTGCGGAAATGGGCCATCGCACTCACCGAGGGAGACGATGGCCTCTTTTCAGTTCTCCGTTCTCGCCGGCTCGACGTTCGCCTTCAATACCTTCAACGACCAGCTGGTCTTCGGGGCGAATGACCTTGCGGGCAATCTGCGCTTCCTCGACAGCGCCGGCGGCCTGATCGTCAGCCATGGCGGGCAGAGCGTGACGCTGTCCGGCGTCACCTTCGGCGCGCTGCGGTCGAGCAATTTCGGCTTCCCCAATGGCGGCCAGGCGCAGTTCGACGGGTCCAGTTCGGACAGCCGCATCGGCACCGCCGCCTCCGACTTCCTCGGCATGAACGCGGGCGGCAACGACACCATCCTGGGCGGTGGCGGCGACGACGTGTTCCATGCGAACGGCAACTTCACCGCCGCCGACATGCTCGATGGCGGCGCCGGCAGCGGCGACACGCTGCGCACCTATGGCAACCGCACGCATCTGCTGACCGCGACGTCGCTGGTCGGCGTAGAGCTGATCGAGCTCGCCTCGGGCAATACCCGCATCGACCTCGCCGCCAACACGGCCTCCTCGGCGACGCCCGCGCCGGGGGCGATGTTCACGATCGACGGGCGGGCGCTGACGGCGAACTGGTTGCGCGTCGAAGGCGGCGCCGAGATCGCGGCGGCCATGGCGCTGCTGGGCGGCGGCGCCGCGGATACGCTGGCCGGCGGTGGCGGCGGCGACAGCCTGCTCGGCGGCGTCGGGGAGGACAGCCTCGTCGGCGGCGGCGGCAACGACACGCTGCGCGGCGGGCTGGGCAGCGACACGCTGATCGGCGGCGCGGGGGCGGATGTCTACGCCTTCGACGAGGCCCCCGGCGTCAGCGCGCCGACGCTCACCGACATGATCGTGGGGTTCAAGGGTGCGGGTGTCGCAAGCGGCGACCTGATCGCGCTGCCGCAGGGCACCGCCTTTGCGATGCCGCTGCGCTTCAGCCTGGACCCCGTCCCCTTCGCGTTCACCGGCTATGGCGCCACCACGCCGCAGATGCCGGCCTTCATGATCGGCGATGGCTTCGCCGACGTGGTGTGGACGCTCGCGGTGGATCCGAACTACCGCTTCCTCGTCTGGGTCGACGGCAACGACAACGGCCTGTTCGACGCCACGGACATGCTCATCCGCGTCGGCCAGGCGGCCGGCGAGACCACGCCGCGCCTCGGGGTGGATGACTTCTTGGTCGATTTCGCCGGCTATGTGGGCTCCGCGGGCGATGACTGCCTGGTCGGGCGCGGCATCCAGGATGACGTAATCTACGGCATGGGCGGCCAGGACACGCTGGTCGCCGGTGCGGGGGTGAACGTGCTCGACGGCGGCGACGGGCAGGACAGCCTGCTCGGCGGCGACCTCTATGACGAGCTCTATGGCGGCGCGGGCGCCGACACGCTCGATGGCGGCGGCGGCGGGGATGTGCTGTTCGCCGGCATCCCCGGCATGCCGGAGCGCGAGGACGCGTCGACGCGCAACCTGCTCGTCGGCGGCGTCGGCGACGACCAGGTCTATGGCGGCAGCGGCACCGACACGCTGCTCGGCGGCGATGATGCCGACCTGCTCTGGGCCGATGCAGGGGCCGACAGCCTCGATGGCGGGGAGGGCGACGACACGCTGTTCGCAGGCTCGGGCGGGGACACGCTGCATGGCGGCGCGGGCGTCGACCACATCTATGTCGACCTGACGCTCGGCATCGCGCTGTCGCCGCCGGCGAACATGGCGCTGCTCGCCGACCTCGACACGGCGGCGGGCGAGATCATCGCGCTCGGCGCCGAGGACGGGCTGCTCAACGGGCCGGCCGGCTTCGCGAGTATCGGCTTCGGCGGGCTCCTCGCGGCGCGCGATGTGGGGGCGCCGCCGGCCCCGGGGCTGGCGCTGCCGGTCACCGGCGCGGCGGACAATCCCTACACGGTCTGGTGGGTGCCCGCGCTCGCGGGTGGAGCGCCGGCCGGCGGGTGGGTGCTGATCGACCTCGACCGCGACGGCCGGCTCTCCTCGCCGGATTTCCTGCTCCGCGTGCTCTCCGACGTCGCCGATCCGCGCGCGATGTTCGGCACCGCGCTGACCCAGAGCGTGCAGGGCAGCGACGCAGCCGAGCGGCTCGACGCCTACGCGCTCGGCGGCCATGTGCTCGCCTTCGGCGGCGCGGACACGGTGGTGGGCGCGGCCGGCTTCGATACGCTCGAGGGCGGTGCGGGCGCCGACACGCTGCGGGGCGGCGGCGGCGATGACAGCATCGATGGCGGGACGGGCGCCGACACCATGCTGGGCGGCCCGGGCAACGACGCCATCCGCGTCGACGACCCGGGCGACCGCAGCCTGGAGAATGCCGGCGAGGGGGCGGACACGGTCTATGCAGCGGTGAGCCATTATCTCGGCGCCAATGTCGAGGCGCTGGTGCTGGAGGAGGGCGCGGGAGACCTGTTCGGCGTGGGCAATTCCGCCAACAACCTCCTCGTCGGCAATTCCGGCACCAGCCTGCTGATCGCCCATGATGGCGCCGACACGGTGCTGGGCGGGGCGGGGCGCGACCTGCTGTTCGGCATGGTGGGCGACGACCGGCTGATCGCGGGCGACGGCATCGACTATTTGGTCGGCGACGTCGGCAATGACTGGATGGATGGCGGCAATGGTCCCGACGAGATGTACGGCCAGGCCGGCAACAACACGCTGGTCGGGGGTGGGGATTTCGCGACCGACATCCTGGTCGGCGGCAGCGGCAATGACAGCATCGACGGCGGCCCGGCATGGGACCTGATGTACGGCAACCAGGGCGACGACACCTTCTTCGCCACCCAGCAGGTGGATTGGGTGTTCGAATTCCCCGGCGAGGGCCACGACCTGGTCATCGCGAACAGCCCGAACGGCTTCTACCTCTATGCCAACATCGAGGACCTGACGCTGGTGGGCAGCACGCCCTTCGGGGTTGGCAACGCGCTTGCCAACCGCATCACGGGGAACGCCCTGTTCAACACGCTGCTGGGCGGCGACGGGGCGGATACGTTGCAGGGCAGTGCCGGCAACGACATCCTTTGGGGGCAGGGGGGGACTGACCTGTTCATCGTCGGGCGGGGCGATGGCGCGCCGGTGGTGGCGGATTTCGTGGCCGGGCAGGACCGGCTGATGCTGCTGGGCACCGGGATCGCGGATTTCGCCGGCGTGATGGCGCGGATGAGCCAGGTGGGGGCAAACGCCGCGCTCGATCTGGGTCAGGGCGAGCGGATCATCTTCGTGGGCCTGCAGTCAGGCACCCTTACGGGGGCGGATTTCATCTTTCAGCCGTGACCGCGCGCCCCCATATTCCCGCCCGAGCGAGATTCAGGGAGGCTGACATGGCTGTGGAAAGCGCGGTTCTGGGTGGTGGGTGCTTCTGGTGCCTCGACGCGGTGTACCGGGAGTTAAAGGGCGTGAAGGCCTCGATCTCCGGCTATGGCGGGGGCCATGTGGACAACCCCAGCTATGAGCAGGTGTGCGGCAAGCAGACCGGCCATATCGAGGTGGTGAAGGTCGATTTCGATCCCGCCGTGATCAGCTATGCCGACATCCTGCGGGTGTTCTTCGCGATCCATGACCCGACGACGCGGGACCGCCAGGGTGCCGACGCCGGCCCGCAGTACCGCTCGGCCATTTTCTGCGCCGATGCGGAGCAGGAGAAGGTGGCCCACGCGGTGATGGCTGAGGTGGCGGAGGTCTACGACGCGCCGATCGTAACCGACGTGCTCCCCGCGGCGAAGTTCTGGCCAGCGGAGTCCGAGCACCAGGACTACTTCGCGCGCAATCCCTGGAGCGGCTATTGCCAGGGCGTCGTGAAGCCGAAGGTGGCAAAGTTCCGCAAGCAGTTCTCGGCGTGGTTCGTCCCGCGCCAGAGCGCCGCGTGATCTCAGGTACCAAGTCGCAAAAATAAAAGAATGGGGGTCTGGGGGAAATTCATTTCCCCCAGCCTTCCTTTTTCGAGGAGGCCTTCATGTTCAAATCCAAGACTGCCGATGCTGACGTGTTCCCTGTCGCGAAGTCCGACGCCGAATGGCGCGCCGAGCTTGACCCCGCCGCCTACAAGGTGCTGCGCGAGCACGGCACGGAACGCCCCGGCACTTCACCCTTGAATGCCGAGAAGCGCGACGGCGTGTTCCATTGCGCCGGCTGCGGCACCGCCCTGTTCGAGGCGGGCACGAAGTTCGAGAGCGGCACCGGCTGGCCGAGCTTCTTCGCCCCGATCGAGGGTGCGACGGCGACCACCACGGATCGCAGCTTCTTCATGACCCGCGTCGAGGTGCATTGCGCGAATTGCGGCGGCCATCTGGGTCACGTGTTCCCCGACGGCCCGCAGCCGACCGGCCAGCGCTACTGCATGAACGGCGTGTCGCTGAGCTTCGAGCCGAAGGCCTAGCCCCGCGTCGCGCCGGGCACCCAGAGCACGTCCTTCGCGCCGTTCTCGTTCAGGCGGCGCGACAGGACGAAGAGGTGGTCCGACAGCCGGTTGAGGTAGCGGATCGCGGCAGGGTTGATCGTCTCGGCGTCTGCCAACGTCACCGCGCGGCGTTCCGCACGGCGGGTGATGGTGCGCGCGAGATGGGCGTGCGCCGCGCCAATGGAGCCGCCGGGCAGGACGAAGCTTGCCAGCGGCGGGATGGCCGCGTTCATCGCGCCGATCTCGGCCTCCAGGCGCAGGCATTGCGCGTCGGTGATGCGCAGCCGGTTCTCCCCGGCCCCCGGCACGCAGAGATCCGCACCGAGATCGAACAGGTCGTTCTGGATGCGCGCGAGCATGGCATCCGCCTCGCCGTCGCCGGCCAGGTGCAGGCGCAGGATGCCGAGCGCGGCGTTGATCTCGTCGACCTCGCCATAGGCCTCGACGCGGATGGCGTCCTTGCGCAGGCGCGTGCCATCGCCGAGCGAGGTGTCGCCGGTGTCGCCGCCGCGGGTGGTGATGACGTCGAGTTTGACCATGGGGCGGATATAGCCCCTCAGCGGCGCCCGTCGAGGCGGAAATGCACGTTGGTGGTGACCGTGGCCGCGACCTGCACGCCGTCCCGCGTCGCCGGGCGGAAGCGCCAGCGGCGGATGGTGGCCAGCGCGCTGTCGTCCAGCGCGGGGTCGCCTGCGGAACCGGTCAGCAGAACGTTGGTGACGCTGCCATCGGGCCCGACCTCGATGCGCACGGCGACCGTGCCCTCCCGCCCGGCGAGGCGGCTGGAGGAGGGGTAAGGCGGCGTCGGGTTGCGCTGGTCGGGCGATGCTGGGGTCGTGGTCGCCCCTTCGACGCGGGCGCTGCCGCCGGATGTCGCCTGCGCCTGGTTGCCTTCGAGGCCCGGCATGCGCAGGCGCAGGGTGGCCTCGCGCGCCGGCGCTTCGCGCGGCGGGGCTTCGCGGGTGGGCGCGGGCGGGCGCGGTGCCGCCTGCTGCGGGC
>NZ_JAAEDH010000023.1 GCF_018128965.1 Plastoroseomonas arctica
CCGGCCGCGAGGCGGCCGCCACGCGTGAGGCCGAGCGCGCCCAGGTGGTCGCCACCCGCGCGGCCGACCTGCCCGAGATGATCGCGCGGTTGCCCACCCCACCCCCGCGGGTCGAGCCGGTCGTTCTGCCGGCGCCGCCGCCCGTGGCCGGGCTCGGCGGGCTGCCGGTCGCGGGGCGCGTCAGCCGCGAATTCGGCGCGCCGACTGATGCCGGCCCCGCACGCGGCCTGACCATCGCGGCGCCGCCCGGCGCCCGGGTGGTCGCACCCTGTGGCGGGCGTGTGGCCTTCGCTGGCGTTTTCCGCAGCTATGGTCAGTTGCTGATCCTCGATTGCGGCGACGGGCTGCACGCAGTCCTGGCCGGTTTCGCCCGCCTCGATGCCACGACCGGTGATCGCGCCGCGGCCGGCGAGCCCGTCGGGGTTCTCGGCGAGGGCGGGGGCTCGGCCGGCCGCGCGGCGCTCTACCTCGAGTTGCGGCGGAACGGGCAGGTGACCGACCCGCGTCCCTGGCTTGCCGCCCGCTCGTGACGCTGGGCATCCCTCACGGAATTCCGCTGGCGGCCCATATGCTTGGCGGCGCCCATGCGCTGAGGTCCAAGGCCGAGACGAAAGGTAACGCCCCCTGACGCGGCATCGCGTGCTTTGTTAGGACTCTGGCGTCTGATACGCTCTATTGTTGCAGTGCGGCCGTGTCCCGGCCGCCGGAGAGGTCCCCGATGGCGATGAAGAACAAGGTCCGTATGGTTGGCACCGTGGGCGCGGCCTTTGCCGCGGGCCTCGCGATCGGGCCCATGGTGGCGGCCTGGGCGCAGGATGGCGGCCGTGCCGAAACCTACCGGTTGCTCAACCTGTTCGGCGACGTCTTCGAACGCGTGCGCGCCGAATACGTCGAACCGGTTAACGACCGCGACGTTATCGAGAACGCGATCCAGGGCATGCTCGCCGGGCTGGATCCGCATTCGTCATACCTCAACCCGCGCAGCTTCCGCGACATGCAGGTGCAGACGCGCGGCGAGTTCGGCGGCCTCGGCATCGAGGTCACCCAGGAAAACGGCTACGTGAAGGTCATCTCGCCAATCGACGAGACGCCGGCGGCGCGCGCCGGGGTTCGGCCGGGCGACATCATCACCCACCTCAACGGCACCTCCACCCAGGGGCTGTCGCTGCAGGAAGCGGTCGACCAGATGCGTGGCGAGCGCGGCTCCACCATCCGCATCACCATCCGCCGCGAGGGCACCGACCGGCCGATCGAGCTCAGCATCACCCGCGAGGTGATTCGCCCGCAGGTCGCGCGCTTCCGCCTCGAAGGCAACGACATCGGCTATGTTCGCCTCGCCTCCTTCAACGAGCAGACCGAGACGGCGCTGCGTCGCGCGGTCGCCACGCTGCGTACCCAGTCGAACAACGGGCTGCGCGGCATCGTGCTCGATCTGCGCAACAACCCCGGCGGCCTGCTCGACCAGGCGGTCCAGGTCTCCGACGACTTCCTCGACCAGGGCGAGATCGTCTCGACCCGGTCGCGCCGGGCCGATGACGGACAGCGCTGGAACGCACGCTCGGGCGACATCGCGCAAGGGCTGCCGATGGTCGTGCTCATCAACCCCGGCTCGGCCTCGGCGTCCGAAATCGTCGCCGGCGCGCTGCAGGATCATCGCCGCGCCATCATCATGGGCGTGCGTTCCTTCGGCAAAGGCAGCGTGCAGACGGTGATGCCGATCCCCGGCAACGGCGCCATCCGGCTGACCACGGCGCGCTACTACACCCCGTCGGGCCGCTCCATCCAGGGCCTCGGGATCGAGCCCGACATCGAGGTGCTGAACACCCGCGAGACGCCGACCCCGGGTGCCGCGCGCGAGCGCGAGGCGGACCTCCGCCGCTCGCTGCGCAACGAGGGCACCGGCGCGCAGGCGCCCGCGCAGCCGCCGCTGCCGCCGCTCAACCTGCCGGCCAACATCACCGAGCGCGTTGTGCGCCTGCCCGCCGAGGGCGCGCCCGCCTTCGACCCGACCAAGCCGGAGACGGACAACCAGCTGCAGCAGGCGGTGACGTTGCTGCGCGCCGTGGCCGCCCTGCCGCCAGCGCAGCGCCGCGCCGCACGCTGACCGCCGGGGCCGCTGTGACACCGGCCCGGCGATGAGGCTTCCCGGCTGGCGCGCGCTCGGGATCACCTGGGCGGTGCTGCTGGTGGTGGTTGGTGGCGGAGCCTACTGGCTGCATCGACTGGGGCCGTTGCCGGCGCGGGGCGAGGCGCGGGTCTTGGAACGGGTGGGCGAAACGCCGCGCGCAGAAGCGCCGCCCCTTGCGACGCAGCCTGCTGAACCGCCGACGGCAGCCCAACCTGCTCCATTGATACCGCCCGAACCACAGCCCGAGGCACCGGCCACGGCATCCGGCACTGCGCGCCCGACGACCGGGATCGATCCCGCGTTGACCGAGCCCGGCCGCCATGGCCCATTGCCGCGAATCTCCGCCGACGGCCGCACCCCAATACGCACCTATGGCCGTCCGTTCGACCGGGCCGACACCCGCCCGCGCATTGCCATCATCGTCGGTGACTTCGGCCTGAACGCCTCGCACAGCGACGACGCGCTGCGCAGGCTTCCCGTCGCGGTCAGCCTCGCCATCACCCCCTATGGCTACGGGCTGCCAGCCTGGTCGGAACGCGCACGAGAGCGCGGCATGGAAACCCTGATCGCCATCCCGATGGAGCCCGCCGGCTTTCCGATGAACGACCCGGGCGACCGCGCCCTGCTCACCTCCCTGTCGCTGCCGGAAAACCTCGACCGGCTGTCGTGGACGCTGTCGCGCACCCAGGGCTATGCCGGCGCGATCGGCGCCATCGGCAACATGCGCGGCGAGCGCTTCGCGCAATCGGGCGAGGCCTTCTTGATGGTGCAGGACAGCCTGCAGGGGCGCGGCCTGCTCTACATCGACCCGCGCCCCGGTGCGCGGAACCCGGCCCGCGCCTGGGGCCGCGCCGTGGACCTGGTCATCGACGAACCGGCGACACGCGGCGAGATCGAGCGCCGCCTCACCGTACTCGAGGGCATCGCGCGTGAGCGCGGCAGCGCCCTGGGTCTCGCCGGCAGCCCGACGCCCGTGCTGGTGGAACGGCTGGCCGCCTGGGGCGAGACGCTCGCCGCCAAGGGGCTGGCGCTGGCGCCGGCCTCGATCCTCATCCGCCGCCCCGACGGCATCGTCAGCGAGAACCGCACCCCATGAGCGACCTGCCCTACCGGCCCAATGTCGGCGCCGTGCTGTTCAACGCCGAGGGCCTGATCCTCGTCGCGCGGCGGGCCGACATGCCCAATGCCGAAGGCGCGCCGGGCGGGTGGCAATTGCCCCAGGGGGGCATGGACGAGGGCGAGGACCCGCGCACGGCGGTGCTGCGCGAGCTGGCCGAGGAAATCGGCACCGACCGCGCCGAGATCATCGCCGAGCACCCCGACTGGTTCACCTACGACCTGCCGCCCGAACTCATCGGCAAGGCGCTCAAGGGCAAGTATCGCGGACAGCGGCAGAAATGGTTCGCGCTGCGCTTCATGGGCGTGGATGCGGACATCCGGCTCGATCTCGACCCGCATCCGGAATTCGACGCCTGGCGCTGGGTTCCGCTGGCCGAGCTGCCGAGCCTCGCGGTGCCGTTCAAGCGCGCGATCTATGAGGCGCTGGCGCGGGATTTCGCGGGGCTTTAAGCAAGGCTGGGGAAAGGAATTTCCCCAGACCCCATTCTTTTATTTTTGCTTACTGGTACCGGCTGAAGGCGCAGCGACGAGTCATTGGACCACCGCGAGTTGGCGGGGGTCCAACGCCAGCCAGACTGCGCCGCCGACGTCGTGCACATCGAGCGGCGGGGCGGCAACGCGCAGTCGCAGACCGCTTTCGGCCGGGCTCACCACATAGTCCCAGCTTTCGCCAAGGTAGGTGCGCTCCAGGATGGTGCCCTGCATGACCGGGTGGCCGCTCGGCGCATCGGGCACGCCACGGTGCAGGCCGATGCTCTGCGGGCGCACCGAGACCAGCGTGGGGCCAGGCGGCAACGCCTGCCCCGCCATGGAACTCGCCGGCAGCGAGAACCCGTCTGCGGCGAAGATGTCGTTGGCGACATTGCCCTCGATCAAATTGGTGCGGCCGATGAACCCGGCGACGAAGCGCGTGCGCGGGCGGGCATAGAGCAGGTGCGGCGCGTCGATCTGCTCGACCCGGCCGGCATGCATCACCGCGATGCGGTCGGACGTCGCCATCGCCTCGGCCTGGTCGTGGGTGACGTAGACGGTGGTGATGCGGAAGGCGTTGTGCAGCCGGCGGATCTCGAACCGCATCTCCTCGCGCAGGTTGGCGTCGAGGTTGGACAGCGGCTCGTCGAGCAGCAAAACCGCGGGCTTGATGACGATGGCGCGCGCGAGTGCGACGCGCTGCTGCTGCCCGCCGGAAAGCTCGGCCGGGTAGCGGCCGGCGAGGTGCGCCATCTGCACCGTCTCCAGCATCTCGGCGGTGCGGGCGCGTACCTCCGCGTTGGGCAGCTTGCGCAGCTTCAGCCCGAAGGCGACGTTCTCCTCGACCGTCATGTTCGGCCAGATGGCGTAGCTCTGGAAGATCATCGACATGCCGCGCCGCTCCGGCGGCAGCACGGAATCAGGCGCCGAGATGATCGCGCCATCGAGCGCGATGGAGCCGCCATCGGGGGGCACGAACCCCGCGATCATGCGCAGCGTGGTTGTCTTTCCGCACCCCGAGGGGCCGAGCAGGGAGACGAACTCGCCCTCCTCGAGCGCGAGGTCGACGCCATCGACGACGGTGAGCGCGCCGTAGCGCTTGGTCAGATTGGACAGGATCAGCCGGGACATCAGGACCTTCTGAGCATGAAGTCCCGGCCCGCCAGCTTCATGCCGACGGCGACGAAGACCATGGTGATGACGAGGAGGATGCCGCCAAACGCCGCCAGCACCTCGAAATTGCCGGCCTCGGAGAGGTCGTAGAGCAGCACGGACATGGTCCGCGTGCGGGGTCCCACGAGGAACACCGCGGCCGAAAGCTCGCGCGTGGCGACGATGAACACGATCAGCCAACCGCCCAGCAGTGCGCGCTTGACCAGCGGCGCGGTGACGAAGCGGATGGCCGTCATCCGCCCGCCGCCCAGGATGCGCACCGCCTCCTCCATCTCGGGGTGGACCGCGCGCATGGCGGCGCTGGCATTGGCAAAGGCGATGGGAAGAAAGCGCGCCGCGAAGGCCAGGATGATCAGCGCCGCAGTGCCGTACATCGCGAATGGTGGGGAGGCGTATGCGGCATAGAAGCCGATTGCCATGATGATGCCCGGGATGACGAAGGGCGCCATGGCGAGGAAGCCCAGCGCATCGGCAAAGCGCGAGAGCTTGCGCACCACCATGTAGGCGACCAGCAGAGCGATGATCAGCGCGATGGTCGCCGCGGCCGCCGAGAACCAGATGGTGTTCCACACCGAGGTCAGCGCCATGTCGTGCTCGAACAGCAGGTGATAATAATTCCGGAAGGTGAAGTTATCCACCGACAGCCCGCGCCCCCAGGCCTTCGCGAAGGAGGCCTGGACCAGCACCATCACCGGCAACATCACCGCGAACAGCCCCACGCCGGCGCACCAGGCGAACATCACCCACCGCCAGGCGCCGAGCTTGATCTCCCGCCGTTCCCCGCCCTTGCCCGTCTGCGACACGAAGCCCTTGCGCGCGAGCAGCAGCTTCTGCGCGCCGATCATGGCGACCGTGATCAGCAGCAGCGGCATGGCATAGGCGGCCGCGACCTCCATCCGCACGGGGTGTTCGAAGAATTGCCACAGCTGCGTCGTCACCACGTTGATCCGTGCGGGGATGCCGATGATCGCCGGCGTGCCGAACAGCGCGATCGTCTCCAGGAAAACGATGATGAAGCCGCCGAGGATGGCCGGCCCCGCGAGCGGCAGCGTCACCCGGCGCATCGTGGCAAAGGTGCCCGCGCCGAGGATATTGGCCGCGTCCTCCATCTCCGATGAGATCAGGTCGAGCGCGGATTTCACGAACAGGAAGACAAGCGGAAAGGAATGCAGCGCGATCACGGTGGCGAGGCCGGAGAAGGTGTAGATGTTGACGATTGGATCCTCGGCACCCGTGACGGCGCGCCACAGCACGTTCAGGAACCCCGAATTAGGCCCCGCGAGCAGGATCCAGCCGATCGCGCCCAGGTATGGCGGCAGGACGAAGGCCGCCATCACCATCGCCCAGCAGAACCCCTTCCCCGGCATGTCCGTGCGCGACACCGCCCAGGCCATCGGCACGGCGATCAGCGTCGCGATGGCCGCCGACAGCGCGCCGAGCTTGAGCGAATTGAACAGCGCTTCGAGATAGCGCGCGCGGCCATAGGCGGTCGCGTAGTTGTTCAGCGTGAAGGCGCCGTCGCGCGTTTCGACGCTCGCGATCATCAGCTTGATCAGCGGGAAGGCGACGAGGAACGCCAGTGCGAGAGCCAGCGCGATCCACAGCGCCATGATCGGCTCGACATTGCGCAGGCGCGCCGCCCATCCGGTGCGCGCTGCGGCGGGTCGAGGCAGCGCCTGGTCCGATGCCACGCGATCAGACGCCAAAGGTGTCGCGCCAGAGCTCGCGCACCTCGGGCACGCCGCTCTCGGCCTCGGCCTGGGTCGGCGAGATCAGGCGGATCTCGCTCACGGCACGCATGCCTTCGGCCGGCGCCGTGTCCGGGTGGATCGGATCGCCGAACATCGGGCGGATGGCGTCCGACAAATACCGGCTGGTGGTGAATTCCATGAACAGCTTGGCCGCGTTCGGATGCGGCGCGTTGCGCGGAATCGCCGAGGGCGAGATGGTTGCGAGCACCCCCTCCTCCGGATAGATCAGCTTCAGCGGATTGCCGCGCGAAATCGACAGAGAAGTGGAGGAAGAAGGGACCGCGAGGCCGATGCCGCGTTCGCCCGCGTTGAGCGCGGTCACCGGGTCCAGCGACGACCGACCAATCATCGGCCGATTGCGTTCAAGCCGCGTAAAATAGTCCCAACCGTACATCTTGCGCATCTGCACCGCCCAGATGCCGATGGCGCCCGAGAAGCCCGGATGCCCGACCGCGATCTGGTTGCGGTATTTCGGATCCAGCGCGTCGGTCCACTTCTTCGGCGCATCGGCCTCGGGCACGCGGCGCGTGTTGTGCGCCATCAGGTACAGGCCCATGAAGCTCGTGTGGTAGTACCCATCCGGGTCGGCGCGGCGGAGGTCGGGGAACAGCCCCGCATCGTTCTCGGGCCGGTATTGCAGCAGCCGGTTCTCGCGCTTGAGCAGGCTGTAATGGCCGAAATCGGTGGAGCTGAAGACGTCGCATTGCGCGGCCCCCGCGCGCATGTCCTGGCTCAGCCGCTGGAACGCCACCTGCGAGGTCGAGCGCACCACGTTGCAGCGCACGCCCGGAAAGCGCGCGGTGAAAGCGCGGCCCACCGTCTCCGAATGCTCGGCGCTGTATTGGCCCGAGTACCAGGTGAGCTCGCCCTCGCGCCGCGCCGCTTCGTGCAGCGTGCGCTCATGCGCGGGCAGGTCCTGCGCGCGGGCCGCGAAGGGCAGCGCGGCGGCGAGGGCAGCGATGGTGCGGCGAGAGATGAGCATGATGGCCGTCTCCGTTTTCCCGGGGAGAGGGCACGCGTTCTGTGCCGGCTTCTGCGAGCCGCGCGTTTCCTTGTCCCTTGGCGCGAAGCTTGCCATGCGGGTGCCGGTCCGTAAACCTGGGCAAAACGCCAGGGAGGATCACCATGTCGCTGTTGGACCGGATCGGGGTCGATATCGGCCGCAAGCTGAAGCTCGAGGATGCCATCGCCTGGGCCGCGGCCAACGGCGTGAAGCACATCGACATCCAGCTCGACACCGGGGCGAACAAGGTCACCATGTTCGACGATGCTCGTTGCGCCGCCATCCGCGCGCAATGCGAAGCGACCGGCGTGCACGTCGCGCTGCACACGCTCTCCGCCGTCAACGTCGCCGAGTATTCGCCCTTCCTGGCCGACGCCGTGGACAGCTACATGCGCGCCTATATCGAGGTGGCCCCAAAACTTGGCGCGCAGTGGATCGTGGTCCACGCCGGCTACCACTTCACCGCCGACGTGCCCATGCGAATGGAAGCGGCGCGCGATCGTCTCAAGCGCATGGTCGCCCACGCCGAGCAGCACGGCGCGCTGCTGCTGCTGGAGAACCTGAACAAGGAACCGGCAAACGCGGAGGTCAACTACCTCGCGCATACGATGGAAGAATGGGCGTATTTCTACGACGCCATCGACAGCCCCGCCTTCGCGCTCTCCTTCACCGCCAACCACGCGCACCTGATGCCCGAAGGCGTGCCCGCCTGGATCGACGCCATCCCGCTGGCGCGCGTGCGCGAGGTGCGTCTCGCCGACTGCCGGCGCAATGGCGATGAGGAACACCTGGTGCTCGGCGCGGGCGATTTCGATTTTGGCGACATGTTCGCGCGGCTGGAGGGGAAGGGGTACCGCGGGGCCTATACCAACGCCTTCGGGACCCTGGAGGACATGCAGTCTGCGCGACATGCAATGGTGGAACTGGCGCGGGGGCGCGGCGTCGCGGCGTAGAAGGAAGCAAGGCCGGGGAAAAGAATGTCCCCGGACCCCATTCTTTTATTTTTGTCTGGGGATGCGCGTTGCGCACGGTTGCATCGCCGCTAACCGCGGCGCGCAGCGGTGATGGCTGCGACGTCGATTTTCTTCATGTGCATCATCGCGTCGAAGGCGCGCTTTGCTTCCGCACCGCCGACGGCGATCGCCTCGGTCAGCACGCGCGGGGTGATCTGCCAGGAAATCCCCCACTTGTCCTTGCACCAGCCGCATTCGCTCTCCTTGCCGCCATTGCCGACGATGGCATTCCAGTAGCGATCGGTCTCCGCCTGGTCCTCGGTCGCGATCTGGAAGGAGAAAGCCTCGCTGTGCTTGAACACCGGGCCACCATTGAGGCCGAGGCAGGGTATGCCGAGCACGGTGAACTCCACCGTCAGCACGTCGCCTTCCTTGCCGGAGGGATAGTCGCTGGGGGCACGATGGACGGCACTCACCGCACTGTCGGGGAAGGTCGCCGCGTAAAACTGCGCGGCCGCTTCGGCGTCCTTGTCGTACCAGACGCAGATCGTGTTCTTGTGCATGAGGCTTCCTTTCGCCCTTGGGCCCATTCAGGCCATGCGTCGTTCTCCACCCGCCGGCAGGATAGGTCGCCGCGAGGCGCTTCTCCAACCAGCACGGGCCATGCTCGCGCGATCGTAGGGGGAAAGCGACCGTCGGGCGCCTTCACACCGTGAAAGGTACGCCCGGCACGGCCACCGTCACGCAGCCGGCATTCTCGCCCATCGCGGCAAGGAAGGCGTCGGCGTTCGGTGCCAACATCGGGAAGGTCGCGTAGTGGCACGGGATCACGGTGCTCGCGCCCGGCAGGAAGCGCGTCACCGCCAACGCCGCGCTGCGCGCGCCCATGGTGAAGCGATCTCCGATCGGCACCATGACCACCTTGGGCTCATGCAGCTCCGCGATCAGCGCCATGTCGGAGAAGATGTCGGTGTCGCCCATGTGATAGATCGTGGGCTCCGCGGCGTCCTTCGGGGTGACGACCAGGCCGTTGGGAAGGCCGAGATCCTGCTGGACGCCGTTCTCATCCATCGCCGCCGAGGAGTGCAGCGCCTGGGTGAGCGTGACGGTGAAGGCGCCCTGGTCGGTCGCGCCGCCGGTGTTCATCGGGTCGAACGCCTTCAGGCCGCGCTTGCCGAGATACATGCAGATCTCGAAATTCGTGACCACCTTCGCGCCGGTCCGCTCGGCGATGCCGAGCGTGTCGCCCACATGGTCCGAATGGCCGTGGGTGAGCAGGATATGCGTGGTGCCGGCGGTGTCGGCCGCGATGTCACCCTGGAACGTCCCATTGCCGGTGAGGAAGGGGTCGATCAGCACGTTCACATCGGCGAAGCGCAGGCGGAAGGCCGAATGGCCGAACCAGGTGAGTTCCATGGCGGGGGGCTCCTGAAGCGGTGGAAGGCCGGAGTGTGGCGCCTCCACCGCATCGGGCAAGGGGGCGCCGCGACCTCAGCCTGGATGCTGCGCGCCGCGGACCAACCGCCCCGGCAGCGCGCCGGTCGCGATTCCTTCGCGGAAGGTGACGGTGCCGGATAGGATGGTGGCGACATAGCCCTCGGCCCGCTGCACCAGGCGCTTGCCGCCGGCGGGCAGATCGTAGCGCATCTCCGGCACGTGGAGGCGCAGCCGCGCATGGTCGATGATGTTGATGTCCGCCTTGTGCCCCGGCGCAATCAGCCCGCGGTCGGTGAGGCCCACCGCCAGGGCGTTGTCGCGCGTCAGGCGCTTGACCACGAAGCCCAGCGGCAGCGTGGCGCCGCGCGACCGGTCGCGCGACCAATGTGTCAGCAGATGCGTGGTCGCGCTCGCGTCGCAGATGTAGCCGACATGGGCGCCGCCATCGCCGAGGCCGGTCACCGTATGCGGGTGGCGCAGCATCTCCCCGATCGCTTCGAGATCGCCATCGGCATAGTTCAGGATCGGGCGGTTCAGGATGGCGTGGCCGTCCTTCTCCAGCATCCATTCGTAGCAGAGCGCGGCGGGGTCCACGCCGCGGCGCGCGGCCTCGGCGGCGACGGAGGTGTCCGGGTGCGGCTCGTACTCCGGCGGGTCACCGAGCTTGAAGATGCGCGACCAGGTTTCGTGGCGCGCACGAAGCATCGGGTCGGCGGTGTGTTCGGCCAGGATGCGGGCGCGGAATTCCGGGTCGCGCAGATGTTGCATCCGCGCGGCGAAGGGCAGATCGGCGATGGGCTTGAACGAGGGCCGATGCAGGAAGGGGTGCTGGCTGAGCTCGAAGCCGAACATTAAGCCCACCGGACGGCCCATCACCTGCGCCAGCATCGGCGTGCCAGCGGCGTTCGCGGCCGAGACTTTTGCCAGCAATTCGCGCCACAGATGCGGCTTGCTCTCGCGCTGGAGCAGCGAAAAGGTCATCGGTCGGCCGGAGCGAGCAGCGACGCGCTGGAGCATGGCGAATTCGGCATCCACATCGTCGAAATCCGAGATCACCTGCAGCCAGCCCTGCCCCGCATGCCGCACCGCATCCGCAATGGCGGCAAGCTCGGCTTCGGCCGCACCCAGGGTGGGGATGGCTTCGCCGGCCAACGTCTTGTGCGCGATGGCGCGGGAGGTCGCGAAGCCCAGCGCGCCGGCGCGCATGCCCTCGCCGACCAGGCGGGCCATTTCGGTGCGGTCGGCCTCGGTCGCGTCCTCGCGCTCGGCGCCGCGCTGGCCCATGACGTGGACGCGCACCGCCGAGTGCGGCACCTGCGTCGCGATGTCGAGGTCGTAGCGGCGCGCGGCGAGCGCATCGAGGAATTGCGGGAAGCTTTCCCAGTTCCAGGGAATGCCGGCGGTCAGGACGACCTCGGGCAGATCCTCCACGCCTTCCATGAGCCGGATCAGCATCTCGCGCCGCTCCGGCAGGCAGGGGGCAAAGCCCACGCCGCAATTGCCGATCAGCGCCGTGGTGACGCCGTTCCAGGAGGAGGAGCCGATGGTTTCGGAGAAGGTGACCTGCGCGTCGTAATGCGTGTGCAGGTCCACGAAGCCGGGGGTGACGAGCAGGCCCTGGGCGTCGAATTCCTCACTGCCCCGCGCATCCAGGCCGCGCCCGACGGCGGCGATACGACCGTCACGGATGGCGACATCCGCCTTGTAAGGTTCGCCACCATTGCCGTCCGCGATCATGCCGCCGCGGATGAGGATATCGACCTGTTCGGTCATCTTTGGGCCTCCCTTGTCGCCAGGACCATGGCCCCGGCGCGCAGCACCTGTCCAGGCTCAGGGAAACTGCAGCAGCACGGCCTTGAGGTAGGCGCTCTCCGGCAGCGCCGGGTGCAGCGGATGATCCGGGCCGGCGCCGCCCTGGTGCAGGATGCGCGCATCGCGCTTCACCCGAAGCGCGCCCCACAGCACCGCATCGGCGAACTCGCCTGGGGCCACGTGGTGCGAGCAAGATGCGATGAACAGGAACCCGCCCTTGGCCACCCGCTCCGCCGCGATACGCGCGAGCTTGCCATAGGCGCGCAGCGCCGCCGGATTGTCCTTGCGCGCCTTGGCGAAGGCCGGCGGGTCCACGATGACGATGTCGAAGTGTCCTTCGATGCGCGGCAGATCCTCCATCGCGTCGGCGCGCCGCGGCGTCACGCGCTCCGCCACGCCGGCATCGGCGGCCGCCTCCATCGCCAGGTCCAGCGCGTGCTGACTGGCATCGAGCAGCGTCACCGACGCAGCCCCCCGCGCCGCCGCCTGCAGGCCGAACCCGCCCGTGTGGCAGAAGGCGTCCAGCACGGTCGCACCCTGCGCGAGTGACGCAATCCGCGCCCGATGCTCACGCTGGTCATGAAACCAGCCGGTCTTCTGCCCGGCATCGAGGTCGATCGGAAACCGCAGCCCGCCCTCCTCGGCCCAGGCGCGCGAGGCATCCCCGTGCAGCCGCACCGTCTCCAGCGGAAGCATCTCCAGAGCCCGCACTCCGGAATCATTGCGCGCGACAATGGTCTCAGGCCGCACGAGCTCATGCAGCGCCGCCACGATCCAAGGCGTGGCCGCCTCCATCCCGGCCGTGTTCGCCTGCAACACGACCGTGTCGCCATAGCGGTCGATCACCAGGCCCGGCAGGCCATCCGCCTCCGCATGCACCAGGCGATAGAACGGCGCCGCAAACATCCGCTGCCGCAGCGCCAGGGCCGCCGCGATTCGCGCCCGGAACCATCCCTCTCCCACCACCATCCCGGGATCGCGGTCCAACACCCGCGCCGCAATCAGGCTGTGCGGGTTGAAATGCCACACGCCATGCTTGACACCGTCATCGCCCTCCAGCCGCACCACGGCCCCCGGCGGCAGGGCCTTGGTCTCGGGCGTCATGGCGACCTCATTGGAAAACACCCAAGGGTGGCCAGCCTTGGCGCGCTTGTCGCGGCCAGGCATCAGACGGATCAACGGAATGCTCATCCGCGTTGGATAGGCGCAGTCAGGGTCGCAAGGCCAGGGGTGGAGCCCCCGCCTTGCCTCCCTTGTCGGCCATGAATGGCGGATGAAGCCTCCATGACGCGAGGCCCACCCGCGGTGGCCCGAAGCTTGCAAAATCTCCCAGTCACTACGGAAAACCGCAGGTCACTGCTCCGCCAGGAGCCCAAACCCGCCTAGTTCCGCGCCATCACGTCCAGCCAGGAGGCAACCATGTTAAACCGACGTCATCTTCTCGCCGGCGCCGCCGGTACGCTGGCTGCACCGGGCATCCTGCGCGCGCAGGGCGCCGCCTGGCCCAGCCGCGGCTCGATCCGCCTCGTCGCCCAATTCCCACCCGGTGGCCTGGTCGACACGATCAGTCGCCTGATGGCGCCCGGGCTCGGGCAGGCCTTGAACCAGACGGTGGTGGTGGAAAACCGCGCCGGCGCCGGCGGCGTCATCGGCACCGATTTCGTCGCCAAGCAGCCCGCCGATGGCTACACGCTGCTGGTCAGCCACGCCTCCGTGCATGTGTTCTCGACCGCCACGATGCCGACGCTGCCCTTCGACCCGGTCACCGATTTTACCCATTTGGGCATGCTCGTCGAAGCCGCGAACGTGCTGCTGGTCCGCGCGGAATCGCCGTTCCAGACGCTCGCCCAGTATCTGGAGGCGGCGAAGACCCGGCCCGTGCGCTTCGGCTCCTCCGGCATCGGCTCGGCGCCGCATCTGCTCGGCGCGATGCTGTCGAGCGAGGCGGGGGCACCCAACCTCGACCACGTGCCCTATCGCGGCAGCGCGCCGGCGATGCAGGACCTGATGGCCAATCAGATTGAGAGCTTCATCGACCCCATCACCACCAACGTGCAGCTGCTGCGCGACGGGGTGCTGCGCTGCCTCGGCGTCTCCACCCCGCAGCGCCTGCCGGCCTTCCCGAACATCCCCACTTTCGCCGAACAAGGCTTCCCGCGCCTGACCTCGGCGCAATGGCTGGGGCTTTCGGCACCGAAGAACCTGCCCGCACCGATCGCCGAGCGCATCACCGCGCTGATCCCGACGCTGCTCGCGCGGCCGGAGCTGAAGGCGCGGTTCGAAGACCTGCAGACGCTGCCGCGCGACCCGCCGCCACTCGGCGCCGCCTTCGTCGGCATCATGCGCGAGCAGATCGCCCAATGGACCGCCGTGGCGCGGCAGTTCAACATCACGGTGAGCTGAAGCAAGGCGGGGGGCTCCGCCCCCCCTTCGACATATACGTCGAAGGGGGGGCGCAGTCCCTGGCCTTGCTACCCGCGCACCGCCAGCACCACGCCGCCGAGCGTCAGGCTCAGCGCCACCACCTCCCGCGTCCCGAACGGCTCGCCCAGGGTCAGTGCCGCCACGCACACCCCGATCACCGGTGCCAGCAAGGTGCCGATCGAAGCCGCCGACGCCGGCAGGCGCCGCAGCGCCGCGAACCATCCCGCGTAGCAGAGGCACAGCGGGATCACCGCCGAATAGGCCAGCAGCGCCCAGGCCGTCGTCGAGATGGCGCCGGGATCCAAACGCTCGAACAGCAGCGAGGCGAGCAGCATCGGCGCGCCGCCGAGCCCCACCTGCCAGGCCGCGCTGGTCAGCGGGGGCAGCGCCAGCGGCCAGCGCTTCGTCACCACCGTGCCGATCGCGAAGGTCACCGCGGCCCCGGTGGTCAGCAGCACGCCCGGCAGCTTGGCGACGCCGAGCGAGACGCCCTGCCCCAGCATCAGCACCGCAACGCCGGCGAAGCCGATCAGCAGCGCGATCACGCGCCGCGCGTTCGGCCGTTCTCCCAGCACCGGCCAGGCGAGCAGCGCCGTCCAGATCGGCATGGTGTAGCAGGTGATCGCCGCCTCGCTCGCCGAGAGCCAGAGCAGCGCGAAGGTGGAAAAGCCCATCCAGCACGCAACGTTGAGAAAGGCCGCGAGCGCGAGCCTGGGGAAGACCGCGCGGCTGACGGCGAGGCTCTCGCCGGCCGCGAGCGCGATCGTCGCAAGCACGCCCGCGCCGACCATCGCCGGCCAGGCGCGCATCGCGAGCGGCGGCATTTCGCCCACCAGGAATTTCATCGAGGGCCAGGCGAAGCCCCAGCCGCAGGCGGTGAACAGGAGGAGGAGGAAACCCGTCGTCTGGGGGCTCAGTGCGCGAATTCGGGGGCCTCGCGGGTCAGGATGCGCTTGATGCTCTCGAGGTGCAGGCGCGCGCTCTCGCGATCGCCCTCGCGCATCTGGTCGTAGGTCTTGCGCGCCATCTCGGGCGAGACCGGCTTCAGGGCGCGGCCGGTGGACATGGCCAGGCGCTGCGCCTCGGCGGCGCGCTCGAGGTAGTAGAGGTCGTCCCAGGCCTCGGCGATGGTGGGCCCGGTCACCATGACGCCATGGTTGCGCATGAAGACGATGTCGGCGTCGCCCATCGAGGCAGCGATGCGGTCGCCCTCCGCCTCGTCCAGCGCCAGGCCGCCGTAGTCTTCGTCGACCACGGTGCGGCCATAGAATTTCAGCGCCGACTGGCCGGCCCAGACCAGCGGCGGGCCTTCGAGCATGGCGAGCGCCGTGGCGTTGGGCATATGCGTGTGGAAGGCCGCCTTGGCGCGCGGGTTCTTCAGGTGCAGCCGGCCATGGATGAAGAAGGCGGTGGCTTCCGGCACACCCTCGCCGGCGACCACATTCCCCTTGAAGTCGCAGATGAGCAGGCGAGAGGCCGTCATCTCGGCGAAGGCCCAGCCATAGGGATTGACCAGGAACAGGTCGTCGCGGCCCGGGACCATCGCCGAGAAGTGGTTGCAGATGCCCTCGTGCATGCCGAGCTTCGCGGCCATCCGGAAGCAGGCGGCGAGGTCGATGCGGGCCTGGCGCACCGCCTCGGTTCCGAGGTCTGAATTGCGCAGGATGGCGGGGGCGGCGGCAGCGCCGAGGGCATGGGCCATGCGAAGGGTCTTCCCGGTCAGAACGGCTGCCAGCTTGCCATCGCCGCCGCGCGCGCGATAGCAGGGGGTTTGCGTGGAGCGATGGCGGATATGAGCGGGACCAACCAGCGGATCGACGGCAAGCGGCTGTGGGACAGCCTGATGGCAATGGCGGAGATCGGCGCCACGCCTAAGGGCGGCGTGCGCCGCCTCACCCTGACGGATGTGGACAAGGACGGCCGCGCGCGCTTCCGCGGCTGGTGCGAGACGCTGGACCTCAAGGTCCGCGTCGACGCCATGGGCAACATGTTCGCCCGGCGCGAGGGGCGCGACCCCACCCGCCTGCCGGTGCTGATGGGCAGCCACCTCGACAGCCAACCGACGGGGGGCAAGTTCGACGGCGCGCTGGGCGTGATCGCGGGGCTGGAGGTGATGCGCACGCTGCACGAGCTCAACATCCAGACCGAGGCGCCGGTCGAGCTGATCAACTGGACCGACGAGGAAGGCAGCCGCTTCGGCCGATCGCTGATGGGCAGCGGCGTCTGGGCGGGCGTCTACCCGCAGGACGCTGCCTATGGCTGGGCGGATATTGATGGCGTCACCGTCTCCGACGCGCTCGACCGGATCGGCGCCAAAGGCGAGCACCCCGCCAAACCCTTTCCGGCGGATGCCTATTTCGAGCTGCACATCGAGCAGGGCCCGATCCTCGAGCGCGAGGGCAAGCAGGTGGGCGTCGTCACCGGCGCCCAGGCGCAGGTCTGGTGGGATGCGGTGGTGACCGGCCAGGACGCGCATGCCGGCACGACCCCGCCCTCCGCGCGCAAGGATGCGCTGCTGACCGCGGCGAGGATCATCGCGCTGGTCGACGAGATGATGCGCGCCCATGGCGATGACGGCCGCGGCACGGTGGGCTGGCTGCAGGTGGTCAATGCCAGCCGCAACGTGGTGCCCGGCGAGGTGCGCTTCTCGGTCGAGTTCCGCCACCCGGAGACTGCGGCGATCGAGGCCATCGCCGCCGCCTTCCCGCAGCGCGCGGCGGAGATCGCGAACGCCAACCGCACGCCGCTCGACCTCAAGGAGCTGTTCCTGCTGCCGCACCAGCCCTTCGATCCGGGCTGCGTCGGCATCGTGCGCGAGGCCTCCGCGCGCCTTGGCTACACCACGCGCGACATCATCTCCGGCGCCGGCCACGACGCCGTCTATGTCGCGCGCAGTGTGCCGACCGCGATGATCTTCACCCCCTGCAAGGATGGCCTCTCCCACAACGAGGCCGAGAGCATCGAGCCGGAGGAGGCCGAGGCGGGGACGCAGGTGCTGTTCCAGGCCGTCCTGGCGCGGGCGAACCGGGTGATCTGAGCGACCCCTGGCGGCCTGTCGGGAGCCTGCTAGGCTCCGAAAAAATACGAGGGACCGCCATGGACGCCGCCACCCTGTCGCCCACGATCCGCCTGCATCACGATGACGGCGTCCTCATTGCCCGCATCGCGCTGGCCCCTGGCACGGTGGTGGCCCCCGGCGTCACCGTGGCCGAGCGGCGCATCCCGCCCGGCCACAAAGTCGCCATCCGCCCCCACGCGATCGGCGAGCCCATCCGCCGCTACGGCCAGATCATCGGCTTCGCGACGGAGGCCATTGCTCCCGGCGCCTGGGTCCACACGCACAACTGCGCCATGGGCGATTTCGCCAAGGACTACGCCTGGGGCGTGGATGCCAAGCCCACGCTTTACGCCAACACGCCGGCCAGTTTCGAGGGCATCCGCCGCGCCGATGGCCGCGTCGCCACGCGCAACTACATCGGCATCATCACCTCGGTGAACTGCTCCGCCCATGTGGCGGATTTGATCGCGCGGCAGTTCGAGCCGAACCCGATCACCGGGACCAACCCGCTCGCCGATTGGCCGCATGTCGATGGCGTGGTGGCGCTGACCCACAAGACCGGCTGCGGCATGACGATGGGCGAGCCACTGACGCTGCTGCGCTGCACGCTCGCGGGCTTCGCGCGGCATGCGAATTTTTCCCACGTCATCGCCATCGGCCTGGGCTGCGAAGTGAACCAGCTCGCGCCAATGCTGGATGAGCAGCGCCTTGCGGGTCGGCTGCGCAGCATGGACATCCAGGACAATGGCGGCGCGCGGAAGACCGTGGACAAGGGCATCGCCTTCGTCCGCGAGGTGCTGGACGAAAGCAACACGGCGCGCCGCGAGATGGTGCCCGCGAGCGAGCTGTGCGTGGCGCTGCAATGCGGCGGATCCGATGGGTACTCTGGCATCTCCGCCAATCCGGCGTTGGGCGCCGCGTCGGACCTCGTCGTGCGCCACGGCGGCACGGTAATCCTGTCTGAAACCCCCGAGACCTATGGCGCGGAGCACCTTCTGACCCGGCGCGCGGCATCGCGCGAGGTGGGCGAAAAGCTGGTCGAACTGATGCGCTGGTGGGAACGCTACACCGAGCGCGAGGAAGCGGAGATGAACGCGAACCCCTCGCCGGGCAACAAGGCTGGCGGGCTGACCACCATCCTGGAGAAATCCCTCGGCGCCATGGCCAAGGCCGGCACCACCAACCTGATGGAGGTCTATCGCTACGCGGAGGCGGTGACGCAGAAGGGTTTCGTGTTCATGGACACCCCCGGCTACGACCCGGTCGGCGCCACTGGACAGGTGGCGGGCGGGGCCAATCTGATGTGCTTCACGACCGGGCGCGGCAGTGTCTTCGGCATGAAGCCAGCGCCCTCCATCAAGCTTGCCACCAACACGGCGATGTATGAGCGGATGAGCGACGACATGGATGTGAATTGCGGCACGGTGCTGACCGGCGATGAGAGCGTCGCGCAATGCGGCGAACGTATTTTCGAGCTGATGCTCAAGGTGGCGAGCGGAGAGCCCACCAAGAGCGAGGCGCTTGGGTTCGGCGCCTCGGAATTCGCCCCCTGGACCATTGGAGCGACGATGTGATGCTGGTTCCGGCCGCAATCCTCCTGGCGGTGTCGCTGGGACTGATCGGGAAGGGCTTCGCGCTCAAGCGGCGTGGCGATGGTTCGGGCGAGACCTGGATCCTGGGCGGCGCGGTGGTGATGTTCTTCGCCGCCATCGCCGTGCTGAACAGCGGTTCGATGGGGTGACGGATCACCGCCTTCGGCGCAAGTTGGGCCAAGGCTGACCCATTCTGGCGAAGGCGCGCGATGCACCCGATCATCGACACCATCCTCCTCGTGGCTGGCTGCCTTCTGCTTGCCACGGGAATGGTCTTTCTCGTCGGGGGCATGGTCGCCATCGTTCAGGCCTGGCGCAACGGCCTGCCTTGGTGGTCCGGCGGCATGATGTGGTTCAACACGTCGCTGCAGCCACCGGCGGCACGCCCGCACATCAGGGCGGCCTGGCGACGCTACGGCCGGGCCGCGCTGTTCTGCTTCGCCGGCATCATCCTGATTGCGCTCACTAGCGAGCAGCCATCGACGCTACCCAATGGGACTCCCTGAGCCAGCGCCTCTGTCGAAACCTCGGCCGTCAGCCGCCGCCGTTGGAGGTGTTGTAGGCCCGGGACCGCTCTCGTCCGCCAGTCCACGGGGCGGGGGCACCCGCCTGGCCGGCACCCGTATCCTGGCTGGCCGCATGCGAGGTGGTGGCGTTGGGACCACCCGGCGCCGTCGCGCAGGCGGCGCAGGTCAGCACAAGCATCAAAGACAAGAAGAACATCCTCATGTGAATCCATCCCTTTCGTTGCGCCGCGGCCAATGCCGCCGGCGCGCTTGCTGTCCTCAACGCCGGAGCAAGAGTATCGCTGCAAGGAAAGATGACCCGGCGTCTCAGGTGACGCCGAGGACCGCTTCCACAATGCTCGCTCCGTGTTGATGGTTCGGCGGGATCGGCGCGAAGGTTACGGGCGCGGTCTTCAGTCGGCGAGCAGAATCGCGAGGTTCCGCAGCATTGCCGCTGTTGCCCCCCAGATCAGGTGCCGGTCATGCGGCCAGACCCAGTATTCCCGGGTGCGCCCACGAAAGGCCGCACTCTGCCGCTGCACCGCGCCGGGACGCAGCAGCTCCGCCAGCGGATACGCGAATATCTCCGCCACCTCGGCGGGATCCGGCGTGAGGGTAAAGGGCGGCTCGATCAGCGCGAGGACCGGCGTCACGTGGTAGCCGGTCACGGTGCGGTGTTCCGGCAGGGCGCCGAGCACGCTCGGCAGGCGCGGGTCGAGTCCCACCTCCTCCGCCGCTTCGCGCAGCGCCGCCTGCTCGGGCGTCTCGCCCGGCTCGATCCGGCCGCCGGGGAAACTCACCTGCCCCGCATGCGAGGACAGGGTCGCCGCGCGCAAGGTCAGCAGGATCTCGGGTTCGGCACGAAGGATGATCGGCACCAGCACCGCGGCGTCGATCCGCCGCTCAGGCATGATGTCCAGCGCGTCGTCGCTGCCGGTTGGCGCGAGGCGCGCGCGGCGTTCAGGATCGGCGAAGCGCCGCCGGAGTTCGGCTTCCGTCACGCGGCGCTGATCAGGTCGCCCTCGGCATCTTCTTCGGCGGGCAGATCGTCGATCGGAAAGAACGCGCCCTCGCTCCAGAGCCCCAGTACCTCGCGCCCATCGATCGTCTCGGGCTGCGCGAGTGCGACCAGCTCATAGAAGACCGGCCGTGAAATGCGGGCTTCGAGACCCGGGCGCACAAGCACATAGGGACGCGGCTCGCGCGTCACGGGGCACAGCGCGACCCGGATCGGGTGCGCGGCATTCGCGGTCACCATCTCGTCGAGGTTGGTGCGGAAGGTCAGGCATTGCCGCGGCTTGCCGGTATCGGGGCAGGCGCAGTCGCGCCAAAACAGCTCGACGGCGACGAAGGGCGCATCCTCGACCTCGATGCGGCCGCGTTCGACCGGCGTCTCGAGCACGTAGCCGCCGTCGGGCTCACGCTTGAGCACGGAGGCGAAGAGGGAAACGAGAGGCTTTCGCGAAATCGGGCTGCCGCGATAGTACCAGGTGCCGCAACGCGCGATCCTGATGGCGTACTCGCCGTGATCGATACGCGGCGGCCGCTCCTTCAGGGCATTGGGCTTCACGGGATGGGCATAAGGCCCGATCATCGCTTTGTCCGCGCGGTTTCCGGTCATAGCATTGTACTTCGCTCTTGCGGCGGGCGCCCTCGGGACGATGTCCGCTGAAGGTGCCGCCGGGGTGACAGCGCATTTGCTCGAAGCCCGGGACGGATTGGCGATAGGCTTCGGACCTTAGTATGGGAAGCGGGATGGCATGGTTGAAGTGGCGAACATGACGGATCCGGCAAGTCTCGTCGCCGGCGTCGAATCGCTGGGCGAGAAGCTGGCCAAGGCCAGGCGCGCCATCGGGCGGGTGATCTTCGGGCAGGAGGTGGTGGTCGAGCAGACGCTCATCACCCTGCTCTCGGGCGGTCACGTGCTGCTGGTGGGTGTGCCGGGCCTGGGCAAGACCAAGCTTGTCGAGACGCTGGGCGCGGTTATGGGCCTTGATGCGCGTCGGGTGCAGTTCACCCCCGACCTGATGCCCGCCGACATCCTGGGCTCCGAAGTGCTGGAGGAAGGGGCCGATGGCCGCCGCGCCTTCCGCTTCATCAAGGGCCCGGTGTTCTGCCAGCTGCTTATGGCCGACGAGATCAACCGCGCCTCCCCGCGCACCCAGTCCGCGCTTCTCCAATCCATGCAGGAGCACCGCGTCGCGGTCGGCGGCGAAATCCACCCCCTGCCCGAGCCCTTCCACGTGCTCGCCACGCAGAACCCGATCGAGCAGGAAGGCACCTACCCGCTGCCCGAAGCCCAGCTTGACCGCTTCCTGCTCGAGGTCGAGGTCGGCTATCCCGACGAGGCCGCCGAGCGCGCCATGCTGCTCGCCACCACCGGTGCCCGCGAAGCCAAGCCCGTTGCAGCGATGACCGCGCACGAGCTGATCGAGGCGCAGGCGCTGATCCGTCGCATGCCCGTCGGCGAGCAGGTGCTCGACGCCATCCTGCGCCTGGTGCGTGGTGCCCGGCCGGAGACCAGCGGACTCGATGCCGTGAAGAAGCACCTCGCCTGGGGCCCCGGCCCGCGCGCGGCCCAGGCGCTGATGCTCGCCACGCGCGCCCGCGCCGTGCTCGACGGCCGCTTGTCGCCGAGCATCGAGGATGTCGCGGCCCTGGCAGAACCGGTGCTGCGCCACCGCATGGCGCTGAATTTCTCGGCGCGCGCCGATGGCGTGACGCTGGCCGATGTGATCGGCGCGCTGAAGGCCAGGATCGCCGGGTGAGCGAAACCAGGCCACGCATCCTGTGACACCCGGACATTCCCGTGGCGGCGCGGCACCGTTGCTCGCGGCCAATCGCGCCGAGGCGTTGGGCGCACGGCTGCCGCCGCTGGTGGTCGAAGCCGAGCGCGTCGCCGCGACCGTGATGCAGGGCGTCCATGGCCGCCGCCGCTCGGGCCAGGGCGACGCCTTCTGGCAATTCCGCCCTTTCCTCGCCGGCGATGCTGCCTCCCGCGTCGATTGGCGCCAGAGCGCGAAGTCGGACCGCCTCTTCATCCGCGAAACCGAATGGGAAGCCGCCCAGACCGTCGCCGTCTGGCGCGACGCCTCGCCCTCCATGGCCTGGCGCTCCACCCTGGCAAAGACCGAAAAGGGCGAGCGCGCGGACCTGCTGCTCCTCGCCCTCTCCGCCCTGCTGCTGCGCGGCGGCGAACGCGTGCGCCTGCTCGGCGCCGGCCGCCGCAGCCATGCCGGGCGCGGCGCCCTCGTCACCCTTGCCGAAGCGCTGGGCCGCGCCAGCCCCCCGCCCGAGGACGAAGGCCTGCCCCGCCACGCCCGCGTGGTCCTGTTCGGCGACTTCCTCTCCCCACTCCCTGACATCAGCCGAGCCGTTTCCGCCCTTGCCTCCCGCCCCGTGCGCGGGCACCTGGTGCAAATCCTCGACCCCGCCGAAGAAACCCTTCCCTACACCGGCCGCATCCGCTTCGAAGGCCTGCAGGACGAAACCCACACCCTGCTCCCCCGCGTCGAAGGCGTCCGCAGCCTCTACGCCGAACGCCTCGCCGCCCACCGCGACGGCCTCAAGGCCATCTGCGCGGCGGCCGGCTGGCGCTTCGCCCTGCACCACACCGACCAACCACCGGAAGCCGCCCTGCTGGCACTGCACATGGCACTGGCACCGGGATGAGGGCGGCACAGGAAGCAACGCCAGGGGGCGCTGCCCCCTGGACCCCCGCCGGGGATCGGGCCGATCCCGGGCCCCTGCATGTGCGGGTCCTGGATTTGGGAGGGGCCTATTGCTTGAAGCGCCGGGTTGGGGAGAGGGCGCATGGCGGTCCCTGCGGCGCGGTTGCTCTATTCACGCGCCCTCTCCCCATCCCTGCTCGCCTCCGGCGACACCCCCTTCCAAGACCATGAACCAACAATTGGCGGTCCATGATCGACACGATCCTGGCGGGGTTCATGGGCAGAGCCCCTGGCCTTCCTTCCCATGCTGACCCTCGGCCCGCTGGCCTTTGCCGCGCCGTGGCTGCTGGTCGCGCTTGGGGCGTTGCCGGTGTTGGTGTGGTTGTTGCGGGTGACGCCGCCGGCGGCGCGGCGGCAGAGTTTCCCGGCCATTCGGTTGTTGCGGGACATGCCTGTTGTCGAGGAGACGCCGTCGCGCACGCCGTGGTGGTTGTTGGTTCTGCGCATCGTGGCGGCGGCGTTGATTGTGTTGGGGTTGTCGCGGCCGATCTGGGGGCCGGGGGCGGCGGTGAGTGGCAGTGGGCCTTTGTTGATCGTCATCGATGATGGGTGGGCGGCGGCGGCGGATTGGCCGTCGCGGATGGCTTCTGCGGGTGCAGCGCTTGAAGCGGCGGGGCGCGAGGGGCGCCGGGTGGCGCTGCTGGCGACCGCCGCGAGCGAGACCGGAGAGGCGCCGCGCGTGAACGGCCTGATGCCGGCGGAGGAGGCGCGTGCACGGCTTGCCGCGTTGCGCCCGAAATCCTGGGCGCCTGACCACGCGGCGGCGCTCGCGGCGCTTGCGGCCTTTCGCGCACTCGCACCTGGGCCTTTTGCCGCCCACTACGTCGCCGATGGCGTCGATCATGCGCCTGGGGGCTTTGCGGCTCTGGCCGCGGCGCTGGGCGAGGGTGGGGCGCTGACCCTCGCACGTGCGGAGGCGCCGGTCGCGCGCATGCTGATGCTGCCGCGCGCCGAGGCCGACCGGCTGACCCTTCGCGTCACGCAGTTGCCGGTGAGCGGCGCGAGCACCGCCGCCGTACTAGCGCGCACCGGCGATGGCCGCACCCTCGCACGCGCCGAAATCGCCATCCCGGCCGGCGAGCGGGCCGGCGAGGCGGTGCTGGAACTGCCGGTCGAGATCCGCAACCAAGTGGTGCGGCTGGATCTGGAACCGGGGGCGGGCGCGGCGGGCGTCCTGCTGCTCGACGAGCGCTTTCGCCGCCGTCCCGTGGGCCTGCTCGCCAGCACCGAGACCCAGGCGGACGTGCCGCTGATCGGCGACCTGTATTATCTGGATCGCGCGCTCGCACCCTATGCGGAGATCCGTCGGGGCACCCTCGACGCGCTGCTCGCGCGACAGCTGGCGGTGCTAGTCCTCGCCGACCGCGACCTCTCCGATGCGCGTGAGCGGGAGGCGGTGGCGAAATGGGTACGCGAGGGCGGCACGCTGATCCGCTTCGCCGGCCCGCGCATGGCGGAAAACCCCGACCCTCTGCTGCCGGTGCCGTTGCGCGCCGGGGAGCGCCAGCTGGGCGGCGCGATGACCTGGGAACGCGCGCAGCCGCTGGCCCCTTTCCCCGATGGCTCGCCGTTCGCGGGGCTCGTCGTGCCGGCCGAGATCCTGGTCGAGCGCCAGGTGCTGGCGGAGCCCTCGGCGCAGCTGTCCGCGCGCAGCTGGGCGCGCCTCGCGGACGGCACGCCGCTGGTGACCTTCGAAACGCGGGGTGCGGGGCGGGTGGTGCTGTTCCACGTCACGGCGCAAGCCGAGTGGTCGAACCTGCCGCTTTCCGGCCTATTCGTGGACATGCTGCGGCGGCTGGTGGCGCTCTCCGCCGGCGTCGCAGGCAATGAGGGCGCGTCGATGCTGGCGCCGCTCGAAAGCCTCGACGGGTTTGGGCGCCTCGGTCCGGCGCCGCCGGCGGCGGCCGCGATCGCGGCCAACCAGGTGGAAGGCGCGGCGCCGTCGCCGCGGCAGCCGCCGGGATGGTATGGCGCGCCGGGGCAGGCCGATGACGGCGCGGCCTATCGACGTGCGCTCAACCTCTCGGCGGGTCTCGCGGCGCCCACGCCCGCGGGTGCGGCGCCCGCCACGGCGTCGAGCGTGTCGATCGGCGGTGTCGCCGCGGATCGCGACCTAGGGCCGTGGCTGCTGGCGGCGGCGCTGCTGCTGTTCGCCATCGACATGCTGGTCTCGCTCGGCCTGCGCGGCTTGCTGCTGCGCCCGGCGCTGCGCGTCGCGCTTCTGGGCATGCTGCTCGCGACCCCGGCGCTGGCCCAGGGCCAGGCCCCAGGCGAGGCCAGCCCCTCGCTCGCGACGCGCCTCGCCTATGTGCTGACCGGCGACGCGACGGTGGACGAGACGGTGCGCCAGGGCCTCACGGGCCTGTCGGATTTCGTGAACCGGCGCAGCGCTACCGCACTCGCCGAGCCGCTCGCGGTGGTACCGGGCCAGGACGAGCTGGCTTTCTTCCCACTGATCTACTGGACCATCCTGCCCGACGCGCCGACGCCAAGCCCGGCGGCGGTCGCCGCACTCAACGGCTTCATGCGCAACGGCGGCATCATCCTGTTCGACACTCGCGACGAGGGCTCCGGCGAGGGGTTTTCCCCAGGCGCGCGCGCCGCGCTGCGCCGGGTGACGCGCGAGCTCTCCGTCCCGCCGCTGGCGGTGGTGGCGGACGACCACGTGCTGCGCCGCGCCTTCTACCTGCTGCAGGACCTGCCGGGCCGCTTCACCGGCGGCCAGGTCTGGGTCGCGCGCGACGGCGACCGTGCCAATGACAGCGTCTCCCCGGTGATCGTCGGCGGGCATGACTGGGCGGCGGCCTGGGCGGTGGATGCGCGGGGTGCCAATCCGCACGCGGTGATCCCCGGCGGGGCGCGGCAGCGTATCCTCGCCTATCGGTTCGGCATGAACCTCGTGATCTACGCGCTCACCGGCAACTACAAGGGCGACCAGGTGCACGTGCCCGCCATTCTCGAAAGGCTCGGCAATTGATGGATGGCGCGCGCGGCGAGGGCCTGCTGCGGCCACGCGGCGAGGACACCCACGCGAAGGTCGGCTATGCCGAGCTGTTCTTCGACCTCGTCTTCGTCTTCGCGGTCACGCAGCTCTCGCACACCCTGCTGGAGTCCCACTCCGTGCTGGACGTGGCGCGCACCTGCCTGCTGTTCCTCGCGGTGTGGTGGGTGTGGATCTACACCGGATGGGTGACCAACTGGGTCGACCCCGAGCGTGCCGCGACACGGCTGATGCTGTTCGCGCTGATGGGCGCGGGCCTAGTCATGTCGATGTCGCTGCCCGAGGCCTTCGCCGCGCGCGGCCTGCACTTCGCGCTGGCCTATGTCGGCATGCAGGTCGGGCGGACGGTCTTCATGATCTGGGCCATCGGTCCGCACATTCCGGCGCTGCGGCTGAACTTCGTGCGCATCTTCGCCTGGCTCGCCTTTGCCGGCATCTTTTGGATCGCGGGCGGGCTGGCGGATGCCGAGACCCGGCTCACCCTCTGGATCGTGGCCCTCGCGATCGAGTACGTCTCGCCGCTGGCGTTCTTCTGGACGCCCGGCCTCGGCCGTTCGACCACCGAGGACTGGCAGGTCGAAGGCGCCCACCTCGCCGAACGCTGCGCCTTGTTCATCATCATCGGCCTGGGCGAGAGCATCCTGGTCAGCGGAGCGACCTTCGCGAAGCAGAGCTGGGACGCGGTGCACAGCATCGCGTTCGCGACCTGCCTGCTCGGCTCGGTCGCGATGTGGTGGGTGTATTTCCATGTCGGCGCGGAGCGCGGCACCGCGCACATCGTCGATTCGAATGACCCCGGCCGCATCGCGCGGAACGGCTACACCTACCTTCATGTGCCGATCGTGGGCGGCGTCGTGCTCTGCGCCGTCGCCGATGAGATCGTGCTGGCGCATCCGCAGGGTGCGGTCTCGACCGCCGCGGCGGCGGCCATCATCGGCGGACCGGCGCTGTACCTGGCCGGGTGCGGCCTGTTCAAGCGGATGAGCCTCGGCTGGTTCCCGCTGTCGCATCGGATCGGGCTCGGGGCGCTTGTGGTCTGCGTGGGCCTGGCCTTCTTCGTCTCTCCCTTGGTGCTGAGCGTCGCGAGCACGGCGGCTCTGATGCTTGTCGCGGCCTGGGAATACCGGTCGCTGAAGATGGTGCGTCGATGAGGCAGGCTTTCGCGGGCGTCGATTTCGCGCCGATCCTTCCGATCTGGATGCTGGGGGCGCTCGCCCTCATCGCCGTGCTGGTGCTGGTGCCGGGCGCGGTGCGTCGGGCTCGAGGGCTGGTCTGGCGCGCGGTCGCCTTCGCCCTGCTTCTCCTCGCTTTGGCCAATCCGCGCCTGGTCGAGGAGACGCGGGAGACGCGGCCCGATATCGCCCTGCTGGTGGTGGACCGCTCGGACAGCGCCCGGATCAATGGCCGCGACGCGCGGATCGAGGCCGCGAGGGAGTTGCTGGAACAGCGTATCGGCCGCCTGCCGGAGCTGGAGCTGCGCACCGTTGCTGCCGAGGAGGGCGGCAACCAGGGCACCCGCCTATTCGCCGCGATGGAGCGCGCGCTTGCCGACATCCCGCGCGCGCGCCTCGCCGGCGTCATCGCGCTGACCGACGGGCAGGCGCATGACGTGCCGGCCGCGTCCCCCATCGACGCACCCTTCCACGCGCTGCTCGCGGGCCGGCCCGGCGAGGTGGACCGTCGGCTCCGCGTCATCGAGGCACCCGGCTTCGGCATCGTCGGGCGCAGCGTCGACCTGCGCGTGGTGGTGGAAGACCTCGGGGCGCGCGAGGCCGGGGGGGCGGCGATGCTCACCATCCGCCGCGACGGCCAGCCGCCGCGCCAGGAAAGTGTTGCGGTCGGACGCGAACACCGCATCACCATCCCGATCGAGCGCGGTGGGCCCACCGTGGTGGAAGTCGCGGCCGCTACCCGCACCGGCGAGGTCAGCACGCTCAACAATCGCCAGGTCGTCACCATCACCGGCGTGCGCGATCGGCTGCGCGTGCTGCTGGTCAGCGGGGAGCCCCATGCCGGCGAGCGCACCTGGCGGCGACTGCTCAAGGCCGACCCGAATGTCGACCTGGTGCACTTCACCATCCTGCGGCCGCCCGAGAAGGACGACCTCACCCCGCTCAACGAGCTGGCGCTGATCGCCTTCCCGGTGCGCGAGCTGTTCCAGGTGAAGCTGCGCGATTTCGATCTCATCGTGTTCGACCGATTCGCCAATCGCGGCATCCTGCCCCCCGTCTACCTGCGCAACATCGCCGATTACGTGCGCGGCGGCGGGGCGCTGCTGATGAGCACCGGCCCCGAATTCTCCGGCCCCATCAGCCTCGCCCTCACGCCCCTCGGTCCTGTGCTGCCGGCGCGGCCGAGCGGGGCGCAGGCCGTGGTTGAGGGCGCCTTCCGCCCGCGGGTCTCGGCGCTGGGCGCGCGCCACCCGGTGACCGAGGGCCTGACACCGCCCGATGCCGAGCCGAGCTGGGGCCGCTGGTACCGCTACCTGCGCGCCGAACAGCGCGGCGGCACCACCGTGATGGAGGGACCGAATGGCGCGCCGTTGCTGGTGCTGGACCGGGTCGGCGAGGGCCGCGTGGCGCTGATGCTCTCCGACCATATCTGGCTGTGGTCGCGTGGCCATGATGGCGGCGGCCCGCAGCAGGAGGTGCTGCGCCGCATCGCCCATTGGCTGATGCGCGAGCCGGAGCTGGAGGAGGAGGACCTCTCCGCCCGGATCGAGGTTGGCGGCCTCACCGTCACCCGCCGCAGCGTCGAGGCGGGACCGCCGCCGGAGATCGCGGTCACCGCGCCGGACGGTAGCGTGACGCGCACGCGCCCGGAGCCGGGACCCGGTGGCCGCGCCGTGCTGCGCATGGCGGCGACCCAGCCCGGCGTCTGGCAGGCGAGCGACGGGCGGCGCACCGCCTTCGCCGCCTCGGCCGCGGCGAACCCGCTCGAAATCGCCGATCTCCGCGCCGATGACCAGCGACTGCGACTGGTGGCGCAGGCGACCGGAGGTGCGATCCGCTGGCTCGGCACCGGCGAGGCGCCGAGCCTTCCGGAAATCCGCCGCGTGGCGGCGGGGCGCGACGCATCGGGGCCGAGCTGGATCGGGCTACGGCGCAATGCGGACCACACGGTGACCGGGATTTCGGCCATGGCCCTGCTGCCGCCCTGGCTCGCGCTGCCGCTGGTGCTGGGCGTGGCCATCATCGCCTGGCGGCGCGAGGGCCGCTGACGATTTCCCCGCGGCGCGAACTCCGCTAGAACTTGCTGATGCGCAAAATCCTGCTCGCCGCGATGCTTCTCTCCCTCGCCGCCCTGCCCGCCCTGGCGCAGCCGGGCTTTGCCGGGGCGAGCGGCGCGCCGCAGACCCAGGCGCGCCCGGGCAGTGCGCCCGCCGGTCCCCCGCCGGCGCTGCCCGGACTTGCCGCGCGGCGCGCGCCGGAGCCGATCCCGGCCGATACCTCGCGCGTGCTGGAACCCACCGACGCGCTGTTCGACGCCATCACCCGGGGTGACCTTCCGGCTGCCCGCGACGCGGTCTCCCGCGGCGCCGATCTCGATTCGCGCAATGTGCTCGGGCTCACCCCGGTCGATGCCGCGGTCGATCGCGGCCGCAACGAGATCCTGTTCTACCTGCTCTCGGCGCGGTCGACGGCGCGCAACCCGGCCCCGCCGCCCGAAGCCAACGACACCCCGCAGCAGCGTGCCGCTCGCCAGCGTGCCCTGACCGCCGAACGCCTGGCCGCGGAGCGTGCGGCGACACGGGCGTCGAGCGCGGCACCGGCCACCGTGCAGCGTGCCGCCGCGCCGCAGTCGCCGCGGCTTTTCGCCAATGACGGCGGGGCCCCGCGACCCGAGGTGGGGTTCCTGGGCTTCGACGCCGGCCGCGGCCGCTAGACGCCTCGGACCGCGCGCTCAGCCGGCCTTTTCCCAGCCCTTCGCGCCCTGCTTCATGTAGCTGAGGCCGTGCCCGGCGGCCTTGGCACTCGCCCATCGCGCCCGCGCCGCGGCTGTCGCACCCTCGTCATTGCCGTCGAACAGGTCCAGCACGCGGTCGTATTCTGACGCACGCATGGTGCTCGCGCCGTCGAGCAGCAGCAGGAACCGTGCGCCGTTGACCGGAGCCACATCCCCGGTGGCGAGCAGGATCGGCTGGTGCCGCGCATGTTCGGTGTCGGAGCGACCGTGCGGCAGCCAGTCCGGGTCTGTCGAGAGCCAGAGCGAGGCGTCCAGCGCCTCCATCCGCTCGGCCGTGCCGCACAAGACATGCGCCCGCCCGCCGCCCGCGAGGATGCGGCCGAGGAGCTTGGGCGCGGCGGCGTCGATGCTTGTCCGGGTCAGGTGGTAGAAGCCGATCTCGGCCATCAGCGCTCCTCCTCGAACCGCATTGCGACCAGCCGGTCGAGCAGGCGCACGCCGAAGCCGGAGGCACCCTTGGGTCCCAGCGCATCGGCTTCGGCACGGGCCTCGACCCCAGCGATGTCCAGATGCGCCCAGGCGACCCCGCCCACGAATTCGCGCAGGAACGCGGCGGCGTGGCAGGCATCGGGCATCAGGCGGCCGCCAGAGGCGCCGGAACCTGATGGCGCACATTGCTTGATATCCGCGATGTCGCTGTTGAGATCCTCGCGGTGACGCACGCCGATCGGCATCGGCCATAGCGGCTCGCCCACAGCGGCTCCTGCCGCGACCAGCGCCGCGGCGAGCGGCGGATCATTGGAGAACAGCCCGGCCTGGTGGTGGCCCAGCGCCGTCACGATCGAGCCGGTGAGTGTGGCGAGGTCGATCATCGCCTGCGGGCGGTGATGGCGGGCGTGGTGCAGGGCATCGGCCAGCACCAGCCTTCCCTCCGCATCGGTGTCCAGCACCTCCACCGTGCGGCCCGAGAGCGTCGTCAGCACGTCGCCGGGGCGGTAGCTGTCGCCGCCGGTGGAATTCTCCGCGATGGCGAGGATGGCGACCGCCGGCGCCGGCGAGCGCCGCAAAGCCAGCGCCAGCATCGCGCCGGCGCAGGCGGCGGCACCGGCCATGTCGGCGCGCATCTCCTCCATTCCCGCGGCCGGCTTGATCGAGATGCCGCCCGTGTCGAAGCACAGCCCCTTGCCGATGAAGGCGATGGGGCGCGCGTCCAGCCGGCCCTTCCAGCGCAGCGTGACGAGGCGCGGGCCGGACGCGGCCTCGCGACCCACGGCGCTGAGCGCGCCGAATCCGCGCCGGCGCAGCCGCTTGGGTCCGATCACCTTCACCGTGATGCCGTGTTCCTCGAGGCTGCGCAGCCGCGTCGCGAAGATCGCCGGCGTGAGGTAGTTCGCGGGTTCGGAGACGAGGTCCCGCGCGAACAGGGTGCCGCGCGCCGATGCCTCGGCCGCGCGCCAGTGCGGGATGGTGCCCGGGCGGTCGCCGGTCAGCAGCTCCACGCGCGGCGCCGGCTTGCCCGCGGGCACGCTGCGGATGGCGAGCGGCGGCGCGCCACGCAGCATCGCGCCGGCGGCGAAGGCGGCGGCTTCGGCCGGTTGCAGGCCACGCGCATCCAGCACGAGCGCCGACGCATCGCCAAGGGCGGCGATGGCCGCCCCGCCGGCGCGTTCGAAATCGAGCGGCGCGGCCGCGGCCCCGGTGCCGGCCAGGATCACGGCGTCAGGGCTGAACAAGGCGAGGCTGGTGCCGGCCTCGCCGGTGAAATGCGCCGCCGCGATCGCCGCTGCCATGGCCTCAGGCGCCGGCGTGCCCTGCGCCCAGGGCAGCGCCACCGCCTCCCCCGCGCGGGGCGCTACCGTGCGGAGGCGGATCTGCATCAATCCTCGTAGTGGTCGGCGACCAGACGGTCGAGCAGCCGCACCCCGTAGGCGCTCGCGCCCTTCGGGATAAGCGGCACGTCCTTGTAGGCCCAGGCGGTGCCGGCGATGTCGAGATGTGCCCAGGGCTTGCCGTTCACGAAGCGCTGGATGAACTGCGCCGCGGTGATCGACCCGCCCGGACGGCCGCCGACATTCTTCATGTCCGCGATGTCCGACTTGATCTGCTTGTCGTAGGCATCGCCGAGCGGCATGCGCCAGACCAGCTCGCCGGTCGCCTTGCCCGCGGCTTCGAGCTTCTCGGCCAGCGCCTCGTCATTGGCGAACATCCCGGCATGCTCATGGCCGAGGGCCACGATGATCGCGCCGGTCAGCGTCGCGAGGTCGACCATGAAGGCCGGGTCGTATTTCTCCTGCGCGTACCAGAGCACGTCGGCCAGCACGAGGCGGCCTTCGGCGTCGGTGTTGATGACCTCGATGGTTTGGCCGGAATAGGAGGTCACCACGTCGCCGGGGCGCTGCGCATTGCCCGAGGGCATGTTCTCGACCAGGCCCACCAGCCCGATGACGTCCGCCTTCGCCTTGCGCCCGGCGAGGGCCGCCATCAGCCCGATCACCGTGCCGGCGCCGGCCATGTCGAACTTCATCTCCTCCATGCCGCCGGCGGGCTTGATGGAGATGCCACCCGTGTCGAAGGTCACGCCCTTGCCCACGAAGCACAGCGGCTTCTTCGCCTCCTTCTTCCCGCGGCCGGCGGGCTTCGGCGCGCCCATCCACTTCATCACCACCATGCGCGCTTCCTGCACGGAGCCCTGCGCCACGCCGAGCAGCGCACCGAAGCCGAGCTTCTTCATCTCCTTCGGCCCCATGATCTCGACCACGACGCCGAGCTTCTCGAGCACCTTGCAGCGATCCGCCATCTCGGCGGGAAACAGCACGTTGGGCGGTTCGGAGACCAGGTCACGGGCGAGGAAGATGCCCTCCGCAATGGCGGCGAGCGGGGCGAAGGCAGCCTTGGCCTTCGCCGGGTCGGCGGTCGCGATGGCGATGCGCTCGGCCTTGGGCTTGTCCTCCTCCTTCTCCTTGGTGCGGTATTTGTCGAAGCGGTAGGAGCGCAGCTTGAGCCCGGACCCGATCCGCGCGGCGAATTCCGGCGTCAGGGCCTCCCCCGCGATGACCGATTCGCGCTCGGCGGCGATCAGGGGCCAAGCGGTGCCGCCGAGCGATTCGAGGTTTTCGGCCGTGATGTCGCCGGGCTTGCCCAGGCCGATGGCGACGATCTTGGACAGGCCTCCGCCCGGCGCCCACAGCGTCGCGGTCTGGCCCTTCTTGCCTTTGAAGCCCGCCGCCTCCAGCGCCTTTGGCAGCCGGCCATCCGTCGCGGCGATCGCCGCCTCATGCAGTGTGCCGCCGGAGCCTTCCTCAGGCAGCAGCAGCACGAGGGCGCCATGGCGGGGCAGTGCGGGCTTGGTGAAGGCGATGTCGGCCATGCTGGCTCCTGGAAGAAAAAAGACTGCCTGACAGAACACCACGCCGGCGCCGGGCTTGCCATAGGCAGCGCGGACGCGGGATGAGGAGACATGGACACCGAACAGGACAGGCACGCGCTGCTCGCCCTCGCCGTGGGGCTCGCGGAGCGCGCTGCGGCGGCGATCATTGCGGTGAAGCGGGCCGGATTCGTCGTCCAGCGGAAATCCGACGCGACCTACGTCACCGCGGCCGATCGCATCGCCGAGGTGATCATCGTGGACGGCCTGCGCGAGGCGGCCCCGCATCTGCCGGTGGTCGCGGAGGAGGAGGTGGCTGGTGGCCTCGTCACCGCCCCGGGCGATGCCTACTGGCTGGTCGACCCACTCGACGGCACGCGCGAGTTCGCGCGCGGCACGCCGCATTACGCGGTCCATATCGGGCTGGTGCGCAACGGTGTCCCGGTGCTGGGCGTGGTCGCGGTGCCGGAGTTTTCGGAGGTGTTCTGGGGCGGCGCCGGGCTTGGGGCCTGGAAGCGCGACGCCGGCGGCGAGCGCGCGATCCGCGTTCGCCCGGCACCCGCCGAGGGGCTGGTCGTGATGGGCAGCGCGCATCACGCGAACGACCCGCGCCTGGCCGCCTGGATCGCCGGCCGCGCGGTGGCGCGGGTGGAAAACATCGGCTCCTCGATCAAGATGCTACGGGTGGCGGAGGGCGCGGCCGATGTGCATCCGCGCTTCCAGGCCACGATGGAATGGGACACGGCCGCACCCCAGGCGGTGCTGGAAGCGGCGGGTGGCAGCCTCAGGCTCTGGGGTGGCGGCGCGCTGCGCTACGGCAAGCCGGGCTGGGAAAACCCCGGCTACCTGGTGACGGGCGCGGCGTGACGGAGCGCCTCGGCCCCGGGGATATCGCACGCGCCGCGGCCATGCTGCGGGCGGGGGACCTTGTCGGCTTCCCCACCGAGACCGTCTATGGCCTGGGCGCGGATGCGCGGAACGGACGCGCCGTGGCCGGCGTGTTCGAGGCCAAGGGCCGGCCGCATTTCAACCCGCTCATCTGCCACTTCGCCGACGCGGACGCCGCCTTCGCCGAGGTCGAGGCGGATGGGCGGGCGCGGGCACTTGCCGCGGCGTTCTGGCCCGGACCGTTGACCCTGGTGCTGCCGCGCCAGCCCGGCTGCGTGGTCGACCTGCTCGCCGGTGCCGGGCTGGACACCCTGGCGGTGCGGGTGCCGGCGAATCCCATCGCGCTCGCGCTGATTGCGGCCATGGACGGTCCCGTCGCGGCACCGTCGGCCAATCGCTCGGGCGGTGTTTCCCCCACGACGGCCGAGCATGTGCTCGCGGGTCTCGACGGGCGGATCGCGGCGGTGATCGATGGCGGCCCCTGCGCGGTGGGCGTGGAGAGCACGGTGCTCGACCTCACCGGCGGCGCCGTGCTGCTGCGCCATGGCGGGGTGCCGGTGGAGGCGATCGAGGCGGTGATCGGCCCGGTCGGGCGGCCGTTGCCGCTCAGTGCGGGCGCGGCCGCGCGCACGTTTCGAAGCCCGGGCATGATGCTGTCCCACTACGCGCCGGGCCTGCCGGTACGGCTCGGCGCCATGGACGTTTTGGCCGATGAGGGGCTGCTCGCCTTTGGCGGCGCGTTGCCGGGCGCCGGCGCGGTGTTTCAGCTGAGCGCGGCTGCCGATCTGCGCGAAGCGGCGGCGCGGCTTTTTGCCGGGCTGCGCGCGCTGGACGCGCTGCCCGGGCTGCGCGCCATCGCCGTAATGCCGGTGCCGGAGACCGGGCTTGGCGCGGCGATCAACGACCGGCTGGCCCGCGCCGCCGCACCCCGCTAATCGGCCCGCCCCATCGGCGCTGCCACACTCTCGAGCGGCTGTCCCTCTGCCGCGAAGCCCAGCTTCCACTCGGTCGCCGCGGCCACCAGCATCAACGCCGCCGCCGCCATGTAGCCCCACAGCACGTCCATCCGCTCGCCGCCCTGGATCAACGCGCCGAACAGGAAGGGCGCCACCACGCCGCCCGCCGCCGTGCCGATCGCGTAGAACAGCGCGATGGCCATCGCCCTCATCTCGAGCGGGAAGCTCTCGCCGACCGTTAGGTAGGCGGCCGAGGCGCCCGCCGAGGCCACGAAGAAGATGCAGGTCCACAGCAGCGTAAGCATCGTGCCCGATACCATCTCCTGTTGGAACAGGATGGCGGTCGCTGCCATCAGCAGCCCCGCGGCGCCGTAGGTGAGGGTGATCATGATGCGGCGCCCCACGCTGTCGAACAGGGGCCCGAGCAGCAATGGGCCGAGCAGGTTGCCGACGGCGAAGGGCAGCATGTACCAGCCCATGTCCTGCGCCGGCACGCCGTAGAACTTCGTCAGCACCAGTGCATAGGTGAAGAACACCCCATTGTAGCAGAAGGCCTGGCAGGCCATCAGCGTGAGCGCGAGGATGCTGCGTTCGCGGTACTGCCGGAACATCACCTGCACGACCTCGGCGATCGAGACATGGCCACGGGTGCGCAGCCGGATGGCGCCATACTCCGTCGGCGGCAACGGGCCGCGCTCGGCGGCGACCTCGCGCTCGATCTGCGCGACGATCGCCTCGGCCTCGGCGTTGCGGCCATGGGTCATCAGCCAGCGGGGGCTCTCGGGGATCCAGCGGCGGAGGAAGATCACCACGACCGACAGCGCGCCGCCGATCAGGAAGGCCAGGCGCCAGCCGAGCTCGGGGTCGATCACCGCGGGGTTGAGCAGCAGCAACGACGCGCCGGCACCCACCATCGCGCCCAGCCAGAAGGTGCCGTTGATGGCAAGGTCCGTGGCACCGCGGCGACGCGCCGGGATCAGCTCCTGGATGGCCGAGTTCACCGCCGAATATTCGCCCCCGATGCCCGCGCCAGTGAGGAAGCGAAAGAAGGTGAAGGACCACACGTCCCAGGACAGCCCGGTCGCCATCGAGGCGAGCAGGTAGACCAGCACCGTGATGGTGAACAGCCGCTTGCGCCCGAGCCGATCGGTCAGCCAGCCGAAGAACAGCGCGCCCACCACGGCGCCGAGCAGATAGGCCGAAGCCGTCAGCCCGACCTGGGATTCCGTGAGCGCAAGCGAAGGGCTGTTGTGGATCGCGGGGGCGAGCGAGCCGACCAGCGTGACCTCCAGCCCGTCGAGCGTCCAGGTGATGCCGAGCCCGACGCAGACGAGCCAGTGGAAGCGCGACCAGGGCAGGCGATCGAGCCGGGCCGGCACATCAGTGGAAAAGACTGTGCCGTGCTGGCTGCGTTCCGACATGCGCCGCGCTCCCCTTGCGTCCGGGGCAGAACGCGAGGCAGCCAGGAATGTTGCGGCTCAGCCGGCGATCACTGCCACAGCCCCTTCGCCGCCAGCCAGTCCTGCACCAGCGCCGCCACCTGGTCGCTGTTGCGGTCCATCATGATCATGTGGCTGTTGCCGCGGATCCCGCGCTCGGGAAGGTCGACCACGTCGACGCTGCCGCCGGCGGCGCGGACCGCCTCGGCGAAGCGCACGCCGTTGGCGCGGATGGTCGGCCAACGCGGATCGCCCGCGATGTAGTCGCCATACACCATAAGGATGGGGATGTTGCGGAGCGCGGCGACCTTTGCCGGGTCGCCAACCGCGGCCGGTTCGATCAGCACCAGCGCGCGCACCGCCTCCGGCCGCTCCTGCGCCGCGCGCCAGCCGAACAGACCGGCCTGGCTGTGCACCATCACCACCGATGGCCCGACGCGGTCGAGCAGCGCCAGGTAGGCGTCGAGCGCGAGCGCATCCGTGGTCGTGAAGCGCGGCACGACCTGGCGCATGAAGGCCAGGTAGCTCTCGCGATCGGCGGGGAACTGGTTGCCCGGCAGCAGCTCCTGCCGACGATAGGACCCCTGCCCGGCGCCGATGCGGAAGCGCTCATAGGGGTTGTCCAGGGTCAGCGTCAGCGCCTGGCCGCCGGTCTGCTCCGGGATCTGGCTCCATCCCGCGCGGCCACGCTCGACCGCGTCGCTCACATAGGTGGCCCAGCCGCGGCGCAGAAAAAAGTGCTGCCAGCCCTCGCGGCCATCGGGCGTCGTCTCCCACGTCACGCCCGTGAGGCCGCCGCCATGCCACATGAGCAAGGGCACGCGACCGCGCATCGGCGCGGGCACCATGTACTGGGCGTACATGCCGCCCATCAGGTAGGTGCCGTTGGGGTCGACGCGGGCGGGAACGCCGCCGGGTGCGAACAGCACCTCGCGGATCGGTTGGCCCGAGACCACCACCTCGCGCCCGCCGACATGGAAGCTGCCCCAGCGCGCGAGGGTGAGGGGCTCGTCGGCCGGTGCCGCGCCCGGCAGCAGGGCGGCGGCGATGGCGGCGGCGCGGATCGTGTTCTTCATGCTCGTTCTCCCGGCGCACGAATGATGGCGCAGGCCCGGGGGCTTGCGAAGGGGGCGGAACGGTCCTTGGCTGTGCCGTGCTGGGCGGGGGGGGATTCGGGTGAACGAGACGGTTGTGCCGACGCGGGGGGAGCTGTTCCTCGGCTATGCCAAGGCGGGGCTGTTCGGCTTCGGGGGTGTGGCGGCCTGGGCGCGGCGCATCATCGTCGAGGAGCGGCGCTGGCTGACCGAGCGCGAATACGCCGAGGTTCTTGGCCTGGGCCAGGTGCTGCCGGGACCCAATGTGGGCAATGCGGCGGTCATGATCGGGCGGCGCTTTCATGGCCTTCCCGGCTCGCTCTGCGCCACCGCCGGGCTCTACATCGGTCCGCTGTGCATCCTGCTGCTGCTGGCGGCCTTCTACGATGCCTATGGCCAGGTGCCGCGCATCGGCGCGCTGATGCAGGGCATCGCGGCCGCGGCCGCCGGCATGGTGATCGGGACCGCGATCAAGATGGGGTCGCGGCTGAAGGCGCCACCCGAGATGGTTGCGCTCGGGCTGCTCGCCGCCGCCGCGGCGTTCTGGTGGCGGGTGCCGCTGCCACTGATCGTGCTCGGGCTCGGGCCGGTCGGCATCTTCTGTGCCTGGCGCCGGCAGCGCCCCGAGGCGGCGCACTGATGGTCTGGGGCCTGTTCGTCATATTTGCGTCCATCTCGCTCATCGCCGTGGGCGGGGCGACGTCCTCGCTGAACGAGATCCACCGGCAGCTGGTTGAGAACCGCCACTGGCTCGACGACCGCACCTTCGGGCAGCTGTTCGCCCTCGCCCAGGCCGCGCCCGGGCCGAACGTGCTGGCCGTGAGCCTGTTCGGCTACTGGATCGCCGGCCTTCCGGGATTGGCAGCCTCAACGGCGGGGATGCTGCTGCCGGCCGGCACGCTGGCCTTCTTCGTCGGCGGCCTCGCGCAGCGATTGAAGGGGCATCCGGCGCTCAAGGCGATCAATGGCGGGCTGGTGCCGCTGGCCGTCGGGCTGATCCTGGCCGGCGGGGTGACGCTGGCGGCGACCGCCGCCGCGCATGGCTGGGGCTGGATCGGCATGACGGCGCTGAGCGCCGCCTTCGTCTGGCGGACGAATTTTTCGCCGCTGTGGATGCTGGCGTGCGGCGCCGTTCTCGGGCTTATCATCGGCTGAAACGGGGAAGGATACGAGGAATGACGATGATGATGCTGCGGCGCGCCTGCCTCGCTGCGCTTCTGCTGGCGATGCCGGGCCTTGCGACGGCCGCAGACATCCGCGTGATGATCTCGGGCGCCTTCTTCGAACCGTTTCGCCAGGTGGTGCCGCAATTCGAGCGCGCGACCGGCCACCGCGTCGTGACCATCCAGGGTGCGTCGATGGGCAATGCGCCGGACGCCATCCCGGTACGCCTTGCGCGTGGCGAGGTGGCGGAGGTGATGATCCTCGCCGCGCCGGCGCTGGATGCACTCATCGCCTCGGGCCAGGCGGCCCCGGGCAGCCGCGTCGATCTCGTGCGCAGCCTGATCGGGATGAGCGTGCGCGCGGGCGCGCGGCGGTGGGACATCTCGACCGAAGAAGGCTTCGTGCGCGCGCTGCGCGAGGCGAGTTCCATCGCCTATTCGGCAAGCGCGAGCGGCACCTACTTCTCTCAGACGCTACTCCAGCGCATGGGCCTCGAGGCCGAGATCGGCCCCAAGGCGCGCCGTATCCTGAGCGAGCGGGTGGGCGCGGTGGTGGCGCGCGGCGATGCCGAGCTGGGACTTCAGCAGGTGAGCGAGCTGCTCCCGATCGCGGGGCTGGATTTCATCGGCGTGCTGCCGCCCTCGGTGCAGCAGGCGACGATTTTCTCGGCCGGCATCGGCACGCGCGCCGAGGAGCCGGCAGCAGCGCGCGCCCTGGTGGCTTTCCTCGCCGGGCCGGAGGTGGTGGAAGCGATCCGTGCGGCGGGTCTGGAGCCGTTGCGCTAGGCAAAGCCGGCGGAGAGGACGTCCGTCCGAACCGCCGCGCCCTCGTTCGCGGCTACCGCAGCCTCTGCTCGATCAACGCCAGTTCGGCGCCAGCTTCGGTGCGGCCGAGGCGGTTGGCCTCCGCGAGGTCTGCGCGCGTTGCCTCGATGTCTCGCCGAGACGCATGCACGCGCGCGCGATTGTGGAACGCCAGTGCATAGGTTGGGTCGAGCCGGATCGCCTCGCTGTAATCGGCGATGGCGGCATCGGCATTGCCGCGCAGCCCATGGAGGTTGCCGCGGTTGTTGTAGGGGCGCGGCGAGCGCGGATCGAGGCGAACGGCTTCGTTGAGGTCAACGAAGGCCGCATCGAGGTTGCCGCGGTTGATATGGACGACGCCGCGCGTGTTGTAGGGCCCGGCGAGGCGGGGATCGAGACGGATCGCTTCGTCACAATCGGCAAGCGCCGCATCCCGGTTGCCCAAATTCTCGTAGGCGACGCAGCGATTGCCAAAGGCCACGGCGCGGCGCGCGGCGCGGATCTCGGCGCCGCGATCGAGGAGGACGGTACAGGCGGCGACCGCGGCTGCCGGCGCCTCGTTCACGCGCTGGCAGGCCCGCGAACCGTCATCATCCTTCAGCAGCCAGCGGGTGCCGATGCCGATCAGCGCCACCAGAAGGGCAAAACCGGTGACGATATTAAAGAGCGTTCGCAAGACAGGCCTCGTTACCATAAATTGTTTTTATATCGTAGCAATTCGCATCGTTTCGTCAATACAGTGGCGTCCATGCGGCCGCGCGATGCTTGGTTTGCCGACCGGGCCGGAGGTGGTCGAGGCGATCCATGCGACGGGGCTGTAGCCGGCGCGTCAGTAGATGTCCTTGAAGGACGCGAAGTTCATGATCGCGCCGATCTTGGTCATGTAGAAATCCGTCCCCGGCGCGCTCGCGCGATTGGCCGGGTTGCCCTTGATGAAGGTGTCCGCGTCCCAGGTGCGGTCCTCGGCCACCGGCATCACGTCGTTCCACGGGTCGATGAAGCGGATCTTGGTGTCGCTCGCGCCCACCACGACGACATTGTGCGACCCCGCCGGGTTCCACCGGCCCGCGACCCAGACGGGGCCCATGGTCAGCCATTTGCGGAAATCGCTCGCACTCCAGGACTGTCCGGCGCCCCAGGGATGCAGGCCCACGGCCTTGGCCGCCTTCATGTAGTCCCGCGTCAGCAACCCGGTGGTCTTCTTGGCGGAATCGACCTGAATGCCGGCACCACTGAGCTTGCCTTCGATGGTGAATTCATCCCAGTTCTTGTACGAATACATCATGCGCAGGCACATCAACCAGCACTCGGTGTTGATGGTCTGGGCGTACTGCTTCATGGTTTCCCAGTTCGGTGCCATCTGAAGCGCGTCGGCCATGGTATCCTCCCTGCGATCCCAGCGGGCCCTGTATCGGGCACGGAACGATAGGCGAGATCTTCCGGCTGCCGGTAGTGAAACAACGGCAACCAGTGCCCTCAATGCAGCTTCACCCCCGGCTCCGCCCGCTGGGAGAGCAGGCCCGCGATGGTGCGCCACAGCGTCGGCGCCCCGCCATGCAACGCCGTGAGGTGCATCTTGTAGAGCGAGCGGTACATCAGCCGCGCGAAGTAGCCCTCGATGAACATGCTTTTCCCGACCAGGAAGCCCATCAGGCTGCCAACGGTGCTGTATTTGCCCAAGGAGACCAGCGAGCCGAAATCCCGATAGACGAAGGGCGTGAGCGGCTTGCCGCTCAGCATCCGATCGATCTGCGCGATCATGTGGCTGGCCTGCTGGTGCGCCGCCTGGGCACGCGGCGGCACCGGCGCCGGGTGGCCCTCGCGCGGGCAGGATGCGCAGTCGCCGATCGCGAAGACCGCCGGGTCGCGCGTCGTCTGCAGCGTCGGCAGCACGACGACCTGGTTGATGCGGTTGGTCTCGAGCCCGCCGATCTCACGCAGGAAATCCGGCGCCTTGACCCCCGCCGACCAGACCACGAGTTCCGCCGGCACCACCGCCCCATCGGCCATCACCACGCCATCGGCCCGCACCTCCGAGACGCGGGTGCCGGCCATCACCTCCACGCCGAGCTGTCCCAGCAGGTCGGCGGTCGCGGTGGAGATGCGCTCGGGCAGTGCGGGCAGAATGCGCGGCGCCGCCTCGACCAGCACGATGCGGATGTCGCGTTCGGGCAGGATGCGATCCAGGCCATAGGCGACGACGGCGCGCACGGTGCGGTGCAGCTCGGCCGCGAGCTCGGTGCCCGTGGCCCCCGCGCCGATGATGGCGACGTGCAGCTGGCCCGGGCGCACCGGCTCGGGCTGTGAATTCGCGCGCAGGCACGCGTTCACCAGGCGGCGGTGGAAGCGGCTCGCCTGGTCGGGCGTCTCCAGCGGGATGGCGAATTGCGCCGCGCCGGGCGTCCCGAAATCATTGGTCACGCTGCCCACCGCGATGATGAGCGTGTCGTACCCGACGCGCCGCGCCGGCGTGATCTCACGTCCCTCATCATCAGACATGGCGCCGAGTTCGATCTCTCGCGCAGCGCGGTCGAGTCCGACCATCTCGCCGAAGCTGTAGGTGAAATGGTGCCAATGCGCCTGGGCCATGTAGTTCAGCTCGTGCTGCGCGCGGTCCAGGCTGCCGGCCGCCACGGAGTGGAGCAGCGGCTTCCACAGATGCGTGCGCGCGCGCTCGACCAGGGTGACGCTCGCCCGGGTCCCGCGCCCGTAGCGGTTGCCGAGCCGGGTCGCGAGTTCCAGGCCCGCGGCGCCGCCGCCGACGATGACGATGCGATGACGTTCGCCGGCTTGACCCATCGGCCCTGATCCCCCCCGCGGGTAAGGCCGGGGGCGTGATAGCCTCGGCAGCCCTGGTGCCGCGACCGCCATCCTGGCCCGCGCCGGGACCGGCGCCAAGACAAAGCGCGCGTTGGCGCCCCTGCCCCTCCCCTGGCCGGGCGCGGCATCCCTCAGTAAGGTGCGCCGCGACGCCGAAGCCCGCCTCGAGGAATGCCATGCGCGACCCGAACCAGACCGGCTACACCCCGCATGCGATCGCCGGGATCACGCCGGACCAGCGCGTCATGGTCGATCGCCGCGCCGTGCCCTGCGACGGCGAGGTGGCCGGCGCGCTTGGCCATCCCCGTGTCTGGCTGCGGATCGAGGGGCACGAGGTCACCTGCCCCTACTGCTCGATCACCTATGTTCTGAAGGATGGCGCGGGCGGCGATGGCCACCACTGAGGCGGAGCTGCCGCCCACCCCGCCCGGGGAGCGCCACCTGATCCTGGTGGATGGCTCGGGCTACATCTTCCGCGCCTTCCACGCGCTGCCGCCGATGACGCGGCCCGACGGCACCCATGTGAACGCGGTGTTCGGCTTCACCCAGATGCTGACCCAGTTCCTGCAGAAGCACGTTGGCACCCATATTGCCGTGGTGTTCGACGCCGGGCGGATGACCTTCCGCAACACCATCTACGCTGGCTACAAGGCGCACCGCCCGGAAGCCCCGCCCGAGCTGATCCCGCAGTTCATCCTGATCCGCGAGGCGACGGATGCCGTGGGTGTGGCGCGCATCGAGCTCGACGGCTACGAGGCCGACGACCTCATCGCGACCTATGCCCGCGCCTTCACCGAGGAAGGCGGCCGCGTGACCATCGTCTCCTCCGACAAGGACCTGATGCAGCTGGTGCGCGACGACGTCGAGATGCTCGACCCGATCAAGCAGAAGCCGATCCGCGCCCCCGAGGTGTTCGAGAAATTCGGCGTCGAGCCGCGCCTGGTGGCCGATGTCCAGGCGCTCGCCGGCGACGCGACGGATAATGTGCCGGGCGTGCCGGGGATCGGGGTGAAGACCGCGGCCGCGCTGCTCGCGGAATTCGGCGACCTCGAAGGGCTGCTGGCCGGCGCGCACACCATCAAGCAGCCCAAGCGGCGCGAGGCGCTGATGGAGAATGCCGAGCTCGCGCGCATTTCCAAGCGCCTGGTGCTGCTCGACGACGACGCGCCGATGCCGCTCGCGATCGAGGCGATGGTCGCACGCTCGCCGGACCCCGCGGCGCTCGAGTTCTTCCTGCGCACCCAGGGCTTCCGCAGCCTGCTGGCGCGGCTGGGTTTTGGCGAGGCCGCGCTGCACCCCGCCGCCCGGCGCGATTCGACGCCGATGCCGGAGGCCCCCGCCGAGGCGCCGCCCTTCGGCCCCTATGAGACGGTCACCGACCTCGACACGCTCGGCCGCTGGATCGCCGAGGCGAAGGCTGCCGGGATCATGGCGCTCGACACCGAGACGGACAGCCTCGATTCGCTGCGCGCGGCCCTCAGCGGCATCTCGCTCGCGACCCGGCCCGGGCGCGCCTGCTACATCCCGCTGCGCCACGGTGCCGTGGCGCAGGACATGCTCAGCGCGCCGGCGCCCACGCAGATCAGCCCCGAGGCGGCGCTGGCGGCCCTCAAGCCCCTGCTCGAAGACCCCTCCGTGCTGAAGGTGCTGCAGAACGCCAAATACGACCTCGAGGTGCTGGCGCGGCCGGAGAATGGCGCGATCGCCGTCGCCCCGATCGACGACACCATGGTGATCTCCTACGCCATGGAGGCCGGGAGATACGGCCACGGCATGGACGAGCTGTCGCAGCGCCATCTCGGCCACACGCCCATCACCTATGACAGCGTGACCGGCACCGGCCGCGCGCGCATCCCCTTCGCTGAGGTGCCGCTCGACAAGGCCACCGCCTATGCCGCCGAGGATGCCGACGTCACGCTGCGGCTGTGGCACGTGCTGAAGCCGCGGCTGCGCGCGGAACAGACGCTCGCGCTGTACGAACAGGTGGACCGCCGCATCATCGGCGTGCTGCAGGCCATGGAGACCACCGGCATCAAGGTCGATGGCGCCGAGCTCGCCCGCATCGGCGAGGATTTCGCCCAGCGCCTGGTGACCATGGAGGCCCGCATCCACACGCTCGCGGGCAAGCCCTTCAATGTCGGCTCACCGAAGCAGCTGGGCGAGATCCTGTTCGACGAGCTGAAGCTGCCGGGTGGGAAGAAGGGCAAGGCCGGCGCCTGGGGCACCGACGTGACGGTGCTGGAGGACCTGGCCGCGCAGGGCATCGACCTCGCCCGCGCCGTGCTCGACTGGCGCCAGATCGCAAAACTGAAATCCACCTATGTCGATGGCCTGCAGGCGCAGCTCGACCCGCGCACCGGGCGCGTGCACACCAACTATTCCCTGGCCAATACCTCGACCGGACGCCTCGCCTCGACCGAGCCCAACCTGCAGAACATCCCGGTGCGCTCCGAAGAAGGCCAGCGCATCCGCGCGGCCTTCGTCGCCGAGCCCGGCCACGTGCTGCTCGCCGCCGACTACAGCCAGATCGAGCTGCGCCTGCTCGCCCATTTGGCCGACGTGCCGACCCTGCGCGAGGCGTTCGCCCGCGGTGAGGACATCCACAGCCGCACCGCCTCGGAGATTTTCGGCATCCCCGCGGGCCAGGTGGACAAGGAAGCGCGGCGACGCGCCAAGACCATCAATTTCGGCATCATCTACGGCATGTCCGCCTTCGGCCTGGCGGGGCGCCTGGGCATCACCGCGGGCGAGGCGCGCGGCATCATCGACGCCTATTTCGGCCAGTACCCGGGCATCCGCGACTGCATGGAGCGCCTCAAGGCCGAGGCGCGCGAGCATGGCTATGTCCGCACCAGCTTCGGCAAGAAGCTGTGGATCGCCGAGATCGGCTCGCGCGACCCGCAGCGCCGCGCCGGCGCCGAGCGGGCCGCCATCAACGCACCCTTCCAGGGCGGTGCGGCCGAGGTCATCAAGCGCGCCATGGTCCGCCTGCCCCGCGCGCTGCGCGAGGCGGGGCTCGGCGCGCGGATGCTGCTGCAGGTGCATGACGAGCTGGTCTTCGAAGTGCCCGACGCGGAGCTTGAGGCGACCAGCATGATCGTGAAGCGCATCATGGAGACGGTGGCCGAGCTGCGGGTGCCGCTCGCCGTCGATATCGGCGCCGGGCGCAGCTGGTCGGACGCGCACTGACGTGAGCGAGCGCCGCACCCTGGCCGCGATCTGCGCCGTCCACTTCACCTCCCACCTGCACATCCTGGTGCTGCCGCCGCTGTTCCCGCAGCTGCGCGATGCGCTCGGCGTGGGGTTCGTCGAGCTCGGCTTCGCGCTGACGCTGTTCAACATCGTCTCCGGCCTTACCCAGGCGCCGATGGGGTTCCTGGTGGACCGGGTGGGCGCCCGGCGCGTGCTGGTCGGCGGACTGAGCCTGGGCGGAGCCGCCTTCATGCTGCTGGGCCTGTTTCCGAGCTACCCGGTGCTGCTGGCCGCCGCGCTGATGGCCGGGCTCGCCAATGCGGTCTACCACCCCTCCGACTACGCCATCCTGTCGCGCAGCATGAGCGAGGGGCGCATGGGGCGCGCGTTTTCCATCCACACCGCGTCGGGCTATTTCGGCGGGGCGGTGACGCCGGTGCTGATGCTGGTCCTCGCCACGCAATTCGGGCTGGGTGCGGCGCTATTCATCGCCGGCCTCATCGGGCCGCTCGCCGCGCTGCCCCTGGTGCGCGGCGCGATGGCCGAGACGCCCGCCGCCCGCGCGGTGAACAAGGCCGCGCAGGCCGTGCCGATGGGAAGGATCCTGTCGCCGGCGATCCTCGCGCTGACCGGCTTCTTCGTCCTGCTGTCGCTCTCCTCCGGAGGGCTGCAGAGCTTTTCCATCGTGGCCTTCACCGAAGGACGCGGGTTGTCGCTGGGTGTCGCGAACGCGGCGCTGACCGCCTGGCTCACGCTCAGCGCCATCGGCGTGCTGGCCGGCGGCTTCATCGCCGACCGCACCCGGCAGCATGGCGTCGTGGCCGCCGTGGGCTTCGCCCTGGCCACCGTGCTGATCCTGGCCATCGCATTGCTGCCCCTGCCCGGGATCGCGATTATTTTACTGATGGGTGCGTCCGGACTCATGACCGGCGCCATCATGCCCTCGCGGGACATGATGGTGCGCGCCGCGGCGCCGCGCGGCATGGAGGGCCGGGTGTTCGGCATCGTGTCGACCGGCTTCAACATCGGCGGCGCGATCGGACCGCTGATCTTCGGGGCGATCCTCGATGGCGGCCGCCCCAACCTCGTCTTCCTCCTGGCCGCGTGTTTCACGGCGATGACAGCGGCCATGGCCATCCGGCAGGAGTTCAGCGCCCGCCGCAGAGCGACCCTGGCCGCCGCGGAATAGCGCAACGGGGCAAAAAAAGCCTCTCAACAATTTAACGCCAGCGTCGCTTGCCATCCTCTATCAAACATCGCCCCGCCATCCCCGGACGGGTTTTTTGGAGAATCCCATGTTCCGTCGTGCAGTCCTCGCGCTCGCCCTGCTGAGCGCCACGCTTTCCCTGCCTGCGCTCGCGCAGAACTGCGATACCAGCTTCACGGTGGTCAACAGCTCCGGCCGCACCATCATGGAGATCTATTTCAGCCCCGCGAGCCAGAACAGCTGGGGCGTCGACCAGCTCGGCACCGAGGTGCTCGCGGCCGGCGCCAGCAAGGCGTTCCGCCCCACCGTCGGCGGCGCCTACGACTTCCGCATGGTGTTCGATGGCGGCGCGCCGGTGGAACGCCGCGGCGTCGATATCTGCGCCGTCAGCACCATCACCGTGACCGCGTCGGCCATCAACGCGCAGTAACGCGATCCGCGGGCGTGGCGCGCATCAGCGTGTCACGCCTCAGGCGTTCTCCGCGCGGGGCAGGCTGTCCCGCGCCTCCTCGAGCCGCCAGTACTCGCCGCCTGGCGCGAGGATGGCGTCGACCGTCACCTCGCCAGGCGACATGGCGGCAAACACCGCGCCCGGCAGCCAGGCCTGACCGTCGGTCCAGCGCAACCCGCCCTCCAGCGGCCCGAGCCCGCGCGCGCCGCGCAGGCGCATGTCTTCGGCAGGCAAGCGCAGCAATTCGGCGCCGCCGCGCAGCACCAGCCCCGCAAGCCCGACGCCGCGCATCATGCCCGCCGCCGCCGTCGCCAGGGATATGCGCGATGCGAGCACCGCGCCCTGCGCGCGGGCTATGGCGGCCTCCGCCGCGTTGAGGCTCACCGAGGCGCCGGCGAAGGGCAGTACCGCGCCGCCCACGATCAGGCGCAGCCCAGGGTCGCCCACCGTGTCGGCGCCGAGCCGGCGCGCGCGGGCGGCGAGATGGCGGCGGAACGGTGCGCTGCGCGCCGCATCGCGCAGCACCGGGCGGCAGGGCAGCGTGGTGGACAGCCCCGCCTCGCGGCGCACCGCGAAATCGATGAACTGCGCGGCGATGCCGGCATGGTCGAAGGCGGCGCGACCGCCATCATCGAGGTAGCTCTCCGCCGGCGCGCCTTCGGCAAGCAGGATGGCATGCTCCGGCACCTCGACATGCCAGTAGGTGATGGTCTCCCAGAACGGCTCCTGCAGGATCGTCGCACCATTGACCAGCATCGCGGCGGGCACCAGCACGTCGCCGAACAGCATGCCGTGGTCGGGCGAGACGCGCAGGTCGCGCAGCGGCACGCCGTCGGAAAACGCGCCGGCGCGGATCAGCACCGGGCGCACCGTGCCCGGATGGGGATGGCGCGTGATCGCGATCTCGACCTGCCCGATCCAGAGCGCCGGCTGCACGCCGCCATCGGCGAGCCTGATGATGTCCCCGACGCGCAGCCGCTCGATCGCGACCTGTCCGCGCATCGTGGCGATGCGCGTGCCGGCGGCAAAACACACGATCGACGCCGCGGCGACGTCGCCGGTGAATTCAGCGAATTCGGTGCCGATAACGCCGCTCATCGCACCCCTTCGCCCTGCGCCGGCGAGGCTCGGTCGGGCCCTGCGGCGCGCCGGGTGGATTCCGGGCGCATGACCCGCCGCCTCACCCCGACGCATGCACCCGGATGCACGCGATCAGTCCGGATCAGCACAGGGCTTACGGGCATGCCGGGGTCCGTGATGCCGGTTTCACACGACCCCTGTATCAGAGACGGCCCGACGCCGCCACGCTTGCTCCCCGAGCGAAACAGCATCCTTCATGCGGGCCAGCGCGCCTCGGCATCAAGCGGGAACACCGGCCGCGGCAGCCGCTTCCAGGCGAAATTCGCCAGCACCGGCGAGGTCAGTCCCGGAGCGTCAACCTCGAAGATGCGGTCGTCGGGGAAGAACTCGTCGAAGCCGGCGCGGAAATGGCCGCGGCTCTTCACCACCACCGTCCGCGCGGCGCCGATGTCGATGCCGAACATCTCCAGCATGCGCGGCTCCAGCAGTTGCCGCCGCAGGCTCGCCACGACGACGCGCAGGCCGCTGCCGTCGAGTTCCAGCAGGGCTGCGGCGCCGAGGTTGTAGGCGCGCCCGGCCATGGTGCCGCGCCGGCCGACGCCGCGCCCGTCGCCGCACGCCACGATGCGCGCCCGCGCGCTGAACCGCTTGGAGAAGGCGCTCTCGGTCCGGTTGAACACCGCCTGGAAGCTGGCGCCCTCGCCCAGCGCATGGGCTTCGGACGCCAGCTCCGGATCAATGAAGTTGCCGAGTGCGACGCCCTTCGCGCCGACCTCGTGCAGAGCGGTGAGCAGCCAGGCCGTGTTGCCGCGGCCACCGCCGCCGGGATTGTCGCCGGCGTCGGAAAAGATCACCGGCGCCTCGCGTCCCTCGCCGGCCGCAACCGCCATCGCCGTGGCCTCGGCCACCGAGAGCAGGCGGCGCGTGTGGCGGCCCCGCTCCGCCCAGGCGCGCGCCGCCAGCCGCTGCGCCGTCGCCTCGGCCGTCACGGCGTCACGCGCGGTGACCGTGACGCAGAGCCCGCATTTGGGGAGATCCGAATAGACGAACCCGCCGGTGACCGAGGCGTTGAGCACGCCGGGGTCGTCGCGCATGGCGGCCTCGGCATCGGCGATCAGGTCGGCATAGGGGCCGGATTTCGTCAGCAGCGTCACGGTGGGCGGCACCATCGGCAGGCGGATGAAGTGGCGCATGGGGCGCATCCCCGCCAGCATCTCGCGGATCAGATCCGCGCATTCCGCCGCGCGTGCGGCCATGTCCACATGTGGGTTGGTGCGATAGCCCACGAAGGCATCCACGCTCGCGACCAGCCGCTCGGAGAGGTTGCAATGCAGGTCGTGGCTCACGGCGATCGGCACCGCGGGGCCGACGACCTGGCGGATCATCGCGGCGATGGTGCCATCGGGGTCCTCGTCGCCGGTGGCCGAGGCGGCGCCATGGCTGCCGAGATAGACCGCGTCGAGCGGCAGCGCCGCCGCGAGCCCGGTGCGCATCGCGTCCAGGAAGCCGGTGAAGACATCCTGCGCGATCGGCCCGCCCGGCGGTGCCGCCGCGACGAGGATCGGCACCGGCTGCCAGGGCCCGGTCGCGTCCATGCGGCGATAGAAGCCGGGAAACTCGGCCGGCAGGTGCGACACCTCCGCCCGCGCCAGCGTCGTGATCGCGGCACCGTCTTCGAGGCATTGCTGCGCGAAGTCGGTGAGCACGGTGACCGGGGCGAAGGCGTTCGCCTCCAGATGCAGTCCGAGAACGGCGACGCGCGGCGCGGTGAGTGGCATCCCTTGGCCTCCCGTTGGACAGGTTCAAACACCCGTATAGAGTATGGCACTCCGAGGGGAGACCGCTTTGGGACCGATGGGCGCTCATTCGAACTCGCCGCATCACGTCGTTGCCGCCGTGCCGGCCACGCTCGCGCGTGTCTGAGCCCTTCGCCATGCCGCTTGATCGGGAGGTCCCGACGCCGACGCCACGGTTTCCGGTCAATCTGGCAGCGCCGGACCTGACGCGCTGGCGGATCGGCAACACCGGCATCGCGGGCGTCCACAGCTTCGCCGCCGATGCGGCCGGGCCGCACCTGCTGGTCACCGCGCTGATCCATGGCAATGAGATCGCGGGGGCCATCCTGCTTGACCGCCTGCTGCGCGCGACGCTCACGCCGCGCCGCGGTCGCATCACCCTCGCTCTCGCCAATCTCGATGCCTTCGCCCGCTTCCAGCCGGAGGACCCGACCGCCAGCCGCTTCATCGACGAGGACATGAACCGCGTCTGGGAGGAGCATGTGCTCGATGGCTCGGGCCGCACCGCCGAGCTGCGCCGCGCGCGCGAACTGCGCCCGGTGGTCGACCAGGCGGATGTCGTGCTCGACCTGCATTCGATGCTGTGGCCCTCGGACCCGTTGATCCTCACCGGGCGCTCGGCGCAGGCGGCGGCGCTGGGTGTCGCGATCGGCCTGCCGCCCACCGTCGTCGCCGATGACGGCCACACCGGGGGCCGCCGCCTGATCGACTATCACCGCCTGGCCGAGCCGGCGCCCGGCCGCGGCGCGCTGCTGGTCGAGGCCGGGCAGCACTGGGAGGCCGCGACCGTCGCCACCATGGAGGGATGCTTCCGCCAGCTCGCCGGCCGGCTGGGCCTGTTGGCACCGGTCGCCGCTCTGCCGCCCGGGCGCCTTGCGCACGTCACCCGCACGGTCACCGCGCAGACCGACAATTTCGCCTTCCTGCGCGACTATCGCGGCGGCGAGGTCATCGCCGAGCGCAACACGCTGATCGCGCTGGATGGCGAGGCCGAGATCCGCACGCCGCACGACGACTGCCTGCTGGTGATGCCGTCCCCGCGCACGCTGCGCGGACACACCGCGGTGCGCCTCGCGCAGTTCGACTGACCGGCGCCTCTGGACAAGGCGTCGCACCCGCGCTCCCTTGCTCGAAACACCGGCCAGGAAACCGCCCATGTCCCAGCTTCGCCTGATCACCTTCTCCGATGCCGAAGGCGCGCGCCCCGGGCTGATGCTCGAAGGCGGCCGCGTGCTGGATTTGGCCGCCGCCGGCGTGCGCTTCGCCACGATGCAGGCGCTGATCGAGGCGGGTCCCTTCGTGGTGCCCGCCCTGCGCAGCCTGGCCGAAGCGCCGCCCGAAGCCGCGCTGCTCGATGCTGCCGCCGTCACGCTCCTCGCCCCGATTCCCCGCCCGCACCGCAACGTCTTCTGCGTCGGGCGCAACTACATGGACCATGTGGCGGAAGGCGACCGCACGCGTGGCATCACCAATTCCGAACTGCCCAAATACCCGCAATTCTTCACCAAGGCGCCGGACACGGTGATCGCACCGCATGCCGAGATCCCGAGCCATGCGGACGTCACCAAGTACCTCGACTACGAGGCGGAGCTGACGCTGGTCATCGGCACCGCCGGGCGCGACATCGCGCGCGAGGATTCGCTGAAGCACGTGTTCGGCTGGACCATCGCGAACGACGTGACGGGTCGCGACCTGCAGCGCCGCCACGGGCAGTGGTTCAAGGGCAAGTCGCTCGACCGCTCCTGTCCGCTCGGCCCCTGGATCATCCCCGCGGCGGATCTCGATGCCTCGGACCTTGCGATCAAGCTGTGGATCAATGGCGAGCAGCGGCAGTCCAGCCGCACCAGCAAGATGATCTTCGACGTGCCCGAGATCATCAGCCAGCTTAGCCAGGGGTTCACCCTGCTGCCCGGCGACGTGATCATGACCGGCACGCCCGAGGGCGTGGGCTACGCGATGGTACCGCCGCGCATCCTAACCACCGGCGACATGGTCGAGATCGAGATCGAGGGCATCGGGCGGCTGGACAACCCGGTCGGCGCCTAGACCGCGCGCGCCGGCACCCCGGTCACGGTGAGGCCGGGTGCGACGTCGGCGATCACCGCCGCTCCGGCACCGATGATCGCGTCGGCGCCGATGCTGACGGCGGGCAGCACCACCGCCCCCGCCCCCAGCATGGCGCGCGCGCCGACCCGTACGCCGCCGGCCAGCACCACGCCGGGTGCCAGGTGCGCCCCCTCCTCCACCACGCAATCATGCTCGACGATGGCGCCGGTATTGATCAGCGCGAGGCGGCCAATCGACGCGTCCGGCCCCACCACGGCACGCGCCATCACGACCGCGCCGGCGCCGAGCGTGGCGCCACGACCGAGCACCGCGCTCGGATGGACCAGCGCCGGCAGCGCGAACCCCATCGCCTCCAGCCGCGCACCGGCGGAAAGCCGTGCGGCATTGGCGCCGATCGCCGGGTGCGCGTCGCCCACCCCTTCGGCGAGGATGCGTGGCGCCGCCGCCTCGTCGCCCAGCACCGCGATGCCCAGCACCGAAGCGACGCGCGGCGCGGCGTCGACCACGCCGGCGACAACGAAATCACCCGACGCCAGCAGCAGGTCGAGCACGGCCTTGCCGTGCCCGCCCGCGCCGAGCACCAGGATGGCGCGTTCAGCCAATCTCGAGCAGCTCGACCTCGAACAGCAGCGTCGCGTTGGGCGGGATGACGCCGCCGGCGCCGCGCGCGCCATAGCCCTTCTCGGGCGGGATGATCAGCGTACGGGCACCACCGACGCGCATCCCGGCCACGCCCTCATCCCAGCCCTGGATCACCATCCCGGCGCCGAGTTCGAAGCGGAACGGCGTGCCGCGATTGTGCGAGCTGTCGAACTTCGTGCCCTTGTTGTCGGGGGCGTTCTCGTCGAACAGCCAGCCGGAATAGTGCACCGCCACCGGCATGCCCGGCAGGGCCTCCTCGCCGTCGCCAACCCTGGTATCCGTCACGGATTTATTCCTTTCGTGAGTCGCTGCACCGTCATTGCCCTCAGGCGGGCTCGGCGTCGCGGGTGGTCCACATGCGCTGGAAGGCCGGGCGCGCGTGGCATTGCTCGAGCCAGGCTGCGATGGCCGGCCGGTTCTCGAACAGGGATTTCGCCGGCGCCGCATAGCGCACGATCTCGGCGACGTTGATGTCGGCCACTGTGAAGCGGCCGCCGACGAGATAGCCACGGCCTTCGAGCGCGCTTTCCAGCACCGTGAAGGGGGCGTCGAGCGCGGCGATCGAGCGCTCGGCCAGGCCTGCGTCGCGCTCGCCGGGTGGCTTGGCGACGAGGTTGTAGAGCACCTCGATGGCGTGGGGCTCCACGCCGGTCGCCGCCCAGAGCGACCACATGGTCATCAGCCCGTCCTCGGCGACATCGGCGGGCCCCAGCGCGCCACCATGCCGCTTGGCGAGATGGAGGTTGATGGCAAGGGATTCGCAGAGCACCAGCCCGTCATCATCGAGGGCCGGTACCTGGCCGCGGGGGTTCAGCGCGAGGAACTCCGCCGAACGGGTGTTCAGCGGCGCCCCATCGGCCGCCCAGTCGCCCAGCCGGTAGTGCTGGATGACCGGCACATGCCGCCAGGGCACGCCCATCTCTTCGGCGAGCCAGATGTTGCGCGACGCGCGCGAGCGATAGACCCCGTAGATCGTGAACACTGCCCGTCCCCCGATGGCGATTGACGATCCCGGCAGCGGGGGCCGCCGTCAAGCCGCGTGGCGCGGTAAACTCTTGCTTGAGCGTGCTTGCGGCGCGCGCATCCCATGATATCGTTCCGCATGACGCATCGATAATGACCGGAGGCAAACAAAATGGTCCGTATCCCGATTTTGGCGGGGCTCCTGGCATTCGCGACCCTGCTCATGGGCGCGGGGCCGGCGGCGGCGCAGAACCGCTTCTACCTGGTGAACGGCTCCGGTCAGGTCATCCAAGAAGCCTATGTCTCGCCCTCGCGCATTTCCGAGTGGGGGCCGGACATCCTCGGCGCCGGCGTGCTGCCGGTCGGCAACCAGGTCTGGGTGACGCCGAACTTCCCCGACTGCGTGCTCGACGTCCGCGTCCGCTACGCGAACGGCACCGATGACACGCGCATGCAGGTCAATGCCTGCAACATCAGCCGTGTCGTGTTCGGCGGCGGGGGCGTCGCACCCGTGGCACCCGGTGCGGCGATCGGCGGCGGCCCGGGCTATGGCCGCGCGACCACGGGCAATCCTTCCTTCACGATCGTGAACGGGACTGGGACGGTCATCCGCGAGATCTACAGCTCGCTCTCCAGCCAGCGCGACTGGGGCCCGGACCGTCTGGGCGCCAATACGCTTCAGCCCGGTGGCAGCCTGTTCATCCCGCTACCGCAGGGCGGTGGCTGCACGGCCGATATCCGCGTCGTCTACATGAATGGCGCGGCGAACGAACGGCGTGGTGTGGAGACCTGCTCGATCCAGCAACTCACCTGGCGGTAACGCCCCGGGCGCCTTGATCGCCCGGGTCCACCCGCTCCAACCGGCATGAGGAGTGTGTTCTGATGGCAGGTGATACGGGCCGGCGCTACTCCGGCGTCTACCGCGGAACGGTGCAGGGCGCGGGCGATCCGCTCAGCCAGGGGCGGGTGCAGGTGACCATCCCCGCGATGGGCATCAGCAGCCAGTGGGCGCCGGTGTGCCGGCCGGCGGGTAGCGTGGGCTCGGCGGTGCGGGTGGGTGCGAGCTGTATCGTCGCGTTCGAAGGCGGCGATCCCGCCTTTCCCGTGGTGATGGGCTTCGTCGGATAGTCCTCGCCGTGGCGTGCGGTATGAATCCTGCTTGATCCCAGGCTGGACTGCATGGGTTGCCCGACGCCGTCGCGTCGTCGCGCCTCATGCCCAGCTTCAAAGGATGGCGGATGATGCAGCGACGCACCCTGATGACGGCCGCGGCGGCGACGCTCGCAGCGCCCCGCGCCCTGCGCGCGCAATCCGCGACGACGCTGCGCTTCACCCCGCAGCAGGACCTCGTCACGCTCGATCCGGTGACGACCACCGCCTATGTCAGCCGCAACCACGGCTACATGGTGTTCGACACGCTCTACGGCATGGATGGCGCGTTCCAGGCCACGCCGCAGATGGTCGACGGCCACACCATCGAAGATGACGGCAAGCTGTGGAACCTCACCCTCCGCGACGGCCTGCGCTGGCATGATGGCGAGCGCGTGTTGGCGCGGGACTGCGTCGCCTCGATCCGCCGCTGGGCGAAGCGCGACCCCTTCGGCACCACGCTCATGGAGTTCACCGACGAGCTCTCCGCACCCGACGACAAGACCATCCGCTTCCGCCTCAAGCGCCCCTTCCCGCTGCTGCCGATCGCGCTGGGCAAGGCGTCGGTCCCGGTTTGCGCCATGATGCCCGAGCGCCTGGCCGACACCGACCCGTTCCGTCAGGTGCCGGAGATGATCGGTTCCGGCCCCTTCCGCTTCAAGGAGGATGAACGCGTCCCCGGTGCCCGGGTCGTCTACACGAAATTCGAGACCTACGTGCCGCGCCGCGACGGGACCCCGAGCTGGACCTCCGGGCCGAAGGTCGTGCATTTCGACCGCGTCGAATGGACCATCATGCCCGACAGCGCGACGGCGACGAACGCTCTGATCGCCGGCGAGCAGGATTGGCAGGAATACGCCTATCACGACCTGCTCGCCCCGCTGCGCAGGGCGCGGAACGTGCGGGTGCAGGTGATGGATCCGACCGGCTTCGTCGGCATGGTGCGGATGAACCACCTCACGCCACCCTTCAACAACCCCGAGCTGCGGCGCGCATTGTGGGGCGCGATCGACCAGACCGCCATCATGCAGGCCCTGGTCGGCCCTGCCGAGACGAGCCTCTACCACGTGCCGCTCGGCTTCTTCGGGCCCGGCACGCCGATGGCCTCCGAAGTGGGGCTGGAGCCGCTGCGGGGCCCGCGCGACTATGACCGCGTCAAGGCGGCGGTGCGCGCGTCCGGCTATCGGGGGGAGCCGGTGCTGCTGATGGTCGCCTCGACCTCGCAACCGATCTCGCAGATGGGCGCTGTCGTCGAGGACCAGTTCAAGAAGGCGGGGCTCAACGTCGAGGTCTACTCGGTCGAGTTCAACGCCATGCTGCAGCGGCGCAACCGGCGCGGCACGGTGGCCGAGGGTGGGTGGAGCGCCTTCGTCACCAACTGGGTCGGCACGGACTGGCTGAACCCGGCGGGCCACATCGCGCTGCGCGGCAATGGCGATAATGGCTATGGCGGCTGGGCGACGATGCCGCGGGTCGAAGAGCTTCGCGACGCCTGGTTCGCCGCGCCCGACCTGGCCGCGCAGCAGGCCATCTGCCGCGACATCCAGGTCGAGGCGATGCGGGAAGTGCCCTACTACCCGCTCGGACAGTACCTGCAGCCGACGGCGTTTCGGAGCAACATCACGGGGATCGTCGAGGGGTTCTCGACGTTCTGGAACGTGCGCCGCAGCTGATCACGGCCTGGGCGGCAGCGCCCCGAACACCGTTTCCGACTCGATCTGCGTCACGTTGTCCGGCCGTGGGAAGGGCACGGGCGGCGCCTCGCCCGCGTGGCGTTCCCGCCCGATGCGGGCGAAGAAGGTCTCGAGCCCGCCTGGCAACATCAGCCACAGGAAGGTCATCGGCGCCTCCGGCGCGGCCTGGAAGCGGTGCGGCCGGGCCTTGCCGATGAACAGGCAGGTGCCCTTCTCCAGCGGCGCGGTGCGGGTGCCGTCGAGCAGCGCCTCCCCGCGCCCCTCGAGCACCAGGATCACCTCCTCATTGGCGGGGTGCTGGTGTTCGCGCACGAAGCAACCGGCATCGACCGTCTGGGTGCCCATGGCGAACGGGGTCTCGGCCCCGATCGCTCCCGATTCGAGCAGGCATTGCACGAAGCCGTTGGCCGGCACCGGCTGCCAGAAGGAGCGCGCCTCGCCGGGCTGGACGATGACGAGGGGGGCTGGGTCGGGCATCGGCGTTCCTCTATGCCTGCGGGGCTGATGAATGGTCGCCGAGCCACCCCATGCGCGCCACGAAAAACGCGCAGCTTGAATCTCCCCGGAAGGGCATCAGCGGCTTGACTTGCCAGACCTCCCGGCATAGAAGCCGCGCTCTCGGGGACGCCATGCGCCTCCAGGCTGTTTTGGACCACAGTGTTGCGTGTCCGGTACCGCTCTCCCCTGGTTGGGGTGGGCCGAGGCCGGGTGCAGGACAAGGCCCGCCAGGAAATGCATTTGCATTTCCATGCGGGCCTGATCGCGTCTTGCTCGCGTGGCGCTGGGGTCGCGTCTTGAATGGACCGAAGGGGCGTCATGCCGACGATCAACCAGCTCATCGCCCAAGGGCGCGAGCCCAATCCCAAGCGGAACAAGGTTCCCGCCCTCGCGGGAAGCCCGCAGAAGCGGGGCGTCTGCACCCGCGTCTACACGACGACCCCGAAGAAGCCGAACTCGGCGCTTCGTAAGGTCGCCAAGGTGCGGCTGACCAATGGCTATGAAGTGGTGAGCTACATCCCCGGCGAGGGCCACAACCTCCAGGAACACTCCGTGGTCCTGATCCGTGGCGGCCGCGTGAAGGATTTGCCAGGCGTGCGTTACCACATTCTGCGCGGCGTGCTCGACACGCAGGGCCTGCCGAAGCGCCGCAAGCGCCGGTCGCTCTACGGCGCGAAGCGGCCGAAGTGAGGAGCTGAGATGTCCCGTCGTCACAGCGCCGAAAAGCGCGAAGTCCTGCCGGATCCCAAGTTCGGCGATCTCGTCCTCAGCCGTTTCATGAACGTGCTGATGTACGATGGCAAGAAGAGCACCGCGGAAGGCATCGTCTACGCCGCGATGGACACGCTTAAGCGCAAGGGCGGCCCGAACTCGGACCCGTTGCGCGTGTTCCACGAGGCGATGGACAATGTGAAGCCCGCCGTCGAGGTGCGTTCGCGCCGCGTCGGTGGCGCCACCTACCAGGTCCCTGTCGAGGTGCGCCCCGAGCGCCGCCAGGCGCTGGCCATCCGTTGGCTAATCGATAGCGCCCGCAAGCGCGGCGAGCACACGATGGAGGAACGCCTCTCGGCCGAGCTCATCGATGCCGCCAACAATCGCGGCACCGCGGTCAAGAAGCGTGAAGACACCCACCGGATGGCGGAGGCGAACAAGGCCTTCAGCCATTACCGCTGGTAACCAAAGACCCGAATTCGAGGACCTGACAGATGGCCAAGGCGAAATTCGAGCGGAACAAGCCGCACTGCAACATCGGCACCATTGGTCACGTGGACCATGGCAAGACGTCGCTGACGGCGGCGATCACCAAGATCCTGGCGAAGTCGGGCGGGGCGACCTTCACCGCCTATGACCAGATCGACAAGGCGCCGGAGGAGCGTGCCCGCGGCATCACGATCTCGACCGCGCATGTCGAGTACGAGACCACAAACCGCCACTACGCCCATGTCGATTGCCCCGGCCACGCCGACTACGTGAAGAACATGATCACGGGTGCCGCGCAGATGGACGGCGCGATCCTGGTGGTCTCGGCCGCCGACGGCCCGATGCCGCAGACGCGCGAGCACATCCTGCTCGCCCGCCAGGTCGGCGTCCCCGCGCTGGTGGTGTTCCTCAACAAGACCGACATGGCCGACCCCGACCTGCTGGAACTGGTCGAGATGGAAGTGCGCGAGCTGCTGTCCTCCTACCAGTACCCGGGCGACGACATCCCGATCATCCATGGCTCGGCGCTGATGGCGCTCGAAGACAAGGACCCCGAGAAGGGCGAGCAGGCGATCCTGAAGCTGATGGAAGCGGTCGACGCCTACATCCCGCAGCCGGTGCGCGCGATGGACCGGCCCTTCCTGATGCCGGTGGAAGACGTGTTCTCCATCTCCGGCCGCGGCACGGTGGTGACCGGGCGCGTCGAGCGCGGCATCATCAAGGTGGGCGAGGAAGTCGAGATCATCGGCCTCAAGACCACCGTGAAGACCGTCGTCACGGGCGTGGAGATGTTCCGCAAGCTGCTGGACAGCGGGCAGGCCGGCGACAACATCGGCGCGCTGCTGCGCGGCACCAAGCGTGAGGATGTGGAGCGCGGGCAGGTTCTCGCCGCGCCGGGCTCGATCACCCCGCACACCAAGTTCAAGGCCGAGGCCTATGTGCTGACGAAGGAAGAGGGCGGGCGCCACACGCCGTTCTTCACCAACTACCGTCCGCAGTTCTACTTCCGCACCACCGACGTGACCGGCGTCGTCCAGCTGCCCGAGGGCGTCGAGATGGTGATGCCCGGCGACAACGTGACGATGGATGTCGAGCTGATCGCGCCGATCGCGATGGATGAGGGGCTGCGGTTTGCCATCCGCGAGGGTGGGCGGACCGTCGGCGCCGGTGTTGTCGCGAAGATCGTGGCGTAAGCAGTTTCAGGGAAGACCGGCACACCGCCATGGACAGCCAGAATATCCGCATCCGCCTCAAGGCGTTCGATCACCGCGTGCTGGATTCCAGCACGCGGGAGATCGTGAACACGGCCAAGCGGACGGGTGCGCATGTGCGCGGGCCCATCCCCCTGCCCACGCATATCGAACGTTTCACGGTGAACCGCTCGCCGCACGTCGACAAGAAGTCGCGCGAGCAGTTCGAAATCCGCACGCATCGCCGCCTACTCGATATCGTCGACCCCACCCCGCAAACCGTGGACGCGCTGATGAAGCTCGACCTGGCCGCCGGCGTGGACGTCGAGATCAAGATCTGACGGCCGAGGGAGCATTATCATGGCCGCCAAGACTGGCCGCACTGGCCTCATCGCCAAGAAATTGGGCATGAGCCGCATCTTCAATGATGACGGCTCCACTGTCCCAGTCACGTTGCTCCATGTGGACAATGTGCGCGTCGTCGCCAATCGCACCATCGAGGGCGAGGGCTACACCGCCGTGCAGATCGGCATCGGCAACGCGAAGCCCAAGAATGTGTCGAAGGCCAACAAGGGCCATTTCGCGAAGGCCGGCGTCGAGGCGCCGCACCATGTCGTGGAGTTCCGTGTCGCCGAGGACGCGCTGATCGCGCCCGGCACCACGCTGAGCCCCGCGCATTTCGTGAAGGGCCAGAAGATCGACGTGACCGGCACCACCAAGGGCAAGGGTTTTGCCGGTGCCATGAAGCGTTGGAACTTCGCGGGCCTCGAGGCGTCGCACGGCGTCTCGGTCAGCCACCGTTCGCACGGCTCCACCGGCAACCGCCAGGATCCGGGCAAGACCTTCAAGAACAAGAAGATGGCCGGCCATCTCGGGCAGGACCGCATCACCACCCAGAATCTGGAAGTGGCGATGGTCGATGCCGAGAAGGGCCTGCTTTTCGTCAAGGGCGCCGTGCCCGGCTCCATCGGCACCTATGTGCTGGTGCGCGATGCCGTGAAGCGTGCTCGCCATGCCGACGCGCCCTTCCCGACAGTCGCGGCGGCCTGAGGACAATATGATGCAGGTCAAGATCATCACCCTCGACAACGCCGATGCCGGCGAGATCGAGCTGCCGGAGGCGCTGTTCGGCGCAGCCGCGCGCGCCGACATCATGGCGCGGGTCGTCCATTGGCAACTCGCCAAGCGCCGCGCCGGCACCCACAAGGTGAAGGGCATGGGCGAGGTTTCGGGCACGACCAAGAAGCCCTATCGCCAGAAGGGCACCGGCAATGCGCGCCAGGGCTCGCTGCGCGCGCCGCAATTCCGCAAGGGCGGCATCGTGCATGGCCCGGTCGTTCGCGACCACGGCTATTCGCTGAACAAGAAGGTCCGCCGTTTGGGCCTGATCTCGGCCCTGTCGATGAAGGCCGCCGAGGGCAAGCTCGTCGTGCTCGACGCCGCCGCCCCCGGCGAGGGTGCCAAGACCGGCGCGATGGCCGCCAAGATCAAGGCGCTCGGCTGGACCAGCGTTCTGGTGGTGGACGCTGCCGTGGACGAGCATTTCGGCCGCGTGGTCTCCAACCTGCCTAAGGTGCAGGTGCTGCCGACCATCGGCGCGAACGTCTATGACATCCTCAAGCACGATACCCTCGCGGTCACCCGCGCCGGCATTGAGGCCCTGAAGGAGCGCCTGGCATGAGCGGGTTGCAGAAGAAGCCGGCGCCGAAGATCTCGCGCGAGCGGATGTACCAGACGATCCTGGCCCCGGTGGTGACCGAGAAGGCGACGCTGCTGACCGAGCAGGGCCAGGTCACCTTCCGGGTGACGCTGGATGCGACGAAGCCGGAGATCAAGGCCGCGGTCGAGACCCTGTTCGGCGTCAACGTCGTCTCGGTGAACACGATCGTGACCAAGGGCAAGGCCAAGCGGTTCCGCAACCGCCCCGGCCGCCGTTCCGACACCAAGAAGGCGATGGTGCGCTTGGCCGAAGGCCAGAGCATCGACCTGACCACGGGGCTTGCGTAACGCCATGGCGATGAAGCATTTCAACCCGATCACGCCCTCCCTGCGCGGCACGGTCCTCATCGACCGCGCCGGCCTGTGGAAGGGCAAGCCCGTCAAGGGCCTCACCGAGGGCAAGAACCACTCGGGCGGGCGCAACAATCACGGCCGCATCACCAGCCGCTTCCGTGGCGGCGGGCACAAGCAATCCTACCGCATGGTGGATTTCAAGCGCCGCAAATTCGGAATTCCCGCGACGGTCGAGCGCCTGGAATACGACCCGAACCGCACGGCCTTCATCGCGCTGGTGAAGTACCAGGATGGCGAGCTCGCCTATATCCTGGCGCCGCAGCGTTTGAAGGTTGGCGATGTCGTGGTGGCCGACCAGAAGGCCGATGTGAAGCCCGGCAATGCGATGCCGCTGGCCAACATCCCCGTCGGCACGATCATCCACAACATCGAGCTGAAGCCCGGTGCGGGTGGCAAGATGTCGCGCTCGGCGGGCACCTTCTCGCAGCTGGTCGGCAAGGATGCCGGGTACGCCCAGATCAAGCTGATGTCGGGTGAAGTGCGCGTCGTGCGCGCCGAATGCATGGCGTCCATCGGTGCGGTGTCGAACCCCGACAATTCCAACCAGGAACTCGGCAAGGCCGGGCGTTCGCGCTGGCTGGGCCGCAAGCCGCATCAGCGCGGTGTGGTGATGAACCCGGTCGACCACCCGCACGGTGGTGGTGAGGGTCGGACCTCGGGCGGCCGTCATCCGGTCACGCCGTGGGGCAAGCCGACCAAGGGCTACAAGACACGCAACAACAAGCGCACGGACGGGCTCATTGTCCGCCGTCGCAACGCGACGAAGGGCTGACCGCGATGTCGCGCAGCGTCTGGAAGGGGCCGTTCGTGGACGGCTACCTGCTCAACAAGGCGGAAGCCGCCCGCAACTCCACCCGCAACGAGATCATCAAGATCTGGTCGCGGCGCAGCACGATCCTGCCGCAGTTCGTGGGGCTGACATTCGGCGTCTATAACGGCCGGAAGTTCCTGCCGGTGCAGGTCTCCGAGAACATGGTGGGGCACAAGTTCGGCGAGTTCTCGCCGACGCGCACCTTCACCAGCCACTCGTCGGACAAGAAGGCGAAGCGGGGCTAAGTCATGAGCAAGCCGAAACACGCCCGCACGCTTGCGGAAACCGAAGCCCAGGCCGTGACGTGGAATATCCGCGTCAGCCCGCGCAAGCTGAACCTCGTCGCCGGTCTCATCCGCGGCAAGGCGGCGAGCCAGGCCGTGGCCGAGCTCACCTTCGCCAAGCAGCGCATCGCCGTCACCGTGCGCAAGACGCTCGAGAGCGCGATCGCGAATGCCGAGAACAACCACCAGCTCGATGTCGACCGTCTGGTCGTGCACAAGGCCGAGGTTGGCCGTTCGGTGGTGATGAAGCGCTTCGCGGCCCGCGGCCGCGGCAAGGCGTCCCGCATCGAGAAGTGGTTCAGCAACCTCAAGATCGTGGTCGCCGAACAGCAGGTCGCGGCAACGCAGGAGACCGCATAACATGGGTCAGAAGATCAACCCGATTGGGTTCCGGCTCGGCATCAACCGCACCTGGGACAGCCGCTGGTTCGCCGATCGCGACTACGCCAAGCTGCTGCATGAGGACATCAAGCTGCGCGCCATCCTGCGCGAGAAGCTGAAGGGTGCCGGCGTCTCCCGCATCGTGATCGAGCGCCCGGCCAAGAAGCCGCGCGTGACCATCCACGCGGCCCGCCCCGGCGTCGTCATCGGCAAGAAGGGCGCGGATATCGAAGTGCTGCGCAAGGAGCTCTCGAAGCTCGCCGGCGGCGAAGTGGCGCTGAACATCGTCGAAATCCGCAAGCCGGAGATCGACGCGACGCTGGTGGCCGAGAACATCGCCCAGCAGCTCGAGCGCCGCATCGCCTTCCGTCGTGCGATGAAGCGCGCCGTGCAGTCCGCCATGCGCCTCGGCGCGCTGGGCATCCGGATCAACTGCTCGGGTCGCCTGGGTGGCGCCGAGATCGCGCGCGCCGAGTGGTATCGCGAAGGTCGCGTGCCGCTGCACACGCTGCGCGCCGACATCGATTTCGGCACGGCCACAGCCATGACCACCTATGGCACCTGCGGTGTGAAGGTGTGGGTGTTCAAGGGCGAGATCCTGGCCCATGACCCGATGGCGCAGGACAAGCGCGCCGCCGAACAAGCGCCGCAGCGCTGAGGAAGTACGACAATGCTGCAACCGAAGCGCACCACCTTCCGAAAGGCCCATAAGGGCCGCATCAAGGGCCTCGCCAAGGGCGGGTTCTCGCTGGATTTCGGCGCCTATGGCCTGAAGGCGATGGAGCCCGAGCGCATCACCGCGCGCCAGATCGAGGCGGCCCGCCGCGCGATCACGCGTGCGATGAAGCGCGCCGGCCGCGTCTGGATCCGGATCTTCCCGGATGTGCCGGTCTCGACCAAGCCCGCCGAAGTCCGCATGGGCTCGGGCAAAGGCGCGCCCGAATATTGGGTGGCCCGGGTCAAGCCTGGCCGCATCATGTTCGAGATCGACGGCGTGCCGCAGGAGACTGCCCGCGAGGCGCTTTCCCTCGGCGCGGCCAAGCTGCCGATCAAGACCAAGTTCATCGTGCGCCTGGGCGCGGAGGCGTAAGACGTGACCAAGATTGTCGATGTGCGGGCGAAGAGCCCCGACGAGCTGCAGGGCATGCTGCTCGACCTCCGCAAGGAGCAGTTCAACCTGCGCTTCCAGCGCGCGACGGGTCAGCTCGAGGCGGTCAGCCGCGTCAAGCTGGTGCGCCGCGACATTGCGCGGGTCAAAACCATCCTGGCGGAGCGCGCCCGCGCCTCTGCCTCCAACGCCTGACAAAGAAAGAGGAGACAGCCGGCCATGCCGAAGCGCGTCCTCACCGGGCGGGTCACGAGCGACAAGATGGACAAGAGCATCACTGTTCTTGTCGAGCGTCGCATCATGCATCCGCTGTACAAGAAGTTCATCCGTCGCTCCAAGAGCTACGTCGCGCATGACGACGCGAAGCTCTGCAAGGAAGGCGACACCGTGCAGATCCAGGAGTGCCGCCCGATCTCCAAGCTGAAGAGCTGGGTTGTCGTGCAGCGCAATGGCGAAGCGGTCGCGCTTCCCGAGTTCCTGCGCACGGCTGACGCGGCGCCGGCGCCCGTCGCCGAAGGGGCTACCCCATGATAGGCGTCGAAGCCAATCTCGAGGTCGCCGACAATTCCGGTGCCCGTCGCGTCCAGTGCATCAAGGTGCTCGGCGGGTCGAAGCGTCGCTTCGCCGGCGTGGGCGACGTGATCGTCGTCTCCGTCAAGGAAGCGATCCCGCGCGCCAAGGTGAAGAAGGGCGAGGTGCATCGCGCTGTGATCGTCCGCACCTCCTATCCGGTGCGGCGCATCGATGGCACGGCCATCCGCTTCGACACCAACGCGGCCGTGCTGATCAACAAGCAGGGCGAGCCGATCGGCACCCGCATCTTCGGGCCGGTGGTGCGCGAGCTGCGCGCGAAGAAGTACATGAAGATCATCTCCCTCGCGCCGGAGGTCCTGTAATCATGGCCGCCAAGATCCGTAAGGGGGACACCGTCGAGGTGACCACCGGCAAGGACAAGGGCAAGCGCGGCGAAGTGCTGCGCGTGCTCACCGAGGAAGGCCGCGCGCTCGTGCAGGGCCGCCAGATGGTCAAGCGTCACCAGAAGCCGGCCGGCATGGGCCAGCCTGGCGGGATCATCGAGAAGGAGGCGCCGATCGCGCTGTCCAACCTCGCGCTGATCGACCCGAAATCGGACAAGCCGACCCGCGTCGGCTTCGCCGTCATCGATGGCAAGAAGGTCCGGGTGGCACGTCCCTCCGGTGAGGTTCTCGACCAATGAGCGAATCCCAGAACCGCATGGGCCCCGCGGCCTCGAAGAAGGCCGCGAAAGCCGACCGTGCCAAGGATGCGCCGATCGGCGCCGCCCCCGGCAAGGCCGCGGCCTCGCCCGCCGAGCAGCCGCGCCTGCGGAAGTTCTACGAGGAAGCGGTGCGCAAGCAGCTTTCGGAGGAGTTCGGCTACAAGAACCCGATGGAAGTGCCCAAGCTCGAGAAGATCGTGATCAACATGGGCGTGGGCGAAGCCGCCGGCGACCAGAAGAAGCTCGATGCCGCGGTGGGCGACCTCACCGCCATCTCCGGCCAGCGCCCGGTGCGCACGCGCGCCAAGAAGGCGATCGCGGGCTTCAAGATCCGCGAAGGCCAGGCGATCGGCTGCAAGGTCACGCTGCGCAAGGCGCGGATGTACGAGTTCCTCGACCGCCTCGTCACCATCGCGCTGCCGCGCGTGCGTGACTTCCGCGGGATTCCCGGCAATCGCGGCTTCGACGGGCGGGGCAATTACAGCCTTGGCCTGAAGGAGCAGATCGTGTTCCCCGAGATCAACTACGACAAGGTGGATACGGTGCGCGGCATGGACATCGTCTTCGTGACGACGGCCAAGACTGACAAGGAAGCGAAGGCGCTGCTCACAGCGTTCCAGCTTCCGTTCCAGAAGTGATGTTGGAAAACCGCGCGATGCTCTCGCGCAGGTTCCGGAGGGTTTAATGGCGAAGACTTCGTCGATCATGAAGAACAAGCGGCGCGAGAAGCTCGCCAAGGCGCATGCGCCGAAGCGGGCCAAGCTCAAGGCGATCGTCATGGACAAGGAGCTCCCGGTCGAGGAGCGGTTCGAGGCGACCCTGAAGCTCGCGCAGTTCCCGCGCAATGGTGCCGCGAACCGCGTGCGCCTGCGCTGCGAGATCACCGGGCGGCCGCGCGGCAACTACCAGAAATTCAAGCTCTGCCGGAACCAGTTCCGGGAGCTGGCCTCGCGCGGCCAGATCCCCGGTGTGGTCAAGGCGAGCTGGTAAGGGCCCGCAGACATGTCCATGTCAGATCCGTTGGGCGATATGCTCACCCGCATCCGGAACGCGCAGCGCGCTCGCCAGAGCCGTTGCGTGGCCCCTGCCTCCAAGCTGCGTGAGAACGTCCTCGACGTGCTCAAGCGCGAAGGCTTCATCCGCGCCTGGAAGACGGAAGACGTCCGTCCGGGCATCAAGCTCATCGCCATCGAGCTCAAGTATGCCGAGGGCGAGCCGGCCATCAAGGAGATCACCCGCGTCTCCAAGCCGGGCCGCCGCGTCTACTCCAAGATCAAGGAGCTGCCGAAGTTCTACAATGGGCTTGGCATTTCCATCCTCTCCACGCCGCGCGGCGTGATGAGCGACATCGAGGCCCGCGCCGCCAATGTTGGCGGCGAAGTCCTCTGCCGCGTGTTCTGAGGGGAGCATAGAGATGTCTCGCGTCGGAAAATATCCGGTCACGGTGCCCGCGGGCGTGCAGGTCGCGCTCCAGGGCCGCACCGTCACCGCCAAGGGCAAGAATGGCGAGCTCAAGCTCGACCTCACGGAGTTTGTGGATGTCACGGTCGAGGGCAACCTCGTCACCGTGAAGCCGCGCGGCGCCGATCGCCAGGCCCGCACCATGTGGGGCACCACCCGCAGCCTGATCAATTCCCTGGTCACGGGTGTCTCCACCGGCTTCACCAAGTCGATGGAGATCAACGGCACCGGCTATCGTGCCGCCGTCCAGGGCAGCGACCTGGTGCTGAACCTCGGCTACAGCCACGAGATCCGCTACCCGGTGCCGCCGGGCATCAAGATCACCTGCGAGAAGCCCACCGCGATCAAGGTCGAAGGTGCGGATAAGCGCCAGGTCGGCCAGGTCGCCGCGGAAATTCGCGGCTATCGCGGTCCCGAGCCCTACAAGGGCAAGGGCGTCAAATACGTCAACGAGCAAATCCTCCGGAAGGAGGGTAAGAAGAAGTAATGGCCGACAAGCTCGCTTTGCAGGCGCGGCGCCGCCGCCGCCTCCGTTACCAGCTCAAGCAGAAATCCGGTGGCCGCGCGCGGCTCTCGGTGTTCCGCTCGGGCCAGCACATCTACGCGCAGATCATCGTGGACGCCGAAGGGCGCACGGTGGCTGCCGCCTCCTCGCAGGAAAAGGTCATGCGCGAGGGCTTGAAGACCGGCGCCGACAAGGATGCCGCCACGGCGGTCGGCAAGCTGGTCGCCGAGCGTGCGCTGGCCGCCGGCATCACCGAGGTCGTGTTCGACCGCGGTCCCTATCTCTACCATGGCCGGGTCAAGGCCCTGGCGGACGGCGCCCGCGAGGGCGGCCTGTCCTTCTGAGGAGCATAAACCATGGCACGTGAACCCAGGAGCGGCGGCGGCGGCGAAGGTGGCGGCGACAATGATCGTCGCCGGCGCAACCGCGACCGTGGCAATGACAACCGCCAGTCCAACGAGCCCGGCGACGACCTCACCGACAAGCTCGTCACCATCAACCGCGTCGCCAAGGTGGTGAAGGGCGGCCGTCGCTTCTCCTTCGCCGCGCTCGTCGTCGTGGGCGACCACAAGGGCCGCGTGGGCTGGGGCGCCGGCAAGGCGCGCGAAGTGCCCGAGGCCATCCGCAAGGCGACGGAGCGGGCGAAGAAGACGCTCATCCGCGTGCCGATGCGCGAGGGCCGCACGCTGCATCACGACGTGATCGGCGAATACGGCGCCGGCCGCGTCATCCTGCGCGCCGCACCGGCCGGCACCGGCATCATCGCCGGCGGGCCGATGCGCGCCGTGTTCGAGACCCTCGGGATGGGCGATGTCGTGGCCAAGTGCCTCGGCTCCGCCAACCCGCACAACATGGTCAAGGCGACCTTCGCCGCGCTGCAGGCGTGCACGAGCCCCCGGGCCGTGGCGTCGCGTCGCGGCAAGAAGGTGGCCGACATCCTCGGCACGCCGAAGACCGAGGCGGAGGCCGCAGCCAATGTCTGAGACCAAATCCACTGTGAAGGTGACCCAGATCGGGTCGCCGATCGGCCGCAAGCCCGGCCAGCGCGAGACGCTGATCGGCCTGGGGCTGAACAAGATGCACCGCACCAGCGAGTTGGAAAACACGCCCGCGGTCCAGGGCATGATCAAGAAGGTCGCGCACCTGATCAAGGTCGAGGGCTGAGCCATGAAGCTGAATGAACTGCGCGACAACGAAGGCGCACGCCACAAGTTCAAGCGCATCGGTCGCGGCATCGGATCGGGCAAGGGCAAGACCTCGGGCCGCGGCGTCAAGGGCCAGAAGGCGCGCTCGGGCGTGACGCTGAACGGGTTCGAGGGCGGCCAGCTCCCGATCTACCGGCGTCTGCCCAAGCGCGGCTTCGTCAACATCTTCCGCGTCGAATACGCGCCGCTGAACATCGGCGCGCTGGACGCGGCGATCGAGGCGGGGCTCCTGCCCGCGGATGCGCCGATTGATGAGGCTGCGCTGAAGGCCGCCGGCATCGTCAAGCGTTCCAACAAGTTCGCGGGCGTGCGGCTGCTGGCCAAGGGTGCAATCACCCGCAAGGTGAGCATCACCGTCTCCGGCGCATCGCCGGCGGCGATCGCGGCGGTCGAGGCGACCGGTGGCGTCGTCACGGTCACCGTGGTGAAGAAGGCCGAAGAAGCGCCCGCGGCGGCCTGATCATGGTGCTCGCGGGGCGCGTCATCACCGCGCTTGTCGTGGCGTTCATGCTCTTCAACAGCATCATCAAGCTGTTGGTCCTTGGCCCGGTGGTCGAGAGCTTCACCGAGCTCGGTTTGCCGCTCCACCTGGCCGTTCCGATCGGGGTGATCGAGCTGGTGGCGACGCTGCTCTACGCGGTGCCGCGCACGGCGCCGCTCGGTGCGGTGCTGCTCACCGCCGTCATGGGCGGTGCCATCGCGACTCACCTGCGCCTGGGCAGCCCTTTATTGAGCCACACCCTCTTTGGCGTGTGGCTCGGCGCGCTTATGTGGCTGGGGGTCTGGCTGCGGGATCCGGCGCTCAGAGCCTTGCTGCCCTGGCGCCGCGGCTGATCAACCTGGCGAGCCCATCCTGATCTTGCGTGCCAACCGCGAGCAGCGGTAGGTGAGTTCTAAAGGAACACCACACATGGCCTCCGCCGCCGAACAACTCGCAGGCAGTCTGAATTTCGGGGTTCTGTCCAAGGCGACCGAGCTCAAGAAGCGGATCTGGTTCACCCTCGGCGCGCTGATCGTGTTCCGCATCGGCACTTATGTGCCGGTTCCCGGGATCGATGCCGCTGTGATGGGTGAAATCCTCAACCAGCACGGCGGCGGCATCCTGGGCATGTTCGACATGTTCACCGGCGGCGCGCTCGGGCGCATGACCGTCTTCGCGCTCAACATCATGCCCTACATCAGCGCGTCAATCATCGTGCAGCTGATGAGCACGGCCATCCCCGCCTGGGAGGCGCTGAAGAAAGAGGGCGAATCGGGGCGCAAGAAGCTCAACCAGTACACCCGCTACCTTACCCTGCTGATCGCGGTCGTGCAGGCTTATGGCATGGCCGTCGGCCTCGAGGGCATGCGCGGAACCAGCGGGCCGGCCGTCGCCGATCCCGGTGGGTTCTTCCGCTTCTCCTCGGTCGTCACCCTGGTCGGCGGCACCATGTTCCTAATGTGGCTGGGCGAGCAGATCACCGCGCGTGGCATCGGCAACGGCATCAGCCTGATCATCTTCGCCGGCATCGTGGCGAACCTGCCCTCCGCTCTGGTCAATACGCTCGAGCTCGGCCGGACCGGCGCGCTGTCGACCATCTTCATCATCGCATTCCTGCTGATCGCGCTCGCCGTCATTGCCTTCGTCATCTTCGTCGAGCGGGCGCAGCGGCGTATTCCGGTCACCTATCCACGGCGCCAGGTCGGCAACCGCATGTTCAACGGCGAGAACACGCACCTGCCGCTGAAGCTGAACACCGCCGGCGTCATCCCGCCGATCTTCGCCTCCTCGCTCCTGCTGCTGCCCGCGACCATCCAGGGCTTCGCCACCGACGCGCCGGACAACTGGTTCACCGGGATCGCGCGGCTGCTGGCGCATGGCCAGCCGCTCTACATGGCCGCCTACATGGCCATGATCATCTTCTTCGCCTTCTTTTACACGGCCGTGGTCTTCAACCCGACCGAGACGGCGGACAATCTCAAGAAGTACAATGGCAACGTGCCCGGCATCCGGCCCGGCCAGAACACGGCGGATTATTTCGACCGTGTGCTGACCCGGCTGACCGCGGTGGGCGCGATCTACCTGTGCATCGTCTGCCTGCTGCCCGAGATCCTGATCAGCAATTACGGCGTGCCCTTCTACTTCGGCGGCACCAGCCTGCTGATCATCGTCTCCGTCACCATGGACACGGTGGCCCAGGTGCAGTCCCATCTCTTCGCGCACCAGTATGAGGGCCTCATCAAGAAGGCCAAACTCGGCGGCCGTGGGCAGCCAACCCGGCGGTGACGGGTTTCGAGGGGGGAAACGACGAATGAACTTGATCCTGCTGGGGCCACCGGGCGCCGGCAAAGGTACCCAGGCCAAGCGTCTCGAAGATGCTTATGGGATCACCCAGATCAGCACCGGCGACATGCTGCGTGCCGAGGTGAAGTCGGGCAGCCCGATCGGGCTGCAGGCCAAGGCCATCATGGAGGCCGGCGCCCTGGTGCCGGACGCGCTCATCACCACGATGATCGCGGCCCGCGTGGCGCAGCCCGATTGCGCCAAGGGATTCATCCTCGACGGCTTCCCGCGCACCGTGCCGCAGGCCGAGTCGCTCGACGCCATGCTCGCCGAGAAGGGCCTCCGGCTCGACCATGTGATCGAATTGCGGGTCGATGACGCTGCCCTGGTCGAGCGGATCGCCGGACGCTTCACCTGCGCGAAGTGCGGCACCGGCTATCACGACCACTTCAAGCCCCCAGCGGTGCCAGGCGTGTGCGACAGCTGCGGCAGCACCTCCTTCAACCGCAGGGCCGATGACAACGCCGAGACGGTCGCGGCACGTTTGGAGGCCTATCACCGCCAGACCGCCCCGCTGCTCCCCTACTACACCGCCCAGGGCAAGCTCTCGGGCGTGGATGGGATGGCGTCGATGGACAGCGTCTTCGCCGCGCTCGAAGCTGTCATCAATTCTGCCGCGAAGGCTTGACGGAAGCGGGTCGAGGGGCTAGATCGCCCCCTCCCGTGGACGGGGGTTCATTCCCTCGGCCGCGACATCCTTTGCGTATATCGATACCACCACGCCGAAACGCCCCAACTTCGGGGAACGGTCGGCGAGCAGGAGCGACAGCTCCGAGAGAGGCCCTGTGGCGCGCATCGCCGGCGTAAATATCCCGACCAACAAGCGGGTCCTGATTTCGCTTCGCTACATTTACGGCATCGGGCCGAACAATGCGAAGGTCATCTGCGAGCAGCTCGCCATCCCCGCGGATCGCCGCGTCAACCAGCTCACCGACGAGGAAATCCTGCGTCTGCGTGAGCTGATCGACCGTGACTACCGCGTCGAGGGCGACCTGCGGCGTGAAGTCGCGATGAACATCAAGCGTCTGATGGACATGGCCTGCTATCGCGGCCTGCGTCATCGCAAGGGCCTTCCGGTCCGCGGTCAGCGCACGCACACGAATGCCCGCACCCGCAAGGGCAAGGCCGTGGCGATTGCCGGCAAGAAGAAGGTGACGAAGTAATGGCCCGCGAACCCGCCCGCGCCGGTCGTGGCGCCGCCCCTGTCCGCCGCAAGGAGCGCAAGAACATCACGTCGGGCGTCGCCCACGTTCTGGCCTCCTTCAACAACACCATCGTGACCATAACCGACGCCCAGGGCAACGCCATCGCCTGGTCCTCCTCTGGCATGCAGGGCTTCAAGGGCAGCCGGAAGTCCACGCCCTACGCCGCCCAGATGGCCGCCGAGGATGCCGGCAAGAAGGCCCGCGAGCACGGCATGGAGACGCTGGAGATCCAGGTGAACGGCCCCGGTTCAGGCCGCGAATCGGCGCTGCGCGCGCTCCAGTCCGTCGGCTTCTACGTCACCTCCATCAAGGACGTGACGCCCATCCCGCACAATGGCTGCCGCCCCCGCAAGCGTCGCCGCGTCTGACGCGCACGCTGGAATGTCGGCGCCCCACTCTGAACCAGGGGGCGCCGCGGGTTGCATGGAGCCGATGAGGAGAGAATGACAGTGCTTGAGAGGAATTGGCGCTCGCTGATCCGTCCGGAAAAGCTGGCGATCGACCAGGGTGCGGACCCCGACCGCGTGGCCACCATGGTCGCCGCTCCGCTGGAGCGCGGCTTCGGCCAGACGCTGGGCAACGCGCTGCGCCGCATACTGCTCTCGTCGCTGCAGGGCGCTGCCGTGACCGCCATCCGCATCGATGGCGTGCTGCATGAATTCAGCTCGATCCAGGGTGTGCGCGAGGACGTCACCGACATCGTCCTCAACATCAAGCAGCTCGCCATCCGCATGCAGGGTGAAGGCGTGAAGCGCCTGGCCCTGACTGCGGAAGGACCGGGTGAAGTGACCGCCGGCCAGATCCAGGTCTCCGGCGACATCGAGATCTCGAACCCGGACCTGGTCATCTGCACGCTCGACGACGGTGCCAAGCTGTCGATGGAGCTGACCGTCCAGACCGGCAAGGGCTATGTGCCCGCCTCCGAGAACCGCCCCGAGGATGCGCCGATTGGCCTCATCCCCGTGGACGCAATCTACTCCCCGGTCCGCCGCGTCGCCTTCAAGATCGAGCCCGAGCGCGTCGGCCAACGCACCGACTACGACAAGCTGGTGATGACGGTCGAGACCGACGGCACCGTGGCCCCCGAGGATGCGGTGGCACTGTCTGCCCGCATCCTGCAGGACCAGCTGCAGCTCTTCATCAACTTCGACGAGCCGCGCGAGCGCAAGGTTGAGGAAGTCCGTGACGACCTGCCCTTCAACCGCAATATGCTGCGCAAGGTCGATGAGCTGGAGCTGTCGGTGCGTTCGGCGAATTGCCTGAAGAACGACAACATCGTCTACATCGGCGACCTCGTGCAGAAGACCGAGCAGGAAATGCTCCGCACCCCGAATTTCGGGCGCAAGTCGCTGAACGAGATCAAGGAAGTCCTGGCCACCATGGGGCTCACCTTGGGCATGACCGTCACCGGTTGGCCGCCCGAGAACATCGAAGACCTCGCCAAGAAAATCGAAGAGCCGTTCTGATCCCCGGCTGAAGGACCACCACGATGCGTCACGGAATGGCTGGGCGGAAGCTCAACATCACCTCCACCCACCGGCTCGCCATGTTCCGCAACATGGCGACGTCGCTGCTCAAGCACGAGCAGATCACCACCACGATGCCCAAGGCGAAGGAGCTGCGCCCTTACGTCGAGCGCATCATCACGCTCGGCAAGCGCGGCGGCCTGCATGCGCGCCGCCAGGCGTATGCGCAGCTGATGGACGCCAACGTGGTGGACAAGCTCTTCACCGAGATCGCGGAGCGCTACAAGACGCGCGCCGGCGGCTACACCCGCGTGCTGAAAGCCGGCATGCGCTACGGCGATGCGGCGTCGATGGCCGTCATCGAGCTGGTTGAGCGCAACGTCGCGGCCAAGGGCCTCGACAGCGGGCCGAAGCCTGAAGTGGTCGAACAGGACGAGGGCTGAGCTTCAATCCGGGGCCGCGATCTGTGCGGCCCTGATCGTGTCGAACCCGCGCATCGCCTCGGCGAGCGCAGGCGGCCAGCCGGCGGTGCTCGGCGGCACCGCCAGCCGGGTTCGGCCATCTTCCAGCAGCAGCAAGTAGATGCGGCCCTGCACGAAATCCTGGGCAAGGAAGATCCCGCCCGCCGCGCAGCCCTCCGCCCCGCAGCCCCAGCCATAAACGTAGCGATCGCCCAGCAAGGCGAGACCGGGGCCGGGTTCGCGCAGGCGGCGTGACACCGCCCCACGCGCCCCGCCGGTCGCGGTCGCCAGCACGCCGGCCACACCTTGGTACTGCGCGAGTGCGAGCACCGGCTGGCCAAGCAGGGCGCGGGAATCATCCTCCGCGATCGCGGGTGCTGCCAGCAGCAACGCGAACAGGGGCAATGCGCGACGCGGGATGATGCTCATCCCCGACCTCGTGGCCCCGGCACGACGACCCGTCAAGCGAGCAGGAAATCCGATGCCGCCAACGCCGCCTTCGCAACCCCGTTGATGATGATGATGTCGCCCTGGCCGAGATTGATCGCCGTGGTCCCGGCCACCTCGACCATCACGGCGCCGAGTGCGGCGAAGCTCGCGAAGCCTAGGCCGCGCAGGTCGATCTGGTCATTGCCGGGCGTGAAGTCGCCGATCACACCCGCCGCGCAGGCGCGCCCGAACACGAACAGGTCGCGACCCGCCTCGCCGAACAGCACGTCGTTGCCGCCCATCCCGGCCAGCGTATCCGCCCCCGCGCCGCCGAGCAGCCAGTTGGCCCCCGCGCTCCCGGTCAGCACGTTGGCCATGGCGTTGCCCACGCCGAATGGCGTCGCGCCCAGCAGCACCAGGTTCTCGACATTGGCGTAGAGGTAGCATCCCCCCCCATTGATGTTGGCGTAGACCGTGTCGATGCCGCCGCCGGCCGCCTCGAAGGTCAAATCGGCCGGCGTGTCGACCAGGTAGCGATCATCGCCGGCGCCGCCATCGATCAGGTCGTAGTCGCCAAGGCCGCTCGCCGCGTCGAGCGTGTCGGCGCCATCGCCGCCGGTGAGGATGTCGGTGACGAAATCGGAACCGTCCACCAGGCTGTCATTGCCGGCCTCGCCGAACAGGTTGTCGGCGCCGGCCCCACCTTCGACCGTGTCCGCGCCATTGCCGCCGGCGACGAAATCCACGCCCGCATCTCCACTCATGCGGTCATTGCCCTCGACGCCGTAAAGGATGTCGTTGCCGCTGTCGCCGGCGATGGTGTCGGCGCCGTCGAGGCCGATCAGCAGGTTGTTCGCCTCATTGCCGGTCAGCGCGTTGTCCCCGGCATTGCCGACGCCGAAGATGTTGCCCGCGCCGATGCGCAGCACGAGGTTCTCGACATTCGCGTAGAGATAGAAGCTCGCCGAGGTGCGGATGGTGTCAATCCCGCCGCCCACCGCCTCGAACAGGACATCCGCCTGGGTGTCGGCATAGATCACGTCGTTGCCCGAGGAGCCGATGACCCGCTGGGCGCCGGGCGAATCGTCCAGCACCACCAGGTCGACATGGGCGTAGACGCGCAGGTCGCGGTTGTTCGCATTGGCCGCGGTGTCCTCCAGCGTCACCATGTCGCCAGGGGTGAGCGGGATGCGGCCGAGCGCGTTGAGCTGCGCGATGGAGAGGCCGAGCTGGTCATCCGTCGCATCGATCCGGTCGACCCCCAGCGCGGTCAGCGCCGAGAGCTGGCTCGTCGTCAGCGACGCGATGGCGTCGCCGCCATCGGCCAGCACCAGCGCGTCGGCGGCATCCTTCGGCAGCGCGCCGAGTGCCAGGATCTGCGCGCGGCTGAAGGCATAGGCGCCATCGGTCGCGTCGATCCGGTCGATCCCCGCCGCCGCCAGCCCGGCGAGCTGACCCGTCGAGAGCGCCGCCAGATGCGCCCCGGTATCGGCCAGCGTGACCGTGTCGGCCGCGGTCAGCGCCACGGCGCCCAGTGCGTCGAACTGCGCGCCGCTCAGGCTCATCACCCCCGATGCGGCGAGCAGCCGGTCCACCCCCTGCCCGGCCAAGGCCGCCACTGCGGACGCGTCGAGGTCCAGCACGGTCGTCGCCGCGCGCAGCACCAACGTCGCGCTAGCGGGCACCAGGGCGAGTGCCGTCGTGCCGGATGCGACCTGCGCCTGCGTCAGCACGATCGCGGCGCTGTCGGAGAGGGTGACGGCGGTCAGCTTGCCCGCGTCGTCGAGTGCATCAAAGCCGGCCGCGATATGGGCCGCGGTGTCGCGCACCGCGAAGCCGCTCACCCGCGCATCCGCCTGCAACGCGGCGGCGCCGGCCGCACTCGCGGCGCTCACCACCAGGCGCGCCTCGCCGGGCAGCAGCGCCAATGCGTGCGTATCGGCAAGGTAGCTGCCATGCGAAATCGCAAGCGGCGTGCTGTCCGCGAGGCTGATCGCGTCGAGCTTGCCGGCGCCGTTCAGCGCATCCAGCGCCGCCGCCACCCCCGCGCCGCCATCGCTGATCGTGAAGCCCAGCACGTGGGCATCGGCCTGCAGCGCAGCGGCGCTGGCCGCCGGCGCGCCGGCCACGGTCACGGTGTAGTCCGGCGGCAGCAGCGCCAGCGTGCCGGCCAACGTGCCCCATTGCGCGTGGCTGATCGCGAACGTGCCCGGCGTCGTCAGCGTGATGCCTGTGAGCTTGCCGGCGGCGCCCAGCATGTCGAGCGCGGCGGTCACCTCCGCGACCGAGCCAGAGACCGCGAAGGCGGAGACCTTGGCATGGGCCTGCAGCGCCGCCGCCTCCGCCACCGGTGCCGCACTGACCGCGACGGTGGTGCCGGCCTGCAGCAGCCCGACCGCCCGGCCATCGGCCAGGAAGCGCGCCTGGGTCAGCGCGATCACACCGCCGCCGGTCACGCCGATGCCGGTCAGGCTCGCCATGCCATTCAGCGCATCGAAGCCGGAGGCGATGGCGGCGGCGGTGTCGCTGACCGCGAAGCCGAGCACGTGGTCATTGTCCTGCACCACCAGGCCGGCGGCGATCGGCACGCCGGTCACCTGCAGCTGGTATTCGCTCGGCAGCCTGGCGAAGAGGCTGCCGCCCGCGAGTAGCTGCGCATGGCTGATCGTGAGCGTAACCCCGCCGGTGAGCGCGACGGCACTGAGCTTGGTCGCGCCAATGAGCGCGTCGAAGCACGCGACGATCCCGACGGGTGTGTCGGTGACCGCGAATTCCACCACATGCGTGTTGGCCTGGATGCTCGCCGCACTCGCCGCCGGCACCCCGCGCAGGGCCAGGGTGTAACCGCCCGGCAGCTTCGCCAGCGCGGCGGTGTCGGCAATGAACTGCGCATGGGTCAGCGCCAGCGCATCGCCATCGGTGAGCGTGATGGCGCTAAGCTTGCCCGCGCCGTTCAACGCGTCGAAGGCGGCGGCGACATCGGCGCTTGCGCCGCGCAGCGCGAAGCTGGTCACCCGTGCATCGGCCTGCATCGCGGCCAGGTTCGCCGGCGGCACGTCGCTCACCACCAGCGTGGCGCCAACGGGCAGCAGCGCCAGCACGCCCGCCGCGGTCGTGAGCTGCGCGAAGCCGATGGCGAGCGGCGCGGCCGCGGACAGCGCGATGCCGGTGAGGTGGTCAAAGCCGCCAAGCGCATCCAAAGCCGCCGCGACGTGCGCCGCGCTGTCGAGGATGGTGAAGCCGCTCACGCGCGCATCGGCCTGCGCCGCCGCCGCATCGGCGACCGGCACACCGGCCACGCTCAGCGCCTGGCCTTCCGGCAGCAGCGCCAGGGTCGCCGCCTCGGCCAGCCATTGCGCGTGGGTGAGCGCGAGCACGCCGCCCGGTGCGAGCGTGATCGCGGTGAGCTTCCCCAGTCCCGCCAATCCGCCGAGCCCCGCCGCGACATGCGCGCCGGTGTCGCTGATGCCGAACGCCTCGACATGAGCATTCGCCTGCAGGCTCGCGGCCTGCGCGACCGTGGCGCCGCTGATCGTCAACCGGTACCCGGATGGCAGCTTCGCCATTGCCGGGGTCGCCGCGCTGAACTGCGCGGCGGTGATCGCGAGGGTCGCATTGTCGATCGGGCTGATGCCGCCGAGTTTCGTGGCCAAGGCCATCGCCCCCAGCCCCGCCGCGATCGCCGAGGCACCATCCGTGACCCAGTAGCGGCTGATGGCGGCATCGGCATCGAGCAAGGCGAAATCCGCATCGGCCGGCACGCCGGAGACGGCGAGCCCATAGCCGGGCGCGACATTCACCAGCGCCGTCGTGCCGTCCCGCCACTGCGCATAGTCGATCAGCAGCGGCACGGCCCCGAGTGCCGCCACCTGCGCGGCGTCCAGCGCCAGGTCGCCGTGGCTGGCCTCGATCCCGTCGATGCCGGCGGCGAGCACCGCGGCGATCTCCGTCGGCGTGAGCGCGGCGAGCGTGCCGGGCACGTCGGTGATGCTGGCGAGATCGTCCGTCGCGAGCACGACGCCGCCGAGCGACGCGACCTGCGCCAGGGTGAGGCTCAGCCGGTCGTCGGTGGCATCGATCCGGTCGAACCCGGCGCCCGCCAGCACCGCGATCTCCGCGGGCGTCAGCGCGGCGAGGTTGGACGCCGTGTCGCGCAACGTCACCGCATCGCCCGCGGTCAGCGCCAGCGCGCCGAGCGCGCCGCGCTGGGCGGCGCTGAGGCCGAGCACGTCGTCGCTGGCGTCCATCGCGCTCAACCCTGCCGGCGCAAGCGCTGCGATCTCGGTCGCCGACAGCGTGGCCAGCAGCGAGCCGGTATCGCGCAGGATGTAGGTATCGCCCCCCGCCAGCGGGCCCGAGGCCCGGAACGCGCTGAGGGTCAGGTAGACCGTGGCCATGTCGGGACCTTCTGGTTGCGGCTGGCCATGAGCGTCGAGGCCAGGGCGGGCGCCGGATGCCCGCTCCTTATCCGCCGGGGCTGGTAAAGATTCCGCTTCGCGCCGGGGCGGATGTCGCACCGTGCGGCTCTCGGCTAGGCTCGCCGCCATGACCCCACCGCGCTATGCTGAACTCCCCCGCCCCGATGACGCGACCGGGCTGCCGCTCGCCTGGGGCGCCTGGGGGCCGGCCGATGAGATCGGAACGCTGAACCGCATCACGGATGCGACCGTCGCCGCCGGCGCGGCCGAGATCCGCGACGGCAAGCGCTTCAACCTGAACCTGCCGCTCGACGAGCCGTTCGGCGCGGCACTCTCCGGCGCGCATCGCCGCCGCGCCGCGCCGACGCCGACGCTGGTCGTCGAGGATGGCCCGGACAAGATGACGCGCGACGACAAGCTCGACGGCTTCTGGCTGCAGGCGAGCAGCCAGTGGGACGGGCTGAACCACTACGCCTGCCCGATCCACGGCTTCTACAACAACGCACCGCTGGCCGCCGTGATCCATGGGCAGGGCAGCCGCAACGGCATCGACAAGGCGCTCGCGCACGGCATCGCTGGCCGCGCGATCCTGGCGGACCTGCCGCGCTACTTCGCCGGCATCGGGCGCGAATGGCGGGCGCTGGGCAGCCTGCGGGCGAGTGCCGCCGATCTCACCGCCTGCCTCGCCGCATCAGGGGTGACGCCGCTCGCGGGCGACATCGTGCTGGTGCGCACCGGCTGGCTCGCGGCGTTCCATGCGGCCGGCGATGCGGAGGCGCGGGATGCGCTGCTGCGCGGGCGCGACTATTCCGGCGTGGATGGTGGTTCCGCGACGTGGGAATGGCTCTGGGACACCGGCATCGCGGCCATCGCGGCGGACAATCCGACGGTCGAGGCTTTCCCGATCACCGCACTGCGCCCCTCGCTGCATTGGGGCATCGGGCGGATGGGCCTGTGCCTGGGCGAGTTCTTCGACCTCGAGGCCCTGGCCGAGGACAGTGCCGCGACGGGTCGCGCCACAGCGTTCCTGGTGGCGGCACCGCTGAACCTGCGCGGCGGCGTCGGCAGCCCCGCCAACGCGATCGCCCTGCGTTGAGCCGCTGAGGACGTCGATTGAAGCTAGGGCGCCTTGGTGCCGCCCGGCGAAACGGGTGCCGCCGGCCGCGTGATGGAATCGCGCAGGCGCTGGCCCAGGTTACGGGCGTCGGCGGCCTGCGGCCCGGCGACGAGGATGACCAGGATCGTCGGCTCCGACTGCGCGCAGATCGCCAGCACCAGATTGTCGCCCTGCACGCCGTACTGCGAGCCCTGCGACGCCTCCGCGAGGCTCACCGCGGCGGAGGTCATCGCGTCACGGCTGCGCTGCAGGCAGACCTGCTGGGTGGTGCCCTGCAGCGGCATCGTCACGTGCCAGCTGCGCGGCTCGGCCGCTTGCGCCGCGGCGATGAGCGAACCGAAGAACAGGACAGGCAGGATAGCGCGCATAGCGGCCCTCGTTGCGGCGATGATCGATACGCTGCACGCTCGGAAAATCGCGGTCAAGATCGCGGCCGTGGCGCTACATCCCGCCGATGTAGTTGGGGCCGCCACCGCCCTCGGGCGTCTTCCAGTCGATGTTCTGCGTGGGGTCCTTGATGTCGCAGGTTTTGCAATGCACGCAGTTCTGCGCGTTGATCACCAGCTTCATCGGCCCCACGCCATTCCCGGCCGCCTCGCCCACCGCCTCGTAGACGCCGGCCGGGCAATAGCGGCTTTCGGGGCTGCGATAGGTCGCCCAGTTCACCCCTTCCCAGATAGAGGGATCGCGCAGCACCAGGTGCGAAGGCTGGTCTTCCTCGTGGTTGGTGTTGGAGAGGAACACCGAGGAGAGCCGGTCGAAGGACAGCTTCCCGTCCGGGCGGGGATAGGCGATCGCGGGCGCGTCGGCGGCCTTCTTCAACACCGCGTGGTCGGCGTGGTGGGCCAGCGTCCACGGCGCCTTGCCGCGCAGCACGTAGGTCTCCAGTGCGGCGTTCAGCATCCCGCCCACGAAGCCGAACTTCGCGAAGCCAGGGCGGATGTTGCGCACGCGGGAGAGCTCGTCCCACACCCAGCTGTTGCGCAGCGCCTCGGGATAGGCGTCGAGCACCGGGCCGGGCTCCGCGGTGGCGAGTTCCGCGACGATGGCCTCGGCCGCCAGCATCCCGGACTTCATCGCCGTATGCGAGCCCTTGATCTTGGGCACGTTGAGGAAGCCCGCGCCGTCGCCGATCAGCGCACCGCCGGGGAAGACCAGCGTCGGGATGGACTGCAGCCCGCCCTCGTTCAACGCCCGCGCGCCATAGGCCACACGCTTGCCGCCCTCGAGCATCTTGGCCACCTCGGGGTGGTGCTTGAAGCGCTGGAACTCGTCGAACGGCGACAGGTTCGGATTGGAGTAGTCGAGCCCGATGACGAAGCCGATCGAGACCAGGTTCTCGCCGAGCATGTACAGCCACGACCCGCCATAGGTGTCCGACGGCAGCGGCCAGCCGACCGAATGCCACACCAGACCCGGCGTGTGCCGCTCGCGCGGGATCTCCCACAGCTCCTTGATCCCCAGCCCGAAGGTCTGCGGCTGCGCGCCCTCGCGCAGGCCGTAGCGTTCGAACAGGCGCTTGGTGAGGCTGCCGCGGCAGCCTTCCGCGAACAGGGTGTATTTCGCCCGCAGTTCCATCCCCGGCTGGTAGTTCGGGCCCTTCTCGCCATTGCGCTCGACGCCCATCACGCCGGCGACCACGCCGCGCACCTGGCCATCCTCGATCAGCACCTCCGACGCCGCAAAGCCCGGGTAGATCTCGACGCCGAGCGCCTCCGCCTTGGCCGCGAGCCAGCGCGCCACATTGCCGAGCGAGACGATGTAGTTGCCGTGGTTGTGCATCTGCGGCGGGGTGGGCAGCTTCCACGCCTTCGTCGCGGTCAGGTAGACGAAGCGGTCCTCTCCGGCCGGCGTCGCCAGCGCAGGCGGGTCGTCGCGCCAATCGGGCAGCAGCTCGTCCATCGCACGCGGCTCCAGCACCGCGCCCGAGAGGATGTGCGCGCCGACCTCGCTGCCCTTTTCGACCAGGCACACGGCCATGTCCGGGCTCAGCTGCTTGAGCCGGATCGCGGCGGCAAGGCCCGCCGGGCCGCCACCCACGATCAGGACATCGAATTCCATGGCCTCGCGCGGCTCGGACTCACTCATGCGGCTGACAGTTCCTCGATTGCTTCACTCGCATGTAAGGCCAGGGAGGCGGGCACGAAACCCCGCACACACGAAAGAGCAGGGAAAGAATTCCCGCGCAGCCGGTGCCGGCAGGAAGGGACCACTTTCCACCGGGCTGCGCGGGGCCGATAACCGAACCATGGAGACAGAGCACGCCAGCCTGCTCGCGGCCCTGCGCCTGCAAAGCGAATGGGGTGCCGACGAGGCGCTCGACGACACCCCGCCCGATCGCGGCGGCGCCGCGGTGCCGGCACCCGCGCCGGTGCGGCTGACGCGGCCCGCGCCGAGCCTGGTCGTCCCTGCTGCCGCGAACCCCGCCTCGGCCACGCGCGCGGCGAACGCCGGCAGCCTCGATGCACTGCGCGCCGCTATCCAAGGCTTCGACACGCCGCTGCGCGAGACCGCCACCAACCTCGTCTTTGCCGATGGCACACCCTCGGCCCGCCTCATGCTGATCGGCGAGGCGCCCGGCGCCGACGAGGACCGGCAGGGCAAGCCCTTCGTCGGGCTGTCCGGCCAACTGCTCGACCGCATGCTGGCGAGCATCGGCCTGTCGCGGACGGAAAACGTCTACATCACCAACATCCTGCCCTGGCGCCCACCGGGCAACCGCACCCCGTCCGATGCCGAGATCGCGCTGTTCCTGCCTTTCATCCGCCGCCACATCGCCCTGCACCGGCCGCGCCACATCCTGCTGCTCGGCGGCACCGCGACCAAGGCCCTGCTCGGCGGCAAGGAGGGCATCACACGTGTGCGCGGCCGCTGGCGCGACATCACCGTCGAGGACCTGGCGCCGATCCCGACGATCGCCACATGGCACCCGGCCTATCTGCTGCGCACTCCCTCCGCGAAGCGCGAAGCATGGACAGACCTGCTGACCCTTCGCGAAGCACTCGCGGAGGCGGGCGAAGGACCTCTGCCGAAAATTTAACATTCCGCCTTGTAACCAAGGCTGGACATTTGGCCCGGATCGCCCTTTGCTCCGCTCCGCCATGCGCATGATCTGCCCCATGGCCCGAGAAACCCGCCGACTGGCCCTCGTGGTCTTGGCGGGTTTTCCGCTGTTGATGGCCTCCCCCGGGGTCGTCCAGGCGCAACGGGCCGCCCAGACCAACGCGGAACGCGATGCCGCGCGCGGCACCGTCACCATACCCTTCCGCGAGGGCGCCCCGCCGGTCGCCGGCCTGCCCCAGCCGCTGGCCGAGGGCACCGCGACACGGCTCCGCCGCATCTTCGACCTGCAGGCCCGCGGCGACGACGAGGCCGCCATCCGCGAATTCGGCCGCCTCGGCGACCGCCGCCTTGCCGGCCATGTTCTCGCCCATCGCTGGCAGCGCGAGGGTGCGACGCGGCCCAGCATCGAGGACCTGCAGGCCTGGCTGCGCCGCTACGGCGACCACCCGGACGCGCCGGCACTGCACGCCATGCTGGTCCGCGCCTCGGGTCCCGACGACGCCATCCCCCGCGCCCCCGGTGAGCGCGGCCTCTCGCCCAATGCCGAACAGGACGCGGTTTCCAGCGCCAGCGGCGGTCCGCGCGGCCCCGGGATCGACAGCGCGCAGTACCGGCGCGCGGCGAGCGGGGAGGCGCGCGCCGTCGCGGCCGAGATCGCGCGTGTGCGCGGCGCGATGCCAGCGGTGGTCACCCAGCGCCAGGCGGCCGTCGCCTTCGCC
>NZ_JAAEDH010000024.1 GCF_018128965.1 Plastoroseomonas arctica
ACCGGAGGCAGCGGCGAGCCCGGGGGGGGGCCGGGGTCCGCGCGCCGCACCGCGCAGGGCTTCGCCTTGGCCGCCGCGGCCTTCTCCGGCACGGCGGCGCAGGAATCGCCGCTGGCCGCGCCGGGGCTGAACAGCCTGGCGACCAACCTCGACGGCAGCTCGCAATTCGGCGCACCACCCAGCGCCGACCAGCAGGTCGGCGCGCAGGAGCCGCAGACGCCGGTCGTCGGCATGGAGGAACGGCGAAGCCTCTCGACCGGGCGGGTGCGGCGTATCAACCCCGAGTTCTCCGGCGCCCGCACGGCGGCCAATCCGACCGGGCGGCGCGCCGATGCCGGCACCCTCGCCGGCGGCGGCCCGGGCGGCGACATCCCTGCCGCGCGCTTCCGCAACCTGACGCAGACCGCATTGCCGCAGGGCGCGGGCGCGTCCTTCTACGACGCGGTCGCGAATGTCTTCGTCGTCAACCTGCAGCTGCTCGGCACCGGTGGCGGCGACAGCAACGTGCCACTGCAACCCAATCCGCAGAATACCGTGCGCTTCAGCGTCAGCGACACGGTAGCGCCCTCGGTCAGCCGCGACGTTCGCAATTTCGTCGTGCGCGACACCACCAACGGCGAACTGCTGCGCGACGCCAACGGCCAGCCGCGGCGCTTCCGCTTCGAGGCGTCGAACGTCTTGGCCGATGTCGCGAACGGCCAGTTGCTGCGCGACGCGCTGGGCAACCCGCTGGTGTTCGACTTCGCCGACAACGGCACGCGCACCAGCGACAGCCTCCGCGCCGTGCCGGTCACCGCCGCACACCGCGCGGGCTCAGTGCTCGAGGTTCCGACGCGGCCGCCCGGCGTGCGGACCGCGGCACCGCAGGGCGAGGTTTTCGCGCTCGCCGGCGGCAACGGCCTCGCCGCGACGCGCGGCTCGCCGCTGCCCTCGGCGTCGGATCCCGTCGTCAACACCAACGCGACGGGCGGCCCAAATCCGGGAATCGTCCAGACGCGGGTTGAGCCAACCAGCACCTCGACGCCCGAGTTCGAGACGCGGATCACGACGGTCGCCCCGGGCGTGCAGCTCGTGTTCATCATCGACAAGGTCACCGAGGGTTCCGAGGCCATCACCCGCGAGCGCGGCATCCTGCCGGGCGAACGCTTCATCGTGGCCGGTGGCCAGCCGATCGCCACTCCCGCCGATGGCAGGCTGCCCGGCGCCGGCCCGGCCGGCCTCACGCCTGGCACGGTGGTGCGCTACGCGATCTCCGACGGGCTGAACCCGCTCGGTCCGGACGGCCAGCCCAACATCAACCGGCCCGGCGGCTGGCGCGCCGATGCCGGATCCACCATCGCCGCCCAGTTCTTGACGCCCGACGCGGCCTTCGGCCGGCCCCGCGCCTTCTCCACCTACAACGCCTTCCGTCCGGAGGAGAGCTTCGTCCCCGAAGCCACGCGCGGCGACACCCACCTGCTGGTCGTCGCCGGCGAGGGCAACCGCCACCCCGCGATGCGCCTGGACCTTCAGGTGGCGCCGGACGGGCGGAGCAGCGCCGGCATCACGGTGGGCGGGCTACTCGTCCTGCCCGATGGCGGCGGCCTGGCGCTGAGTGCTGCGACGGTCGGCTCGGCCCGGCTCGGTCCCGGCGGCAGCCTGGCGGTCCGAGGCACCACCGGCTCCCTGGCCACCGCGGGCGACGCCTATTCCGGCCACCTGCTACCCAACACCGATCCGAGCATCGTCGCGGCCGGCGGCGGCGCGATCGGCCACTTCCTAGTGGGAGAAACCGATCCCCGGCTGGGCCGTCCCAACGCGCCGGCGGTGCGGCCGGGATCGGTGACGCCGGTCGGCGGTGGTGGGACGACGCCCTACGGCTTCACCCGGCTGGCCACCGGCGTCGGCCCCGTGGATGGGCCCGGCCGCACCGAGGACGGACGCACGCTGCAAGGTTTCGCCGCCGGCATCGCGGAGGTGCCGCTGGGCAATGGTCAGCTCGGTTACCATGCGGTGACCGGCGACGATCCGACCGCGGTCGCCGTCACACGCGGCGCCGGCGCCAGCGAGTTCGTCGCCTCGATCCGGACCGCGCCGGCGGCAGTGGGCGAGCTTGCCTCGGACCCGCTGGCGGCGCCGGCGGGCACCGGCGCCGCCACGCCGCGCACGCTGCGCTTCGGCGGGAACGGCCCGACCGGCGCACCCACCAGCGCCTTCGCCTCCGACGCGACCTTTGCCGCGGTAATCCCGGGACAGGCAGCGATGGCCAGCGTGGATGCGGACACCCGCGCCGGGATCGCCGGCGGCGGCGTAATGCCGCCGAGCAACGCCCATCTTGCCTGGGGGTTGTTCCTTGGGGACCTAGTCCCGCAGGCCGACGGTGCCAGCACGCGGGAGTATGTGGGCATGGGCTTCTGGGTCGCCGGGCGGCTGGTCGAACCATCCGTGCTATCCACCCTGACCGGCACGGCGAGCTATACCGGCGGCATGATCGGAACGGCGGTGGGGCCCGGCCGTGTGGCCACGGTGGTGGGAAACTTCCAGCAGAGCTGGGATTTCGCCCGTCGCGCAGGCGGCTTCAGCGCTCAGTTCGACGGCGCCGCCTACACGGCCGGCCTCGCGATGCCAGGTGGCTCCGCGGTGTTTGCCGGCAGCGGCACGACGGGCGACCGGACGCTGGCGGTGCGTGGCGGGTTCTTCAATGCCGGGCCGATCGCCAATGGCACGCCCGGCGCGGTGGGCGGCGTATTTGGCATCCGCTCCACCGGTCCTTATGGCGCGAACGGGGTGTTTGTGGGGACCCCGCGCCCTTGATGGAGAGGCCGGGCGAGACTCTGCAGGCGGCGAGATGCGGCTTACCCGCCGGGTGGAGCGGCCGCCGGCTTTCCTGGTGGAGGAGCATCCTGGGCCGGGCCGCTCTGCCGTGGCGCCTCGGTATCGCGCCCCTTACCTTGCGCGCGGCCTTGGTCGTACTGGTGCTTGGCGCAGCACCGGCCCCGGCCCAGTCGCCGCCCGACGCGGCGGCCGCCCTGGCAACAGCGCGCGCGACCGCCGCCGCAGGCGATCCCGCGGCCGCCGAGCGTTCGCTTTCCGACGTGTTCGCCCGCGCCGGCCAGCGCATCGCGCCGCAGGACCTCGCCGTGCTGCGACTTGAGGCGGCGCGACTTGCTACCGATCCGGCCCGCGCAAGAGCGCATCTACACGAGGCGGAGCGCCTGCTGCCAGCCTTTCGGACGGAGCCAATTCTCGGTGCCAGGCTTCGCCGGGAACTCGCTCGCCTGCACGAGCAGCACGGTAGCTTCCCACGTGCCGAGCAGTTGCTGTCGCTGGCCCTTCCCGCCTTGGAGCGCGTCGACATTGCGGCGGCGGCCGACGCCGCTGGTGCCTTGGGGAGAGCGCGGCTCGAGCTTGTCCAGCTCGACAGCGCCGCCGCGGCGTTCGAACGCAGCGTGGCCCTCCTGGCGTCGCTGCCGGGGAGCATGCCGAGAGACGAAGCGATCGTCGCAGCGCTCATAAACCTTTCGACCGCGTGGATCGAGGCGGGGAATATGTCCGCGGCGCGTGCTGCCGTGGGTCGGGCGCAATCCGCGGCGGAAGCGGCGCCGCTCATGCGGCGCCAGGTCGACTACGCGCGCGGCCATCTCCTGCTGCGTGACGGCAATCCGGCGGCCGCGGAGACTGTGCTCGTGCAGGCCGTCCAGGCTGCTGGTCCCGGCGATGTGGTTGCCGGCCATGCCCTGCTGTTGCTCACGACGTCACGCTTCGAGCGCGGCCGCTTGCCTGAAGCGGCCGAGGCAGGCTTGGCGGCTCTCGCCATCTACGCGGCTTCGTTGGGGGAAGCGCATCCCGCCTATGCCAGAGTTCTGCATAGCCTCGGCAGCATCCATGCGGAACTTGGCGATCTGGTCGCCGCCGAGCGCTTCCTCTCACGCGCCGCAGGCATTCTGGAACACGCGCTCGGCCCGACATCGTCCCAGTTCCACTCAACCCAGCTTGAGCGCTCCTGGATCGCCGTGCAGAACGGTCATCTTGACCTCGCGGAGCAGCGCGCACAGGCGGCTCTGAGAGCGTTCCGCGTTGCGCCGCCGCCCGACAGCCGTCTGCAAGGCTTGGCGTATGTCCTGCAAGGACTGGTTCAGGAAAAGAGGAGCCAGCTCGTACAGGCGACCGCATCCTACCGCTATGCGCAGGTACAGGTCGCCGCCGCGCGTGGCGTGAACTCCCCGGACCTTGGCTTTTCGCTGGTCCGACTGGGCCGCTTGCTGACCAGGACCGGCGAGTATGTCGAGGCGGCAGGGGCGCTGGAGCGTGCCATCGGCATCTATGGCGGATTGGGTGACACCGGGACGGTACGCTACGCGGACGCCATCACCGCGCGCGCCGAGCTTCGCCTGAAAGCCGGTGACCGCAGCGGGTCTCTTGAAGATATCCGGCGTGGAATGGCCACGCTGCGGGGCCGCATCGCTGCTGTGGAGGATGCGGGGTCAGGATCCTCAGAAATGCAGCGCAGAGGCGCTCGGGAGATCTTTGGAGCGCAGGCGCGCATCCTTATCGACGTCCATGGTGCCGACGCGCCCGCGTCGTCCGAGGCGTTCTTGGCAACGCAGGAAGCCCTGACAACGCGGGCAGGCGAGGCCTTGCGGCGTGCAGCCGGCCGTCGTGCCAGCGGAAGCGGCGACCTCGCCCGGCTCCTCAGGGAGCGGGAAGAAACACGAGACGCCTGGCGGCAAGCCAACGCCATCATTCTGGCCGCGGCCAATCGTGCCGGAGGTGCGCCCGCAGGCGAGATGAACCGCCTCATCGCCCATCGCGACGCACTGCGCGGTGCCATGACGACGCAGCACCGGGTGCTTGCCCGGCAGTTTCCCGACTATGCACGTTTCCTGGAGCAGCGCCCGGCCACACTGGCCGCGACGCAAGCCAGCCTGTCGGCCGACGAAGTTCTGCTGATGCCAGCCGTGTTCGCCGATTACGTCCTGCTTTGGACAATCACCCGCTCCTCCGCCAGGGCCGTCGTGATCGACGTCGCGCGGAGCTGGCTGATGCAGCAGGCACGTTTGCTGCGAGACGGCGTCGATCTCGCCCGCAATCCACCCGTTGAGTTCAGCATTCGCGCGGCACGCGACCTTTATGACATCCTCATCCACCCGGCCCTCCGCGATCTGGAGCGGAGCATCGATCAGCTTCTGATCGTTCCCGATAGCCCATTCCAGTCGATGTCGCCGCACCTTCTGCTCGGACCTGGCAATCGCTGGCTGGTCCAGGATTTTGCCGTCACCGTGACGCCGTCGGTGGGCTCGCTGGTGGAGGCCAGGGCCGCAAACCGGACGTCGTCAACGGCACCAATGGCCTTCTTGGGCGTTGGCAATCCTCAGACGAGCCTTTACGCGACGCCTAGTCAGCTTGCCTCCCGAGGCTCACATCCCGACCTGCGCAACGCGTTGAGCAACCTGTCGCTGCTTCCAGGCTCGGCCGACGAGCTGCGCGCAATGGCCAGAACCTTTGGCGAGCCGCAGAGCACCATCCTGCTAGAGGCTCAGGCAACGGAACGCGGGTTCATCGCGGCCATTCCCAGGCGGTTCCGCACCATCGCTTTCGCCACACACGCGCTCATGGCGGGCGAGTTGCCGCTGTTGACCGAGCCGGCCATCGTCCTGACCCCTGCAGACGAGGATATCCCCTACGAGGGCCTGCTGACCGCGTCCGACGTTGCCGCCCTAGAGCTCGATGCAGATTTGATCATCCTGTCGGCCTGCAACACAGCCGCGCCGGAGTCAGGTGCCTATGCGGACGCACTCTCTGGTCTTGCGCGCGCCTTCCTGCACGCGGGAGCGAGAAACCTCCTGGTGAGTCATTGGGCTGTCGACGATCGCGCGACCATCCAATTGACCACCTTGTTTGTTCAAGAGCTTCGCGCCTTACCTGGACGCCCAATTGCAGGTGCGCTGCGTGCTGCAATTCTGACGATGATGAATGATCAGGCTCAAGTCTTTCGCCATCCCGCCTTTTGGGCACCGTTCATTGTGGTCGGAAGCTAACTTCAAACAGGAGGCTGATCAGTAACCAGGAGGAGTCGCGGGCATCTGCGGCGCCTGATACACGAACATGATCTTCAGCCCAAGCGACCGTCAATTACGTACCATGAACCGCTACGGGATGTCCGGACGCGATCTCATCATTGCAGCAAGCTTTTGAGGGGAAGAAAGTCCCTGACGATTAGCGCGCAGAGTCCCTCGAGTTTCTCGCGTAAATCCGGGGCAAAGCTTCGGACAAGGGATCCTCAAAAACTATCCTCAAATCCCTGGGAAGCAGCCTCAAGGGCCGTTTGGATATATCGGATCGATCTCAAGCATGGTCGAGAAGGCTTTGCCGATCATTGCGGGATCGTAGCGCCCAAAGCCAATGCCAATGAGTGACGGTTCTTCCGACGATCAGCAGCTACCAGTTCCATTCGCAGAACGACTAAGCATGGATGCGGTTCGATGGAGGAGCGGCTGCGGGTGGCATCCGCCTAACCGCACCCATACCCCGTTTCTTCGAAACTCGATTTTGCCGACGGAGAATCTAGTCGGCGGCAAGTTGCAGTTCAGTGATGATCTAATTTGCGGTCAGCCCGGCATTCGGAGTGGGATCGAACACGGATAGGGATTGCCTCTCGGGCAACCGTTCTTGCGACTGCGCCACACCACCGCACGATTATTTCATATTGCCATCCGCACTAGCGCCCTCGCCGCATCGCAGGACATGCGCTCCCCAGGCTTCCAGCGCCGCCTTGCGCTCGGCAAGGAACTCGGCGCGTTGGTAGATTGCCGCCACGCCGCCAATGCTGCCGGTAACGTGGTTGAGCAGCCTGTCGGCAACATGTGGCGGGAAGCCTGCGCCGGCCAGCCAAGTAACCGCAGATCGGCGAAAGTCATGAAATCGCCAACCTAACGCAATACAGTTGCCGCCTCTCTTGTGTTTTTTGGACCGCGGCGGAAGGTCTGCGGCAGCTTCCTGCGCCATCCCGGCATCGACTTTGGTCTTTGCTCGGCTGAACCCGCTCGGGGGGGTGGCGCCAGTCGTGCTGAAAACCAGCTCTTGCCCTTCCACGCGCCGCACCGCGCCAAGAAGCAAGCGGGCGGGCTGCGACAAGTGCACGACATGTGCCTTGGCATTCTTTGTCCGTGCAGACGGCACGGTCCATGTGGCGAGATCCAGGGCAAGTTCTGACCAGCGCAAGCCCGCCACTTCCTCGCGCCGTTGGGCGGTCAGTAGCAGCAGCTTCGTGATCGTTCCGAAGGGCTCGCCCAGGGTGCCAGCAGCGCGCCACACGGCACCGATTTCCGTATCTGTCAGCACGCGGTCACGGGCAGGAGCGCCCCGCTCGATGCTCGGAAGTCCGGCAAATGGATTGAGCGTGAGGCGGCGGCGCTTGAGCGCCCAGCTATAGCATGCCCGGCCATAGGCCATTGTTCGTGCTGCCATTGGGGGGTGGCCCGCAGCCACCTGGCGATCAAGGATCGCCGTCACCGCCTCATGCGTGAGGGCAGCCGCAGGCTTTGCTAAATGGGCAGCGAACGCGTGACGCAGCGCCCTCTCGGCCTCCGTTGAGTAGCGCACACGACGGCTGGCAAGGTGCAGCTTCATCCAGTCATCGATGAGGCCTTCGAGCGTAAAGCGGGCAGTTTCTTTCGCAGCTGCTGCCGCAACGCGTGACGCTTCATCCGCTGCCTTCGCCGACGCACGCTCGGCAGCCGGATTGATCCCTTGTGCGACTCGCCCCAAGCGAGCCTGTGCGGCGCCCCGTGCCTGCTCAAGCGTGATCGCCCCCCACAGTCCCAGCGGGACACGTTGCTTCCGCCCCGTCGCCTTGTCGGTCCACTGGACGAGAAAGACCCGCTCGATCCCGGCTGTCACCCCATCGCCCCGGGTTCGATAGGCTCGTACCCCAAGGCCTCGTGTGACGGTGTCGAAAGTCAGCCGATCTTTGGAGGAGCCTTCGGGCTTGAAGCTGTCAATGAAACGTTCGGTCAGCTTGGGCACCCGCATAATCCTCTCGATTTCGAACCTCCAGCGGACCCGTAGCGGACCCGTTAGGCGGGTCCGCTTTGGGTACTCATGGCGTCCCGCAGGAGCTGCTTACCTTTCGAAAGCCGAAAATAACAAGGATAATAGGAGGTTCTGGCGCAAGGTGCGTAGCTGCGCGCATTGATCGCAACTGATTCGTAATCAGTAGGTCCGGGGTTCAATTCCCCGAGTCGGCACCAGTGCGCCATTGCCGCGCCGCGAAAGCCATTCACAACGCGCGCGCAACAACGCTAGTATAGCGACAATCCAAACAGGCAAGTCGGCCATGATCCCCATTACACTCCATGATCAGGTCATGGCGCGCGCCGCTGAGCCCGGCCCCACGCTGTCTTTCGCCGCAGGCGTGCCAATCACCCTCGAAGACCTAATCCGCGAGCGGGTGACGCTGGAATGGGAGGACCGCGCGGATCAGGCCGCGGCCGCGGGGCGCCCACTGGTCCATTACCCCTACGACGCTGCCCGCCACGGTCTAAGGACGCTGGAGGACGCCATCGCCCTCGCGCTGGACGGGTTCCACCGCAACGCGTTTTTCGTCACCGTCGATGACCGCCAGGTCACCGCGCTGGACGCCCCCATCACGCTGACGCCTGCGACGATGATCACCTTCATCCGGCTGGTGCCGCTGGTCAGCGGCTGAACCAGGGCGATGAGCGACTTCCTGCGCAAGCTGTTCGGTCTCCAGCAGCCGATGCCCCCGGCACCTGCGCCGGAATCTTGGACCGCCGCCCAGTCAGCGTTCCGGACCCTCATCGACCAAGCCGCCGCCTGGCGCGCAGCTCAGCCCGCCTCGCGGCAGCCGGATCGGAGGCCTCAAAACAATGCTCCATATCCCTCTCCCCAATACAGGGTCCTTTACGAGGAAAGCATTGATGCGGCCGTGATCGCCTCGTCCGATGCACAGCGCCTGGACCTTCTGCGGTGCTGCGATCTTACCGTTTCCATCGATGCTCTGGTCAGCTTGTCCGAGTCTGAGCGCTTGGAATTGCTCCCCTATGATTCATTCCCCCACCCCAGCACGCACCTGTTGCGCAGTCTGGTATTCGAGGCACTTTGCAAGCATTTCTCCGATACCTGCCCGGAAGCGGCCGCCGCCTATTTCACCGCCCTATCCGGGCGGGAGCGGCATCAGGGCCGAGCAATTTCGGGATTTCATCGGGTCTGCAGGACGATGGAGCGCGGCGATCCCGAGGCCTACGCCAATCATGCGCCGCTCAGGCGGGCCTGGGAGGTCTTTCGAGCCAATCAGCCGCATGGGCTTCACGACAACGCGCTGGTCGCGGCTGAACTGGAAGCGCGAGCGTCCAGCCTCATTGGCATCGATCCGCCACGGGGTTTTCGAAATCCGGTCTCCGGCACGACCGGTCTGGTCTCAATCGAGGATTTTCAACTCATCCGTGCCTATGTCGAGGCGACAGAGAGTTTCGCGTCGGAAGCCAAGCAGTGGTGCGATAAGGCTCGTGCTGTCGATAACGCTTGCTTTCGCGACGCGGCACTACGGTGGACGATCGCCAATAGCGTGCAGGTACCGCTGTATCCAGACGGGTGCCTGGACGATTTTCCCTTGTTTAGGGCGGTTCCGCTTCGCGCGGCAGCCAGCATTCGCCCATCCCCGCCAGCATGGATGCTGGAGGCCGCCGCGATCTATCGCCGTGCCGAAACTTCGGAGAGGGGTTGGGCTGAACCGTGCTTGGCCCATGCAGCCTGGTATCCACATTCAAGCTGGATTCACGTCTGGGTGGACCGTCCCTGGTTATTGGAAAGTCGCGCCCTCGCTGAGAAACTCCTCCCCAATCCCCCTTTCGATTGGGCTGATAAGGAAGTTGTCAAACACGAGGCCCTCAGGCGCTGCGCCGACGGAACCTTGATTGCCTTACTGTCAAAGGCCCGCTCGTCCACGCCGTCGAAAACATGGCTGAACGCTGCCTCGGCCTTGCTGGGTTCGGCCGAGTGCGCCTCTGTTGTTGCGACGTGTGCCGAGTGGATCAAGACGTTCAACACATCTCTTCTCCCAATTTCGGAGGCTGTTGCCTTTCGCTGCGTGCAGTACTATCGCGACTATGAGCGTCGTGCGCTGAAAGAGATCGCGTTGTTCGGGGGATCGACAGACGCCGCCATCGTCAATGCGGTCATGATCCGGAACCCGTTCTCGCGCCCCGCGCGATATGGACACGTTGACCCCAACCTTCTGTCCACCGAAAATGACACCATCCTGCGCGGCATCATCTGGCTGAAGTCGCTCGACGCATCCAGTGTCGAGTTCATTCTCGAAGTCGCTCTCGCCTCGCTGGTTCGCATCGTGCACCCCGAGGGCGGCTTCCAATACCGCTCGCTGATCGGCGTGAACGCCTGCATCTGGGCGCTCGGCCGCATCGCGACGCCGGAGGCCGTTACCGCGCTCGGCCGCATCCGCCGCCGCGTCCGCGACGAGCGCATTTCCAAACTACTCGCCAAGGCCATGGCCGAGGCCGCTATCCAGGCCGGCCTCACCATCGAGGCGCTGGAGGAGATCGCCACCCCTAGCCATGGGCTGGATGCCGCCGGCACCATCACCCAAAACCTCGCCGGCGGGATCACCGCCACCCTCGCCATCACCAGCAGCACCGAAGCCGCCGTCACGCTGACCGGGCCGACCGGCAAGCCGCTCAAATCGACACCGGTCGCGGTCAAGTCGGACGCGGACAGCGCCGCCACCCTCAAATCCCTCAAGGCGACCGCCACTGAAATCGCCCAGACGCTGCCCTCCCACCGCCTGCGTCTCGAGCGCAGCTGGATCACCGGCACCAGTTGGACCGGGCGCGAGTTCCGCGAACGCTACCTCGAACACCCGCTGCTCAACTGGCTCGCCGCACGTCTCGTCTGGCGGCTTGCGCCGGCCGATGGTGGCCCCGCCCGCACCCTTTTCCTCCGCGATGGCCAAACCCCCATCGCCGCCGATGACCGCTCGCTTCCGGCGATCGAGGAGGGCGACACCCTGACCTTCTGGCACCCACTGACACCCGCCGAGCCCGACGCGGTCACCGACTGGCGCGACTTCCTCATCCGCCACGGCATCACCCAGCCGATCAAGCAGGCGCATCGCGAGACCTACCCCCTCACCCCGGCCGAGGCCGCCACCGGCACCTATTCCAACCGCTTCGCCGGCCACATCATCCGCCAGGCACAATCCAACGCGCTCGCGCGCTTGCGCGGCTGGTCCGCCCGATCGCGCATCTGGGCCGATGTGCGCAATGACGAGCCGACGCACATCAAGATTCCCGCCCATGGGCTCGCCGCCGAATTCTGGACCGAGGGCGCCGGCGGCGATGACCCGGAGGTGACGGATGCCCAGGCCTATCTGTTCCTGAAGACCGACCGAATCCGCTTCCGTCGCCTCGCCGATGCCGGCGATTGGCGCCGCGATGGCGGCCGCCACCTGACCCTGCAGGACGAGACCATCCCGGTCGCCGACATCCCGCCGGTGGTCTTTTCCGAGGTGATGCGCGACGCCGACCTCTTCGTGGGCGTCGCCTCCATCGGCCACGACCCGAACTGGCTGGACGCGGGCGCCCATGCCCATCATCCCGACCAGTGGCGGCGTCAGGCCGGGGATCGCTACTGGCAGGATTTCAACACCGGCGCTCTCAGCGAGAGCGCCCGGTCACGCCGCGAATTCCTGCAGATGCTGGTGCCGAAGCTCGCCATCGCGGCATGCTGCGCCTTCGATGACCGCCACCTGTTCGTCCAGGGCAAGCGCGCGCGCTATGCGATCCATCTGGGCTCGGGGAATGTCTTCATCGAGCCCGAGCACCGCTATCTTTGCATCGTCCCCGACATGAAGTCAGGCGCGCCGAACATCTTGCTTCCGTTCGAGGGCGATCGCCTGCTGTCAGCCATCCTCTCGAAGGTCTTTCTTCTGGCCAATGACACGGCCATCAAGGATGCGGGGATCCTTGCGCAAATCGGGCGGTGAGGAGGGGCGTCGCACCGTCCAATCCCCGCCCGTCCGAGCCATTCGATTCACGACCTCGGCCGGTGATCCCTCAATCGCGGCCTGACCTGCGGGCCTAGTGAGTTCTCACACCGTGCCGGCGCACCACTCACCCCACGCGGATATCCACCTTCCTAAACCGCACCACCCCGCGGTCATTTACCGCACCCCCCGGCCCCGGAACCCCCAGCCCGTGCTGCAACGCGATCCGCCCCGTCGCGAACTGCGCATTCCGCACGCCATCGGCCGTCTTCTGCCCGTTCAGCACCACAGTGAAGACATCGCCTGCCGCGGTGATCTCGTAGAGGTTCCATCGCCCGCTCGCCCGCGGCATGGGATCGACGGCGGCGACATCCACGATCGCGCCGGTGCCGTAGCGCTGCTCCGGCCGCTCATCCCAGATGTTCACCTCATAGGCATTCGCCGTGCCGATCGTCGTGGGGTTGGTGCAGCGGATGAAGATGCCGCTGTTGGCGGTGGTGTCCACGTAGAACTCGGCGCGCAGGTGGAAGTCGCGGTAGTCGCGCTGGGTCACCAGGAAGCCGTTGCCGCGGTCGGCGACGAAGGCGCCATCCTCCACCCGCCAGTTCGCATCGCCGACGCGGTCCCAGCCGGTGAAATCGCGGCCGTTGAACAAGGGCGTCAGGCCCTCGGCCTGGGCAAGCGCCCTGTTGCCCCCCGCGGCAAGCCCGGCCGTCGCGGCCAACAGCGGCACCAAGGTCCTACGTTTCATCATGGCATTCCTCCCGATGTCTTCTTGTTGTCCAACCAGCCTACAGAGGTTGACCGGATCGGTTCAACGCCGGCCTGCCTTGCCGGCGCACTCACTCCACCTCGATCCCCCCGGCCCGCGCGATCGCCGTGAAATCCGCCTGCTCCGCCCGCATGAAGGCCAGGCTCTCGCTCGGCGTCGTCACCCGCGGTGCCGCCCCCAGCTCCCGGATGCGCGCCACGATCATTTCCTCGCCCAGCACCTGGTTCACCGCCGCGTTCAGCCGGCCGATCACCTCCGCCGGTACCCCCTTGGGGGCCATGAAGGCGTACCAGGCGACGAATTCGCGCGGGTCCAGCCCCAGCTCCACCATCGAGGGCACGTCGGGCAGCCGCGCCGACCGCTCCCGCGCCGTCACCGCCAGCGCCCGGAACCGGCCGCCCGCGATGTGCCCGTACCCGGCGCCGAGGCTGTCCAGCATGATCGGCACCTGCCCCGCGATCACGTCCATCTGAGCCTGCGGCGTGGAGCGGTACGGAACCGCGGGGATGACCAGCCCGTGCCGGCGCTTGAAATCCTCGACGACCAGGTGGTTGATGCTGCCCGAGCTCGGCAGCGCATAGCGCCATTGCTCCGGCGCGGCGCGGGCGGCGGCCATCAGCTCGGCCATGGTGTGGAACGGCACGCCAGGGTTCACCACCCACACCAGCGGCGAGGTCACGGCCACTGCCACGGCGGCGAGTTCCTCCACCGGGTTCAGCGGCATGTTGCGGTAGATGGCCGTGTTGATGGTCAGCGCACCGACATGGGCGAACATGATGGTGTGGCCATCGGCGGGGCTGCGCTGCACCTCCGCCATGCCGATATTGCCGTTCGCGCCGGGCCGGTTGTCCACCACCACCGGCTGGCCGAGGAGTTCCGCCAGGCGCGGGGCCATGATGCGGGCATAGGTGTCGTAGCCACCGGCGGCACTCGGCACCACGCAGCGGATGGCGCGGCTGGGAAAGGCGCGGGTCTGGGCGGCGGCCGGCGCGGCGGCGAGCAGCCCAAGCGTGGCGCGACGGGTGAGGCCCATGATCGTTCCCTCTTGCTTTTTCCGCATCGAAGCAGGGATGCGGGGGCGAGGGAACCGGCGAATGCGCGCCGGCGCTTGACGCGGCACCCGGGCGGCGCTCGGCTGCGCGCCCGTCCCGGGAGGATCCCATGACCCCGTTCCGCCTCGCCATTCCCGACGAAGCCCTGGCCGACCTCAGCACCCGCCTCGCGCTGACCCGCCTGCCGGACCAGGCGCCGGGCGCGCCCTGGGCCTATGGCACCGACGTCGCCTGTCTGGGCGACCTCATCGCGTATTGGCAGCACGGCTTCGACTGGCGCGCGCAGGAGGCGGCGCTCAATGCTTTTCCGCAATTCACGGTTCCCCTGCACGGCATCGACCTGCATGGCCTGCACGTGCCGGGGAAGGGGCCGAACCCGACGCCGCTGCTGCTGATGCATGGCTGGCCGGGCTCGGTGTTCGAGTTCCTCGACATCATCCCGCGCCTGACCGACCCCGCTGCCTTCGGTGGCGATCCGGCCGATGCCTTCACGGTCGTCGCACCCTCGCTGCCCGGCTATGGCCTGTCCTTCGCGCCGGGCCAGCCGCGCTTCGGCGTCGCCGAAATCGCGGATTGCCTGGCGGAGCTGATGACCAAGGTGCTCGGCTATCCGCGCTTCGCCGCCCAGGGGGGTGACTGGGGCGCCTCCATCGCCTCGAACCTCGGGGCGGTGCATGCGGAGACGCTGATCGGCATCCACATCAATCTTCTCGCGATGCGCCCGGACGTGCCGCCGCCGGCGAATCCCACCGCGGAGGAAGCGCGCTACGCCGCCGAGGTGGCCGAATGGCTGCGCGAGGAGGCCGGCTACCAGGCGATCCAGGGCACGCGCCCGCAGACGCTGGCCTTCGCGCTGACCGACAGCCCGGCCGGCCTCGCCGCCTGGATCGCCGAGAAATTCCATGCCTGGACGGACAATGACGGCGCCATCGAAAGCGCCGTGGACCGCGACCGGATGCTCGCGAACATCGCGCTGTACTGGTTCACCGGCTGCATCGGCGCGTCCTTCTGGCCCTATTACGCGCGGCTGCACGGCGCCTGGCCGATCCCCGAGGGGCGCACCGTCGACGTGCCGATGGGTTATGCCGCCTTCCCGCGCGAAATCCGCCGCCCGCCGCGCAGCATTGCCGCGCGCAGCTACACCGACATCCGGCGCTGGACGGTCATGCCCAAGGGCGGGCATTTCGCCGCGATGGAGCAGCCCGCTGCCCTGGCCGCCGATATCGCGGCCTTCTTCCGGCCGCTGCGCGAGGCCGCTACGGCGCCAGGGACTGCGCCACCGCGAGGGCCGTGAGGTTCACGATCCCCCGCGCCGTCACCGAGGGGACCAGCACATGGATGGGCTTGCGGGTGCCCAGCAGGATCGGGCCCACCTGCAGCCCGTCGGCGGCCGCCTTGAGCAGGTTGAAGGCGATGTTCGCGGCATCGACATTGGGCATCACCAGCAGGTTCGCGGCCCCCTCCAGCGTGCTGTCGGGCACCGCGCGGTCGCGGATCAGCGGGATCAGCGCGGCGTCGGCGTGCATCTCGCCATCGACCTCGAGCCCCGGCGCGACCTCGCGGATCAGGGCGAGGGCCTGGCGCATCCGCCGGGCGGAATCGGCCCCCGAGGCACCGAAGGAGGAATGCGACAGCAGCGCCACCTTCGGCACCACGCCGAAGCCGCGCACCTGTTCGGCAGCGAGCAGTGTCATCTCCGCGATCTGCGCCGGCGAGGGCTCCAGCACCAGGTGCGTGTCCACCACGAACAGCACGCCATTGGGCATGATGACGGCGGAGAGCGCGTAGCAGCGCCCGACCCCGTCGGCGCGCCCGATCACGTCATGCGCGTGGTGGAAATGGCCCATCCAGTCGCCGGTGCCGCCGCAGATGGCGGCATCCGCATGCCCGGCTTCGAGCAGCAGGGCCGCGGCCACCGTGTGGCTTTCGCCGACCAGGCGGTCGGCGGCGTCGGGCGGGGTGCCGCGGCGGCCGACCTTGCCGCGATACAGCGCGCGCAACGGCGCGAAGATGCCCTCATCCGTCGCGGGGTCGATGATGCGGACGCTCTCGGCGAAATCCATGCGCAGGCCGAGGGAGAGCGCGCGCGCCTCGATCACCGCGCGGTCGCCGAGCAGGATGGGCTCGGCGATGCCCTCGTCGAGCACGGTCTGCACGGCGCGCAGGGTGCGTTCGTCCGCGCCTTCGGCATAGACCACGCGGCGAGGGTTCTTGCGCGCCGCCTCGATCACCGGGCGCATCAGGTTGCCCGAGCGGAAGACGAAGCGTTCGAGCTCGCCGTGATAGGCGGCGAAATCCTCGATCGGGCGCCGCGCGGCGCCGCTCGCCATCGCGGCGCGCGCGACGGCGGGGGCGATCTCCAGGATCAGCCGCGGGTCGAAGGGTTTGGGAATGATGTAGTCCGGGCCGAAGATCGGCGCCTGCCCGCCATAGGCGGCGGCGACGACCTCGGAGGCCTCGACGCGGGCGAGCTTGGCGATGGCCTCCACGGCGGCGACCTTCATCGCCTCGTTGATCGAGGTCGCGCCCACATCCAGCGCACCGCGGAAGATGAAGGGGAAGCACAGGACATTATTGACTTGGTTCGGATAGTCCGTCCGGCCCGTCGCCACGATCGCGTCGGGGCGCGCGGCGCGCACCGCCTCGGGCAGGATCTCGGGCTCGGGATTGGCGAGCGCCAGGACCAGCGGGCGCGGGGCCAGCAGGGCGAGCCATTCCGGCTTGAGGATGCGGGGTGCCGAGAGGCCGAGAAAGATGTCCGCGCCCGGCAGCGCGTCTTCGAGGGTGCGTTCGCTGGTCGCCCGCGCGTAGCGATCCTTCCACGGGTCCATCAGCTCGTTGCGGCCTTCGTAGACCACGCCCTTGATGTCGACGACGGTGACGTTCTCGCGCTTCAGCCCCATCGAACACAGCAGGTCGAGGCAGGCGAGCGCGGCCGCACCGCCGCCGGTGTTGACCAGCTTGACGTCTTCGAGCCGCTTGCCCTGCAGCAGCAGCCCGTTGCGGATGGCCGCGGCGACGATGATGGCGGTGCCGTGCTGGTCGTCATGGAAGACGGGGATCTTCATGCGTTCGCGGAGCGCCTTCTCCACGATGAAGCACTCGGGCGCCTTGATGTCCTCGAGGTTGATGGCGCCGAAGGAGGGCTCGAGCGCGGCGATGATGGTGATCAGCTTCTCGGGGTCGTTCTCGTCAATCTCGATGTCGATGGAATCGATGCCGGCGAATTTCTTGAAGAGCACCGCCTTGCCCTCCATCACGGGCTTGCTCGCCAGCGCGCCGATCGCACCCAGGCCGAGCACCGCGGTTCCGTTGGTGATGACGGCGACCATGTTCCCGCGCGAGGTGTAGTCATAGGCGCGGTCGGGGTCCTTCGCGATTTCCTCGCAGGCGGCGGCGACGCCGGGGGAATAGGCGAGGCCGAGATCGCGCTGCGTGGCCATGCGCTTGGTCGGCTCGACGCTCAGCTTTCCCGGCCGCGGATAGCGGTGGTAGTCGAGCGCGGCCTTGCGGAAATCCTCGTCCATGACGTCCCTCTCTCTCGCGGGCAGCATAAACGCCCCCGGCCAGGGCGCCAGGGATCCAGGGCGTGTGGCGGGTGATGATGAAGCCTTCCTCCGGCAAAGGTGGGGCGAAGTGGGCGTGAACTGGGCGAACTCGGCCTCAGTGACGGGGAAGGGATGCTCGGCCGCGGCGTTGAGGGTGCGCAGACGTTGGGCGAAGAGCGCGTCCGGTACGTCCAGCCAGTGCAGCTCATGCGCGGCGCCGGCGGCGTCGATCAGGGATCGCATCCATGCCCGGCGCTTGAGCGTGTTCGCGTGAAAATCCAGGACGATTGAGAGGCCCTGGCGCAGGAACTCGACGAGATGCGGCTGCATCGCCGCCGTCAGCCGCGCCGAGAGGCGTCCGTAATCCTCAGTGGTGCGAAGCTCTGGCCCGAACAGCGTCGCGGTCTAATGGTCTCGCTGACCAGCAGCGTTCCCGGTCGCGCTGCCAGTTGCGCGGCGAGCATGGACTTGCCGGAGGCGATCTTGCCGCACAGGAGATGGAGCGTCGTCGCGCCGGTCATGCACAGCACCCATATGCGGGGGATGATGACGCGGACACTGCCCTGGTGCGGCCAAGAAGATTCGAACTTCCACGGGGTTTCCCCCACCAGCACCTCAAGCTGGCGCGTCTACCATTCCGCCATGGCCGCATTCAGGGTAGGGGGGGGCGTATAGCCGATGAACCTCGCCGCATCAACGCATCCCGCGCCGGTTTTTTCCCCCGCCCCGGAATGGGCGGTCGCGGAGGGCCGGCTTGGCTACCCCGAGGCAATCGCGCAGATGGAGGCGCATATCGCCGCCATGCGCGCCGGCACCGCCCGCGAGCGCGTCTGGCTGGTCGAACATGAGCCGCTCTACACCGGTGGGACCTCGGCGACCGAGGCGGGGCTGATCGATGCTCGCTTTCCCGCCCATCGCAGCGGGCGCGGCGGGCAATGGACCTATCACGGGCCGGGGCAGCGCACCGGCTATGTGATGCTGGACCTCGAGCGCGCGCATGGGCGCATCCCCGCGCGCGACATCCGCGCCTATGTGCACGGGCTGGAGGATTGGCTGATCGGCGCGCTCGACCTGCTGGGCGTACGTGGGGAGCGGCGCGAGGGGCGCGTTGGCATCTGGGTGCAGGACCGCGCCCGGGGCGGCGAGGCGAAAATCGCCGCGATCGGCGTGCGCGTCACGCGATGGGTCTCCTGGCACGGCGTGGCGTTGAACGTGGACCCGGAGCTGTCCCACTTCGCCGGCATCATCCCTTGCGGCATCGCCGAGCACGGCGTGACCAGCCTGCACCACCAGGGTGTCATCGCGACGATGGAGGATGCCGACGCGGCGCTGATGGCCGCCTGGCCGAAGGTGTTCGGGTAGAGGCCCTACAGCACCTTGGCGAAGTGGAAGCGCCGGATGCCGCCGCCGATGGTCTTGTTGCTGGCCTGGTCCGCGACAACCTCGCGCGTGAGGGCGTACTCGGCGCGGCGGTAGAGCGCCACCGCGGCGGGCTGGAGCTCCGAGGTGCTCAGTTCCATCCGCGAGAAACCACGGCGGCGGCATTCATCCTCGGCGAATTCGAGCATGGCCGAGGCGATGCCCGTGCGTCGCTCGGTGGGGCTGACATACATGCGTCGGAGCTCGAGGAAATGGTCGTCATGGGGTTCCAGCCCGAACATGCCGATGATGGCGCCGGCGCGCTCGGCGACCCAGAAGGCGCCGCCGTGTTCGGCGTAGTAGGCGGCGACCCGGTCCATCTCCTCGACCAGGGACTGGTCGATGTAGGTCTCGAAGGCGTCGCGCATGTCGGGCGGCGCGAGCAGCCGGTTCACCGTGATGAACAGTTCGCGCACGGCATTCGCGTCCCTCTCCTCGAAGGACCGAATCGCCATCACTCCAGCCATGCCATGAGCCTTCGTCCCCGCGGCCACGCCCGTCGCGCCTCGTTCCAGTCGCCAGAAATAAAAGATTGGGGGTCCGGGGGAAATTCCTTTCCGCCGTCTTCCTTCAAACCCCCAGATCCACCCAGATCCCCGCATGGTCGGAGGCCGCTTCCTCCGCCTTGGTGATCTCCGGCAGATGCGGGAACAGGGTCCCGTTCACCCCGCCCCAGACGCCGCGCCGCTCCACCCCCGCGCGCTCCACCTTCGCAAACAGGTCGGGTGAGAGGATGATGTAGTCGATCTTGTTGCCCTTGGTGCCGTTCGCGTAGGTGCCTGGGCGCCCGTCGCTCTCGAAGGCCGGGTGCTGGGAGACGTCGCGCAGCTTGCCGTCGCCCAGCAGCGGGGCGAGTTGCGCGCTATCCGGCGTGTCGTTCAGGTCGCCAAGGATGGTGACAAACTTCGCCCCGCTCGCGATTCGGGCCTCATAGATCGCGCGCGTGCGGGTGGCCTGCGCCTTTCGCTTCGCGTCGGAGGTGCCCTTGTCGCCGAAACCCTTGCTCTTGAAGTGGTTGATCAACACCCAAAGCGATTGTCCGGATGGCAGCACCACCTCGTATTCCGGGCAGTCGCGGCTGAAGATGGGGTTGCCGGCGGCGTCGCGGTCATCGACGTGGCTGGTGACGGAGCGGATGGGGAAGCCCTCGCCGGTGCCGAGGCCGACATCGATGCCGCGGTCGTCATTGCCATCGACGAGCATGATGTGTGGGAACGGCGTGGTGCCGAGCATGGGCAGCATCGCCTCGGAAAAGCGCTTGAGCGAGGGGCGGTTCTCGGCCTCGACCACGGCGAGGATGTCGGGGGCGATCAATGCGATCACGCGCGCGGTGTTCGCGATCGCGACCTGGTTCACCGGTTCGGTCTTGAGTTCGACCCAGCCGATCCAGTCCTCCGCGCCGGACGCGGTGATGGTGAGCACGCCATCGACCTTCTTGCGCAGCTTGCCGCGGTTCTGGCGCAGGATGGCGAAGCGGCTGTCGTCGCCCTTGGCGAGGCCGAGGATCTCCAGCAGCGCCTCGATCCGGCGGATATTGGCGGCGGTGTAGACCGCCTTCTTGAACAGGATGTTGATTTCGGCCTGGGCCGAGAGGATCGGCTTGGCCTCCTGCGAACTGGGCAGGTTGAGCGCCTTGGCGCGTTCGAACAGGTTCTCGACATTGTAGGCCGCGAGCCGCATGGCACCCTCCCCGCCGCGATGGCGGGGAGAAGCCTAGGCGATCACGCGACCGCGCAACGATGTCCGTTTGGTGACGGGTTCAGCCGCGGTTGCGGTTGGGCGTGGGTGCAGCGTCGCGGAAATCGCCTTCGCGCCAGTTGCGATCGCGGCCCGGTGCCTGCGTCGCCTTCACCACGGGGCGGCGGCGGCTGTCGGTGCCGGCGGGCAGTGCAACAGGTTTGGCGGCCGGACGCGGATTGCTCGCCTGCGGGCCACCGCGGCCCTGAGACTGGCCACCGCGTCCGGGCGGGCGCTGGCCACGGCGCTGCGGCTCGGGCGAGGGGACTTCGCGACCGTTCGGGTCGCGGCGATCCTCGGAGGGCACCACCATGCGGATCAGCTTCTCGATGGCCTTGAGCTTGTCGCGGTCATCGATGCAGCACAGCGAGACGGCCGCGCCAGACGCACCGGCGCGCGCGGTGCGCCCGATCCGGTGGACATAGGTCTCGGGCACTTCGGGCAGGTCGTACTGGACGACGTGGGTGACACCATCGACGTCGATGCCGCGCGCGGCGATGTCGGTTGCGACCATCACCGGCGCCTGGCCGGATTTGAACATGGCGAGCGCGCGTTCGCGGTTGTTCTGGCTCTTGTTGCCGTGGATCGCGCTCGCGTTGATGCCGTCGGCTTCGAGCTGCTTCACCACCTTGTCCGCGCCGTGCTTGGTGCGGGTGAAGACCAGGGCGCGGTTCACGCCTTCGGACTTCAGCAGTTCGGTCAGGATCAGGCGCTTGCGGCCCTGCTCCACATGGATGACGCGCTGGGCGACCTTCTCCGCCGTGGTGGCCACGGGGGTGACGGCGACGCGCTCCGGCGTGATCAGCATCTCGGCGGCGAGCTTGCCGATCTCGGCGGGCATGGTCGCGGAGAAGAACAGCGTCTGGCGATCCTTGGGCGTCTGCGCGACCAGCTTGCGGATGGCCGGCAGGAAGCCGGCATCGAGCATCTGGTCGGCCTCGTCGAGAACCAGGATCTTCACGTGATCCAGGCGCGTGGTGCGGCTGGAGAGGTGGTCGAGCAGGCGGCCCGGCGTGGCCACCAGCACATCGACGCCGGCATGGAGCATGCGCTGCTGCGGCCCCATCGCTTGGCCGCCGAAGACGATGCCGACGGACAGGCCCATATGCCGGCCATAGGCCTTGAAGCTCGCCGCGATCTGGCTCGCGAGCTCGCGCGTCGGGCTGAGGATCAGCGCGCGGCAGCCGCCGCGCGGCGGGCGGCCGCCTTGTTCGGCCAGGCGGTGCAGGATCGGCAGCGCGAAGGCCGCCGTCTTGCCGGTGCCGGTCTGTGCGATGCCGAGCAGATCGCGCCCGGTCAGCGCGATCGGGATCGCACGCGCCTGGATCGGGGTGGGGGTGGTGTAGCCTTCCTCGGTGAGCGCGCGGAGCAGGGGTTCGGCCAGGCCGAGTTCGTTGAAATTGGTCAAGGTTCGGGTATCCAGATGCGTCGACGCACCGCATGGGATGCGCTCGGACGAGATTTCGGGGAGGAGGCCCCGCGTGTCGGGAGCGATTCCGCTGGGGTGGCCGCGCTATTCCCGGCCCGGGTACCGCACGGCCCGCCTTCTGGCGGGTTCCGGGGGCCGGTCACGCGGCCGGGGCGGCGCGTGGGCGCACAAGATCGCGCGCTGACAGGAGCTATGTGGCCGAGTTGGCGATCATTTGCAAGCAGACAATCCGTGACGCTCCAGGGACAGCGGGCGGCTGCCGGTCACAGCCATGTTCGTGCTACTCTTAGACGCTTGACCCGATCGCCACGCTGCCGGAAGGATCGCGCATGCGAACCCTGCTGATCGCGCTTTGCCTGCTGCTCGCCGCGCCGCAATCCGCCCCTCTTGCCCAGGGCGGGCGGCGCGTGGCGCTCGTCGTCGGCATCGATGGCTATGCCAACGTGCAGACCCTGACCCGCGCGCGCAACGACGCCACCTCCATCGCGCGCCAGCTCACCGAGATCGGCTTCGAGGTCATCCTGCGCACCGATCCCGACCGGCGCGGCATCTCGACCGCGCTCGCGCAGTTCGAGGACCGGCTGCGCGGCGCCGAGGTGGGCATGTTCTTCTTCGCCGGCCACGGCGTGGAAATCCGCGGCACCAATGTGCTGTTGCCGGCCGACATCCCGGCGACGCTGTCGGAATCGATCCTGCTGCGCGAGGGCTTCCTGCTCACCGACGTCGCCCAGGCGATGACCGAGAGCGGCGTGCGTTATTCCGCCCTGATCATCGATGCCTGCCGCGACAACCCGCTGCCGCGCCAGGCCGGGCGGAGCGTCGGCCGCACCCGCGGCCTCGGCCGCGTCGATGCACCGCAAGGCACCTACGTGGTCTATTCGGCCGGCATCGGCGAGGCCGCGCTCGACCGTCTGAGCGATACCGATCCCTCGCCCAACAGCGTGTTCACCCGATACCTGCTGCCTGCCCTTGCGCAGCCGGGGCTCAGCCTCGATGCCGCGGTGAAGCAGGTGCGCGACCAGGTGCGCACCGACGCCGCCTCGGTCCGGCACCAGCAGAACCCCGCCATCTACGACCAGGCGACGGGCGAGCTGTTTCTCATCCCGCAGGCGGCCGCACCGGCGCCCACCCCGCTGCCGCCCGCGCCGCCGGCGCAGGTCGCAGCACCGGACGGCACCGCGGCCGCCGAGCTGGTGTTCTGGCAATCGGTGCAGGGCACCGGCCGCCCTGCTGAGCTCGAAGCCTATCTGGAGCGCTGGCCGGCGGGCGTCTTCGCCCCGATCGCGCGCGCCCGGCTCGCCGCCCTCGCGAGCCCCGCGCTGCCGCGATCGGTGCCGAGCGGCGGTCCGCTCGGGCGCGAGGCGATCATCCAGCTGCAGCGGCGGCTCGCGAGCCTCGGGCTCGACCCCGGGCCGGCCGACGGCACGCCGGGCCAGCGCACCCTGGCCGCGATCCGCGCGGCGCAATACGCCCTCGGCCTCACCGTCGATGGCGAGGCTTCGGACGCGCTGGTCACGCGGCTGGGCCAGCAGCCGGTGCCCGAGGCGCCGGATCTCGCGCGCGGTCTGGCCGCGCAGGCGCCGGCCGCCCTGCAGGAGCGCAATCCGGCCGAGGCGGTGCGGGTGCTGGAGGCAGCGGTGCGGCTCGCGCCACGCGACGGCGCGCTTTGGCTGATGCTGGGCGACGTCAATCGCCAGCGCGGCGCCAATGAACCCGCGCGGCGCGCCTATGTCGCCGCGCGCAACGCCGGCGCGGGTGAAGCGGACGCCCGCATCGCGGCCCTGCCGACCGCGCGCGTCGAACCCGTGGCCAGCGCCGCCGTGCCCAACCCGGCCGTGCCTTCGCCGCCCGGGCGCTGCGGGGTGACCTTCGCCGGCACGCGGACGCAGGATGGGCTGACAGGGTTCAACTTCCGCAACAGCTGCCCGACCACCATGGCCTTCCGGGCGAATTGCCCGAGCGCGCCGACCTTGGCGCGCGGGGACATCACGATCGGGGCGAATACCTCGACGACGGTGTGGGCAGCGTCCCGCGGTGCGGCGGGGGCTTGCAGCGTCAACGCAAGGGCGCGGTGACGAAAGACGGCTGGGGGAAATTCATGCCCCCGATTTCTTTTTTCACGCCGCCGAACCGGCGATGATCGCCCGCTCCAGATCCTGCACCCAGCCATTATACGCCCGGTTGATCTGGCCCCCGTTGAAGCTCAAATTGCTGCTTTCCAGGTGCTGGATCGAAAACCGGTCGCGCGAGTAGGTGATCTCGACCACCGCCTGGTCGCGCCTGGCGTTGAAGGTCGCGCGCATCACCCCGGGGCGGACATCCTGCACGGCCCAGTTCAGCCGGATGGCCGCGCGACGGATTTGGTCGCCGCGGCGGGTGAGCGGTGCCGCTCCGAGGAAGTTCGCCTCGCTCACCGTATAGACGGGTGCCAGGCGGTTGCAGCCCAGCAGGATCAGCGGGCCAAGCGCGGCCCCGGCGAAAACAGCGCGACGGCGCATGGCAAGCTCTCCAGTGGCGGGCGCCCGGCCCGCTCTCGCGGCTGCATCATCGTCATTCATGGCGGAAGCGCAACCGCCGCGATGGTGCCCTGCGTCGTCGCGTCCGGAATCCGGCTTGAGCCGCAACGCCGGCAGGGCTAAGCCTCCGACCCGTTTCCCGCGCAGAGTTGTGATCTATAGGCGGCACCCCCCAGGCGACGGGATTGGGTGGGCCCGCCTTAGGAAGGTTTGGCGCATGTTCTCTCGCCTGTTCGGCTTTCTCTCGGCCGACATGGCCATCGACCTCGGCACGGCGAACACGCTTGTCTACGTCAAGGGGCGTGGCGTCGTTCTGAACGAGCCGTCGGTGGTGGCCATCTCCGATACCCGCGGGCGCAAGCAGGTGCTCGCCGTGGGCGAGGAGGCGAAGCTCATGCTCGGCCGCACGCCGGGCAACATCGCCGCCATCCGCCCGCTGCGCGACGGCGTCATCGCCGATTTCGAAGTGGCGGAGGAGATGATCAAGCATTTCATCCGCAAGGTGCACAATCGCCGCAGCTTCGCCTCGCCGCTGATCATCGTGTGCGTCCCCTCGGGCTCCACCGCCGTCGAGCGCCGCGCGATCCAGGAGAGTGCCGAGAGTGCGGGCGCGCGCAAGGTGCTGCTGATCGAGGAGCCGATGGCCGCCGCGATCGGTGCCGGGCTGCCTGTGACCGAGCCCTCGGGTTCGATGGTGGTCGATATCGGCGGGGGCACCACCGAGGTCGCGGTGATTTCGCTCGGCGGCATCGTCTATGCTCGCTCCGTCCGCGTCGGCGGGGACAAGATGGACGAGGCGATCATTTCCTACATCCGCCGCTCCGCGAACCTGCTCATCGGCGAGAGCAGCGCCGAGCGCATCAAGATGGAAATCGGCGCCGCCGCGGCCCCCGACAATGGCGGCGAAGGCAACTTCACTGAGGTGAAGGGCCGCGACCTGATGAACGGCGTCCCGCGCGAGGTCGCCGTCTCCGAACGGCAGGTGGCCGAGGCGCTGTTCGAGCCGGTGCTCGCCATCGTGGAGGCCGTGAAGGTCGCACTCGAGAACACGCCGCCCGAGCTCGCGGCCGATATCGTCGACAAGGGCATCGTGCTGACCGGGGGCGGGGCGTTGCTGCACCGCCTCGACCAGGTGCTGCGCGACGCGACGGGCCTGCCGGTGGTGGTGGCGGAGGAGCCGCTCTCCTGCGTGGCCCTGGGCACCGGCCGGGCGCTGGAGGACATCAAGCGCCTGCGCCACGTCCTCACGTCCATGTATTGATCCGCGCGAGGCATTAATCTGGCGACGCGAGGCGGCGATTGCGGCAGGATGGCACGGCATACGATGTGCTTGGCCTGCGGAAGATCTGAAACGCATAGAGGGTTTTAGGGCAGGGTATCGGTGATCCGTCTCAGCATTCCGCTACGCCAGGCCCTCTCGCGCCTGACCCTGCCGCTGATGGTGGCGGCCGCCTTCGGCACCATGCTGCTGGGCAAGGCCGACACTGTGATAGCCGAACGCGCGCGCACTGCGCTGGCCGATGCGCTGGCCCCGCTCTACGCCGTGATGGCCGAGCCGCTGCGCGCCGTGCAGGACGGGCTGGACGAGGCGCGATCCCTGCTGCAGCTGCGCACCGACAATGCCCGCCTGCGCGAGGAGAATGAGCGTCTGCGCCGCTGGCACGCCGCGGCCCTGGCACTGGAGGCGGAGAACGTGATGCTGCGCCGGCAGACCAATTTCGTCCCCGACAGCACGCCCAGCTTCAACACCGCCCGCGTGGTCGCCGATGGCGGCGGCACCTATGCCCGCGCCGTGCTTCTCGCCACGCTCCCCGGCCAGCCGGTGCGCAAGGGGCAGGTCGCACTCGATGAGCGCGGCCTGGTCGGGCGCGTCACCGAGGTCGGCTCCCGCTCCGCCCGCGTGCTGCTCGCCACCGATATGAACTCCCGCGTGCCGATCACGCTGGAGGGCTCGCGCGTGCGGGCGATGATGCTGGGGACCAATGGCGGTCGGCCGCGCATCGCGCATTGGCCGGAAGGCTCGGTCCCGCAGGAGGGTGAGCGCATCGTCACCTCCGCCGAGGCCGGGGCTTTCCCCGCCGGGCTGCCGGTGGGCGTGGTGCGCTTCTCGCCCTCCGGTGCGGCCGAGGTGGAGCTGTTCGCCCAGCTCGACCGTCTGGACATGGTGCGGCTGTTCGATTTCGGCCTGCGCGGCATCCTGCCGCCGGAATCCGTGGCGCGGCCCGAGCCGCGGCCGCAGCGGCGCTAGACCCATGGACAGGCCGCCAACGCGACCGCGGCCGGGCCGGCAGGAGCCGGCCCAGGGATTCTGGCGCTGGCTCGACGCCTTCTTCCGCGCCGCCCTGCCGCCGGTCGCGACCGCGCTGCTGCTGGTCTTCGTCGCGGCGTTTCGCGGCGCGCCGGCGCTGGTGCCCGCCGTGGTGCTGCCGGCGGTGTTCTTCTGGTCCATCTTCCGACCCCTCAGCATGTCGCCCGTGGCGGTGTTCGCGCTGGGGCTGCTGCAGGATCTGGTCACCTATGCGCCGATCGGCATCGGCATCCTGACCCTGCTCGCGGTGCATGGCCTCGCCTTCCGCTGGCGCCGGTCGCTCGCCGGGTGGAGCTTCCTCGCGGTGTGGGTGGTGTTCTGCGGCTTCGCGGCCGGGGCGGCGGGGCTGGGCTGGCTGCTGCACGCGCTGCTCGCGCTGAGCCTGCCGCCGCCCGAGCCGTCCGTGCAGTTCGCCCTGCTCGCCGCCGGGCTGTACCCGAGCCTCGCCTTCCTGATGACGCGGGCGCACCGCGCCATGCGGCAGGCGGAGCTCGAGGCGTGAGCCGCGACAGCCGCCCGCTGCGCCCGCTGGGTGGCGAGCGCACCGTGCGCAAGGAGGAAGAGCGCCGGCGCTCCGTGTTCAAGCGCCGCGCCTTCATCCTGGGCGGTGTGCAGCTCGGCGCCTTCGCCTTCCTCGCCTCCCGCCTGTACAAGCTGCAGGTCGAGCAGGGCGCGCGCTACGCCACGCTCGCCGAGGAGAACCGCATCTCCGCGCGCCTCATCGCGCCGCCGCGCGGGCGCGTGCTCGATCGCAATGGCAAGACGGTGGCCGGCAACCGGCTGAACTGGCGCGTGCTGCTGGTCGCCGAGCAGAGCGCGGATGTGAACGCCACGCTCGAAACCTTCACCCGCATCGTGCCGCTTGAAGCCCATGAGCGCGCGCGGATCGAGCGCGAGGTGCGCCGCCGACGCCGCTTCGTCCCCGTCATCGTGCGCGAGTTCCTGACGTGGGAGGAGATGGCGCGGATCGAGGTCAACGCGCCCGACCTGCCGGGGATCAGCGTCGATCTCGGCACCACGCGCCTGTACCCGGAGGCCGAGCACCTGGCCCATATCGTGGGCTATGTCGCACCGCCGGCCGAGGCCGATATCGGTGAGGATCCGCTGCTGGAGCTGCCCGGCATCCGCGTCGGCCGCGCCGGGGTCGAGCGCGCGCATGACCGGGTGCTGCGCGGCCGCGCGGGGTCCGTCCAGCTCGAGGTCAACGCCGTCGGCCGCGTCATCCGCGAGCTCGACCGGCGCGAGGGCATCCCCGGCCAGGACGTGCAGATCAGCGTCGATTCCGACCTGCAGCGCGCGATCCGCGGGCGGATCGAGGAGGGCACCTCGGTGGTGCTGCTCGATGCCCGCAACGGCGAGGTGCTGGCCATGGCAAGTCAGCCCAGCTTCGACCCGAGCGTGTTCAACACCGGCGTGTCCGGCGCCCAGTGGCGGCAATGGACAGCGTCGCGCTCCACGCCCCTAATCAACAAGGCGACCAACGGGCTCTACGCCCCGGGGTCCACCTTCAAGATGGTCGTCGCACTCGCCGCGCTCGAGGCGCGCGTGGTCACGCCGGGAGAGCGGGTCAACTGCCCGGGCCACATGGACCTCGGTGAATCACGCTTCCATTGCCACAATCGCAACGGCCATGGCGGCCTCGACATGCGGCAGGGCATCAAGCTGTCCTGCGACGTCTATTTCTACGAGATGGCCAAGCGGCTCGGCATCGACCGCATCTCGGCGATGGCGCGGCGCTTCGGGCTCGGCGTCGACCTGGAGATCGAGATCCCCGGCGTCCGCCGCGGCATGTCGCCGACGCGGGCCTGGCGCGAGGCCCAGGGCCGGCCCTGGGCGCTGGGCGATACGGTCATCCATGGCATCGGCCAGGGGTTCTATCAGTTCACCCCGCTCTCGCTCGCGACCATGGCGGCCAGGCTCGCGACCGGGCGCGCGGTGCAGCCGCATCTGACGAAGCTGGTGGGTGGCCGCCCGGTGCGCGGCGCGCGGGCCGAGGACTGGCCCTCGCTCGGCATCCCCGACCGCGACATGCGGCTGGTGCGCGACGCGATGTGGGCGGTGGTGAACGAGGAAGGTGGGACAGCGCGGATCGCGCGACTGCCGGCCGCACTCGGCGCCCAGGTCGCCGGCAAGACCGGGACCACACAGGTGCGCCGCGTCACCCGCGAACAGCGCGAACGCGGCTTCCGGGTCGAGACCATGCCGCGCGAATGGCGCCCGCACGCGCTGTTCGTGGCCTTCGCGCCGCATGACAACCCGCTGTTCGCGGTCTCGGTCGTGGTCGAGCACGGGACCTCGGGCAGCATGGCGGCGGCGCCACTGGCGCGCGATGTGCTGGCGGAGGCGTTCCAGCGGCTGCGGCCGGGTGGGCCAGGGACGCAGCGAGTGGCCGGCGGATGAAAAAGCAAGACCGGGGGAATGAATTCCCCCAGATCCCGATCTTTTATTTTTGGCTTTTTGGTACCCGCTGGCAGGTTGCTCGCGCTTGGCAAGGGAAGCTCGGACTGCGCGGCCGTCCCGTGGATAAAAACAAAAGAAAGTGGCGCGACGCAATGCGTCGCTGGGAGAAATTCATTTCCCCTATGCTTGTTCCCTCATGATCCTCGAAAAACGTCTCCTCGCCCGCGACCGTGGCGTCGGCCTGCTCAACAAGTTCTGGCAGGTGCCGTGGTTATTCGTGCTGCTGGTCACCACCATCGCCGGCGTCGGCTACGTTGCGCTGTATTCCGCAGGCGGCGGCGCGCCGGAGCCCTATGCCTCCAAGCACGCGATCCGCTTCGGCTTCGGGCTGGTGCTGATGCTGTCGATCGCGATGATCGACATCAAGCTGATCGCGAAGCTGTCCTGGCTGGGCTACCTCGGCGGCATCGGGATGCTGGTGCTGGTGCTTCTGGTGGGCAATGTCGGCAAGGGTGCGCAGCGCTGGATCGACGTCGGGCCCATCCAGCTGCAGCCATCCGAGCTGATGAAGATCATGCTGGTCCTTGGGCTCGCCGCCTATTTCCATAGAGCGAGCTGGGAGCGGATGGGCAACATCCTGTTCCTGATCCCGGCCGGCATCATGATCCTGATCCCCGTTGGGCTGATCCTGAAGCAGCCAAACCTGGGCACCGCGCTCATCACGGGGCTGGTGGGCACTGCGGTGCTGTGGGCGGCGGGAGTGCGGTGGTGGAAGTTCGCGGCCCTGGCGGTCTGCATCGGGATCGCGGCACCCATCGCCTACGAGCATCTTCACGACTACCAGCGAGCGCGGATCACGACCTTCCTCGATCCCGAGAGCGATCCGCTCGGGGCAGGGTACAACATCATCCAGTCCAAGATCGCACTCGGGTCGGGAGGGCTGTGGGGGAAGGGGTTCCTGCAGGGGACGCAGGGGCATTTGAACTTCCTTCCCGAGAAGCAGACCGACTTCATCTTCACCATGCTGGCCGAGGAATTCGGCCTGGTGGGTGCGCTGTCGGTGCTGGCGCTGATGCTGATGGTGGTGGCCTTCTGCTTCATGGTGGCGTTCCGGTCTCGCCATCAGTTCGGGCGGCTGCTGGCGATCGGGCTCGGGACCAATTTCTTCCTCTACGTCTTCGTGAACGTCGCGATGGTGACGGGATCCATTCCGGTGGGCGGCGTGCCGCTGCCGCTGATCTCGCATGGCGGGTCGGCGATGCTGACGACGATGCTGGGCTTCGGGCTGCTGCTCTCGGCGCATATCCACCGCGATGCGGAGCTTGGCGTCACCAAGGATTGAAGGTTGGGGCTGGACAAAGCCGGCGCGGCGGGCCATTACGCCGCCCTCCGGGCGCATAGCTCAGTTGGTAGAGCAGCTGACTCTTAATCAGCGGGTCGTAGGTTCGAGCCCTACTGCGCCCACCATACCCGCAAGAAGTTTGTCTGCACTTCGCCCGCACCGCGGGAAGCTGCGCGGCGCGGTCCGCGCCATGCTGGTGCACGCCCGAAACTCTGCAAGCGGTTGGACGCCAACGTTGCTTCGCGGAGTGAAATCCCCGTCAGCACACTGAGCTGCGAAGAACTGTCCTTCACTCCCCGCGTTAACGTTCGTGGCCGGCATTGCCACGCCGGAACGCAACACGGCAGTGCAAGGTGAAGACCAGATCATGGGCGCCACGAATACGCGGTCCCGAGCGAACAGCCACTCCCCACCATTCGAGCCGCCGCCTTCCGCCGCGGACGCGTTCCAGCACAACGGATGGAAACAGGCGCGGAGCTCGGTGCTGAAGGCCTTGGCGGAGGGTGGGCTCGTGATCCTCGCCGCGCCGCACGGTGCCGGCAAGACGCTGTTGCTTCAGGACCTTGAGCGCACGCTCCGGTCCGCTGGCGTTAAGGTCAGCCTTGAGGGAAGGGAGGCCGTCGCCACGTCGATCGCACCGGACGTCGTGCGCCTGGTGGATGACGCCGACCCGCTGGACGAAGCCACGCTGTTCAGCCTTGCAATGCTGGGGAAAGCCACCGTGCTTGGCGTCCTTCCGCCTGCGGCGGACCGCATGGCGTTCCTGCCGGGACGGGTCTCGGTCACGCGGCTGGCGCCGCTCTCCCGCGCGGAGGTCGATGCCTTCGTCGCGGCTGGCCTTGCTGCGGCCGGCCTCTCGCCGGATGCGTTTGGCGTGGAGGCCATCGATTCACTGGCCGCCTTGTCGGAAGGCCTGCCGGGTCGATTGAACCTGCTGGGCCAGGCATCGCTGCTGCAGGCCCAACTGGACCAGGCGTCGCAGGTCCAGGCCGAGCATGTGATCCGCGCGGCCGAGATCTCGGCGCCCGGTGGCGCCACGCGTGGCCCCGCGGCCGCACGGCGCGTCGACCTCGTGCCTCTGCATTTCGCGGAGGGCATCCGCGAACCGCTCGCTGCCGCAGTGCCGCCGATGCGAAGACGGCGGCCGAGCTTCCTGGTCATGGGTGGTTTGGCCGCGGCCCTCGTCCTCGCCGTCGCCGCGGCGGCGTTACTGCCGCACGCGCGCTCTCGCGATGCAAGTACCGCAATTGTCGCGGAGGCAGGCAGCGGGACCAACGCCGCGCGCTGGATCGCCCGGCGACGTCCCGATCCAGAGACCGGGCGGATGCCTTGGGCGCCGCCGCCCGCCGCCGAGCGGACTGCGCCCACCGCGGTTGCGGATATCGCCGCCCCACAAACTGCAGAGCGCGCGCCGGAGCCGGCCCCCGTCGCCGTGGCCGAAGCGTCCATCGCACCGGATCCGGGCGGCCCTTCCACGCCACCATCCGCGACGATGGAGCCAGCGCCACCCACCGCCGATGCAAGCCGCTCTGCGCCAGCCGATCCACCAGCGCCGGCGCCATCCGAGCGCGACGCAGCGGTTGAGCCGGCGATCGGCAGCCCGTCTTCGGCGACCGTTCCGCCGGCGGCCACTGCCCCACCTGAAGTCGCCCCGACGCCGGCAGGACGCGGCGCGACGGTTGGACCGGTCATCGCCGCCCCTTCCGCGGCCGTGCGCGCGGAGCCGGAGCGGGCCATGGCCGGGACCTTCCGCGGCACCACCTTCAACGAGACGCTGGGGCGCCGCGGTGGACTGCAACTGGTGGTCACGCCGGTCGGCCGCGGCGAGGACGTGGTGGTGCGGTTCGATGCCTATCGCGGCCTCATCGGCCGCGGCCAGCTCGCCGGGCGCCTGACCCCGGCTGGCCGCCTCTCCGCGGCCGGTGTGCTCATGATGGGTCGCACCCCGTTCAAGGCCGAGATCAACGCGACCATCGCGGATGGAACACTCAGCGGCACGGCGGTCTACGTGAGCGTTACCGAAACTGGCGTGCGGCCTACCAGCTCGAGCGGCACCTTCCGCCTCGCCCGCGACGAGCCCTGACCGGGCACGCTACGAGTATGTTTGGGTCCGGAAGGCCGACGTCGTCTCAAGGTGCCGCGACGTCGGCGAGGCGTCGATTTTCTTCCAACATGATCGAGACGCTGAACAGCTTCCGCGACACGCTGGAGATGGTCGGGCCTTGGCTGGGCGTGACTGATGCGGTGTCCGGCGCGGTGGTGCTGGAGCTGCCGCAGAAGGGCTGATGCGTCGCGAGAGGGCGGCGAAAGGCTTCACAGCGTGAACGCCGCCGGCTAGAACCGTCACAGGAAAACGCCGGTCCTTTCACAGGACCTCGCCATGCCGAAAATCCGTCGTCGCGCCCTGCTGGGCGCCGTGTCCGCCGTGACGCTCTCCTCCCCCGCGCTAGCCTTTCCTGACCGCACCCTGCGCATCATCTCGGGCTTCCCGCCCGGTGGGCTGAACGACATAATCGCGCGCGCCCTTGCGCAACCGCTCTCGGCGGAGCTGGGGCAGGCCGTCGTGGTCGAAAACCGTGGCGGCGCCGGCGGCAGCGTCGGTGCCACGGCGGCGGCGCGGTCCGCGCCCGATGGCCACGCGCTGTGGATGGGCATCGTCGATACCCAGGCCATCAACCCCTTCGCCTATCGCAATCTGCAATACGATCCGGACCGGGACTTCGCGCCGATCAGCATGGTCGGCCGCTTCCCCTTCGCGCTGATCGTGGGCCCCAGCCGGCCCGGCATCCAAAGCTTCCCGCAACTGATCGATGCGGCGCGCCCCGACCCCGAGGGCGTGACCTACGCCAGCTGGGGCGTGGCCAGCACGCCGCACCTCGCGATGGAGCGCATCCTCGCGCAGCAGGGCGTGCGCATGCTCCACGTGCCCTTCACCGGCCAGGCACCGGCCATGCAGGCCATCCTGGCCGGCCAGGTCGACTGCTTCGCGCTGCCCGCGGGTGGCGCCGAGAGCCTGACGCGCGACGGCCGCAGCCGCGCCGTGGCCGTGCTGGCACCCGGCGAGGTGCCGCTATTCCCCGGCGTGCCCACGGTGAAGAGTTTTGGCGCGCCGCTGGAGAGTGGCCTGTGGAAGGCGATCTATGCCCCCGCGCGCACGCCCGCGCCGGTCATCGCGCAGCTCAACGCCGCCGTCCGCCGTGCCATGACCAACGCGGCCTTCATCGAGGTGGTGCGCCAGCAGGGTGCGGTGCCCGAGCCCAGCACGCCGGAATTCCTCGCGGCGTTCCAGCGCGATGAGCGCCGTGCGTGGGGCGATGTCGTGCGCTCCACCAATGCGCTTGTTGAATGACATGTACGAGCTGATCAGCGCCACGCCGTCCCCCTATGCCCGCAAGGTGCGGATCGCGCTCATCGAGAAGGGCATCGCCTTCACGCTTCGCACCGAGGTGCCCTGGCACGCGGACACGGCGACGCCGGCCTACAACCCGCTGGAGAAGCTGCCCGTCCTGGTGCTGCCCGACGGGCAGGGCATCTACGAAAGCCGCTTCATCCTCGAATGGCTGGAGGTGCATTATCCGGACCCGCCGCTGCTGCCGCGCGACCCTGTCCTCGCGTTGCAGGCGCGGCAGATCGAGGTTATCTGCGATGGCATCTGCGACGCGACGGTGCTGCTGTTCTTCGAGCGCCGGCGGGAGGCGCCGAGCGCGCCGTGGATGGCGCGCCAGCGCCGCAAGATCGATGGCGGGCTGTCCGCGCTCGAGCGCCTGGCGGGCCCGGGTTTCCTCGTGGACGACCGCTTCGGCCTGGCCGACATCTGCGTCGGCACGGTGCTGCGCTACCTGACGGTCCGCTACCCGGACCACCCGTGGCGCGACACGCATTCTGGGCTGGTCGCGATGAGCGGGCGGCTGGAGACGCGGGCCAGCTTCGCGGCGAGCGTTCCGGTGCCGCAGTCCATCGTCGAGGCGGTCGTCTAGCCACGACGCCGGCGGAGCCCATTGCGCACTTGGTGGCGGCATTGCCCGAATGCCTGCCGGCGAGGAAGCGTCCGACCCACACGGGCACCCGCTTGGCGTCGGTCGCCAACTGACACTACCCTTCACCGGCAAACTCTGACGGAACGCCCCATGACCTTCGATTTTTCCGGCAAGCGCGTGCTCGTCGCCGGCGGCAGCCGCGGCATCGGCCTCGCCGTCGCGCAGGGGTTCGCCCGCGCCGGCGCCGACGTCGCCATCTGCGCCCGCAGCCAGGGCCCGCTCGACGCCGCGCAGGCAGAACTCGCGGGCTTCGGCCACAAGGCGATCGCTGCCTCGTGCGACCTCGGCGACGGTCCGGCCGTCCTGCGGTGGGTCGAGGATGCGGCCCAGGCCCTGGGTGGCGTCGACGTGCTGGTGAACAACGCCTCCGGCTTTGGTGCGACCGATACCGAGGAAGGCTGGGCCGCCGGCCTCTCGGTGGACGTCATGGCGACGGTGCGCGCGAGCCGCGTCGCCATTCCCCACCTTCGTGCGTCGAAGGGGAGCATCGTCAACGTCAGCTCCATTTCGGGCTTCCGCCCTTCCACGCGCACGCCGGCCTATGCGGCGGTGAAGGCGCTGCTGATCAGCTACACGTCGAGCCAGGCGGCGATGCTCGCCAAGGATGGCGTGCGGGTGAATGCGGTGGCCCCGGGTTCGATCGAGTTCCCCGGCGGTTCGTGGGAGAAGCGGCGCCTCGCCGGCGAGCCGGTCTATGCGAACATCCTGGCCTCGATCCCGTTCGGCCGCCTCGGCACGCCCGAGGAAGTGGCCGACGTCGCTCTGTTCCTGGCCTCGCCGTTGGCGCGCTGGGTGACCGGGCAGACGATCATTGTCGATGGCGGCCAGATGCTGGGGTAGGACGAACGCCGAGCGGCGCGTCACGATCGGAGACAATGCGCACGGTAACGGGAAGGCGCGGGCGCTTGCCGCCAATGCTGCAGGGCTTAGACCATCCGGGCGGCTCGCCTGTCGCATCCCCGACGCGGCCTGCCGCGTAGCGAGAGTGGCCACATCGGCGACACGAGGAGCGCGCTCCGACCATGCATCATTCGAGCCGGCTGCGGCACCTCATCGGGCTTGGCAAGGCGATCGGTCCGCTCGCCGCATTGCGGGTCTGGGGGCGGCGTGCCATGCGCCAGGCTGCCCCCGTGACAGCGCGCGCCGGCGGCCACCCGATCCGCATCCGGCCACTGGACAGCGATCCTTTCGTTGCCTCTCAGATCTTCGGCTGGAAGGATTACCAGCTCGATGCCGCCCTGCTCGCCGGCCTGCATGCGCTGGCGCGCCGCCAGCGCGCGCAAGGCCACCAGCCGCTGATCATCGATGCCGGCGCCAATGTCGGCTACTCGGCGCTTTACTTTGCCGCGATGTTTCCCGAGGCACTGGTCGTCGCGATCGAACCCGACGCGGTCACCTTCGCGGAATTACGCGCCAACGCCGCGCGCGAGCCGCGCATTCATCCCGTCCACGGCGCGCTGTGGTCGCACGAGAACGGTGTCAATCTCGGTGGCGCGCCGGGCGATGGCTCCTGGTCGCGCCAGGTCGCCGATGGCGGCAGCGTGCCGTCGCGCCGGCTGGCGAGCCTGGTGGCGGCGGTGCCGGGCGGGTATCCGCTGATCGTGAAGCTCGACATCGAAGGCGCCGAGCGCACCGTGTTCGAATCGGACGGCGCGGTCTTCGCCCAGGCGCCCTGCATAGTCATCGAGCCGCATGACTTCATGATCCCGGGCGGCGCCTGCCTCGCGCCGCTGTTCGCCGCGCTGGCCGGGCGCGCGATGGACACGCTGATCGCCGGCGAGAACCTGATTTTTTTCGACTCGAGCCTGGTGCGGCCGCCGCAGCAACCGTCTGGCCCGGCCGCGGCGCTTGAACGTCACGTTTACGCGGCGAGCGACGTCTAGTCGCCCTCGGGCGGCCTGCGCAGCGATTTGAGCGCGCCACGCAGCGTCTTCCCATCCACGCGCCGGCGCACGGAGCCCTTGGTAGGCTTGGTCGGGCGCCGCGGCGGCGGCGGGGGGATCGCGGCCTCGCGGATCAGCGCGAGCAGGCGTTCCATCGCGTCCTCGCGGTTGCGGTCCTGGGTGCGGTGGCGCTGGGCGTTGATGACCAGCACGCCCTCCTTGGTCAGCCGCCGGCCGGCTAAGGTCGCAAGGCGCGCCTTCACTGCATCCGACAGCGCGGGCGAGGCGCGCACGTCGAAGCGCAGTTCGACGGCGGTCTCCACCTTGTTGACGTTCTGCCCGCCGGGGCCGGAGGCGCGGAGAAAGCGTTCCTCGATCTCCTTCGGGTCGAGCGCGATGCGCGGCGTCACCTGGATCATGGCGTCAGCAAAGGCGAGGCGGGCTGCTCATCCTTCAGTGCGACGCCGGTCGCCCCCAGCGCGCGCGCCGCGCCGAGCAGCCACAGGATCTTGCCGGCCGCGTCGTCGGCGCCGAGGCCGCCGGGGCGAATGTTGGAGATGCAGTTGCGCTCCGCATCCGTGCGCCCGATGCGCGGTGCCCAGGTGATGTAGGCACCGATGCTGTCGGTGGCCGAGAGCCCCGGCCGCTCGCCGATGAGCACGATGACGGCGGCCGCGTCCAGCGCCTCGCCGATCGCGTCGCCCAGGGCCACGCGCGCCTGTTCGGCGATGACCAGCACGGGGTCGGAGAGGGCGGCGGCCAGGCGCGCGACCAGCGCCGGGGCGTGGCGCTGCACGCCCTCCGCGCAGAGGCCATCGGCGAGGATCAGCGCGATGCATCCGGGTCGCGGGACCAGCGCGTGGGGTTCGGCGAGGCGGCGCCCGAGATCGGGGCGGAGCAGGAACTCGCGCCGGTCGCGTGCCTGGCTGCGCACGCGCGTCGCGGGGAGGTCGCAGGCGGCGGCGAGGGCCTCGGCATCGAGTGCCGACCACACCGCGTCGCGCGCGCGGGCATGCGCCTCGGCGAAGTCGAGCTGTGCCGCGGTCGGCACCGCATGCCCCGCGCGGCCCAGCCCAACGCGGGCCGAGGTGAAGCGGCGGAGGTGGCCGACCTCGCTCACGCCAAGCCGATCAGGGCTGGGGACATCCCGGCGGGAATCGCATCGCCTGCGCCGATGCCCATGCGCGCCATCCACGCGGCGAATTCCGGCGCCGGCGCCTTGCCGAGCAGCGCGCGCGCCTGCAACCCGTCATGAAAGGAGGTGCTTTGGTAGGCGAGCATCACGTCATCCGCCCCCGGCACGCCCATGATGTAGGTCACGCCCGCGACGCCGAGCAGGGTGAGCAGCGCATCCATGTCGTCCTGGTCGGCCTCGGCGTGGTTCGTGTAGCAGATGTCCACCCCCATCGGCAGGCCGAGCAGCTTGCCGCAGAAATGGTCCTCGATGCCGGCGCGGATGATCTGCTTGCCGTCGAACAGGTATTCCGGGCCAATGAAGCCGACGACGGAATTGACCAGCAGCGGGGCGTAGGCGCGGGCGACGCCATAGGCGCGCGCCTCCAGCGTCTGCTGGTCCACGCCGTGATGAGCCTCGGCACTCAGCGCGCTGCCCTGGCCGGTTTCGAAATACATGACGTCGTGTCCGACTGTGCCGCGATTCAGCGACAACGCCGCATCCCGCGCTTCGCGAAGCAGTGCGAGTGTGACGCCGAAACCACGATTGGTTCCCTCCGTTCCGCCGATCGACTGAAACACCAGGTCCACCGGCGCGCCGCGCTCCATCGCGCGCAGCGTGGTGGTGACGTGGCTGAGCACGCAGCTCTGGGTGGGGATGGCGAAGCGCTCGCGCACCATGTCGAGCATCTCGAGCACGCGCATCACGCCCTCGACATTGTCGGTCGCGGGGTTCACGCCGATCACCGCGTCGCCCGCGCCCAGCAGCAGGCCATCGAGCAGCGATGCCGCGATGCCGCGCGGGTCATCGGTGGGGTGGTTGGGTTGCAGGCGGATCGACAGCGTGCCCGGCAGCCCGATGGTGTTGCGGAAGCGCGTCACCACCCGGCATTTTTGTGCCACCGCCACCATGTCCGCGATGCGCATGATCTTGGAGACAGCGGCCACCATCTCTGGCGTCAGCCCCGGCGCCAGCTTCGTCAGCGTGGCACTGTCCGCGCCCTCGCCAAGCAGCCAGTCGCGAAAGCCGCCGACCGTCAGGTGCGAGACCTGCGCGAAGGCCGACGCGTCGTGGGAATCCAGGATCAGCCGCGTGACGTCATCGGCCTCATAGGGCACCAGCGCTTCGTTGAGGAACACGCGCAACGGCAAATCCGCCAGCGCGCGCTGCGCCGCCACCCGCTCGGCAGCACTGCCCGCCGCCACACCCGCCAGCGCATCGCCCGAGCGCGCCGGCGTGGCGCGCGCCATCAGCGTCGCCAAATCCCCGAACACATACCGCGTGCCGCCAATGCCATGCGCCCAGGCCATGCCGCCCCCTTTGCGCGCGCAGAATGCCCGACACCTCCGCGTCTTGCCAGCGCGCCGCACCCGGCCGATGCTCGCGCCCGAGCGAGGAAACCATGCAGCAAGACACAATCGAACAACGCCCCGACGCCGCGGCCGACTGGCCCGACCAGATCTATGACCTGCTGAAACTCCACAACATCCGCCAGGTCGCGCTGGTGCCCGATGCCGGCCATTCGCGCCTCATCAAGCGCTGCATCGCCGACAACACAATGAAGGTCGTCACACTCACCACCGAGGAGGAAGGTGTCGCCATGATGGCCGGCGCCTGGCTCGGTGGCGATCGCTCCGTGCTGCTCATGCAATCTTCCGGCGTGGGCAACTGCATCAACATGCTCACACTCTCATCCATCCACCGCACGCCGATGCCGATGATCGTGACCATGCGGGGTGATTTCGGCGAGTTCAACCCGGCCCAGATCGCCATGGGCAACGCCACGCAGGCCGTCCTTGAAGCCATGGGCACGCTGGTCAAGCGCGCCGACACGCCCGAGGACGTCGCCCCCACCGTCGACGCCACGCTGCGCATGGCCTTCAACACCTTCCGCCCGACCGCGACCCTGCTCGGCCAGCGCCTGCTCGGCGCGAAAACCTTCGGGAAGGACTGAGCCGCCATGCTGACCAAATCCGGAAAACTCGACCGACGCGCGCTGTGCACCGCCGTCCTCTCTGACCGCGGCGACATGCTCGTCATCGCCGGCCTCGGCGCCCCCGCCTGGGACATCACGGCCGTGGGCGACTGCGCCGAAAACCTTCCCCTCTGGGGCGGCATGGGCGGCGCCGCCATGATGGGCCTCGGCCTGGCACTCGCGCAGCCCAGCCGCACCGTCCTCGTCATCACCGGCGACGGCGAAATGCTCATGGGCCTCGGCGCACTCGCCACCATCGCCGTCTCCCGCACGCCCAACCTGTCCATCCTCGTCCAGGACAACGAACACTACGGCGAAACCGGCATGCAGGAGACCGCCACCAAGCACGGCGTCGACCTGGTCGGCATGGCACGCGCCGCAGGCTTTCCCCACACCATGCTCGTCACCACGCCCGACGAAATCCCCGCGCTGCGCGCGGCTATCCACGCCAAGAACGGCCCTCTCTTCGCCGTGGCCAAGATCGACGCCGGCACCCTGCCCCTCGTCCTGCCGCCCCGCGAAGGCGCCTACCTCCAAGCGCGGATGCGCGAGGCCGTGCTGGGCAAGGCGGCACACACGGCGTGAAGGCGAGGCAAGGAAGGCCAGGGGCGCTGCCCCTGGACCCCGCGAGGATCGTGTCGATCCTCGACCTCCCTTTGTTGGTTCTTGGATTGGGAAGGGTGTGACCATGGCTGATGGAGCGCCGGGTTCGGGAGGGGGGCGCAGCGCGCTTTCGGCATCAAGGGTGCTCCCATGATGCGCCCCCCTCCCGAACCCGGCATCAACCGCGAAGGCGCAAACCCCTTCCCCACCCAGAGCCAACAAATGGAGGGGTCCGGGGATCGACACGATCCCCGGCGGGGTCTGGGGCAGCGCCCCAGCCTTTCTCGCCGCGCGCTCATGGCGCTGTTCGCCGCGTCGCCGACCACCGCCCTCGCGCAGCCCTCCTGCCGGGTGTGTCGCGAGGGCGACTGGGTGGCGCAGCGGCCGATCCGGTTGGTCGTGCCGTATGCGCCGGGGGGCAGCACGGATGTGACGGCGCGGCTGTTGGCCGAGGCGATCGGGGTGCGGCTGGGGCAGCCGATCGTGATCGAGAATCGCGCGGGTGCGGGCGGGAATATCGGGGCGGAGGTTGTGGCGCGGTCGGCGCCGGATGGGCATGCTTTGGTGTTCACGACGAGTTCGACGCATGGCGCGAACCCGGCGCTGTATCGGCGGATGCCGTTCGATGCGATGCGGGATTTCGCCCCCGTATCGCAGGTGGCGTTCGTGCCGAATATCTTTGTGGTGCACCCCGGGGTGCCGGCGAACACGCTGGCGGAGTTCATCGCCTTGGCGCGAGCGCGGCCGGGAGCGCTGAATTATGGGACGTCTGGGCCGGGGACGTCGCAGCACCTGGCGGCGGCGTTGTTCGCGGCGCGAGCGGGGATCGTGATGCAGCATGTGCCGTATCGGGGTGGGGCGCCGGCGGTAACGGATTTGCTCGGCGGCAAGTTCGAGATCATGGCGTCGCCGCTGGTCGAGGTGATCGAGCATATCCGCGCGGGGCGGTTGCGGCCGCTGGCGGTGACGACGGCGCGGCGCGCGGCGCTGGTTCCGGACGTGCCGACGGTGGCGGAGACGCTGCCGGGCTATGAGGTGGCGCTGTGGAATGGCGTGCTGGCGCCGGCGGGCACGCCGGTCGATGCAGTGCGGCGGATTGCACAGGAGATCCAGGCCGCACTGCGCACGCCGGAGCTGCGCGAGCGCCTGGCGCAGCAAGGCAGCGAGCCGGTCGGCAGCGGGCCCGAGGAATTCGCCAGTTTCATCGCCGCCGAGCTGCCCAAATGGGCCGAGCTCGTGCGCATTTCCGGCGCCAGCGCCGATTAGGGGTTTTGACCATGCCGCATGTGTTGTGCCTCCGCGCCATCCATCCCGAAGCCATCCAGGCGATGCGCGATGGTGGCTGCACCGTGGAGATCCTCGAAGACCCGACGCCGGCTTCCATGGCCGAGGCGCTGCCGCGTGCGGAGGCGATCACCGTGCGGCTCACGCCCATCACGCGCGAGGTGATCGGGCGGGCGGGGAAATTGCAGATCGTGGCGCGCCATGGCGTGGGGTATGACGCCGTCGATGTGCCGGCGCTGACCGAGCGCGGCATTCCGCTCACCATCACGCCCGAGGCCAATGCGGTGAGCGTGGCCGAGCACGCGATGATGCTGATGCTCTCGATCGCGCGGCGGGTGACCGGGTATGACGCGAACATGCGCAAGCCGATCTGGGGCACCACGCCGGCGCTGCCGACCATCGATCTTGCGGGGCGCACCCTGCTGATCGTGGGGTTCGGGCGCATCGGCAGCCGGGTCGCGAAGCGTGCGGCCGCCTTCGACATGCGCATCCTGGTGAGCGACCCCAAGGTGCCGCGCAACACCATCCGCGGCCTGGGCTATGAGCCGGTGAAGGACATGGGCGAGGCGCTGGCGGCGGCGGACATCGTGACGCTGCATTGCCCCTCCAACGCCGAGACGCGGGACATGGTGAATGCGGAATTCCTCGCGAAGATGAAGCCTGGCGCATCCCTGGTGAACACCGCGCGCGGGACGCTGGTGGTGGAGGATGCGCTGGTCGCGGCGCTGAAATCCGGCCACATCGCGGCGGCAGGTCTCGACGTGTTCTATGAGGAGCCGGTGACCACGCAGCTCGCGCTCATGGGGCTGCCCAATGTGATCCTCACGCCGCATGCGGCGGCGGGCACCAAGGAATCCATGCGCCGGATGGCGCTGAGCTGCGCGGAGAGTATTCTGGCCCGCTTCTTCGGCACGCTCGATGCCGACAGCGTGGTGAACCCCGAGACCCTGCCGCGGAGCAACGCATGAACCCGCTTCTGATCCTCGCGGAACACGCCGCCAGCTGGCGCGATGGCCCGCTCTCGCCCGAGGTCGAGCATCACGCGCGCCGCGCGCTGGTGGATTGGTTCGCCAACACACTCTCCGGCGCCTCGCGCGCGCCGGCCACGCTGATGTCCGAAGCACTCGCCGATGAGACGCGCGGCGGCGGCGGCGCCTTCTGCTATGTCAGCGGCAAGCGGGTGCCGGTGCGTCACGCCGCACTCATCAACGGCACGGCCAGCCACACCGTCGAATTCGACGACATCTACCGCTACGCCGTCTATCACCCGGGATGCCCGACCATCGCGGCGGCCCTGGCCATGGCGCAGTCGCGTGGCGCGGAGATGCCGCAGCTGCTGCGCGCGATGGCGGGCGGGTATGAGGTCGGCTGCCGCATCGGTGTGGCCGTGCAGCCCAGCCATTACCGCTTCTGGCACACCACCGGCACGATCGGGAATTTCGGCGCCGCCGCGGCGGTCTCCATCCTCCTGAGATCGGATGCCGAGCACACGGCGCACGCTATTGCCACGGCTGCGACCATGGCGAGCGGCCTGCAGCAGGCCTTCCGCGGCGAGGGGATGAGCAAGCCGCTGCACCCCGGCCACGCGGCCGAAGCCGGCGCGATGGCCGCGATGATCGCCGCGCGCGGTGTCACCGGCGCCCTTGATGTTCTGCACGGCCCGGCGGGCTTCGCCGCGGCCACCAGCGAGGATACCGGCAAGTGGGAGAAGGCGCTGGCCGGCATCGGGAAGCCCTTCGCGATCACCGACATGACGTTCAAGAATCACGGCTGCTGCGGGCATATCTTCGCGGCGTTGGATGCGGTGCGCGACCTCCAGCGCGAACACGGCTTTAATGCCGATGCCGTGCGCGCCATCGCCGTCGCCGGCTATCGCGCGACCAAGGACGTCTGCGACCGTCCCAGCGCGCGCACCGAGCAGGATTGCCGCTTCTCCACCCAGTTCACCGTTGCCACCATGCTGCTCCATGGCGGCGTCCGCCTGTCCGCCTTCGCGCCGGAGCGCCTGGCCGACCCCGCGATCCGCGCGCTGATGCCGCGCATCACGGTCGCGATCGACCCCGAATGCGACGCCGCCTTCCCGAACGCACGCAGTGCCAAGGTCGCGATCACGCTCGCCGATGGCCGCGTGCTGGAGCGCCACCAGAAGACCCGCAAGGGTGATCCCGACGCGCCGCTCTCCGATGACGACCTGTCGGAGAAGTTCCTCGAGCTTACCGTGCCGGCGGTGGGCGAGATCGCGGCGCGCAAGCTGCTCGAGCAGCTTTGGACTGGCAGCGCGCTGCCCGGCGCGGTGCCGCTGCTGGGCTCGGAGACGCGCGCCGCGGCCGAGTGAGGGTCGTAGTCTTCCTCTGGTCGCGGGCCTAAGCGTTTACGGCGATGCCGCCTTCACCCATCCCACCCGCGCCGCCGCGCAGCGCAAGGGCGAGGCGCGGATCATCAGTCGCGAAGCCCACGATCCCGAGTGCGAGCATGCGGCGGATTTGTGCCTCGTCATTGGCGCCCCAAGCGTTCACCGCGAGCCCGGCCTCGGCCAAATGCGCAACCAGCGCGACGTCGAGCGTCTCCGCGCTGAAGCCGATGTCGTGGAAACCATGCACGGCCGCGGTCGCAACCACCCCCTCGATGCCGATATCGCGCAGCGTGCGACGGTCCACCAGCCAGGACACGCCGTGCAGGCCGCCGGCTGCCAGCGCCTCGGCCATCGCTGGCGCCTGGAAGCCGATCAGCACGCTGCGGCCGCGCAGCCCAGCACCATCGATCACCGCGAGCGTCTTGGCCACGATCCCGGGATACGGATGCCCCGCGGCGTCGGTCTTGATCTCGATGCGCAGCCGCGGTCCGCCATCGCGATACAGCGCGGCGAGGTCGGCAAGTGCGGGGATGGTGCCCGCATCGGCGCCCTTGAGCGCGATGGCGCGCAGCGTCGCCATGCTATGCGCGGCGACCGGGCCTCGCGCCTCGCTCATCCGGTCGAGCGTCGCGTCATGGATGATCACAACCTCGCCATCGGCGGAGAGATGCACGTCGCATTCGGTCTCGTCGACAGCGAGGTCGCGGGAGCCGATGAAGGCCCTCAGGCTGTTTTCCGCCCAGAGCAGCGCGCCGCCACGATGGCTGATGATGTCGGGTCGGTCCTGCATGCGTCGCCCTCTTTACCTGCTCTGTTGAAGGTCGTTTAAAGGATTGCGCGTAAAAGTTGCATTGCCCGGGTCGTTGCGGTGAATTACTCCCGCCAGGGAAGGGGGGTCCACGTTGGTCGATTCGAGATCCTGGTCGCTGCTGTTCCTGGCGCTCGCCCTTTTTGTGGCGCGGCCGGCGTTGGCGCAGCCTGATCCGATCCGCATCAAGATCGTGGGCGGCCTCGCCGATGTGCGGCAGTTCACCACCTTCGAGGAGCCGTTCTGGCGCGAGCGCATCCCCGCCGCGACCGGTGGGCGCGTGGTGGCAGAGATCTCCGCCTTCGACCGCAGCGGCATCCGCGGGCAGGAGGTGCTGCAGCTGATGCGCCTCGGCGTCGTGCCCTATGGCACCGCGCTGCTGGCACTGGCCGCGACCGAGGAGCCGGAGCTCAACGGCGCCGACCTCGTCGCGGTGAGCCCGGACATGCCGGCGCTCCGCCGCACCGTCGCGGCCTACCGGCCGCACCTGCGCGAGATCCTGGCCGAGCGCTACGGACTGGAGCTGCTGGCGATCTACACCTACTCCGCCCAGGTCCTGTTCTGCCGCAACCCCTTCACCGGACTGTCCGACCTGCGCGGCCGGCGCATCCGCACCTCCTCCGTGGGCATGTCCGAGGCGGTCGCGGCACTCGGCGCGGTGCCGGTGGTCACCCCCTTCGCCGAGCTGATGCCGGCGATGCGCAGCGGCCAAGTCGAATGTGCGGTGACTGGCACTCTGTCCGGCAATGGCATCGGGCTGCACGAGGTGAGCACGCATGTGCACAGCCTCGCACTCACCTGGGGGCTGTCGATCTTTGCGGTCAACCAGGCGGCCTGGATGGGGATGCCGGAGGATCTGCGCGGCATCATCGCGCGCGAGATCGGCGTGCTGGAAGCGCGCATCTGGGACGCCGCCGCGGAGGAGACTGGCGATGGCCTCGCCTGCAACAGCGGCGCCACGCCGTGCCGGATGGGGCGGCGCGGCAGGATGACGCTGGTCCCGGTGAGCCCGGCGGACGAGGCGCTGCGCCGCCGCCTGCTGTCCGAGACGGTGCTGCCCGGCTGGGTGCGGCGCTGCGGCGTCGAATGCGTCGATGCCTGGAACCACACCATCGGCCCCGAGCTCGGGCTGATGGCGAGCCCGGAATAGATGCAGTACAGCGCCCGCCTGCTGCGTATCGGCATTATCCTGGCCGTCGGTGCGCTGCTGCTGGCCCAGCTGGTGGCGACCGCGGTGATGGTGGGTCAGGCGCGAGAAGCCCAGGACACCGCCGCGCGCGAGACGGTCGAGCGCGTCGCCAACGGCGTGGAGGCGTCGATCAACCGCGCCTTCGTGCAGGTCGATTCCATGCTCGCGGCGCTGCCCGCGGTGCTCGCGCCCTTCGCGCGCGACGGGCTGCTGGACGTCCCGACCGTGAACCGGCTGCTGCAGGAGCTGAACAACCAGAGCTTCACCTACCGCGACGTGCTGCTGTTGCAGTATGATGGCGTCCCCGTCGCGGCCGCGCTGCCGCTCTCCCGCCGTCGCCGGCTGCCGCCGCAGCTGCAGGAGGATTTCGCCCAGGTCGCCCAGCGCGCCGGTACGGTGTCGTTCGGCGGCCCGGTCAAGAACCCGCTCACCGGCGAATGGTCGCTGTATTTCGCCCGCAGCCTCAACATCCCTGGCCTCGGGCCGGTGCTCGGCGTGGCCGAGGTCCCGCTGCCGCTGGTCCAGACGCTGCTCGCGGTCGGCGGCGACCGTGCCGGGCTGCGTGTCACGCTCGAGACAGTCGAGGGCAAGCTGATGGCCTCGCTGCCGCTCGACGAGCTGCGGCTCGGTGAGGGCGTGGCGCAGGGCGCGCGTGCCTGGGCCGGGACCGAACGCAGCGTCGCGGTGCTGCCCTCGCGCTTCGATGGCCACGACGTCTTCGCCCTGGTTCGGCCGACGCTCTATCCGGCGCTGGTGGTGGCCACGACCTTCGACGTCGACGTGGCGCTGGCCGACTGGTACCGCGACCGGCGGCGAGCCTGGCTGGTCTCGGGCGCCTTCGGGGCGCTGCTCATCGCGATCGCGACGGCGCTCACCATCGTGCAGAGCACGCGCGAGCGCGCCGAGAACGAGCGCGCCCGCGCCCGGCGCACGCTCGAAAGCGCGCTCGAATCGATGTCCGACGGCTTCGTCATGTTCGACGCGCAGGACCGGCTGATTGCGTGCAACAGCCGCTACAAGGATTTCTACCGCGTCAGCGCGCCGCTGATCGTCCCCGGCGCGATCTTTGAGGATATCCTGCGCGAGGGCGCGCGGCTCGGCCAGTACCCGCAGGCGGGCCCTGACATCGATGCCTTCGTGCGCCGTACCAAGGAGTTCCATCGCGGCGACAAGCCGCCGATGGAACGTCTGCTGCCCGATGGCCGCTGGGTGCTGATCACCGAGCGGCGCACCCCCGACGGCGGCACCGTGGGCATCCGCACCGAGATCACCGCCCTCAAAAGCGCGATGGCCGAGCTCGCCGCGGCACGCGACGCGGCCGCGGCGGCGGGGGCGGCGCGCATGGCCTTCCTCGCGCGCATGTCGCATGAGCTGCGCACGCCGCTGAACGGCATCCTGGGCTTCGCGCAAGTGCTGCTCGACGATCCGCGGCTGGCCGAGGACCAGCGCGACCACGTGCGCATCCTGCACAGCGCCGGCGGCCACCTGCTCGCCCTCGTCAACGGCCTGCTCGACCTGTCCAAGATCGAGGCCGGGCGGATGGAGCTGGCGCTGCGCCCGGTGCGGCTGCTGCACCTGCTCGAAGGCTGCGTGGCGCTGCTGCGCACCGAGGCGGCGCGCAAATCCATCGCGCTGCGGATGGATTTCGACCCGGCGCTGCCGGCCGCGGTGATGGTCGACCCGACGCGGCTGCGCCAGATGATCCTCAACCTGATGTCGAACGCGGTGAAGTTCACCCCGGCTGGCGGCGTGGTGACGCTCGCGGTGCGCCCGCTGCCCGAGGGCGAGCTGCGCTTCGAGGTGCGCGATACCGGCCCGGGGATCGCGCCCGACCAGCGCACGCGGCTGTTCCAGGATTTTGTGCAGCTCGCCGGCACCGGCGCCGACGAGGTGGAGGGCACCGGGCTGGGTCTCGCCATCACCGCGCGGCTCGCCGACATGATGGGGGGCCGCATTGGCTGCGACGGCGCGCCGGGCGAGGGCTCGGTGTTCTGGATCGAGATCCCGCTGCGCCAGGCGGAGACGCCCCCTCCGTCCGCGCTGCCTGCGCTGCCGCGCGCCACGGTGCGCGCGATGCGCCTGCTGGTGGTCGACGACATCGCTGCCAACCGGGAGGTCGCGCGCGCGCTGCTGCGGGCCGACGGGCACAGTGTCGAGACCGCCTCGGACGGCGCCGAGGCGATCGAGCGGGTGGCCGCCGGCGGCATCGACGCGGTGCTGATGGATTTGCAGATGCCCGAGATGGACGGGCTGGAGGCGACGCGCCGGATCCGCGCGCTGCCGGCGCCGATGGGCGAGGTGCCGGTGCTGGCGGTCACCGCCTCCGCCCTGCCCGAGCAGATCGACGCGTGTCGCGCCGCGGGCATGGATGGCCATCTCGCCAAGCCGATCGTGCGCCACGCGCTGGCCGATGCGCTGGCCGAGCTTCGCGTCGCGGCCGCGCCCGACGCCGGCGAGGACCGCTCGGGGCTGCCGCTGCTGGACAAGGCGGTGCTGGACGGATTGCGCAAGGAGCTGGGCGAGACGGTCGCGGCAGACATCATCGCGGAGTTCCGCGCCGAGCTCGACGAGGTGCGCGCCCTGCTCGACGATACCGCGCTGGATGGCGAACAGGCGGCGCCGCGGCTGCGCCAGCTCGCGCATCGCGCGCTCGGTGCGGCGCGCAACCTCGGTGCCACGCGCCTTGCCGAGAAGGCGCTGGCGCTGGAGGTCGCGGCGCGCGATGGCGAGGCGGTCGTGCTGCTGCGGTTGATGGCGGTGACGGTCGCGGCGGAAACCGTGGCCCGCATCGAGGCGCAGCTCAGCCCGGCGCTGTGATGCGTCAGGCGCGCAGTTCGGGCTGGTCCAGGAACCAACGGTAAGTCTCGGCGAGGCCCTGCTCAAAGTCGATCGCGGCCTTCCAGCCCAGCGCATTGATCCGCGCCGTGTCCATGCGCTTGAGCATGGTGCCGTCCGGCTTGGTGTGGTCCCACAGGATATCGCCGCCGAAGCCGGTCACGCGGGCCATGGCTTCGGCGAGGTCGCGGATGGAGATGTCGCTGCCCGTGCCGATATTGAGGTGCGGCGCATCCGAGTAGTGCCGCAGCAGGAAGACGCAGGCCTCGGCGAGGTCGTCGACATGGAGGAATTCGCGCCGCGGCGTGCCGGTGCCCCAGCAAGTGACGGAGGCATCGCCACGCGCGGTGGCCTCATGGAACCTGCGCATCATGCCGGGGATGACGTGGCTGCGCTCGGGGTGGAAATAGTCGTTCGGGCCGTAGAGGTTGGACGGCATGGCGGAGATGAAATCGGCGCCGTGCTGCTTGCGGTAGGCCTGGCATAGCTTGATGCCGGCGATCTTCGCCACCGCGTACCACTCGTTGGTGGGCTCGAGCGGGCCGGTGAGCAGGCTGTCCTCCGGGATCGGCTGCGGCGCCTCGCGCGGGTAGATGCAGGAGCTGCCCAGGAACAGCAGTTTGGCCACGCCGACGCGCTGCGCGGCGTGGATCAGATTCGCCTCGATCATCAGGTTTTCGTAGAGGAACTCGGCCGGGTAGGTGTCGTTGGCGAGGATGCCGCCGACCTTGGCGGCGGCGACCACCACCACGTCCGGACGGTGCTCCGCCATCCAGTCCTCGACCGCGGCCTGGCGGATCAGGTCGAGCGTATCGCGCCCCGCCGTCATCACCTCGGCGCCTTCATGCGAGAGCCGGCGCACGCAGGCGGAACCCACCATGCCGCGATGCCCGGCGACGAAGACGCGGCGGCCTTCCAGCGCGAACTCAGCCACCCGAAGCATCCGCCAGCATGATGCCGACCGGCGTCTCGCCCGCCGGGCGGGCACCACGGAGTTCGGCCAGGTCATGGGCCACCATTTCGGCCACCATCTCCGGCAGCGTCACGGTGTGGCGCCAGCCGAGCTGGCGTTGCGCCTTGGCCGGGTTGCCGATCAGCAGGTCCACCTCGGTGGGACGGAAATAAGCCGGGTCGATGCGTACGAGTACGCGCCCGCTCTGCGTGCACACGCCACGCTCGGCGACCCCCGTGCCGTCCCATTCCAGCGTCACGCCCGTCTCGGCGAAGGCGCGCTCCACAAAACTGCGCACCGTGTGCGTCTCGTTGGTGGCGAGCACGTAGTCGTCGGGCGTGTCCTGCTGGAGGATGCGCCACATGCCCTCGACGAAATCGCGCGCATGGCCCCAGTCGCGCCGGGCGTCGAGATTGCCCAGGAACAGGCATTCCTGCTGGCCGAGCGCGATCGCGGCCGCCGCGCGGGTGATCTTACGGGTGACGAAGGTCTCGCCCCGGCGCGGGCTCTCATGGTTGAACAGGATGCCGTTCGAGGCGTGCATGCCATAGGCCTCGCGGTAATTCACCACGATCCAATAGGCGTAGAGCTTGGCCGCCGCGTAGGGGCTGCGCGGATAGAAAGGCGTGGTCTCGTCCTGCGGCACCGCCTGCACCTTGCCGTACAGCTCGCTGGTCGAGGCCTGGTAGAAGCGCGACTTCTGGGTGAGCCCGAGGATGCGGATCGCCTCGAGCAGGCGAAGCGTGCCGAGGCCATCCGAATTGCCGGTGTATTCGGGTGTCTCGAAGCTCACCTGCACATGGCTTTGCGCACCGAGATTGTAGATCTCGTCGGGCTGCGTCTCCTGCAGGATGCGGATGAGGTTCGTCGCGTCCGTGAGGTCGCCATAGTGCAGGAACAGCCGCGCCGCCGGGTCGTGCGGGTCGGCGTAGAGATGGTCGATCCGCTGCGTGTTGAACGAGGAGGAGCGGCGCTTGATGCCGTGCACGATGTAGCCCTTCGCGAGCAGCAGCTCCGCGAGGTAGGAGCCATCCTGGCCGGTGATGCCGGTGATCAGGGCAGTGCGTGCGCTCACGATATTCTCCTTCGGGCCGGGCAGTATGCGCCCGCCGGAACCAATCCTCCGGCTAACATAGCAGAGAGTGGCGCGGAAGCCGTTGAGACCGCGTGGCCATGCCCCCTGGACGCGGCGCGCCGGCCATGCGGCGATAGCGGACATGACCCAGACAGAACCCCTCCCCGAGCTCGCCGCCGGCGCGTCGCGCATGACCACTCCCTGCGGCGGCGTCGCCGACGGCCTGTGCTGGTATCGCTGGGGCCCGGATGCAGGCATTCCCGTGGTGCTGTTCCATGGCGGCTCTGGCTCCTGGCGGCATTGGGCGCGCAACATCGCGGACCTTGCCGCTCGTCGCCCGGTGATCGCGCCGGACCTGCCGGGGCTGGGCACCTCGGCCATGCCCGACGATCCCGCCGGGCCGGAGGAAGCCGCCGCCGCGCTGCTAGCGGGCCTGCCGGGCATCGTGCAAGGTCGCTTCCACCTGGTGGGGTTTTCCTTCGGCGCGATGGTGTCTGGCCTGGTCGCGGCCGAAGCACCCGGCCTCGCCTCCCTGAGCCTCGTCGGGCCGGCAGCACTCGGCACGCCGCGCCAGCCCGTGCCGCTGGAAAAGCTGCGCGACAAGCAAGGCGAGGGCCGACGCGAAGCGCATCGCGCCAACCTCCGCGCGCTGATGCTGCACAACCCCGACACCATCGACGACACGGCCATCGGCATCCAGGAGTGGAACACCATCCACGCACGCCTGCGCAGCCGCGGCTTCGCCACCTCGACCCGCCTGCGCGACGCGCTGCCGCGCATCGCCGCCCCCGTGCAGGCGATCTGGGGCGCGCGCGACCAGGTCGCCTACCCGGCCCTGGATGAACGCGTGGACGTGCTGCGCGCCGCCCGTCCCGACGCCACCATCACCCTCATCCCCGACACCGGCCATTGGGCCGCCTACGAGGCACCCGACGCCGTCAACGCGCTGCTTCAGACATTCATCGCGCGCCACGATCGATGACCGGAATCCCCGCCTCGGGCGGCGTCCTGGCCGGCATGGTCTGGATGGCGGTCGCCGGCATCCAGTTCAACATCCTCAACGCCTTCATGCGCGGCATCGCGATCGACCTCGGCGGCTTCGAGGCGCAATTCCTGCGCTACTCCGCCGGCTTCGCCGTCATGCTGCCCTTCATCCTGCGCACCGGGCTGCCGCGCTGGCGCCCGCACAGCCTGCGCGGCCAGGCGTGGCGCGGCGTCGTCCACACCGCCGGCCTGCTGCTGTGGTTCTGGGCACTCCCGCACGTCCCGCTCGCCGAACTCACCGCCATCGGCTTCACCGGGCCGCTGTTCATCATGGTCGGTGCCGTCATCTTCCTCGGCGAGCAGGTCATCCTCGCGCGCTGGATCGCGGCCGGCGTCGGCGCGCTGGGCGTGGCCATCGTCGTGGGCCCCGGCATGTCCACCGGCGGCGGCTTCTGGGGCCTCGTCATGCTCGCCTCCACGCCGCTGTTCGGCGCCTCCTTCCTCATCACCAAGGCACTCACCCGCTACGACCGCCCCGAAGTCATCGTCGTGTGGCAAGCCATCACCGTCTCGCTCTTCACCCTGCCCTTCGCCATCCCCCACTGGACCTGGCCCACTGCCACCCAATGGGGGATCGTCCTTGTCGCCGGCATCCTTGGCAGCAGCGGACATTACTGCCTCACCCAGGCCTTCCGCATCGCCGACATCTCCGCCACACAACCCATCAAATTCCTCGACCTGCTCTGGGCCTCCCTCCTCGGCTTCGCACTCTTCGGCGACATCCCCACCACCCCCACCCTGATCGGCGCCGCCCTGATCTTCGCGGCAACCTGGTGGCTGGCACGGGTCGAGGCGCGGAGGATGGGGAGGTAGGGAAGCAAGGCGGGGGGCTCCGCCCCCTCGACCCCCGCCAGGAGCCTAGAGGCCCCTGGACCCGCTTTACTTGGTGCTGGTTCTGGGAGGTGGGCTCTGGACTTTTAGCAGGGCCTGTCATCGGGAGAGGGTGGCAGGCGCGCGCTCACAGAACCAGAGCTCACCTCCGGCCACCCTCTCCCGATGACAGGCATCACCGCCAACGACCCAAAACCAACCCTCCCAAGACCTAGAACCAAATAATCCGGGTCGAGGGGCCTGCAGGCTCCTCGCGGGGTCCAGGGGCAGAGCCCCTGGCCTTGCTTGCCTACTTCTTCCAATCCCCCGCGCTCGGCCGTGCCAGCCCGAGGTTTTCGCGCAGCGTCATGCCGGCGTAGTCCTGGTGGTACAGCCCGCGGCGTTGCAGTTCGGGCACGACGAAGCGGGCGAAGTCTTCGAAGGCGCCGGGGCTGTGGGTGGCGACGAGGACGAAGCCGTCGCAGGCCTGGCTGGTGAACCATTCTTCCATCTGGTCGGCCACGTCGGTGGCGGTGCCGCAGAAGATGGGAAATTCGCGGATGGTGCCGCGCCCGGAGAAGTGGACGAAGTCGCGCACGGTGGGGTTGGGTTTGCCGCTCATGGCGACCACGCGTTCGCGGAATCCGGTCCAGGAAATCTTCGCCAGTTCCGCATCGGTGAATTCGCTGTCGAGGTCCTTCGAGGCGAAGTCGAAATTGGTGACTTCAGAGAGCAGGACCAGCGCATCGATGGGTTTGGATAGTGCCAGGACCGCGTCGCGCTTGGCCTCGGCGATGGCACGGGTCTCGCCGACGCAGACATAGCAGGCCGGCGTGATGGTGACCTGGCCAGGGTCGCGGCCGGCCTCGCGCACGGCGGATTTGATGGCGGCGTATTGGCGGCGGCCGGTTTCGATGGTGGGGAAGATGACGAAGATGAGCTCGCCCCAGCGTCCGGCGAAGCGTTGGCCGCGGCCGCTCTGGCCGGCTTGGATGAGGACGGGGTGGCCTTGCGGAGAGCGGGGGACGGAAAGCGGGCCGCGGGAATGGAAGAATTTGCCGCGGTGGTTGAGTGCGTGGACCTTGCTGCTGTCGGCGAAGCGGCCGGTGGCCTTGTCGTTGAGGATGGCGCCGTCTTCCCATGAGTCCCACAGGCCCATGACGACTTCGACGAATTCATCGGCACGGTCATAGCGCAGGTCGTGTCCGAGGTGTTCGGCGCGGCCGAAATTGGCGGCCTCGGAATCATTGAGCGAGGTGACGATGTTCCATGCGGCGCGGCCGCGCGTCATCAAGTCGAGTGTCGCGAACAGGCGCGCGACGTGGAAGGGCTCATAGTAGGTGGTGGAGTAGGTCGCACCCAGGCCCAGCTTCGTGGTGGCGCACCCGATCGCGGTGAGGATGGAGATCGGGTCCATCTTGACCACGCGGATGCCGTTTTCCACGGCCTCGCGATGGTCGTGGCCGAAGATGTCGGGCATCGCCAGGCGGTCATCAAAGAAGGCGAGGTGGAACTTGCCATCTTCGAGCACGCGGCCGAGGCGCTGGAAGTAGTCGGGCGTCAGGTAGTCCGTCGCGGCGGCGGGGTGGCGCCAGGAGCCGGGCGCGATGGAGCAGTTTTGCGCCTGCAGAAAGCCGACCATCGCGATCTGGCGTGGGGCGGTCATGGTGTTTCCTCGCTTTGTTGCGGCGAGGGTAGGCCATGATCGGCGAAGGCGGAAACCTGATGGCTCAGCGCGTCTCGACAGAGAGGGTGCGGCCGCCGACGCTGACTTCGACGCCGCTGCGATGGCGCTCCTGATAGAAATAGTAGCCGGCGGCGCCCGCGACCAGGCAGACGATGGCGACGGTGAGGATGACGGCGTTGTTTCTCATGACCTGCGTTCCATTCCATGGAGCAGCCAAAAGGGGCGGGCTCTCGAAAGCGAGAACGTCTTGCGAGCGTTCCGGTTTCCCTAAATTCCGAAAGGTACGGTCGGTGATTGAGCAAGGAACAGCCTAGAGGTAGTTCGCTATTTGTTCTAGGTTCGTCGCACGATGCCGGACGGACCTGCCCACGCCACAACCACGCTGCCCTGGCTCGCCGCCGGGACGCAGGATGCGATGCGCGCCGCCTGGGTTGCGGCGCATCCCGACCGGGCTGAGGCGGCGGCGCGGGACGTGGTCCTGGCGCGCCACCCGGCGCTGCCCTTCTCCCTGCTCGACGAGGCGGTGGAGTTGGTGACGCGGCGCTGAGGCTATTCCGATGGCTTATCCATATCCTCGCTGCTGTTGGCCGTCGTGCTGGGATTTGTGCAGGGCTAGCCGGGTTCGTCGGCGGGGCGAAGGCGCCTCAGCCGCCCCGCAGGAAGGACGCCAGCGCGGTGTTGAACGGCTCCGGATGCTCGACGGTGAAGGCGTGGCCACCGAAATTGGTGAGCCAGAGCTGCGCGTGCGGCAGACCCGCCGCAAGACGTTCGGAAGCGGTGTAGGGCACCAGCAGATCGTCGCGCGACGCGGCGACCAGCGTCGACGCAGTGATGCGCGGCAGGTCGGCCGTCGCGTCGAAGGCGCGCAGCGCGCCGATGCGACGCATCAGGTTTTCCGCACCCTGGAAGTGTGTGGTGCCATGCGCAATCTCGGTTGCGATCTTCTCGTGGTGGGCGGAGAGGTAGGGCGCGGTGTGCAGGAACAACGGTTGTGCCGCGACATAGGCGGCCGGCCCTTGCGTGTGCAGGATGCCGAGGCGGATGTCGAAGCAGCGTTCGGTGTGGCGGTCCACCTTGGCCCAGGCATTGACCAGAGCAAGCCGGCCCACGCGCGCGGGGTGGCGGCGCGCCATCTCCAGCGCGACCAGGCCGCCCAGCGCGTGGCCGAGGATGTGGGCGCGTGTGGTGCCGCTGGCATCCATCACCGCGGCCGCGTCGTCGGCCATGTGCGCGATGGAGTAGGGCTCCGGCAACGCCTCGGCATTGCGGCCGGTACCGCGCTGGTCGAACAGCAGGATGCGGAACTGCGCGGCCAGCGCCTCCATCTGCGGCGCCCAGAAGGCCGCCGCGCCGCCGAGGCCGGCGGAGAGCAGCACGGTCTCCGCTGCGTCCGCCTTACCGGCGACCTCGAACTTCACTTCGCGATATGTGCGATGGAGGCGATCTCGACGACCGCGCCCGGCTTCACCAGGCCGCACTGGATGCAGTAGCGCGCCGGCTTGTCACCCGGGAAATACGTCGCGTAGACAGCGTTGAGTGCTGCGTAGTGCGACCAGTCGGCCAGGAAGATGTGGTTGAACACCACGTCGGCCATGGTGCCACCGGCGGCCTCGACGACGCCCTTGATCGTCTCGAGCACCACCCGCGTCTGCGCCGTGGCATCGCCGGGGTGGAGGACGTTGTTCTCCTTGTCGAAGGCGAGCGTGCCGGAGACGTAGAGGACCCCATCGGCGATCGCACCGGGCGAATAGGGCGCGAGCGGCTTGCCGGAACCGGCGGGGATGACGGGGGCGAAGGGCATGGTGCGGGTCTCCGTTGATGGGCGATGCTACAGCGCGGCGCGCTTGGTGCCAGGCACAAGATGGCAGGCGACGGCGTGCCCCGTGGCCGCGATGCGCAAGGCGGGGGCATCCGTGCGGCAGCGTGGCTCCGCCAATGGGCAGCGCGGGTGGAAGGCGCAGCCGGAGGGCGGGACGGCGGGGTTGGGCGGCTCGCCGGGGGCGGCGGCCGCGATCTGGCCAAGGCGCGGGACGGAGGCGAGCAGCGCACGCGTATAGGGGTGCAGCGGTGCCCCCAGCACGGTGTTCGCCGGCCCCTGTTCGACGATGCGGCCGAGATACATCACGGCCACTTCCTCGCAGAGCAGCCGCACCACGGCAAGGTTGTGGCTGATGAACACCCAGGCGAGGCCGCGCGTGGCGCGGAGCGTCTCGAGGAATTCCAGGATCTGTGCCTGCACCGAGACGTCGAGCGCGGATGTGGGCTCGTCGAGCACCAGAAGTTCGGGTTCGGTGGCCAGCGCGCGAGCGATGCAGACGCGCTGCTTCTGGCCGCCCGAGAGCTCGTGCGGAAAGCGATTGAGAAATTCGGCGGTGAGGCCGACCTCGGCGAGCAGGGCGGCGACACGCGCGCGCAGCGCCGCACCGCGCGCGAGGTTCTGGATGATGAGCGGCTCGGCCACTGCGGCACCGGCGGTGAGGCGCGGGTCGAGTGCTGCGGAGGGGTTTTGATGGATGATCTGCATGCGCCGCCGCAGCGGCCGCAACGCGCGTTCCGGAATGCGCGTGATGTCGGTGCCGGCGAAGCTGATGCGGCCGGCGGTCGCAGGCGTGAGGCGCAGCAGCAGCCGCGCCAGGGTGGACTTGCCGCAGCCGCTCTCGCCCACCAGCCCCAGCGCAGCACCCGGCGTGAGGGCGAGATCGACATCGGCCACCGCCGTAACCGTGCGGCCTTGCTTCAGGGCATAGGTCTTGCCCAGGCCCTGGGCGAGGAGCAGTGGCGTGGTCATGCGTGGTGGCACGCCACGGTGTGCGCCGGGGCGAGCGCGCGCAGCGCCGGCTTCTCCACGCCACAGCGCGCCGTCGCGATCGCGCAGCGCGGATGGAAGCGGCATCCCGGCGGCGGGTTGCGCAGGCTTGGGATGGAACCGGGGATGCCGCGTGGCCGGTGTGCGGGGTTGTCGAGGTCCGGCAGCGCAGCCAGCAGGCCCTGCGTATAGGGGTGGCGCGGGGTGGCGAGCAGTGTGGCCGTGGGCGCGTCCTCCACCACCGTGCCGGCATACATCGCCGCGACGCGCGCGCAGCTCGCCGCGATTACGCCGAGGTCGTGGCTGATGAGCATCAGCGTCAGCCCGCGCTGCGCCACAAGTGCTGCGATCAGTGCGAGAATTTGCGCCTGGACCGTTACGTCGAGCGCGGTGGTTGGCTCATCCGCCACGAGCAGCGTCGGCTCGCCCGCGAGCGCCATGGCGATGAGGACGCGCTGGCGCATGCCGCCCGAAAGCTGGTGCGGCCGTGCATCCAGCAACCGCTCGGGTTCGGGCAATCCGACCGAGGCGAGCAGCGTGGCGGACCGTGCGTGCGCCTCGCGTGCCGAACGCCGCGGTGCATCCCCCGCGCTGTCTTGCCCGTGCAGCACATCGGCCATCTGCGTGCCGATGTTCAGCAGCGGGTTGAGGAAGGCGGCGGGGTCCTGGAACACCATCGCGATGCGCCGCCCGCGCAGCCGCCGCAGTGCGGCGTCCGGCATGGCCAGGATGTTCTCGCCCTCGAAGCGGATGGTGCCCGAGACGACGCGCGCCGGCGGCGCCGGATTGAGCCGCAACAGGGATCGCGCGAGCACGGATTTGCCGCAGCCGGTTTCACCCACGATGCCCAGCGTTTCGCCGCGCGCCACGTCGAGCGTGATGCCGTCCAGCACATGCGCCGTGCCCTCGAACCCATCGAAGGCGAGGCGGTAGTCGTCAATCGAAAGCAGCGTCATCCGCGGTTGCTGCGCGGGTCGAGGATATCGCGCAACCCGTCGCCAAGCAGGTTGAAGCCCAGCACGCTCGCATAGATCAGCGCGCCGGGGCAGATCGCGTACCACCACCAGTCGGGGAGGTAGCCGCGCGCGATGGAGATCATCGCGCCCCATTCCGGCGTCGGCGGCTTCGCCCCGAGGCCGAGGAAGCCGAGCGAGGCGATCGCGAGGATCGCCTGCCCGATATCCATGCTCATCTTCACGATGAGGGGCGAAAGGCTGTTCGGCAATACATGCCGCCACAGGATGCGCACCTGCGACGCCCCCGCCGCACGCGCCGCCTCGATGAAGGGTTCTTCGCGGATGGCCAGCGCCTTCGATTCCGCAATCCGCACATAGCCCGGCCACCACACCAGGATCAGCGCGATCATCGCATTGCCGATCCCCGGCCCCAGCGCCGCAACCAGCGCGATCGCCAGCACCAGCCCTGGCACCGACAGGAACAGATCGGTCAGCCGCATTATCGCCTCGCGCAGACCGCCGCCCGCGGTGCCGGCGAGGATGCCCAGCGGCACGCCGATCAGCGCCGCGGCCAGCGGAATCGCAATCCCCACCAGCAGCGACAGCCGCGCGCCGATGATCACCCGCGTGAGGATGTCGTTCCCCACCTCATCGGTACCGAACCAATGTGCTGCGCTCGGCGGCTGCAGCTTGTTGGTGAGGTTGACCGCGCCCAGCACGTCATCCGGATAGGGCACGATGAACGGGCCGAGGAGCGCCAACGCGATGATCATCGCGACCAACGCCAGCCCAAGCATCGTCCCAAAGCTGCGGCGAACGAGATGCACCGCCAGGCGCGCGCGCATGCCTCAGGCTTCCCTGATGCGCGGGTCGAGCGCGCCGTAGAGCAGGTCCACCACCAGGTTCGCGATCATGAAGTTGAGGCCCACGATCAGCGTCACGCCCATCACCGGCTTGAAGTCGCCCGAGATCGCCGAGGACACCGCGTAGAGCCCGATCCCCGGCCAGTCGAATACCGTTTCCACCAGCACCGTGCTGCTCATCATCCAGCCCCAGCGCAGCCCGATGATCGCGAGCGTTGGCAGCATCGCATTCTTCAGCGCATGCACCGTGACGATGCGCCATCGCGCGACGCCATGCGCCCGCGCCGCGGTGATGTGGTCCGCGCGCAACGCCTCCACCATCTCCGAGCGGTTCACGCGCAAGATGGATGCAAGGCACGGCAGCGACAGAACAATCGCCGGCAGGATCAGATAGGACATCGCCTCGCCGAACAGCGCGCCATTCCCGCGCAGCAGCGAGTCCACCAACAGCAACCCGGTGACCGGTGCGGCAGGCTCGGTGAACACTGACAACCGCCCGCTCGTCGGCAACCATCCCAGGCTCGACGCAATCCCCAATTGCAACAGCAACCCGAACCAGAACGGCGGCAAGGCAATCCCCGACACGGCCAGAATGCGCGTCCCGTGATCCACCCAGCGATCCCGATACACCGCCGACAAAACGCCCAACGGAATGCCCAGCAGAATCCCGAGAGTCATCGCAACCAGGCAAAGCTCCAGCGTTGCGAAAAAATACCGTGCCAGATCCTGGCCCACCGGACGCCCCGTCGCGACCGAGCGGCCGAAATCCCCGCGCGCCAAGTCACCAACATACCGCAGGAACTGCTCATGCAACGGCCGGTCCAGCCCATACTCCCGCCGCGCCGCCTCGATCTGCGCGCGGCCGGCATCCGGCCCCGCCGCCAAGGCCGCGGGGTCAGACGGCGCCACGTTCGCGATGACGAAGGTCATGCAAATCAGGCCGAACAACATCACCACGGCCAAGGCCGCACGCCGCACCAGGTAGCGGATCATGGGGAGTGCGGGAGGGAAGCAAGGCCAGGGGCTCTGCCCCTGGACCCCGCGAGGATCGTGTCGATCCTCGACCTCCCTTTATTGGTTCTTGGATGGGTGAGGGCGTCTCGCCGGAGGCGAGGCGGGTTGGGGAGGGGGCGCCCGGAGTGCGCTACGGCGAAGCGAACGCCCTCGACGCGCCCCCTCCCCAACCCGCCCCATTCAGCAAGCACACCCCTCCCCAACCCAGAACCACAAAGGGAGGGGTCCGGGGATCGACACGATCCCCGGCGGAGGTTTGGAGGCGGAGCCTCCATGCTTGCTCCCTCCCGCATCACCCTTCGATCCACACCGGGTACAGGTCGATTTCGCCGGTGAAGCGGATCGGCGAGAATTCGAATCCTTTGACGTAATCGCGCATGGCCCAGGTGCGGTTGGCGATCATGCCGAAGAGTTCGGGTTGGTCGGCGACGATCTGGCGTTGGATGTCGGCGTAAAGTGCGAGGCGCGCGGCTTCGTCGGTCATGCCGCGGGCTTGTCCGATCATGCGGGAGACGTCGGCGTTGTCGTAGTGGGACATGCCGTAATACAGGCCCCAGGAATCGCGGTGGTATTGGTAGGCGACGGTGTCGGGGTCGGTGCCCACGGGTGTGACGTAAATCGATGTCATGTGTGGTGCGGTATCAGGCTTGGAGCCGCGTGCGACCATGGTGGTCCAGGGCTGGCCTACGATGTTCACGCGGATGTTGAGCGGGCGGAGGCTGTCGAGCAGGGCGAGGCCGATGCGGCGCGGGTCTTCGAGGCCTTGGACGTGGACGTATTCCAGCTCGATGTTGCCATTGGGGAAGCGGGATTGGGCGAGGAAGCTGCGGGCCTTTTCCAGGTCTCGGCGCGGGATGCCGGGGACAGGGATGTGGCCGGCCATGCCTGGCGGGAAGGGGCTGTCCATCAGGCGCGCGCCGCCATTGTGGATGGTGATCAGCGCGTCGTAGTCAAAGGCGAAGGCGATGGCGCGGCGGAGGTTGGCGTCCGCAGTCGGCCCTTCGGCGCAGTTGAACTTGATGCCGAAGCAGGTGAAGCCGGGATGGTCCTCGGGGCGGATGCCGGGCAGGCGCGCGAGCTGACCCATGTCGTCGGGGGAAAAGTTGGTGCCGATGTCGATCTCGCGCCGTTGGAGTGCCGCGCGGCGCGGCGCGGCTTCGCGCAGGATGCGGTAGATGATGCCGGAGAGGCGGTTGGCCTCGCCCATCGGCCAGCCTTTCCAGTAGTCGGGCACGGTATCCATGTGGATGAGCGTGTTGGCGTCGAAGCGGCGCAGCTTGAAGGGGCCGGAACCGGCTTCGTTTTCCGTGAGCCAGGCGCGGCCTTCGTCGTTGTTGACCGTGTTCGCGATGACCTGCTTCGGGTTCACGATGTACCACCACGGCACATAGCTCATGAAGGGCGCGAAGGGCCGTTCGAGGGTGAAGCGCACGGTACGCGGATCCACCGCGACGATGCCTTCGGGTTTGAGGAAATCCTTCAGCATCCAGGCGATGCCGGCGTTCAGGCGCAGGCCGCGCGCGAAGGAATAGACGACGGCCTCCGCATCCACCGGATCGCCATTGTGGAATTTTGCTCGGGCGTCGAGGTGGAAGGTATAGGTGAGTCCATCGGCCGAAGCGTCGTAGCGCTCGGCAAGCCACGGGATGATGCGCGGCGGCGAGCCCACGTATTTCAGCAGCCCATCATAGACGGATTGCTGGATCATGCGCGTGGACCAGTCGTAGCGCACATGCGGGTCGAGGTTCGGCACCGCCTGGTTGCCGGCGAAGACGAGCACCTTGCGGTTGCCGTCGCGCTCGAAAGACCAGGCGGCGGAAGGCAGCGCGGCGAGGGCTGCGGCGCCGTGGAGGATGCTGCGGCGTGTGGTCATCATTCGGCTCCCGTGGCGGGTTCGAGGGGCGCGCGGTGGCGCGCGGTGGCGATGGGGTCGATGCGGCCATCGGGGGTCAACACGCAGGCGTAATCGCGCATCGCACCTTCGCGCGTGATGTACCCGTCCTCGAGATCGGCGGCGATCGCGTCAAGGTCGCGCGCGGATGCGGGACCGAAGCCGGAGCCACCGGCGATCTGCGCCTCGATCACCGTGCTGGCGGCGGTGAGCGTGACCATCTCACCGGTGGTGACGTTGTGCGGCGTCGCGTCGGGACGATGCACAAGGCCATAGGCGGCACCACCTGGCGCGCCGCCGAACAGGCCTTCGACGGTGAGGCCATAGCCTTCGGGGAACAGGCCGATGGAGACGGGTTCGCCATCATCGAGCCGCCGCGCCTTCATGCGCTGGCCGAGGCCGCCGCGCATGGTGCCTGGGCCGCCGGTATCGGCGACCAGCGTCTTCTCCAGGATCAGCACCGGCATGCGCGATTCGAGCAATTCGACGGGCGTGTTGGCCGCGGACGTTGGAAACAGTAGCCCTGATTTTCCATCCTGCCGCTGCGAGGCGCCCTGGCCGCCGCCCATGAAGAAATGGTCCGACGCGACACGCCCAAAATTGTTGCGGCCGTAGAAGCCGAAGGCCTTCGGCATGCCGGTGAAGGCCTGCACCTTGTCGGGGATCGCCGGAGCCAGCGCGCGATAGAGGTTGGGCCCGATCCACCAGGAAATGCGCGTGCGATGCGCCACCGCCGCGGGCGGATCGCAGTTGAGCGCCGTATGCGGCGGTGCGCTGATCGCGAGTGGGGCGTAGCACCCCGCATTGCCGCGGATGGCGGGCGTGAGCATGCATTTCAGCGGGTAGCTGGAATGGCCCATCGTCACGTTCATGGTGCAGTTCACGCCGCCGCGCGGTTCCTCCGCCGGCGTGTCGAAGTGCTCGACATGGATGGTCTCGCCGGCCTTGTGGACGCGCAGCGAGAAGCGGCGGATTTCCTTGTGCGGCCGGCTTTCCAACGAGGATTCATAGACGCCATCCGGCACTGCCGCGATCGCCGCGCGCGTCGCCGCCTCGCTGCGCCCCTGCACCACGGCGGCGAGTGCGGCGAGGTCCGCCATGCCGTATTCGGTCATGAAGGCATCGAGCCTGCGCGCGCCCAGCGCGTTCGCGGTGATCATCGACTGCACGTCGCCTAGCACCTGGTCCGGGTTGCGGACATTGGCGTGGATCATGCGCAGCAGGGTCTTGTCCGGTAACCCGGCGGCGTAGAGTTTCTGCGGCGGAATCAGCAGCCCTTCGTCAAATAGTTCCGTCGCCGCAGTGGGGTCCTTCACGCCGCCGATATCGCTGACATGCCCGACCGTGCCCAACACTGCGACCAGGCGCCCCTGGTGGAACACCGGCGTCACCAGCGCGATGTCAAACAGGTGCCCCGCGCACAGCCACGGGTCGTTGGTGACCAGCACGTCGCCTTCGCGCAGCGTCTCTGTCGGGAAGTGTTCGAGCAGCGCCTTCACGCAGCGGGTGAGGGTGAGGTTGAACAGCGGCATCGCGCGCGGCGAATGCGCCAGCGGATTGCCCTGCGGGTCCAGGATCTCGTTGGCAAAATCCTGGCTCTCCGAGATGATGAGCGAATAGGCGGTGCGGCACACCGTCTGCCACATCTCCTCGACGATGGAGATCAGGCGGGACCACATGATCTCGAGCCCGATCGGGTCGGCTTCGATGCGCGCCTTTGCGACGGCGAGCGTCATGCCCGGCGTGACCAGCGCCTCGGCCGCGCGGGCGGCGCCAACCTGGATGCGGAGGTTGCGTGCGGGGTCGATGGTGAGGCTGTCGTTTGGCCCGATGATGGTGGTTGCCTCGCGCTCCTCGATGATGGCGGGGCCGGGCAGGGTGGTGCCGACGGCGAGCGCGTAGCGGTCATAGACGGCGGTCTCATGCCAGGCGCCATCGAAATACGCGCGTCGCCCACCCTTGCGCGCGGGGCCGGTGGTGTCGCCCGCGACGGCGCCGGAGATGGCGATCTCCGGCTCGGGTCCGGTGACGCGCACGCGCAGTGCGAGGAACTCGATCTCCGCGCCATCGACGACGCGGGTGTAGAGCGCGCGATAGGCCTCGGCGAAGGCATCCGCGAGCGCGGGCAGCGAGGCGGCGGCGAGTGCGCCCTCGGGCAGCGGCACCGCGATCTGGTGCAGCTGGCCCAGCAGCCGCATCTCGGCGCTGCGCGCGACGCGCATGTTGCCGGCCGCGACGCCGGCGGCCGCGAGGCGCGCCCGGGCCTCGGATTCCAGCGTGGCCAACGTGGCGTTTGCCGCCGCCCAATTGGTGCCCGCACCCAGCGGCATCAGCGCGCTGCGCGACTGCTCGAAGGCCAGCGGTGCCGCCAGGAACCCAAGCGCGGAGGCAGCCCCCGAGGCCGGCGGGATCAGCACCTCGGTGATGCCCAGGATGCGCGCGACATCGGCGGCGTGCGCGGGGCCGGCGCCGCCGAAGGCGACCATCGCGTGCCCGCGCGGGTCGCGGCCCTTCTCGACCAGGTGGATCCGCGCGGCCCCGGCCATCGCTTCGCAGACGACGGCATGGATGCCCGCCGCGGTCGCAATCGCGGACAGGCCCAGCTTTGCGCCCAACGTCGCCAGCGCGCGCTCGGCCGCCGGCACGTCCAGCGCCATGGTGCCGCCGAGGAAGAAGCCCGGGTCGTAATAGCCCAGCAGCAAATTCGCATCCGTGACGGTGACGCTCTCCCCGCCGCGCCCATAGCAGGCCGGCCCCGGATCGGCGCCGGCCGAATGCGGGCCGACCTTCAACAACCCTGTCTCGTCGATGCCCGCGATGGACCCGCCGCCGGCGCCGATCTCAATCATGTCCACCACGGGCGCGCGGATCGGCAGGCCGGAGCCGCGCTTGAAGCGGTGCACGCGCGCCGCCTCCATCATCGGCGCGACGGCCGCGGCCCCGTGTTCGATCAGGCAGGCCTCGGCCGTGGTGCCGCCCATGTCGAAGGCGAGCGCGTCGGGCAGCCCGGCCTCGCGCGCAAACAGCACGGTGGCCAGCGCGCCGCCGGCCGGGCCGGATTCCAATAGCCGGATCGGAAAGGCGCGCGCCGTCTCGGGCGCGCAGAGCCCGCCATCGGATTGCATCAGCCGCAGCGTGCCCGCAAAACCTTGCGCGGCGAGCTCACGCGTGAGGCGCCCGATGTAGCGATCCATCAAAGGCTGCACGAAGGCATTCGCGCAGGTGGTCACGCTGCGCTCGTATTCACGGATTTCCGGCGCGACCTCCGAGGAGAGGCTCACCGCCACACCCGGAAACGCCTCGCGCAGGATCGCACCCGCTGCCTGCTCATGCGCGGCATTCGCGTAGCTGTGCAGGAACACCACGGCGATCGCGGTGCATCCCTCCGCCACCAGCCGCGCGCCTTCCGCGCGCACCGCGCTCGCATCCAGCGGCGTCACCACGCGGCCATCATGGGCGATGCGCTCGGTGATCTCGATGCGCCGGCGGCGTGGCACCAGCGGGTCCGGAAAGCGCAGGAACAGATCGTAGATGTCGTAGCGCTGCTCGATCCCGAATTCGAGCGTGTCGCGGAATCCCCGCGTCGTCAGCAGGCCAAGCACCGCCCCGCGTCGCTCGATCAGTGCATTGGTGACCAGCGTCGTCCCGTGCAGCAGCTCGCCGATATCGGCCACCGCGATGCCCGCTTCCGCACAGATCGCAGCGATGCCGGCGAGCGCCCCCTCGGCCGGATCCTGCGGCGTGGTGAGGCATTTGTGCAGCCGGATGGCGCCGGTCGCGGCATCGAGCAGCACGAAATCGGTGAAGGTGCCGCCGATGTCGAAGCCCAGGCGGTAGCGGGTGGCGGGGGGCGGGGCCATGGCAAGTCCTTCGGAACGCGAACGGTGCAGCAAGCATCATGCCGCCATGCGGGCCGGGGCTGGCAAGGGGGCAAGGGCGACCCCATACTCGCGCTCGCCCATGAACCGCCGCACGCTGCTCGCCGCACTTCCTGCCCTGTCCGCCTGCACCCCCGTGGTGCTGCCGATGGGGCCGCCGCGCACCCAGCCGATGGTGGAGGGCGAGGTGCTGGTGATGGCGGATGGCGCGCGCCTTCCGCTGCGCTCCTGGCTGCCCGAGGATGCGCCCCGCGCCGTGGTGCTCGGCCTGCACGGCTTCAACGAATATGCGCGCAGTTTTCTCGCCGACCCCGCGCCGCTGTTCAACGCGCGCGGCGTGGCGCTGTACGGCATCGACCAGCGCGGCTTCGGCGCGGCACCCAATCGCGGCTACTGGGCCGGGCATGAGACGCTCGCGGCCGATGCCACCACCGCCTGCGCCCTGCTGCGCGCGCGCCACCCGGGCGTGCCCCTGGTGCTGATGGGCGAGAGCATGGGCGGCTCGGTCGCGATGCTCGCCGCGACCGGCCCCACACCGCTCGCCGCCGATGCGCTGGTGCTGCTGGCCCCAGCGGTATGGGGGCGAAACACCATGTCGGGCGCGCTGCGCTTCGCCCTCTCGCTCGCCGCCGTCACGCTGCCGGCCGCGATCCTGAGCGGCGGCGTCGCCGGCGTGGTGCCCACCGACAACCAGGCCTCGCTGATCCGCTGGTCACGGGACCCGCTGATCCTGCGCCAGACGCGCGTCGACGCGGCGCTCGGGCTGGTCGACCTGATGGATGCGGCGGTGGCGGCTGCTCCGAGGCTGGGGGCGGATGGCAAGCCGGCGCTGATCCTCTATGGCGGACGCGACCTGCTGGTGCCGCCCGAGCCGACGCGGGCGGTGCTGGACACGCTCGACCCCGCGGCGCCCGTCATGGTGGGTTTCTACCCGACCGGCTTCCACCAGCTGCTGCGCGACCGTGGCGGTGCCGCGGTAGCCGAGGACGTGCTCGCCTGGCTGCAGGCCCCCTATGCCGCGCTGCCCTCCGGCGCGCGCGAGGCCGGCATCGCGTGGCGCACCCAGGCGTCTTGAGGCGGCAGCCCTTTCTCGGGCCGGATGGCGCGTTCACCGCGCTGCTGTCGCTACTCGTCGTGCTGGGCAGCCTCGGCGTTACGCTGCTGCTGGTGTTCACCCAGGTGCGGCGCGTGGCGCGGGCGTCGCCCGTGACGGGGCAGGGCGCGCGCGCGCTGGTGCTGGGCTTTCGCCTGACCGGCGGCGCCCCCTGTGCCGTCTACCAGGCGCGGCTGCTGCGCGCGGCAAGGCTGGCCGCCGATGATCCGCGCATGGTCCTGGTGCTGCTCGGCGGCGTGACGGATGGCAACACCGTCTCCGAGGCGGCCGCTGGGCGCGACTTCCTGTCCGCGCACGGCGTCGCCACCTCCCGCGTCGTCGTGGAGGAGGCGTCGCGCCACACGCTGGAGAACCTACGCGCCTACCGCGAGGGCTTCGCGCCGGCGCCGACACCCGACCTGCTGGTCACCAGCCGCGCGCATCTCGCGCGTGGCCTGGCCATGGCGGAAGGGCTCGGGCTGCGCCTGGTGCCCTGCGCAGCGGAGGACGCGCCGCGCGTGCCGTTCGTCGCTTTGCTGCGTGAAGCCGTACTGCTGCACTGGTACCAGGTGGGGTCTGTCTTCGCGCATGCGACGAACAACCGCCACATGCTCGCGCGCATCCGCTAGATCAGGCGGCGCGCGAAATCCGCTCCATACCCTTTGCACCGGGCCGGTAGCCGAACCAGCGCGCGACCTTCAGGCCGTAGTAGCAGGCCTTGAAGGCGATCACCGGCAGCTGCCGGTTGGTGTTGGAATGCACGTCGCCGGCCAGCAGGCTCACCAGCCCCTCGCGCATGCGGAAACGGTTGCGCGGCTCCATGAACATGTCGCGCAAGGTCGGGTCGTTGATCTTGTAGATCAGCCACGACAACGACCCGATCGCGCGACGCACCTTGTGCTCGAAGGCGCGCATCTGGGGCACGGCGGCCGCGCGGTCATCAAGCCAGGTGTCGACCGCCTCCGCACCCATCTCCGCACTCGCCATCGCCAGCAGCACGCCTGAGGAGAAGACCGGGTCGACGAAGGCGAAGGCGTCGCCCGCCATCAGCCATCCATCGCCGGTCATGGTCTTCGAGGCGTAGGAGTAGTTGCCCGTCATGGTGGTGGGCGTCATGCGCTCCGCATTCGCCATCCGCCGCGCCATCGAGGGCGTGGCAGCGATGGTGGCGGCGAGGAAATCATCGATCTCGCCCGTACGGCGCTTGAAGAAGCCCTGGTTGGAGACGCAGCCCACGCTCATCACATCGCCGGGCAGCGGGATCATCCAGAACCAGCCGTGCTCGAAAAGGTGGATGGTGATGTTGCCATCTTCCGCCTCGGCGAAGGGCGCCACGTTGCGGAAATGCGCGAACATCGCCGCGGTGTTGTTGTGCGGGTTGCGCTGCTTCACCTGCATATGCGCGGCGAGGAAGGTGTCGCGACCCGATGCGTCGATGACGAAGCGTGCATGCCAGGCGTGCTGCTCGCCCTCGGCATCGGTGGCCAGGATGCGGTGGCCGCGCGCGCTGTCGAGCTGCACGTCGGTGACGCGCATGCCCTCCCGCGTCTCGGCGCCGAGCTCGCGCGCGCGGGCGAACAGCAGCGCGTCGAGATCGGCGCGCTTGACCTGGTAGCTGTAGGTGTAGGCCTGGTTCAGCCCCTGCGCGAAGTTGAAGGTCACGTGCTTGCCGTGCTCGTCCGAGACGAAGCGCGCTCCGGGCTTGTACACGCCGATCGCGGCCACGCGCTCGCGGATGCCGAGCGTGTCGAACACGCGAAGATTCTGTGGCAGCAGCGATTCGCCGATATGGAAGCGCGGGTGGCGATCCTTCTCGATCAGCACCACGCTCCGCCCCTTCGCCGCGAGGATGGCCGCCGCCGTGGATCCGGCCGGGCCGCCGCCGATGATGAGCACATCGCAGGTCCTGAGCTCGGATCCGGACAGGCTTTCGGTGCTGGACGCGTCGAGCGGCATGGGGCGCCTTTGGCAGGAAGGTTGATACTTGTCATAATCAAAACGATCAACCGCGGCAAAGCAAGACACGATGAACGCGGCGCAATCCGAGATCGCGATCGTGATCCCCGCCTACCAGGAATCGGCAACCATCGCGACCATCATCGCCGGCGTCCGGGCGGCGATGCCGACGGCCGTGCTGCTCATCGTCGATGACGGGTCCACCGACGGCACCGGCGCCATCGCGGAGGCCGCCGGCGCGCGCGTGCTGCGCCCGAGCGCCAATGCCGGCAAGGGTGCCGCGCTGCGCAACGGCATGCGCGCGGCCATGGCGGAGGGGGCCACCTGGGTGCTGACGATGGATGCCGATGGCCAGCATCGTGCTCAGGACCTGCCGAGGCTGGTCGCGGTCGCGCTCGCCACACCGCGCGCCATCATCATCGGCTCACGACGTGCGGACCAGGCCAATGCGCCGGCGGCGCGGAGGCGCGCGAATCGCGTTGCGGATTTCTGGGTCTCCTGGGCGGCCGGATGCTTCATCGCCGATTCGCAGAGCGGGTTTCGCGCCTACCCCGCGGTCGCTCTGCAATCGCTCGATCGGTACGAGGGGCGCTCGCAGCGGTTCTCGTTCGAAAGCGCGATCCTGATCGACGCGGCGCGGGATGGCTTCGCGATTCACGCCATCGACATTCCGGCGCTCTATGGCGCGATGCAGCGGCACAGCCATTTCCGGCCCGTGGCCGACATCACGCGCATCGTGCTGATGGTCGCCGGTCGGCTGCTGGCCTGGGGCATGTATCCGCAGGGGCTGTGGCGCAGCCTCAGGCCGCCCCGCCATTGATGCCGATGCATTGCCCCGTGATGTAGCCGGCGCGGTCGGAGCAGAGAAACGCCGTGAGGTCGGCGACCTCAGCCGGCGTGCCGGCACGGCGCGCGGGGACCAGCGCGCGGATGCGCTCAGGGCTGAAGGCTTCCGCGGCGGGGCTCTCGATGATGCCTGGCGCGATGGCGTTCACCGTGACGCCGCGCGCCGCGACCTCCTGGCTGAGCGACTTCACCGCGCCGATCAGCCCTGCCTTGGCGGCGGCATAGTTCGCCTGCCCGCGATTGCCGACCACGCCCGAGAGCGAGGCCATGGCGACGATGCGGCCCCACCGCGTCGCCATCATCGGCAGCAGCAACGGGCGTGCGGCGTGGAAGAAGCCGTCGAGCGAGACGGCGATGGCGCGGTGCCATTGTTCAGGGCGCATTCCGGCCATCGGCGCGTCGTCATGCACGCCGGCATTGTGGACCAGGATCTGGAACGGGTTCTCCGCCGCCAACGGCTCGAGTGCCGCCGCCGTCACCGCGTGGTCGGTGATGTCGAAGCCGATCGCCAGGCCGCCGAGCTCCGCCGCAAGCGCCTGCGCACCGGCGAGGTTGGCATGGGCATGGATGGTCACATGCACGCCTTCGCCAGCGAGCGCGCGGCAGATCGCAGCCCCGATCGGGCTCGCCCCGCCGGTCACCAACGCGCGCCTCATGCGGGCAGCATCACGGTGGCCTGGCCTTCGAGCAGCGTCGCGCCGGCGGCAGCGATGCGAAAACTGTAGATAAGCCCCGCACGCTCCCGCGCCAGCGCCGTCGCGCTGACTTCGAGCGGCGCATCGATATCGTCGAGCCGCGCGACGGCGAGCGTGAGGCCGCGCACCGCCGAGAGGAACCCCGCCCGCTGGGCGGCACCATCGAGCAGCGCGCCATGCAGCGCCATCGCCTGCCCGGCATATTCCACGCCCGCGATGGCGGGCAGCAGCCCATCCCGGCGCAGCGGGTTGGTCGTGTCACTGTGCGAGGTCGCGGTGCACAGGATGTGTTCCGCATCGTGCCGCGTGACGGCGCCGAGCAGGCACATGGCGCCCTGGTGCGGGATCAGAGCGGCGATGCTCAAGGCGTGAGCTCAACGCGCAGATGCGCATCGTCCAGCATCGCGAAGCGCAGCACCGCGGGACGCCCGGCCGCAAGCGCGGCCAGCAGCGGCAGGCCGCGCGCGCAGGGATTGTCCAGCGCGAGCGGCGCCTCGTCGCAAGGCTCCGCCGCGTATGAAATTCGCAATCCCGGCCGCGCCTCGCCCGGGGCGAGCACCAGCGCGAGCCCGAAGGCGCAGGCGGTCGGGCGCTTGGCCGCGAGCGGCGGGTCGAGCGGCGTGTCGGAGGCGCAGAACAGCACCGGCTGCCCGGTCGCCGCCACCTGGATCGCGGCCTGCAGCAGGCCCGAGGCGAACACCCAGTCATGGCCTCCCACGCTGGTCGAGGCGCGCTGCGATCCGGCGGCGATTCCCCAGTATCCGGCCGCCGCATTGTGCACACTGTTGTGGAATTGGGTGGGCGAGATCGCGACCTCGCTCTCCTGCAGCGCGGCGAGGATGGAGCCGATCACCTGGCCATCACCATTGGAACTGGCGAACAGCGTGTCGAGCGATTCCGGCGGCAGCCCGCTCGCCTCGGCGGCCTCGGTCGCGAGTGCAAGGGCGAGGCGCACGGCGGGGCTGGTGCGGCGGCGTTCGGTGGCGGCGAGCAGGGCGGGCGGCGGCGGGGTGAAAGGCGTCGCCTCCCACGGTACATCGCCGGCGAGGACGGCACGCGACGCAGCCCAGCCGGCCAGGCCCGGACCCAGCACCGCGATGCCGCGCACCGAGAGCGCGATCACGCCAAGCGCCCGATGACGAGGGATACGTTGCTGCCACCGAATCCAAAGGCGTTCTTCAGCACGCGATCGACCCGACCGGTGCCGTTGCCGACCGCGATGCGCGTGGCGAAACCAGGATCCCCGGCCTCGATGTTGAGGCAGCCGGGGATCAGCCCGTCCTCGATGCAGAGGCCGGCGAACACCGCCTCCAGCGCGCCCGAGGCGCCCAGCGTATGCCCGGTGTAGCCCTTGGTGCTGCTGGCCGGCACGGCGTCGCCGAACAGCTGCGCGATGGCGCGGTCTTCCATCGCGTCATTGGCCCGGGTGCCGGTGCCGTGCATGGAGACGAAGTCGATCTGGGCCGGCGCAAGCCCCGCCGAGGCGAGGGCGGCGCGCATCGCCGCAAGCGCGCCGAGCCCGTCCGGATGTGGCGAGGACATGTGGTGCCCGTCGCTCGACGCCCCGGCGCCAAGGAGGCCCAGCCCGCCCGAGTCGCGCGGCGTGGCGCGTTCCAGCAGCAGCAGCCCGGCCGCCTCGCCGATGCATATGCCATCCCGGTCGGCGCTGCACGGCCGGCAGGCACCGCGGGAGAGAAGTTCGAGCGAGGCGAAGCCGTGCAGCGTCAGCCGGCACAGGCTGTCCGCGCCACCCGCGACCACGGCATCGGCGATGCCCACCTCGATCATCCGCGCCGCCTCGAGCAGGGTCAGCGCGCCGGAGGTGCAGGCCGTGGAGATGGACAGCGCGGGCCCGCGCAGCCCGAGCCGCGCGCGGACATAGCGCGGCAGCGAATGCAGGTCGTGCGTGCGCGCATAGTCGAACGACGCCGGCAGAGCGCCCTGCGCGTCGCGCTGGGCATAGCCGCGCTCGGTCTCCTCGATGCCCGAGGTGCTGGTGCCGAGAATGACGGCGACGCGCGCGGCACCCAGGCGCTCGCGCGCATCGAGCACCGCGGCCGCAAAGCCATCGAGACGGAGGGCCGCCTCGGCGATGCGGTTGTTGCGGCAGTCGAAGGCGGCGAGCGGTTCTGGGATCGGCGCCAGGTCGGCGTCGCGGAGCTGCCCGGTCCAGATGCCCGTCGGCATGCCGGGCAGGGTGCAGGGCGCCAACCCGCCACGCCGCGCATGCAGCGCCGCGCGCGTCTCGGCGAGACCGGTGCCGATGGCGCTGATCGCCGTCATCGCGGTGATGCGAAGGGGGGTCATCATGGCATTATGTCGTGCGCGCCCGGCGTGGCGCCAGTATGGCGGCGAGCAGGAAGGCAAACACCACCCCGAGTGCGACTGTCAGCCCGATGCTGCGCAGCACCGGCGTGGCGCAGAAGGCGAGCAGGCCGAAGGTCAGCAGCGTGGCCAGCATGCAGGTCAGCACCGCGGCCAGGGTGCGTGCCAATTCCGGCGCTGGCGTGCCGTCGTCGAGCCCGCGCAGGAACAGCGCGTAGTCGAGCGCGATCCCGGCCAGCAGCAGGCAGGCGGCCAGGTGGAAAAGGTTCAGCCGCTCGCCGAGGGCCGAAAGGCTCGCGATGGTGAGCAGCAGCGCGCCGGCGATCGGCAGCGCCGCCCGCAGCCCGGCGCCAAGCCCGCCAAGGCCGATGGCGAGCATGGCCAGCACGAGCGCCCCACCGAGCCCGGCCGCGAGCCCGGCGCGCAGCGAGGCGTCGCCGAGCAGGGTGCTCAGCTCGCCGCGCAGGTCGATGACCAGGGCACCCGGCTCGCCGGCGAGTGCAGCGCGCAAGGCGGCCTGGTCGGTGAGGCCCGCGGGCAGCATCAGCGCGTGCCAACCCGCCGCGTCCCGGTCCAGCAGCGGCGCGATGCGGGCGGCGAGCGCGCTGCCCGGGGCGAGGTC
>NZ_JAAEDH010000025.1 GCF_018128965.1 Plastoroseomonas arctica
GCTGCCGGCACGCGGCACGGCGCCCAGCGCACCGCGCCCGCCGTCACGCGCCCGGCGCCCGCGCTCGACACGCGAGGGCACGCTCTCCGCCAGCCTGCCCTGGCTTCGCGCCAGCGGCGCATTGCTGGAAACCGCCTCCGGCCAGCCGGTGATACTCCGCGGCCTCTCCGCCACACCCGCCGACCCACCCGGCGCGGCGCTCGGGCTGCTGCGCCGCGCCGGGATCGGCACCGGTGCCGCCTGCATCTGGGTGGACCTGATCGCGCGCCCGGAGATCACCGCGGACAGCCCAGCGCTCGACGCCGCCATCGCATGCCACGCGGAGACCGGTGCCTACACCGTGCTCCACACCGACGCCCCGCTGACGCTCGCCTCCCGCTACGCGGATGAGCCCGCGGTGCTGTTCTCGCTCGCCGGCAACGCTGCCGCGCTGCCCGCCCTTCTCGCCGCGCTGCGCGCCGTGCATCCGCGCGCGCTGGTGCTGGTGCCGGCCACCGCCGATGTCCTGCCCGGCACCGTGCTGCGCTGGGACCTCGCCGATGGGCTGCCCGCGCGCATCGCGCCAACGCCGCACCAGCCCATGCTGATCGCGGGCTGGCAGCCGATGCGCACCTCCGCCTTCGGCAATGAACGGCTGATGCAGCTCTGCGGCCGCGCCGGCATCTCCTGGATCGCGGCCGACGCCGCGCCGTGGATGCGCATCCATCGCGGCGTCGAGGATTGGAGCCGCGCGGCGCATGCGGTGCTGCGCGCCCTGGTGATCAGCGCCGGCTTTGTGGCACCCGGCATGGCGTAGCGCCCGGCGCCGATGGTGGCGTCAGGCGAGGAAGAGGGGATCGGACCATGGCCATCGGCCAGGAACTGCTGGATATCCCGTTCGCCGACATGGTGCGCAACCTCGCCGCCGCCGTCGCCGAGGGGCAGCTCTCGCTCGACCAGTCGTCAATGGCGACGCTGCAATTCCTGGCCGACGAGGCGAACGGTATCGCCATCATCCCCGAGATCATCGAGACCATCGCGCCGGCCAAGCTCAACACCACCGCCAACGGCCAGCCGGTCGAGATCGACACGGTGAGTGTCACCTCGGTGCCGTCCCCGCCAGTCAAGATGACGCTGCTCCAGGCCGGCATCGTGCCGACCTTCTACCAGTTCACCGAGGCGAGCATCGAGGTAAAGCTGTCCATCTCGATGAAGCGAACCGGCCCGCAGGAGACCAACGCCCGCCCCGGCTTCGTCAACCGCACCGTCATGGCATTCGGCTCACCGGTGAATTTCCGCTCCGCCAACACCTTCTCCTACACCGCCGAGGGATCGTCCGTGCTGCGCGTGACGATGAAGCCGGTGCCGCCACCGGTGCGGCTGCTGCCCGACATCGTGAGCGTCAACGCCACGCTCACGCCGCCCAGCGTCACCCGCACCACCCGATAGGAGACGCCGCGCCATGGCCAACGAGGTCGACTTCGCCGAGATCCTGATCACCCCGGCAGCCACCATGATCCGCGAGATCGGCGCGAGCGTGGCGGCCGCGCAGCAGGCGCTCGACCAGGGCAGCATCGCCGCCCAGGCGGCGCTGCGCGCACAAGCACCAGAGCTCGAAGCCGCCGGCTACCAGGTCACCTGGTACCAGATCCCCGAGGCGCAGGTGGAAATGAAGGTCGCCGTGCACTTCGAGAAGAAGACCACCGATGCGCCGTTGCGGATGTACCTCACGCCGTTCAACGCGAAGTATCGCACCGGGCTCGACTTCGCCGCCGAGGGCACCAGCACGCTCAAGCTCAGGATCGTCCCGGTGCCGCCGGTGACGCGGCCGGAATAGGCAAGGAGGCAGATCATGCCCGTCACCACGACCTTCACCGTCGACCGCGTCACCGACACCCAGCTGCGCGACGCGGCCTTCGTGCGCGGCAAGTTCGACGAGGCGACCCGCGCCGTCGCCGACCGCGACCGCGAACTCACCACGCTGAACACCCAGGTCGCCACGCTCGCCACGCGCAACACCCAGCTCGAGGCCAGCACCAAGACCCAGACAGCGGAGCTGCAGCAGGTGCGCGAATCCCTCGCCTCGGCGCTGTCGCGCAACCAGGCGCTGAGCGACCGCATCACCGCGCTCGAAACCACCACCCCGAAGATCGCGGTGGAGAGCCTGGTCACGCGCTTCAAGGCCGACGTGGACAAGATCAACCGCGAGGTGCGCGCCAACCCCGGCCTCGCAGGCATGCTCGTCGACAGCGTCGAGGTCGAGATCAAGGGCGGACTCGATGTCTCCGACGGCGTCGCGATCACCCAGCTGCCCGCCGGCGCACTGACCGCCGGCAACGCGAGCACGCTGCGCTTCAATCTCCGGCCCGGCCCGGTGTTGCGCATCGTCGACGAGGAGAACGATACGCGACGCTGACCGCCCCCGCTTTCGCCCAAGGCATGGCCAGGCTACCGTCCCGCCATGCCCCTCATCGATGCGCTCGCGCCCTACTATCTCTGGACGAAATCACTGCACCTGATCGCGGTCTTCGCCTGGATGGCGGGGCTGTTCTACCTGCCGCGCCTCTATGTCTATCATTCCCAGGTCGCGGCCGGCACACCCCAATCCGACCTCTTCATCACCATGGAACGCCGCCTGCTGCGCGCCATCATGAACCCCGCGATGATCGCCGCCTGGATCCTCGGCATCGTCCTCATCCTCACGCCAGGCGCGGTCGATTGGCACGCCGGCTGGTGGCACACGAAACTGCTCGGCGTGCTGGCCATGACCGCCTTCCACGGCCACCTCGCCGTCGCACGCAAAGCCTTCGCCGATGGGAACCGCCCCCACACCGAACGCTACTGGCGCGCGATGAACGAAGCACCGACCCTGTTGCTGGTGTTGATCGTGGTCATGGTGATCGTGAAGCCGTTCTAGGCAAGCCAGGCGGGGGGCTCCGCCCCCTCGACCCCCGCCGGGGATCGCGCCGATCCCCGGGCCCCTGCGTGTGTTGGTCCTCGGTTTGGGAGGGCTGTGTTTCATCGACGTGCGCCGGGGTTGGGAGGGGGCGCATCGCGCGAGCTCCCGTGCAGCTGGTGCTCCAGGCGCCCCCTCCCAACCCCGGCTCGCCTTCGGCGAGCCTCAGCCCCCTCCCAATTCAAGAACCAACAGATGGAGGTCCAGGATCGACACGATCCTGGCGGGGTCCAGGGGCAGAGCCCCTGGCCTTGCATGCCTACACGGCCTCGCGCACCTCGACCTCGGCCTCCGCGCCCATGGCGGCGGCCAGGGCTTCGACCCTTCGCATCACAGATTCGCCGGCGAACACGCCGCCGCCTTCGCGCAGTCGCAGCCTCACGCGGCTGCCGTCGCGTTTGACGCTGGTGCCGTCGAGCAGGGCGGTGGTGCCGCCGGAGAGCGTGTAGGCCAGGCGCAGGGCGGCGCCGAGGATTTCGGCGCGGCGGACGGTTCGGACGTCGAGCAGGACGCGGCCCATCTGCAGGTAGGGTGCGTCGGGTTCGGCTTCGTAGCGCAGGGCGACGACCATCGCGAGGAAGGCGCGCGCGTGGTGGTCGAGCCCGACGCCGGGTTGGCGGAGGACGCGGAGGAAGCTTTGTTCGGCGCGGTAGTCGGGGTGGTCATGGCTGCCGATGTCGGAGACCCAGCAGGCGGCGCCACGCAATGCCGCCTCGGCCTCGGTTTCCTCGGGGAACAGGGCGGCGGTCCATTCGGTGAGTGCGAGTGGCAGGCGCAGGTCGCGGCCGAAGCTGGCGGCGAGTTCCCGCGCGGCGGCCTGCAGCGGTGGTTCCCGGCGCACCTCGTCGTCGAGCAGGCTGGCGTACCAGCCTTCGCGCAGGCCATTGGCGGAGAACACCACGCGCGTGGCGCCGGTTGCGCGCAGCAGGCGGCGCAGCACCACGGCGGCGAAGGGCAGGTCGGCCAGGCGCTTGGCCGGCGCGCCGGCCATGCGTTCGAGCGTGCGGCGCGTGGCGGCGGTGACGACGCCGGCGAGGTCGCGCGCTTCCTCACGCTTCAGGCCGTAATGGTGGACGATGAACAGCGGGTAGGCGGTCTGCGCGATGTGCATGCGTGCCAGGGCGCGGAAGGCACCGCCGACGAGGTAGAGATCGCGGCCCTCGCCTTTCTTGAGCCAGCCGACGCCGCTGAGTTCCTTCTCGACCACGGCGCGGGCGCGCACCACGTCGTTGTTGGCACGCTCAGCGAGGCGGATGGCGCCGATCGGCAGGCTCGCGACGTGGCCGACGCGCCCGTGGCGTAGCTCGACCAGCTCCAGCGATCCGCCGCCGAGGTCCCCGAGCACGCCGTCAGCCTCGGGGAAGCCCAGCAGCAAGCCGTCGGCGGAAAGCCGCGCTTCCTCGTCGCCGGCAAGCACGCGGATCGGCACGTCGGGCATTCGCTCCTGCAGAGCGGTGACGAAGGCGGCGCCGTTCTCGGCATCGCGCACCGCGGCGGTCGCGAGCACCTGCAGCGGGTCGGCGGCCATGGCTGTGGCGACGGCGTGGTAGCGCAGCATGATGGTCAGCGCCTGCTCGATCGCCTCCGGATTCAGCTGTCCGGTGGATTGCAGGCCGCGCCCGAGGCCGAGGACGGCTTTTTCGTTGAAGATCGCGACCGGGTTGCGGGCGCGGCCCTCGAAGATGACCAGACGCACGGAGTTGGAGCCGAGATCGACGACGCCGCATCGTTCATGCGTGCGCGGGGCGAACTCGATTGCGCGGTGCTTCTTGGCTGCCATTAGAAGCGCTCGGGGGCGCTGCCCCCGGACCCCCGCTGGGGTATGGAGGCATACCCCAGACCCCACTCAACGAAAGAACCGGGCATCAATCCTGGGCGATGCGGTCTTGGCGGCTGCGCTTGCCGGCGGCCACGCGCGGGGGCCGGCTGAGTGCGCTGCCGCGGCCCGAGAGCGACGGGTTGATCATGAAATACTGGTGCGCGGAGACCGGGCTGGCGCCCTCCGGCGTGCGGATATAGGCGCCGTCTCTGCCGAGGTCCCAGCTCTGCATCGTATCCTTCAGGTTCACCACCATGATCTGGTCCAGCACCTGAGCGTGCACGGTGGCGTTCTCGATCGGCACCAGGGTCTCCACGCGCCAGTCCATGTTCCGTGCCATCCAGTCGGCCGAGGAGATATAGACCTTGGCGCGACGGTTGGGCAGCTTGCCGCCATTGCCGAAGGCATAGACGCGGCTGTGCTCGAGGAAGCGGCCGACGATCGACTTCACGCGGATATTGGTGCTGAGGCCCGGCACACCCGGGCGCAGGCAGCAGATGCCGCGGATCACGCACTCCACCTGCACGCCGGCCTGCGAGGCGCGGTACAGCGCATCGATCAGCTGCTCGTCGACCAGGCTGTTCATCTTGAGCCAGATCGCGCCGGGCTTGCCCTCGCGGGCAATGGCCGTCTCGCGCTCGATCAGGGCGAGCAGGGTCGGGCGGATCGTGAGCGGGGAGAAGGCCAGCGCCTGCATCGTATCCGGTCGCGCATAGCCGGTCATGTAGTTGAACAGCTTCTGCGCGTCGCGTGTCAGCGCCGCGTCGGTCGTGAAGAAGGAGAGGTCGGTGTAGATCTTCGCGGTGAACGGGTGGTAGTTGCCGGTGCCGAAATGCGCGTAACTGCGCAGCGCATTGCCCTCTCGCCGCACCACCAGCGAGACCTTGGCGTGGGTCTTCAGCTCGACGAAGCCATAGACGACTTGGACGCCCGCGCTTTCCAGCTCGCGCGCGAGGGCGATGTTGCGCTCCTCGTCGAAGCGCGCCTTCAGCTCGACCATGGCGGTGACGGACTTGCCCGCCTCCGCCGCCTCGATCAGCGCCTTGGCGATCGGGCTGTTGCGCGTCGTGCGGTACAGCGTCTGCTTGATCGCGACCACGTTGGGGTCGTGCGCCGCCTGGCGGAGGAACTGCACCACCACGTCGAAGCTCTCATAGGGGTGGTGGACGACGATGTCCTTGGCGCGGATGGCCGCGAAGCAGTCGCCGCCGAAATCGAGGATGCGTTCGGGGAAGCGTGGCGTGTAGGGCGTGAACAGCAGATCGGGCCGGTCGTCGACGATCATCTGCGTGATATCGCCCACGCCCAACAGGCCATCGACGACGAAGAGGTTGCCGCGCTCGGCATCCAGCTCCTCGGCGACGAAGGCGACAACGTCAGGCGGCGTCTCGGCGGTGACGGAGACGCGGATGGCCTTGCCGCGGCGACGGCGCTTGAGCGCGCTCTCGTAGCTGCGCACCAGGTCCTCAGCCTCTTCGGCGAATTCCACGTCGGTATCGCGGATCAGGCGGAACTGGCCCTGCTCGGCGGATAGGAAGCCGGGAAACAGCCGGTCCAGGAACAGGCCGATCACATCCTCCAGGATGAGGAAGCGGATCGCCGGCTGGCCGCGCGTCGCGTCCGCTGAGGCATCGGGCGGCAGGCGGATGAAGCGGTCCACCTGGGAGGGCAGCGGCAGAAGCGCGCGCATCACGCCGCCATCCTCCTCGCGCACCAGCTTGAACACCAGGCACAGCGCGAGGTTTGCGATGAAGGGAAAGGGGTGCGCGGGATCGACGGCGAGCGGCGTGAGGACCGGGAAGATGCGGTCCATGAAATAGTCCTGCAGCCAGGCCTTGTCGGCCTCGCTCACCTCCTCGGGCTGCACCAGCGCGACGCCGGCGGTGCGCAGCAGGGCACTGAGCTCGACCCAGCTGCGCTGCTGCTCGTGGATCAGCTTGCCCGCCTCGTCATGGATGGCGGCGAGCTGCTGGCCAGGGGTGCGGCCATCGGGCGAGACGTGGGAGATGCCGGCGCGCTCCTGCCCGATCAGGCCGGCGACGCGCACCGAATAGAATTCGTCGAGGTTGGAGGCGGAGATGGCGACGAAGCGCAGCCGCTCCAGCAGCGGGTGGTGCGGGTTCGCCGCCTCCTCAAGGACGCGGGAATTGAACGCCAGCCAGGAGAGCTCGCGGTTGATGAACCGGTCCGGGCTGTCGGCGGCGATCGCGGGAGCGATCTCGGTCTGAGCGTCCATGGTGGGGTTCTTTCTCCCAAATCGGGCGCAAGCTACAGCAGGGGGGGGTCGTCGCGCGAGGCGTCGGCGGTCGATTCCTCCAAAGCTTCATCTGTGGCGGGAAACCCCTGGCATCCCGACAGTGCGCGGCGTACGAGCGGCCTGGTGACGGCGCCGCCCTCGGCCAGGGCCAGACGATCGATCCGCGCCACCGCCTCGCCCAGCGCCGCAGCCGAGCGCGGCAGCAGGCGCAGCAGCCAGCCCTGCAGGTCGGCGGCAACCAGCACCTGCCGGTCGGCGAAGAGCTTGGCGAGCAGCGCTTCCAGCAGCGCGTCCGAGGGCGCCCCGATCCCGGCCGCCGCCGTGGCGCGCAGGCGCGAGGCGAGGTCGGGCAGCGCCACGGTCCAGCGCGCGGGTGCCGTGCGGCCGGCCATCAGCAGCGTCACCGCGCGCTCGCCGCAGAGATTGATCAGGTGGAACAGCGCGGCCTCGTCCTCGACGCAGTCGGCGTCATCGAGCACAAGCCCAACGCCCGAAACCTCGGGCAGGCCGCGCAGCGTGGTGGCTTCTGCGCGCGCCCAGCCGCGCTCGCCGGCGATGGCGGCGAGCATGTGCGACTTGCCCACGCCGGGTGGACCGAACACGCAGAAGCGCCCGCTGGGCCAGGAATCGGGCCGGTCGAGCCAGGCCAGTGCCTCGCGGTTCGAGGCGTCCTCGACGAGATCGGCGCGCGCGCGCGACGGCGTCGGCGGCAGGGCAAGGGTGAGCTGGCGTCCGGAGGCCTGACGGGTCATGGCGCGCGCTGCCCGAGGGCATGGAACACCCTCATCAAAGCCCCGTCCTGGGCGGGTCGAGGTAGAGCGGGCTCTCCAGGTAGCGACGCAGCCAGTAGCGCGCGACCACACCGATCGCCGCCGCGATCGGCACGGCCAGCAGGACGCCGAGGAACCCGAAGGCCACGCCGCCGGCGAACAGCGCGAAGATCACCCATACCGCGTGCAGCTCCACCCGGTCGCCGAGCAGCCGCGGATAGATGATGTAGCCCTCCACCACCTGGCCCACGAAGAACACGCCGGCCACCAGCAATACCCCGGTCCAGTTGCCGAACTGCCCCACCGCCAGCAGCAGGGCCGCGATGAAGCCGGTGAGGCTGCCGATATAGGGGATGAAGGACAGCACGCCGGTCACCAGCCCCACCGTCAACCCCAGCTCGAGCCCCACCAGTTGCAGCCCGGCGGCGTAGATCATCGCGAGAATGGCGCAGCAGATCAGCTGTCCGCGCAGCCAGGCCGCCAGCACCCGGTCCATGTCGCGCCCCAACGCCCGCAGCGTCGAGGCCGAGCGCCGCGGCAGCCAGCTTTCGATGCGCGTGACCATGCCCGGCCAGTCGCGCAGCAGGTAGAATGCGACAATCGGCATCACCACCGCGAGCATGAAGATGTTGGCCAGCGCGAAGCCGCCGCCGATCACCCGCGTGGCGGAACTGCCCAGGTAGGAGAGGAAGGACGCCACCTGGCCCACCGCCAACTCGCGCAGGCGCACATCCACCAGCTCCGGCCCCAGGGCTTCCTCCAGGCGCAGCAGCGCGTCGCGCAGCGCCGCGCCGACGCCGGCGACATAGGCGGGCAGCCGCGTCACCAGCACGCCGATTTGCGCGATCAGAAGCGGATACAGCAGCAGCAGCCCGAGAAGCGCCACCGCCGACAGCAACAGGATCATCAGCCCGGCGGCGAGCCCGCGCGGCACGCCGTAGCGCTCCAGCCGCGACGTCGGCGGGTCGAGGAAATAGGCGATCACGGCGGCCAGCACGAAGGGCGTCAGGATCGACTGGAACAGCCACAGCGCAAACAGAAGGCTGCCGAGGAAGCCCGCGATGAGTGCCACGCGCTGCGTGCGCGTCGCGCTGCGCGGTGCCGCGGGCGGCAGCAGCGTGCCGCGCCCGGGCGGCGGCGCCCCGCTCACGCCCGGCCCGCGGCGCGGTTCATGCCGCCGAGGCGCGTGCCGCGCGCACCACGTAGATGCCGCCCGACAGCAGCGTTGACGCGGCGGTGAGCCAGAGCGTCGCGTCCAGCAGCATCTCCGGCACGCCGGCCAGCGCGAGTGCGACGAGCGCGATCTGCAGCGCGGTGTTCGCCTTGCTGACCAGGATGGGCTCGATCGGCATCCGGTGCCCCGCGACCCAGAGCACGAGATAGCCGCCCACGATCAGCAGGTCGCGGAACACGACCAGCACGGCGATCCAGTCGGGCAGCACGTTCACCGCCGCGAGTGTCACATAGACCGAGACCAGCAGCGCCTTGTCGGCCACCGGGTCCAGCACCGCGCCCAGGGCCGATCGCGTGCCCGTCGCGCGCGCCAGCCAGCCATCCAGCCCATCGGAGATGCCGGCGGCGATGAACACCATCAGCGCGATATCCAGCCGCCCGCGCAGGATCAGCAACACCACGGCCGGGACCGCGCACAGGCGCAGAAGCGTGATCAGGTTGGGCCAAGTGAGCGGACCCCGCCTCCGGTCAGGATCGTGCAGCGCCAAGACCCACGCGCCAGGCATCCGGCGCCCCGACCTGCGGCGCCCCGCTCTGTGGCACGAGGAGGATGCCGCCCGTCGCCAGGGCTTCCGCCGCGGCCGGCGGCTGGGCGCGCAGCGCGATGCGCAGCCGGGCGCGGTCCATGGCGATCGCCACCACGTCGATGCGCGCGACCTCGGGCGCCGCAGCCAGGCGGCGGCGGATCTCCATCCATTCCGTCATGCCGCCGTAGCGGGCCACGGCCTCGATCGTCGCGACCGTCGCCGTGTTGCGCGGAGCGAGGGCGGTCGCCGGGTCGACGCCGCTCAACACCGCCTGGCTGCCGCTGCGGCGAAAATTCACCGTCACCACGCCGGTATAGCGGGTGGGTCCGGTGCGCTCCTCCTCGATGACGATCGATTCCACCAGCGCCTCGAGCTGCCCGTCCGAGAGGCTGCGCGCGGCATTGTCGCCGGCAATGCGGCCCCAGGCGATGCGCCGGGCCGACGCCAGGGCACGGTCGCGCGCGATGACGCCGTTCTCAGCGCTGGCTTCGGCTGGCACGCCGCGCTGGGAGTAGTCCGGCTGCTGCGCTTGCGCCGGCAGCGCCAGCAGGATCAGCATTGCGCCGAGGCGCGCGCCATGGTTCACCGCGCTCGACCACCCGCGCCGGGAGCATTCCCGCATAGCCGCGTCTCCCTGCCTGAACTCTCACCGAGCCAATAGCCCATCGGAGCCCGCCATGACCAGCCTCACCTACCGCGATGCGGGCGTGGACATCGATGCCGGCGACGCGCTGGTGGACGCGATCAAGCCGCTGGCGAAATCCACCGGGCGCCGCGGCACCATGGGGGGGCTGGGCGGGTTCGGCGCGCTGTTCGACCTCCGCGCGGCGGGGTTTTCCGACCCCATCCTGGTCTCCTCGACCGATGGGGTGGGGACCAAGCTCAAGCTCGCGATCGACGCCGGCAACCATGACCATGTCGGCGTGGACCTGGTCGCGATGTGCGTCAACGACCTGGTGGTGCAGGGCGCCGAGCCGCTGTTCTTCCTCGACTACTACGCCACAGGCAAGCTGCGCGTGGACCAGGCCCGCGCGGTGGTGGCCGGCATCGCCGAGGGCTGCCGGCAGGCCGGCTGCGCCCTGGTCGGCGGCGAGACGGCCGAGATGCCGGGCATGTACGCCGCCGAGGATTACGACCTGGCCGGCTTCGCGGTGGGCGCGGCGGAGCGGGGCAACCTGCTGCCGCGCACGCTGGCGCCCGGCGACCTGATCCTGGGCCTGGCCAGCACGGGGGTGCATTCCAACGGGTTTTCGCTGGTCCGCCGCGTGATTGCGCATGCCGGGCTGACGCTGGCCTCGCCCGCACCCTTTGCCGAAGGGCTGACGCTGGGCGAGGCGCTGCTGACGCCGACGCGGATCTATGTGCGCGCGCTCCTCGCCTTGCACCGCGCCGGGCTGCTCAAGGCGGCCGCCCACATCACCGGCGGTGGCCTGCCCGGCAACCTGCCGCGCGTGCTGCCGGATGGGCTGGGCGCGGTGCTGCAGGGCGGCAGCTGGCCGGTGCCCCCCGTCTTCGCCTGGCTGGCGGAGGCCGGCAACGTCACGGCGGACGAGATGCTGCGGGTGTTCAATTGCGGGGTCGGGATGGCGGTGGTGATTGCGCCGGGCGACGTTGCGGCCGCGACCGCGATCCTGGCGGCGGAGGGCGAGGCGGCACCGGTGATCGGCGCGCTGGAGGCGGCGCCCGGCCCGGCCGGGCTGCGCATCGACGGGCTGCCGGATGGGTGGCCGCGCGCGTGAGCGCGGTGTCGGCTGCCTCCATCTCTGCGTCTCTGCCGGTTGCGAGCCCGGTTCAAGGGCAAGCGGCCTTCGGCCGGCGCTGCGCGCCCCCTGAGCCGGACACGCGACCGGCAGAAAGGCTGTGATCGAGAAATGCCTGGTTGTCAGCCCGCCCCCTTTTTCGACCCAGACCGTCGTTCCGGCCGGCGGGCGCGGGTCAAGGGGCGCGCAGCGCCGGCCGCAGGGCGCTTGCCCTTGACGCGCGCTCGACGGACGGGCCCAGCATCATGGGGCGACGAAGGGGCAACCAGCCCATGACGCGCCGCCGCACCGCCATCCTGATCTCCGGCCGAGGCTCCAACATGGCGGCGCTCATCGCCGCCGCGCAGGCGCCCGACTATCCCGCCGAGATCGCTCTTGTCCTCTCCAACCGCGCCGATGCCGGCGGGCTGGCGCTGGCGCGATCCGCCGGCATCGCCACCGCCACCGTGGAAAGCCGCAGCTTCAAGGGCGACCGCGCCGGCTTCGAGGCCGCCATGCAGGCGGTGCTGGACCAGAAGGGCATCGACCTGATCGCGCTGGCCGGCTTCATGCGCGTGCTGACGCCAGGCTTCGTCGCGGCCTGGGAGGGCAGGATGGTGAACATCCACCCCTCGCTGCTGCCGGCGTTTCCGGGGCTCGACACCCATGCCCGTGCGCTCGCCGCCGGGGTGCGGCTGCACGGCTGCACCGTCCATCGGGTCAGCGCCAGCGTGGATGAAGGGCCGATCCTCGCCCAGGCCGCAATCCCGGTGCTGGTCGGCGACACCGAGGCGAGCCTCGCCGCGCGCGTGCTGGAACAGGAACACCGCCTCTACCCGGCAGCCCTCGCCTGGGTCGCCGCCGGCCGCACCGACCCGCCCGAGGCCCGGGGCGCCCTGGCAAACCCCTTGCCCGACACCGCCTGGCTTCCTAAAAGCCGCTAGAACACGCCCCATCGCGAGGACCACCCATGGCCGACCCGCAATATGAATTCGGTGGCAGCGACAACGCCGCCATCGCCGAAGACCGCGCCAAGATGTGGGACGCCTTCACCGGCGCGACCAAATACGCGGTCATCGCCGTGGTCGTCATCCTGGTCGGGATCTACCTGCTCTGGGGCTGAGGGGCGGCCCTCAGCCGACCAGCTCGCAGCCGGCGAAGAAATAGGCGATCTCGATCGCCGCATTCTCCGCACTGTCCGAGCCATGGACGGAATTCGCCTCGATGCTCTCGGCGAACAGCTTGCGCACCGTGCCTTCGGCGGCGTTCGCCGGGTTGGTGGCCCCCATCAGGTCGCGGTGCTTCGTGACCGCGTTCTCGCCTTCAAGCACCTGCACCACCACCGGGCCCGAGATCATGAACTCGACCAGGTCCTTGTAGAAGGGCCGCGCGGCGTGCACGGCGTAGAAGGCCTTGGCCTGCGTCTCGCTCATCAGGATGCGCTTCTGACCGATGATGCTGAGGCCGTTCTCCTCATAGATCGCGTTGATCTTGCCGGTGAGGTTGCGGCGCGTCGCATCCGGCTTGAGGATGGAGAAGGTGCGTTCGATGGCCATGATGCCGGTTCCCTGATCGCTGGTTTCGCCGGGCGATTAGGCGGGAAGCGGGCCTGACGCAACCCCAACTCGGAGGTATCCCATGCGGCTTGCGGGCAAAACGGCCATCGTCACCGGCGGCTCCTCCGGCATCGGCCGGGCGATTGCGCGGCTGTTCGCCCGCGAAGGCGCGCGCGTGCTGATCGGCGACGTATCGGAGACGGTGCTGGAAGGCGGCGAGCCGACCTGCGCCATGATCGCCGCCGACGGTGGGTCAGCGCTGTTCCAGCACTGTGACGTGTCGGCCTGGGCCGATGTCGATGCGCTGGTCAATCGCGCGGTGGCCGAATGGGGCGCGCTCGACATCATGGTGAACAACGCCGCCATCCGCGGCGCCGGCGTGCCGCTGCTGGAGACCACGGAGGATGACTGGGACCGGGTGATGGCGATCAACGCGAAGGGCGTATTCTTCGGCTGCAAGCGCGCGGTGCAGCAATTCCTGACCCAGCCAGTGCAGGGCGATGCGCGGGGGCGGATCGTCAACATCTCCTCCCAGCACGGCATGGTCGCGGCACCGGGGAAGCTCGCCTACGGCACCGGAAAGGCGGCGGCCGCCTACATCACGAAGCAGGTCGCGGTGGACTACGCGAAGGATCACATCCTGTGCAATGCGGTGGCACCGGGGCGCATCCTGACCGGCCGGCCGAACCCGGAGGCGCTGGAGTATTCGCACAGCCGCACGCCGATGCCGCGGCTGGGGCGACCGGACGACGTGGCCAGCGCGGCGCTGTTCCTCGCGAGCGATGCCAGCTTCGTCACTGGTCACAACCTCATGGTCGATGGTGGTTGGATGGCGTTCTGATCGCCATCGCGATCAGAATGCCCTTTCTCGTGCCTCAAGCGGCGGGCGCCGCGTGCCGCGGCTAGCCTCGCGCCACGGGGTGCGCGACGCGTTCGCGCCGGGCGGTCCGCGCAAGGGCTCGGCCCGATGGGGTGGTCTCAGAGCGCCGCACCGGTGATATAGACCCGCCCATGAACCGTCTCTGGATCGCGCTCGGCGCGCTCGCCGGCCTTGGCGCCGTGGCCCTCTCCGCCTGGTCCGCCCATGGCCTGCCGCAGATGCTGGAGCCGGCGCCGCTCGACGCCGTGCGCAGCGCCATCACCCTGCAGGGCTGGCACGCACTCGCCCTGGTGGCAACCGGCCTCTTTGCCGCGCAGCGCGGCGGCATCCTTCCGCAAATCGCCGGCGCGGCCTTCTTCCTCGGCATGCTCATGTTCTGCGGCGCCGTCTATTCGGCCAATCTCGCCGGCATTCGCCTCGGCCCCGTCGCCCCCGTCGGCGGCATCACGCTGATGCTCGGCTGGGCGCTGCTGTTCCTGGCGGCCGTGAAACGCGCGTGATCGCCGCCGTCTACCGCGCAGACCCCGGCTTCATCCCCGAACTCGCCGAGGAACTCGCCCGCTCCGGCCGCACGATCTCGGATTGGTGCGGCCCGCTCGCCCTCTCGCCCGAGCCACCCGTCCCCGCCGCCTGGGCGATCGACATCTGGACCGCCCCGCGCGAGGCATCCTTCGCCTCGATCAAGGAAGGCGCCGACGCGCTGCGCGCCATCCAGCGAAACTGGAGCCACGTGCCCGCCCTGCATCACCGCCGCTCCGCCCTGCTCGAAGACAGGCTGCCCCCACTCAAGCAGCGTCCCACGGCCTTTCCCGAACCCGCGCCGAGCGGCCATCTCGGCGCCTGGACGCTGCTCGCGCCCGACCGGCTGCTCTATTCGCCGACCAAGACCAGCCCCTATCCGGCGAGCGCGCCGATCTTCATCGAGGATCGTGAAGGCCCGCCCTCCCGCGCCTACCTGAAGCTGTGGGAAGGGCTGACCCGCATCGGCCGGCACCCGCAGCCTCGCGAGACCTGCCTCGACCTCGGCGCCGCGCCGGGGGGATGGAGCTGGGCGCTCGCGCGGCTCGGCGCCAGCGTCATCGCCGTGGACAAGGCCCCGCTCGCGGAGAATGTCGCGGCCATGCCGAACGTGACCTGGCGCCAGGAGAGCGCCTTCGGGCTTGACCCCGCCACAGAGCCACGGCCCGATTGGCTGTTCAGCGACATCATCTGCTACCCCGAGCGTCTGCTCACTTTGGTGAACCGCTGGCGAACAGCGCATCCCGCGACGAAGATCCTGTGCTCGATCAAGTTCCAGGGTGCCACCGACCATGACGCAGCGGCGCAATTCGCGTCGTTGCCAACCGCGCAGCTGTTCCACAGCACGCATAACAAGCACGAGCTGACCTGCGCGATCCTGGACTAAGCGGGAAAATCGTGCCACGACACAAGCATCGCGGGAATACGGATCGCCGTATCTCCGTAGGACGCGTTTTCCGAGGCGGAGTCGAGCGATACACGATGCGAACCCGGCGCTTAAACGCGCAGAGCGCGCATCCAAAACGGTGCGTACTCCGACACGCAGCACGTGTATTTACCAGCCTCGCCGGCATCTGCCATGCTTCGCCGATACCGTTGCAAGGCGTCGGATCAGGCCCATGGAGTTCCACTCGCGCCGGCTACCTCCATGAGCGCGTCCCGTCGCGTCGCCCTCGTTGAGGATGATCCCGTCCAGCGCCACATCGTGGCCGAATACCTGGCGCAGCACGGCCTGCGCCCCGCCCCCTTCGGCAATGCGCGCGACTTCCGTCGTGAATACGCGCAGGAGCTACCCGACCTCGCTTTGATCGACGTCCATCTCAACGACGCCGAGGATGGCTTCGCCCTCGCGCGCTGGGCCCGCGCCCGGTCGGCGCGCATGGGGATCATCATGCTGACCGCCGCGGGCGACGTGATCGACCGCGTCGCCGGCCTCGAATCCGGCGCCGACGACTACGTGACCAAGCCGTTTGAACCGCGCGAACTCCTCGCCCGCGTGCGCGCCCTGCTCCGCCGCGCCGCCGATGCGCCGGCCCCGCCCGCGCTGCAGGTCGAGCACCGCGTCGGCACCGCCCGGCTCGATCTCGAGCGCCACGTCCTCACGCTGGCCGATGGCAGCGAGGACACGCTGACGGCCAGCGAGTTCGACCTCCTCGCCCTGCTGGTGCGCCACCCGAACCGGCCGCTCACGCGCGAATGGCTGCTCGAACAGGCCGCGCATCGCGAGGCGGAGGCCTTCGACCGTGCCATCGACAACCGCATCATGCGGCTGCGCAAGAAGGTGGAGGCCGATCCGGCCAAGCCGCAGGCGCTGAAATCCGTGCGCGGCGTGGGCTACATGTTCGTCCCGCCCAGCGACTAGATCCCGAGCGCCGGGCGCGCCGCGGCGAGCGTGTCCTGCAGCAGGCGCGGCAGCTTCGCCGCGATCGCCGCCGTCGCCTCCGGGTTTCCGCTGCGCGCGGCCTCCTCCAGCGCCTGCGCCGCTTCCGCGAGCAGCCGCGCGCCGATCATCCGCGCCGACCCCTTCAGTCGATGCGCGATCTCCGCCTGGCGCGCCGGCGTCAGCTCCGGCAGCGAGGCGATGTCGTTCGCCGCCTGCTGCGCGAAACCGTCGAGGATGCCGCGCAGGCGTTCGCGCTGTTGCCCGAACAGGCCGCGCAGCGCGTCCGGGTCGAACAGGGCACCGCCGCCCTCCGCCCCCTTCACAGCATCGGGGTGGAAGCGCCGCAGCACGCGCGAGAGACCCTCGATCGACACCGGCTTGGCGAGAAACCCATCCATCCCCGCCGCATAGCAGCGCTCCGCCTCGCCCTTCAGGGCATTGGCCGTCACCGCGATCAGCGTCGTGCGCGGCAGCGACAGGCGCTGTTCCTCGGCGCGGATCGAGCGCGCCAGCTCGAACCCATCCATCACCGGCATGTGGATATCGAGCAGCACCGTGTCGAAGCGTTCCTTTCGCCACAGTGCGAGCGCCTTCTGGCCATCGGAGGCCGCCATCGCCTGGACGCCGAGCAGCTCCAGCTGCGCGGTGATCACCTCGAGGTTGGTGGGGTGGTCGTCGACCACCAGCAGATGGCCCGGGCCGGACGCCGTCTCGCTCATCAGCTCGGCTTCGCGCCCCGGTGCCGCGAGCAGCGATGCCTGGACCGGCTTGAGGCGCAGGGTCACCGTGAAGCAGCTGCCCCGGCCTGGCGTGCTCTGCAGCGTCACCTCGCCCTGCATCAGCTCGGCGAGCCGACGCACGATGGACAGCCCGAGCCCGGTGCCGCCGAACCGCCGTGTGGTCGAGCTGTCCGCCTGGGTGAAGGGCTGGAACAGCCGCTCGATGGTCTCGGCATCCATGCCCACGCCGCTATCCTCGACCGCGATCGCGACCAGTGCGGTCGGCCCTTCCTCGCGGATCTCGGCGGTGATGCGGACGAAGCCGCGCTCGGTGAATTTCAGCGCATTGCCGACCAGGTTGAACAGGATCTGGCGCACGCGGGTGGGATCGCCTTCGAAGATGTTGGCCGCGCCGTCCGGAATCGTCGCGAACAGCGCGAGGTTGCGCCGGCTGGCCTCGGGCGTGAGCGTCTCCACCGTGCCCTCGATGATGCCGCGCAGGCTGAACGGCACGGCTTCGAACTCCAGCCGCCCGGCCTCGATCTTCGAGAAGTCGAGCACGTCGTCGATGATGCGCAGCAGCGAATGGGCGCTCTCGCGCATCACCGTGACGCTGCGCGCCTGGTCGGGGCGCAGGTCGGACCGGCTCAGCACCTCGAGCATGCCCAGCACGCCATTCATTGGTGTGCGGATCTCATGGCTCATCGAGGCGAGGAAGGAGGCCTTGGCGCGGCCGGCCGCCTCGGCCGCATCGCGTTCCTCGCGCAGCGCCGCCTCGGTGCGCTTGAGCTCGGTGATGTCGCGCTGGATCAGCAGGCGGCGGTCGGCGGGCAGGCGCACCGTGCGGTGCTCGATCCAGCGCCCGTTTGTGCGCTGGCGCTGGTAGGGCGCATCGTCGGCCTGCTGCAGGCGCTCCATGTAGAGGTCGAGATCGCCCTCGATGGTCGGGCAGACGCGCGGCACCTCGCCGCTCTCGAGCATGTGGCGATGGTAGCCGTCGCGGATATTGGCGTGGTCGTCGAACAGCGCCCTCGGCAGGCCGTTCATCTCCCACATGGCGCGGTTGTGGATGATCCAGTCGCCATTGTACTCGACCAGCGCGACGCCGTCGCCGAGCGTATCCAGCACCGAGCGCAGCGTGGTTCCCGCGGCTTCCGCGCGGGCCTGGGCGCGCACCGCATCCTCCTCTCGCGCCTTCAGCGGCGAGATGTCGCGCGCATGGCCGATGACGCGGCCGCCGGAGATCGGGCGATAGGTGAATTCCACCCAGGCGCCGTGCGGCATGCGGCGGCTGTAGCGCAGCGGCTGGCCGCCATAGATCGTCGCGACGCGGTCGCCCACCGTCGTGTCCTCGTCGCGCGCAAAGCCGAAATCGCCGCGGCGGTAGAGCCAGCGCAGCCCGGCCTCGAGCGAGCTGTTCGCCGTGAACAGGTGGTCCGGCATGCCCAGCAGGTCGCGGTAGCGGTCGTTCGACAGGACGACATCGCCATCGGCGTCGAACAGCACCACCATCGCGTCCATGCTTTCCAGCACCTCTCGCAATAGCCCCCGTTCGGATTCGAGCTCCGCCTCGCGCCGCTTCAGCTCGCTGATATCGCGGTAGAAGGCGAGCAGCCCGCCATCGGGCAGCGGGATCATGTTGAACTCAATCCAGAAGCCGCCCGCGGTCAGGCGAACGTAGCGATTGCCGCCCGGCTTGCGCATGTAGCCCACGCGCTCACTCACCAGGGCTTCGAGTGCGACGGGATCATCGGGCACTGGGCCGAAATCGCCGCGCATGGCCTGGAAGCGGACGATGTCGGCACCGCTTGCGCCGGGATGGGCGATCTCGGGCGAGAACCTGCCGAACTCCATCAGCCGGCGGTTCGAGGTGCGCCAGCGGAACTCGCTGTCGAACAGCATCACCCCGTCGGGCAGGTTCTCGATGATGGTGGCGAGCACCTCGCGCTCATCGGCCAGCTGGCGCTCGGTCTGCCGGGCCTTGGTGGCATCGCGGCAGATCGCGAGGCGCCCGATGCCCGGCGCCGGCATGACGACCATCTCGAAAGTCCGGCCATCCGCGCTCTGCCACTGGCAGGTCCGGCGGTCATCGGCGGCGAAGGCTTCGAGGATGCTCGCCGCCGCCGCATCGTCGAGGAAGCCGGCCTGCCGCATGGCGTCGACCTGGTCACGCAGCGGCGTGCCGGGTGCGGTGAGTGCGGGTTCGAGGCTGAACATGCGGTCGAGGCTGGGGTTGGAGAGGACGCGGCGGAGCTGCTCGTCATACACAGCGACGCCGGCGACCAGCCCATCCAGCAGCGCCGGCAGCAGGGCCGCCGCCAGCACCGGCGAGAAGGCGCGATCGGAAGGGTCGAGGATGGCGGCGGGATGCGACATGGCGCGGACGCTACCCCGCGGCGCCTCCGCCCGTCTGTCGCGTCTGTCGCGCGCGAGGCGCCGGTGCGGCCTAGGAGCTGGCCTGCTGCGCGCCCGGCGCTTGCCGCTGGGCGTTCGACGGTGCGCCGCAGCCGGCGCCGCCTTGCATCATCCGTGCGAGCTGCGCCTCGGCGTCCTCCTTCGTGGCGTGCCAGGGGCCGACCGCGTGGCCCTTGCCCTTCGCATCGATCGCGACGAGCTCGAACCCCCATTGCATGGGCGAGCGATACGACTGCCTGATCGCGTAGGTAACGGGCATCACGACCGAACTCCTCCTGTCCCAGCGCCGTTCATGGTGTGGCAGCGCTTCGTGGCGATCCGACGGCGGCGGCGTGTCGTGCCGCTCAGCCTTCGCGGCCGGCAACGGCCGGGGCCTGGCTGGCCTGGGTCTGGATGATCGTGATCGAGTTCGGGTTCTGCAGGCTGCCATTGTCGGTGCGGATGCCGGCCCGGGCGGGCGAAGCGGCGACGACCAGGCCGATGGCAAGGGCGGCGAAGGCGAGGGCGATGGGGCGCATGGTCGGTGTCCTTTTCGGGCCGCAAGCGACGCGTGCTTGCTGATGGACGCTTTATGGCCCCCCGTCGGTCGCGGGATGATCGCGCCGCGTCGCCCGAATTGTCGCGTCTGCCGCGCCGGGCCTACTCCTCGATGCTCACCCCGGTGAGGCCGACCATCTCGGTCCAGCGCGCCAGTTCTTCGCGCTGGAAGGCCGCGAATTCCGCCGGGCCCATCGTGGCGAGGGTGAAGCCGGCGCCTTCCAGCCGCAATGCGGTCGCGGGGTCTCGCAGCGCCGCCAGCGCGGCCTCGGCGAAGCGGGCGATGGCGGCGGGCGGCGTGTTGCGCGGCGCGAACAGCCCGAACCAGGCATCCACCGCCATGTAGGGCACGCCCGCCTCGGCGGCGGTGGGGATGTCGGGGAAACCCGGCAGGCGCGCAGGGGCGCCGATTTCCAGCGCGCGGAGGCGACCCTCACGGACGAGGCCGGCGACCGGAGGCCATGTGGCGACGTAGAAATCCACCACGCCGGCGACGATGTCCGTCGTGGCCGGCGCGGCGCCGCGATAGGGCACATGCACCGCGTCCAGCCCGGCGCGGCGGACGAAGCTCTCCGCGATCACGTGGCTCGCCGAGCCGGCCGAGGAGGAGGCGTAGGATAGCCGCCCGCCCGCCGCGATGAGGCCCGCGATGTCGCGCGCGCGATGGTTCGCCGCGACGACCAGGGCGTGGTGCACGGTGGCGACGCGCGCGACGGGGACGAAGCTGTCGATCACGTGGTAGGGCAGCCGCGCCATCATCGCCTGGTTGCTGGCATGGGTCTGGTTGTGGCCGAGCACGAAGCTCAGCCCGTCGGGCGCGGCACGGGCCACGGCCTCGGCACCGACCACGCCGCCGCCGCCGGCCCGATTTTCCACAACCACGGGTTGCCCCAGCGACGCCTGCCCCCGTTCGGCGATGCTGCGGGCGAGCAGGTCGGTCGGGCCGCCCGGCGGCGCCGGCACAATGATGCGGATCGGCCGCGCATCCTGAGCCACGGCGTCCATGGCCGGCATCGCCAGGGCCGCCGCCATCATCATCCTGCGCGTGGTCATCTCTGTCTCAGCCCTTTCGGAGATGTCTCGTCTCTGGGACACGGATTCGTGAGAAAACACAACTTTTGATTGTATTTTGCGACATTACGCGGCTTTATTACGCCTGTTGCGGAGCATGTTCCATGGCCGAACCACTGCCGCCAGCCCCCGAAGACCCTGCGCCGGAGCCCGGCACCGCGCGTGCGCTCTGGCCGACCTTCATGCGGCGTACGCTGCCGGTCGAGGATGTGGAGGAGGCGGCGCCGGAGCCGCGCCGCCCGGACGGCGAGGAACCTGAGACGAAGCTGAACGTCTAGGCCGCCGCGGCACCTTCCAGTTTCTCCGACAACTCCAGCCATTCCGCTTCCAGGATGGTCGTCTGGTGCGCGATCGCCGCGCGCCGCGTATTCGCCCAGGCGATGTCCTTCGGCTTGAACCGCGCATAGGTCGCGGCGTCGCCGAGCTTGGCTTCCAGCAGCGAAAGCTCCTTGGCGTATTTCGCCATCGCGACCTCGACTTCCTTGATCCGGCCCTTGAGGACTGCCTGGGCAGCGCGGTCCTCGGCGGCGCGCTTCTTCTGGCCGGCCGGTGCCGCGCCGTCGTCGCGCCCGCCGCGGGCACGCTGGGCGAGCAGCACGCGGTAATCGTCGAGGTCGCCCTCGAAGGGCACCACGGTGCCGTCGGCGACCAGCCACAGGCGCTCCGCGATCAGCTCCACCAGATGCGGGTCGTGGGTGATGAGCAGCACCGCGCCGGAATAGTCCGACAGCGCCTTCACCAGCGCCTCGCGCGCGTCGATGTCGAGGTGGTTGGTCGGTTCGTCGAGGATCAGCAACTGCGGCGCATCGCGCGTGGCGAGTGCTAGCAGCAACCGCCCCTTCTCGCCGCCCGAGCACGCGCCCACCCGGTTGGTCGCGCGATCCGCATCCAGCCCGAAGCGGGCGAGCTGGGCGCGGCACTGTGTCTCGGTCGCCTTGGGCAAGGCCGCCTGCATGTGGCTCAGCGGCGTGCCGGAGAGGTCCAGCGCCTCCGCCTGGTGCTGTGCGAAATAGCCCACGCGCAGCCGGGTGGAGCGCGCAACCTCGCCGGCCATGGGCGCCAACCTGCCAGCCAAGAGCTTGGCCAGCGTGGACTTGCCGTTGCCATTCGCGCCCAGCAGCGCGATCCGGTCATCGGGGTCGATGCGCAGATTCATCTTCGACAGGATGGGCTTCTCGCCATAGCCGGCGGCCGCGTTGTTGAGCTGCAGGATCGGCGGCGGCAGCGCCTCGGGCTCGGGGAAGGCGAAGCGCGTGACCGTGTCCTCCACCACCGCCTCGATGGGGGGAAGCTTTTCCAGCGCCTTCAACCGGCTCTGCGCCTGGCGTGCCTTGGACGCCTTGGCGCGGAAGCGATCCACGAAGCCCTGGATGCGGTCGCGCTCGGCGGTGAGCTTCGCGTTGGTGGACAGCGTCTGCGCGAAGCGCTCCGCGCGCACGCGCACGAACCGCTCGAACCCGCCCGTGTAGAGCGTGATCTTGCGCTGATCGAGATGCGCGATGGAATCCACGGCGCGATCCAGCAGCCCGCGATCATGTGAGACCAGGATCACTGCGCCGGAAAACTTCGCGATCCATCCCTCAAGCCACAGCGCGGCTTCCAGATCCAGATGGTTCGTCGGCTCGTCGAGCAGCAGCAGGTCGGGCTCGAGGAACAGAGCCTGCGCCAAGGCGACACGCATCCGCCACCCGCCCGAGAAGTCGCTGATCTTGCGCGCCTGCGCCGCCGCATCGAAGCCCAGCCCCGCCAGCACAATCGCAGCACGCGCCGGCGCGGAATCCGCACGAATGGCGATCAGCCGGTCATGAATTTCCCCTAAGCGCGCGCCCTCCGCCGTCTCGCTCTCCGCCAGCAGCGAGGCGCGCTCGGTATCCGCCGAAAGCACAACCGTCAAAATACTGTCCGGCCCTGCCGCCGCCTCCTGCGCCACATGCCCCATGCGCGCGCGGGCGGAGAACTGGATATCCCCCCCATCCACCTGCAGCTCGCCGGTGATCGCCTTGAGCAGCGTGGACTTCCCCGCGCCGTTCTTGCCCACCAGGCCCACCTTGTGCCCGGCATCGATCTGCAGCGAGGCCCCGTCCAGCAGGGCCCGCCCGGCAACGCGTATGGTGAGGTCTCGAAGCGCCAAAATCGTCATGCGCGGCTTCTACCAGCGCAGGACGCACAAAACACCCCTCAAGCCGCGCGCAGCACCCGCCCGGCCACGGCATCCAGCTTCCCGACCAGCGCCGGGTCGCGCTGCTCCGGCGCCGTGATGATCGCGTATTCCAACGCCCGGTCGCACCCCGCCGGGCACGGCAGCCGCGGCCCAGCCAGACCCGGGACCACCGCCTTCACCAGATCGCGCGCCTTGTCCGCATTGGCGAACAGCACCTTCACCACCTGGTCCACCGTCACCGCCTCATGGTCCGGATGCCAGCAATCGAAATCCGTCACCATGGCCACCGAGGCGTAACAAAGCTCCGCCTCGCGGGCCAGTTTCGCCTCGGGCATATTGGTCATCCCGATCACCGAGCACCCCCAGGAGCGGTACAGCTCGCTCTCCGCCTTGGTGGAGAACTGCGGCCCTTCCATCACCAGATACGTCCCGCCCCGCGTCACCGGCAGCCCAATCTCCCGCGCCGAAACCTCCAAGGCATCGCCCAAGCGCGGACACGTCGGATGCGCCACCGACACATGCGCCACGCACCCCGTCCCGAAAAACGACTTCTCCCGCGCAAACGTCCGATCAATGAACTGGTCCACGATCACGAAATGCCCCGGCGGCAGATCCTCGCGCAGCGACCCCACCGCGCTCAACGAGATCACATCCGTGACACCGCTCCGCTTCAGCGCATCGATATTCGCCCGATAATTCAACCCCGAAGGCGGCGTCGGATGCCCCCGGCCATGCCGCGGCAAGAACACGCATTGCACGCCCGCCAGGCGCCCAAACAACAGCGCATCCGAGGGCTCGCCCCAAGGCGTCTCGACGCGCCGCCACTCGCGCCCCTCCAGACCCACGATGTCATAAAGGCCGGAGCCGCCGATCAGACCGATTACCGTGTCTTGCTGCATGGCCCCAACCTACCGCCCCACGCTTGACGAGACCACCCCGCCGCGCGCCTTCTCCGCCGCGACGATCGAGGACCCAACTATGCGCCTGCTGCTGCTGCTCACACTCATCACACTCGCCGCCTGCGAGACCAACCGAAGCTCGCCACTCGGGCCCAGAGGAACGGCGCTGCCGCCGCCGGATGCGATCACCGGAAGGTAAGACTGGGGAATTTCCCCAGACCCCAATCTTTTATTTTTGCAACTTGGGCAGTCACCACGAAACACCACAATGGCATCGACCTGGATCAATAGTCTCTTCGTGGATCACGCGGCGCTGCGCATCGGCTGGCGCAACTGGGCCGTCGTCGAACCCAACCGGCTGTACCGCTCCAACCACCCGCTGCCCTGGCAGCTCCGCACGGCCGCGCGGCGGCACGGCATCAAAACCGTCATCAATCTCCGCGGCCACCGCGAAGCCTGCGGCTCCGACACCCTCGCCCGCGACGAAGCCGCCCGCCTCGGACTCACCCAGATCGACGCCCCCTTCGAGAGCCGCGGCGCACCCCACAAGGACCGAATCCTGAGGCTGGTGGACACCCTCAAGCGCGTCGAGGAACCCATCCTCATCCACTGCAAATCCGGGGCCGACCGGACCGGCTTGGTCGCCGGCATCTGGCTCCTCCTGCAAGGCCGCCCCGTCGAACAGGCCACCGCCCAGCTCACCCTCCGCCACGGCCACATCCGCCAAGGCAAGACCGGCATCCTCGACGCCTTCTTCGCCAGCTACGCGGCGGCGGCCCCAAAACCCTTCCTCGACTGGCTGCGCGAGGATTACGACGAAGCCGCCCTCCACGCGTCCTTCCAAAGCCAGCCCTGGGCCGACCGCCTGCTCGACAGCGTCCTCCGCCGCGAATAGCCCCTCAGGCCGGCTCCGCTTCCACGAACGCCTGCGTCCGCACCAGCCGCGCATACAGCCCGCCCGCCTCCATCAGCGCGGCGTGGCTCCCCTGCTCCACCGCCCGCCCCCGATCCATCGCCACGATCAGATCCGCATCCCGCACCGTCGACAGCCGATGCGCGATCACCAGCGTCGTCCGCCCCGCCCGCAACCGCGCGAGCGCCTGCTGCACCAGCGCCTCATTCTCCGCATCCAGCGCGCTCGTCGCCTCGTCCAGCAGCAGGATGCGCGGGTTGCGCAACAGCGCGCGGGCGAGCGACACGCGCTGCTTCTGCCCTCCGGACAACCGCGACCCCCCAGTGCCCAGCACGGTCTGGTAGCCCTGCGGCAGCACGGCCAGGAATTCATGCGCGGCCGCCGCGCGCGCGGCATCCTCCACCTCCGCTTGGCTCGCCCCCGGCCGCCCGCAGGCGATGTTCGCGAATCCCGTATCGTCGAAGATCACCGCATCCTGCCCGACATAGGCGATCGCATCGCGCAGGCTCGCCAGCGTCACGTCGCGGATATCCGCGCCATCGATGCGCACCGCACCCGCCGTGACATCATGCAGCCGCGGCACCAGCGCGAGCGCCGTGGACTTCCCCGCCCCCGAAGGCCCCACCAGCGCCACCGTCCGCCCCGGCTCGGCGACAAAACTCAGCCCCTCCAGCGCGGCATCCGCATTCCCCTGTTCATACCGAAACCCGACGCCGTCGAACTCTACGCGCCCCTTCCCCTCCGGCAGCGCGACCGCCCCCGGCTTCTCGACGATGCGCGGCCGCTCATCGATCACGGCATAGACGCTGGACAGCCCCGCCAGCCCTTCCTGCAACGCCGCGTTCAGCGACCCCAGCGCGCGCACCGGGCGCGAGGCGATCAGCAGCGCGGCGACAAACCCGGTGAACTCGCCGATGGTCCCCGCCCCCGAGCTCACCCGCCAGCCGAGAAAGGCGATCACCGCGGCGACCGCGATGCCGCCCAGCGCCTCCAGCATCGGGTCTAGACTCGCCCGCGTGCGCTGGATGTGCAGCAGGCTCTCGCGCAGCCCGGCGAAGATGCGCGCCGCCCGCGCTTCCTCCTGCGCCTCCAAACGATAGGCGCGCACCACCCGCGCGGCCGCAAAACTCTCGGTCAGTACCGCCGCTGTCTCGCCCATGCGCTGCTGCATCCCGCCCGAGGCGCGGCGGATGCGCTTGCCCAGCCGCGTGATCGGCAGGATCGCGATGGGATACAGCGCCATCGCGATCAAAAACAATTGCCAGTCCAGCCACAGCATCGAGGCCGCCAGCCCCACCACCGTCAGCACATCCGCGATCGCGTTGATGGACTTGGTCAGCGCCTCGCGGATCATCGCCGCATCCACGGTGAAGCGCGCCGCATGCCGCGCCGGCGCGTCGCGCCCCACCGCCGCGAGGTCCGCCCGCGTCAGCGCGCGGAACAGGTCGCCCTGCAACCCCTCGATGACGCGCAGCACAACCGACTGTATCGCCACCGCCTGCCCGAACTGCGCCAGCGACTTCGCCATCGTGATGATGATGATCACCACCGGCACCAGCCACAGCGTCTCGGTGTCGTTCGCGGTGAACCGGTCAAAACTCTGCTGGATCACCACGGGATACAGCGCGGTGAAGCCGGCGACCAAAGCCGTGCAGACCAGCGCCATCGCGACGCCCGACCGATGCCGAAGCACCTGTTCCCGCCAGAGGCGCCGGATCAGCGGGACGGTAGAGGCGGGAAGCGGCTTGGCCATGTCCGGGCCGTAGCAGGCCGCGCCGGCTTGTTCAATTTTGCCCCTGGGCCAGAACCCGCGCGAGCTCCGCCCGGCAGGCCTCCACGTCATCGGTGCAGCCGCGCGCCAGCCACCAGGCCCGCGTCGCCGCCAGCGCGGCGCCGAGCGCCGGGCCAGGTGCGGCACCGAGGCTCAGCCCATCCCGCCCGAGCAGCGGAAACACCGGCCGCGGTAGTGCGCGCAGCCGGTCGCGCAGCGCGCCGCGATCCACCCCATTCCGCGCCTCTGCCAGCGCCACCCGCGCGAACAGCACGTCGTGCCCATCTTCAGCGAGCGCCCGGCGCAGCGCGTTGTCATCGCCGTCGGGCAGGGCTCCCTGCATCGCCGCAAGCTGCGCCGCCTCCGCGCCCGAGAATTTCAACCGGTGCGCCAGCGCCGCGAGGTCGGCACCCGGCCGCAGCAGGGCGGCGAGGCGCAGCATCGGTTCGGGCTCCACGATCCGCGCCAGCGCATCCGTCGCGCCCGCCTCTGGCAACACGGCGGGGAGCACGCCCGCTTCATCCATCCGCGCGACCGCTTCGGCGGGCATCGGCCCCGCCAGCAGGCGTTTCAGCTCCATCCAAACGCGCTCCACCGACAGCCGCGCCATGCCCGGCACCCCGGCGCGGATTGCCGCCAGCGCCGAAGCGTCCGGCGCGCCGCGCCCATAGCGCGCGAAAAACCGGAAGAAGCGCAGGATGCGCAAGTAGTCCTCGGCGATGCGCGTTGCCGCGTCCCCCACGAACATCACCCGCCCGGCCGCGAGGTCCGCCTGCCCGCCGAAATAGTCGAACAGCACGCCATCCGCGCCCATCGACATGGCGTTGATGGTAAAGTCTCGCCGCGCCGCATCCTCGCGCCAATCGGTGGTCCATTCGACCTCCGCATGGCGCCCGTCGGTCGCGATGTCGCGCCGCAACGCCGTCACCTCATGCGGCACGCCATGCAGCACGGCCGTCACCGTGCCATGCGCGATCCCGGTCTCGAACACCTTGGCCCCCGCCGCACGCAGCCGCCGCGCGATCTCCTCCGGTGCCATCGGCGCCCCGATATCGACATCCTGCACCGGCTGCCCCGCAAGACTGTCCCGCACCGCCCCGCCCACCGCGCGCGCACCCGGCAGCGCCACCAGGATCGCCGCCGTCGCCGGTGCGTCGAGGAAGGCCGGGCTCACCGACGCGGCTCCGTATGGCCCGGAACGATCCGCCCATCCTCGAGATGCGGCGCCACATACACGCCCGGCGCCTCGCGCCGCGTCAGCCCGTAGAAGGCAGCGCCGCCCACCGATGCCGCGACCGCGAGCACCGCCAGCAGCAGCAGCACGCGCGAGGGCTCGCCCTCCGGGTTGCGCTGGCGCCACAGCAGATAGGCGCCGAACGGCAGGGCGAAGAGCAGCAAGGCGATGATGGTGGTCACAAGCGGCTATATGGGGCGCGACGCGTCCGTTGCGCTAGCGTCGCTGGATGACGACTCACCCGCCGCGCTTCCACGGCCGCGGCTTTCCGCGCAGGATCGACTCACGTCGCTGTCATCGGCCCGCGCTTGACGCCGCAGGGCGATTGCGATGCTTTAAAGACGTTCCCCCGCCGCAAGGAGCCACCGCCATGACGCGCCTGCTGCTCAGCACCCTCCTGCTCATCCTCGCCGCGCTGCCGGCGATGGCCCAGGCGCCCGCGAACCTCCAGGCGCAACGTGCGCGCACCATCAACACCGGGGGCGCCCAGGGCGCCTACCACACGCTGTTCTGCCCGCCCTTCCCGCCGGCCCTCGCCCGCGTCTATTTCAACGGCTACGCCTGCACCACCTCGCGCGGGACGCTTGAGAACATCACCCGCGCGCTCGAGGCGCCAGGCGCGATCGGTTTCGCCCAGCTCGACGTCTACAGCCGCGAGGCCGCCCGCCGCCCGGCCGAATTCCAGCGCCTGACCGTCATCCGTCGCGACATCGCCTGCGAAGGCCTGTGGATGATCACCCGGAACGACCGCCTTGCCACGCTCGGCGACGTCCAGGGCCTCGCGCGCCGCATCAACTTCATCCTGCCGCCCCGCGAAAGCGGGTCCACCGCCAGCTTCAGCTACCTCCGCGAGATCGACCCCGAAGGGCTCGGCCGCATCGCCGAGGCCAATATCCGCTACGGCCGCGACTCGACCGACGTGATCGAACAGGTCGCCGCCAGCACCGACGGCGCGGTCGGCTTCTTCGTCCAGTTCGCCGACCCCTCCAACGCCAACATCAAGCTGCTGGTCGAACGCAACCTCCACGTCGTGCCGGTCGTCAGCCGTGAACTGCTGCGCGCCCGCGTCGATGACGAGGCCGTCTACCAGGTGCAGGAATTCGCCCTCAGCGAAGGCGGCGTCTTCGGCATCGGCGGCCGCTCGCGCACGGCGACCACCGCCTGCACCCCCGTGGCGATCTTCACCGCCACGCCCGACGTGCTGCCGGCAGGGTCCGCCCGCGACGACCAGCGCGACCTGATCCAGCGCCTGCGCGAAGTGCCCTCGGCGCAGCTGCTGCCGCAACAGAGCGCGATCGCGCGGCTGATCTCGGGGACGCGGCGGCTGTCCCAGGGGGCGGTGGATGGGATGGTGAATGCGGCCGAAAGCGCACGCCGGCTGGCGGAGCGGGCGGTGAACTAGAAAGCCGGGGAAAGGAATTTCCCCGGACCCCTTTCTTTTATTTTTGGCTTATTGGTTCAGGCTGGAAGGTGGCACCGGGCAATCCAAACGCAGATCGTCTATCTAGGGGGCATGAGCGATGCGCCGCCCTTTTGGAAGACGAAGACTCTCGCAGCGATGACGCGTGCGGAGTGGGAAAGCCTCTGCGATGGGTGCGGGCGCTGCTGCCTGCACAAGCTGCGCGACGCCGAGACGGACGAGCTCGCCTGGACCGAGGTCGCCTGCCGGCTGCTCGATACCCATTCCTGCCGCTGCTCGGACTACGAGCACCGCAAGGCCTTCGTGCCGGATTGCGTGAAGCTCACTGCGAAGAAGGTGGCCGCGATCGACTGGCTGCCACCCAGCTGTGCCTATCGCCTGCTCGCCGAGGGGCAGGAGCTGATGTGGTGGCACCCGCTGGTCTCCGGCAGCGCCGAGACAGTGCATGAGGCCGGCGTCTCCGTCCGCGACCGCGCCGTGACGGAGCGCGCCTCGGGTCCCCTGGAAGGCCACGTCGTCCGCTGGCCCGGCCTACTCCCCAAATCCGCGCGCCCTCGCCCCAAGAGCCGATAGATAGAAATAAAAGAATGGGGGTCTGAGGGAAATTCTTTCCCCCCAGTCTTCCTACTCCCCGATATTCAGCAACGCCCCTCGCACCCGCGCGCCCTCGAACTGCCGCATGAACACCCACGACGCGATCGCCAGCCACATCGCATCCAGCGCAAACGCCGCCGCCAAATGCCCCCATGCAATGTGCCCATCGAGCAGCGCCGCGCGCATGCCTTCAAAGACGTGTGCGGCGGGGATGGCGAGGGCCACCGGCTGCAGCCACACCGGCAGCACGGCGACCGGGTAGAACACGGCCGAGAAGGGCGTAAGGCCGAACAGCACGCTCCAGGCCAGCGCCTCGGCCCCGGCGCCGTGGCGCAGGATCAGCGAGGTGACGAGCAGGGCGACCGCCCAGCCCATCATCAGCAGGGCGACGAAGAAGGCCACGATCACCGGCCCCAGCGCGAAGAGCCCGAAGCCGTAGAAGACCCATGCCAGGAACATCGCAGGCAGCACGCCGACCAGGGTGCGCAGCACGCTCATCGACATCAGCGCCGCGACGAGTTCGCGCGGGCGGAGTGGCGAGACGAAGACGTGGCCTAAGTTGCGGGACCAGATCTCCTCGAGGAAGGAGAGGGCGAAGCCCATCTGGCTGCGCAGCGCCACCTCCCACAGCAGCACCGCGCCGAGCAACGCGCCGGCGGCGATGGTGCCGGTGCCGGGCTGCAGGCCCGCGATGTAGCTGCTGATGAAGCCCCAGACGACCATTTGCAGCACCGGCCAGTACATGAGCTCGACCAGGCGCGGCCAGGACCGGCGGTAGAGGGACACGTGCCGGTAGACCAACCCCCAGACGCGGCGCAGGGCGGGGTTCATGCCATGGTCTCCGCCCGGGTGCCGCGGGCGATGTCGAGGAAGACCTGCTCCAGATCCTCCCGCCCGTACTGCGCGGTGAGCGCGGCGGGACTGCCCTGGTCTAGGATGCGGCCTTCCTTGAGCATCAGGACGTGGCCGCACAGGCGCTCGACCTCGGCCATGTTGTGCGAGGCGAGCAGGATAGAGCAGCCGCTCTCGGCGCTGTAGCGTTCCAGCCAGCCGCGCACCCAGTCGCCGGTGTCGGGATCGAGGCTGGCAGTCGGTTCGTCGAGCAGCAGCAGCGCGGGGCGGTTGATGAGCGCTTTGGCGAGGGCCACGCGGGTCTTCTGCCCGGCGGAGAGTTCACCCGCGGGGCGGTCCAGAAGCTCGGTCAGGTTGAGGTCTTCGGCCAGCGTGGCGATGCGGCGCTCCATATCGGGCACGTCGTAGAGGTGCGCGTAGATGCGGAGGTTCTCGGCGACCGAAAGCCGGTGCGGCAGGGCAATGTAGGGCGACGAAAAATTCATCCGCGCGAGGGCGGCGAAGCGATCCTTCGTCATGTCGTGGCCGAGGGCGAGGATGGTGCCGCCGCTGGGCACCAAGAGGCCGAGGAGCATCGCGATGGTGGTGGTCTTGCCCGCGCCGTTGCCGCCGAGCAGCCCCCAGGTCTCCCCCATGGGCAGACGGAAGGACAGGCCGTCGACGGCCGGGCGAGGCGGCGGGGCGCCCCGCCGCGGCGGGTAGGTCTTGCTCAGGTTCTCGACGAGGAGGGCGGTCATCGGCGAGGTATGGGAGATTACCGACAGGCCGCCAAGCGCCGGTCGATGAACACCGCGCGTGCGTCATGCGGCCAGGCGGCGGCGCTCCATCAGCCGGCCGGAGAAGATCCGGAACCCCATCTCCCAGCCCCAGGCGATGGCGGCTGGGCGGTCCACCTCGGCCAGCAGCATCCGGTCAGCAGCGTGGGGCAGGGCGTCGGCCAACGCGCGCGCCTCCGCGGTGCCGAGCGCGGGCAGGCCCTCGCCCCAGGCGAGGCGGACCAGGTCGAAGCCGGCGGCCTCGGGCGGGACGAGCGCCAGCGTCGCCGCCGCCTCGACTTCGAGGGCCACGCGGTATTGTCCCGCGCGCAGCCTCTCGCGCGCGACGAGGAAGGCGTCGGGGTCGCACAGCACCTCCTCGGCGGTGAAGGCGATCGCGATGCGACCGCGCAGCATGGCCGGCAGCAGCGCGTCGAATTTCTGGAACTCGGCGCTGTTCACCGCACCCGTTCCGAGCGGCAGCAGGCTCGCATGCAGGTCGCGCAGCGCGTCGGGCCGTGCGAGGCCGGCGAGGATGCGGCGGTCGATCGCCTTAAGGAGCTTGCGGCGCAACCAGGGCGCGCTGTCCGGGTCATGCGAGGGCAGGATGGCGCCGCAGACGGAGGCGACATCGATGCGCCGTTCTTCCCACAGCGGTTGCGGGGCGCCGCCCCCGGGATCCAGCCGGCAGGCCCAGAAGGCGCGCAGCATCGGCGAGAGATCGGCCATGGCGAGCGCCTTCTCCGCGCCGCACAGCGCCTCCGCCGTGAAGCCGAGCGCGGGCGCGGCTTGTGCCGGCCGCACCTCGCTGCTGGCCGCGAGGCCGAGGGCCTGCTCGACGACAGCGATCAGCACCGCCGCCTCGGCCGGCAGGCGCAGGTGACGGACGATGCGGGCCGCACCTTCGGGCGCGCCCCCATCGGCAGAAGAGGCGCCGTCCAGGGCGCCGAGCAGCAGGTCGCGGATCTGCGCGAGAAGATGCGCGGGTGGCACCTCCACGGCACAGACATCCCCGTTCGGCAGGTCGAAGCAGCGGCTGCGCGTGGAGCTCCGCAGCGGCGCCCAGGCGGCTTCCAGCAGCCGCCGGTGATGCCCGCGCCGCATCCCCGCCGGCAGGGCGGAGAGCCGCAGCACCAGAACCTCGCGCTCGACCCCGGAGGCAACGGTGTCGCGCACCAGCGCGGCGAGCTCCACCGCATCCGAGGTGCCCAGCGGCGAGCGGACCAGGGCGCTGAGCACGGCGCGGTCCGATTGCAGCGCGCTCATGAGCCTCGGCCCGAGGCGGAGGGCGCGGCGTCGATCCGGGCGCCGCCGAAGATGCGGATGTCGAGATCCAGGCCCCAGTCCAGTGCCGCCGCCGTGTCGCAGCCGATAAGGATGATGCGGGGAGGGTCGAGCTGCCGCAGCCCATCGGGCGTCGGGCCGTCGCCCAGCGCCGCGGACCATTCCACGATGAACCAGTCCGCCACCACCACCCGCGGCCGGACCCTGTCCAGCGTGCCCGCGCCGAGGCCGCGCAGCGCGACGCCCCAGCCCCGCCTTCGCGCCGCCTCGGCCAGCGACGCGAACGCCGCCGGATCGGCCGCGGCGGCCAGCGGCAGCGCCGCGACGGACGCTGCCGTGAAAGCCGGCTGGGGAAGGATGGCGCGGATCGGCAGGTCGATCAGCAACCCCGGCGCCGGCCCCAGCAGCGCGTCGGCTTGCGCAGGATCGGCCAGTGCCGCCAGCAGCCGCAGCGCAACGCCCTCGCTGGCGTGCCGGGCAAGGTCGTCGCCAGGCGCGGCCCCCGGTACCCCCGGTTCGGGACGCAGATGCAGGAAGGCGAGGGCCGGCGCGACACCCGGCGCGAGGCGCAGGAGAGGCCGACGCGACACCGCACGACCGAGGTCGATGGCGGCGGCGCGTGCGTCCGGGCTCGGGTTCGGTGGCGGGGCGGCGCGCCTGGCGGTCGCTGCGCTGGGGAAGGGCATGGTCACGGCACCTCGCATTCTGCGGGGAGGAAAGAGGTCCATCGTCCCACGCATCTCTGAAGGAAGCGTGAGGATCGCCATGGCGGACCCATCCCCGCCTTGCGCCCCATGTGACGGGTGCGCTACGCGGGCCTATGCCCCTCGAACCAGCCGCCGACCGGCCTTTCAGTGACACCCCGGCCGCCGAGCTGGCCGACGCCATCCGCAGCCTCAAGCGCGGCACCGCCCTGGTGGTGGGCGACGCCATGCTCGACCGCTACGTCTACGGCATCGTCAGGCGCGTGAGCCCTGAGGCCCCGGTTCCGGTGCTGACCGTGGAGCGCGAGATCGCGATGCCCGGCGGGGCCGGCAACGTGGTGCGCAACCTCACCGCCGTGGGCGTGGCCGTCGCCTTCATCTCGGTGGTGGGCGACGACCAGTCGGGCTCCGATCTCACCGGGCTGATCGGCGGCCAGCCGGGTGTCGAGCCCTGGCTGCTGGTGCAGGGCGGCCGCGCGACGACGACCAAGACGCGCTTCATCGCCGCGGGCCAGCAGATGCTGCGCGCGGACCATGAGGTGGTGGCCCCGGTGCACCCGCGCTTGGCCGAGCGCGTGGTGCGCATCGCCTCGGACGCCATCGCGGCAACCGCGGTCGTCGTCCTTTCCGACTACGGCAAGGGCGTGCTGGCCGGGGGTGTGGCCGAGCAGCTGATCGCCGCCGCGCAGGCTGCCGGGCGCCGCGTGCTGGTGGACCCCAAGGGCCGCGACTACACGCGCTATGCCGGCGCCGACCTCATCACCCCAAACCGCGCCGAGCTCGGCGAGGCCACGGGGATGCCGGTGGACAGCGAGGAGGCGATCGTCGCCGCCGCGCGGAGCCTGCGCGACACGCACGGCTTCGGCGCCGTGCTGGTGACCCGCAGCGAGGATGGCATGACCTTGTTGGAGGGCGATGCGGTGCGCCACTTCCCCGCCGAGGCGGCCGAGGTGCACGACGTCTCGGGTGCCGGGGACACGGTGATGGCGATGGTCGCCGCCGGCCTCGCCGCGGGGCAGAAGCTCGCCGTCGCGGTGCGGCTCGCGAACATCGCCGCCGGCATCGTGGTGGGCAAGATCGGCACCGCGGTGGCGCGCGAGGCCGACCTGCTCGACGCCATCTCGGTCGAGCGCGGGGCGCTGCGCAAGGTGGTGACTGGCGCAAGCGCGTCCGAGCAGGTGGAGCGTTGGCGCCGTCGTGGCTGGCGCGTTGGCTTCACCAATGGCTGCTTCGACCTGCTGCACCCCGGCCATGTGCACCTGCTCGAACAGGCGCGCAGCTGGTGCGACCGGTTGGTGGTGGGGCTGAACTCCGATGCGAGCGTGAAGCGCCTGAAGGGCGCCGCGCGCCCGATCCAGGCGGAGGCGGCGCGTGCCGCGGTGCTCGCCTCGCTCGCCAGCGTCGATTGCGTCACCGTGTTCGAGGAGGACACGCCGGAGACCCTGATCCGCGCGCTGCGCCCGGATGTGCTGGTCAAGGGCGCGGACTACACCGTGGAGCAGGTGGTGGGCGGCGAGCTGATGGCAGAATGGGGCGGCCAGGTGAAGTTGGCGCAGTTGCTGCCGGGGCAGAGCACCACGGCGACGGTCGCGCGCATCAAGGGCTGATCAGCGCCTCGGCGGGCATGAAGCCAAGGAATCCGGAGCCGGGGCTGAAGACCGCGAGGCAGCCTTCGGGATATTCCGCCTGCGACAGGGCGCGGTGGAGGATCATCTGGAGCGGCACGATGTGGCCGACCAGGACATCATTGCCGGCGGCCGGCGTGGCCGCGAGGTGCCAGCGCGTCTGTTCGATGTTGCGCGAGAACTGCCCTGCATCTGGCGTGTAGTCATCGGCGGTGAGGAACGGCTCGACGCGCACGGCGTCAGCCCCGAAGGCGAGCCGGGCCGTGTCCAGCGCGCGGAATACCGGGCTGGCCAGCACCGAACCCAGCGGCAGGCGCAGGCGCCGCCACGCAGCACCCAGCGCCTCCGCCTGGGCGATGCCAGCCGCCGAGAGGTTGCGCTGCCCCGCGCGGTCGCCAAGGCGTCCCCGATCCGCCTGCGACCGGTCCGTGATCGCGTGGCGCAGGTAGATGTTGAGCCCGCCTGCGCGCAGCGCGGCGATAAGTGCCGGATCGGCGCGCGCCGATGCAGGGATCAGGTTCGCGAGCAGGGCACGGCGACGCAAGGCCCTCAATCGCCCTGCACCGTTTCCCAGGCATAGCCATCGCCGGCGCGCGCGACGCGGCCCATGGAGGGCACCGGGAAATGCGCGGTGCAGAGCAGCGCGCGCGTCTCGCAATGGCAGTCCAGGAATTTGCGTCGCGTGGCCGCGCCCTGCGCGCCATCAACATCCGCGCGCATGCCAAGATCGGGGTAGCGCAGCTGCAGCGGCGAATGGATGAGGTCGCCGCTCAGCACCGCGTCGGTGGCGCCGCGCCCGACCTCGATCGCGCAGTGATGCGGGGTGTGGCCAGGCGTGGGCGTGAAGCGAAGGTGGTCGCCGATGGCGTGGTCGTCCGCCACCAGCTCCGCGCGGTTCGCCTCGATGATCGGCAGCACCGAATCGGCGTATGGGTGGACGGTCGCCTTGGCGTTCTCGCCGCGCCAATAGGCCTCCTCGGCGGCGGAGAAGACGTAGCGCGCGTTGGGGAAGGTCGGCACCCAGCGGCCGTCCTGCAGCTTCGTGTTCCATCCCACATGGTCCACGTGCAGGTGCGTGCACATCACGTAGTCGAAATCCTCGGGCGCGAAGCCGGCGGCTGCGAGGTTGCGCAGGAAGGCGTCGTCGTCGCGCATGTGCCAGAATGCGCGGGTCGGCCGTTCCTTGTGGTTGCCCACGCAGGTGTCGACCAGCACGGTGTGGTGCGGCGTCTTCACCACATAGGATTGGATCGGCAGGTTGAGCAGCCCGGTCTTGCCGTCGCGCCATTCATTCGGATGCGCGGCGGTGTCGGCCTCCATCACCTCGGGTGTGAGGCCGGGGAAGAAGGCGAGCGGATCGAAGATCGGCGTGTCCTGCTCGAGGATGCGGTGGATGGTGACGTCGCCGAGGGTGATCATGCCGCGAGCAACCGGTTAAGGTTCTCCGCGTGATCCAGGGTCGCGAGGCGGTCGAACACGGCGCCGGCGTTCAGCGGCGCGGCGCCGGCGCAATCCATGAACTTCTCGCGCAGCTCGATGAGCGTCAGCGGGTCCTTGGCATTGCCGTGCGGAAAGCGGATGTCGCCGCTGTCCAGCACGCGGCCCGTACCGGTGCGCACGCGCACGCGATCGGTGAGTGCGAAGATCGGCTCCACCGGGCATTGCGTGTCGGTCTGTACGATGCGGAGTTTTTCGAACTGCGCCTGCACCTCCGGCTTGCCGACGAAATCGTCGGTGAGCTCGCCAAGGCCCACGCGGCGCGCGACGAGGGCGGAGGCAATGGCGAATTCCAGGCTGAACTTCGCCTCCAGCCCGGTGGTGGGCCGGTGGTTGCGCAGCATCGAGGCCTGGGTCGCGCCGACCGAGACCTCGATCTCCGCCACATCCTCGGGCCGCAGATTCTCCCGTGCAGTGAGGGCGAGCATGCCGTCGATGGCGCGGTGCGTCGCGTAGCACATCGGGTAGCGCTTGATGCACAGCCCCGTGTCGAGGACGCGCAGCGTCTGGCCCAGCGTGGCGGGCGCCTCGCGGTCGGCGCGTCCCGATGGCGAGAGCGCGGCGAGGAAGCCCGCATGATGCTCCATCGCATCCGCGCTCGCGGTGAATCCGCGTGCGGCCAGGCGCACGGCCTCGACCGCCGCCGCCGCAGCACGGCCGGCATGCAGCGGCTTGGTCATGGAGCCGAAATTCGCGACCAGCCCGCTCGCCATGCTGCCGGCCAGCGCCACCGCCTGCGCCGCGCGCGCCGCATCCATGCCATGCAGATGCGCGAGTGCCGCCGCGGCACCGACCGTGCCGAAGACGCCCGTGGGGTGCCAGCCCTTGCGGTGATGCGGGTCCGGCTCACGCGCGATCAGCTCGGCCCAGACCTCGTAGCCGACCAGGTAGGCGCGGATGGCGGCGGCGCCATCGACGCCCAGCCGCTCGCCCTCGGCCAAAATCGCGGGCACCAGCACGGTAGAGGGATGTCCGCCGATGGCGACGTCGTCATAGTCGAGCGCATGCGCCGCGGTACCGTTGAGCAGCGCCGCATCCGCGCTGTAGCCGCGCATCGGGCCGAGCAGGAAGGTGGCTTCCTCGGCGGCACTGCGCCGCTCCGCGATCTGCGCCGCGAGCAGCGTCACGGCGGGCTCCTCGCGCCCTGCGATCATGGTGCCGATGGTGTCGATGAAGCCGGAGCGGATGATCGCTGCCGCCTCCTCCGGGATCGCGCCCGGCCCTTGCGCGATGTAGGCGCCGATATCCTGCGTGAGGCTCAAGGGCGGTCTCCTAGTAGCTGCGCGGCATGCCGAGCACATGCTCGCCGGTGTAGGACAGGATCATGTTGGTGGAGACGGGCGCGATCTGCAGCAGCCGCGTCTCGCGCCACTTGCGCTCCACATCGTATTCGCGGGCATAGCCGAAGCCGCCATGGGTCTGCAGGCAGATTTCCGCCGCCGCCCAGGAGGCTTCGCTCGCCAGCATTTTGCACCAATTGGCTTCCGGCCCGCAGGGCTCGCCGGCATCGAACATCGCGGCGGCCTTCTGGACCATGAGGTCGGCCGCCTCGGTTTGCACATGGGCGCGCGCGATGGGGAACTGGATCGCCTGGTTCTGGCCGATGGGGCGGTCGAACACGACGCGGGTCTTCGCGTACTCGGTGGCCGTCTTCACGAACCAACGCGCATCGCCGATGCCCTCGGCGGCGACCAGGATGCGCTCCGCATTCATCCCGTCGAGGATGTAGCGGAAGCCGCGGCCCTCCTGCCCGATCAGGCTGTCGGCGGGGATGCGGAGGTTGTCGAAAAACACCTCCGTCGTGTTGTGGTTGATCATCGCCTTGAGCGGGCGAATGGTCATGCCGCGCCCGACACTCTCGCGAATGTCGATGAGGAAGACGGACAGGCCATCGGTCTTCTTCGCCACCCGGTCGAGCGGCGTGGTGCGCGCGAGCAGCAGCATGAGATCCGAATGCAGCGCGCGGCTGGTCCAGACCTTCTGGCCATTGACCACATAGCCATCCGCATCGCGCACCGCGCGCGTCTTCAGCTTGGTGGTGTCGGTGCCACTTGTCGGCTCCGTCACGCCGAAGGCCTGCAGGCGCAGCGCGCCGGAGGCGATGCCTGGCAAATAGCGGTTCTTCTGCTCGTCCGAGCCATGCCGCAGCAGCGTGCCCATGATGTACATCTGCGCGTGGCAGGCGCCGGCGTTGCACCCGCTCGCGTGGATTTCCTCCAGGATCACCGACGCCGCGCGCAGCGGCAGCCCCGCGCCGCCATAGGCTTCGGGGATCAGCGCGCCGAGGAAACCGCTCCGCGTCAGCGCCTGCACGAACTCGGTTGGGTAAGCCTCGCGCGCTTCCAGGTCGCGCCAATAGGCGCCGGGGTAGCCCGCGCAGATGCGGCGGATGGCGTCGCGGATTTCGGGATGGTCGGCCACCCTCAGCGCCCCTTGAACACGGGCTTACGCTTCTCGTTGAAGCTTTTCACGCCCTCGATCCGGTCCTCGGTGCCGACCAGGCGGTTATACGCCTCGATCTCGAAGCGGAACCCCGTCCGCACATCCATCTGCAACCCGTAGTGGATGGATTTCTTCGCCTGCCGCACGCTGTGTGGCGCATTGCCCGCGATGGTGCGCGCCGTCTCCATCGCCGCCGGGAACACCGCCTCGGGCGGCAGCACCTGGTTAAGGATGCCCCATTCATGCGCCTGCTCCGCGGAGAAGGGCTTGCCGGTGAGGATGATCTCCTTCGCCCGCCGTTCGCCCACCGCGCGCGGCAGGTTCTGCGTCCCCCCGGCGCCGGGCATGATGCCCAGCGTCACCTCGGTGAGCGCGAAGCGGGCAGCATTGCTACCGTACGCGAAGTCGCAGGCGAGCACCATTTCAAGGCCGCCCGCATAGGCATGCCCGTTTACCGCGGCGATCACCGGGATGGGGCAGTCCATCAACGCCCAGTAGCTGCGCTCGAAAATCTCGTGCTGGCGCTGCCAGGCAGCGTCGGTCATGCCGTTGCGCTCCTTCAGGTCGCCGCCGGCGCAGAAGATTTTTTCCCCCGCGCCGGTGAAGACCACGCAGCGCGTGTCGCCGGGGTCCTCGGTCAGCGCCGTCCAGCAGGCGAGCAGGTCGCGCCCCATCTGCGTGTTCAGCGCATTCGCCGAGGCCGGGCGGTTCAGGCGCACCACCAGGATGTGCGGCTCCGGCGTCTCGAGCGCGAGGGTCTCATACGTCATGGTTTGGCTTTCGTGATCTGCGCCGTATCGGCGCCCAATGCGGGGGGTTTGCGACGCGGCTGCGGCCGCGCGCCATCGAAGCGCAGCGGCAGACCGATGGCCTGCACGCCGCTCTCCGGCATGGATTGCATCAGGCCCAGCGCTTCCGTCTGCGGATGCGCGAGCATCTCGGCCACGCTCTGCGCCGGCGCGCAGGGCAGGCCCGCGGCCTCGAAGATCCCAGTCCATGCGGCGTTCGACCGCCGCACCATCTCCGCCTCGATCAGCCCGTAGAGCAGCGCCTCATGCGCGACACGGTCCGGATTGGAGCGGAAGCGCGGATCGGCGACCCATTCCTCGCGCCCCAACGCGGCGCACAGCTTGCCGAACAGCGAATCATTCCCCGCCGCGACCACCAGATCGCCGTCCGCCGTGCGATACGCGCGATACGGCACGATGCCCTGCGCGCCCGATCCCTTGCGCTCCGGCAGCGTCCCGCCGGCGAGGTACTGCGCCGCCGGCACGCTCATCCAGGCCGCCGCCGTCTCGAACAGGGACACGTCCACGATGCCGCCCACCCCCGTCGCCTCGCGCCGGTGCAGCGCCGCCAGGATGCCGATCACCGCCCACAACCCCGTGCCCATGTCGACGATGGACACGCCCACGCGCACCGGCGGCCGCCCTTCCTCGCCGGTCACGCTCATCAGCCCGGAAAACGCCTGCATCAAAGGGTCATAGCCCGGCCGGTCCGCGAGCGGACCCACGCCGCCGAAGGCGCCGAGATTGCAGTAGATCAGCCCCGGCTTGGCCGCGACCAGCGTCGCGCCGTCGATGCCGAGCTCCTCGACCTGGCCCGGCCGCATGTTCTGCAGAACCACGTCGCATTCATCGATGATGAAGCTGCGCAGCGCCTCGCGTTGTGCCGCGTCGCGTAGATCGAGCGCAGCGGAGCCCTTGTTGCGGTTCAACGTCTGGAAGATCGCGCTCTCGCCCTCCCAGAACGGTGGCCCCCAGCGGCGCGCATCGTCACCGGCGGGCTTTTCCACCTTCAGCACGCTCGCACCGAGATCGCCCAGCACCTGCGCGGCGAAGGGTGCGGCGACGCTGTGCCCGAGTTCGCAGATGGTGATGCCCGCGAGCGGCAGAGGACTCATGTTTGTTGCTTCCTGGACGCGGCGCATTGAAGCCCTCGCGGTGCACAGCGTCAACGCGGCGCCGATTGACCGGTCCGTGCGCCAGCCATAGCGTCCGCGCCATGCAAGATGGCATCGCCTGGTCGTCGGACCTTCTCGCCACGGCGCAGCGTTTCGGCCCGCGCGTCGCCGTGACCGATGGCGTGGCGCAGCTCACCTTCGCCACGCTCGCCGCGCGCGCGCACGGCCTTGCGCATCACCTTCTCGCCATCGCCGCGACGCCCGCCGAACCCATCGCGAGCCTGATGCCCAACGGCCCCGATGCGGTCATCACCAGCTACGCCATCACCATCGCCGGTTTTGCCGAGGTGCCGATCAACGTCGCTGCCACCGATGCCGAGCTCGGCTGGTATGCGACACTCGCAAAATTCCGCCGCATCGTCGCGCCGCGCGACCAGGCCGACCGCCTGCGCGCCCTCGGCCTCGACGCGATCGCCGCCGAGGATGGCGGCGAAAGCACCACGCCCCTGCCGCCCGTGCCCACGGACTCCTGGGGTCGCCTCGCCTTCACCTCCGGCACCACCGGCAGGCCCAAGGCCATCGTGCATAGTCATGGCGGCCGTTGGATCGCGCATCTGCTCCAACGCGCGGTGATGCCCTTCGCCCCGCAGCCCGGCGACCGCATCCTGTTGATGACGCCCTTCCCGCACGGCGCCTCGCTGCTCACCTACGCCTGGCTTGAAGCCGGCGGCGAGGTCATGCTGCTGCCTGGCGTCGTCGGAGAGCGTATCGCGCCCTTGCTCGAGACCAACGCGCTCAGCGCCATCTTCGCCCCGCCCACCGTATTGGCAAAGATCCTCTCGCTCTTCCCGCGCCGCCAGTTCGCCGGCGTGCGCACCATTTTCTGCGGCACCCAGGCGCTGCTGCCGGACCTGCATGCGCGCGCCACCGCCGCCTTCGGCCCCGTCGTGCGCGTCACCTACGGCATGAGCGAATGCTTCAACCCCATCACCATCCTGCCGCCCGATCAGGTCGCAGACGCCATGGCCGAAACCGACGGCACCTCCGGCGCATGCGTCGGCTCGCCCGGCCCCAGCGTCGAAATCACCATCGATCCCGAGACCACCGAAATCTCGCTGCGCGCCCGCCAGCTCTACGCCGGCATCATCACTGCGGACGGCTACACCCCCCGGCCCCCCGGCGCCTTCCACCGCACCGGAGACCTCGGCCGCATCGACCCCCAGGGCCGCCTGTGGCTGATGGGCCGCGCCGCGGACGTCATCAAGACCGGTGGCTACCGCGTGCACCCCGCCGAGATTGAAACCGTGCTGGAACCCGCGGCCCAGGGCCGGGCGCTGGCCATCGTCACCCTGCCCTCCGAGTACTGGGGGGAAGTCATCGTCTGCGTCGCCGAGGACGCGCCGGTCGGCTGGGAAGCCGACGCCATCGCACTCGCGGCGCAACTGGCGAAGTACAAGCGGCCGCGCGCCTACCTCACCTTCGCCGCCCTGCCTCGCAATGCCCAGGGCAAGCTGGTGCGCGCGCGGCTGCGCGAGGCGATCCTCCAGACCCACAGTCTCGAAGACGGCCCGCACCCGCGCCTGAACGCCATGCCGGGGGCGTAAAGACGGCGCTGCGCCGGCGCTGCCCGGTGCGCTTGCGTCGCGGCGCCGCGTCGTGAAAACTTCCCTTGTCTTCACGCTGCGGGATGCGGTCCGAAAGGACGCCCGGCGTTGTTTCCCGCCGCCCGCGGCAGAGCATGGGGAGATCCGTATGCCGGAGTCCGAAGCCGAGCTCGACGCCCTCGCCCTCGCGCTGTTGCGCCGCCTCGGGCTGCCGTCCGGTCCGACGCTGCCGGACGGCCCGACTGGCGGGCCCGACCCGCGCCTGCCCGAACTGCCTCCCTTCGACAAGCAGGTGCCGGACCTGGTCCGGCCGGCGCGCCTGGCGATCCAGGGCGTGGAATTCACCCAGGCCACGCAGTATTTCACCTCCGGCTTCGGCGAGGACAACGCGATCCCCATGGTCGCGCTCAAGCCGATGCTGGTGCGGGCCTACCCCCACGCCATCGCAGGACTGCTCACCGGGGACACGCTCTCCGGCCAGCAGGTGACCGGCGAACTGGTGCTGAGCCGCTGGGGCAAGGAGGTCTACCGGACCGCCCCGACCCGGCCGGGCGGCGCCCGGCTCGGCCGGTTGCCCGAGCTCGATCGCACGCTGTGGGACAAGGAGAACGATCTGTGGGTGACGTCGCGGGACGGGCTGTCCCTCACCCACATCCGCGGCAACGCACCGCTGAATTTCTTCGTCCCGGCCTGGTATCTCCGCGCCGCGCCGACGGTCGTCACGGTGCGGCTCTGGGTCGCCTCGGCGCCGGGCATCGCCGCCGTCGCCTCGCGGCGGCTTGACGTGCTGAATGTCGCGGCACCCAGGGTGGCGCTGGTCCGCATCAAATGGGACAACGGCGCGGGCATGGTGGTCACGCCGGCCGATGCCGACATGCTCGGCACGCTGCGCCTGGCCGAGCGCATGCTTCCGTTCCCGTATTTCGACACAACCATCCTCGGCGTGGACTACACGCGCAGCGGCAATTTCGGCCAGCTTCCCGGCAGCTCGGGCGCCTGCAACGCGCTGTGGAACGAGATGCTGGCGCGGCTGAAGGAAACCCGCATCTGGACGCGGCTGTTCCAGCTCGCCGACATCGTCATCGGCATCGTGCCGGCGGCGGCAATCCCGGTCGGCCAGGCCGGCGGGGTCAATACCGGCTGCGGCAGCGGCGGCGACGGCGTTGGCGCCTTCTTCGCGGGGCAGGAGATGACCACCGCGCACGAGCTCGGCCACATCTACCAGCGCGCGCATGTCAACGTGCCCAACGACCCGTCGGACGATCCGAACTATCCCAAATACGTCAAGGGCTTCGACCGCTCGATCGGCGAGGTCGGGCTGGACGTGGCGCTCTCCCCGCCGACCCTCTACGACCCGGCGACGGCGATCGACGTGATGGCCTACACCACGGCGGCCGCGGAGCCGCAATGGATCTCGCCCTATACCTACTCGAACATCCTCGACCGCCGGTCGCTCTACGCGACCAGCCCGGCTGATACGCGGCGCCTGCGGCCCTGGCTGATCCTGACCTTCGGGATCGAGCGTCTGGCGCGCGGCGGCCGCACCGTGGAGCTGGTCAAGGCGATGGTGGTGGAAGCGGCCGGTCACGTCGGCGGCAGTGCGACGGCCGGCGAGAGCCCCGTCTCGATCGACCTGCTGGATGCGCATGACCGCATCCTCGCCACGCACCACGCCTACCCGATCCGGTCGCAGCCAGGCGGGTGCGGCTGTCATGGCGGCCAGGGTGGCGTGCCCGAGGGCCGCGAGCCCTATCTCACCTTCGTCGAGGCGATCCCGCTGCCCGACGGCGAGGTCGCGCGCATCACCTTCCACACCGGCGATGCGCCGCTGCTGGTGGTCGAGGCGGGCGAGCCGCCGCGCGTCAGCCTCACCGGACCTGATCGGGAGGAGGACGGGTTGCACCTGCGCCTCGAGGTTTCGGCCAGCGAAGGGCGCGCATCCACCCTGGTCCTGTTCACTGGCGATGATGGCGAAACCTGGGTCCCGGTCGTCCAGGATCCGCCGGAGGGGACACCGCTGGTGATCGATCCGCAGCGTCTGCCCGGCGGGTCGCGCTGCCGGTTTCGCGCAGTCGCGACGGCCGGGCTCCGCTCGGCCACGGCCGAGACGGACAGCTTCGAGCTGCCGCGGCGCGGCCGTGGCCTGTTCGTCCAGTTGGAGACCGACCCTTGCGAGCGAGCGACGGTGCGGTTGCGGGCCCTCGTGGATGCGCGCGGCCTGGGCGCGGTCCCGCCGCAGGATGTGCGCTGGGAGTCCGACCGCGACGGCGAGCTGGGGCAGGGCTTCGAGCAGGTGGCGCGGCTGTCGGAGGGCACGCACGCCATCTCAGCCTCGATGCCGGACGGCCTGGGCGGCCGGTTGACGGAGCGGGCCATCATCATCATCGGCGGCCGCCCCCGCCACCTCGGCCCAGCCTGAACGAGGAGGCAGGTCCAGCATCGACTCGATCCTGGCCTTGCCTTCGTCCCCTCAGTTGTTCAGGCGGATATTCGTCGTCTCGATGATGCGGCGGAAGTTGGCGGTCTGCTCACGCAGGTAGGTGGTGAAGGCGGCACTGCCGCGCAGGTCCATCTCGATGCCGATGCCTGCGACGCGTTCGCGCGCGTCGTTCGAGTCCATGCCTCGCAGGGTGGCTGCCTCGACGATGTCGAGGATCGATCGCGGGGTCGCGGCGGGCGCGACGAGTCCGATCCATGCGCCGACGTCGAAGCCCGGAATGGGGGCATCGGTCGCGATGCCCGGGATGCCCGGGGCGAGCGTGCTGCCACGCGCGAAGGAGATGCCGAAGGGGCGCAGCGAATTGCCGCGGATCAGCGGCTGCGTCGCGGCCAGCGTTTCGATGCTGTAGTCCACCTGCCCCGCGACGACGGCGGTCAGCGAGGGTGCGCTGCCTTGGAACGGGATGTGTTCGGCCCGTATGCCGAGCGCGGAATTGAACCATTCGATGATGAGGTGTGCAGTCGCGCCGGTGCCGGAGGAGCCGAAGGTGTAGTGCCCGGGGCGCGCCCGCAGCGCAGCGACGAATTCCGGCAGGGTAGTCGCCGGGAAGGCCGGGTTCGCGACCAGCACGTAGGGCGAGACGCCGACAAGCGCGACGGCGGCGAAGTCCCGTTCCGTCTCGTAGGGCGTACGCTGGACCAGCGGGTTGATGGTGTAGGGGCCGGAGGAGGCGGCGAGCAGGGTGTAGCCGTCCGGTGCGGCCTTGGCGACGGTATCGGTGCCGATCATCCCGCCGGCTCCGGCGCGATTTTCCGCGATCACGGCTTGGCCGAGCACTTCCGAGAGGCGCTGCGCGATGACCCGGCCAGCAAGGTCGGTCGCCTGTCCGGGCGGCCACGGGACGATCAGGCGGATCGGGCGGTTGGGGTAGCTCTGCGCCTGCGCGGCGGCGATCCCGCCGATCAGGGCGGCGATGGCGAGCAGGGCGATGCGGCGGATCATGGACGTGGCCTCCCGAATGCGTCCCGCGCAAGCTTCGCGCGCGGTTGCATCCGGCGGCACGACGGGATCGACGACGCTGAGGCTAGCGTCGTCGCCGGGAACCCGCCAGGGGTGCCTCAGTAGGGCTTGTAGACCACCACTGGGGCCGGCGCGTAGTAGGCGCGCGGCGGCGGCGGCGCATAGTAGGCCGGCGCGGGCGGCACGTAATAGGCCGGCGGCGGCGCATAGTAGACGGGCGGCGGCGGCGCGCGATAGGCGAGCCCGCCGACGATGGCGCCGAGCGCCAAGCCACCGACGATGCCGGCGGCGACGCCACCGCCGTAATAGCCGCGGTGGCGGTAGTACTGTGCCTGCGCCGGGGCTGCGGCGGCGAGGCCCAGCATGGCGGTGGCGGCGATGAGACCCAGGCGATGCGTGCGTGTCATTGGGAAGCTCCGTGATGAGCCGTTGCGTTTTCGATCCATATTAAATTGCTCCCGAGGCATGGCGAAATCAAGGCGATTCGACCTTCTGTTACAACTGCACACAAAGGTGACGGTTCAGGCGAAGCGGGCGAGGGAGAAGCGCTCGGGGATGGCGGCGCGGCCCGCCATCGCATCGGCCGTCATCCGGCCCACGATCGGGGCCAGGGTATAGCCGTTGAAGGTGACGGCGTTGAAAAACCCCGGCAGGCCGGGGGTCTCGCCGAGCAGGGGCGCGCCGTCGAGGTGGATGTTCATCGCGGTCCAGGCGCGCACCAGGTGCAGGCCGGCGAGCGCGGGCAGGACGCGCTGCGCAACCCAGAGATTGCCCTCGATGCCGCCGCGGGTGTTGCGCGTGGCGCCTTGGGCATCATGCGTGCCGGGCCAGCCGCCACCGATGAGCACATGGCCGCCGGATCCTTGCTTGAGGGAAAGGTGGCGTCCGGCATGGGCAACGGCGTGGCGCAGCATCGGCGGGGCGGCCTCGGTGGCGAGCACCTGCTGGACGGAGCCGCGCACCGGGATGGGGTGGCCGGACAGCGCCGCGACCTGGCCTGCCCAGGGGCCGGCGGCGTTGACGATACGGCCGCAGCGCAGCGTGCCGGCCTCGGTGGTGACGGTGAAGCCGCCTCCGTCGCGTGCGATGGCGATGACGCTGGTGTTCGCATGGATGCGGGCGCCGGCCGCGCGGGCGAGCCTCGCCAGCGCGAGGGTGGCGCGCAGCGGGTCGATCATGCCCTCGGCCTCGCAGAAAGCGGCCGCGATGAAATGCGGGCCAAGATCGGGCGCGAGGTCGCGCAGCTCGTTGGCGCCGATGAAGTCGGTGCGGATGCCGTGCCGCGCCTCGATGGCGGCCTTTTGGACCAGCCAGGCCTGTTCCTCTGCGGTCTCGGCCAGCATCAGCCCGCCGGAACGCTTGAGGCCGAGCGGTTCTCCGGCATCGCGCGCGATGGCCTCCCACAGCGCGATGCTCTCGGGCGCCAGCGGCAGGGCGGAGGCGGCCGGGCCCTCGCCACCGCGCGCCACGGCGGGGTCGCCGATATCGTAGGAGAGCAGCTGCACGTGCAGCGTGCCGGCGTTCGCTGTGCTGGCGGCGACGCCGGGCTGCGCGCGGTCGAGCACCGCAACGTCGTGCCCGTCGCGTGCGAGATACAGCGCCGTGGACAGGCCAGCGACGCCGCCGCCGATGACGAGCACGTCGCAATCGGTGGGCGGGTTGGCGCTGGGAGTGCCGCGCCAGGCGATGGCGGGCGGTGCGGCGACGATGGGCGCGCCGCCCCATTCGGGATGCTCGCGCGCGAGTACGGCGATCGGCACCGGTCGCAAGGGCGCGCGTGGCGCCGAGAAGTCGGCCTCGGCCTCGGCGCCGCAGAGGCGGCCGATGCTCTCGGCGCAAAAGCGGCCCTGGCAGCGGCCCATGCCCGCCCGCGTCGCGCGCTTGAGCGCGGGGAGGGATTGGGCGCCCTCGGCCATCGCGGCGCGCAGCGTGCCGGCGGTCACCTCCTCGCAGCGGCAGAGGATGGTGGTGTCCGCCGGCGCTGCGAGCGGTGGCGCGGCGTAGAGGCGCCAGAGCGCACGCTGGAATTTTTCCGCGCGGTGCAGGGCGCGGGTGTTGCGGGCATCCTCCGGGGCTGTGAAGCCGAGGTCGCGCGCGGCGGCGAGACCGGCTGCGCGGCCGCTTTCGAGGGCCACGCGCGCGCCGCCGAAGGATGCGCCGTCGCCCACCGCGAAGATTGCAGGGTCGCTGGTGCGGCCATCGGCATCGGCGACGGTTTCCAAGCGGCCGTCGCGCAAGCGCTGCGCGCAGCCGAGTGCGCGGGCGAGTGCCGTATCGGGCGCGAAGCCATGGTTGAGCGCGCAGGCGCCGGCTTCGACGCGTTGCTCGCCGGTCGCCGTCGCGATGCGCAGCGCGGCGAAATGCCCGGCGGCGTCCGCTTCGCAGCCCAGCAATGTCGCGCCGTAGATGATCGGCACGCCGCGCAGCCGCCGCAGGGATTGCGCGCCATCCCACAGCAGGTCGGGCGCGCTCGCCGCCATGGCGAGCACCGCCGCCGCGTGTCGCAGCCCGGGCTTCGCCGCCGTCTCCACCACCGCCGCGACCTCGACGCCGCCGGCCACCAACTCGGCGGCGAGCTGCAGGTTGAGCGGGCCATTCCCCGCGATCACCACCCGCGTCGCCGGGCTCACGCGCTGGGCGCGGGCGAGGGACTGCATCCCGCCCACCGTCATCACGCCCGGCAGCGTCCAGCCAGGGATCGGCACCGGCGCTTCATGCGCGCCGGTCGCGAGGACGAGGCGTTTCGCGTTGAACCGCGCAGCACGTCCACCGACGAGAGCGGCCATGTCATCGACGGCGAAGGCGCCCCACACCTGTGCATCGGCGAGCATGGTCACGCCCGCCGCAATAGCCTCCGCGCGAAGGGCGTCGCCAAGCCGGTGCTGCGCGTCCGGCCGCGCCTGCTCGTGCGCGGCACCGAGTGGCTTCGCGTATTGCCCGCCGGGCTTCTCCCGCTCATCGAGCAGGATCGTGCGCGCTCCCGCCCTTGCAGCAGCGGCCGCCGCAGCGAGGCCTGCAACGCCGCTACCCACCACCAGCACGTCGCAGCTGGTGACGTCCTCCGCGCCCGGCGCCTCCGCGAGCGGTGCCGGATGCGCGGGCGCGGCGCTCTCCACCACCATGCCATCGGCCACCGCCACCATGCAGGCGCGCTGGTTCGCGCGGCCGTCGATGGTGACCAGGCAGTCGAAGCACGCACCCATCCCACAATGCAGCCCGCGTTCGGCACCCGAGACCGTGCGGCGCAGCGCCAGGATCCCCGCCGCCGAGAGCGCCGCCCCCACACTCTCCCCCGGCAGGGCCGAAATCGGGCGTCCGTCGAAGGCAATGCTCACCGCTTGTGCAGTGCTGTGTGTGTCAGGCGAGCGGAGGCGCATGGGCCGGGCTTGCAACCTCTGGCGAAACGGGTTGCCATGGTGGCCGGTCCAACGCCGGGGGTAAACCCAATGCCGGAGCCCTTTCGCGGCTGCTACACCGTGCTCGTCACGCCCTTCACGGCGGATGGCGGCGCCGTCGATCTCGCGGCACTCGCGCGGCTGGTCGAGTTCCAGATCGCCGAGGGCATCCGTGGCCTCATCCCGCTCGGCTCCACCGGCGAATTTTTGTCGATCAACCGCGAGGAACGCGCTGCCATCACCGAGTGCGTGGTGAAGACCGCGCGCGGCCGTGTACCCGTGCTCATCGGCACCGGCGTGGAGGACACGCGCGAGGCCGTCGCCCTCTCGCGCGAGGCGGAAGCGATGGGCGCGGACGGCGTCATGATCATCCCGCCCTACTACTCGGTGCCGACCGAGGATGAGCTGTTCCACCACTACAAGACCATCGCGGACGCCATCGGCATTCCCATCATGGTCTACAACAACCCCGCGACCGCGAATGTGGACCTGACGCCGCCGATCCTCGCGCGGCTGTCGACCATCCCCAACTGCCGCTACGTCAAGGAAAGCACCCTCGAAGTCACCCGCGTGCGCGACATCATCGCGCTCTGCGGCGACCGGATGGAGGTCTTCGCCGGCGTGCTCGGGTACGAAAGCGCCTGGCTCGGCGCGATTGGCTGGGTGGCCGTGTGCAGCAACGTCGCACCGCGCCTCTCGGCCGATATGTTCCACGCCGCCGCCTTCGACCGAGACCAGCCCCGCGCGCTGGCACTGTATCGCCGCCTGGCGCCCTTGCTGCCCTGGGTGGGGGGGCCGCGCTACGTCGCAGGCACGAAGGCTGCGTTCGATATCATGGGCATGAGCATGGGGCCGCCACGGGCGCCGCGGCTGCCATTGCCGAAGGCGGATGTCCCGGCACTGACTGAAGTTCTTCGCGGCATCGTGCAGTGACTGGGGGAAATGAATTTCCCCCAGACCCCCATTCTTTCTTTTTTGATTTATTGGTGCTGGCCCGGCAACCAGCAGCAACAAACAAAAATAAAAGAATGGGGTTCGGGGAAATTCATTTCCCCGACCTAACCCTCACCAAAGGACCCCCCTTATGACTCTCGACCGTCGTGCCCTTCTCGGCGCCGGCCTCGGCCTCGCCGCAACGCCCGCCCTAGCCCAGACCTGCACCCCTGCCGTACCCGATTCCGAGCTGGTGAAGCCCCGCACCCTCACGCTCTCCACCAACCCCACCCTGCCGCCCATGCAGTTCGTGGACAGCACCGGCACGCTGCGTGGCATGCGTGTGGAGCTCGGCGCCGAGATCGCGCGCAGGCTCTGCCTCACGGTGGAGAATGTGCGGGTGGAGTTCGCCGCGATGGTCCCCGGCCTCGCCGCACGGCGCTGGGACATGATCAACACGGGGATGTTCTACACCGAGGAACGCCAGCGCCTGATGTGGCTGGTGCGCTACGAACAGCAGGCCATCTCCATCTCCGTGCCCCGCGGCAACCCGCGCAACATCCGTCGCCTCGAAGACCTCGCCGGCCTCAATGTCGGCGTCGAGCAGGGCGGCTTCGAATTCCGCCGCAGCCAGGACATCGCGACGGACCTCACCGCGCGCGGCCTGCGCCCCATCACCGTGCGCGCCTTCGACAATTTCGCGGTGTCCTTCCAGGCGCTGCGCGTGGGGCAGTTGGATGCGGCGATCTCGATCGACAGCACCGCCAAGGAATATGACGACCGCGGCGATTTCACCCGCGCGATCTCGGGCCTCTACGGCACGCCGATCAATTTCGGCTTCCGCTCGCGTGCGCTGGCCACGCAGGTTGCGCGCGTGCTGACCGAGATGCGCGCCGATGGCAGCTTCATGGCGCTGCTCGATCGCTTCGGCGTCGCCGCCTATGACGGGCCTTTCGAAGTCGTCGGGCCGAGCTGATCGGCGATGCAGATCTGGCGTTGGGATGGATTCTTCGACTACCTCTTCAACGCCTATCTGCTGGAAGGGGCGCTGATCTCGGTCGGCGTCACGATCGCCTCGCTGTTTTGCGGGCTGGTGCTGGGCGTGGCCATCGCGCTGCTGCGGCTGTCGGGCAAGCGGCCGCTGGTGTGGTTCGCGGTGTTCTACTGCTGGATTTTCCGGGGCACGCCGCTGCTGGTGCAGCTGCTGCTCATCTACACCGGCCTGCCGCTGTTCGGCCTGCGCTTCTCGGTTTGGGAAGCCGCCCTCATCGGCATTTCGCTCAATGAGGGCGCGTACCTGTCGGAGATCGTGCGCGCCGGCATCCTCTCGGTCCACAAGGGCCAGCGGGAGGCGGCGACCGCGCTCGGCCTGCACAAGGTGCAGGTGTTCCGCCTGGTGGTCTGGCCGCAGGCGATGCGCGTGGTGATCCCGCCGCTCGGCAACTCGGTAAACGGGCTGCTCAAGACGACGTCGGTGGCGTCCGTCATCAGCCTCGACGAGCTGCTGCGGCGGACGCAGATCCTGATCCAGGAGCGGTTCCTGGTGCTGGAGCTGTTTGCCGTCGCGGCGCTCTACTACCTGGTGCTGACCACCCTGTGGGAGGTGGTGCAGCGGCGGCTGGAAAAACGCTACGGCCGGGGCTATGGCCAGGAAAGCGCCGACCGGCGATAGGAGACAGAGTGATGGCCCAGTACGACCTCGCGATACGCGGCGGCACGGTGGCGAGTGCCTTCGGCGTGATCCGCTGCGACATCGGCGTGAAGGATGGCCGTGTGGCCGCGCTGGCCGAAGCGATCAACGACGCGACCACCATTGTGGATGCCTCCGGCCTGCTGGTGCTGCCCGGCGGCGTGGACAGCCACTGCCATATCGAACAGCCCGAGGCGAATGGCAGCGTCCACGAAGAGAGTTTCATCAGTGCCTCAACCAGCGCCTTCGCCGGCGGCACGACATCGGTCGTCTGCTTCACCCAGCAGTTCAAGGGCGGCGGCGTGCTGGACATGCACCGCGCCTATCGCGCGCGCGCCGCGACCGGGATGCTGGACGTGGCGCTGCACCAGATCATTTCCGATCCCACTGATGTGGTGATGAATGACGAGGTGCCGCAACTGGTCGCGGACGGCGTGCGCAGCCTCAAGGTCTTCCTCACCTATGAGCCGCTGCATCTGAACGACGAGCAATACCTCCGCGTACTCGCCACCGCGCGCCGGCATGGTTGTCTGGTCACCGTGCATTGCGAGAATTACGACGCGATCAACTGGCGCGCCCAGGCGCTGCTCGCGGCCGGCATGACGGCGCCGAAGTACCACGCCTGGTCGCGCCCGCCGGTGGTGGAGCGCGAGGCGACGCACCGCGCCATCGCGCTGGCCGAGATGGTGGACCAGCCGATCCAGGTCTTCCACGTCAGCTGCGCCGAGGCGGCGGAGGAAATCGCCCGCGCCCAGGCGCGCGGCGTGAAGGTGTGGGGCGAGACCTGTCCGCAGTACTTCGCCCTCACCGCGGAGGACATGGCGCGCCCGGGCTTCGAGGGCGCGAAGTTCATGTGCAGCCCCGCCCCGCGCGACACGGCGGAGCATGCGCGCGTGTGGGGGATGATCCAGCGCGGCACGCTGGACGTCATCTCCTCCGACCATTGCGGCTATTCCTATGGGGGCTCGCTCGGCAAGAAGCAGAATGGCGATGGCGCGAACTTCGACGTGGTGCCCAACGGCATCCCCGGCCTCGCCGCGCGGCTGCCGCTGCTGTTCAGCGAAGGCGTGTCCAAGGGCCGCATCGGCATCGAGGAATTCGTCCGCCTGTCCAGCACCAACGCCGCGAAGCTGATGGGGCTGTATCCGAAGAAGGGCGCCATCGCGCCGGGGTCGGATGCCGACATCGTGCTGTGGGATGCGGGCAAGCGCGTGACGCTGACCAACGCGCTGATGCAGCACGCCATCGACTACACGCCCTATGAGGGCACCGAGGTCACGGGCTGGCCGGTCGTGACATTCCGCCGCGGCGTGATGGTGATGCGCGACGGCGTGGTGCAGGCGGAGCCGGGCACCGGCCAGTACCTGCCACGCGCGCCCTACCCGATGGTCGCGCCCCGCGGCGTGCTTGCGAACGGGTTCGACGCCGCACCCGTCTTGTAGCCCCGACGCGGCGCGCTAGACTCTACCCAACCGGGAGAGAACACCATGCCGACACGCCGCGCCCTCAGCCTCGCGCTGCCTGCGCTTCTCGCCGCGCGTGGGGCGAGGGCACAGGCCTTCCCCGACCGTCCCGTGCGCGTCATCGTCGGCTTCACCCCGGGCGGCGCCACGGATGGCGCCATGCGCGCCGTGGCACCGCGCTGGGGCGAGCTGCTGGGTCAGGCGGTGGTGATCGAGAATCGCGGCGGCGCCGGCGGCAACATCGCGACCGAGATCGTCGTCCGCGCGCCGGCCGACGGGACCACCTTGCTGCTCGGCACCGTGGGCCCTTTGGTGATCAACCCCGTCGCGGGAAACCTGCCCTTCGATCCCATGGCGGAGCTGGTGCCGGTGGGACCGCTGGCCTTCCAGACCGGCGTGCTCGTGGTGCCGGTGGACCGGCCCTGGCGCAACGTGGCGGAGCTGCTGGCCGAGGCGCGGCGCCGGCCTGGCGCGCTCAACTGGGGCTATTCGGGCATCGGCACCTCGGGCCATCTCGCCGGGCTGCTGATGGACTCCATGGCGGCCATCACCACGGTGGGCGTGGCCTATCGCGGCGGCGGGCCGCTTATGAGCGACCTGGTGGCTGGGCGGCTGGACTACGCCTTCTCCACCGCGCCGCCCGCCTTGCCGCAGGTGGAAGGCGGCAAGCTGCGCGCACTCGCCATCCCTGCTCTGACGCGCGCCTTCTACCTGCCGGAGGTGCCGACAGTGGCCGAGGCCGGGCTGCCGGAATTCGACACCGGGCACATCTACGGAATCCTCGCACCACGGGCGACGCCGACGGCGGTGGTCGCGCGGCTGGCGGAGACGCTGCGCGCGGCGCTGGGCGATGCCGCGACGGGTGCCGCGCTGCGTCGCCAGGGGCTGGACCCATCCCCGGGCGGGCCGGAGGATTACGCGAACGCGATCCGCGCCGACCAGGCGCGCTTCGTGCCGCTGGTGCGCAGCGCGGGGATCCGGGTGGAGTAGGCGGACTGCCTTAATCGCCAAGCCTCCGCCGGCCGCGCGCCCGGTACGCGCCTTCGGCGCCCTTGAGCCGGCCCCATGACCGGCGAAAAGGCCGTGATCGAAGCAAGCCGAGCAGTGCACTCCGCCTCCATTCTTCGACCCCTGGCCCTTGTTCCGGCCGGCGGGTGCGGGTCAATAGGCGCGCAGCGCCGGGCGAAGTCCGCTCGCTCTTGATGCGCATCCGACGGACGGGCCCAGCATCATGGGGCGACGAAGGGCAGGGCTCACCTGTACTGCTGCGCCCGCCACGCGATCGCCGCCCCCGCCAGCGGCAACGCGGCCAGCAACGCGAAAGCCATCGCATAGGACCCTACGCCCCAGAAGATCAGCGCGAAGAGCGTGGGCCCCGTCACCACGCCCGCGAAGGTGACGGACAGCACCGCCCCCGTCGCGTGCCCGGCCGCCCCGGGCGGCGCCAGGCGAGACGCCTCCGCAAGCGCCACCCCGTTCCATCCGGCGGCACAGAAGCCCAGCAGACACAGCACCACCACGAGTGCGGCCGGCGGCCAGCCGATCGCGAAGGGCAGCGGCAGCGAGCATGCCGCCGCCATCACGCCGAGCACCATCAGCACGAAGAAGCCCGACGCGGTACGATCCGCCAGCCAGGCCCAGGCCAGGCGCCCCACCGCGCCGGCGATCTGCAGCGCCGCCGCCACCGCGCCGGCCGCCACCGGCGACCAGGAAAACTCCTGGACCAGCATGGTGACCGCATAGGCGCCAAGCGAGAGCTGTGCGGCGGAGAACATCGCCCCGATCACCGCAATGGAGAGCAGCGCCGGCCGCCCGCGCAGCAGCTTCAGCCCGCCGCCCGCCCCGCGCAGCGGCAGCCCGGCGTCGCGCGCCCCGTCCCAGGCGCCGCGAAACACGCCAAGCCCCAGCGCCGCGCCCGCCACCACCAGCGCCACGCACAGCGCCGCGCCCTGCCACCCCACCGCCAGCGCCAGCGCCGGCAGCGCGAGTCCGGCGAGCGCCGCGCCGAGCGGCACGCCCATCTGCTTCACCCCAAACACCAGGTTGCGGCGCGCGGGCGGCGCGAGGCGGCTCAGCACCGTCGAGGCCGCCGGGTTGGTCAGCCCGTAGCTCGCCCCGATCAGCGCCGAACCCAGGGCCGCCGACCACAACGTGCCCGCCGCGATCAGCGCCGCGCCGAGCGCGGTACCCGCCATCGCCACCTGGCTGCCGCGTGCCGGCCCATACCGTCCGATCACGCCGCCGGCGATGGAGGAGACGCAGGCCGCCGCGATGTAGATCACCGCCACCTGGTGCCCGATCCAATGCGGCGGGGCGCCGAGCGCGGGCAGCGCGAAGGGTGCCAACACCGGCAGGATGAACACCCCGCAGGTCGCGAGCGCCTGCGCGGCCGTCGTCGCGGTGAGCGCCGCGGCGAGGCCCGATACCACCAAAGCCATGCCTGATCCCCGGATGCGGCGGACTGCGCTACTCCACGCGCGCGCCCGAGGCGCGTATCAGCGGCGCGAAGCGGGCCGCATCCGCCGCACGGAACGCCGCCAGCTCCTCGGGCCCGATCGGCCAGGGGGTGGCGCCATTCTCGATGTAGCGCTCGGTCACCTTGCGCGTCTCCACCGCCTGCTTCGTCAGTGAGGCGATGCGGTTCACCAGCGCCGGCGCCATGCCCGCCGGCCCCAGCACGCCACCCCAGGAGGTGATCTCGAATCCGGGCAGGAATTCCGCCATCGCCGGCACCTCGGGCGCCTGCGGGCTGCGCTGCGCGCCGGTGACCGCCAGTGCGCGGAGCGTGCCGCCGCGATGCGCCGCCAGCGCCTGGGGGATGTTGTCGAAGATCATGTGCACGCGGCCCGCGAGCAGGTCGATATGCGCCGGCGCCGCGCCTCGATAGGGCACATGGATGATGTCGACGCCGGCCATCTGCTTGAACATCTCGCCCGACAGATGCACCGAGGTGCCGGACCCGGAACTGGCAAAACTGTACCGCCCAGGATTGGCCTTGAGCAGCGCGATGAGCTCCGGAATGCTGCGCGCCGCGACGTCATTGTGCACGACCAGCATGTTCGGCAGCTGCCACAGCCCGCCGAGATAGGAGAAGTCGCGCGTTACATCGAAGGGCAGGCTGGAATACAGCGTCGGCGAGATCGCGAGCGAGGACACGCTGGCAAGCCCGATGACGGATCCATCATTGCGAGACTGCGCGATGGCGTGGGTGCCGACGTTGCCGCCCGAGCCGGAGCGGTTCTCGACGATGAACTGCTGGTTCGTGATGTCGGCCATCTTCGCGCACCAGATGCGCGAGAGGATGTCGGTGCCACCACCTGGCGGGAACAACCCGATGAAGCGCACCGGAGCGCTCGGCCACGGCGCCGCCTGCGCGTGCGCTGCCAAGGGCAGCAGCGCCGCACTCGCCAAGGCCGCGCGCCGCGTGATCAATCCCGCCATCCATCCGCCCCCCTGCTCCGGCTTGGCCGCCGGTTGCGCGGGGAGTGTGACGGCAAGCCGGCCGGCGGGGTCAAGCCGAAACGCTACAGCTGCGCTTGCGCCCGCCCGGGCATCCACACGGGGTCCGGCGCGGTCCAGTTCACCGGGTCGCGCATCGCGCGCGCCAGGCCCTCGGAGATCACGGCAGCCAGGCGCGCACCCTTCTCAGCCGTCGCCGCTTCGGGGTTGCCGCGCACGCCTGTCACCGGCGCGCGTTCCGCGAAGGACCAGAAGCGTGTCACGTCCGGATTGCCGAGATTGCCGCCCTGCGAGCCCGCGCCTGCCAGCTTGTCCATGCGCACCTGGGTTGGGTCGAGGTGCATCCAAAGCGCGGTCTCCGCCTCGCAGGCGTGTTGCACGGCGGGCTGCGTTTCGAGAATGGCCGCGATCTCCTCCGCCGCTACGCGCGGCAGCGATGTGGTCGCGACCGGGATGCCGAATTCATGTGCCAGCTCGCGCGATGCCACCGCGAGGGGTTCGATATTGCCGCCATGGCTGTTCACCAGGAACAACCGCTTGAAGCCGCACGCCATGATCGAGCGCACCACGCAGCGCAGCACGCCCGCGAAGGTCGCATAGTCCAGGCTGATCGTGCCGCCGAAGGGGAAGTGATGCTCGGACAGACCGAGCCACATCGCCGGCAGGACCACCGCCGGCACGTCTTCCGCGATCTCCGCCGCGCGTACCGACATCGCATGGCCCAGCGCGCTGTCGGTCCAGACCGGCAGATGCGGGCCGTGCTGCTCCAGGCTCGCGACCGGCAGCACCACCAGCGCGTTGCGCGCGGCGAGCGCCTTCAGTTCAGGCGCCGTCAGACGCTCCCAGCGGACCTCGCTCATGCCTGTCTCCCCATGGAATAGAATTCGTCGTTCGGCCGCAGGCTGGTCACGTTGGCCAGCCGATTGGACATGCCGAAGAAGGCTGCGATGGCGGCGATGTCCCAGATTTCATCGTCACTGAACCCTGCCTCGCGCAGCGCGGCGTGATCCGCATCGCTCGTCTCGTTCGCGGCATGCGTCACCTTCATCGCGAAGCCGAGCATGGCACGCTCACGCGCAGTTATGTCCGCCTTGCGCCAGTTGGACGCAACCTGCTCCGCGATCAGCGGATTCTTCGCACGAATGCGCAGGATCGCCCCATGAGCGATCACGCAATACTGGCACTGGTTGGCCGCCGAGACCGCGACCACGATCATCTCGCGCTCGGCCTTTGTGAGACCCTCGCGCTTGTCCATCAGCGTGTCGTGATAGGCCATGAAGGCGCGGAATTCCTCCGGCCGATGCGCGAGCATGAGGAAGACGTTGGGAATGAAGCCGGATTTCTCCTGCACGGTTTCGATGCGGGCGCGGATGTCGGGCGGCATGTCGAAGAGAGCTGGGATGGGCGTGCGGGCGATGGGGTGCATGAGGCGTTCCTCTTTTGCGAGCATTCTAGGACGACAGCATGGGGGAATGAATTTCCCCAAACCCTTATCTTTAATTTTTATCCATGGGACCGCTGCGCAGCCGGCACCACATCGCCGACGTTCGCACACCCCTGCCGCACGCACCAAAAAGCCAAAAACAAAAGAATGGGGTCTGGGGAAATTCTTTTCCCCAGCCCTCTTACTTATGCAGCCCCGGCGCCTCGTGCCCCGTCCGAGCGACATACTCGGTGTACCCACCCCCATACTGGTGGATCCCCTCCGGGGTCAGTTCCAGCACGCGGTTCGAGAGGGCGGCCAGGAAGTGTCGGTCATGCGAGACGAACAGCATCGTCCCCTCATACTGCGAGAGTGCGGCGATCAGCATTTCCTTCGTCGCCATGTCCAAGTGGTTGGTGGGCTCGTCGAGCACAAGAAAATTCGGCGGATCGTAGAGCATGATCGCCATCACCAGCCGCGCCTTCTCGCCGCCCGAGAGCACACGGCACGTCTTCTCCACCTCATCGCCGGAAAACCCGAAACAGCCGGCGAGCGCGCGCAGCGAGCCCTGCGCCGCCAGCGGGAAATTGTCCTCCAGCGTCTGGAACACGGTTCGCTCGCCCTCGAGCAGCTCCATGGCGTGCTGCGCAAAATAGCCGAGCTTCACGCTGCCACCGAGCACGACGCGCCCCTCATCGGGCTCCGTGTCACCGGTGATCAGCTTCAGCAGCGTGGACTTGCCCGCGCCATTGGTGCCGAGCACGCAGCAGCGCTCGCGCCGGCGCACGAGGAAATCCAGCCCCTCATAGATCACCCGGCTCCCATAGCGCTTATGGACGCCGCGCAGGGTCACCACATCCTCGCCGGAGCGCGGCGCCGGGGAGAATTCGAACGACACCGCCTGGCGGCGCTTGGGCGGCTCCACGCGGTCGATCTTCTCGAGCTTCTTCACCCGGCTCTGCACCTGCGCCGCGTGCGAGGCGCGCGCCTTGAAGCGCTCGATGAACTTGATCTCCTTGGCGAGCATCGCCTGCTGGCGTTCGAACTGCGCCTGCTGCTGGCGCTCGTTCATCGCGCGCTGGGCTTCGTAGAATTCATAGTCGCCCGAGAAGGCGGTGAGCGTGCCGCCATCGATCTCGATCACCTTGTTGATGACGCGATTCATGAACTCGCGGTCGTGCGAGGTGAGCATCAGAGCGCCGTCATAGCCGGCGAGGAATTCCTCCAGCCAGATCAGGCTCTCGAGGTCGAGGTGGTTGGACGGCTCGTCGAGTAGCATGACATCGGGCCGCATCAGCAGGATGCGCGCGAGTGCGACGCGCATCTTCCACCCGCCGGAGAGCGCGCCGACATCCTTGTCCATCATCTCCTGGCTGAAGCTGAGGCCGTTCAGCACTTCGCGCGCACGCCCCTCCAGCGCGTAGCCGCCCAGCTCCTCGAAGCGCGCCTGCACCTCGCCGAAGCGCTCGATCAGCGCGTCCATCTGGTCAGCCTGGTCGGGGTTGGCGAGGGCGGCTTCGAGCGCGGCGAGTTCGCCAGCGACGGTGCTGACATCGCCGGCGCCATCCATCACCTCGGCCACCGCGCTGCGGCCGGCCATCTCGCCGACATCCTGGCTGAAGAAGCCGATGGTGACGCCGCGATCGACCAGCACCAGGCCCTCATCGGGCTGGTCCTGGCCGGTGATCATGCGGAACAGCGTGGATTTGCCGGCGCCGTTGGGGCCGACCAGGCCGATCTTCTCGCCGCGCTGCAACGCGGCCGAAGCCTCGATGAAGAGGAGCTGGCGGCCGTTCTGCTTGCTGATGTTGTCGAGACGGATCATGGGGCGGGCTTATAGCAGCGCGCGCGGATCACTCCAGGCCCATCAGGCTCCGCGCGAAATCCCGGGCCTCGAAGGGGCGCAAATCCGCGGCTTTCTCGCCCACGCCCACCATGTGGACGGGCAGGGCGAATTCCTGCGCGAGGGCCACCACCACGCCGCCCTTCGCCGAGCCATCCAGCTTCGTCACGGCGAGGCCGGTCACATCCACCATCTCGGAAAAAATCTTCGTCTGCTGCACGGCGTTCTGGCCCGTCGTCGCATCCAGCACCAGCAGCACCGAGTGCGGTGCGCTCGGGTCCACGCGCTTGATGATGCGCACCAGCTTCTTCAGCTCCTCCATCAACGCCGATTTGTTGTGCAGGCGCCCGGCCGTGTCGATCAACAGCACATCCGTCCCGGCGGCGCGCGCAGCCGTCAGCGCGTCGAAGGCGAGCCCCGCCGCATCCGCGCCCGGCTTGGAGGGTGCGGCAAGGCCCGCGCCCGTCCGCTCGGCCCAGACCTGCAACTGCTCGACGGCCGCAGCACGAAACGTATCCCCCGCGACGAAGGTGCAACGCCGCCCTTCATCGCGATAATGCTGGCCGAGCTTTGCGATCGTCGTCGTCTTGCCGGTGCCGTTCACGCCCACCACCAGCACCACATGCGGCTTGCGCGTCGCATCGATCACCAGCGGCACCGCCACCGGCGCAAGGATCGCCGCGATGCTCTCCGCCAACGCCTCCTTCACCTCCTCGGCCGTCACATCCGTCCCGAACCGCGTCCGGCGAAACTCCGCCACGATGCGCCGCGCGGCCGGTAGACCGAGATCGGCGGCGATCAGCGTCTCCTCCAGCTCCTCCAGCGCCGCGTCGTCGAGGCGGCGCTTGACGAACAGGGAGGTGACGCTCTCGGTCAGCCGCGCCGTAGAGCGCGACAGACCCTGGCGCAGACGGCCGAACCAGCCGGTCGGTTCTTCAGGGATCGCGGCTGGGACCGAGGCTCGGGATGGATCCGAAACCGGGGCCTGCATTGGGGCCGTGGCGGCCGAAGGTGCGGGATCCGCCAATGGCGCCGGCGTGTCCGGTGCATCCGCCACAGGCGCCGACGGCTTGCGGAAGAACAGATCGCGCAGCGCCATCAGGCCGCCTCCGCCAGAAGCCCGTCCGGACCGGCGCCGGTGATGCGCAGCCGCGCCAGGGCGCCCGGGGGGATCGTCGCCCCGCTGACGCGCACGGGACAGAATTGTTCGGTATGGCCGAGATTGCCGCGCTCCATCAGCACGCTCTCCTCGCGGCCCAGCCGGGCGGCGTAGAGGCGTTGCGAAGCCAGCAGGCCGGCGGCGCGGAGCCGGGCGGCGCGTTCGCGGCGGAGCGGCACGGGCAGCTGCGGCATCTTCGCGGCCGGGGTGCCTGGACGCGCGGAAAAGGGGAAAACGTGCAGGAAGCTGATCTGCGCCTCTTCAACCATGGCCAGCGTCTCCGCGTGGTGCGCGTCGGTCTCGGTCGGGAAGCCGGCGATGAGGTCGGCGCCGAACACCATCCCTGGCCGCAGGGCGCGCGCGCGGGCGATGACGGCCATCGCATCGTCGCGCGAATGGCGACGCTTCATCCGCTTCAGGATGAGGTCCGCGCCATGCTGCAGCGACAGGTGCAGATGCGGCATCAGGCGCGGCTCATCCCCGATCAACCGCCACAGATCCTCGTCGATCGCGGCAGGGTCCAGCGAGGACAGGCGCAGCCGTGGCAGGCCAGGTACCAGCGCCAAAAGCCGCCGCACCATCTGCCCCAGGCTCGGCCGCCCGGGCAGGTCGGGCCCGTAGCTGGTGATGTCGACGCCGGTCAGCACGACCTCGGAAAAACCTTCCGTGACCAGCGCGCGAAGATGCTCCGCAATGACACCGATCGGCACGGAGCGCGACGGCCCGCGCCCATAGGGAATGACGCAGAAGGTGCAGCTATGATCGCACCCCTGCTGTACCTGCAGGAAGGCGCGCGCGCGGCCGGGAAAATCGGTGACCAGATGCGCCGCCGTCTCCCGTACGGTCATAATGTCGGCGACCGGGCTGGGCCCCGCACCTGGCGCCCAGGTTTCGGGCCGCAGCTTCTCGGCATTGCCGACCACCCGCATCACGCCGGGCAGCGCGGCCCAGCCGGCCGGGTCGATCTGCGCGGCACAACCGGTGACGATGATCGGCGCGCCCGGTGTTTCGCGATGCGCGCGACGGATGGCCTTGCGCGCCTGCTGCTCGGCCTCGGTGGTGACGGCGCAGGTGTTGACGATGATCGCGCCATGATGGTCGCGCGCCAGCGACGCCATCGCAGCACTCTCATAGGCGTTGAGCCGACAGCCGAAGGTCAGTAGCGTCGGCCCCGCGCTCACAGCGCAAAACTGCCGGTGAAGGCGGTGGCGACGGGGCCTTCCATCAGCACATGCCCATCGCTCTCGCGCCATTCCAGGATGAGGTCGCCACCCGGCATGGAAATGGTGGCGCGCCGTCTGGTCATGCCGCGCCGATGCGCGTTGACGATCGCCGCGCAGGCCCCGGACCCGCAGGCGAGCGTCTGCCCCGCGCCCCGCTCCCACATCGCCAGGCGGATGTGGTCGGGGGCCAGGATCTGCGCGAAGCCGATATTGGCGCGCTCCGGAAAGATCGGGTGGTGTTCGAGCAGCGGGCCGTCCTTGCCGATATCCACCGCAGCGATGTCGTCCACGAACAGTGTCGCGTGCGGGTTGCCCATGGAGCAGGCCGCGGCCGCCTCCGCAATGGGAAGGGCGAGGGTGTCCATCGCCTCGGCCAGCGGGACGTCGTGCCAGCCCAGGCGCGGCGCGCCCATGTCGGCGACCACGCGGTCCGGCCTGAGGATGGTGCAGGGCAGGTCGCCGGCGATGGTGCGCACGGTGATTTGGCGCTGGCCGGTCTCGGCCGCGATCAGGGACGCGACGCAGCGCGTGGCATTGCCGCAGGCGCCCGCATCGGACCCGTCTGGGTTCCGGATGCGTATGAAGACATCGGCGCCGGGCGCGGCCTCGAGGCTGATCAGCTGGTCGCAGCCGATGCCGAAATGGCGGTCGGCGATGCGCCGGGCCAGGTCCGGCGTCAGGCCAAGCGGCGCCGCGCGCTCATCGAGCACAACGAAGTCGTTGCCAAGGCCATGCATCTTGGTGAAGGCGACCATCCCGGGCATATGCCCTGCCTGATGCCCGGCTCCAAGGGGGCGCCCGTCATTCCAGGGTTGCGCGCGCCTCGGCCAGCTTGGCCCGGGTTGCCTCGTCGATCTTGGGGTATTCGAGATCGAGGTCCTCCAGCGCGGCCGCGATGGCGTTGCCGATGATGATGCGGGTGAAGCGCTTGTTGTCCGCCGGCACCACGAACCAGGGGGCGTGCGGCGCGGCGGTTGCGCGGATCGCCGCCTCATAGGCCGTGTGATAGGCCTTCCAATGCGCGCGCTCGGCGACGTCGCCGGCGTTGAACTTCCAGTTCTTCTCCGGCTCCTCGATGCGTTCGAGGAAGCGCTTGCGCTGCTCCTCTTTCGAGACATGGAGAAAGAATTTCAGGATGACCACGCCCTGCCGCGCCAGGTAGCGCTCATAGGCCGCGATATCCTCCAGCCGCTCGTCGAAGATGCGCTTGGTGATGAGGGAGGGCGGCAGCTTCTGGTGGGCGAGGAGCTCGTGATGGACGCGCACCACCAGCGTCTCCTCGTACCAGGAGCGGTTGTGGATGCCGATGGTGCCGCGGCGCGGGATGGCGATCACGTGGCGCCAGAGGAAATCATGGTCGAGTTCCAGCGCGTTCGGCGCCTTGAAGTTCTCGACATGGCAACCCTGCGGGTTGACGCCTGAGAAAACGTGCTTGACCGCGCCATCCTTCCCCGCCGCATCCATCGCCTGGAATATGCACAGCACCGCCCAGCGATCCTGCGCGTAGAGCTTGTCCTGCTGCTCGGCCAGGATGGTGGTGCTGGCCTTGACCAGGGCGTCGGCGTCGGCGCGGTCGAGCTTCAGCCCGCCAGTGTCGTCGGGGTCATGGTCGCGCAGGGAAAACCCCTTGCCCGCCGTCACGCGGTAGCGGTCCACCAGCTTGCGGATCTTCTTTTCCATCAGGCCTCTCCCTTGGCGCGCCGGAGCGTGGCACCGGCGGCGGCGCATTGCAGCAACAGGATACCACCGAGTGCGACCGCATAGCCCGCCGGATCCCAGCCCGCGCTGGCGGTGCGCGGCCAGAAATCCAGCACCCACCCAATGGCGTTCTGCAGCACCACCGTGAGAACCAGCATGGTGAAGTTGATCGCGGTGGCGACACGGCCGGCGAGTTCGCGCGGAAACCCCTGCCCCATCACGGCGTAGCCCGCCGGGCCGCCGGCGCTGATGAAGCCGAAGGCGATGAACAGCGGCGCCAGGATGGCCAGCGCGTTGGGGCTCAGCAGCAGCGCCAGCATGACCAGCGCTTGGCCGCCGAGGGCCACCATCGGCACCACCATCGCCGGCCAGCCGCGCCGCTGCGCCCAGCCGACCCAGCGCCCGACGATGAGGTTGCCGAGCATGAAGCCCAGCGCGAAGCACAGCAGGATGGTCGCGCGGGGCTCATCCGTCAGCCCCGCGACATCGCGCAGCCAGGGCCCCGACCACAGCCCGCCGAAGGTGAAGGTGAGGCCGCTGGTCATCGCCAGCATCGGCAGGAAGCGAAGGAAATTCGCGTCGGCAAAGATGCGCCCATACTCCGCGATCTCGCTGGCCAGACTGCGGCGCACGGGCGCGACCGCCCCCGGCGGGCGGTCCGGCACCGAGAGGGCGATCCACAGCGCGACCGCGAACCCGCAGGCCGAGAGCGCCCAGAAGCAGCCGCGCCAGCCGATATGGGGCAGCGCCCACTGCACCGGCAGCGTGACCGCGAGCGCGCCCACGCCGCTGAAGAAGCTGCCCAGGCCGGTCATCGCGGCTACCCGGTCGCGCGGGAACCATTGGGCAGTGGCCTGCAGCAGCGCCATCAGCGCGGCCGCGACGCCGCACCCGGTGAGCAACCGGCCGAGTCCCAGCGTCAGCGCATCCTCCGCCAGGGCGGAGAGCAGGAAGCCGCAGCCAGCGACCGCGGCGAGCGTGGCCTGGGTGCGGCGCGCGCCGAACAGGTCCAGCGCCAGGCCCACCGGCATCTGCGCCAGCGCATAGGTCACGAAGACCGCGGCCGCGAGCAGGCCGAGCTGGCTCGCAGACAGCCCCAGCTCGAGGGCCAGCAGCGGCCCGATCGTCGCGATGATCCCGCGCGAGGCCTGGTTGAGAAAGCCGACGCCTGCGAGCGGCAGCGTGACGCGCAGGATGATCGACATCGATCAGGGCAGCGCCAGGCGCAGGCTGAGCGGGCAATGGTCGGAGATGGTGTCGCGCAGGCGCCGGTCGCGCTCGGCATAGACCAGCACGCGAGTGGAATCCGGCACCACCCAGCCGCGCGCGGCGCCGCCGAGAAGGATGTGGTCCACGAAATCGCCCCCACCCCAGCACGGGTTGCGGAAGCCTTCGTTGGCGCGGGTCAGCGGCGCGGCTTCGTTGAGTGCGGTGAAGAGCTCGTCGTCGCGCCCGATGCGGCGGTTGAAATCGCCCAGGATCATGAAGGGCACGCCCTCTCGCCGCCGCTCGGCGATCCAGCCGGCGAGCACCGGGACCTGGCGCGCGAGGCTGTCGCATTCGCGGCGTTCGGAGGTGGCGATGGCGCCGTCCCGGCAGCCGGCGTTGAGGTGGATGGACAACAGCCGCAACCGCGAACCGGTTGGCGTGGTGAGCGTGATGTCGGCGCCGCGGCGCAGCGAGTAGCGCGCGGTCGGTCGGAGGTCGAGGCCGACGAGATCCGGGTTGTGCGTCACGTTCAGGTTGCGGCGATAGGCGAAGCCGGGGCGCTGGACGTCGCGCTCCTCGGTGAGGTGGATGGCGTATTCGCGGGTGTCAAAGACGCGTGCCGCCGCCAGCGGGCCGTCGATTTCCTGCAAGGCGACGATGTCGGCATCGAGCCGGCTGGCGTAGACGCGGAGGCGGGCGAAATCCTCCTCCGACCGGGTGCGGATATCGGGGGGGAGGTCAGGATGGCCGGTCGGCTTGGTGGTGAGCCAGGCGATGTTCCAGGTGGAAATCTTGATCGTCGTCTGCGCGCGGAGCGGCAGGGCGGGGAGGAGGAGGCACAGGGCCAGGAGGAGGGCGCGCATGCGGGCAGGCTATAGCAGAAGCGGAACGAGCGCAGGTGTTCGCGTGGCCGTTGCCTGCACCAGGGGCCGGGCGCCGCAGGCGAGGAGGAAATCGGCGATTGCGTCGAATTCGGCGGGCGATCTTGTGCGGTCGGCCGCGTCGCCGCGGGGGACGTAGATGATGGTCTCGTAGCGGGCACGGGTGAGCAGGACGCGGTAGGTGTTGCGAACGAAGTCGAATTCCTTGGCGTCACGCTGCCACACGGAGCCGACGAAGCGTCGCGCGGCCCAACCGCCGGCCACGCGGATGAAATCACCGCCCCAGGCGATCCCGACCAGGTCGAGCTCCAGCCCCTGGCAATCATACTCCGTAGCGATGGTCTCCAGCGCGTCGGAGGCCCGAACATCGGGCCAGCGCAACAGGAACCAGTTGGCGACGTCTTCCAGCTGCACGCCCAGACCATCCGCGCGCAGACGCTTCGCACCCGCCGAGGCAACCAGGCCCGCGCGACGCAACCCCCGCGCTTCGGTGCGGAGCGCGACGCGCATGGCGTCAAGATCGCGCGTGAGGTGAAACGGGAAGTCGTCCGATGTCGCGGCGAGCCGCGCGGCCTCGTCGGCGGCGCCGCGCAGAACGGCATCGACCCAGGCCGCGCCGCAGCTCTCGCGTACGCTACGAAGCGGGACGGTGAGGTCGAGCGCCGCATCGGCATCGCGCCGATCCTCCGGCAGGTTCGGCAGCGCGTGCGCGGCATGGGCATGCCAGCGCGGATCGGTGGCGATGACCCGTCCCCATTCGGCAAGCCCGGCCTCGCCGGTGTTGATCTCCTGGCCTTGGCCGATGAGCGCGACGATCACCGCCCAACCCTCATGCCGGCCCATGATGGCCAGGGTATGCGCCGGCTCGCTCATGCTCAGCTTGGACGGCTTGTTGCGGGTGCCAAGGACAGCCTTCGCCTCGTCCCAGGCGCGCTGCGCTTCGTCGAACACGATGAGGCGTTCGGCCGGATGATGCGCTTCGTCGGTGACACCGTCTTCGAGGAAGCGGTGCACGTTCTGCAGGCGGGCGATGGCCCGGCGTTCGGCCTCGGGGCGCGCGCATTCGCGGCGTGCGAGCGCATCAGCGACGATGGCCGCGCGCAGCACCGTCACCAGCGGCACATTGCCGGTGAGGAAGGCCGCGCCCTTGCCATGCGCGACGCCGAACACCGTGTTGAGGCCGCACAGCGTCTTCCCGGCGCCGGGAATGCCGGTGACGAAGATGATGCGCTTGGACCCCGTGGCACGCGCCTCGGCCACCACGCGCGCGATCGCGGCCGTGGTGTGCGAGAGGTTCGCGGCATCCGCGCGCGCCGCAGCGATCTCGGCGACGCCATTGCGGGCGTAGAGCATTGTGGCGGCTTCGATGATGTTCGGCGTCGGGCGATACGGCGCGGCGAGCCATGCCGGGCCATCGAGCGGCGCATCGTCCGCGGGAATGGCGGCCTGCACCCACGCGATCAGGGCTGCGAGTCCGCGAGGGCCGCAGACGAGCGGCTCGGTCGGGTGTTTCGGCAGAAGCCAGGCCTGCAACGGCGGCACGAAGCCACCGCTGCCCGCGACGAGCACCGGCACGATGGCATGGGCGCGGCTGCCGGCGTGGAAATCCCGCAGGTCGAGCGCGTAATCCTCCGCCTCGGCCAGGGCCGCGAGCGTGGGCCCGGCGGTTTTGAACTCCATCGCTAGGATCGCGCGATCGGTGAGCAACACCGCATCGATGCGCTTCTCCAGCCGCAGCAGGTCGAACTCCAGCGCCAGTGTCCAGCCAGCCCCCGCGAATGCGCAAAGCGCCGCACGCAAGGTCTTGATCTGCCCATCCCAGGCGGTCTGCTGTTCGGCCGTGCCAGTATAGCCGCGCGACACTTGATGTGCGGCCAGGCGTCCCGCGATGTCGGCGGGCTCGCGGGCGAGGAATTCGACAACCGACATTGCAAGCCAGGCTCTCACGCCGCCACCTTCCTGTGCCAGGTCGCCAGAAACACGCTCGCCAGCATCAGCGCGAACCCTACCCCGTGTACCAGCGTCGGCGTCTCGCCCAGCACCAGGATCGCCACCACCGCCGCGGTCGCCGGCAGGAAGGCGGTGAACACCCCCGCCATCCCCGCCGGCACCCGCTTGAGGCCCGCATACCACAGCAGCAGGCAAAGCACGCTCGCCGTCAGGCTGTGGAACAGCAGCAGCCCTGCCAGATGCGGCTCCGCCAACGCAGCCATTGCCGGCAGCTCCGCGAGCGTGAAGGGCAGCAGGATCAGCGTCGAGAACACCTGCATCCACAGGCTCGCCGTCAGCACCGGCAGCGCGTTGCCCAGGCGCTTGCCGAGCAGCACGTACATCGCCTCGCCGCAGATGCCCGCGAAAACCAGCGCATTGCCGAGCGCGCTGCCCGCCGCGTCCGGCGTGAGGCGCGCAAGCGTGAGGGCGGCCATTGCCGTCGCCGCGATCATGACCGCCAGCCATTGCCGCGCCGGCATGCGTTCGCGCAGCCACACCGCGCCGCCGATCGCCACCACGGCGGGCAGCGTCGCCAGCACCAACCCCGCCTCCAGCGCCGTCGTCAGCCGCAGCCCCGCGAGCAGGCCAGCATTGTAGAGCGCCGTGCCGAACAGCGCCTGCCAGGCGAGGTTGCGCAGGCTCGCCGCGCTCGGCCGCACCGGCGGGTCGAAGATGCGCGCTAGCGGCACCAGCACCACCACCGCGATCGCGCAGCGCAGGCAGGCGATCATCGCGATGGGCAGCGAGTCCGCCAAAATCTTCGCCACCGCGACATTGGCGCCGACCAGGCTCATCGACAGCGCCAGCTGGAGGTAGGCGCGCGTCAGGCCTCGCCATCCTTGCGGAAGGGCGTGGCACAGCCCAGCGCCTCGATCTCGCGCAGCACCGCGGGGCGTTCCTGCGCCAGGTAGTCCTCGACGCCGCGCGCCAGCCCGGAATGCGCGATGCGATGCGCCGACCAGGTCGGAACCGGCAGGTAGCCGCGCTGCAGTTTATGTTCGCCCTGCGCGCCGGCCTCGACGCGCGGCAGCTTGTGCGCGATCGCGAATTCCATGGCCATATAGTAGCACAGCTCGAAGTGCAGGAAGGGGGCTTCGACCAGCGTGCCCCAGTTGCGCCCGTACAGGCAGTCGTCGCCCAGAAGGTTCAGCGCGCCGGCGATGGGTTCGCCATCACGCTCGGCCACCATCATCACCACCTTGTCGCCGAGCGCATCGCCCAGCAGCGGCCAGAATTTCTTCGTCAGGTAGGCGGCGCGTCCCCATTTCCGGTCGGTCGTGTCCTTGTAGAACTGGTGGAAGGCATCCCAGTGCCGTTGGGTGATATCGGCGCCGCGCAGGGTCCGCAGCGCATAGCCGGATTCAACCGCATCGCGCCGTTCGCGCCTGATCTGCTTGCGCTTGCGCGAAGAGAGCGCCGCGAGGAAATCATCGAAGCTCGTGTACCCCGGATTGTGGAAATGGAACTGCACGCCGATGCGCGGCATCCAGCCTGCCTCCGTCAGGCCGGTGCACTCCGCCTCGGTGCAAAAGGTCACGTGCGTGGAGGAACAGCGCAGCGCGCCCTGCGCCTGTTCCAGGGCCTCCGCCATCACGGCGATCGGCAGGCGCTCGTCGCGGATGAGCAGGCGCGGGCCAGGCACCGGGCTGAATGGCGCGGCCACCTGCAGCTTCGGATAGTAGCTGCCGCCCGAGCGCTCCAGCGCATCCGCCCAGCCGGCGTCAAACACATACTCGCCGCGCGAATGCAGCTTCACGTAAGTGGGCGCGCAACCGAGCAATGTCTTCTGGTCGTCATGCAGGGCCGCGTATTGCGGCAGCCAGCCGGTGCGGCCGCCGACCGACCCGCTCTCCTCCAGCGCCTTGAGGAAGGCATGGCTGACGAAGGGATTGCCGCCACCGGCGCAGGCATCCCAATCGGCGGCGGGGATGTCGGCGATGCGCGCGGTCAGCGACAGCAGGAGTTCCGGCGGCGGTGTGTCCATGGCGCATCATTTCGCGGTGCGGCTGGCCTGCGCAAGGTGGCACCGCGAAATGCACGAGACACGCGCTTGTCACGCCTGCGCGCACCCGCCTAGGCTTGCCGCCGGAACAGGGTGTTCCGCGCGGCAGGGACCACCGCATCGTGGCCGATGAGACGATGACCACCACGCTGACCACGGTGGCCAAGCCCCACCGCGCGATCGGCATGGCCACCGCCGCGATCGCGCTGGCGGGCGTCGCCATTGGCCTGGTGCTCTCCGCCGTCGCGCTGGTTCTGGTGGTCGAGCCCGGGCCGCTGGTTGGCGGCGTGGTGATCGGCATCGCCAGCCTGGCCGGCCTCGTCATCGCGGGCTGGGGGGGTCAGCGCCTCGCCGCGCCGCTCAGCCGCCTCGCGCTCCAGGCGGAAGCGCTGCGCGACCTCGACGCGAGCCTCCCCGCGCCGGCGCCCACCGGCATCGCCGAGCTCGACCGGCTGGGGAATGCGCTGCGGCGGATGAAGCAGGCGCTCGGCGTCTTCGCCGTCTACGTGCCGCGCGACCTGGTGCGTCAGCTCATCTCGCGCACTTCCGAAGCGCAACTCGGCGGCGAACGCCGGCCGATCACGGTCATGTTCTCCGACGTCCAGGGCTTCACCAGCACCGCCGAGCACCTCGACCCCGAGGAACTCATGCGCATGACCTGCACCTACTTCGAGGCGGTGACGGCTGAGCTCCTGCGCAACCACGCCACCATCGACAAGTACATCGGCGACTCGGTGATGGCGCTGTGGAACGCGCCGCGGCGCGACCTCTCCCACGCCCGCCACGCCTGCTACGGCGTGCTGCGCGCGCGGCATGTGACACGCCGCCTCGCCGAGGAATTCTCAGCGCGCGGCTGGCCGGAATTCTACACGCGCTTCGGGCTGCACACCGGCGAGGCCGTTGTGGGAAACGTCGGCTCCTCGGACCGCATGGCCTATACGGCAATCGGCTCGGTCGTGAACCTCGCCTCGCGGCTGGAGGGGCTGAACAAGTTCCATCACACGCAGATCCTGGTCTCCGAGGCGACCTATCGCGGGGCGGGGCAGTCCTTCGTCTTTCGCCCTGTGGGGCTGGTCGTGCCGAAGGGCGCGCGCGACGCGATCGAAGTGTTCGAGCTGCTGGGCCTCGCCGCCGCGCATGATTCGGCCGATGCGCCGCTCGTCGCAGACCCCGCCATCATGGCCGGATTGCCCGATTGGCGGGAGATGCTGCTGTGCTACCGCACCCGCCGCTTCGACGCCGCCGAGGCCGCGCTGCAGCGCGCCGCACGACCCGATACCGACGCGGTGGCGGCGAGTTTCGCGGAGCGCATCGCGCGACTGCGCGCGGAGCCGCCAGGGGCGGAGTGGACGCCGGTGATCAGCTTTGCGGAGAAGTAGAAGCAAGCAAGGCTGGGGAAAAGAATTTCCCCAGACCCCATTTTTTTATTTTTGATTTCTTGGTGCAGGCTGTGAGGGAGCACTGCGCCATTCGAGGCGCGCTGACTCCCCGGCTCGCGCCAATTGATAAAAAAGAAAGAATGGGGGTTTGGGGGAAATTCATTTCCCCCATGCTGTCATCCGTAATCACGCGATCTCGAACATGCCCTCGACCTCGGCCGCCGCATCGCCCGGCAGCGCGGGCACGCCGATCGTCGTGCGCGCATGGCGCCCCGCCTCGCCGAAGATTTCCACAGCGAGGTCGGAGGCCCCGTTCATCACCGCGGCATGCTGGGTGAACTCCGCCGGTGAGGCGATGAAGCCGCCCAGGCGCACCACCTTCACCACGCGGTCGAGATCACCGCCGCAGGCCGCGCGCAGCTGCGCGACCACATTGATGAAGCACAGCCGCGCCGCGCGCCGTCCCTCATCGACCGACACCGTCGCGCCGACCTTGCCTGTGATCGCGATGCGCCCGTCATCGAGCGGCACCTGGCCTGACACCACCACGAGATTCCCCGTGGTGTTGTAGGGGATGTAGTTCGCCATGGGCGGCGCCGGGTTCGGCAAGGTGATGCCGAGCTCGGCGAGCCGCGCGTCGATGGTACCGGCCATTGAGAGGTCCTTCGTCGGATGGGATTGGCCGGTTTGTAGCGCGGCTTCCCGGCTTACGCCACGCGGCGAAAGCGCCGCGCCCGGCGCGCGTCGGTCGCCGGCAGGTCGAGCGGCAGCAGCGGCGGCGGCGGCGCATGCGGCGCCGTGAGGTTCGCCGGTGCGCGCGGATCGGCGAGGTCGGTGCGACCGAGATAGGCGCGCCCGATGTGCCGCATCGCCCAGTCGAGCGCGCTGCTCGCATAGCCGATCTCGACATCGCCCTCGACCTCGCCGAACGGCGCGAACGGCGCATAGGCCAGCGCATCGACGTAGTCCGCGAGCGGAACGCCACGCGCGAGGCCGAGCGAGATCGACAGCGCCGTGGTGTCCAGCAGCGCCCGCAGCGCGCTGTCGCGCGTGAGGCTGAAGGCGATGCCGCGCAGGGCGCCGTCGGAATCCTCGAGCATCCGCAGCGTGATGCGCTGCCCGGCGATGGTCACGCGCGCCACCGCCTCGCGCACCGCGTTGCGCGGGGTGAGCAGCAGCGGCAACTCCGGCAGGGTCGGTGCCGGCAGGGCCGGGCGCGGGGCGGGCGGCGCCGGGGCGGCGATCGCGGCCG
>NZ_JAAEDH010000026.1 GCF_018128965.1 Plastoroseomonas arctica
CGCATGCCGCCGCAGGCCGCGCCCACGCCGCGCCAGGTCGCACCGGCGCCGGTCGCGCCCAAGCCCGCCGCCGCGCCGACGCTGGTGCGCAGCAGCTTCCAGCGGGCCGGGCAGCGCAATTGCTGCTGGCCGATCGGCGAGCCGGGGCGGCCGGATTTCCGCTTTTGTTCGGCCGAGGGGCTGGCGGGCAAGCCGTATTGTGCCGAACACGCCGCCGTCGCCTACGTGAAGGCCCGCGACCGCCGCGAAGACGCGGCGTAATTCGTTCGGCAGAAGAATTCGGCCGAACGAATTACGCGATATTTGCGCCCTCAGGCGCCGGGCGCGCGCTCCGCGCGCGTGGCTCGCCGGAATACCGGCGTCGGCCACTCGGCCCGCGGTGCGGGCCGGAGGCTGGCGCCGTCACGACGCCTAAAGCGTGACGATCTGGCCGTTGGAAACCGCCTCAAAGAAAGTGGCGACGCCCGCGCGCTCCACCCCGGGCGAGAGGGCCGCGTCGCGCAGCCCCTCCGCAGCAAGGCCGGCCTCGCAGGCGATGCAGCGGATGCCCAGCTCGCGCGCGGCGGCCCACAGCACCCCGATGCCGGCGACGCCGCGCGCGGTGAGCAACGCCTCGCGCGGATCCTCGGCCAGCGCCTGCCCTTCGAGCAGCAGCCCAATCCCGGCATTGGTCGCGAACAGCGTCACCTCGCGTCCCAGCGCGGCCGCACCGGTCGCCATCACCAGGGCGTAGTGCGCCCGCTCATGCCCGCCGCTCACCAGCAGCACGCCGAGCGACGTCACGCGCCGAATTCCCGAATGGTCGCGGCATCCCCGCACAGCGCGCAGCCCGGGTCGCGCTTCAGCCGGATGGTGCGGAAGCGCGCATCCAGCGCATCCCACAGCAGCAGCCGGCCATCCAGCGTCTCGCCGATGTCCAGGATCAGCTTCAGCACCTCGGTCGCCTGCAACGTGCCCATGACGCCGGTGACGGCGCCCAGCACGCCGGCCTCGCCGCAGGTCTGAACCTCGCCCTCCGGCGGCGGCTCGGGATGCAGGCAGCGGTGGCAGGGGTGCGGCGCGCCGAGATGCGACCGGAACACCGAAAGCTGCCCTTCAAAGCGCAGCACCGCGGCGGAGACCAGCGGCCGGCCGAGCAGGTGGCACGCATCGCCGAGCAGGAAGCGCGTGGCGAAATTGTCGGTGCCGTCGCAGATGATGTCGTAGCGCGGGATCAGGTCGCGCGCGGCCTCCGCGTCCATGCGGCGCGCATGGGTCTCGACCCGCACCTCCGGGTTCAGCGCGGCGAGCGCTTCGGCGGCGCTCTCGGCCTTGTTGCGCCCGATCCGCGCCGTGGTGTGGGCGACCTGGCGCTGCAGGTTGGAGAGTTCCAGCGCGTCATGATCGACGAGGCCGATGCGCCCGACGCCCGCGGCGGCCAGGTACAGCGCCAGCGGCGACCCCAGCCCGCCGGCGCCCACGATCAGCACCGAGGCCGCGCGCAGCCGCGCCTGCCCCTCGGCGCCGACATTCTCCAGCAGGATGTGGCGCGAATAGCGATGCAGCTCGGCCGAGGTGAAATCGAGATCCATCGCCGGGATATGGGCGCGGCCCCGGCCCGGCTGCAAGCGGCGCCCTTTTTCTCGCCACGCGGAGCCGTTACAGCGCCGGGCATGACCCCCGAACCGATCCTGTGGCGACGCATCGCCTTCGCCGCCCTGGCACTTGCCATCCTGGCGGGGCTGGTGGCGCTGGCCGCGAGGGTGCTGGGCGCGGGCGGCTGGACGGTGTGGGAATGGGTGATCCTGCTCGCCTTCCTCGGCACCGCGCCGTGGCTGGCGCTCTCAGCCGCGAACGGGATCGTCGGCTTCGCCATCTTGATGACCGCGCGCGACCCGGTCGCGGCCGTGCTGCCGGTGCTGTCCGCCGTGCGGCCCGGGGCGCCACGTGCCGTGACCGCCATCATCATCTGCGTCAGGAACGAGGCGATGGCGGCGGTGCTGCCGCCGCTTGCCACCTTGCTTGATGCGCTGGAGGCCAAGGGCGTCGCGGACCGCTTCCGGATGCACATCCTTTCCGACACGCAGGATGCGGCGAAGGCGGATGCAGAATCCCGTGCGGTCGCGTCCTTCATCGCAGGGCGGTCGGCGGGCGTGCCCGTGCACTATCGGCGCCGCGCGCGGAACACCGGCTACAAATCCGGCAACGTCATGGAGTTCTGCAACAACCACGCCGGCGACGCGGCCTTCTTCCTCTGCCTCGATGCCGACAGCACCATGTCCGCCGACGCGGTGCTGCGTTTGGTCGCCTGCATGGAGGCCGATGACCGCCTCGCCATCGTCCAGCAGATGATCGTGGGCCGGCCGGCGCGTGCGGCCTTCCCGCGCCTGTTCCAGTTCGGCATGCGCGCGGGCATGCGCGCCTGGGGCACCGGCCAGGCCTGGTGGCAGGGCGACGAGGGCCCCTACTGGGGGCACAACGCCATCATCCGCATCGCCCCGTTCCGTGCCCATTGCCGCCTGGACCCGCTGCCCGATGGCAGCCACATCCTCAGCCACGACCAGGTCGAGGCGACGCGCCTGCACGCGGCCGGGTGGAAGGTGCGCGTGCTGACTGCGGAGGATGGGTCCGCCGAGGGCAACCCGCCCGCCATGCCCGAATTCATCACCCGCGACCTGCGCTGGGCGGCGGGCAACATGCAGTACTGGCAGCTGCTGCGCCTGCCTGGGCTCACGCCCATGGCGCGGTGGCAGCTGGTGCAGGCGATCCTGCTGTTCCTGGGCGCGCCGCTCTGGGCGCTCATCTTCGCGGCCGCCGTGGCCAATGCCGCCACCGGCGGTGGCGCGACCACGCCGATGGGCCTGCTTGCGTTGTGGATGCTGGCGGCCTGGGCCTGCCACTACGCGCCAAAACTGCTCGGCTATGCGGAGGTGCTGTGCAAGCCCGCGCTGGGCGCGCGCTATGGCGGCCGGGCCGCCTTCGCGCGCGGCGTCGCGGCCGAGCTCGCATTCACCCTGTTCTTCGAACCTGCGCGAACCCTGCACCAGGCGCTGTTCCTCGCCGCCCTCGCCTGCGGACGGAAGATGGGCTGGGCGCCGCAGAACCGCGACGATCGCGGCGTGGCCTGGTGGGACGCCGCGCGCATGTTCTGGGTGGAGACGGCGATCGGCATCGCGGCGTCGGCGCTGCTCTCCGGCACCGCCCTGCTGTTCGCGCTGCCGGTGCTGGCGAGCCTTCTCCTGGTCATCCCTTTCGCGGTGCTGACCGCCGACCCCATGCTCTCCACCTGGGTCCGCGCCCGCGGCATCGCGGCGGTGCCGGAGGAACTCGCCCCCGCCGCGTAAACGCGCGTTCGAAAGGATGAGGCCATGCGCGACCCCTTCGCGGAACTGCCCGCCTGGGCCGAGGCGGTTGCCCGGCGCGTGACCTTTCTCGCCCAGGGCACGCCCGGTGCGCGGCGACAGCGGCGCGCGCTGCGCCGAGCCCTGCGTGACCTGCATCCGCGACTCACCGCACCCGGCGGCGACGCGGAGGCGGCCGACGCCTATTGCCATGCCAGCCTGGAGCTGGCGGAAGCGGCCGTGGCCGTGCGGCCGGACCTTGCGGATATCCGCCCCGCCTTCGCGCGGCTCTGCGTCATGGCGCGGGCGGAGTTGGCGGGTTCGCGGGACGACCGTGGGCTCCTTGCTGAACTCAACAGGCTCGAGGATCCGGGCGGGCTGCCCCACGGGCTCATGCGGGTGCCGGGGCGCGTCGTCTTCCTCGCGGCCCTGGCTGGCACGAGCCCGGAGGATGCGGCGGGCGCGGCCGCCATGCTCGCCAGCGATCTTGCCTCGCTGGCGCGAGACCTGCCCTGCGCCGCGCTGGTCGCGGCGGCCGTCAGCCGCCCGGAAGTTACGCGGGAAGCGTGATGTGCTCCGGCGGTTGGCCGGCGCGGTTGCGGGCATGAATGGCGGTGAAGCCGGCTTCCAGCGCGCGGGTGTAGCCCGCCGTGTCGAACAGCGGCGTCGCCAGCCGGTTCGCCGCGAGGCGCGCACGTAGCGCGGCGAGCCGCGCCGGATCCCGCGCCAGGGCCAGCGCCGTCGCCTCGTAGTCGGCGAGATCGGACGTCACCAGCTCCGCCAGCCCCACCGTGTGCAGCAGGCTCGCCGCCACGCGCGCGTTGAAGGCGCGCCCCGCGATGGTCAGCAGCGGCAGTCCGGCCCAGAGCGCGTCGCTCGCCGTCGTCGCACCCGTATAGGGGAAGGTGTCGAGCGCGAGGTCGGCCAGCGCGAGGCGCGCCAGGTGCTCGGGGTAGGGCACGCGTTCGGCGAAGACCAAGCGCGCCGGGTCGATGCCACGCGCGGCCGCCTCGGCGCGGAGATTGGCGGCCGCGGTGGCCGGAAGTGCCGCGAGCCACAGCACGCTGCCCGGTGTCGCGTCGAGCAACCGGCACCAGGCGGAAAACACCTCGGGCGTGATCTTGAAGGCGAGGTTGAAGGCGGCGAAGACCAGCCCGTGCTCGGGCAGCCCGTAGGCGGCGCGCGGCGGGCAGTGCTCCGCGATCGCGCGCTGGCGGTCGTTCGGCATGTAGCAATGCGGCAGCCGCAGCAGTTTCTCCGCGAAATGCGCCTCGGCGCCGTGTGGCGCGACCACCGGGTCCACCACCACGTAATCATGCGTCGGCACGCCGATGCTGCCGCTGATGCCGAGGAAATTCACCTGCACCGGCGCGGCGCGCAGCACGAACAGGCGCGAGCGCGAATGCGTGGTGAACCCCGCGAGGTCGATCGCGATGTCGATGCCTGCTGTGCGCAGCGCGCCCACCAGCGCCTCGTCGCGCATTTCCCACGCGTCGATGTAGTGATCGAAGCTGCGCGTCACGCGCTCGGCCATCGGGCTTTGCGTGAGCGGGCCGATCATCACGCCGGTCACCTCGAAGCGGTCGCGGTCATGCGCCTCGAACAGCCCCACCGTGAGCAGCGAGACCGGATGGTCGCCGAAATCGGGTGAGATGTAGGCGAGCCGGATGCGCCCGCCATCGCCCGAGCCGGTGATCGCCGGCGCGGCCAGCGGCCCGGTCCCGGCATCCTCGGTGCCGAGCCAGATGCGCGCGCCGGCCAGATGCGTCGCGGGGTCGTCGGTCGCGGCCATCAGGTAGAAGGGCTGGGACGCGAGGCGGTCCAGGGCGGTCGCGGCGATCGCTGCCTGCGCGATGGCGTCCATGCCCTGCCACAGGCAGCCGCGCTGATGCGCGTGCAGAAGCCCGCCCAGGGCGTAGGGGTGCTCGGGGTGCTGGTCCAGCAGGCCCGAGAACTCCGCGATGGCGCCGGCGAAATCGTCGCTGAACAGCCGCGATTCCGCGAGCAGGAAGCGCGCGCCCGCATTGCCCGGCTGCAGTTCCAGCAGCCGGCCGAGCGAGGCCTGGCCCAGGGCGTGCCGCCCGAGCCGGGCGGCGACGCGGCCATGATTGCCGAGCGCGACGTCGTCATCCGGCGCGATGGCGAGCGCTGTGGCGTAGGTGTCGAGCGCCAGGCCGTGGCACTGCATCTCCTCATATGCGGCGCCGAGATTGTTCCAGGCATTGACGTTGCGCGGCGCGTGGTCGAGTGCGCGGCGATAGCTCTTTGCCGCCTCGGCCGGCTGGTCGAGCGCGGTCAGCGACAAGCCGCGATGGAACCAGGCGCGGGCATCGCCGGGGTCGAGGTCCACCGCCGCGTCGAAGTGCCGGATGGCCTCATGGTCGCGGCCGAGTGCCTGCAGCGCTTTGCCGCGCTTGACCAGCAGCGCGCCGTCGCGCGGGGCGAGGCGGAGCGCGCCCTCATAGCTGGCGGCGGCGGCCTCGCGCTGCCCAGCCATCGCCTCGGCATCGCCCTTCAGCACCCAGGCGGCGAAGGCGTGCGGCTCCACCGCCAGGACGCGCGTCATCTCCTCGATGGCGATGGCCGGGCGGCGCAGCGCCATGGCCGAACGCCCGAGCACGATGCCGGCCTCCGGCCCCAGCACCTGGTGCAGCAAGGCGGCGTCGGCAAGCACCGCCTCGTTCTGGCCGAGCGCCTGGCGGCTGCCGCAGAGCGCGACCAGCGGATCGCGCAGGCTGGGCGCGAGCTTCTGCGCGCGGGCGAAATGCGCCAGCGCATCCTGGTGCCGGCGCAGCATGGTGAGCGCGCCGCCGGCCAGCATGTGGTGGCGCGGGTTGACCGGTTCGCGCTTGAGCGCGCGCTCGGCGGCTTTCAGCGCGGGTTCGGGCTGCCCCGCGCGCAGCAGCAGCTCGGCGAGCTTCGCCTGCGCCATCGGATCGCCGGGACGGGCGCGGGCGGCGGCTTCGGCGGATTCGAGCGGCGTCATCGGCGCCTTTCAGCCCCTGGGGCGATTCAGCGGGCGGGCAGGAAGCCCATGATCGCCTTGGCCCGCGTCACGATCGGATCGGCGATGGCGGCGGCGCGCCGCGCACCCTCGGCGAGCGCCGTGTCGATGGCGCCGGGATCGTCGAGCAGCCGGCGCATCGCCGCTGCAATGGGTGCCAACTCGGCGACCATAGCGTCGATGAGCACCGGCTTGAGCTCGGAGAACCCCTTGCCCGCGTGGTCGCGCAGCACCGCGTCGGGCGTGGTGCCGGTGAGTGCCGCGAGGATGCCCACGAGGTTGCGTGCCTCGGGCCGCGCCTCCAGCCCGCCGATCTGTTCGGGCAGCGGCTCGGCATCGGTGCGCGCGCGCCTGATCTTGAGCGCGATGGTGTCGGCATCGTCGGTGAGGTTGATGCGCGACTGGTCGGAGGGATCGGATTTCGACATCTTCTTGGTGCCGTCGCGCAGGCTCATCACGCGGGCGGCGACGCCCTGGATCAGCGGCTCGATGCGCGGGAAATAGGGCACGCCATAGTCGTGGTTGAATTTCTCGGCGATGTCGTTGGCCAGCTCCAGATGCTGGCGCTGGTCGTCGCCCACCGGCACCAGCGTCGCGTGATAGGCGTGGATGTCGGCGGCCATCAGGTTCGGATAGACGTAAAGGCCCGCGGAGGCGGCTTCCCTGTCCTTCCCCGCCTTGTCCTTGAACTGTGTCATGCGGTTCAGCCAGCCCAGGCGCGCGATACAGTTAAAAATCCAGCCCAGCTCGGCGTGCGCGTGCACATGCGACTGGCAGAACAGGATCGAGCGCGCCGGGTCGATGCCGCAGGCGATCAGCGCGGCGGCCATTTCGCGCGTCTGGCGGGTGAGCTCGGCGGGGTCCTGGAAGGCGGTGATGGCGTGCAGGTCGACCACGCAGAACAGGCTGTCGTCGCCGGCCTGCATCGGCACCCAGTTGCGGATCGCGCCGAGGTAGTTGCCCAAGGTGGGCACGCCGGAGGGCTGGATGCCGGAGAAGACGCGGGGCATGGGCTTGGCCTGTCAGTGTCGGGCGGCGTTGATCGGGCGCGCGGTCGCCCGCGTCAAGCGCGGCTGCCGAATATGGCCGACCCCACCCGCACATGGGTGGCGCCCTCGGCGATCGCGGCCTCGAAATCCCCGCTCATGCCCATCGACAGCGTGCGCAGCCCATGCCGCGCCGCCATCCCCGCGAGCCGCGCGAAATGCGGCCGCGGGTCGCCCTCGGCGGGCGGGATGCACATCAGCCCCTCGACGGGCAGGTCCCAGCGCTCACGGCAGGCGCGCAGGAAATCATCGAGGCCGTCGGGCGCGATGCCGGCCTTTTGCGGTTCCTCGCCGATATTGACCTGCACCAGCAGCGCCGGGCGGCGGTCCTCCTTCGCCATCGCCTCGGCGAGTGCGGCGGCGAGCTTTTCGCGGTCCAGGCTTTCGATGACGTCGGCCAGGCGGACCGCGTCGCGCGCCTTGTTGGTCTGCAGCGCGCCGATCAGGTGCAACCGCATGTCCGGATGGCCGGCGCGCAGGAGGGGGAATTTCTCGGCCGCCTCCTGCACCCGGTTTTCGCCGAATTGGAGCTGCCCTGCGGCGAGTGCCTCGGCCACCGCAGCGGCGGGATTGGTCTTGGAGACGGCAACCAGCGTCACCGCCTCCGGCGCGCGATTGGCGCGCAGGCAGGCTTCGGCGATCCTCTCGCGGATGCGGGCGAGGTTGTGGGCGATGGAGTCGGGCATGCGATGCGGAGGCTAGAAGGGGTGGCCCGCCGGCTCAAGCCGCCACCTGGCTACGCGGCGCTGTGGCTGGTGAGCGACCCGGTGCGGCTGCCGGACCCGCTGGCCGCCGCGGCGCGCCTGCCGCGTGGCGCCGGGGTGCTGGCGCGCGGCCTGGCACCCGCCATCCTTGCCGCCCTGGCGCGACTCGCTCGGCGGCGCGGCCTGGTGCTGCTGGTGGCCGGCGACGGTCGCGCCGCGCTGCGCCACCGGGCCGGGCTTCACCTGCCCGAGCGCGGGGCGTCAGGGCTGCTGCCCTTCCTCGCGGCGCGCCGGCGCGGAGCACCCTTCGCGCATCTCACGCTCGCAGCCCATGGCCGTCCGGCGGCGGCCCGGGCGCGGCGGCTGCGGCCAGGCATGGTCTTCCTTTCCCCGGCCTTCGCCACGGACAGCCATCCCGGCGCCACGGCCCTGGGACCGCTGCGCTGGGCGCTGCGCGCGCGTCGCATGGGCACGCCCGCGGCGGCTCTGGGCGGGGTGTCGGCCGTCAGTGCCGGGCGCCTGCCGCGACGCTGGCTGCGCGGGCTTGCCGCCATCGGCGCATTTGCGCACGATTGAGGGGATGGGCATCCGTGCAACAGCCATGTGGCAAAGCAGACACAGTGCCGCGCGATCCGTGTGCAAACCCCGTTTGGCCCGTTGCTCCCTCAACCATCCCTGAACCATAGTCTCGCCGGGCTTGTCCGTTTGTGTTGCGAACCATGTTCGTGTGCAACGGCGTTCCTGTCCGGGGGGGCAGGGGTGGGCCAAGGGAACGGCCGGGTCATGCCCGGCATCTGATGGAGGATTTTAGAATGCGCAAACTTCTGCTCGCCACCACTGCGGTGGCCGGCGCCGCGCTCATCGCCCCGACGGCGATGGCGCAGATGCCGATCGTGATCGAGCCGCCGGGGTTCATGGCGGGTTCGGGCGGCAACGGGACGCCCCGTGGCAGCATGGGCGCGGTTCGCGTCAGCCTCGGCGGCTACTTCGACGTCCGCGCCGGCTACGTGAGCGACAGCAACGACCGTAGCGCGGTCCCCGCAACTCAAGCTGCAACGGCCGCCGCCGGTAACGTCGGCTCGATCGCCGGCAGTACGCGCACCTTCGGCCGCCAGCGCGTCGACTTCCAGTCCGACTTCGAGCTCAACGTGTTCGTCGACGGCAAGGCCGCCAACGGCCTCGAATACGGCGCGGTGATCGAGCTCCAGGTCGACAACGTCGGCGCCGGTGCCACCGGCACCTCGATCGACACCGACGAGTTCTACGGCTACCTCAGCAGCCCGATGTTCGGCACCATCCGCTTCGGTGACGAAGACGCCGCAGCCAACCTGCTCCAGGTGCGCGTGCCCCTGATCCGCGGCGCGGACACGGACAACTACTGGGATGAATTCCTGCAGCGCAACGGCGGCGACGGCTCGCCCTCGCTGCTGACCTCCATCACCGACGGCAGCGACGCCACCAAGATCATCTACCTGTCGCCGCAGTTCTTCGGCTTCGACTTCGGCCTGTCCTACGCGCCGAACTCGGGCGAAGGCGAGCGTTTCGCCCTCGGCCGCACGCAGCAGCCCGCGCTGAACACCGCCGCCTCGGTCGCCCAGCGTGACCGTTCGGCCCGCCGCAACGAGATCACGGGTGCCATCCGCTACCGCGGCACCTTCGGCCCCGTCGGCCTGACCGCCGGCTTCTCCGCCCTGCAGTCGGACAGCCAGCAGCTTGTCGCGGCGCCGACGTCCCTTCAGGTCGCCCGCCGCATCACCGCCTACGCGGGCGGCATCCAGCTGGCCGCCTTCGGGTTCACGGTCGGTGGTGAGTACGTCTGGGGCGACTACCAGGGCGTCTCCGTCGGCCTCGCGCCGCTCGCGCGTGGCCGTGAAGCCAGCCGCCACTACGTGCTCGGCGCGACCTACACGGTTCCCGGGCTCGGCACGCAGATCGGCGGCTTCTGGGGCCAGGCCATCCAGGACAACGGGCGCTCGACCTCGCCCAACGGCACGGCTGGCCAGGACACCGTGTTCGGTGCCAACGTCCGCGACCGCAACCAGACGGTGTACAGCTTCGGTGTGGTTCACCCGCTGGCCCCCGGCCTGCAGCTCTACGCCAACTACACCCACATGCGTGACGCGAACGAGCCGAACAGCGCGACCAACAACACGCGCCTCGACCAGAACGCGGCCCGCGCCGGCCTGCAGAACATCCGCAACGCGGAAGTCTACATGGCGGGCTTCCGCGTCTCCTTCTGAGACACGGATTGCGAACTTGGGAGGGCGGCGGAGCAATCCGCCGCCCTTCCGCTTTTCAAACCGATCCATTCGGCGCTAAACAGCCCGGCTAGCGTCCAACCTCTGCCGGAAATCATCGCCCCCATGCGCGCGAAACACCTCGTCCTCGGCCTGATACCGCTGCTCGCGGTCCTGTCTGCCTGCGGCTCCGACGACGGGAATTTCCGGGTGCCCGGCCGCACCGAATACAATGACGGCAGCCGCCGCGCGCGCGGCCTCGGCCCCGGCGGCTCGGCGGCGGGCGAGCCCCTGGTGCTGCTCGGCACCGATCGCAGCCGGCCCACCGATGGCAGCGAAGGCGGCGCCGGACTCGGAGTGAACGCCTATCTCTGGCGCGCGACGCTCGACACGCTGTCCTTCATGCCGCTCGCCTCGGCCGACCCGTTCGGCGGCGTGATCATCACCGACTGGTATTCGCCGCAGGCAGCCCCTGGCGAGCGCTTCAAGGCCACCGCCTATGTCATGGGGCGCCAGCTGCGCTCGGACGGCATTCGCGTGTCGCTGTTCCGCCAGCTGCGCGCGCCGAACGGGCAATGGGTGGATGCGCCGATCGCGCAGAGCACCGGGGCCGAGCTCGAGGATCGAGTGTTGGCGCGGGCGCGGGAACTGCGCAGCCAGTCGGCGTCGCGCTGAAGCAAGCAAGGCCGGGAGAAGGAATTCTCCCGGACCCTCTTCTTTTGTTTTTGGCTAATGGTGCGGGCTTTGCAGTCAGCTGCAGCGCGGGCGGGGCGATGCGAGTGCCGCGCGCAGGAGCGTGTCGGCGTCGGCGAGCACTGGCGCGACGCCGCGCAATGGCGCGGCGAGCGCGGCGACAATCTCCGAATGGCCGGCGCCCGGGTAGAGGCGCAGCGACGCGGTGCCGCCGGCGCTGCGCAGCGCCTGGGCCAGGCGCTCGCTGTTGGCAGAACGGACGACGGTGTCGCCGGTGCCGTGCAGCAGCACCGCCGGAGGATCATCGGCGCTGGCAAAGGTGATCGGCTGCGTGTCGCGCAGGTCGGCGGCGTCGGCAAAGACGGCGCGCACATCGGGTGCCTCGATCGGCAGGAAATCATAAGGGCCGGCGAGACCGAGCACGGCCGACACCCCGCAGCGCGGCAGGCCGGCCGCGGCGAGCCAGCGCGGGTCGAGCGCGAGCAGCATCGCGAGATGCGCACCCGCCGAATGCCCGGCGAGGATCAACGGCCCGTCCGCCGGAAGGCCCTGCGCGGCCACCAGCGCCCGAATGCCCGCCACCGCCGCGGCGCCATCCTGCACGAAGCGCGGAAAGCGACCCTCGGGGAAGACGCGATAATCCGGCACGGCGGTGATGTAGCCGCGCCCGGCGAAGGCTTCGCCGGCGAAGCGATAGTCGGCGCGGTCGCCGGTGCGCCAATTGCCGCCATAGAAGAACACCAGGATCGGCGTGCCCGGCGCCGGCGACTGCGGCCAATACAGATCCACCCCGCCGCGCGGCCCCGGCGCATAGGCGCGGTCGAGCGCGCGCGGCACGTCCGCCACTGGCGTGATCGCATCGAGCACGCCGAGCGGGCGGCACGCGCCGAGGCCGAGCGCCACCAGAACCATCATCCACCGCATGCACACGCCCTTCGCTTCGCCCGACACGGCTGATACGTCGCAGCCAGGCAAAAGGATGCCGCGGCACGGCGCGATGACGTGCTGCTTCGCTGGACGGGGCGTCGATCGGCCGCGCGTGCACGCTCAGCGGCGGAACAGCCGCTTCAGCGTCTCCCATAAACCGGGGCCGGGCTTGTGCCCGCGCATCGCCGCATGCGGACGGCGCGACGGCGGCGGCAGCGCTGAAGCGACGGTATGCCGCCCGGTATCTCCCGCCGCGATCAGCCGGCGTTCAAGCGCGACCACCTGGGCCACGCTCTCGGGCGGTCGGGTACCAGCGAGTTCGGCGGCCGCGCTGTCGGCATCGTCGAAGGCCTCGGCGCGGCGCAGCGCATCGACCACGCGCACCATCTGCTCGAGGTCGAGCGCGGGCCCGCCGCGCCAGAGCGCCACCGCGTCCAGCCGCCAGACGCGCGCGAGCTCGGGCTGGGCGAGGTCATCGGCGACCCAGGCGGCCTGCAGCGTGGCCTCGGCCGCCGCATGCAGCGCGCCGGTCTCCTCCAGCACGCAGGCCCAGGCGAGAAAGCGGCGCGCGAGCGGCGGGTGGCCACCCTCGGCGAGCAGGGCGCGGAACGGCGCCGCAGCCACCACGGCCGCGGCCGCGGGGTGGGCGCGGGTGATGTCCGGCGCCGCATAGCCGCACTGCGGGCATTGCTGCAGCCAGCGCGCCATGGTCCCGCGCATCGGCTCGCCCGGCCGCAGGTCGAGGTCGGGCGCCTGCTCGGGCGGGCCGGGCCGATGCAAGGGCTGGCGGCTCTCCTGCCCACACACGGCGCAGCGGCGCGCGGCGGCGTCGGCGGTGCGGGAACCGGCGGAACGCGGGGTTGTCATCATCCGAAGGTAATCGCGCCCGCGCCCGGAGCGAAGGGGTAAGCTGTGCCAATTCTCATTGAAAACCCGCTTCGTGAATGGTTGCACGCCCGCCTGCGCCAACGCACATTGCGCCCATGCCGCGAGGAGACCTGTTCCCCGATATCGCCCCGTTCGAGACCGGCCTGCTGCCGCTCTCCTCCGGGCACGTCATGTATTGGGAGCAGGTCGGCAATCCGCGCGGTCAGCCGGCGCTGTTCCTCCATGGCGGCCCCGGCGCCGGCGCAGGCGCGGTGCATCGGCGCTTCTTCGACCCGCATCATTGGCGCGTCATCATCTTCGACCAGCGCGGCGCCGGGCGTTCGCGCCCGCTGGGCGAGCTGCGCGACAACACCACGCCGGACCTGGTCAGCGACATCGAGGTGCTGCGCCGCTTCCTCGGCATCGACAACTGGCTGCTGTTCGGCGGCTCCTGGGGCTCGACGCTGGCGCTCGCTTACGCCCAGGCGCATCCCGAGCGGGTGCAGGGCTGCGTGCTGCGCGGCGTCTTTCTCGGCCGCGACAGCGAGGTGGAGTGGTTCCTGCACGGGCTCCGCCGCATCTTCCCCGATGCCTGGGCGAACTTCGCCGAGCACCTGCCGCCGGCGGAGCGGAGCGACCTGCTCGGCAATTTCATGCGGCGGCTGTCCGACCCGGATCCCTTTGTGCACCTGCCCGCGGCGCGCGCCTGGAGCCAATATGAGGGCAGCTGCTCCACGCTGATGCCCTCGCCCGAGACGGTGGCGAGTTTCTCGCAGGACCGCACCGCGCTGGGTCTCGCTCGGATCGAGGCGCATTACTTCGTGCACAAGCTGTTCCTCCCGGTGGGCGGGCTGCTCGCGCATATGGGCCGCATCGCGCATATCCCGGCCGAGATCGTGCAGGGCCGCTACGACATGGTTTGCCCGCCGGAGACGGCCTTCGAACTCGCGGCAGCCTGGCCCAAGGCGCGGCTGACGATCGTGCCCGATGCCGGGCATTCGGCGCTGGAGCCGGGCGTGCGCACGGCGCTGGTGGGCGCGGTGGAGCGGTTTCGTCGCCGCTGAGCGCACTGGCTAACGGCGCCTCTCCATCGGTGCGATCACCTGAAGGTCCGGCGCCGGGGCGGGCACCGCCGGCGTCGCCGGGCATTCCGGGCGCAGCGGCCCGCAATCCCAGGCGAAGCGGTCACCGCGGCCGGTGAGCTGGCCGCCGCGCTCGAACCGGCAGACGCAGGCGCGCCCGGCCAAGCAGGCGAGCGAGCCCTCGCCGGCGGCGGTGCATTGGCCGGGCGAGTCCTGGGCATGGGCCGGGGCAGCGAGCAGCAGCAGCAGCAGCAGGAGGTAGAGGCGCATCGGCGTAGCATGCGCGCGCGATCCTTGCCGCCCGGTTTACGCGAGCGGCGGCCAGGCGGCGGCGGCCAGGTGCGCGCGCATCGCCGCGATGATCTCCGGCGGCTTGGCGCCGGCCGCGCGCAGGCGGCGGCGCAAGGCGGCCATCTCCTCCATGTGGTCCGCCCATTCCGGGCCGAACTGCTCGCTGAGCCATTCGCGCAGCGCGACCGATAGCGCCGGGGCGCCGCCGGCGGTGGAGATGGTCAGCAGCAATTCGCCGCGCCGGACGATGGAGGGCACATGGACGTCGCATAGATGCGGCACGTCCTCGATATTGACCGGAATGCCGCGCGCGCGCGCCTCGGCGGCGAGCCACTCATTGTCCTCGTCCGACAGCCCGGCGCCGAACACCAGCCGCGCGGCGTCCAGCGCCGCGGCATCCGGGCGCGTGCCGCAGATGGTCAGCCTGGCGATGCCGGCCGCCTGCAGCAGGGCGCGGCGCTTCTCGAAGGCCGGGCCCCCGCCCACCAGCAGCACGGGGGTCGCGGGGATGAAGGTGAGCGGCAGCATCAGGCGGCCTTCACCGCCTCCGGATGCAGCAGCGAGCGCGTCCGCTCGGCGCCGATGCGGGTGCAGAAATCACCAAGACCCTCGCTGCCTTGGCGGCCGGCGGCATAGGCGGCGAGGACCGGGTCCAGCACGTTGCCCACGGCCTCCTGCGCCACCTTGTCGGCGAGCTGGAAGGACAGCCGCGTGCCTTCGAAATCGCCGCCGACGAACACGGTGTAGAAGCCCGGGGTCCGGCCGACGATCCCGATATCTCCCGAATAGGGCCGCGCGCAGCCATTGGGGCAGCCGGTCAGGCGCAGGCTGATGCGCTCGCCGAGCAGCCCGTGTCGGGCCAGCGCCTGCTGCACATCGGCGAGGATCGGCGCATGCACGCGCTCGCCCTCGGCCAGCGACTGGCCGCAGGTGGGGAGCGCCACGCAAGCCAGCGACCAGCGCGCCAGGGGCGAGAGCTGTTCGGCGAAGACCACGCCATGGGCGCGGAGGATGGCCTCGACGGGGGCGCGGTCGGCCTCGGCGATGTCGGAGAGGATGAGGTCCTGCTGCGGCGTCGCGATGGGGCTGGGCGCGAAGCGCTCCACCACCTCGCGCAGGGCGGCGCGGAGCGTGCCGGCGATGCGGCCGGCGGGGATCGGCAGGCCGAGCCACCACTTGCCGTCGCCCTGTTCGTGCCAGCCGAGCAGTTCGGGCACCGTCAGCGCGGGCAGCGGCGGCGGGTCGGCGAGGGCGCGGCCGAGATCCGCCTCGAGCCGCGCCTTCACCCAGGCGACGCCCTTTTCCTGCACCACATATTTCAGCCGCGCATGCTTGCGGTCGGACCGGTCGCCATGGTCGCGGGAGAGGCGCACCACCGCCTGCGCCGCTTTCAGCACCTCGTCGGGCCCAATCAGCGCGATGGGGGAAGCCAAACGCGGATAGGTGGCGGGCTTGTTGTGCGTCATGCCCATGCCGCCGCCGACCAGCAGGATCCAGCCGGTCAGGCGCTCGCCCTCGGTCACGGCGAGGAAGCCGCAATCATTGGCGAGCACGTCGGGCGTGTTGTCGTCCGGATGCGCCAGGCTGATCTTGAACTTCCGCGGCAGGTAGGTGGGGCCGTAGAGCGGCTCCTCCTCCGGCGCGGCGCCGGCCTCCTCGTCGAGGAAGATCTGGTGGTGCGCACGGGTGCGCGGCAGCAACGCGGCGGATAGGCTGAACGCCTCGGCCTCCAGCCGCGCATGCATCGCATCCCGCCGCGGCGCCGGCGAGGTCGTGACGTTGCGCACCACGTCGCCGCAGGCCGCCATGGTGGTGAGCAGGGTCGCGTTGATCCCGGCGATCGTGCCCTTCAGGTTCTCCCGCAAAACGCCGTGGAATTGGACGCCCTGGCGCGACGTCAGGCGCAAAGTGCCGTCCGCATGCGTCTCGGCCAGGGTATCCAGCGCCAAATACTGCGCCGCGGTCAGCCGCCCGGCCGGAGCGCGGACGCGAACCATGAAGGACCACTCCTTGTCCTCGCCCCGCTGCTTGCGCTCGGTCGCGGTGTCGCGATCAAACTGCTCATAGGTGCCGTGGAACTTCAGCAGGGTGTAGGAGGCCTCGGAAATGCCGCCGCGGATATCATCGGCCGCGATTTCGGCCGCAATCGGCCCGCGAAGGCCCGCACTGGCCAGCTTGATGCCCTCCGCGCCGGAGGGTTTCTTCTCTGTCTGGCCAGCGGCCATCATCGTCGCTCCGAAAAAAATCACTTGCCCAGGGAGATAGGGGTATTCTACAAAAAAACCAACGTAATTTCGGATACGCCCTTATGGCCGACGTTGATGCCCTCACCACCCTGCCCGAGACGGACGCGCCGCGCCCGGGCGAGGTGTGGCTGGTGGGTGCCGGCCCCGGCGACCCTGGCCTGCTGACGCTGCGTGCCGCCGAGGCCCTCAAGCGTGCCGACCTCGTGCTGCACGACGCGCTGCCAGGACGTGGCATGCTGCGCATGATCCGCGCCGGCGCCAGCATCGTCAACGTCGGCAAGCGCAAGGGTGCCACCCCCGTGCCGCAGGCCGCGATCAACAAGCGCTTGATCGAGGGTGCGCGCGCCGGCCTCCGTGTGGTGCGCCTCAAGGGCGGCGACCCCTTCCTGTTCGCCCGCGGCGGCGAGGAAGCCCTGGCGCTGAACGAGGCCGGAATCATCTGGCGGTTGGTCCCCGGCGTCTCCGCCGGGACATCCGTGCCCGCTTCGGCCGGCATTCCACTCACCCATCGCGGGGTTTCCAGCGCGGTCACCTTCGTCACCGGCCATGATGGCGCAGGCGCGCTACCGGAAAGCGTGGATTGGGAAGCGCTGGCTCGGCTCGGCGGCACCGTCGCCGCCTTCATGGCGGTCTCACGCCTCGACGAGATCGTCGTCCGCCTGGTCGCTGGTGGCCTCGCGCCCGAAACGCCGGTCGCGATCATCGCACAGGGCACCACGGCCGCGCAGGCCACGCTGCGCACCACGCTCGGCGCCTGCACGCTGGCGGCAAAGCGCGCCGGCCTGCCCGGGCCGGCGATGGTGGTGATCGGGGAGGCCGCCGGCCTGGCGGCGTCCCTGCTGAACATGGCGCCGGCACCACCGGCGCATCAGGGAGTTCGCGCACATGCATAGCATCGGCATCCCGCTGACCTACCGCCGCCTGCCGGAGCAGGAGGTGGACACGCCGTGGACCGAGGCCGAGCCCGCAGCGCCGGCGATTGCGGTGATAGCTGGCGTTGCGCTGTCGCTGGTGATGATTGCGGTGGCTGCGTTCTTGGTGTGAGAAAGCTTGGGGGAAATGAATTTCCCCCAAACCCCCATTCTTTTATTTTTATCTATTGGTACTGACTGCGCAGTCAGCGCCGCCCGTCGCACGAAGCACTACCCGTCAACTGGCACCAAATAATCAAAAATAAAGATGGGGGTTTGGGGGAATTCATTCCCCCAAGCTTGCTTAACCCTTCAACAGCTTGCGCGCGATCAGCACGCGCTGGATTTCGCTCGTCCCCCCGCCGATCTGCGCATGCCGTAGCAGCCGATAGAAACTGGTCAACGGCAGCTCCAAGCTCTCCCCCATGGCGCCATGGACCTGGATCGCGTGGTCGAGCGTCCGCGCGCCCCAGTCGCCGGCGCACATCTTCACAATCGCGGCTTCGGCGCGCACATCCTCCCCGGCATCGGCGCGCGCGGCCATCTCGTAGGTCATGGAGCGCAGCGCGGTGATGTCGACATGCATGTCGACCAGCTTCCACTGGATGGCCTGGCGTTCGGCGATTGGCTTGCCGAAGGTGATGCGCTGCTTCGCCCACTCGATCGACATGTCGAGGCCACGCTGCATCTTGCCCAGCGCATAGGGGCCGCGCAGCAGCCGGTCATGGATGGTGAGCCAGCGCTGGCCGAGCGAGAATCCCTTGCCTACCTCACCGAGCACGTTTTCGGGGCCGAGGCGCACATTGTCGAAGTTGACGATGTACTGGGAGGTGCGGCCCGACAGCCAGGTGGGCAGCCCGGCGGGGTCGATGTTTACGCCGGGCGTGTGCCGGTCGAGCACGAACATGGTGATGCCGCCGCGCTGGCGCTTCTCCGCATCGGTCACGGCCTGGACCATGATGATGTCGCTGCCATGCGCGTTGGAGATCCACATCTTGGTGCCGTTGAGCAACCAGCCCTCGCCGTCGCCCACGGCCTTGGTCTGCATCATGCCGCCGGGGTCCGACCCGGCATTGGCTTCGGTCTGGGCGAAGCAGGTGGTCTTCTCGCCCTCGATGACCGGCTTGAGGAAGCGGTCGATCTGCTCGCCTTTGCACTCGTAGAGAATGTTGGCGACGTTGGCGAAGGGGAAGGGCACGGCGCAGTAGTTGAACTCTTCCAGGATCACCGCCTGCGCGAGCATGCCGAGGCTTGAGCCGCCGTATTGCTCGGGCACCATGAGGTTCCAGAAGCCGACATCGCGGGAGAGCTTCACCAGCCGGTCCACGGTCGCCTTGTCGAAGGTCTCGCGCAGATTGGTGATGGGCGGCAGCGCGTAGCCGTTCTTCGGGCTGGCGAGGAATTCGCGTTCCAGCGGCATGAGCTCCTCGCGCACAAGGCGGCGGGCGAGGTCGCGGTATTCGGCGATCTCGGGCGGCATGCCATAGGCGTTCGGGATCGGGGTGTGCGTGTCCATGGAAGGTACTCCGGTCAGGCGGCGAGTTGGCGGGCGGGGATGGAGTCGATGGTGAGCAGGCGGTCGAACAAGGCGGTCGCGCGCGCGGCCTCGCCGCCGACTTCTAGGCAGGCGCGGAATTTCTCGAACAGCTCGCCATCGGAGAGCGGGATGGTCGCGTGGCCGCGGGCGCGCTTCACCTCGGGCCCCGTGATCACCTGGCCGGAATTCAGCGTGACGATCACCTGGTCGAAGCGGCTGCCCGAGGGGCTTTCGGGGTCGTAATCCTGGTTGGTGACGACGCTGACGCGCGGCAGCAGCGCCTGGACGTCGGGGCGCTGGACGAAGCGGTCGGTGAGCTCCGGCAGGCCGACGCGGCCGGCGATGATCGAGGCGGACATGGCGAACTGCATGGAGAACTTCGCCTCCAGCCCGGTCTGCGGCCGCGCGTTGCGCAGGATGGTGGCGAAGCGGTCGCTGATATGGACCTCGACCGTCGCGACATCGGTGTGCGGAAAGGGGTTTTCACGCACCAGGGCGAGGGCGCCGTCGATCGCGCGATGGGTGCAGTAGCAGGCGGGGAATTTCTTGATGCTCAGCCCCTCGGTGAGGATGCGGAAGGGAGCGCCGGCGGTGCAGGGCGCGGTCCGATCCGTCTCGCCATGCTGGGAAACCGCGGCGAGGAAGCCCTGCGGATGTTCCAGCGCGTCGGGCGAGGCGGTGAAGCCGCCCTTGGCCAGGCGCGCGGCCATCAGGCCCGCATGGGCGGAGCGGCCCGCGTGGAAGGGTTTTGTCATCGTGCCGAAATTCGCCATCAACCCTGCGGATTGCGAGGCGCCGAGGGCGATGGCCATGGTGGTGCGCTCCGCATCCAGACCGTGCAGCTTCGCGCAGGCGGCTGCCGCGCCTACGGCGCCCATGACGCCGGTCGGGTGCCAGCCCTTGGAGTGCAGCATGCCGCGCTCGCGCCGGATCAGCTCGGCCCAGACCTCGTAGCCCGCGACATAGGCGGTGAGGATTTCCGCACCCGTCGCGCCCAGCGCCTCGGCCTCGGCCATGATCGCGGGGACCAGCACGGTGGAGGGGTGGCCGCGCAGCGAGACATCGTCGAAATCGAGCGCATGCGCGGCCGTGCCGTTGATCCAGGCCGCTTCCGGCGCAGGCGCGCGGAGGGGCGAGAAATACAGGCTCGCCTCGCCGGTGGTGCCCCCGTTGGGCAGCAGCGTGCGGCGCAGGATCTGCGGTGCGTCATCGTCGCGCCCGGCGATCATCACGCCGACGCAGTCGATCAGGCCCATGCGGGCGATGCGGAAGGCCTCGGCCGGAATGGCGTCGGCGGTGATGTCGGCGACGAATGCGCCGAGTGCGCGGGTCAATTCCATGCCAGCATCTCCTTCATGGCGCGCCCTCCGGCACGCGACGGTTTTCGAAGTAGCCACGCAGAATGTCGATGAGCGCCTCGGGCGCTTCATAGGGCAGCCAGTGGCCCGCATCGGGGATGAGGGTTATCCGCGCATGCGGGTGCAACGCGCGGAGTGCGTCGAGCCGATCCTCCAGACCCCAATAGGCGAGCTGATCGAGCGTGCCCCAGACAGCGTCGACGGGCACGGTGACCTCGGCGAGGGCGCGGCGCAGCGCGCCTTCCTTGACGTAGACCCGCGTGTCGAGCCGGGCGCGGGAGGAATTCCATTCCTGGATGTCGAGCGCGAGGTCATCGATCTTCGCGCGATCGGAAATCATCATGCGGGCAAGGTTTTCGCGGTGCGCTTCGCGCAGAGCGGTGCCTTCCAGGCCGCGCACTTTCTCCAGGATCATCGGTGCGCGCAGCGGCACCAGGCCTCCGGCGCCGACCAGGGTGAGCGAGCGCGCCTGCGCGCCGAGATGGAGCACGAGGTGCGAGGCGACGGTTGCGCCGAAGGAGAAACCCACGAGATCGACCGGCGCCATGGTGATGGTGCGCAGGCCGTCCGCGACGACGGCGGCCACATCTTCGATGGCGGTGGAAGGCGGCACGGCACTTTCGGAAAAGCCCGGCAGATCGGGCACGATCACCTGGCGCTCGCCTGAAAATGCCGGGATCACGCGCAGCCAGTGCCGCCAGGATCCGACGCCGCCGTGCAGCAGCACCAGCGGCGTGCCCTCACCCCAGACATGCCAGACCATGGTGCCCGCACCACACGGCGTCTCGACGCGGCGCGCCGTGTTCAACAGGGTCTCGACAGCACCCATCACATCGCCGGCGGCACGAAGGGGTAGGGCACCGTCGCGCGGCCACGGTAAGGGAGAGCGACCACCGCCTTGCCGGGCGTGGATTCCACGCCCTTGTCGTTGCGGATGCCGACATCGAGGTCGATGAGGCCGAACTCCGCCGCCTCCCGCTTGCCGGTGACGGTCGCCCATACGGTGAGCTTTTCGCCCACCACATTCATCGCGCGGAACTGGAAGTTGATCTTCCACACCCAGCCCGTGCGCCCGGCCCAATCCTTAAGCAATTGCGCGATGAAATTCTGCTTCAGCGAGCCGTTGATCAGCAGGCCCGGCAGCTTGTCATGCCCGATGGCGAAGGGCTGGTCGTAATGGATCTTGTGCCAGTTCTCCATCGCCGCCGACCAGCGCATCAGATGCGCGGTGGTGAAGCGGCCGCGCTCCAGCGGGGCCAGCTGGTCGCCGATGGCGACATCCTCGAAGTCGATGCGTTCGCTCATGGCATTCACCGCCGGATGATCGTCTTGCGGGCGCGCAGCAAGACCTGCCCGGCCTCGGTCGTGAACTCGGTCTCGATGATGACGAAGATCATCGGGCCACTCTTCGTCTCGCGCTCATAGATGTCCGCGTAGCGGGAGCTTTGCAGCACCGTCTCGCCATGGCGCGCATAGGCGAGGAACTCGATCTCGGCGCCGCCGTTGAGCAAAGCGAGACCATCGAGCGGCAGCGGCGGCAGGCCGTTGCCGACACCCATCACAATGCCGTCGAAATCCGGGTCCTCGGCGTTGTCGGTCAGAAAATCCGGCGCGCCGAAGGGGGTGCGGAACATGAAGGAGGGGAAGATCGGCGGTGCGATGGGTGCGCCGTAGGGTGCCATGGCCTCCGCATAGGCCGGGTCCGGGTCCATGATCGCCTGGGCGTAGCGGCGCACGGCACCGCGCTCCACCGTCTCGCAGGCGGCGAAGGGTTCGCTCCGGTAGCCGATGAAGGCTTTCGCCGCGTCGGTCAGCAGCGCCATGTCATGTCCCCCCTGCTGGCTGGTCGCCGCGGCGCCAGCCGGTGTCGAGCCCGATCGCACCCTGCGCCGCGAGTGCCGCAATGTCCGCGCCCGTGTAGTCGAGGCCGAGCATCACCTCCTCGGTATGCTGGCCCAGGCGCGGCGGCGGCAGGCCGATGCCGGCCGGCGTCTCCGACAGCTTGATGGGCAGTCCAGCCATGCGCATCGCGCCCAGGCCGGGCAGCGCGATCTCGGCCACCATCTCGCGGGCACGCACCTGCGGCTCGACCACCACCTTGTCGATGCGGTTGATCGGGCAGCAGGGCACGTCGTTCTGGTGCAGCAGCACTTCCCACGCCGCCACGGGGCGCGTGGCGACGACGGCGCCGATCATCTCGATCAGCAGCAGCCGGTTGGCGACACGCTGCGCGGCATCGGCGAAGCGTGCATCCGCCACCCATTCGGGCTTTTCCAGCGCGGCGCAGAGCCCGCGCCACATGCGCTGGTTGAAGGCGGAGATGACGATCCAGTCGTCGGCGGCGCGGAAGGCGCGGTAGGTCGGGCTGGTCAGCGCACCGCTCCCCGAAGGCCCGGGCACGTCGCCGGAGGCGAAGTAGCGCGTGATGAAATGCGCCAGCATCGCCATCTGCCCCTCGAGCAGCGAGGTATCCACCCGCTGCCCGCGCCCGGTGCGGTGGCGCGCTTCGATCGCCATCATCACGCCGATGGTGCCCAGCATGCCTGCGCCGATATCGGCGACCGAAATGCCCATCTTCACCGGGCCGCCGCCTTCCTCCCCGGTGATGCTCATGCCGCCCGAATAGGCCTGCATGAACAGATCGTTCGCCGGTTCCGCCGCGCGCGGTCCGGTGGCGCCGAAGCCGCTGATCGAGCAGTAGATGAGGCGCGGATTGAGCGCGTGCAGGCTGTCCCAGTCGAACCCCGCACGCGCCAGCGCGCCGATCCGGTAATTGTCCACCAGCACATCGGCGCGCGCGATGAGGCGGCGCGCCACCTCGATGCCCTCGGGCGATTTCAGGTCGAGGGCGACGGAGCGCTTGTTGCGATTGGCCGACGCGAAATAATAGCCCATCGCGCCACAAAAATGCGGCGGCCAGGATCGGCTGTCATCGCCGGCGCCGACGCGCTCGATCTTGACCACCTCGGCGCCGAAATCGCCCAGCGTCATGGCGCAGAAGGGCCCCGCCATGGCGACGCCGACTTCGACGACGCGCAGCCCGGCGACGGAGGCGGTGGCGGTCACGGCTGGTTCCTGGGGTTCATCGGCTCGTCCTCCGTCTTCCGCTCTATTTGCTGAGCGAATAGACTACTTGCACAAAAACGCTACACGCGCAGGCGGCCCCTGTCTACTTGCCCCGCAGTGGCAACTCCCGGATCGCGCAGGCGGCGAGCGTCGCCATCGCCATGATCCCGGCCGAGACCCAGTAGACATGCGCAAAGGCGCTGGTCAGCAGCGTGCCCATCGCGCGCAGCTCCGCCACCGGCATCGCCGCGCGCAGGCCGGGCTGGAACAGCGCGAGCCCACCGCCGAGCTGGTCCACCAGCACCGCGATCAGCCCGGCCGTGCCGAAGGCGCCGCCCATCAGCCGGAAGAACATCATGCACGATAGGCCCACGCCGGCATCGCGGGGTTCGAGCGCGTTCTGGATGGTCACGGTCAACGGCGACATCTGCCCGCCGAAGGACAGGCCGAGCAGGAGCGTCACGCCCAGATCGACGGCCATCGCATGCCCCAAGCCCAGAAGCGCGAGGAGCACGCACCCAGCCGTGCCGCAGGCGCAGCCGATCACAGGAAAGATCCAGGTCCGCCCGGTCCGGGTGATCAGCTGCCCCGCGACGAAGGACCCCGTGACGGTACCGAGCGTCATCGCAATCAACCGGATGCCCGCCGCCCCCGGCGCGAGGCCCGCCAGCAACTGGTAGTGCAGCGGGATGATCAGGATCAGCGCGATCATCACGATCGAGGTCAGCAGCGTCACCACGCTGGCATAGGCAAAGATGGCGTTGGCAAAGAGGCGCATCGGCAGCATCGGCTCGCGCGCCCGCAGCTCCCACAACACCAGGGCGACGAGGAACACGGCGCCCACCGCCAAGCCGGTCAGCGTCTGAGGGCTCGTCCAGCTGCCGGTGCGCTGCACCGCGGAGATGCCGAGCAGCAGCGGCGTTGTCGCGGCCAGGATCAGCGCCGCGCCCAGCCAGTCGATCACCGGCTTGCGCGTGGGCCGCGGCAGGCGGCGCAGCTGGTACCAGGTCATCGAAAACGCCAACGCGCCGAGCGGCAGGTTGATCCAGAAGATCCAGTGCCAGGACAGGCTGTCGCTCAGCACGCCGCCGAGCACCGGCCCCACCACATTGGCCGTCGCGAAGGTGGTGGACAGGTAGCCCTGGTACTTCCCGCGCTCGCGCGGCGGCAGGATGTCGCTGACCACCGCGATGGCCACCGAGCGCAGCCCGCCGCCGCCCAAGCCCTGCACCAGCCGCGCGGCGATCAACCAGCCCATGGTGGGTGCGAGTGCGGCCAGCAGTGCGCCGGTGACGAAGATGCTCACCGAGACCAGCAGCACCGGCCGCCGCCCGAACAGGTCCGAAAGCCGCCCATAGATCGGCGTGGTGACGGTGGATGCGATCAGATAGGCCGTCACCACCCAGGCGATCTGGTCCCATCCGCCGAGGTCCTGCGCGATGGCCGGCAACGCGGTCGCGACGATGGTCTGATCGAGGCTCGCGAGGAACAGCGCGAGCGTGACGCCGAGCATGATGGTGCGGATCTGCGCATGGCTGAACCGCGGCGGCTCGGTCTCGGAGGTCATGGCCCATCCTCGCGCGACCGCGCCCGCGTGGCCAGACGGGTTGCCCCCGGCGCCGCGCGGCGCTCTCATGCGCGCATGACCGATACACCCCCGATCGCCGTGCCGAACCTCGCCGCCACCGTGCTGCTGCTGCGGCAGAGCGATAGCGGGCCGGAGGTGTTCATGGTGGTACGCCATGGCGACATCGCCTTTGCCGGCGGGGCGCTGGTCTTCCCGGGCGGGCGGCTCGACGCCGGCGATCGTGATCTCGCCGCCTCCCTCGGCCTGGCAGGGGATGCTGGCGCCCTGCGCATCTGCGCGCTGCGTGAGACCTTCGAGGAGGCGGCCATCCTGCTGGCCCGCGGGCCGGTGCCGCGCACGGCGGCGAGTTGGCAGTCAAAACTCTGCGCCGACGAGATCAGCTTCGCAGCCCTGCTCGAAGGCCTCGGCGTCGAGCCGGCGCCGGATGCGCTGGTGCATTTTGCGCATTGGATCACGCCGCCGAACCGGCCCAAGCGCTTCGATACGCATTTCTTCCTCGCCGTCGCGCCCGAGGACCAGGAGGCCGCGCATGATGGGGGCGAGGCGGTGGACAGTGTCTGGATCAGCCCGCGCCTGGCGCTGTCCGAGGCCGATGCCGGCAAGCGCAAGCTGGTGGTCGCCACGCGGCTGAACCTGATGCGCCTGGCGCGCTTCGACAGCGTCGACGCCATCCTCGCGCATGCCGAAGACACGCCGGTCGTCACCATTGAGCCCCGCTCGAAGCAGGTGCCCGAGGGCCGGCTGATGACCCTGCCGCTCGCCGCCGGCTATGGCGTGACGAGCTTCCTCTCGACCGACCCGGCGTCGATCTAGCAGGCAGCTGAGACCCTGAGGGCGGAGGCTGGGCGAGCGGATGTCTGTGCAGGGCAGGAGGCGCCGAAGCCAGGAAGCTTTTTCCTCCTGGCGAGGTGCCGACTCATCCTGCGCGGAAAAGCGCCGTCCAGCCGACCCCTCAGGGTCTCAGCCGTCCGCTATGCGCGGATTTCCGCGCGCTGGATGATGGTCACCAGCTTCGCCACGCTCTCGTCGAAGGCGCGCTTGGTCTGTTCCGGGGCCATGGGCTCGGCGGGGACGAAACCCTGTTCCTCCAGCAGCTCGCGCAGGCTCTCGTCGCGCAGCGAGGCGACGGCGGCCGCGTTCAGCCGCGCGACGCGGTCGGCCGGCGTCGCAGATGGCACAAACAACACGTTCATGCTCACGCATTCATAGCCAGGCAGCCCGGCCTCCGCGATGGAGGGGATGCCCGGCAGCGCGCGCAGGTGCTGCAGCCCCGTGAGCGCGATCGCCCGCAACCGCCCCGCCTGGATCAGCGGGATGGCCGGCGGGATGGTGCAGAAGCTCATGTCGACACGGCCGCCGATCACGTCAGTCAGCCCTGGCGCGGTGCCGTTGTAGGGCACGTGCAGGGACTGGGTGCCGGCCATCATGTTGAACATCTCGGCCGCCAGATGCCCCGCGCCACCGACACCGAAGGAGGCGTAGCTCATCGCGCCGGGACGCGCGCGCATATAGGCGATGAGTTCCGGCACCGTGCGCACCGGCAGCGCCGCGTTCACCACCAGCAGATACGGGATCAGCGTCAGCACCGCCACCGCGGTCAGGTCGCGCTCCGCATCATAGGCGACGGGCGTGCCGAGGTGGCGCATCAGCGCCATCTGCGTGCCGCCCGAGAGCACCGTGTAGCCATCGGGTTCGGACCGCGCGACGAGCTGCGTCGCGAGCATGGTGGATGCGCCGGGGCGGTTCTCGGTCACCACCGGCTGGCCCAGATGCGGCGACCAGCGCGTGCCGAAGGCGCGGGCCATCAGGTCCACCGATCCGCCGGGCGTATAGGGCACCACCAGCTTGACCGGGCGGTTGGGGAAGGCGCCGGTCTGCGCCAGCGACGGCATCGGCGCGAGTGCGGCCAGCGCGGCCAGGCTGCGTCGTGTGATCATGGCATTCTCCTCCCCTGAGGCGCGCGCCTTGGCGGCGCTGCGTTGTCCATTCGCCAGGCGAATAGGCTATTGACTTTTACTCTGCCCCGCTTCCGGCCTAGGCTGCAACAGCCATTCGACCCGCAAACGCGCCCGAAGCCGCGAGGAAACCCCCGATGTCCGATCTCCCCAAGCACGTCCACGTCCAGGAAGAAGGACCGCGCGAGGGCTTCCAGATCGAGCCAGGCCCGATCGCCACCGCCGACAAGATCCGCCTCATCGAGGCGCTGGCCGAGACCGGCCTCAAGCACATCCAGGTCTGCTCCTTCGTCAGCCCCAAGATCGTGCCCGGCTGGGCCGATGCGGAAGCGACCGTCGAAGGCTTCAAGGCCAGGCCCGGCGTGCACTACACGGCGCTGTGGTTCAACGAGGCCGGGCTGAACCGCGCGCTCGCCTTCCGCGACAAGCTCACCATCGGCGGCTCGATCTCGCTGACCGCGTCGGAGGGTTTCACCAAGAAGAACCTCAACCGCACCCATGCGGACAACCTCGCGGCGATGCGCAAGCAGACGGCGGCACACCTGGCCAATGGCGTGGCGGTCACGCGCATCGGCGTGATGGCGGCGTTCGGCTGCAACTACCAGGGCGACATCAGCCCGGCACAGGTGGTCAAGACCATCGAGGACGGCTTCGCCATCGCCGAGGAGGCGGGTGTGACCATCACCGACCTCTCGCTGGCGGACACCATGGGCTGGGCCATCCCGCCGCGCATCGAGCGCACCATCGCCGAGGTCCGCAGCCGCTGGCCCGACAAGCGCATCACGCTGCACCTGCACGACACGCGCGGGCTCGCGGTCGCCAACGCGCATGCCGCGATCAAGCTCGGGGTGGATCGGTTCGACGCGACCGTGGGCGGCCTCGGCGGCTGCCCCTTCGCCGGGCAGAAGGGGGCCGCGGGCAACATCTGCTCCGAGGAACTCGTCCTGCTGTGCGAGGAGATGGGCATCGAGACCGGCGTGGATCTGGACAAGCTGATCGAGGTCGGCCGCATGGCGGAAGCGATCGTCGGCCACCAGCTGCCGAGCGAGCTGATCCACGCCGGCAGCCTCGACGCTTTCCGTCGCCAGGCCGCCTAGCGTCTGGCCTTCCGCGCGGGACACACCATGTCCCGCGCATGTCGCAACACGCCCCGCGTGCGCCCAGCCCCGCGCGCGCCCTGAAGACCGCCATCACTGGGCGCGTCGTCGCTTTGTTCAACGATCGCGCGCGCGGCGAGGCGCCGGTGGTGCGCCGGACCGATGGGCTGTTCGGCCCCGGCTCGGTCGCCTGGCGCGTCCATGGCGACGTCACCTCGATGATGATCGGCGGCGTCTCCTCGCTGCTGCTGCAGATGCTGCACCCGGCGGTGCTCGCCGGCGTATGGGATCATTCGGGCTTCCGGACCGACATGCGCGGACGCCTGCGCCGCACCGCGCGCTTCATCGCGCTCACCACCTATGGCGGCCGGGCGGAGGCCGAGGCGGCGATCGCACGCGTCCGCCACATCCACGGCCATGTCCGCGGCACGCTTCCGGATGGCACCGCCTACGCCGCCGACGACCCCGCGCTGCTCGCCTGGGTGCACGTGACCGAGGCGGTGAGCTTCCTCAACGCCTGCCGCCGCTACGCCGAGCCCGAGATGAGCCTCGCCGACCAGGACCGCTACTTCGCCGAGATGGCGCAGGTCGCGATTGCCCTCGGGGCCGCGCCGGTGCCGACCGACCAGGCCGGCGCGCACCGGCTGATCGCATCCTACCGGCCACACCTTCGCGCCGATGGCCGCAGTCGCTCCGTGCGCGACGTCGTGCTGAACGCCGCATCGGCGGATATGCTCACCGCGCGGGTGCAGGCGCTCGGTAACCAGGCGGCGATCGACCTGCTGCCCGATTGGGCACGGCGCATGCACGGCCTGGCGAACCCGGTGCTGGGGCGGCCGCTGGTGCGCGCGGGCATGCTCGGGGTGGCGCAGACTTTGCGATGGGCGTTTCGCTGAACCGCCTCACGCCACGCGGGGCCGGCGTTCCTGCGGGCTGAGGCCGTGGCGCAGCATCTCGGCGAGGGCGACAAGCTGCGGCCCGACCTCGGCGCGCAGCCGCGCCGGGCTCAGCGTCACCGCCGCCGAGCCGCAATTGATGGTGTAGGGCACAGTGCCATCCGGCCCGAGAATCGGCACGGCGCAGGTGTTGTAGCCGCGGTGCAGGATGCCGGCATTGATGATCCAGCCCTTGGCCGCGTATTCGGCGAGCGCCTTGTGGAATTCGCGCTTCGCCGGCCCCCACCGCGTGGCATCCTTCGCCTCCATCTCGGCGATGGCAGCACCGCGCGCCTCGGGTGCGGCACCCACCAGCCAGGCCCAGCCGAGCGCGGAGGTCGCGAGCGGCACGCGGCTGCCGACGCGGAGGTTCATCAGCAGCCGGTTGTCGCTCTCGCATCGGGCCAGCACGACCATGTCGAGCCCGTCGCGCGCCGCCACTGCCCCCGCGCCGGAGAACTGGTCCGCAAGGGCCTGCAGGTGTGGCTGCGCCAGTTCAGCGATGGTGAAACCCGCGATGGCGCTGTGGCCCAGGCGCAGCGCCGCAAGCCCCGGACGCAGCTTGTCCCCAGGCACGCTGACCAGCACGCCGAGCTTGAGCATGGTGTGGCACAGCCGCCAGACCGTGGGCTGCGGCAGCTTCGCGCGCTTGGCGAGCTCGGAGCCGCTGAGCTCGGGCTGTTCGGGCGTGAAGCACGCCAGCAGGGCCAGGCCGCGCGCAAGCGCGGTGACGAATTGCCGATCCTTGCCGTCCAACCGCCACCCCCGCATGGTTTACGGCGCGATCGTCGCGCGCTAGCGTTCACCTCAACGAGTAGTTAACTCGCACTGCGAAATGGCGCAACCCGCGCGACAAGAACGGGGCGCGGAGGAGGAAGCCCATGACGCCCCTGCTGTTCCAGCCACTGACCATCCGCGGGCTGACGCTGCGCAACCGCATCGTGCTCTCGCCCATGCTGACCTATTGCGCAGAGGCGGGGCACACCACGGACTGGCACTTCATGCATCTGGGCAAGTTCGCCGTCGGCGGCTGCGGGCTGGTCTTCATGGAATCGACGAAGGTGGACCCGCGCGGCTGCACCACGCCGCGCGATTGCGGGTTGTGGAAGGATGCGTTCATCCCCGCCCTGTCGCGCATCACCGCATTCGTGAAGGCGCAGGGTGCCGCCATCGGCATCCAGCTCGGCCACTCCGGGCGCAAGGCGCGCAACTCGCTGCCCTGGGAGGGCCGCCTGCCGCTCGCGAGCCATCCCGGCGTCGACCATGGCGAGGATTGGGAGCTGGTCGCGCCCAGCGCCATCGCCGCCGCGCCAGGGGTCGCCACCCCGCGCGCGCTCACCATTCCCGAGATCCAGGATCTCGTCGCCGAATTCGGCGCCGCCGCCGCACGCGCCGATCGCGCCGGCTTCGACGTGCTGGAGCTGCACGGCGCGCATGGCTATCTGGTGCACCAGTTCCTCTCGCCGACTGCCAACCAGCGCGACGACGCCTATGGCGGCAGCGCCGCGAACCGCATGCGCTTCGCGATCGAGATCGCCGAGGAAACGCGGCGCCACTGGCCCGCGGACAAGCCCCTGTTCTTCCGCGTCTCCGCCGTCGATGAGGATGGTGGCACGCTCGAGGACACCATCGCGCTCTGCCGTGAGCTGCGTGCGGTGGGTGTCGACGTGATCGATTGCAGCAGCGGCGGGATGACGCCGCGCTCCATCGTGGATAGCGGCCGCAAGCACGGCTACGGCTATCAGGTGCCTTACGCCGCGCGCATCCGCACCGAGGTGGAGATCGCGACCATGGCGGTGGGCCTCATCATCCACGCCGACCAGGCCGAGGCGATCCTGCGCGACGGCCAGGCGGACCTCGTCGCGATCGGGCGCGAGATGCTGCAGAACCCGAACTGGGCGCTGGATGCCGCGGAAAAGCTCGGCGCGCCGCTGCCCTATGCGACCGTGCCGCCGGCCTATGGCTATTGGCTGGAAAAGCGCATCCAGGCCGGCTTCGGCGGCCGGCCCTCCACCTGGCAGCCCGGCATCGAAGGCCCCAATCCATGAGCGGCGAAACCATCGAGGTGGTCCATGAGGGCGCCGACATCGTGGGCGAATCCCCGATGTGGCATCCGATCGAGAAGCGCCTCTACTGGGTCGACACGCGCAGGCCCGCGCTGCACCGGCTGGAGTCCGATGGGTCGGTGCGCAGCTGGGCAATGCCGAACAACATCGGCAGCTACGTCTTCCGCCGCGGCGGCGGCATCGTCGCCGGCCTCAAGCAGGGTTTTTCCACCATCGACCTCGACACCGGTGCCGTGGACCTGATCCTGGACCCCGAGCCCGACCTGCCGGAGAACCGCCTCAACGACGGCCGGTGCGACCGGCGCGGCCGCTACTGGTGCGGCTCCCGCGACCCCGGCGACACCAACGCCGGCGGCTCGCTCTATCGCCTCGACGGCGGCTTCCACTGCGAACGCATGGACACAGGCTTCATCGTCTCCAACGGCATGGCCTTCAGCCCCGACGACCGCACGCTCATCTTCGGCGACAGCCGCGGCGAGACCATGTGGCGCTACGATTTCGACCTCGACGCCGGCACGCTGTCCAACAAGCGCGTCTTCCTCGACACGCGGCACCTGCCCTGGCGCATCGACGGCGCCACCTTCGACGCCGAGGGCTACTACTGGGCCGCGCTGATCGGCGACAGCTCCATCGGCCGCTTCGATCCCGAAGGCCGCCTGGTGTGCATCATCCGCCTGCCCGTCACGCACCCCACCATGTGCAATTTCGGCGGCCCGAACCTCGAGACGCTGTTCGTCACCTCCGGCACCGTCTTCCTCAATCCCGCCCAACGCGCCCAGCAGCCGCTGGCAGGCGCGCTGTTTGCCATCCACGACCTCGGGGTGCGCGGCGTTGCCGAGCCGCTGTTTGCCGGATGACAGACACCGACGGCGCCGAAGCCCAGCTCAATGAAATCCAATCCAAAGGCACCCGGCACGAAACACCCGGCGGCGTGGTTTGGCACAGCTGGGGGCAGGGGCCGCCCATCGTGCTGCTGCACGGCGCCGCGGGGTCCTGGCGGCACTGGCTCCACAACGTCATCCCGCTCTCCGCGCGTCACCAGGTGATCTGCGCCGACATGCCCGGCTACGGCGATTCCGCCCTGCCCCCGGCACCGGTCACGCTCGAAAACTTCGCGGCCCTGCTGCTCGACGGCATCGACACGCTGATCCCCCGCACGCCCTTCGCGCTGGTGGGCTTCTCGCTCGGCGCCACCATCGCCGGGCAGATCGCGCACATGCTGGGCCACCGCGTCACCCGCCTCATCCTCGTGGGCTCCGGGGGCCTCACGCCCGCGAACTTCGTCGAGATGGAACGGGTGCGCGACAAGCTAGGCGCGGCGCGCACCGAAGCGCATCGCGAAAACCTCCGCCGCATCATGATCCATCAGGAACGCAACATCGACGCGCTGGCGCTGGCGGCGCAGGCCTGGAACTCCGACCATTCCCGGCTGCGCCTGCGCGGGGCGCTGCCACAGATGACGCTCAGGCGACTGCTGCCGGAGATCACCGCGCCAACCGACGCGATCTGGGGGGAGTTCGACCAGCCGGCGAAGGGCAACCTGCAGGACCGGATCGACGTGCTGAAGGCACTCAAGCCTGACGCCGATATCAGCGTCATACCCAACGCAGGGCACTGGGTGGCGTATGAAGCGGCCGACGAGGTCAACGCGGCAATCGAAGCAAGGCTGGGGAAATGAATTTCTCCCCGCGGCGTATACGTCGCGCCCTTTCTTTTATTGTTGCCACTTGGTGCCTCCTCACTGCATCGGCCCATGCACAGAGCGAGACGCCGTGGAGCGACAGGCCCGTCTCGGTCATCGTGTCTTGGGCGCCGGGGGGCGTTGTCGACACCATCGGCCGCGCACTCGCGCAATCCATGTCGGACCTCACCGATGGGCGCTTCGTCGTCGTCAACCGCGACGGCGCGGCGGGGATCGTCGGCGCCCAGGCCCTCGCCCAGGCGCGGCCCGATGGGCTGACCATAGGCTTCGGACCAATCACGCCCATCACGACTGCCGCGCACACCATCCGCAACGTGCCCTTCACGGCCCAAAACTTCGACTACGTCTGCAAGGTCTTCGAGAACGTCCTGACCGTCACCGTCGCCGAAGCCTCGCCCTTCCGTGACCTGCCCACGCTTATCGGCGCCATCCGCACGCGACCTGGCGCGCTGACCTATGGGCACTTCGGCACCAACTCGCTCGGCCACCTGTCCTTCGCGAACATCGTGCGCGGGCTCGAGCTTCGCCTGGTCGACGTGCCGTTCCGCGGCGAGGTGCCGATCTACCCCGAACTCATCGCCGGGCGCCTGGATTTCGGCATCGGCACCGTCGGCGGCAGCCGCGGCAAGCCCGTGCGCCTGCTCGCCGTCTTCGGCGAGAGCCGATCCATCGCGGCACCTGACATCCCCTCCACGCGCGAGCTGAACTTGCCCACGCTACAGCCCGTGCTCGCGGGGCTGATGCTGCCGCGCGGGGCGCCGGCCGGCCTCGCGCAGCGCTTCGATACGCTGTGCCGCCAGGCGACCGAGGCGGCCTCCTTCCGCGCCGTGATGGCGCGCCTGGGCGAACCCATCCTCTACGCCGACCGCGCCGCCTTCACTGCCGCCGCACTTCGCGACGATGCCGAGAAGCGCGCCCTCGTCCATGCCCTCGGCCTGTTGCCGCAATGACTGGAGTCCATCGCATGACCCGCCGCCGCGCGCTTCTGCTCGCATCGCTCGTGCCTATCGCACCGGCCCTCGCGCAGGCACCATGGCCGCAGCGCCCCATCCGCTTCATCGTCCCCTTCGCGGCGGGCGGGAACTCGGACGTCACCGCGCGGCTCTTCGCGAACCGCATCACCGCGCGCCTCGGACAGCCGATCATCGTGGAGAACCGCTCCGGCGCGACCGGCGCCATCGGCACCGAGGCCGTGGTCCGCGCCGCACCCGATGGCTACACGATGCTGATCGGCAGCCCGGGCTCCATCGTCAACGGGCCGCTGCTGCAGGCCAATCGCCGCTACGACCCGATCACGGATCTGGTGCCCGTGGCGCTGCTCGGCTCGGTGCCGATGGTGATCATCATCAAGCCTTCGCTTCCCGTCCGGACGCTGGGCGAACTGGTCACCTATTCCAAGGCGCAGCCGCGCGGCGTGACTATCGGCACCTCCGGCATCGGCGGCGCAAACCACCTGCCGCTCGAGCTTTTCATCGCCGCGACCGGGGCGAACCTGGTCCATGTGCCCTATCGCGGCGGCGGCTCCACGCTGCCGGATTTCCTGGCTGGCAACGTCGATGGCGTGCTGATCGAGATGCCATCGGTGCTGGACCTGCACCGCGACGGGCGCGGCCGCATCCTGGGCGTCGCCGCACCCGCACGCAACGCGCAGCTTCCCGACATACCGACCTTCATCGAGCAGGGACTTGCGGGCTTTCTCGCCGCCTCTTTCGTGGGCCTCTTCGCGCCTTCCGGCACACCCCCGCCCATCCTCGCCAGCGTCCAGGCCGCCATCGCCGAGGCCGTGGCCGACCCCGAGATCCTCGCCCGCCTGCTCAGCTTCGGCGCCGACGCGCCGACACCGGCGGAACTCACCACGCCCGGCTTCGCCGCGCTGCTGCAGGGCGAGCTGGAGAAGGCGCGCCGCGCCATCGCGATCGCCGGGCTGCGGCCGGAGTAGCCGCTACTCCAACACCACCCCGGACGCCGCGACCACGGGCGCCCACATCCGGAATTGCGCATCCCAGAATGCTTCCAGCTCGGCCGCGGTCGAGCCGACCGGCTCCACTCCGGCCGCGCGCAGCCGTGCATTCGTGGCGCCATCGCGCACCGCGGCCTGCGTCGCTTCCTGCAGCCGCCGCACCACCGGCACCGGCGTCGCTACAGGGGCGAACAGCGCCATCCAGTTCAGGATCTCGAAATCCGCGATCCCGGCTTCCTCCACCGTCGGCACGTCCGGCAGCACCGCGCTGCGCTGCTTCGACGTGACGGCCAGCGCACGGATCGTGCCCTGCCGCACGAAGGGCGCCTGGCTCGCGACACCCTCGATCAGGAAATCCGTATCGCCCGAGATCATCGCGGTGATCGCGGGGCCGGCGCCGCGGAAGGGGATGTGCTCCGCCGTGGTGCCGCTGCGCGTGTTCAGCAGATGCGCGCTCATGTGGTTGATCGAGCCGGGGCCGGAGGAGCCATAGGTCAGCCGCCCGGGGCGCGCCCGCATCAGCGCCACCAGCTCCCCCAGGCTGTGCGCGGGAACGCGGTTACCGACGGTCAGCAGCATGGGCATCGTGTTGATCAGGCTGATCGGCGCGAAGGCCTGCCGCGTGTTGAACCGCAGGGAGCGATAAAGCCCCGCATTCAGCACGCCGGCGCTGACCGTGAAGATGCCGATGACGTGGCCGTCGGGCGGCGCGTTCGCCACCATCTCGGCCGCAATGGTGCCGCCGCCACCGCCGCGATTCTCTACCAGCACCGGGCGGCCCAGCGCCTCGCCCATGAAGGGCGTGACGATGCGCGCCACCACGTCGATGGACCCGCCGGGCGCGGAGGTCGCGATCATCCGCACCGGCTGGCGCGGAAATTCTTGGGCCCGTGCCGGCAGGGCGGCGAAGCTTGCCGCCGCTATCAGCCCGCGCCGCTTCATGGTGCGTCTCCGAGCGCCTTGCGCAGCCCCGCCGTCCAGGCGCCGGCGGCCGCGGCGAGCAGCGCGATGTCGCTCTGCGTGGTGAGGAACAGCGCCCCGCGCCGCACCGCCTCCGCCTGGCGCGCGACGTCGCGGTTGCCGCCGCATCCCGCGAAGATGCCGTTGGCCCGCGCCGCCGCGATCACCCGGTCCTGCGCGGTGACGATGGCCGAGTCGTCGAACTGCCCGGCCTTGCCCATGCCCACGAGCAAATCATTGCTGCCGACATGCAGCACGTCGATGCCCGGCACCGCCGCGATGGCTTCGACGTTCTCCAGCCCCTCGACGGTTTCGATCATGCACACGAGCAGCGTCGCCGCCTGCAATTCCGCCACCGCCTCGCCCACCGGCCGCGTGCGGAAATCGAACTGCACGTAGCCGCCGGAGACCGAGCGTTTGCCCAGCGGTGGAAACCGCACGATCTCCACCGCGCGCCGCGCCTGCGCCACGGTGGAGATGTCGGGAAACACGATCCCGCTGACCCCATTGTCGAGCAGCAGCGCGATGTCCGGGTCGTCCACCCCGCGCACCCGCACCACCGGCGCGACGCCGATGGCCAGCGCGGTCTGCGCGATATGCGCGATGGTCTCGATGTCGAAGATCGCGTGCTGCGTGTCGATGAAGAGGAAGTCGTGCCCGGTCGCACGGGCGATGCGCGCGATATCGGCGGAGCGCGTCATCCGTACGCTCATGCCGAAGGCCGGCTTGCCGTCGCGCAGGCTACGCAGCACCGGATTGTCCATCCTTGCCTCCTCACGCATCGGTCGCGATCCAGCCGAGGTTTTTCTGCTCCGCCATCGCCCAGCTCCGCTCGAGCAACCGCGCGCATTTCGCAGCACTCAGCACGGGTTCAGCGAGGCCGAGGAACTTCACCGAGAGCGCCTCATCCGACATCGGGTTGGCCAGGCTGCCGAGCGGAGTCGTCGTGGTGACGGAGATGCGGCGCCCGTCGCGCATGGTGAGCACCACATCCGCCTCCATCCGCCCGCAGCCCGGGTCGGCGACCGCCTCCACCCGGTCGCGCACGGCGATGACCTCGGGCGCCCGCACGCGGGCATCGTCGAATTCGCGCTCGCCGCCGGCGCCATCGACCAGCGCCACGGCGGCGGCGTGGAAGACGCTGAACTTGCCCTCAAGCCCGGTCGTCGGCTGGCGCTTGCCCGTCAGGTCGAGGACCAGCGGATGCACGCGCAGTTGCACCGAAGCGACCTCCGCCAGCGCAAACCCCTCCGTTGCGCGCAGCCCCAGGCACAGATCGATCACCGGGTGCACCACCAGCCCGCAGGCGAAGGGCTTGTAGGTGTTGCCCGTGATCTCCCAGCTCTCGCCCAGGCCTTCGCTGATCCGTTCCGGCGCATAGCCGCGCGCCAGCACCTCGCCAAAACCGCGCCGGCCCTCGATGGCGTCGGGCGCGGCGTCGAACCCCTCGGCCGCGAGGCTCGCCGCAAGCAACCCGTTCTGCGCCGCGCGGCCGGGATGCAGGCTCTTCACCATGGACCCGAAATGCACCCGCAGCCCGACCGGCTGCGTCGCGCCCATGCCGATCGCCCAGCCGCAGCGCTGCGCATCGAGGCCCAGCAGCCGCGCCGCCGCCGCCGCCGCGCCGATCGCGCCCGCCGTGCCGGTGGCGTGCCAGCCGGCGTCGTAATGCGAGGGCATGACCGCGCGCCCGACCCGGCAGGCGACCTCCACGCCGAGCAGGAAGGCGTGCAGCAGCGCCGCGCCATCCGCCCCGCGCGCCTCGGCCAAGGCCAGCGCGGCGGAGAGCACCGGCGCGCTCGGGTGGATCAGCGCCGTCTCATGCGTGTCGTCGAAATCCAGCACGTGGGAGGAGATGCCGTTCACCAGCGCCGCCGTCGCCGGGTCGGCGCGCCGGCCTAGCCCCGGCAGGCTCGCCACCGCCGGCCCGGTGCCGAACATCTCGGCCGCGCGCAGCGCCGCCGCCACGCCCGCATGCGGCGCCCCGCCGATCGCGCAGCCGAGCCAGTTCACGAAGGACCGCACACCCTCATGCCGCACATCCTCCGGCACATCCTCCCATCGATGTTCCGCCGTCAGCCGCGCCAACAGCGCCGTCCCACCCAGATCGTCCATCGCCATGTCCTTCAATCCACCTGCGCGCCGGAGGCACGCACGATCGGCGCCCAGCGCGCGCCCTCCTCGCGGATCATCGCGGCGAAGACCTCTGGCGTGGTCACCGCGATCTCCGCACCCGTCGCTTCCATCCGCGCGCGCTGCACCGGGTCCGCCGCGAGCGTCGCCACATCCGCCGCGATGCGCGTGACGATCTCGCCCGGCGTGCCGCGCGGGGCGAGCAGGCCGAACCAGGCCTCCGCCGCCATCGGCTTGCCCAACGCCTCGGTGAGCGTCGGCACCTCCGGCAGCACCGGCAGCCGCGCCTGAGACCCGATGGCCAGCGCGCGCAACCGCCCCGCGCGGATCAAATCGACCGAGGAGAGCGTGTTCACGAACATCGCCGCGACCTGGCCGCCGACCACGTCGTTCAGCGCCGGCGCGCTGCCGCGATAGGGCACGTGGTTGAGCGTGATGCCCTCGGATGTGCGGAACAGCTCCATCGCCAGGTGCGTGAAGCTGCCATTGCCGACCGAGGCATAGGCCACCCGCCCCGGCTGGGCGCGCGCAAGTGCCACGAATTGCGCGGCATCGCGCGCTGCGACGGCCGGGTTCACCACCAGCACGTAGGACAGCCGCGCGAGCAGCGTGATGGGGGCGAAATCGACCAGCGGATCATAGCCAAGCCGGGCGAAGAGCGTCGGCGCGATGGCCAGCGGCCCGGTGTCGGCGATCAGCAGCGTGTGCCCGTCCGCCGGCGCCCGCGCCGCCACCTCGGTGCCCAGGCTGCCGCCGGCGCCGGGCCGGTTCTCCACCACCACCGGCTGGCCCCAGGCCACCTGCAGCCGTTCGGCCAGGATGCGCCCGATGATGTCGGTGCCCGAGCCCGGCGGGTAGGGCACCAGGATGCGCACCGGGCGCTGCGGCCAGGCCTGCGCCGAGGCATCGCCGGCCGTGACGGGCGCGAGGCCGGCAGCAAGCAGGTGGCGGCGGCGGAACATGGCGTCTCCCAATTGGTTTTGCGCCACCCTAGGTCGGAAGCCGGGCGAAGCAAATTGCCCCGTCGGTCCCCCTCCTTCCCCAGCCCCGGCCTTTCTGTCATGGTCCGTTACAGCGAATGGACGGTGTGTAACGAAATGTTGGTCCATGGCGGCTGCGCCGCCCGGGACGGGTGGGGCGTTCTCCTCCTGGGCCCGCCTGGCGCGGGCAAATCGGATCTGTTGTTCAGACTGCTCGATATCGGATGGTCGCTGGTGGCCGATGATCAGGTGGAGATCGAGACTGGTGTCGGAGACGACCTCGCCGCATCCGCGCCCCCCGCGCTCTCCGGCCTGCTGGAGCTGCGCGGCATCGGCGTGCTCGGGGACGTGCCGGTGACGCCGCGCGCTGCGTTGCGCCTGGTCGCGCGACTGGTGCCGGCGGCGGATGTGCCGCGCCTTCCCGAACGCGCGCAGTGGTCCCATGCAGGGCACAGCCTGCCAGCCATCGCGCTCGATCCCTCGGCCGCCTCGGCGCCCCGGAAGCTGGGGGTGGCGCTGGACGTCGTCCTCGGCCGCCGCCGCCTCGCCGCCGGGTTCGGCTGAGGATGGACGCCGGCAAACCCCGCGAGGTCGTGCTGGTCACCGGTCTGTCCGGTGCGGGCAAGGCCTCCATCCTCAACGTTCTGGAAGACCTCGGATTCGAGACGGTGGACAACCCGCCGCTCTCGGTGCTCGAGGCGCTGGTGGGTGACGGCGCCCAGGCGCTCGCCGCCGGGGTCGATTGCCGCACCCGGGATTTCGACGCCGCCGCCGCGATGCGCCTGCTCGACCGGCTGCGCATGCGCCCGGACATCGCCGTGACCCTGGTCTTCGCCACCGCCGAGCCCGACGTGCTGTTGCGCCGCTTCACCGAGACGCGCAGGCGCCATCCGCTGGCACCGGGAGGGCCGTTGGGCAACCGCGTCGCCGACGGCATCGCCCGCGAGACGGGGCTGATGGCCCCGCTCGTCGACGCGGCGGACCTGATCGTGGACACCACCGATTTGCCCCTGCCCGACATGCGCCGGCTGATCGAGCGCCGCTTCCGCCCCGAAGGCGGCCCAGGCCTCGCCGTGACCGTGATGTCCTTCGCGTACCCCAAGGGCCTGCCGCGCGAGGCGGACCTGGTGTTTGACCTGCGCTTCCTGACCAACCCGCATTACAACCCGGCACTGCGCCCGCTCACCGGGCGCGATGCCGCGGTCGCCGCCTTCATCGAGGCCGATCCTGACTTCCCGGCCTTCTGGGCGAACCTCACCGCACTTCTCGCGCCGCTGCTGCCGCGCTACGCCGTGGAGGGCAAGAAATACCTGACCATCGCGTTCGGCTGCACCGGGGGAAAGCACCGCTCGGTCCTGGCAGCAGAGCGCCTGGCACACCATCTTCACCACGACGGCTGGCGGGTGGACCTGATCCACCGGGAGATCGGCGGCGGCACTCTGCCCCCCATCGCCCTCGGCGCCGTCACTGACCCGGGTCGGGAGGCCCTTATACAAACATCATGATCGGTCTCGTGCTGGTCACCCACGGCCGTCTGGCCGAGGAATTGCGGCTCGCCATGGAACATGTGGTGGGCAAGCAGCTTGGCGTCGCCACGGTCTGCATCGGGCCGGAGGATGACATGGAACACTCCCGCCGCGACATCGGCGGCGGGATCGACGCGGTCGACCAGGGCGACGGCGTGGTCGTGCTCACCGACATGCAGGGCGGTACGCCCTCGAACCTCGCCATGCAGATGATGCGCGACCGCACCGGCGTGGACGTCATCGCCGGCGTCAACCTGCCTTTGCTGGTAAAGCTGGCGAAGCTGCGCGGCACCGAGAAGCTGGCCGATGCGGTGGAGCACGCGAAGATGGCGGGGCGCAAATACATCGCCTGCGGTGCCGATATGCTCAACGGCACCAAGCTCGTGAAGCCCGCGGGGCAGGGGCAATGAACGACGGGAACTCCTCGCCGCCGGCTGCTGCGGGGATGACGCTGCGCAGCACCGTCACAATCCGCAATTCGCGCGGGCTGCACGCGCGCGCCGCGGCCAAGCTGGTCACACTCGCCGAACGCTTCGCATGCTCGCTCACCATCCACGCCAATGGCCAGTCGGTCCCGGCCTGCTCGATCATGGGGCTGATGATGCTCGGCGCCGGCAAGGGTGCGACCGTCGTCATCGAGGCCGAGGGCTGGGATGCGCGCGAGGCGATGGAAGCCGTGGCCGGCCTGATCGAAGCCGGCTTCCATGAAGACTGAGCCGCCGAAGCTCAAGCCTTCCCGCGGCAAGCTGCGCGAAGTCACGCTGCCGGGCATTCCGGTCGCACCCGGCTTCGCCATCGGCCCCGTATTCGATACCACCGAACAGCCCACCGAGACGCCGCGCCGCTCCATCGCCCCGCCCTCGATCGAGGCCGAGCGGCTGCGGCTGAGCACCGCCGTCGCGCTGTCGAAGAAGCAGGTCATCAAGCTGCGCAACCGCATCGGCATCCTGCCCGAGGAAGCGCAGGACGAGCTCGGCCCGTTGCTCGACGCCTATGCGATGATGCTGGGCAACTCGCGGCTGATCCGCGGCGCGCGCAAGCGCATCGAGACCGACCTCCTCGGCGCCGAGACCGCGGTGAGCGATGAGGCGGAGGCGATCGCGGCGATCATCCTGGCCAACAAGGATGACGACAAGTCGGGCCTCACGCGGCGCGCCACCGAGGTGCGCGAGATCGCGCGCCGCCTCACGCGCAACATCCTGGGCAAGGCGTTCCGCAGCCTCAAGGACATCCCCGAGGGCGCGATCCTGATCGCCGAGGAGCTCACGCCGGCGGATGCCGCGCTGCTCGACCCCTCCCGCATCGCGGGTGTGGCGACCGACGAGGGCGGGGCCGATGGCCACACCGCCATCATGCTGCGCGCGCTCGGCATTCCCTCGGTCGTCGCCTGCACGGGCCTCACCGACGCGGCCGCGCGCGGCGACACCATCGCGATCGACGGCAGCGCCGGGCGCGCCTACCTGCATCCCACGCCCGCGACGCTCGGCTCCATCCGCGAAAAGCTCGCCGCCTTCACCCGCGAGCGCGCGAAGCTCGCCAAGCTGCGCCGGCTGCCGGCCCAGACCATCGATGGCGAGATGGTGGAGCTGCACGCCAACCTCGAGATCCTGCAGGAGCTTCCGCTGATCGCCCAGGCCGGCGCCCAGGGCATCGGCCTGCTGCGCACCGAGTTCCTGTTCATGAACCGCGACGACCTGCCCGGCGAGGACGACCAGCACGCCGCGTATGCGCAGATCGTGGAGGCGCTCGCCGGCGACCCCGTCACTATCCGCGTGCTCGACTGGGGCGGGGAGAAGAACATCGAGGCGCTGTCGGAGTCCGACGAGCATACCCATGCCGGCCCGAACCCCGCGCTCGGCCTGCGCGGGCTGCGCATGCTGCTGAAGCGCCCGGAGCTGCTGGAGACGCAGTTCGCCGCCATCCTGCGCACCGCCGGCCAGGCGCCCGAGGGCGCGGTGCGCGTGCTGCTGCCGATGGTCACCATCCCCGACGAGGTGAAGCTGACGCGCGAGATCTATGAGCGCGTGGCCCGCCGCCTGCGCCGGCGCGGCGAACGCCTGCCGGAAAAACTGCCCATGCTGGGCGTGATGATCGAGACGCCGGGCGCAGCACTCGCCGCCGATGCGATCGCGCTGGAGGCGGATTTCTTCGCCATCGGCACCAATGACCTGGCCATGTACACGCTCGCCGTCGATCGCGCCGAAGCGGATGTGGCCCATCTGTACGACCCGCTGCACCCGGCGGTGCTGCGGCTGATGCAGTTCGCGACCGAGGCGGCGCTGCGGCTGCGCATCCCGGTCTCCGTCTGTGGCGAGGTGGCGGGCAACGCCAAGCTGGTGCCGCTGCTGCTGGGCCTGGGGATCCGCTGCCTGTCGATGAACGCGGCGTCGCTGCCGCGGGTGAAGCAGGCGGTGCGCGCGCTCGACATCACCGACTGCGCCCGTTTCGCGCGGCGCGTGATGGAGCAGTCCGACCCTGTGCGCATCCATGAGCTGGTCGAGAATTTTGCGAGCGGGGTTCCGGAGCGGGGATAGTTGTGCCCTGCATCGCCCCATGATGCTGCGCCCGTCCGGCGGGCGGGCGGGCGTCAAGGGCAAGCGGGCTTCGCCCGGCGCTGCGCGCCCCTTGACCCACGCCCGCCGGCCGGAACGAGGCTTGGGGTCGAAGAAAGGAATGGGCCGCACAGCTCGGCTTGCTTCGATTGCAGCCTGCTCGACGGGCGTGGGGTCGGCTCGAGGGTGCCGAAGGCGCGGCAAACGGCCGCTTGCTCTTGAACCGGCCACCGCTCGGCGGAGACTCGGAGATCGAGGCAGCCCACCACCTACCCCTCCAGCCACACCCCGGTTCGGCGCACCACCTCGCGGAACTTGGCCACCTCGCGCTCGATGAAGGCGCGCGCTTCGGGCAGGCCGTTCGGGGCGCGCCAGGTGTCGTGCCCGGCGGCGAGCAGCCGGTCGCGGATCGGATCCTCCGCCAGCGTGGCGACCAGCGCTCGGTTGAGCGCCGTCGCGGCCGGGCGCGGCATCCCCGGCGGCCCCACCAGGATGTACCAGACGTCGAACTCGAAGCCGGGCACGGCGGCCTCGGTCAGCGTCGGGATGGCGGGATAGGTCGAGAAGCGCGTCGTCGTGGTCACCGCCACGCCGCGGACCAGCCCCTCGCGCACCATCGCATTGGCCGAGGCTAGCGCCGCGATGCCGAACTGCGCCTCACCGGTGTGGATCGCCTGCAGCATCTGGGCGCCGCTGCGATAGGGCACGTGGACGAAGCGCTGGCCGAGCTGCTGGGCCAGCATCTCGGTGGCGAGATGCAGGATGCCGCCGACGCCGGAGGTCGCGTAGGTGATGCTCTCGGGCGTGGCGCGGCGGAGATGCTCCACCACCTCCGCGGCGGTGGCGCCGGGGACGCGGTTGTTCACCACCAGGATCAGCGGCGGCGCGCCGATGATGCCGAGATGGGTAAAGTCGTTGACCGGGTCGTAGCGGTTCCAGCCGATGACGGCATTGGGCGCGATGGCGTGGGAGCCGGTCTCGGCGATCATCACCACCGAACCGTCGGGCGCCTGGCGCCGCAGCCATTCGCTGGCGACCACGCCCGAGGCGCCCGGCCGGTTCTCCACCACGATGCGCGTGCCGCCGCCGAGATGGGTTGCGAAGCGCTCGTTCATGATGCGTGCGGCGATGTCGGTAGACCCGCCGGGCGAATAGCCCGTGACCATGGTCAGCGGGCGGTCCGTCTGGGCCGCGACCCATGGGCCAGGCGCAAGGCCGGCCATCGCGAGGCCTGCCACAACGCGGCGCGTCAGCATGCTGTTCTCCCGGTTCCTGGACGTCCCGAATCCCAGCATAGCCACAGCCCCGCCCGCCGGTCACCCGGCGCGGCGCGTTCAGGCGGCGATGGCGCTGCGCCCCAGAATGGCGCCGCCGCGCAGCGCACCGGGCCGGGTCTCGCCCCATTGCACACGGTGGCCCTCGGGCAGGGCGCGGCTGAACGGCACCGCGAGCCAAATGCGCAGCAGCACGCGCTTGCCCTCGGCACCATCGGAATAGGCAGTGCGGCCGTGGTAGCTCACATGCTGGTTGAGCAGCTGCAGGTCGCCCGGATCGAACGGCGCCTGGTAGCAGAGCTCCTCGGCCACCTCGGCGAGCAGGTCCATCGCGGCGATCTGCTCGGGCTTCAGCGCCGGCACGCCTTCGACGGCATGGGCCATCTCGACATAGGTGCGGCTGTACTGGCTGGTGAACTCGCCCGCAGGCCCGCGCGCGAAGACGGGCATGGCGAAGATGCGGTCGGTGGTGCGCTCGCCTTCCTCGTCGCCCGGCTTCATGCGCCAGAAATCCTCGTAGAGCACCTTCAGCAGGGCGGGGTCGCGGCGCGAGATCTCGTCCTGCACGGCGACGGTGGACACGACCTTGGACACGCCCCCGGCGATGCCGTTCGAGGCACACAGCAGGGCGAGGATGTCGCATTTGTCGGTGTGGAAGCGCAACGGCCCGGTCGAGCGCGACCGCGCACGAGCGGAGGGCACGGAGCCATCCGCGGTCGCACCCGTCACCGCCGCGCCGGTGCCGGTCTCGTCCTTCACCTCGGCCAGCACTTCGCCCGCGGCGGTCTGGTAGAGCGGCGTCCCGAGATTGGCGCAGATCCCCCAGAACACCGTCTTCAACGCGGCCGCATCCCACCGCCCGGTGGGCAGGCCGGAGAGGCGCACCACGCCGGTGCCCTGCTCAAGCTCCTCGGCCACGGCGTCGAGCAGCGGGCGCAGCGTGGGGATGGCGAAATCCTCCGCCCGCAGCCGGGGCGGCGCGATGCCGCGCGTGCCGGCGAGTGCGGCGTCGAGCGCCGCGATCTCCGCCTCGGTAAAGCGCCGGCCCCAGAGCGGGCTCTGCGTCACCTGGTCGCCGCGCCAGGCGGCACGGCCGCCGATGATGTCGTTCATACCGAAATCCCTCTCTCGCGGATGATGCGGCCCCAGCGCGCCGTCTCGGCCACGATGCGGGCGGCGAATTCAGTGCGCGTATTGGCCGCGTAGATCAGCCCTTGCTCGGCGAGGAAGCGCTGCATCTCGGCGGTGCGCGAGACCTCGGTATAGGCGGCGTACAACGTGGCGAGAACGTTCTCGGGCGTGCGCGCGGGCGCGATTACCGCGTACCAGGTGGTCACCTCCATATCGAGGCCGGCCTCCTTCAGCGTCGGCACCTGCGGCAGCGAGGGCACGCGCTCGGGCGTGGTGACGGCGATCGGGCGGACCTTGCCGTCGGCGATCGGGACCAGCAGCGAGGGCAGCGTCTCGAACATCGCCTGCACGTCGGATTGCAGGATGGCGATCAGGCTGTCGGTGTTGCCGCGATAGGGGATGTGCTCCATCGCGATGCCTTCCTGCGCGCGGAACATCTCGAAGATCAGGTGCTGCGCGGTGCCCACGCCGATGGAGGCGTAGTTCAGCCGCCCTGGCCGCGCGAGCGCCAGGGCGATCAGGTCGGCGACCGAGCGCACCGGCAGGTCGTTGTTTACCACCAGCACCAGCGGGGAGGCGGCGAACATGGTGATGGGGGCGAGGTCGCGCGCCACGTCGAAGGGCATGTCGCGATAGAGATTCGGGAAGATCGTCAGCGGCCCGAGATTGCCCATGCCGATGGTCAGGCCATCGGGTGCGGCGCGCGCCACCTCCGCCACGCCGATGCGCCCGCCGGCGCCGGGCTTGAAGTCGTTCACGATGGTCACGCCCATCAGGCGCGAGACGCGGTCGTTGAAGGCGCGTGCGATCAGGTCGTTGAGCCCGCCCGGCGGCCAGGGGACGACGAAGCGGATCGTCCGCGCGGTCTGCGCGATGGCCGGAGCGGCCAGCGACGCGCCGAGGGAGGTGGCCAGCAGCGGCAGGGCGCGGCGGGGCAGGGGCATGGGGAGCTCCGAATATCGGCGCCCATGACGGACCCGGCGCCGCGGCGCGTCAAGCACCGCTTCGGCCGGGTTCCGCGAAACGCCAAGCGCCGGCGGCCCGTTGCGCAGCTGCCGCTTGCAAGTATCGCCGCCTGCGCCGGCCAAGCTATGCCCGGCGAGCGCAGGCGATCATGCGATCAGCGCGTGATCGTCGGCGATGGCCCGGCCTTCGTAGATACCGGCCTGGAGGTAGTGGGCCAGGGGATTCACGCCGGCGCTGGCGACATCGGGGTTCGCCGCCAGGTAGGCGCTGGTGTCGAACGCGGCCGAGGGGTCGCGGCCTTCCTTGTACCCGAACAGGTTGTAGTGGGTCAGCGGATCGAGATTCGCCGCATCCACGTCGGGGTTCATCGCGAGGTAGTAGGTGGTGTCGAACAGCACGTTCGCGGCGCGGCCTTCATTCCCGCCATAGGTCGCGAAATGCGTCCGCGCGTCGAGGCCGGAGGCGGCGACATCGGGGTTGGACAGCAGATAGAACTCCCGGTCGAACGCATCCGGCGCGACCGTGCCGATGGCCGTGTAGCTGGCCCGGCCCTCGGCCCGGCCGAAGCTCAGGAAGTGCTCGAGCGGGTTGAGGGGATTGGCGGCGGCGACGTCGGGGTTCTTCAACAAGTACAGGCCGGTGTCGAAGTCGATCGACGTGTCGCGCTGCTCGGCGGCGCCGTAGAGCCGGTAATGCTCCAAGGGATTGATGCCCGACGCGGCGACATCACGATTGACCGCGAGGTAGCCCGACGTGTCGAAGAAGGCGTTCGGGTCGCGCCCCTCCTTGAAGCCGATCTGGTTGAAGTGATCCAGCGCGTTAACGCCGGCGGCGAGCACGTCCGGGTTCTGCTGCAGGTAGAACAGCGTGTCGAACAGCGCATTGCCGTCATTGATGTCGATGGTGGCGTCGTCGAACACCAAGCGCTCGACACCGGTCAGGACATCGGACCCGTCGGCGCCCGCGATGGTGATGCGCTGACCGAGGTCGGTCGCGATGTAGCTGGCGAACTTGCCGCTGAACACCGCGGTGTCGAACCCGGCGCCGCCGTCGATGTTGTCGTTGCCGAGGCCGCCGACCAGGCGATCATCGCCGGCGCCGCCGAGCAGGCCATCCTGGCCCGCGCCGGCGTTCAGCGTGTCGGCACCCGCTCCGCCGACCAGGAAGTCGTTGCCGTTGCCCGCGTCGATGCGGTCATTCCCAAGCCCGGCATTGTAGTAATAGGGGTCATTGGCGCGGAACGGCGGGAAGAAGCTCAGCACGTCATCGCCGCTGGTGCCCAGCGAGACGCCGACGAACTGGTCGCCGCGCTGCGTGCCCGACACCAGGTCGCGCACGTCGAAGGTGATGCCCTGGGTGCCGCCGATGAAGGTCACGCCCTCATCATCGTAGCGGCTGATGGGGCCGCTCAGCGCGCCGGCGCTGTCCTCGGTCTGGAAGCGCAGCGCGAGGCCGCCATCCTGGCCGGCCATCATGCCGCCATCGGTTGCGAGGCCATTGCCGACCTCGGCGCTGGTGAAGGTCAGCCGGATCTGGCCGGGAATGCCCTCGACGCGGACCATGTCCATGCCGCCACCGAGATCGACATTGTCGGTGCCGGGATCCTGGGCGCCGACGAACAGGCTATCGATGCCGTCGCCGCCGCGGATGGTGTCCGAACCGCCGCCGCCCGAGAGATTGTCGTCGCCCGCGCCGGCGCTGAGCGAATCATCGCCGCCGCCGCCGTTGAGGATGTCCGCGCCCGCACCCGTGACGATCGTGTCATTGCCGCCCATGCCGTCGATCGCGGCGACCGCATCGCCGGTGATCGCCAGGTCGGCGCCATCGGTCAGGGTGAAGTTCAAAAACTCGAAGCCGGTGATGGAGGTGCCGTCGCTCGCGGTGCCGGTGCCGGCGGCGTTCAGGGTGATGCTGATCGCGGGGGCCGCCGCCGGCCCGTTGAAGCCGAAATTCAGCAGCAGCCGATCCACGCCATCGCCGCCGTCGAGCACGTCGAGCCGCCCGGCGGTGATCTCGTCATTGCCTGCGCCGCCGCTCACCGTGTCCGCCTCGGGCGCGATGACGCCGCTGAAGAAGCTCGCCGGCGTGTCGAGCGAGGTGATGGTGTCGTCGCCCGCGCCACCCGCGATCAGGTCGCGGCCGGCGCCGCCCTGCGACGGGTTGCCGATGATGTCATTGCCGTCGCCGCCATCGAGATTGTCGGCACCGTCGCCGCCATTGAGGATGTCGTTGCCAGCGCCGCCAAGGAAGCTGTCATCCCCCGACGCGCCATCGAGCAGGTCGTTGCCGGCGCCACCCACCAGGAAGTCGTTGGCCGTGCCGCCGGTGACCTGGTCGTCGCCCATGCCGGCATTGAAGTAATAGGCGAGGCTTGGCTGCTGGGCGGTCAGCGCATCCGCGCCGGCGGTGCCAAGCGCCACGGCTTGGAACTGGTTGCCACGCTGCGCGCCCGAGACCAGGTCGCGCACATCGAAGGTGACCGCGCCCTGGGCGACGAAGGTGATGCCCTCGTCGTCATAGCGGCCGACCGGGCCGACCACGCCGTCACTGTAGTTCTCCGACTGGAGGCGCACGGCGAGGCCGCCATCCTGCCCGGCCATGGCGCCGCCATCGAGGGGATTGCCGTTGCCGACCTCGGCGCTGGTGAAGGTGACGCGGACCGCGCTCGACACCTGGGAATCCGCGTTGGCGGTGACCTGGACCACGTCGTTGCCGCTGCCCAGGTCGACGCGGTCGGCGCCGTCGGAGGTGACGGTCACCTGAGCCAGGTCGTCGCCGCTGCCGCCCGAGATGCTGTCATTGCCGGCATTGCCGGCGATGGTGTCATTGCCCTCGCCGCCTACCAGCGTGTCGTCGCCGGAGAGCTGGTCGCTGCCGGTGCTCTCCTGCACGCGCACGCCGCCGCCGCCGAATGCACTCGAATCGCTGGCCTGGAAGATGATCCGGTCGCCGATCAGCAGGTCGTCGCCGATCCCGCCATCGAGGATGTCCGCGCCATTGCCGCCGTAGAGGCGGTCATTGCCGGCCTCGCCGAACAGGGCGTCGTTGCCGATGAATTCGAGGCTCGCGAGGTTGCCGCCGCCGAACTTGCCGGAGAGCGCGCCGTCGCCGTCGAGAATGTCGTCGCCGGTGCCGCCATAGAGGGAATCCGCGCCGCCGCCGCCGGCGGCGAGGTCGGCGCCATCGCCGGTGCGGATGACGTCGTCGCCGGAAATGACATTGGCGTTGTTGTTATTCGTGACATCCTCGCGCACGAAGCTGCGGATGGTGTCCGCTCCAACGCCGGTGGTGATGTCGAAGCTTTCCACGCTGGTGAAGGTCACGCTGGGCAGGCCCGAGACGCCGCCACTGGCGAAGCCGGTCTCGCCGACGTTGCGGATCGGGTCGGCGGCCGTGGCGTAATTGACGACAAGGCGGTCGGCGTCGGCACCGCCATCTACGGTATCAGCGCCAGCACTGACCGAGATGGTGTCACTGCCAGACAGCCCGGCAATCGAATCGCTCTGATCCGTGTCGACCAAAGTATCGCCGCCGACACCACCAACAATAACAGCCATGACGCTAGACTCCCTGAGCATTCTTCAAGTTTCGTTGCAGCAAAACAATGTCGTCTTCACGGCCCGATCCTGGCCGTGTCGCTAAGCTTCTTCGGCGATGCCGCAGTAACACGCGATGCTGCGGCAGGTTATCGATAACATGCTGAAAATATAGACAAAGAAGAGTGATGAAATAACTTTGTAACGGCATCATCCAAGCGGCCGTATCATCCGTAAAGATGGGCCGAGCGCATCGGCGAGCACCTGCCAAGCGAGGTTGTCGTTGCTATGAAACGCACAACTTATTGGTGCTGAACGAGGGGTTGGACATGGCCATTCGCATGAGTCGCGCGTCGCGCGTGGATAGCGGCTTCGCCGCGCTGATGACCTATCTCGCCGCGCGCGCTCCTTTTGCGACGCTGCCTCTTGGCGAGGTCGCGGAGACGGTGGGCGGCGCGATCAGGCGCAACCACTACGTGTTGGCGGTGGAGGATGGGCGTGTCGTCGGCGGCGTATGCTGGGCGCTATGCGACCATGCCGTCGCGACAGAGTGGCTGAACGGAGGGCGGACGCCGGGCTTCGCGGACGTGCTCGACGGCGACACGGTCGTGCTGATGCTGGGTGGCGCGGATCATGCGCGGGCGACGGTCTGCGGTATTCGCCATGTGGCGACGCTGTATCCCGGGCGACGCTACATTCTCAACCGCTTCGGGCGAACGGGGCGGCACCCCACCGGGCGGTTTCCTGCCTCGCGCCCTGGCGTGCCCAGTACGGCGGGTTGAGGGTCCGGGTTGGCGAGCCACAGCGACATGGATCGGACCGCGAGCTTGATATGAATTGGTTCATCGTGGCGCGAGGTCACAAACTTTCTTCGCCATTGCGTTGCACCAACACGCTCTGGCATCTGTTTCGACGTGTGCAGGAAACGGCGGGTGTCGCCCGACAATTTAGGGCTGCGGGCCATCGAAGGCGTCCGGTCGTGCGATGTGATTTACAGAAACAATGCCAGCGCGAACGCTTCGATGCCTCGCTGCCATGAGCCTCTTTACGGGCCGGTTGCGACTGTGCCATCAGAACGGCGAGACAGATCGAGTTGCACCAAGCATGTCGAGCCGGTTGCCCCCACGCCTGCGCACCAGGTCTGTCTCCACCGGCTGCGTCGCCACGGCGCTCGCAGGGCTTTCGATCGCGGCCTGTCTCAGCTCGACCCCCGCCGTGGCGCAGCGGCGCGATGCGGATGCGGTCCAGCGCGGCGTCACCGTCACCACCCGGTCGCGCCCGGAGTTTGACCCGCTCGGCGTGCGGCTGGGCAGCTTCCGGCTCGACGCATCCGCCGAAACCGGCCTCGGCTTCGACGACAACCTGTTCGGCACCGAGCGCGACCGACGCTCCAGCCTGGTCTTCGCCAACGGCGGTGCCGCATCGGTGCAAAGCCAGTGGGGGATCCACGCGGCCGCCTTGTCGGCCCGCATCGAGAACCTGACCTACGCGAACGAATCCCGGCTCAACACAACCGATTGGTCGCTCGCCGGGCTTGGCCGCTACGACATCGATTCATCGTCCAGCGTGGAGCTGCAGCTGTCGCAGCGGCACAGCTTCCTCTCGGTGCAGACGCTGGACCTGCAGCGGGCGGGCTTCCGCGAACCGCTGCCCTTCGACGAACAGACCGCACGGCTGATCGCCCGCAGCCGCATCAACCGGCTCTCGGGCACCGCCTATGGCCAGGTGCGTCATGTGAGCTTCGACGGCGGGGAGAGCGCCGCGCTCGTCGACAACACCGTCGCCATCGACTACTTCGCCTACTCGGCCGGCACGACGATTGCCTACGAGCTGACGCCCGGGCGTTCGGCGACTCTCGCGCTCCGCGCAGAGGAGCTCGATGGCGAGGGACGGCGCGGCGGCCGCATCGACAGCTTCACCTTCGATGTGCTGGCCGGCTTCGCCTATGATTTCGACGGCGTCTACCAGGCGAGCATCGGCGTCGGCTATGCCCGGCGGGAGTATCGGGATTCCACGCGGCGGTCGATCGAGGGCGTCGGCCTCGATGCGCGCCTCGTCTACCTGCCCAGCCAGCTCACGACCATCACCGCCGCGGTGCGACGCGGCGTGGATGATTCCGTCCGCAGCGGTGGCGAGGGCTTCCTGCGCACCCTGGGCTCGCTGCGGGTGGACCATGAGCTGCAGCGCAACATCATCCTAGGGGCCGAGGTGTCGCTCGAGCGGCGCGAATACAGCAACCCGTCCCAACGCGCCTCGGACGCGGTCGGGGTGCTGTCGGCGCGGTGGCTGATCAACCGCAACCTGTCGATGATCGCCACCTACCAGCACGTCACGCGCTTCGGGACGACGGCCGGGATCGAGGAATACGACCAGAACCTGGTGTTCCTTCGGCTGCGGATCAGCCTCTGAGCCTGCGGTCGCCGCCGCGCCTCGGTGGCGCGGCAGGCTGACGCCGGTCAATCGCGCAGCAGGCTCATGATGGCCAGCACGATCACGAGCCACAGTATAGCTGAAATAGCCAGGCCGATGAGGATGCCACGCGCCGGCGATCGTCTTTTCATCAAGCTGGACTCTCGCCGGTCGACTGGCAGCAGCGCTTCGGCGCCGTAGATCTGGTTGCGACCGGTCGATTGCAGCATTGTCTGGTCGCCGTCTGATAAAGTGATGGTCCGGGTTTACGGTCGAGTGAAACTCTTTGCAATACCGCAATCGCCTCGGTCCCGGCGTTATGCGATCTGTGGAACCCAGCATTGGCGACGGTCCGCGCTGCCTCCATGTCGCGATCCGCGATCGGGTGCGCCGCAAATCGGCCGGATCGGCTGTCGAAAAAAGCGCGCAAGGCACGTGTTTGCAACCAGGAAGTGTTAATAAATTTCTACAACCCGCGATGATCCCTCTTGGACGTTAACTCTCTTGCAACGGTAGGCGGCTTGATCCGCCTTGCGCGGTAGGCGGCTTCAAAGCTGACGTTTTGCTTGCTCGCCGAAGTAACAAGACCGCGCGCACCCTCAACTGGGTGTCGAATCCCCTGTTCAACGCGCCACAATGTTCTTAACATCCGACATCATAATAATTAAGACAAAGAAACATTTTTTAGACCCCACCTGCCTCCTGCCGAATGACCCCTTATCCCGCCGATGCCGCTCCCCGCGGACGGAGAATGCCCGAATGAACCGCTCCCCCTCGTCGCCCATGCTCACGCAAAGCTTATCGCCAAGCTCTGGCTTCTCGGCCAAGTCCCGGTGCCGGAACAACCATGGCTCGCGTGACCTCGGCAAGCGCGCCCTCGACATCGCGGGGGCGTCGCTGTTGACCCTTGCGCTGCTGCCGGTGCTGCTGCTGCTGCTGGGGATGCTCCGCGCCACGCAGCCTTCGGCGATCTACCGCCACAAGCGCGTCGGGCTGCGCGGGCGGACATTCGACTGCCTGAAGCTGCGCACCATGCACATGGATGGCGACCGCATCCTGGCCGAGCTCCTGGAAGCGGACCCCGAGGCGCAACGCGAATGGGCGACCAACCGCAAGCTCAAGAACGACCCGCGCATCACCCCGATCGGCCGCTTCCTGCGCAAGACCAGCCTCGACGAACTGCCCCAGCTGCTCAACGTGCTGCGCGGCGAGATGAGCCTGGTGGGCCCGCGCCCGGTCGTGGCGCGTGAACTCGACGAGCATTACGGCCCCGAGGGCACCGATCTCTACTGCTCGGTGCGGCCTGGCCTCACCGGCCTGTGGCAGGTCAGCGGGCGCAGCGACACCAGCTATCGCCAGCGCGTCGAGCTCGACGCCCGCTACGTGCGCGAGCGTTCGCTTGGCCTTGACGTGAAGATCCTGCTGCGTACGCCGGTCGCCGTCCTGCGCCGTGATGGTGCCTGCTGACGCCATGGACGGTTCCGTAGCCGGGGAGGCGACGAGTGCGACCGCGCTGCTGTCGCCGCGCCAGCACCTGACGGCCCTGGGCGAGGGGCCGCGGGTGCCGCTCCCCTACACCCATCTCCTGCCCGTGTTCGAGGCGCAGGCCGCCCGCACGCCGCATCGCCGGGCGGTGGTCTGCGGGGACGACGCGCTCGACTATGCCGCGCTGGATGCGCGCGCCAACCAGCTCGCCTGGCATCTGCGCGAACGCGGCGTCGGCGCCGGGGCGCGGGTCGGGATCTGCCTGCCGCGCGGCATCGATCTGGTGGTCGGCGTGCTCGCCGTGCTGAAGACCGGCGCGGCCTACCTACCGCTCGACACCGCGGCACCGGCCGCGCGGATCGCCGGGATCTTAGAGGACGCCGCCGTCGCGGTGACGCTCACCGTCGACGCGCTCCGCCACCTGGTGCCGGCCTCGCATGCGGCCTGCCTCGTCGATGCGGAAGCGCCGGCGATCGCCCGGCAGCCGGTGCACAAGCTGGCCGTCGCGGCTAATCCCGACGCGCCGATCTACGTGATCTACACCTCCGGTTCGACCGGGCAGCCCAAGGGCGCCGCCTGCCGCCACCGTGGATTTGCCAACCTGCTGCACTGGTATGCGTCGGCCCTGTCGCTCGGTGCCGCCGACCGCGTGCTGATGATCGGCGCCTTCACCTTCGACGCGGCGCAGAAGAACCTGTTCGCGCCGCTGCTCGCCGGTGGGGAGCTGCACATGCCCCAGGCCGACGCCTTCGACCCCGAGTCGCTGGCCGCTGGCATCGCCGCGGCCGGCATCACCTGGATCAACGGCACCCCCAGCACCGTCTACCCGATCCTCGAAGGGCCCGCCGCGCGTGCGCCCGGGATGCTGCGCTCGCTGCGCTGGGTGGTGCTCGGCGGTGAGACGATCAACGCCGCGCGGCTGCTGCCCTGGCTGCGCGACCCCGCCTGCCAGGCGCGCATCCTCAACACCTATGGCCCGACCGAGTGCACCGACATCTGCGCCGCCTGGGCCTTCGATGCGCACAACGCCATGTCGCCGGTTCCGCTCGGCGGCCCGATCGACAATGTCCGCCTCGCCGTCGTCGACGAGGCCGGCGCGCCGGTGCCGGCGGGCGCGGCGGGCGAGCTCTGGATCGGCGGCGCGGGCGTGGGCCTGGGCTATGTCGGCCGCGCTGCGCTCACCGCCGAGCGTTTCGTCACCCGCAACCTGTTGGGCGCGGCGGAGCGCTGGTACCGCACCGGCGACCGGGTGCGCTGGAACAACGCCGGGCTACTCGAGTTTCTCGGCCGCACCGACCACCAGGTGAAGCTGCGCGGCTTCCGCATCGAGCTCGGCGAGATCGAGGCCGCGATGCTTGCCCATGCTGACGTGCGCGAGGCCGTGGTCGTGCTGCGCGAGGATGGCCCAGGCGAGGCGCGGCTGGTTGCCTGGTGCGTTTCGCGCCCGGGCGTTGCCGCCGATACCGCGTCGCTGCGCCGCCACCTCGCCGAACGCTTGCCCGCCTACATGGTCCCGGCCGACTTCGTCTGGTGCGACCATTTGGCGCTGACGCCGAACGGCAAGGTCGATCGCCTGGCACTGCCCGAGCCGCCGCGGGCCGTCGCCGCGCCGGCCGAGGCCCCCGGGGATCGGCTGCAGGCGCAGCTGCTGGCGATCTGGCGCGCGGCGCTGCGCCATGACGCGGTCGGGATCGACGACAATCTCTTCGACCTCGGCGGAACCTCGCTGACGGTGGCGGAGATCCAGTCCGCAATCGGCCGACAGCTCGGCCGCCAGCTTCCCGTGGTGGCGTTGTTCGCGAACCCCACCATCCGCCGCCTCGCCGCGCTGCTGACCGATGCGCCGCGCGCCGATGTGCCGCGGATGGATCAGGCGCGCGATCGCGCCGCGCGCCAGGCCGAGGCGCTCCGCCGCCTGCATCCCGCACGGAACGGGAGGACCGGATGAACGCGATGAACGACTTCCCCGCGGCCCTCGACGGCGTCGCGATCATCGGCATGGCGGGGCGCTTCCCCGGCGCCCCGGACGTTGCCGCCTTCCAGGAGAACCTGCTGGCCGGGCGCGATTCCATCGCACGCTTCGCCGAGGCCGCCCTCGAGGATCGCTTCAGCGCGGCTGAACGCGCCGACCCCTCCTTCGTCCGCGCCCGCGGCATCGTCGAGGATGTCGAGGCGTTCGACGCTGGCTTCTTCGGCATGAAGCCGCGCGAGGCCGCACTCACCGACCCGCAGCACCGGGTGTTCCTCGAGATCTGCTGGCAGGCCTTCGAGGATGCAGGCTACGACCCGGCGCAGGTCGAGGGCTCGGTCGGCGTGTTCGCCGGTGCCAGCATGAACACCTATTTCCTGCATCACCTGGCATCCGACCGCGCCATGCTCGACCGCTTCACCAGCCAATACCAGGTGGGCGAATACGCGACGCTGATGGGCGCGCTGGGCGACACGTTGGCCACGCGCGTCTCCTACAAGCTGAACCTGCGCGGGCCGTCCATGGGCGTGCTGACCGCCTGCTCGACCGGCCTCGTCGCCGCTGCGCAGGCGGTGCAGTCGCTGCTTCTGCACCAGTGCGACATGGCCTTGGCCGGCGGTGTCTCCATCACCTTCCCACAGCGGCGCGGCTACTTCGCCGAGGATGGCGCGATGTGTGCGCCCGACGGCGTGTGCCGCCCCTTCGACGCGGATGCCAACGGCACCGTCTTCAGCTCCGGTGCGGGCGTCGTGCTGCTCAAGCGGCTCGCCGATGCGGTGGCCGATGGCGACCATGTCTACGCCGTCATCAAGGGCCATGCGGTGAACAATGACGGCGCCGACAAGGTGGGCTTCACCGCGCCCTCCGTGACGCCGCAGGCCGAGCTGGTGATGACCGCGCACGCCATCGCCGGCTTCGACCCGCGCTCCGTCGGCTTCGTCGAATGCCACGGCACCGCGACCCCGCTGGGCGACCCCATCGAGATCGCCGGCCTCACCCGCGCTTTCCGTGCCGGAACCGAGGAGCGGGGCTTCTGCGCGATCGGTTCGCACAAGGGCAATGTCGGGCATATGGATGCCGCGGCGGGCGTTGCCGGGCTGATCAAGGCGGCCCTCGCCGTCGAGAGCGGGATCATCCCCGGCACCGCGCATTTCCAGCGCCCCAACCCGGACCTGGCGCTGGACACCAGTCCGTTCTTCGTCAATGCGCGCTCGGTCGGCTGGCCCGCGATCCCCGGGCCGCGCCGCGCCGGCGTCACCGCGCTCGGCATCGGCGGCACCAACGCGCATCTGTGCCTGGAGCAGGCACCGGAGCTGCCGCGCGAAACGCCCGCGCAGGGCCGTGAAATCCTGCTGGTCTCGGCGCGCAGCGAGCCGGGGCTCGCCGCCGCGCGCGCCGCGCTCGCCACGCGGCTGCGCGCGAACGACGTGCCCCCGCTCGCCGATGTCGCGCACACGCTGCGCGCCGGGCGGAGGCACTTCCCGCATCGCGCCGCCATCGTCGCCATGAACCACGACGAGGCCGCCGCGCGGCTGGAGGGCAGCGAAGCCGCGACCGGTGTCGCCGCCCCCCGCCCGGTGGTGTTCCTGTTCCCCGGCCAGGGCGCGCAATACCCCGGCATGGCCGCCGAGCTCTACCGCGAGGAGCCGGTGTTCCGCGACGCCATGCAGGCCTGCGCCGCCGCGCTGCGGCGTGCGGCGGGCTGCGACCTGCTCGAGACGCTCTACGGCGACGCGCCCGGCAATGCGGATGCGATCCGCGACACCTATGTCGCGCAGCCGGCGATCTTCGCGGTCGAGTACGCGCTGGCCCAGCTCTGGCTGAGCCGCGGCGTCACGCCTGCCGCGATGATCGGCCACAGCATCGGCGAGCTGGTGGCGGCCACCCTCGCGGGCGTGATCGGCCTGGCCGATGCGATGGCGCTGGTCGCCGAGCGCGGCCGGCTTATGTCGGCGCTGCCCGGCGGCGCCATGCTCGCGGTGCGGCTGCCCGAGGCGAAGCTGCTGCCGCTGTTGCGCGGCGATGTCGCGCTCGCGGCTTCCAACGGCCCCGCGCTATCCGTCGCCGCCGGGCCGCACGACGCCATCGCGGCGCTACAGCGCGCGCTGGAAGCCAACGAGATCGGCTGCCGACTGCTGCACACCTCGCACGCCTTCCACTCGCCGATGATGGACCCGATCCTGCCGGCGATGCGCGCGGCGGCCGCACGCCTGAGCTTCGCCGCGCCGACCATCCCCTATGTCTCGACCATGACCGGGGAATGGATCAGCGACGCCGAGGCGCGCGATCCGGATTTCTGGGCACGGCATGCGCGCGAGCCGGTGCGCTTCGCCCAGGCGCTGGCCACGCTGCGCGCGCGTTTCCCCGAAGCGGCGCTGCTCGAGGTCGGACCCGGCCGCACGCTGGCCACCCTCGCGCGGCAGGCAGCCGCCGGCCAGCCGATGATCACCGCCGCGTCGCTGCCCGACCCCGACCAGGAGGCATCGCCGCTCGACACCATGGCGCAGGCGCTCGCGCAGCTCTGGGTGTCGGGTGCCGCCGTCGCCTGGCCGTCGCGGCCCGAGGCCCGGCGCGTATCTCTGCCGCCGACGCCGTTCGAACGTACCCGCCACTGGATCGACGCGCCCGGCGCCCTGCCGGTCGCGGCCGCTCCCGTCGCCATTTCGCAAGAGACCATCGTGATGAGTGACCAGCGCAGTGCCACCGCCCGGGCCGGGATCATCGCCGCCATCGAGGCGCTTTCGGGCGAAGCCATGCCGGAGAGCGATGCCGGCACCAGCTTCCTTGAGCTCGGCTTCGACTCGCTGCTGCTGACCCAGCTCGCGCAGCAGCTGCGCAAGCGCTTCGCCGTGCCGCTCAGCTTCCGCCAGCTGAGTGGCGAATTGTGCAGCCTCGCCGCCCTCGGCGACCATATCGCTTCCGCGCTGCCGGAACCCGCACCCGTCGCCGCAACACCGGTGGTGGTGGCGGCCGCACCCGAGTCCGCCGCGCCAATGCCGACAATGACCGCGTCCACGGATGGCTCGGTCGCATCGCTCATGCAGGAGCAGCTTCAGGCGATGAGCCGGCTGATGCAGGCGCAGCTCGATACACTGGGCCGCATCGGCGCCGCGCCGGTCGCCACCCTCGCGCCTTCCGCCCCGCGCCCCGCCACGTCGGCGGCCGAGATGGTGAGCCGCTTCGCCCGCTTTGCGCCCGGCCAGCAGCGCGTGGCGGTGGGTTCCATCACGCCCGCGCAGCGCGCATTCATCGACGCGCTCGCCGCGCGCCAAGCCGCGCGCATGCCGGGCTCGCGCCGCAGCACCGACCAGCACCGCGCGGTGCTCGCAGATCCGCGCGCGGCACACGGCTTCCGCCAGGAATGGAAGTCGCTGGTCTACCCGATCGTGGTCGCGCAGGCGCAGGGCGCCACCATCCGCGATGTCGACGGCAATCGCTACATCGACCTGGTCAACGGCTACGGCGCCACGGCGTTCGGCCACAATCCCGATTTCGTCGTCGAGGCCGTCGCCGCGCAGCTGCGCGCCGGCTTCCCGATCGGCCCGCAGGCGGACCTCGCCGGCGAAGTCGCCGCGATGATCGCCGAGATGACCGGCAATGAGCGTGTCAGCTTCACCTGCACCGGATCCGAGGCGGTGATGGCCGCGCTCCGCCTCGCGCGTGCAGTGACCATGCGCAAGCGCGTGGTGAGCTTCGCCGGCGCCTATCACGGCGGCTTCGACGAGGTGATCGTGCGCGGCCAGCGCATCGACGGCGAGCCCGTCGGCGCCCCCGCCGCGGCGGGCGTCACCGAGGAAGCGGTCGCCAACATGACCGTGCTGGAATACGGCGGGCAGGTCACGCTCGACTGGATAGACGCGCATGGCGACGAACTCGCCGCCGTCCTGGTGGAGCCGGTGCAGAGCCGCCATCCCGGCCACCAGCCACGCGAGTTCCTGGTGAAGCTGCGCGAGATCACCGCCCGCCATGGCACCGCGCTGATCTTCGACGAGGTCGTGACCGGCTTCCGTTCGCACCCAGGCGGGGCGCAGGCGCTGTTCGGCATCCGCGCCGACCTCGCCACCTACGGCAAGGTGCTGGGCGGCGGGCTGCCGATCGGCATCGTCGCGGGTGCGGCGCGCTTCATGGACGCGCTCGATGGCGGCGCCTGGCGCTACGACGATGCGAGCGGGCCCGAGACCGACGTCACCGTCTTCGCCGGCACCTTCGTGCGCCATCCGCTCGCGCTCGCCGCGGCCAAGGCGGTGCTGACCCATCTGAAGGCGCAGGGCTGCGCGTTGCACGACACCCTCGGCGCACGCTGCGCGAGTCTGGTCGAGCGTCTGAACGCCATGCTGGAGCGGCGCGGCATCGCCGCGCGCGCCGAGCATTTCGGCTCCATGTTCCACCTCTCGCTCAATGGCGAGGATCGCCGCGCCGCGCTGCTGCCCTACCTGATGCGCGAGCACGGCGTGCACTTCCAGGATGGCTTCCCCTGCTTCCTGACCACCGCGCATGGCGATGCGGAATGCGACGCCGTGCTGCGCGCCTTCGACGACTCGCTCGGCGCGCTGCAGCAGGTCGGCATCCTCGGCGAAGCCGGGGCGGCGTCGCCGGTGGCCACGCCCGAGGCGCCGCGCGAGGCACCGCTCACGGAATCCCAGATGGAGGTCTGGCTCGCGCAGCAGCTCGGCGATGCGGCCTCCTGCGCGTTCAATGAATCCGTCTCGCTCGCGCTCGACGGTCCGCTCGACGCGACCAAGCTGGGTGCGGCGCTGGCCGCTTCCGTCGCGCGCCGCGATGCGCTGCGCGCGCGCTTCGCCCCGGACGGCACGATGATGCGCATCGTTCCCGCCGGGCCGGTCGCGCTGCATGTCGAGCCGGCCGACGCCGCGACGCTCGCGCAGGTGCTCGACGCCGAGGCGCGCACGCCCTTCGACCTCGAGCAGGGCCCGCCGTTCCGCGCCCGGCTGCTGCGCCTCGCGCCGGCCTCGCACGTGCTGGTCTTCACCGCCCATCACATCATCTGTGACGGCTGGTCGCTGAACCTGCTGATGCAGGACATCGCGGCTCTCTACGACGGCACCTCGCTGCCGCCGGCGCCGTCCTTCGCAGAGATCGCGAGCGCGGGCGAAGCCGATGGCGCGACGGCGGCCGAGTATTACTGGCGCGCACAATTCGCGTCCCTGCCCGAGCCGCTGGAGCTGCCCACCGACCGGCCGCGCCCTGCGACCAAGAGCTTCGCCGGCGCCACCTTCTCGATGCCGATCGAGGCGCGGCTCTACCAGGCCGCCTGCCGCGCCGGCGCGAAGCATGGCTGCACCGGCTTCGTCACCCTGCTCACTGCCTTCCAGATCCTCATGGCGCGCCTCGCGGGCCAGGATGATGTCGTGGTCGGCGTGCCGATGGCGGGCCAGGCGCTCATCGAGAATGACGGCGTCGTCGGCCATTGCGTGAACTTCCTCCCGATCCGCGCGCAGTGGCGGGCCGAGACAACCATCGCCGAGCAGCTGGCCGCGACGCGCGCAGCGGTACTGGATGCGCAGGAACACCAGCGCTGCACGCTCGGGACCATCGTGCGCGGGCTTGGCGTGCCGCGGGGGCCGAACCGCCTGCCGCTCACCGATGTGCAGTTCAACCTCGAGCGGCTGAGCGAGCCGGAGGCGTTCGGCGGCCTGCGCGCGCGGCTCGCGCCCAACGCCAAGGCCTTCGTGAATTTCGATCTGTTCTTCAACCTGTCGGAGACCGCGCAGGGGCTGCGCCTTGACATCGACTATGCGACCGACCTGTTCGACGCGGCGACCGTCGCGCGCCATGCCGGCCACTATGTCCGCCTGCTGCAGGCCTTCGCCGAGGATGCGGGCACGCCCGTCGTGCACGCGCCGCTGCTGCAGGCCTCCGAGCGCCAGGCGTTGCTCGCCGATCTCGGGCGCCCGGCGGCCGCGATGCCGCCGGTGCAGGGCGTGCACTCGCTGTTTCAGGCGCGCGTCGCGATCAGCCCCGACGCGACCGCAGCGACCTGCGGCGCGACAAGCTGGACCTATCACGAGCTGAACGAGCGCGCCGATTTCCTCGCGGCCCACCTGGCCGCGCGGCTGCCGGCCGGTGAGCACCGCGTCGGCGTGCTGATGCAGCGCTCGCTCGACATGCTCGCCGCATTGCTGGCGGTGAGCAAGGCGGGCCATGCCTATGTGCCGCTTGACCCGCACCATCCCCCGGCGCGGCTCAAGGCCATCATGCGCCAGGCCGGCATCGCCGTGCTGCTCGCCGATGCCGCCTCGATGCCCGAGGCGCCGGTCGCGCCTGTCATCCTGGTGGGGCCGGAGATGGAGCCGCCGGGACCGGCGCAGGCCATTGCCACGATGTCGGCCGGCGAGCGCGCCGCCTACGTCATCTTCACCTCGGGCTCGACCGGCGCGCCGAAGGGCGTCGAGGTCGGCCAGCAGGCGCTGGTGAACCTGCTGCTCTCGATGGCGCGCGAGCCGGGCTTCGACAGCCAGGACACGCTGCTCGCGACCACCACGATCGCCTTCGACATCGCGGCGCTGGAGCTGTTCCTGCCGCTGGTCACCGGTGGTCATCTCGTGATCGCCGACCGCGCGACCACGCTCGACGGCTTTGCGCTGCTCGCCCTGCTCGAAGGCTCGGGTGCCACGGTGATGCAGGCGACGCCGTCCGGCTGGTCGATGCTGCTCGAGGCCGGTTTCCGCGGCCGCCCGGGGCTGAAGCTGCTCTGCGGCGGCGAGGCGCTGCCGCGCGACCTCGCGGACCGGCTGCTCGTGGGCGGGTCGCCGCTGTGGAACCTCTATGGCCCGACCGAGACGACGATCTGGTCCTCCTGCGGCCTGGTGCCGGCGCAGGGCCCCATCACCATCGGCGAGCCGGTGGCCAATACCCGCCTGTACGTGCTCGACCGCCATGACGAGCTGGCGCCGACCGGCGTGCCAGGCGAGCTGGTGATCGGCGGCGGCGGCGTGGCGCGCGGCTATGTCGGCGACCCCGCGCAGACGGCCGCGAAGTTCATCCCCGATCCCTTCGCCACCGATGGCAGCCGCATGTACCGCACCGGCGACCGCGCCCGGCGCCTCGCCGATGGCAGCATCGAGCTGCTCGGCCGCGGGGATGGCCAGGTGAAGCTGCGCGGCTACCGCATCGAGCTCGGCGAGATTGAGGCCGCGCTGCGCCGCCAGCCCGGCGTGCAGGACGCCGCGGTGATGCTGCGCACCGATCCCGGCCGCCCGGCGCGGCTGGTCGCCTACGTTGTCGGCGCCGGTGGCGCGAAGCCGGAGGTGCTGCGCGGCGCGCTCGGCGGCACGCTGCCCGACTACATGGTGCCGGCCGCCTTCGTCGCCCTCTCGCAATTCCCGCTCACGCCCAACGGCAAGCTCGACCGCAAGGCGCTGCCGGTGCCCGCCGAGACCGCGGACGCCGCGGCCACGCGGGCGACGGCGCCGCTGGTCACCGAACGCCAGCGCACCCTCGGCGGCATCTGGGCCGAGGTGCTCGGCATGCGCCCGATAGGGGCCACGGACGACATCCTGGCGCTGGGCGCGGATTCCATCCAGCTGTTCCAGATCGTCGCGCGCGCCCGGCGCGTCGGCATCCAGATCTCGGCGCAGGACCTGTTGCGGCGGCGGAGCATCGCCGCCCTCGACGCCCATCTCGATACGGCAGCCGCGCCGACAGCGGCCACCCCGGCGCGGCGCCTGCCGCAGCTGGCGGATTTCCGCAGGAAAGCAACCAACCAATGAGTGGCGCACCCACCGCCGCCTACTACGTCGAACCCGTCGCGCTGCCGGAATTTCCGGCGACGCCGGCGCAGACGGCGCTCTGGCACAAGCTGCAGGCGGCACCGGCCGACCCCACGCTCAACGTCGCGGCGCGCTGGCGCATCGAGGGCGTCGTCGACCTGCCCTTGCTCGAGCAGGCCTGGCGGCTGCTGGTCGCGCGGCACGAGATCCTGCGCACCCGCTTCCTTCCGCGCGGCGACGCGCTGGTTCAGCAGGTGCTGCCCGGTGCCGGCTTCACCATCCGCCACGTCGACCTGCGCCACCTGCCCGAGGCCGAGCGCGACGCCGCCGCCGAGCGCCTCGGCCGCGAGGAAGCCGCCGCGCCGTTCGCGGAGCTGGAGCCGCCGCTGCTGCGCATCACCGTGCTGCAGCGCGCCGAGCGCCGCGCGGACATGCTGCTGACCACGCACCACCTGGCCGGCGATTGCTGGTCGAACCTAGTGCTGGCGCGCGAGCTCGCGACGACCTGCCAGGCGCTGCATGCCGGACGCGACGCAGCGCTCGGCGAGCTGCCGCTGCAGTTCGGCGACTATGCCGCCTGGCGCGAGTCCTGGTTCGCCGAAGGCGGCGCCGAGCCCGATCAGGCGTATTGGACGCACCGTCTCGCCGGCCTGGGGCCCTTTTCGGTGCCGAGCGACCGGCCGGCGCCGGCGCAGCCGACCCGCCGGGGCGACATCGTGGGCGAGATGGTGCCCGACGCCATCATGCAGTCGGTGCTGGCGACGGCGCGCGAGCATGGCGCGACGTTCTTCGCCTTCGGCCTTGCGGCCTTCACCGCCCTGCTGCACCGCTGGGCGCGGCAGGACGACATTCTCGTCACGACGCAGGTCGCCGGGCGCGAAGATGTCGAACTCGAAGGCGTCGTCGGCCCGTTCATCAACACCATCGCGCTGCGCAGCGACTGCGCCGGCGACCCGCGCTTCGCCGATCTGCTCGACGCGACGCTCGGCACGGTGGGCGAGGCGCTGCAGCACGCCGCATTGCCCTTCGAGATGCTGCCGCGCACCGAAGCACCCCGTCGCGACGGCCGACGCGCCACCCTGGAGGGGGTGAATTTCCAGGTGCTCAACAGCGCCCTTCTCAAGGATTCCGATGCCGGCGCCTTCGCGCTCAAGGGCTTCCCGAGCCTCTCGCCCGGTGCTAAGCGCGACCTCGACCTCTATTTGGTGGAGCGCAGCGTCGGCTGGCGGGTGCAGTGCGAATACGACCCCGACCTGTTCGACCGCGATACCGTGGCCTGGCTGCTGCAGCGCTACCTCGCCATCCTCGGGGCGGCATCCCGCGGCGTGTCGCAGCGCCTCTCGGATCTGCCATTCGAGCCGCGGGCCGGCGTGGCGCCGGCCGTCGCCGCGCCTTCGCCCATGGTCGCCGCGACAAGCGAGGCGCCAACGCTGGTACCAGAGATCGCGCGCGGAAACCCGGGTGACGGCGCCGCGCTGCTCGATCTCTGGTGCGCGGTGCTGAAGCGCGACGCGGTGCCGCAGGATGCGAATTTCTTCACGCTCGGCGGGGATTCGCTGCGTGCCGCGCAGCTGCTCGCGCGCGCCGAGGCGCGGTTCGGTCGGCGCATCGGCCTCGCGCAGCTGTTTCGCGCGCCCACGCCTGCGGGCATGGCCGCGCTGTTCGGCATCACGCTGCCGGACGCCGTCCCGGCACTACCGCCGTTGGTGGAAGCCGATGACGACACCGCCTGGCAGATCGTGCGGCTGCGTGAACAGGGCACGGGCACGCCGATCATCGGCGTCAACAACATCGGCATCCTGCACCGGCTGTCGGAGCTGCCGGGGATCGATCACCCGATCACCACGCTCCGCCTGTTCGAGCCGGGTCGCCCGCACCCCATCGCGGGGCTGGACATGGGAACGATCGCGGCGCGCTACCTGGACCTGCTCCGCATCGCGCATCCGCACGGACCCTACATCCTGTTCGGCGAATGCGTGCACGGGGTGCTCGCCTATGAGATGGCGCGGCAGCTGCGCGCGGCCGGCGAGACGGTGTCGATGCTGGTGGCGGTCAACATGTGGCACCCGACCTATGGCGAACGCCTCAACGCCGTGCAGCGTTGGAGCGTGCGCCTCGCCTCCCTGCGGCTCAACTTCGCCGAGTTCCTGGCCGGTCGGCAGAGCTTCCGCACCTTGCTCGGGCATTATTCGCTGCCGCATCGCCTCGGCATCTTCCGCGCCGCCAAGCGTCTCGGACTGATCAGCGAGATCCCGGCCCGCACCGGGGCGCCGGAGCAGGAGGATTTCCTCCTCGCGCTGATGCGCGCGCGCGACGGCTACGCGGCGCAGCCCAGCGATGGCCCGATGCTGCTGATGACGACGCCCGACCAGCCGTACGGCCACGGCTTCCAGCCGAGCCTCGGCTGGGATGGCACCGCGGGCGGACCGGTCGCGATCCATCGCGTGCGCCATGTCTCGGCGGCGCCGGGTGAGCAGGAAGAGCTGCCGACCGTCGAGACGGTGTTCGCCACCGTCCTGGCCGCCACGCCGTGATCCATTTCGCGCGCCGCATCGGCCTGACGGGCGCCGCGGTGCTCGCCGGCGCCACGATCCTGGTCCCCGGCCTGCGCGACGGCGCGAAGGAGCAGCTGCGCGCGCGGCTGTTCCCCGAAGCCTGGCGGCCAACCGCGACGGGTCCCCATGCCGTCGGTCGCGCCACGCTCGCCTTGTCGGTCGACGGTGCGAACGGCCGGATCGACGTCGATGCCTGGTACCCGGCCGAAGCCCCTGCGCAGCGCCGCCCGGGAACGGGCATCGTGCATCCTGCGCTCGCGCCGCATTGGCGCGGTGCAGACTTCGCCACGCCGGCCGGGCGCGCGCCGGTCATTCTCTACCAGCCCTCCTGGTTCTCGCACCGGCGCGAGAACAGCTTCATGCTTGCCAACCTCGCGAGCCACGGTTTCGTCGCGCTGGCGTTGGACGACATCCGGCGCTATCCGGGCGCCGCCGGCCCAGAGGCGGCGCTGCGCGCGGCCGCGCTCGACCAGGGCTCGGAGGCGGCGATGGAGCGCTCCCTGGGTGTGGTCGCCGAGCGCGTTGCGCTCGCGGGACGCATCGGGGCGGCCGCGCTGGACGCCTTCGCGGCCGATACCGAATGGGCGGGGCGGATCGATGCGGGGCGGGTCGGCGTGCTCGGCTTCTCCTTCGGCGGCGCCATCGCCGCCGAGATGGCGCGCGCCAACCCCCGCGTCCTGGCCGGCATCAACCTCGATGGCTCGACCTACGGAGAGGCCGGCCGCCTGGGTGCCGGCCGCCCGTTCCTGACCCTGTTCGGCGATGCGCCTTTCCCCCCGGCCGCCGAACGCATCCACCCCGACCCCGCGATCCGCCTGGAGGCCGCGCTCACGCTGATTGAGACGCAGCGCCAGCTTGCGCAGGCGTCCCGGCCGGCGACCTGGTGCTTCAGCTTCGAAGGCGCGCGCCACGGCGACTTCTCTGATGCGCTCGTCGTCCCGCCCATCACCAGCCTGGGCGAGGCGCGCAACCTCGACCGGCGCGCGCTCTGGGGTGCGATCAACGCGTATGTTCTGGCCTTCCTCGACCACACGCTGCGCGGCGCGGCGCCCGGTTTGCTGGACGGCGCGCCGCCGCAGGGCGTCCGCCGGCTGCGCGAGATGCAGCCGCTCGCCGGCTCGGGCCATCCGGGCGGGAGCGAACCATGGCCGGTCTGAACACGCTCGCGCGCGTCGCGCTCTGCCGCAGCCCGGTGGGCGAGGCGCTGCGCCGCGTCCCGGGGCTGGAGCGAGCCTATGCGCGACGCATGCTCAACAGCGAGCGCAAACCCGGCCTGTTCGCCGGCTGCTACGCGACCTATGGCGAGGCCATGGCGGCGATCCCGCCCGGCCGCGTCGCCGGCTGGGACAACACCGGCTGCGCCGACATCTTCAACGGCCCGCTCCCGAACCAGCCTTCCGCGCACGCGGTGTTCTTCTGGCTGTCCCGCCTGCTCGAGGCTGGCGCGCGCCTGGTCGACTATGGCGGTGGTCCCGGCGTGACCTACCGGCTCTACGCACAGCGCGCGACGTCGCCGGTTGGGGTCACCTGGACGGTCGTCGACCTGCCCGCGATCGTCGCGCGCGGGCGGGAGGTCGCGGCCGCGGGTACGCTCGAGGGCATCGCCTTCGCCGAGACCCTGGCCGAGGCCGGGCCCTGCGACATCCTGCTCTCGGCCGGCGCGCTGCAATACATGGAGCATTCGATCCCGGGCCTTCTCGCGTCCCTGGCCACGAAGCCGCGCCACATCATCCTCAACAAGGTGCCGCTGACGTCGGGTGCCGCCTACTGGTCGCTGCAGAACCAGGGACCCGCGGTCTGCCCCTACCGGATCTACAACGCGGCCGATTTCCTCGCCTATTTCGAGGCCGAGGGCTACACCGTCGCAGACCGCTGGCGGGTGGCCGAGTTGACGTGCGACATCCCCTTCCATCCGCGGCGCTCGATCGACGAGCAATGCGGCTTCCTGTTCTCGCGCCCATGACCCGGCGTTCACGCATCACGGACCCACGCTCATGAACGCGGCACTCGGCCTCATTCTCGCCCGCAGCTGGATGAATGTCTGCGGCCTGCTGGCCTTCCTGCTGGTCGCACGCTTCGTGACCCCGGCGGAGATCGGCATCTACGCGCTGGCCTCGAGCGCGGTGCTGCTGCCGATGTCGCTGGTCGGCGCCGGCTTCGCCGAGCACATCATCGGGCGCGACCCCGAAGGGCGCGACGTCGCCACCGCCTTCTGGTCCTCGCTCGCGAGTGGCGCGGTCGGCACCCTCATCGCGCTGGTCTGCGCCGGGGTCGCCTATGGCTTGCTCGACCAGCGCGAGATCGCGACGATCATGCTGCTGATGTCGCCGCTGCCGATGATCTGGGGCATCGCGGTGATCCCGGAATCGATCCTGATCCGCGACGGGCGCGGCAGCGCGCTGGCCGTCGTGCCGTTCCTGGCCGACCTGCTCGGCCTGCTGGGGCTGGCGGCTGCGATCCTGATGGGTTGGGGCGTCCTCGCCCTGGTGCTGAACCGCATCATCAGCTGCGTGGTCATGGCGGTGGGGATGACCATCGCCTCGCCGCCGCGCGACCTCATGCATTTCGACCGCGAGGCGGCGCGGCGGGTCGGCCGGTTCGGCGCCGGCCTGGTCGGCAGCCGGGTCGCAGGCTGGGCCAGCCAGTTCGGCACCGAGTTCGTCATCGGCGTGCTGCTATCGACGAGTGCAGTCGGCTACTACCGCCTGGCGTCGCGCCTGGTCGGCGCGCTGTACACGGTGATGATGCAGGGGCCGTCCTCGGCGCAGCTCGCCTATTTCGGTCGCGCCCATCACGAGGCGCCCAAGGCCTATGACCATGCGCTGCGCCTGCACCTGAGCATCGCGATGCCGGTGATCATCGCGGTCGCCGTCGGCGCGCCGCTGATCGTCGAGGTTGCACTCGGCGCCACCTGGGCGCCGAGCGGCTTCGTCCTGTCGATGCTGGCACTCGCCCTGATCCCGGCGATCGGCGCCAATATCGCGACGACCATGCTGGTGGCGCAGGGGCGTTCGCGCCGCGCCTTCGCCCTGCACAGCGCGATGGCACTGGTCACCGTGCTCGGCCTACTCGCCGGATCCTTCTTCGGGCTCGACGCGGCAGCCATCGCGCGGCTGGCCATCGCCTGCGTCGTGCTGCTGCCGGTGGTGGCCGCGGTGCGGGAATTGCAGCCGAGCGGGCTGATGCGCACGGTGCGGAACTACGCGGCGATCGCGGTGCCGGCGGTGGCGATGGCGGTCGCCATGAAGGCGGTGCTGATGCTGTTGCCGGCGCCCGCGGGCTGGCTCGCCGGCGTGCTGACCCTGGCGACGGCCTCGCTCGTCGGGCTTGGCGTCTTCGTCGTGGCCACCTTCCTGGTGCTGCGCCGGACCACGCTGCTGTTCCGCCTGCTGCTCGCCGGGCAATGGTCCGGCTTCCGCCGGCTCAGCCGCCAGCCTCGCTTCGGAGCGCTGGTGTGACCCCGATTTCGACTCGGCCCGGCGGGGCGGCGAGGCCCAGCACTGACAGCGCGCCGCCGCTCGCGGCCACCACGCGCCAGCCGGTCTCGGCGGCGGCGACGGCGCCCACATGCTCGGACGGGCTCGCGAAGGTCTCGATCTGCCAGCGCGACTCGTCGCCGGGTGGCCAGCCGATGTCGCGCAGCAGGGCCGGCTGGCCGGGCGTGAGCGAGACCGAGAAGCGGTCGAGCGGCGCGTGCAGCCCCGACCCCAGCGCCTTCACAACCGCCTCCTTCCGCGTCCAGCCGAGGAAGAAGGCAAGCCGTCGACCGGCCGGCGTGAGCCGGGCGAACTCATCGAGCTCGGCGGGCGAGAACACCGCATGGGCGAGGTCGTCCTCGACCGGGCGCACCGCCTCGATGTCGACACCGAGCGCGAAGCGCGCAACGCCCAGGGCAGCGAGGCCATGCGAATGAGACAGGTTGAAATGCACGCCGCTATTGGCGGGAAAGGCGAGGCGCGGCTTGCCCATCGGGGCGACGTCGAACTCCAGTTCCAGCGGCGGCAGGCCCAGGCTGTCGCCCAGGATGGCGCGCAGGCCCGCTCGCGCGGCGCGGCTGCTGGCCCGGTCCTCCGCGCGAACAAAGCGCGCGGCATGCGCCTCATCCGCCTCGGCGAGGCAGTCCGGCGGCACCGGCGCATCGGGGTCGATGCGCCAAATCCAAAGCTGCACAGTGTTGGCGTCGATGCCGATCAATGGCGTCACCCTCGCCCGCCGGCCGCGGGTCTCGCCCACGCGGTGCCGCAATGAACCGCCGTGGTCTGATCGCCGGCCTGCCGCTCGCCGGGGTCCCCTGCGCCACGCTCGCCCAGGCGCCGGGGCAGCAGCCCGCCCGCCCGGGCAGGCCCGCG
>NZ_JAAEDH010000027.1 GCF_018128965.1 Plastoroseomonas arctica
CGCGGCGTGGGCGGTCGCCCCGGGGGCGCTCGCCGGCCGGGCGTTCGCCGGTGGGACCGTCGCCCGGCGCGCGTTCGCCCTGCGGGCGTGCGTCGCGGCGCGGGCCGCGATGATGGCTGTGCTCGGGGCGCGGCAGGCCGATGCGCGTCGGCGTCGGCGGACCGTACTCGGCCTCCGGCAGCTCGCCGCCCGGCATCAGGCGGAAGCCCATCGCCTCCACGGCGGCCGGCAGCGCATCCGCCTTCAGCCCCAACCGGCTGGCGAGATCACCGGGCAGCATCGCCGGCGCACGGCGCGTGAGGAAGCCCAGCTCGGCCGCGATGCGTTCAGCGACGTCGAGGCGCAGCAGCATCTGCCCGGCCGGCAGCCAGCCCATCGCTTCGGCGAAGCCCGGCGGCCAATCCGCCGGCGGGGCGATCGCGACCAGACCGCCGCCCGGCAGCGCCGGCGTCTCGATGTTGCGCAGCAGGGCCCAGAGCTGCGCGCGCAACGCCATCGGGCGCGGCTTCAACACCTCGGGCAGGTACAGCGCGTAGCGCCCGGCGCGGACGCCGATCGCCTTGAGCTTTTGGCGCAGGTCGGAGGTGACGTCGCGCTCCGTCGCACCCGGCGCGAGGCCGAGGGATTCGCGCAGCACGAAGGCCGGGCCGCGCAGCGCGCCTTCCTCGGCGGCCTTGGCCTCCACCTTGGCGATGGCGGCGAGCTCTTTGCCGATATGGCTCTCGATCCAGGCGGAGAGGCGCACGCGGATGCGTTCGCGCTGGGCGCCGTCGAGGAACTCGGTCGTCAGCACCTCGACCTGCGGCTTGCCGGCCTCGGCACCGGGGCGCAGCCGCGCGATCTCGGCGGTGTCGCCCAGGCCGACCGGGGTGTTGAAGCCGGCATGGTAGGTCCAGGTGATGCGGTTCGCCGGCGTCAACGCGAAGGCCTCGTCCTTGGCCTGCTCGAGTGCCGTGACGCGGCGGGGGATCTCGGTGACCAGGGCGCGGCGGGCGGCGCGCAGCACCAGCTTGCGCTGCTCCTCGTCCTCGACATCGGCCTCGGGCTCGAAGGCGAAGCCGCGGACATGGCCGACATTGTGGCCCTCGACCACCACCTGGCCGTGGCGGGTGACGGCCGAGAGCAGTTCTTCCGAGGTATCATCCAGCCGGCGCATCAGGTGCGCGGCACGTCGGTCGACGAAGCGCGCGGTCAGGCTCTCGTGCAGCGCGTCGGAGACGGCGTCCTCCGCCTTGCGCGCCTCGCCCTGGAATTCTGCGGCATCGGCCACCCAATCGCTGCGCGCGGCGATGTAGGACCACACGCGGATCGAGGCAAGGCGCGCCATCAACGTGTCGAGATCACCATCGATGCGCCCCAACCCCGCGAGCGAGGCCGCGACCCACCCGCGCTCCAGCACGCCATCGGTCGCGAGCTGGGTGAACAGCTTCGCCGCCAGCTTCGTGTGCGTGTCGTCGGCGAGCTTGCGGAAATCCGGCACCTGGCAGGCTTCCCACAGCAGCCGCACGCGCGTGCGCCCCTCGGCGAGCTTGCGCACATCCATGTCGCGCGAGAGCGCGTCGAGCACCATGTGGTCCGTCGCGTCATTGCCACGCGCGAGACCCGCCTGCGGCGGCGGCAGGGACAGGGACGCCAGCAGCGCGTCGAGCGAGGCGAAGTCGAGCTCGGAATTCCGCCAGGCGAGCTGGCCCAGCGCCTCGAACTGATGCCCCTCGATCTTGTGGACCATCTCCTCCTCGAGCGGGGGGCAGTCGCCCGTCACGCCGAAGCTGCCGTCGCGCATGCCGCGACCGGCGCGGCCGGCGATCTGCGCGGCCTCCTGCGGCTCAAGCCCGCGCACGCGGTGGCCGTCGAATTTCTGGATCGCGGCGAAGGCGACATGGTCCACATCCATGTTCAGCCCCATCCCGATGGCGTCGGTCGCGACCAGGAAATCCACCTCGCGATTCTGGTACAGCGCCACCTGCGCGTTGCGCGTGCGCGGGCTCAGCCGGCCCATCACCACCGCGCAACCGCCGCGCCGGCGCCGGATGGCCTCCGCGATCGCGTAGACCTCCGCCGCGCTGAACGCGACCACGGCCGAGCGGGTGGGCAGGCGCGACAGCTTGGCGGGGCCGGCATAGGTGAGCTGGGAGAGGCGCTGGCGCGTCTCGAACTCGATGCCCGGCACCAGGCGCTGCAGCAGCGGGCGGATCGTCTCCGCCCCCATGAACATGGTCTCGACCATGCCGCGCGCATTGAGCAGCCGGTCGGTGAACACATGGCCGCGATCCGGATCGGCGCAGAGCTGGATCTCGTCCACCGCCACGAACTCGGCGCGGCGGTCGAGTGGCATGGCTTCCACCGTGCAGGCGAACCACTTCGCCTCGGGGGGGATGATCTTTTCCTCGCCAGTGATCAGCGCGACGTTCTTCTCGCCCTTCGCGGCCACCATGCGGTCGTAGTTTTCCCGCGCAAGGAGGCGCAGCGGAAACCCGATGATGCCCGACGCATGCGCGAGCATCCGCTCGATCGCGAGATGCGTCTTGCCGGTATTTGTAGGGCCAAGCACGGCGCGAACACGCGGCTGGAACATCTGATAGTGGCTCATGGGGGGCGCCGTCTTCCTTATGCGGAAACGCGTGACACGGGCGCGGGCGCTTTGCAACCGGGGGTGCCCGAGGCAGTGTGCCGCGCGTGACGATGATCGCCGCGCGCTTCGCCCTGCTGCTCTCCGCGATGTTCGCGGCCATCGGCACGACGCTGCCCTTCTTCCCGCCCTTCCTCGCCGCCGCCGGTCTCTCGCCGCAGGGCATCGCGGCGGTGCTGTTCGCGGGCAGCCTCACGCGCATGGTCGCGGGACCGCTGCTTGGCCGGGTCGCGGACAGGCGGGGCATGCGCGGCGTGCTGGCGATCTGCGCCCTCGCCGCTGCCGCCGTCCAGCTGGCCTTCGCGCTGGTTCCGTGGGGCATGGCGGGGGTGATCGTCGTCATGGTGGCGCTGCACGTGCTGTACAGCTGCGCGATGGGGCCGCTCATCCCGCTGAGCGAATCGCTCACCGTCTCGGCCGCGCGCAACGGCGCCTTCGACTATGGGCGGGTGCGCAGCATCGGGTCCGTGGCCTTCATCGCGGCCTCGGCCGTCGCCGGCGTGCTGGTGGGCGCATGGGGGCTCGGCGTGATTCCGCTGATCGTCTGCGCCGCGCTGCTGGTTGCCGCCTTTGCCGCGCTGCTGCTGCCCGAGGCGGCCGCGCGCCGTACCCCCGGCCATGGCAGCTTCATGGCGCCGCTGTCCGATCCGCTGTTCCGCCGCATCCTGATCCTCTCGGCACTGATCCAGGGCAGCCATGCGGCCGCCTATGGCTTCTCCGCCATCCACTGGGCCGCCGCCGGGCATAGTGCGACCACGATCGGCCTGCTCTGGGCCGAGGGCGTGGTCGCCGAGATCATCCTGTTCCTCTACGCCAAGCCGCTGGCTGAGCGGCTCGGCTGGTCGGGCCTCACCATGCTCGCCGCCGGCGCGGGCCTGGTGCGCTGGGCGATCCTGGCCGAGACCACCTGGCTGCCGGCGCTGATCTTCGCGCAGTCGCTGCACGCGCTCACCTTCGGTGCGCAGCACCTGTGTGCCATGCGGCTGTTGTCCGAACACATGCCGGCGGGTCAGGTGGGCGCGGCGCAGACGCTGCATTCGTCGCTCGGCACCGGACTGTCGATCATGCTGATGACACTGCTCTCGGGCCAGCTCTACGCGAGCATTGGTGGGCAGATGTTCTGGGCGATGTGGGCCCTGTGCGTGCCGGCACTCTTCCTGGCGCGAGGATTGAAAGACTGGGGGAAGTGAATTTCCCCCAGACCCCCATTCTTTCCTTTTTGATTCCCTGGTGCTCGTTGCATGGCGGCTCGTCGCGTCGGCGAGTGCTGGCTGGGCAACCAGCACCAAAAAATCAAAAATAAAAGAAGAGGGTGCGGGAGAATTCCTTCTCCCGCCGCTTGCTTTCTCTCTACCGCCGCCGCGCCCGCGGAAAATCGTAAAGCTCCGCCGGATTGTCCACGAGCACCTTGTTCCGTGCCGCCTGGTCCGGCACGCACTCCGCCAGCAGGTCGAACAGGATCGCGTCGTCGGGCTTGTTGTTCAGCGCCTCGGTCGGATGCGGCCAGTCGCTGCCCCAGACCATCCGGTCCGGGTTGGCCGCGAACAGCGCCTTCGCGACCGCGACGGAATCGGCATAGCCGGGCGCCCCGGCTTGCGAGTCCATGTACAGCCCCGACAGCTTCACCCAGGTCTTGCCCTTCGCGAGCAGGCGCAGCCCGGTGGTGAAGCCGGGCGAGTTCAGGCGTTCGGCGACCGGCAGGCGCATGCGGTGGTCGAAGACGATGCGGCTGGGCAGGCGCAGCAGCAGGTCGTTGGCCTCGCCGATCTGCGTGCCGGTCATGTGCAGCTGCACGTGCCAGTTCATCGGTGCGATGCGGCGCGAGAGAGGCTCCAGCATTGCAAGCGTGGTGGCCCCCGCCTGGACCAGGTTGAAGCGGATGCCGCGCACGCCCAGGCCATTGAGGCGGCGCAGCTCCGCATCCGTCACCTGGTCGTTCACCACGGCCACCATGCGGAAGTTGGCGCGCCCGAGGGCTGCCATCGATTCCAGGTGCAGCCGGTTGTCGGTGCCGTAGGTGGAGGGCTGGATGAGCACGCCGCGCGTGGTGCCGGTGCGGCGCTGCAGGGCGCGGTAATTGTCGACCGTCGCATCGGGCGGCAGCAGCGGCGCGCCGGGCACGGCGGGGAAGCGGGCGTCGTAGATGTGGAAATGGCAGTCGGTGGCGTTGGGCGGTGCCGGCGTGCGCGCGGCGGTGGTGCCGGTGGAATAGGGCACGTTGTGCGCGGTCTGCGCCTGACTCGCGCCGGCGGCGAGCATGGCGGCCGCGCCGGCCATGGCGGCCCTGCGGCCGAGATTGGTGTCGGTCATCGTCTCTCCCCTTCGGCCAGGTCTTCGCGCCTGGCCTGGGTGGAGGCTAGGACGGCGAAGCGCCGCTGCCCATACCCAGGGAGGACCGGGGTGGGCAGCGGCGCGATGCGGCCGGGGGAAGGGGGGGCAGTCCCCCCGGCCGGTCCGGATCAGCTGCCGTAGCGGTCGAGCGACTGGACGGCGCGGCCGAGCTCCTGCTGCGCGATCCCGCGATTGCCGAGTCCGAGCGCTGCGCGGGCCGAGGCGATCTCGCGCACCGGGCCGCGGAAGCCCTGCTCGCCATCGGTGCGGGCGTTCAGGAGCGTGGTCTCGGCCTGCTCCAGCCGCTCGCGCGCCACGGCGAGGCGGTTCTGGCCGATCGCGGCATCGGCCTCGCGCAGCAGCCCGCGCAGCTGCGGCGGCACCATCCGGGCGCGGACCGGCGCCTCGGCCTTCACCGGCGCGGCGGGGATGCCGACCTCCACGGGCGTCGACCGGGCGGCGCGGCCCTGCGTCACGACCTCGGTGTTGGGGATGGTGTAGAGCCCGTCGGGCAGGCCCTCGGGGGCGCTGGAGCGGGCAGCGCGGCCCTGCGGCACCACTTCGGTGTCAGGCACGCGCCACATGCCGGCGGAGGCGCTTTCGGCGGGGTAGGTGCCGAGCGAGGTCGGCACGCCGCCCGGGATCACCTGGCCACCATTGCCCATCGCAGCGGCACCGACCGAGTCGGCAAAGGCGGGGTTTGCGGCGGCGATCCAGCCGGCGGCGAGCAGGGCGAGGGCGGCGGTGGTATTGCGCAGCGAGGTGCGGCGGGTCATGGGTCTGTTCCTTCGGCCATCTCGGGGCGCCGGCCATCCGGTGCCTGCCGATGCGAGGGACCATGCGCTGTCCCCGCTGGAGGACGGCCCTGCCGGACCCTGAAGAATCTGTCAGGATTGGGGCGGGGACACGATGGGGCATGCATGCGGATCCTGGTGATCGAGGATGACCGGGCGACGGCGGACTACATCGCCAAGGGCCTGCGCGAGGCCGGGCACGGCGTCGACGTCGCGCGCGACGGCAAGGACGGGCTGTTCCTGGCACTCAGCGAAAGCTTCGACGTCATCATCACCGATCGCATGCTGCCCGGCGTCGATGGGCTGTCGATCCTGCGTGCGCTGCGCGCGGCGGGCAACGCGACGCCGGTGCTGGTGCTGACCGCACTGGCCGAAGTGGAGGAGCGGGTCGCTGGGCTCGACGCCGGGGCCGATGACTACCTCGCAAAACCCTTCGCGTTTTCCGAGCTGCGCGCGCGGATCGATGCGCTGACCCGCCGCCCGGCCGGCGCGGCGGCGGAGGCCACGCTGCTGCGCGTGGGCGCCCTGGAGATGGACCTGCTGCGTCGGATCGTGAAGCGCGACGGCGCCCCGATCGAGCTGCTGCCCACCGAATGGCGGCTGCTGGAATACATGATGCGCCATGCCGGCCAGGTGCTGACGCGCACCATGCTGCTGGAGCATGTGTGGGACTTCAACTTCGACCCCACCACCAATGTGGTGGAGGTCCATGTGAGCCGGCTGCGCCGCAAGCTTGGCGAGACCCCCGAAGGCCAGCCGCTGATCGAGACGGTGCGCGGCGCCGGCTACGCGCTGGGCCGGCGGGGTTGAGGCTGCCCCGCAGCCTTGCGCTGCGCGTCACGTTGCTGGTGGCGGCCATCGTGCTGCTTGCCTCCGCACTGGGCTTCGGCATGGCCTATTTCGGCGCGGTGCGCCTGCTGCAGCACCAGCTGGACGATGACATCCGCGAACAGGCCGCGACGCTGACCGACGAGTTCCGCCTGTTCGGCGTCGAGGGCCTGCGCGCGGCTATCGAGGCGCGCGCGCTGCATGCCGGGCCCGAGGGTTTTTCCATGCGGCTGAGCGAGCCCGGACGCGAGGCGAGTTTCGCTGGACGCTCCTTCGAGGCACCCGAGGACCTGCGCGGCGCGACGGACCTGGTGCAGCCGGGCGGGCGGGCGCTGCGCGCCCATGGCGTGGCGCTGCCCGATGGCGTGGTGCTGGTGGTGGTGGCCGACCTGCAGGATCTGCGCGCGGCGGCGCGCGGGCTGGCCGGGCTGCTCGCGGCGTCGGGCGTGGTGACGGCGGCGATCATCGTGGTGGCCGGCCTGGTGCTGGCGCGCGGTCTCGAGGGCCGGCTCGCGCGGATCTCGGCGGCGGCCGGCGCTGTGATGGATGGCGACCTTGCGCAGCGCCTGCCGCTCGCCGGTCGCGGCGACGAGCTGGACCGGCTGGCGCAGACCATCAACCACATGCTCTCCCGTATCGAGGCGCTGATGGCCACGCTGCGCCAGGTGACGAACGATGTGGCGCACGACCTGCGAGGCCCCCTCTCGCGCCTGCGCCAGCGGCTGGAGGGCGCGCTGGCCGAACCCCGCGCGGCCGCGGCCGACCAGGCGGTCCTGGAGGCGGCGCTGGAGGAGCTGGATGGCGTGCTGGCGACCTTCGCGGCGCTGCTGCGCATCGCCCAGGTGGAGGCGGGGACGCGGCGCGCGGCCTTCGCCGCGCTGGACCTCTCCGCGCTGGTGGCCGCGGTGGTCGAGGTCTACGCGCCGGTCGCCGAGGAGGCGGGTGCCTCGCTCACCGCACGGGTTGTGCCCGGGGTGCGCATGCAGGGCGACGCGGCGCTGTTGCGCCAGATGCTGGCCAACCTCATCGAGAACGCGCTGGCGCATGGCGGGGCGGGCGTTCGCATCGGCGTCTCGCTGATGGCGGGGCCAGTGTTGGAGGTCCGCGATGACGGGCCGGGCGTGCCGGCGGCGGAGCGGGCGCGGGTGATGGGCCGATTCTACCGGATGGACCGCAGCCGGGCGACGCCGGGGGCGGGGCTGGGGTTGGCGCTGGTGGCCGCGGTGGCCGGGCTGCACGAGTGCGCCGTGGTGCTGGGCGATGCGGAACCGGGTCTGCGGGTGCGGGTGGCGCCGCGGGAGCATTGACCCAGAGGGCACATCCGCTGTCGGAAATAAAGCCGTGCCGCTGCGCGACCGGATGCCGCAGCGGATCACGCTGGAAGTAATGCGGTGGTACCGCCTTACAATTAATGCAGAGAAAACAACGTGTTCGCTGAAAGGCGCCGGTAAAGACCTTACGTCCTTACCGGCAACCCCGTTCAGGCCGCCTTCGCCATCCCACGCAGCACGTAGTGCAGGATGCCGCCATTCTTGTAGTACTCGACCTCGTCGGCGGTATCGACGCGGCAGAGCACCTCGGTGCGGGTCTCGGTCCCATCCGGGCGATGGATGACCAGCGTCAGCGTCATGCGTGGAGCCAGCGCCTCCACACCCTCGATGTCCAAAATCTCGTCGCCCGTCAGCCCCAGCGACTTGCGGTCCTCGCCGGCTTTGAACATCAGCGGCAGCACGCCCATGCCCACCAGGTTCGAGCGGTGGATGCGCTCGAAGCTCTCCGCGATCACCGCCTTCACGCCGAGCAGGAAGGTGCCCTTCGCCGCCCAGTCGCGCGACGACCCGGTGCCGTATTCCTTGCCGCCGAGCACGATCAGCGGCGTGCCCTCGCGCTTGTAGCGCATCGCCACGTCATAGATCGGCGCGACCTCACCCGAGGGCTCGTGCTTGGACATCCCGCCTTCGACGCCGGGCAGCATCTCGTTCTTGATGCGGATATTGGCGAAGGTGCCGCGCATCATGACTTCATGGTTGCCGCGGCGCGCGCCGTAGCTGTTGAAGTCGTTCTGCCGCACCTGGTGTTCGACCAGGTATTCCCCGGCCGGCGAGGCCTTGCGGATGTTGCCGGCGGGCGAGATGTGGTCGGTCGTGATGGAGTCCGCGAGCAGTGCGAGGATGCGCGCGCCCTTCACGTCGCCGATCGGCGTGAGCTCGGCGGTCATGCCCTCGAAATAGGGCGGGTTCTGCACGTAGGTGGAGCCGGAATTCCAGCGATAGGTGTCGGAATCCGCGTCGACCTTGATCGCCTGCCACTGCGGCGGGCCCTTGAACACGTCGCCGTAGCGCTCCTGGAACATCTCGCGCGAAACAACGGAGGCGACCGTATCGGAGACCTCCTTCTGCGTCGGCCAGATATCCTTGAGGAACACCGCCTCGCCATCCGTGCCGGTGCCGAGCGGCTGGGTCGTCAGATCCATCTTGATCGAACCGGCCAGCGCATAGGCGACGACCAGCGGCGGGGAGGCGAGGTAGTTCGCGCGCACATTGGCATGCACGCGGCCTTCGAAGTTCCGGTTGCCGGACAGCACCGAGGCGACCACCAGCTTGTTGTCCTCGACCGCCTCGGTGATCGGATCCGACAGCGGCCCCGAATTTCCGATGCAGGTGGTGCAGCCATAGCCCACGGTCTGGAAGCCCAGCGCATCGAGGTCCTTCGACAGGCCCGACTTGTTCAGATACTCGGTCACCACCTGCGACCCGGGCGCGAGCGAGGTCTTCACCCAGGGCTTGGCCGTCAGCCCCTTGGCCACGGCCTTGCGCGCGACCAGGCCGGCGGCGACCAGCACGTAGGGGTTCGAGGTATTGGTGCAGGAGGTGATCGCCGCGATCACAACGTCGCCATGCCCGAGGTCATAGTTCACGCCCGCGACCGGCACGCGGAGCTCGGCCTTGTCGCCGGGCACGCCCATGGTGCCGGCGGCGAGATCCTTGCCGAACGCGACCGCCGCATTGGAGAGTGCGACGCGATCCTGCGGCCGCTTCGGCCCCGCCAGCGAGGGCTCGACGGTGGCGAGGTCGAGCTCCAGCGTGTCGGAGAACACCGGGTCCACGGCATCGGCCGCGCGCCACAGGCCCTGCGCCTTGGCATAGGCCTCGACCAGCTTCATCCGGTGCTCGTCGCGGCCCGACAGGCGCAGGTAATTCAGCGTGGTGTCATCGACCGGGAAGAAGCCGCAGGTCGCGCCATACTCCGGCGCCATGTTCGCGATCGTCGCACGGTCGGCCAGCGCCAAGTCCGCGAGGCCAGGGCCGAAGAACTCGACGAACTTGCCCACCACGCCCTTCTTGCGCAGCATCTGCGTCACCGTCAGCACCAGGTCGGTGGCGGTCACACCCTCCTTCACCTTGCCGATCAGCTTGAAGCCGATCACGTCGGGAATCAGCATGGCGATCGGCTGGCCGAGCATCGCTGCCTCCGCCTCGATGCCGCCCACGCCCCAGCCCAGCACGCCCAACCCATTGACCATCGTCGTGTGGCTGTCGGTGCCGTAGCAGCTGTCGGGATAGGCGAAGGTGTCTCCAGCATCCGTAGCGGTCCACACCACCTGCGCCAGATATTCCAGGTTCACCTGGTGGCAGATGCCGGTGCCGGGAGGGACCACGCGGAAATTGTCGAACGCGCTCTGCCCCCATCGCAGGAACTCATAGCGCTCGCCATTGCGCTCGAATTCGATGTCCACATTCTCCTGCAGCGCCTGCTTCGTGCCGGAATGGTCGACCATCACTGAATGGTCGATGACGAGATCGACCGGCACCAGCGGGTTCACCTTGCGCGGATCGCCGCCGAGGCTTAGCAGCGCATCGCGCATGGCGGCCAGATCCACCACCGCCGGCACGCCGGTGAAGTCCTGCAGCAGGATGCGCGCCGGCTTGAACGGCACCTCCTTCTCGGAATGCCCGGCCTGCACCCATTCCGCGATCGCCTTCGCGTCGTTGACCGTGTAGCTGCGGCCATCCTCGAAGCGCAGCACGTTCTCCAGCAGCACCTTCAGGCTGTAGGGCAGGCGATCGATGTCGCCGATGCTCGCGGCCGCCTTGGGCAGGCTGAAATAATGGTAGGTCTTGCCGTCCACCTCCAACGTGCTGCGGGTTTTGAGGCTGTCCTGCCCGATCATGCGCATGGTGGAGAGACCCTTTTCGGCTGTGCCGCCCTCGCCTATGCGGCAATGCGGTGATAGGCGGTTTTAACCACGCCCCAACACGGGGGTCCATGCCTGACCACCGATGAAGGATCTCCACCGAGCGCCATGCTGACCGCCGAAAACCTCGCCTGCCTGCGCGGCGAACGCGCGGTCTTCGCCAACCTCAGCTTCACCCTGGCCCCCGGCGAGGCGCTGCTGCTGACCGGTGCCAACGGCGCCGGCAAGTCCACCCTCCTCCGCCTCCTCGCCGGTCTCCTTCGCCCCGCCGAAGGCACCCTCCGCCGCCCCACCCCGCTCCGCTACCTCGGCCACGACGACGCGCTCAAACCCGCCTTCACCGCGACCGAGAACCTGGCCTTCACCGCCCGCCTCATCGGCGCCCCGGTTACCGCCATCCCCCGGGCGCTGGCCGCCCTCAATCTCACCCCGCTTGCCCGCCTGCCCGCCCGCGTCCTCTCCTCCGGCCAGAAACGCCGCCTGGCCCTCGCCCGCTTCGCCCTCGACGGCCCCGGCGCCGCTCCCCTCTGGCTCCTCGACGAACCCACCACCGGCCTCGACGCCGCCTCCGTCACGCTCCTCGGCCCACTCCTCGCCCAACACCGCACCGCCGGGGGGATGATCATCGCCGCGACGCACATCCCGCTGCCGCTGGACGCGGTGAGGGAGCTCGCACTGTGAGAAGCAAGGCGGGGGGCTCCGCCCCCTCGACCCCCGCCGGGGATCGCGCCGATCCCCGGGCCCCTGCATGTGTTGGTCCCGGGATTGGATGGTGGGCTCCGGACTTTTACCAGGGCCTGTCATCGGGAGAGGGTGGCCGAGACACGCGCACCGGATCGAAACCCACCTCCGGCCACCCTCTCCCGATGACAGGCATTCTCGACAACGACCCCAGAACGCCACCTCCCAAACCCAGGAACCAACAAATGGAGGTCCAGGATCGACACGATCCTGGCGGGGTCCAGGGGCAGAGCCCCTGGCCTTCCTTCCCATGAGCGCGCTCCTCCTCCGCGACCTGCGGCTGGCGATGCGACATCCGGCCGACAGCCTCGCCGCGGTGATGTTTTTCGTGTTGGTGGCGGCGTTGTTTCCGTTCGGGGTAGGTCCGGCGCCGGAGGCTTTGGCGCGTCTGGCGCCGGGGGCGTTGTTGGCGTCGGGGCTGCTGGCGGCCCTGTTGCCCTTGGATCGGTTGTTCGGGGCGGATGCGGAGGATGGGTCGCTCGATCAGCTGTTGGTGTCGGGGGTGCATCCGGCGGCGATCGCGTTTGTGAAGGCGGTGGCGCATTGGGTGACGACGGGGGTGCCGCTGGTGGTGGCGACGCCGGTGGTGAGTGCGATGTTGAATTTGCCGGTCGAGGCGTGGGGCGTGGCGATGCTGGCGGTCGGTTTGGCGACGGCGGTGCTTTCCCTGTTGGGCACGGCGGGGGCGGCGCTGACGTTGGGGGCGCGGCGAGGCGGGGTGTTGTTGCCGTTGCTGGTGTTGCCGCTGGCGATCCCGGCGGTGATCTTTGGCGCGGCGGCGATCGAGGCGGCCGCCGGTGGTCTGCCGGCGGCGCCGTACCTGTTGTTTCTGGGGGCGGGGCTGTGTCTGGCGCTGCCGCTCGCGCCGCTCGCCGCCGGGGCGGCGCTGTCGCAGCACTAGGTGGCGGCGCGGGGGATCGTGCCGAGCGTCCTAGTCGATCGGCGGACCGACGAGATCGATCTGGTGGGCCGCGCAGATCTCGGCGAGCGCCTGTTGTTGTTCGAGGCTGGGCGGGATTTGCGGCGGCAGCGCATCGCTGTCGGCGGGACGCGAGGCGGCGCGTACCATGCGCTCGAACGGACCGTTCGTGATGGTGAGCGCCCGGGCCTCGTCCGAGAGCACGCGGAAGGTGTGGCGGCTGCCCTTGGGCAAGTGAATGGTGGCGCCGGGACCCGCCTCGAGGATCTCGCCATCGCGATGGAACCGGAGGCGTCCGCTGAGGATGTGGAAGGTTTCGGCTTCCTCGTGATGGATGTGCAGCGGCGGGCCGAAATCGCGCGCCATGTGATGCTCGAGGATCGAGATGCCGTCGATGTTGTCGGCCTGGGCCAGGTGGATGGTGACGTGGCCACTCATGAATTGCAGGCGTTCTGGGGTGGCAGGCATGGCGGGCTCCGGGGCGCGATGGCGTGGGTTGTCGATCGTCCGACCTTGCCAGCGTCGTGACCGATGGCGCGATCGAACTCCGCTCAAGATTGGCCAGACGATCGCACGAGGGCAAGCGGCCAGCGATGGTGCCGTCACGGTTTGGAGCCGCGTTGCGTGCCTCGGAGCCTGGCTATTGCCACGGACGCGGCTTTGCCCCGAGTCTGGCGGCGGAGGAAACGAATGGCCGAACTGCGAATGAGCCGCCGGGTGATGAATCTCGCGACGCTGCTGCGCCAGGCGGCGCGGCGCGTGCCGGACGGCGTCGGGCTGGTCTGGGGCGAGCGATCCTGGCGCTGGGCGGAGATCGAGGCGCGGGCGGGTGCGATCGCGACCGGCCTCATCGGCATGGGTCTCGGCAAGGGCGACCGCGTGCTGGTTCATTCCAAGAATTGCGAGCAGATGTTCGCGGCACAGTTCGCGGTGTTCCGCATCGGCGCGGTGTGGGTGCCGACCAATTTCCGCCTGCTCGCCGACGAGGTCGTGGACCTCGCGCGCATGGCGAAGGTCAGCGCCTTCCTCTGCCATCCGGATTTCCCAGGCCACGCCGCGGCGGTTGCGGATGTGGTGCAGCGCGTCGTGATGCTGGGCGCGGAGATGGAGGCGCTGATCGCGGCCCATGCCGGTGCTCCGTGCACGACCGCGGCGGTCGAGTATGACGATCCCTGCTGGTTCTTCTTCACCTCCGGCACCACGGGACGGTCCAAGGCGTCGGTGCTAACGCATGGCCAGATGGCCTTCGTGGTGAACAACCACCTGGCCGACCTGCTGCCCGGCACCAACGAGCGGGATGCATCGCTGGTGGTGGCCCCACTCTCACACGGCGCCGGCGTGCACCAGCTCACCCAGGTGGCGCGTGCGGCCAAGACCGTGCTGCTTCCCACCGACCGCTTCGACGTCGCCGAGGCCTGGCGGCTGATCGCCGAGCATCTCGTCACCAACCTGTTCACCGTGCCGACCATCCTGAAGCTGCTGGCCGAGCATCCGGACGCCGCGCCGCACGCGCTGCGCCACGTGATCTATGCCGGGGCGCCGATGTACCGCGCCGACCAGCGGATGATCCTGCAGCGGCTGGGCAAGGTGATCGTGCAGTATTTCGGCCTCGGCGAGGTGACCGGCAACATCACCTATCTCCGCCCCGATCAGCACGAGGCGGAGGATGGTCCGGCCGCGCGCATGGGCACCTGCGGCTTCGAGCGCACCGGGATGGAGGTGCAGATCCAGGATGAGGCGGGCCGCGTCCTGCCACCGTGCGAGACGGGTGAGATCTGCGTGATCGGCCCGGCGGTGTTCGCCGGCTACTTCGACAATCCGGAGGCCAACGCAAAGGCGTTCCGCGACGGCTGGTTCCGCACCGGCGACCTCGGCCACATGGATGCCGAGGGATTTTTGTACATCACCGGCCGGGCTTCGGACATGTACATCTCGGGCGGCTCGAACATCCATCCGCGCGAGGTGGAGGAGAAGCTGCTGACCCATCCCGATGTCGCGGAATGCGCGGTGCTGGGTGTGCCCGATGCGCTCTGGGGCGAGGTCGGCGTCGCGGCCGTGGTGCCGCGCGGCGCCGGCGACGAGGCGGCCTTGCTCGCGTGGATGGGCGAGAAGATGCCGCGCTACAAGATCCCCAAGCGGGTCTTCTTCCTCGATGAGATGCCCAAATCCGGCTACGGCAAGGTGCCCAAGCGCCTGGTGCGGGATGCGCTGGAGGCACGCGGCCTGCTGCCCTTGGCCAAGGCCTGATGCGCAGCATCCGTCAGCCAGGACCGGCGCCGCAGCCGCGCGCCGTCGTGGTGCCCGCTCTGCTGCATCCCTGCGCGTTCACGTTGCCGGCTGGCGCCCTGTTGCTGGACACGCTCCGCGATGCGCTTGCCGCGAGGGGCTTTCGCTCCGGCGCCTTCACCATCGCGGGAGGTGGCTTCTCGCCGTTCGGCTACGTGATCCCGGCGCTGTCGCCGGATGCCACGCGCGCGGCCTGGTACAGCGAAGCGCGCCGGCCGCCCGGCGTCACGCGCCTCGAACACGGCGCGCTGACGTTCGGGCGACGCGATGGCGCCGCCTTCTTCCATTGCCACGCGACCTGGTTCGAGGCCGAGGGTGTGCGTCGCGGCGGCCATATCCTGCCGGAGGAAGCCGTCATTGCCGCGCCGATCCAGCTCACCGGCGTGGCGCTTTCGGGCGCCGCCTTCGAGGTCTCGGATGATCCAGAGACCGGGTTCCGGCTGTTTGCGCCCGTGGCAACCGACGACACCCGCCCTGGCGGCCATCCCGGCCTCGCGCTGCGGCTGCGGCCGAACCAGGATATCACGCTGGCGATCGAGGCCATCGCGGATGGTAAGGGCTACAAGCGCGCCACGCTGCGCGGCGGCGTCGGCAGCATCATCGGCGCCCGCTTCACCGACGCGCCCGCCACCGAGATCCCATTCACCGAGATGTTCATCCGCGCCGGGGGCGCAGGCCGCCCACTCGACATCGCCATGGTCGATGTGGAGGATCGCCTGCACGAAGGCACGCTCGCGCGCGGCGAGAATCCGGTGCTGATGACCCTCGAAGCCGTGCTCGACCCCGAAGGAGAATGATCCCATGCGTCTCGGCGAAGGACAGACGGCCACACCCGGCGCGCGGCTGCGCGCGGCCATGGCGGCGGCCAAGCCGCTCATCATCCCCGGCTGCTACAACGCCATGTCGGCACGCGTCCTGGAGGAGGTGGGTTTCCCGGCCATTTACATGTCCGGCTACGGCACCTCGCTCTCGATGCTCGGCCTGCCCGATGCGGGCTTGGTCACCCAGACCGAGATGGCGCTGAACGCGAAGCACATCGCGGCCGCGGTGCGCGTGCCGCTGATCGCCGATGCCGACACCGGCTTCGGCAACGCCATCAACGTCGCGCGCACGGTCGAGGAATACATCCGCTTCGGCGTCGCCGGCCTGCACATGGAAGACCAGGTCGCTCCCAAGCGCTGCGGCCACGTCGCCGGGCGCGAGGTGATCGGCCGCGACGAAGCGGTTGGCAAGATCCGCGCGGCCGCTGCCGTGCGCGACGCGATCGACCCGAGCTTCGTCCTGGTCGCGCGCACCGATGCGCGCGGGGCCCATGGCGGCTCCCTGGCGGAGGCGCTGTGGCGCGCCAATGCCTTCCTCGAGGCCGGCGCCGACCTCGCCTTCGTCGAGGGGCCGGCGAGCGAGGCGGAGGTCGCCGAGATCTGCGCCGGCGTGCGCGGACCGGTCTTTTACAACATGACCGGCATCTCGCCGCGCCTGAGTGCGGAGCGGATGGCCGAGCTCGGCATCGCGGTGACCATCCTGCCGGGTGCGGCGATGCGCGCCACGCTCATGGCCGTGCATGATTTCGCCGTCGCGCTGAAGGCCGATGGCCCGATGGCCGAGGCCGCCTACGATGCGCGCTTCAAGGCGCATCCCGTCGGCAACCTGCACCAGTTCGCCGGCTTTGACCGCATTCGCGAAATGGAAGCCGAATGGCTGCCGGCGGACAGCGCGGAGAAGTACGAGGGCACGCTGGGCCACATGCCGAAGGCGGCGGAATAGCCGCCCCGCTTACTCCTCCTCGCTGGGGGAGGGCTTGCCGCTGATCGCGGCCTCGATCTCCGGCCAGAGCCGCTTGAACAGGTCGGTATGGAGATTGCGCTCGAGCACGTTGCCTTCGGCGCGGTCGGGGTGGAGGGCGCGGGCGAGCAGGTGGCGCAGGCGCCGCCGCGTCTGGGCCATCTCATCCTCGGTCTCAGGGGCTTGAGACGGCGCGTGCTGCCCCGTGGCGTTCGTCGAGCCGCGATGCGCGAGGCGGTCCTCGACCTCGCGCAGCTTGTGGCGAAGCTCGGCATTTTCTGCTTCGAGCATGGCGATGCGGCCGCTCGGGGTGCCGACGCTGCTGCCATTGCGATCCCAGCGGCGGCGCGCCTGGGTGCCGATCACCCGATGCCAGCCATCCTCGCCGACGCCTTCGATGTGACCCTCGTCGTGCAGCCGATCGAGCAAACTGGCGGCGGCCGCGGAGGTCGCGCCCAGCGCGCGTGCGAGGCTGGCGGCCGAAACGCGGTCGTTCTCCTGCACGATGGCCACGGCCTCGTCGAAATTTGCAAAACGCGCCATGCAGCACAATCCGTCGGAGATCGTGATGTATAAAATATGTTTCGACTTACGAAATTGTAAAGTGGCTCTGCGCACGTCTCAAATATTCGTCGACGGCATGGACACCTGATAGTGCCTGAACGCATACGGCCGTGGTGATGCCACGGCCGTGCAGGGTCCGTCGTCCGGATGCGTTCAGAGCGCCGGCATCGGCGTCGCGATCCCCTTGTCGGTCGGCAGCGCGCCCCAGGCGTCCCAGCCGCGCTGATACTCGGGCGGGATGCGCAGCGCCTCGGGCCGGCCCAGCGTGATGGCGGCCTGCGCCGCCCAATAGGGCTCGCGCACCACGACCCTCGCAAGGAACACCATATCCGCGCGACCATCGGCGACGATGCCCTGCGCTTCCTCGGCCGTCGTGATCAGGCCGGCGACGCCGACCGCGATGCCGGCGCCATGGCGCACCGCTTCCGCCCCGGGGACCTGGTAGAGCGGCTTGAGTTCGATCTGCTGGCGCGGATCATTGCCGCCGGAGGAGACGCTGATCAGGTCCACCCCGCGGCCCTTCAGCAGGGCCGAGAGCTGCACAGTCTCCTCCGTGGTCCAGCCGCCTGGCACCCAGTCCGTGTGCGACAGGCGCACGAACAGCGGCATGGTGTCGGGGATGGCGGCGCGCACCGCCGCGCAGGTGTCCAGCAGCAGGCGCGTGCGCCCGGCGAAATCGCCGCCCCAGGCATCGTTGCGGGTGTTGGACAGCGGCGAGAGGAACTGGTGCATCAGGTAGCCATGCGCGCCGTGCACTTCGACGAAGCCGTAGCCGGCGCGCACGGCACGGCGCGCGGCGGTGGCGAAGGCCTCCGGCAGCGCCTCGATCTCGGCGGGCGACAGCGCGTTGGGCGTCGCATAGTCGCCGAAGGGCTCGGCACTCGGGCCCACGATCTCCCAGCCGGGCGCGGCCGGACCGCGCTCCCACGAGACGTTGCGGCTCGCCTTGCGCCCGGCATGGGCCAGCTGGATGCCCGGCACCGCGCCGCCGCGGGCGATGGCGTGGGCGAGGCGGGTGTGCGAGGCCTCCTGTCCGTCATCCCAGATGCCCAGGCAGGCGGGGGTGATGCGGCCTTCCGGCACCACGCCCGAGGCCTCGACGCAAACCAGCGCGGCGCCGCCGAGCGCGCGCTGCAGCAGGTGCGCCAGGTGCCATTCGGTCGGGCGGCCATCGGTTGCGGCCGAGTACTGGCACATGGGTGCGACGCCGATGCGGTTCTTGAAGGTCACGCCGCGGAGCGTCAGCGGATCGAACAAATGGGTCATGAGACGGGCTCTTCCTGTCGGGGGCGGGCCGGCAGGCGGCCCAGGCGGTTCTCGAATATGGCGAAGATACGCGGCCGCGCGCCAGGGTCCAGGATCAGGCGGCCATCAGGCGTCGTGGCCAGGCGGGTGCGCGTGACGGCGTCGCGGACATTGCCACCGACGAGTTCGACGCCGCCCGCGACATTGGCGACGACGATGTCGCAATGCATGGGGCGGAAGCGGCCGCCATCCGCCGCACGCTCCGCCCAATCCGTGATCGGAGCGCGTGAACGATCGGCGCAGACCATGTCGCCCAGCGCCGGGCCGTAGCTGTCCGGGCTGTGCGGGATGAAGGGCGCGCGGTCGGGGAATTCCGTCGCATCGGAGATGAGAGCATCGACATAGGTGGCGTGCGCGGGCGCGGGGGGGAATTCGCGGCCATCGATGCCAGCCGAGCGCAGGACGAAGCTGATGAAGGCGGCGGACCAGGCCGGCTCGTCCCACACGCCGCCTGCCCCGGTGTTGAAGCGGTGGCGGTTGCGCATGATGGCGCCGCCATCGCCGCCGGGATCCAGCGCACGCCAATAGGCGAGCACGCGCGGGAAATTCTCCCGCGCCCCTTCGGCCGAGGTCGGCACCGTCTCGGGCGTCAGGCGGCCCCAATCCTCCCATTCGGCGATGGCGATGCGGATGATCCGTTCGCGGGCGGAGGCCGGGTAGAGCAGCGGCGGCTCGCGCGGGGGCGGCGCGGGCACGACGCAGCCCGCCAGCAGCAGCAGCAGCGCCAGAAGCCCGCCGCGGGGATTCAGACGATGGCCTGCTTGATCTCCTCGGGCGTCATGAAGGGGAACTTGGCCCAAATCAGGTTCCTCTCATGGGCCATGGCGTGGCGCCAGGCGTCGTCGATCGGGTGCACCGGTTCGCCGCCCGCGCCGTGATGGCTCGGGAAGCGGTAGACGAGCGGGTTGCGGTAGCTGTGCCGCGCCTGGCGATGCGCGAAGACTGCCATGCCCGATTGTGCCCATCCCGCCAAGGCCTGGCCGACGCGGTAGGCAAATTGCCCGGGCTCGCCGGCCCAGCAGGCATAGAGGATGATCTTGACCGAGGGCGTGCAGTGCCGCCGCACCTGTGCCGCGAATTGCGCGACGCAGTCATTGTCGATGCCGGTATGGGCGAGGCCGCCGGGAAAGCCATGCCCGAAATAGACCAGCGCGTCGTAATTGCCGCCGCCGCGCTCCATCGCGTCGAAGATGGTCCGGCGCCGGGATTGGTGGTGAAGCACGCCGAGATTGTCGAAGCGGAAGGTGGTGACCGAGCCGCCCGGCGGCCCGTAGAGATCGCGATACTTGCTCTCGCCGAGGCTGAAGGCCCCATGGGCGTCGCCGCCGCGCGGATTGAGCGGGTCCGGCGCCTGGTCATGCGCCGGCAGGAAGACGAAGCTGCGGGCGGGCGGGATCACGGCTTCATTCCTGTCTGAGATCGCAACGATCATCCTAGACCGGCGCCCCGGTCCCGGGTCAACGGGAATCGCGGCGCAGCACCAGCGTGGTCCAGGGGCCGACATCGAGGCGCCGCTCCAGCCGCAGCCCGCAGCGCCGATGCGCCGCCAGCACCATCCGCGCCTGCGTCCCCAGCAGCCCCGCGAGGATCGCGGTGCCGCCCGGCGCCAGGTTCGCCGCCAGGTGCTTCGCCATCGCGCAGAGCGGGCGCGCCAGGATATTCGCGAACACCAGGTCATAGGGGCCGCGCACCCGCGGGCTGCGCCAGCCGTCGGCGAGGGATGCGCGCATGCGCTGCGCTTGGCCGTTCATGCGCGCATTCTCGGCGCAGACGCGCACGCTCCAGGGTTCGATGTCGGTCGCCAGTACGTGACGGTGCAGCAGCTTTGCCGCGGCCAGCGCGAGAATGCCGGATCCGCTGCCGAGATCCAGGATGCGCCGCGGCCGGCGCAGCGCCACCCGCTCAAAGGCCAGCAGGCAGCCCTGGGTCGAGGCATGCTCGCCGCTGCCGAAGGCGAGGCCGGCATCCAGGCGCAGCACCACGCGGCCGTAGGTGACAGGATTGGGAACGTGGGTGGGGCGTATGAGGAAGCGGCGGCCCACGGGCTGCTCGGGGAAGGCGGTGATGGTGCGCGCAAGCCAGCCATCGGCCTCGGTCTCGGCGCGCAACAGTTCCGGCGTTTCGAAGCCGGTCATAAGCGCCGCGAGCGCCAGCGCCCCGGCGAGTTCGGTATCGTCCGCACCCTGTTCACGCACGCCCTCGATGCGCCAGGTCTCGGCGGGTTCTTCCCGAAAATAGCCCACGGTGGCGCAGATGGTCTGGAAGGCGGCCTCGAAGGCAGGGACCGCGTGCTCCGGCACGCCTTCGAGCGCGATGGTTTCCAGCGGCCGCGCGAAGCGGTGCGACAGCGCCATCACGCCTTCTCCACGAAGCGATCAAGCAGGCGCTTTTCGCCGGATTTCTCGAAGGCGATGTCGAGCTTGTCGTCGTCGACGCGCAGGATCCGGCCATAGCCGAATTTCTGGTGGAAGACGCGCTCCCCGGCGGTGAAGCCGCCGGCGGAGGGACGCTCCTTCACCTCCCAAGCCCCGGGTTCGATCACGCGCGGGCGCCGTGCCATCAGCCCGCCACCGGCGAAGACGGAGGGTGCGTTGATCATGCGCGCGCGCTCCTGCGCCGCGGCACCCGCGCGCTGGATGTGATCCTCGGGCAGCTCGTCGATGAAGCGGGAGGGGATGGAGTTGGTCCAGTTCGCGTAGATGCGGCGATTGGCGGCGTGGCTGATCACCGCCACGCGACGCGCGCGCGTGATGCCGACATAGGCGAGACGACGTTCTTCCTCCAGCGCCTTCTCCCCGCCCTCGTCGAGGCTGCGCTGCGAGGGGAAAAGCCCTTCCTCCCAGCCCGGCAGGAACACCATATCGAATTCCAGGCCCTTCGCTGCGTGCAGGGTCATCAGGCTGACGCGCGCGGCGTCGGGGTCGGCGTCGTTGTCCATCACCAGCGCGACATGGTCGAGGAAGCCTGCAAGCGTCTGGAACTCCGCCATCGCGCGCAGCAATTCCTTGAGGTTTTCCAAACGCCCCGGCGCTTCGGGGGAGCGGTCCTGCTTCCACATGTCGGTGTAGCCGCTTTCGTCCAGCAGCGTCGCCGCGACGACGACATGGCCTTCGCTGTCGAGCGCCGCGCGCCAGCGTGCAAAGCCATGCATCAGTTCGGTCAGCGCGCTGCGCGCCTTGCCGCGCAGCGTGTCGCTGCCCTCCACCATGATCTGCGCGGCGCTGCTGAGCGGCAGGCGCTGCTCGCGCGCGATGGCCTGCATGGCGCGCATGGCGGTGTCGCCCAGGCCGCGCTTGGGCGTGTTGACGATGCGCTCGAATGCCAAATCGTCGGCCGGCTGGTTCAGCACGCGCAGATAGGCCATGGCGTCGCGGATCTCGGCACGCTCGTAGAATTTCGCACCGCCCACCACGCGGTAGGGAATGCCGAGCGCGATCATCCGCTCCTCGAAGGCCCGGGTCTGGAAGCCGGCGCGGACGAGCACGGCGATCTCGGCGAGCGAGGTGCCGTTGCGGCGCGCTTCCTCGATGCGGCTGCCGACCATCCGCGCCTCCTCCTCGCTGTCCCAGAGCGAGACGACGTGCACGCGCTCGCCCTCGGCATTGGCGAGGCCGGAGCGCAGCGTCTTGCCCAGGCGTCCGGTGTTGTGCGCGATGAGGCCTGAGGCGGCCGCGAGAATGGGCGCGGTCGAGCGGTAGTTGCTCTCCAGCCGCACGATCTTCGCGCCGGCAAAATCCTTCTCGAAGCGGAGGATGTTCTCGATCTCGGCGCCACGCCACGAATAGATGGACTGGTCGTCATCGCCGACGCAGCAGATGTTCTTGTGCGATTGAGCCAATAGCCGCAGCCAGAGGTACTGCACCAGGTTGGTGTCCTGATACTCGTCGACCAGGATGTAGCGAAAGCCACGATGGTATTCGGCGAGCACGTCCGGATGGGTGCGCAGGATCTCGGTGACGTGCAGCAGCAGGTCGCCGAAATCGGCGGCGTTCAGCTCGACCAGGCGGCGCTGGTAGTCGCGGTACAGGCCGCGCGCTGCACCGCCCGCCCAATCCGTGTCCTCGGCGGCGGTCACCCGTTCGGGCGTGAGCCCGCGATCCTTCCAGCGCTGGATGACGCCCATGGTGCCCTGCGGCGGCCAGCGCTTCGCGTCGATGCGGGCGGCCTCCATCACCTGCTTGAGCAAGCGCAGCTGGTCGTCGGCATCGAGGATGGTGAAGTTGGTCTGCAAGCCAACCAGCGCGGCGTGACGCCGCAGCATGCGCGCACACAGCGCGTGGAAGGTGCCGAGCCACAGCCCCTCCACCGGGCGGCCGAGGATGGCGCTGACGCGCTCGCGCATCTCGCGCGAGGCCTTGTTGGTGAAGGTGACGGAGAGCACCTCCCACGGCTTGGCGCGGCCGGTCATCAGCAGGTGCGCGAAGCGCGTGGTCAGCACGCGGGTCTTGCCGGTGCCGGCACCGGCCAACACCAGCAGCGGGCCATCGAGCGCCTCCACGGCGGCGCGCTGTTCCGGGTTCAGGCGGGCGATGTAATCGGGCGGGGAGGGGCTCTGCACCGGCCCGGTATAGGCGATGCGCCGCCTCGGTTCGAGGGGTGGCGGTGCCACATCCCCCGGAGCAGGGTTTTCGACGCCTCCATTCAATCATGGTGGGATCTGCTCTAAGGTCAGGCAACAAGAGAGGAAGCGACCATGACGCAGGACCAGCACCGCATGCCGGACGCACACGCCGTGGTGACCGGACGGCGGGGTGCCATGACCGGCACGTCCTTGATGACCCTGGGCGCGACGATGGTCGCCGCACCGCTGGTCGCGAAGCTGGTCGGTGAGTCCATCACCCCCGCCGCCGCGCAAGCCGCGGCACCGGAGACGTTGCGCATGCAGGGCAAGGCGCCGCTCGTGGTGCTCGGCGACCGACCGTTGGTGGCGGAGACGCCGGAGACGCTGCTCGACGATGCCGTGACGCCGGCCGAGAAGATGTTCATCCGCATGAATGGCCGCATACCCGAACCGGTCGCGGACCCTGGCGCCTGGCGCTTCCGCGTCGAGGGCGAACTGAATGCGCCGCTGGAACTCAGCGTCGCGGAGCTTCAGGCGCGCTTCGAGGTCGTCACGCTGCAGCTGCAGATGGAGTGCGGGGGCAATGGCCGGGCGCAGTTCCAGCCGCAGACCCGCGGCAACCAGTGGACCAGTGGCGCGATCTCCAACGCCGAATGGACCGGTGTCCGGCTCCGCGATGTCCTGAACGCCGCCGGGTTGAAGCCAGGCGCGGCGTTCACCGGCCATGTCGGCGCGGACCCGCATCTGTCGGGCGAGGCGGGGCGGCTGTCGATCAGCCGCGGCATGCCGATCGCGAAGGCGATGGACGAGACCACGCTGCTCGCCTTCCGCATGAACGGCGCAGCGATCCCCAACGTGCATGGGGCGCCGCTGCGGTTGATCGTACCGGGATGGCCGGGCAGCCTCAGCCAGAAGTGGCTGACGAAGATCCTGGTGCGTGCGACGCCGCATGATGGCGCGGGGATGGGCGGGACGTCGTATCGCGTGCCGGTGCGCCCGATCGTGCCGGGCAGCGAGAACAACGGCCGCGATTTCGCGGACATGACGTCCATGCCGGTGCGGTCGATCCTCACCAATGTGGCGCATGGTACGCGCCTGCCGGCGGGGATGCGCGAGATCGATCTGCGCGGTGCGGCCTGGGCGGGGGATGACACGGTATCGGCGCTGCATGTCTCGGTGGATTATGGGGCGAGCTGGCAGGCGATGCAGGTCGCCGCACCGGCGAACCGCCATGCCTGGCAGCGCTGGACGGGCAAGGCGCGCTTCGCCTCCGATGGGTATTTCGAAATCTGGTATCGCGCGACGGACGACAAGGGCCGCATGCAGCCGCACGCCGCGGCGAACTGGAATCCGCAGGGCTATGGTGCGAATGCGATCAGCCGCGTGGCTGTGCTGGTCGGATGAGGGGCTTTGCTTTTGCCATGCTGCTGCTGGCCGCACCGGCTTTCGCGCAGGATGAGGATTCCTCGATCCTGCCCGAGGGCGAGGGCCGGGACGAGACCTTCGCGCTGTGCACGGCGTGCCACAACAGCGCGATCATCCGGCGCACGCGCCTGCCGCGGGCGCAGTGGGATGGGCTGATGGATTGGATGGTGGAGAAGCACGGGATGAACCCGCTGGACGCCGATCTGCGCTCCACGATCGTGGACTACCTGGCGCGCCATTTCGGCCCTGCTGCCACACCCCCTCGCGCGCGCAATCCCTTCCTGTGATGGCGGTGGCTGCGCAGTCCACCCCAGCTGGCGTGTCGAGGATGGTGTGCGAAGCAGTGACGCCGTTCTGTCCCAGACGAGCGTGGTGATGGAGGCGGACGCAGAGATCGCCGCGCTGCTGCGCCGAACGTTTCTTGACCATGGCCTGAAATTCTCTCCGGACACGGTGATCAACGGGGTTCGAGGCATTCATGACGAAGAGGCGGCGGAGTTGGTCCTCGAAACAGGCCGGCGGCTGGGATTGACGCCCGACGCTTTCGACGATTTTCCCTTCGCGACGTATTTCGGATCCTATGAGCCCGTGGGCGCCGGCCTTCTCGTGGCCCTATGGCACGGCCTGGCCGGTTTGGCCCGGCGCCTGTCAGGCGGCGAGCGCCCTCCGTCGCCTGCTCCGCAGACGGCCAAACTGCCGCTGACGGTCGCATCCTTCACCGCGCTCATGCTGAGTCGCCGCGACGCCTATCAAGCCGCACGCGCCGCGCTACTGCAGGACGCGTCACCGCCGAGACAAGAGTAGCTGACCGAGCGAAATCAGCTAGGCTTTCGCCGTCCTCGAATTCTTGACGCTTGGAGTTTCGCCCATGCCCTTCACCCCCGCCATCCGCGACGCCCTGATCGGCGTCACCACCGCAACCCTCACCACGGTGCTTCTCAAGAAGGGCGTGCGTTTCTGCTACATCGCCGGCAGCCGTCCCTTGGTTCCGGGCAGGAATCGCCGCATCGCCGGTCCCGCCTTCACCTTGCGCTTCACTCCCACGCGCGAGGATCTCGCGACCGTGGACAGCTGGTCTTCCCCGCGTTCCACGCGCGCCGCGATCGAGGCGATGCCGGAGGGGTGCGTGGCGGTGGCGGATGCCATGGGCAGCCAGGCGGCGGGCATCTTCGGCGACATTCTGTGCGCGCGCATGAGCAAGCGCGGTGTCGCCGGCCTGGTGACGGACGGCATGGTCCGCGACGGCGCCGGCGTGCTGGGCACGGGCCTGCCCGTCTTCGCGCAGGGCTGCGTGGCCCCGGCCTCGGTCGCCGCGCTGAATTTCGTGGGCTGGGAGGAGACGATCGGCTGCGGTGGCACGACGGTGGTGCCTGGCGACATCATCGTGGCCGATGATGACGGCGCGGTGGTGATCCCGATCGCGCTGCTTGACGCCGTGACCGAGGCCGCGGTCGAGCAGGAACGGCTGGAGGCGTGGATCATGCGCGAGGTCGAGAAGGGCGTGGCTCTGCCCGGCCTGTACCCCGCCAATGCCGAGACCAAGGCGCGGTACGAGGCCGAGCGCGGCTGATGGCGCGCATCGGCATTGCCGGCATCGGTGGCCGCATGGGCAAGCTTCTCGCCGAGGAGATCGCGGCGGCGGGGGCCGCGCTCGCCGGCGGCACCGCCCGCGGCGATGACCCGGCGGTGCTGTTCGCGGCGAGCGACGTGGTGATCGACTTCACCCATGCGCATGCGGCACCCGTGCATGCCGCGGCCGCGGTCGCGGCGGGGACGCCGCTGGTGCTGGGCTCTTCGGGCCTGTCGGATGCCGAGGAGGCGGCGGTGCGCGATGCCGCGTCGCATGTCGCCATCGTCTATGCGGCGAATTTTTCGCCCGGCGTGAACCTGATGCTCGCGATCGCGGAGCGAATGGCGGCGAGCCTTCCGGGGGCGGATTACGATGCCGAGATCGTCGAGATGCACCACCGCCAGAAGGTCGATGCACCGTCCGGCACGGCCGTCGCACTCGGCCGCGCGGTGGCTGCAGGGCGGGGCGAGGCGCTGCGCATGGAATCCGGGCGCGACGGCCATACCGGGCCGCGGCAGACCGGCACGGTGGGCTTCGCCGCACTGCGCGGCGGCCAGGTGGTGGGCGAGCACACGCTGCTGTTCGCCGCCGGGTCCGAGCACATCGCGCTCACCCATCGCAGCTTCGACCGAAGGGTCTATGCGACAGGCGCGGTGCGGGCGGCGCTTTGGGTGGTGGGCAAGCCGCCGGGGCTGTACGGCATGAAGGACGTGCTGGGGATGTGATCCCTACCGCTGTGGCGCGCCCAGGCCGCCCGGCTCGAAGAAGCGCGGATCGTTGAAAGCGAAGATCGCGGTGTCGAAGGTGAGCCCGGTCTCGATGCGCGACAGCGTCACCCGCGTCGTCCGGTTCTGGGTGTCGAGCACGACCCACTGGCGCAGCTGCATCGGCGTCTCATCCATGATCAGGGTGAGGCGGCCATCGCCGGGGCTGTCGGTGCGGAACAGGGTGACTGCAAGGAAACCGCCTTCGCGCGCCACCTCCTCGATGGTGACCGCACCCGAGAGGCGCAGATTCTCCTGCAGCAGGATGCCCAGCGGCGTGGCGGAGGTCGGCACCACCGAGGGGCTGCGCAGCTCGCGGTCATAGAACAGGAACTGGCCGAAGGACGCGACGAGCAGCATCGGCGTCGGCGGGTCGTAGTCGAAGCGCATGCGCCCCGGTCGCTGGATCCAGGCGGTGCCCTCGGCGGTGGCGCCGTTCTGCGCGAGCTGGAGGAAGCGCGCCTTGAGGGTGCGGATGCCGCCCAGATAGGCCTCGACCCGACCCAGCACCGCCGCGCGCTCGGCACCGGCGAGCACGGTGGAGCCGCGCTGCGCCGGTGGCGGTGCCGGCGGCGGCGCGGCCCGGCGCGGCTGGGTCTGCGCCAGGGCCAGGGCCGGGGCGAGGGTGAAGGCGATGAGGGCGCGTCGATGCATGGCCTGCATATGGCGCGCCCCGCGCGCGGGCGCTAGCGCGGCGGCGGGCGCTGGCCCTGGCGCTGCTGCAGACCCTGCATCATCTGCTGCATGTCCATGGTCTGGTAGCCGGTCGGCACCGTGAAGCGGGCCGGGTCCTGCGGGCCGTAGCTGATCTCGGTCGCCTCGAGCGTGCCCGCGCCCTGGGTCTCGGGCTGGGCGCGCAGCATCACGCCATCATCGGTGAGGCAGGCGCGCGCGCGGTTGCCGCGATCCTCGATCCGCCAATTCGTGCAGGCAAGGCCGGCAACGCGATCGGCGCCCTCGCGGGTGAAGCGCGCATCGGGCGAGGGGCGGAAGCCGCCGCCGCCTGGCACCATGGTGCCATCCATGGTCATCACCATGCGCTGCTGGTCCATCACCATGCGCGCGCTGCCGGCGCGGTGGTCGAACAGCATCCAGCCGCCGCCCATCGGGCCGCCGCCGGGGACATCGATGCGCATCAGGCCGCTGGCGGTGGAGAAGGCCATGGTGATGTTCATCGGCCCCTGCGGGCCGGTGGCGCGGTAGGTGATGGCGACGTCGCGGGTCGGGAAGATCGTGGGTTGTTGAGCGTGCGCGGCGAAGGGCAAGGTCGCGAGGATGGCAGTGGCGAGAAGACGCATGGAGGATGTCCCGGATGCTCTGGTCTCGCCTGTATCCCGTGCCGCGGGGCGAGGGGTCAAGTCACCGAAAGTAAGGCCACCCTACCGGCGGCGTCGACCTAACCCTTTATGAAGCTTTGGCCTTTTTCCTGAAAACAAGGCCGCCTCGTTTTCGCAAACGGTCTTGGAGCACGGCGCTTGATCGCCCCGCCTGCTGGGAGAATAGTTCATCGCTGGCGATCAAGCGGGCGATCAGCGCTGCAACGCCTGCACGATCTCCTGCGTCACCTTCTTCGCGTCGCCGAACAGCATCATGGTGTTGGGGCGGAAGAACAGCTCGTTGTCCACGCCGGCATAGCCGGAGGCCATGCCGCGCTTGATGAAGAACACCGTCTTCGCGCGCTCCACATCCAGGATCGGCATGCCGTAGATCGCCGACGACTTGTCGGTTTTCGCCGCAGGGTTGGTCACGTCGTTGGCGCCGATCACGAAGGCCACGTCGGCCTCGGCGAATTCGGGGTTGATCTCCTCGAGCTCCTTGACCTCGTCATAGGGGACGTTGGCCTCGGCGAGCAGCACGTTCATGTGGCCCGGCATGCGACCCGCCACGGGGTGGATGGCGTAGGAGACCTCGACGCCCTCCTTCTTCAGCAGGTCGCCCATCTCGCGCAGAACCTGCTGGGCCTGGGCCACCGCCATGCCGTAGCCGGGAACGATGATGATCTTCTGGCTGTTCTTCATGATGTAGGCAGCGTCTTCCGGGCTGCCGGCCTTGACCGGCGCGCGGTCGCCGTTCCCTGCACCAGGGCCAGCCTCGCCTCCGCCTGTGGTGCCGAAGCCGCCCAGCAGCACGTTGATGATGGACCGGTTCATGCCCTTGCACATGATGTAGGACAGGATCGCGCCCGAGGCGCCGACCAGCGCGCCGGTGACGACCAGCAGGATATTGCCCACCGTGAAGCCGATGCCCGCCGCCGCCCAGCCGGAATAGCTGTTCAGCATCGAGACGACGACCGGCATGTCCGCGCCGCCGATCGGGATGATCAGCAGGAAGCCCAGCACGAAGGCGAGCAGCGCGATCAGCCAGAACAGCAGGCTGTTCCCTGTCGCCACGAAGGCGATGATCAGCACCAGCATCAGGATGCCGAGCGCCAGGTTCAGCTTGTGTTGGTTGGGGAACAGGATGGGCGCGCCGGACATCCGGCCATCGAGTTTGGCAAACGCGATTACCGAGCCGGAGAAGGTCACCGCGCCGATAGCGAGGCCGAGTGACATCTCGACCAGCGACCCCGCATGGATATGGCCGGGCGTGCCGATCCCGAAACTCGCCGGCGCATAGAAGGCGGCCGCGGCGACGAAGACCGCCGCCATGCCGACCAGCGAGTGGAAGGCCGCGACCAGCTGCGGCAAGGCCGTCATCTGGATGCGCCCAGCGACCACGGTGCCGATGGTGCCGCCGATGGCCAGGCCCGCGAGCACGATGGCGATCCCACCCCCGCCCATGCCAGGCCGCAGCAGCGTCGCGAGGATCGCGATGCCCATCCCCACCATGCCGAACAAGTTGCCCTGGCGGGACGTCTCGGGATGGCTCAGCCCGCGCAGCGCGAGGATGAACAGGACGGAGGAGACGAGATAGGCGAGTGTCGAGACGGTCGCGCCCATCGGCTCAGCCCTTCTTCTTGAACATGGCGAGCATGCGGCGCGTCACCATGAAGCCGCCGAAGATGTTCACCGAGGCGAGCGTCACGGCGATGAAGCCGAAGATCTTGGCCGCGATGGAATCCGACAAGCCGGTAGCGAGGATGGCGCCCACGACGATGACCGAGGAGATGGCGTTGGTCACACCCATCAGCGGCGAATGCAACGCCGGGGTCACGTTCCACACCACGTAGTAGCCCACGAAGCAGGCCATCAGGAAAATGGTGAGCAGGTACAGGAAGGGCTCGGCGGCTTCGGCGACGGGGGCCACGTAGAGCGCGGCCTGGCGCGCGGCCTCGGCGAGTTCGAGCGCGCGGTTGGCCGCGAGCGTCGCCTGGTTGGCGAGTTCGGTGGGGTTCATCGGCGAGTTCCTTCAGGCCGCGGCGGCGGGGGCGAGGGAGGGGTGCACGACGGCACCGGCGCGGGTGAGCGCGGTGCCCTTCACGATGTCATCCTCGGGCGACAGTTTCGGCGCCTTGGCCTCCTTGTCCCAGAAGGTGGTGAGGAAGGTGAGCAGGTTGCGCGCATAGAGCGCCGAGGCGGCGGCGGGGATGCGGCCGGGCCAGTTGGTGTAGCCGAGGATGGTCACGCCATTGTCCGTGGTGGTGCGCTCGCCGGGGGTGGTGAGCGCGCAGTTGCCGCCGGCGTCCGAGGCAATGTCCACGATGATGGAGCCGGGCTTCATGCTCTCGACCATCGCGGCGGTGACCAGGATGGGGGCCTTGCGGCCCTGGACCAGGGCGGTGGTGACGACGACATCCTGCTTGGCGATGTGCGCGGCGACCACCTCGGCCTGCTTGGCGTAGAAATCGGCGGAGAGTTGCTTGGCGTAGCCGCCGGCGGTCTGGGCGGATTTGCTCTCCTCATCCTCATAGCCGACGAAGCTGGCGCCGAGGGATTTGATCTCCTCCTTGGCGGCGGGGCGGACGTCGGTGGCCGAGACGCGGCCGCCGAGGCGGCGGGCGGTGGCGATGGCCTGCAGGCCGGCCACACCCGCCCCCATGATGAAGACGTTGGCGGCGGGGATGGTGCCGGCGGCGGTCATCAGCATGGGGAAGCCGCGGTCGAAGGCGGCGGCCCCTTCCACCACGGCGCGATAGCCGGCGAGGTTCGCCTGGCTGGACAGAATGTCCATCGACTGGGCGCGGGTGATGCGGGGGAGCAGTTCCATCGCATAGGCGTCGATGCCGAGGCTGGCATAGGTCCCGGCGGCGGCGGCGTCCGCGCCAAGGGTGCCGATGAGGATGGCCCCACGCGGGATGAGCGCGAGCTCGTCGACCTCGCCCTCTCCGGTGCCGAGCGGGGCGCGGACCTTGAAGATGATGGCGGCATCGGCCAGCGCCGCGGCGGCATCGGGGGCGACCTCGGCGCCGGCTTCGGCATAGGCCGCGTCGGTGAAGCCGGAGGCGAGTCCGGCGCCGGCCTCGACCGCCACCGTGCAGCCGAGTGCGATGAGCTTCTTGGCCGTCTCCGGTGTCGCCGCCACGCGGGCTTCGCAAGCACGGCGCTCCTTCAGAATCGCAACCCGCATATGATGGACCCCTCGCCAAGCAATACTGTGTTGCAATGAGCATAAGGCCAGGGGAACGGCAAGCCGGGGTGCCGGAATCAGGGAGCGGCGAGCGCCTTCAGGTCTTCGAGTGCAGTGGCGACGGCACTTGCCGCCTCGGGCGAACGCTTGGCCGCCAAGCGGCAGGATGGCGCCGAGGATCGCGTCAGCATTGTCCAGCGCCTGCCGGGCGGCGACGGCATCGATCTCGCGTGCCAGGCCGTAATCGGCAAGGCGGCGATCGGTCATCAGGTGCCCGAAGGCGCGGCCCAGGGACGCGGGCAACGGTCCGTCGCGGACGAAGTGCAGCGACAGCGCCTGCCGAAGGCCGGCATGACCGCGACGCCAGCGGTGGCGAGAAGCGCGTGCGCGGCGCCGAAGGCGGCGTAGCAGGCGTTCGAGGTCGCTTGCTCATGCAGGCCCATCGCCATCATCGCACCCCCCGCGCGCGGATAGCTGGGCACGCGGCCGATGTGGTCCGCCGGCAGGCGTGGGGTCACGGCGCGGCCCAACGCGGAACCCCTTCGGCGGCAATGGTCGCCGCGAGCCCGGTCGACGGATCCGGCACCACGAGGGGCGCGAGGCCGAGTTCGTGCCGGTCCATCTCCGGCATCAGGTCGAAAGCGAGGCCCGTCGCGAGGCGACCCAGGAGCGCCGGTCGGTGTCCGAACCGGGCATGATCGCGACATCGAGGTCCGAGCCCGGGCCGCTGTCGCCGCGCGCCCGGCTGCCCAACACCGCCACGCGCGCGGCCGCGCCGGCCGGCGCCTCGGCGAGAAGCCGGTCGATGAAGCGGGCGAGGAGCCGGTGTTACGAAGGGCTGAGGACGCCACGCGTCTTGGCATCATGCCAGCATGGGGTTGGGCGCGGCTACATGGCCGCGCGCTGGTGCTGGCGCAGCAGCGCCATGAGGTCGGCCGGCGAGGCCCAGTCCTCGGCCTGGTCCACGGCGGTCTCGACTACGCGGATGCCCTCGCCGGTGAGCATGGTCGCGGCGAGCTCGGCGAATTTTTCCCGCACCTGAGGCTCGGGGTCGGGGCGCAGCGTGTCGCGCTTGGAGTTCTCGTTCGCGGCGGTGGCCGTGCGGCCGTCGCGCAGCGTGACGGTGACGCGGGCGGGCTTGAAATCGGGGACCTTGGCGTTCATCGCAGGGTCCTCGGACATGTGCACCAGCGGGCGCAGCGCGGCGATGACCGGGTCGGTCAACGCGCTGTCGTCGATATCGGAGAAGCCCAGCCCGCCGCGAGTGACCAGCACCGCCGCCGCATGCGGGAAGGAATATTTCGAGGCGAAGTAGTTGGGCGGATCGGGGTTGCGCATCACCGACCCGAACGCATAGGTCGCCGCGTCGATACGGGCGATGTCGCCAGGCCTGGGGCGCAGCTCCGCCAGCGCATCGGCCAGCGCGTCGAGCATGGGGTGGATCGGGTTGCAGCAGGCGTAGAAGCGGAAGTAGTTCTTCAGCATCTGCCAGTCCTGCCCGAGGCCCGGCAGCAGCGGCGCGGGGTCGAAGCCGGTGCCGATCATCACGCCCAGCTGTTCCTCGACGGAATTCGGCTGCGCGAAGAAGCCGGCGCGCGCCATCTCGGGGGCCAGCACGCCGGCATAGGCGCCCATCCCCGCGGGCAGATTGAGTGTGGTCGCCCCGGTGACGGTGTTGTTGTAGCTGGGCAGCATCATCATCAGACTCGCGATGCGCATGGAGAGGCTGATGCCTGCCCCATCCATCCCATGCAGGCGCGCACCGCCGGCGGCAGCACCCAGCAGCGATATCTGGCCATTGGGATGCGCCAGGCGGTGCGGGGTGAAGCCGAGGCTGAGCCGGGCGGCGAGCTCGTAGCCGAGCACGAAGGCCTCCAGCACCTGCTTGCCGGACGCACCACGCTGCTCGCCCAGCGCGAGCATGGCGGGCAGGACGTGCACCGCGGACTGCAGGCCGTAGACGCCCTCGGTCATCTCCACCGCGCGGCCGGCCATGGCGTTGAGCATCGCCGCGCTGCGTGGATCAGCGGCGGGAAAGCCGGTCGCGAAGACGGTCGCACCCTGGCCCGCCGTGGGCGCGAGCCCCGCCTGCAACCCACGCATCTCCGGCCGCACGGCGCCCGCCAGCATCACCGCGATGGTGTCGAGCAGGATCAGCTTGGCGCGCCGCTGTACCGGCGCGGGGATATCGTCCCAGCCGGTGGTGGCGGCGAATTGCGCGAGTGTCTCGATTTCCTGGCCCATAATGGCGCTCCTTCCGATGTCCGGATCAGCTTGGGCTGCGCGCGGCGGCGGCGATAGGCGCCCAGCGGTCGACCTCGCGGCGCAGCAAGGCGGTCGCGGCCTCGGGGCTGTTGTCGGGCCAAAGTTCGAAGGTCGCGGCCGCCAGGCGCTGGCGCACCACCGGCATTGCGAGCGCGCGCGCCGCCTTCTCGCGCAGCGTAGCGATGATGGCGGGCGGGGTGCCGGCGCGGGCGAACAGGATGGACCAGGCGGCCATGTCGAAGCCGGGCACGCCGGCCTGGTTCAAGCTCGGCAGGGACGGGAGCAGGGCGGAGGGCTCGGCGGTGGAGACGGCGAGGCCGCGCAGCTGGCCGTCGCGGATCAGGGGCGCGATCATCGTCGGGCTGTCGATGGTGAAGTCCAGCCGCCCGGCGACCACGTCCTGCACCGAAAGTGGCGCCGAGCGGTAGGAGATGGTGGTGAACTCCACGTCCGCGAGCTGGCGCAGCAATTCGCCGGCCATGTAGTTGTTCGCGCCCGGCGTGGTCGCCCCGAAATTCGCCGCATCCTTGCGCACCCGCAGCCAGGCGAGCAGGTCGGACACGGACTGGATCGGAAGGCGCGGGTTGACCGTGAGGACGAAAGGCTGACGCGAGACCAGCGCGATGGGGATGAAGTCATCGACGGCGTTGGTGGCGAAGCGCGGATACATCGCGTTCATCAGCGCATGATTGTTGGTGCCGATGTAGAGCGCGTGGCCATCCGCGGGCAGGCGCTGGAAGGCCGCCGCACCCACGGTGCTGCCCGCGCCGTCCATGTTCTCCACCACGATCGGCTGGCCGAGCAGCGGCGCCATGGCGTCGGCCACGATGCGACCGACGATGTCGGTGGCACCCGCAACGGCGACGGGGATGATCAGGCGGACGGGCCGACTAGGGTAGCGGTGCTGTGCGCGCAGCGGCGTCGCAAGGCAGGCGAGAGGGGCGGCGAGTAGCGAGCGACGGCGCATGGCGGCGATCCGGAAGCGGTGTACCGGAACGCAGCAAGGCGCATGCCAGAGACGCCCGCTATTCGGCGACCACCCCCGGCACCCCTGCCTTCGCCAGCGCAGCACTCTGCCGCTCCGCCAACGCGGCCTCGGAGAAATCCGCGACCAGCTCCTGGAACAGCTGGTGCCAGTTCACCTCCGCCTTGAGGCGCAGGAATACGCTGCCCAACCCCACCGCGGCGCGATCCATCAGCGGGAATTCGCGCGGAATGCGCACCGGCCCCGTCGCCTTCAGCCCCTTGTGCACCTGCTCGGCGATTTTGCGGCCATAGCTGAGGTCGGCGCTGTCCTGGATCGGGCGCACGCGATCGTCCAGCAGCGGCTCATAGAGGAACTTCGCCCACATGCTGAGCACGTCCATCGTCTCGCGCTTGAGATCGCGAAAACCCCAGATGCGATAGGCCTCGGCGGCCTTGTCCTCGTCGCCGTCGCGCACCGCCTCGTAGAGCATGATGACGCCGCCGACGAAGCGCGGCGGGAAGACGCGGATGGTGCCGTAGTCGAGCAGGTTGATGCCAACGCCATCATTCTCGGGCGCTTCGGAATGCACCTGGTAGTTGCCCAGGTGCGGGTCGCCATGGATCACGCCGTAGCGGTAGAAGGGCACGTACCATGCGCGGAAAAGCGCGCGCGCATAGGCGTTGCGCTCCTCGGGCGAGGGGTCCTCCTCAATCCGCTTCATGATCGGGCGGCCCTCGAGCCAGGTCATGGTCAGCAGGCGCTTGGTGGTCAGCTCGTCATGCGGCTTCGGCACCCGAACGCCGGGCACGCCGTCGAGCATGATGCCGTAGAGGCGCATCTGCGCGGCCTCGCGCTTGTAGTCCAGCTCCTCACGCAGCCGGTCCGCCATCTCGGAATAGACGTCGCCATTCTCGAGCGTGGAATCCATGCGCTGGTACACGCTCATCGCGAGCTTGAGCTGGCGGAGATCGGCTTCCACCACGCTCATCATGTCGGGGTATTGCAGCTTGCACGCGACGGCGGTGCCGTCGAGCAGCCGCGCCTTGTGCACCTGGCCGAGCGAGGCGGCGGCCGCGGCCTCGCGCCCGAATTCGGCGTAGCGGGATTCCCACCCCGCGCCGAGTTCAGACGTCATGCGGCGGCGCACGAAGGCCCAGCCCATGGGCGGCGCATTGGCCTGCAGCTGCGCGAGTTCCTCGGCATATTCCGGCGGCAGCGCATCGGGCACGGTCGAGAGGAACTGCGCCACCTTCATCAGCGGCCCCTTGAGGCCGCCCAGGATGGCCTTGAGATCCTCGGCATGAGCGGCCTTGTCCGACTTCATCCCGAACAGGCGCTGCCCCGCGACGCGGGCGGCGATGCCGCCCACTGCGCCGGAGGTACGCGCCATGCGCTTGAACTCGCCGAAGAAAGTGGAGCGGTCCTCAGCCATCGGCGCGCTCCAACTCATCGATGAAGCCGCTGATCACGTCCAGCCCGCGCGTCCAGAAGGCGGGGTCGGAAGCATCGAGGCCGAAGGGCGCCAGCAGCTCCTGGTGCCGCAGCGTGCCGCCGGCGCGCAGCATGGCAAGGTATTTCTGTTCGAAGTCCGCGACCTTGCCGTCCTGGTAGACGCCGTAGAGCGCGTTCACCAGGCAATCCCCGAAGGCATAGGCATAGACGTAGAAGGGCGTGTGGACGAAGTGCGGGATATAGGCCCAGTACACGCTGTAGTCGGGCGTGAAGTCGAACGCCGGGCCGAGGCTTTCTCGCTGGACGTCCATCCAGATCTCGCCGATGCGCTCGGGGCTGATCTCGCCGGTCTTGCGCTCGTCATGCAGCAGGGTCTCGAAACGGTAGAAGGCGATCTGGCGGACCACCGTGTTGAGCATGTCCTCGACCTTGGAGGCGAGCATCAGTCGCCGGCGGGCGGGGTCACTCTCGGCATCCAGCAGGCCGCGGAAGGTCAGCATCTCGCCGAAGACGGAGGCGGTCTCGGCCAGCGTCAGCGGCGTCGAGGACATCAGGTAGCCCTGGCCGGCGGCCAGCATCTGGTGCACGCCGTGGCCCAGCTCATGCGCCAGCGTCATCACGTCGCGCGCGCGGCCATGGTAGTTCAGCAGCAAATAGGGGTGCGCCGAGGGCACCGTCGGGTGCGCAAAGGCGCCCGAGGCCTTGCCCGGCCGCAGTGCCGCATCGATCCAGGGCTTTTGGAAAAACCGCGCCCCGATCGCGGCGAGTTCCGGGCTGAACGCCGCATAGCTCGCAAGCACCCGCTCTGAGGCCTGGTCCCACGGGATCAGGCCGTCATCCTGGTCCGGCAGCGGCGCGTTGCGGTCCCAGTGCTGCAGCTTCTCCAGCCCCAGCCACTTCGCCTTCATCCCATAGTAGCGGTGCGACAGGCGGGCGAAGCTGCCGCGCACGGCGGTGACCAGCGCATCGACCACCGCATCCTCGACCATGTTCGCGCGGTTGCGCGACGAACCCGGGCGCGGATATTGCCGCCAGCCGTCGACGATCTCCTTGTCCTTGGCGAGCACGTTGGTGATCAGCGAGAACAGCCGCACCCGCTCGGAAAACGCCGCCGAGACGCCGGCTGCCGCTGCCGCGCGCACGCTCCGGTCCGCATCGGACAGCTTGTTCAGCGCATCGGATACGGTGAGCGGCTCGCCCGCGACCTCGACCTTCATCATCGCGGTCGTCTCGTCGAACAGGCGGTTCCAGGCGGACCGGCCGGTGACCTCCTTCTCATGCAGCAGCTTCTCCGCCTCGTCGGAGAGCTGGTGCGGGCGGAAGACGCGCAGGTCGCGCAGCCAGGGGCGCCAATGCGCCAGCGCGGCGCTGCGCGCGAGCTTGTCTTCCAGCGCATCGTCGTCGATGCGGTTCATCTCGAGCGTGAAAAATATCAGGTGCGAGGAGATGCCGGTGATGCGTTCCTGCATCGATCCGTAGAAGCGCCCATTCGCGGCGTCCTGCGCATCGCCGGAGAAGACCAGCTGGGCATAGCTGATGGCGCGGCCGAGCACCTCCTCCATCGCCTCATAGGCTTCGATGGCGCGGGCCAGGGCATCGCCTTGCATCTGCGCCAGCTTGCCGGCATGGGCCTTGGCGAAGGCGCGGGCCATCGCCTCCACCTTGTCGAGGTCGGCAGCGAGCTTCGGGTCATCCGCCCCCGAATAAAGATCGGAGAGGTCCCAGACCGGAAGGGGCTGGGCCGCGCCGCCGGCGGCGTCGAGCGGGGAGGGGTTCGGCAGGGGATGTGTCACCCCCTGCATATAGCCCGGCTGGGCGTTCGGCCAAGCACCGGCGATGCGCGGCCGGCGCAGTTTCCCCCGCCCTTGCAACTTGACAGGGTGTTGTCGCGTGTTACCCCACCCCCCCTTCGCTGCCTTCGGGAGAGTTCCGTTTGTCCTACCTCGTCACGGGCGGCTTCGGCTTCATCGGTTCGGCAGTCGTGCGGCGTCTGCTCGCGACCACCGCGGAGACCGTCGTCAACGTCGACGCGATGACCTATGCGGCGAGCCCCGCGGCCCTCGCCATGCATGCCGGCGAGGCGCGCCACATCCATATCGACGCCGACATTTGCGACCCGGAGGCGATGCGCGCCGCCTTCGCCACCCACCGCCCGACGGCGGTGATGCACCTCGCGGCCGAAAGCCATGTGGACCGCTCCATCGACGGGCCGGCGGTGTTCATCCGCACCAATGTGGTCGGCACGCAGGTGCTGCTCGAAGCCGCGCGGGACTATTGGAACGCGCTCGAGGCGTCGGCCAAGGCCGCCTTTCGCTTCCATCACGTCTCGACCGATGAGGTGTTCGGCTCGCTCTACCCCGGCGATCCGCCCTTCACGCCCGAGACCCCCTATGACCCGCGCAGCCCCTATTCGGCGTCCAAGGCGGCGTCGGACCACCTGGTGCGCGCCTGGAACCACACCTACGGCTTCCCCTCCTTCGTCTCGAACACGACGAACAATTATGGCCCCTGGCAGTTCCCCGAGAAGCTGATCCCGCTGGTCACGCTCAACGCCCTCGAAGGCAAGCCGCTGCCGGTCTATGGCGAGGGCACCAATGTGCGCGACTGGCTGCACGTGGAGGACCATGCCGAGGCGCTGGTCCTCGCGCTGCAACGCGGCGAGCCGGGGGCGACCTATTGCATCGGGCCGCGGCAGGAGCGCACCAACCTCGAGGTGGTCAAGGCCATCTGCGCCACGCTGGACCGCCTGCGCCCGGACCCGGCCGGGCCACGCGAGCGGCTCATCACCTTCGTGCGCGACCGCCCTGGCCATGATTTCCGCTATGCGATGGACCCCTCCGGCGCCGAGACTGCATTGGGCTGGAAGCCGCGCTACGACTTCGAGAGCGGGTTGGAGCAGACCATCGGCTGGTACCTGGCGAACGAGGCCTGGTGGCGCCCGATCCGCGACAAGGCCTATGCCGGACAACGTTTGGGGAAGACATCGTGAAGGGCATCATCCTGGCCGGCGGTTCCGGCTCGCGCCTGCACCCGATGACCCTGGCGGCGAGCAAGCAGCTGCTGCCGGTCTACGACAAGCCGATGGTCTACTACCCGCTCGGCACCCTGATGCTGGCGGGCATCCGCGACATTCTGCTGATCTCGACGCCGACCGACCTACCCGCCTTCCGCCGCCTGCTCGGCGATGGCAGTGAATTCGGCGTCACCATCGACTATGCCGAGCAACCCTCCCCCGACGGGCTCGCCCAGGCCTTCTGGATCGGCGCGGACTGGCTCGGTGGCGAGGCCTGCGCCTTGGCGCTGGGCGACAACATCATCTACGGCGAGGGCCTGTCCGACCGGCTGATGAGTGCGGCTGGCCATGCCGAGCGCGGCAAGGCGACCGTGTTCGGCTATCGCGTGGCGGATCCCGAGCGCTACGGCGTGGCGGAATTCGACGCCGAGGGACAGGTGCTCTCGCTGGAGGAAAAGCCGCTCAGGCCGAAATCGGACTGGGCCGTCATCGGCATCTATTTCTACGACAAGCGGGTGACCCAGCTCGCCCAGCAGGTGGTGCCCTCGGCGCGCGGGGAGCTGGAGATCACCGACCTCAACGCGATCTACATGCGCGACGGCACGCTGCGGGCCGAGCAGCTGGGGCGCGGCTGCGCCTGGCTCGATGCCGGCACGCCCGCGAGCCTGTTGCAGGCCGCCACCTTCGTGCAGACGGTGCAGGAACGGCAGGGGCTGCAGGTGGGCTGCCCGGAGGAGATCGGCTTCCGCCGCGGCTTCCTCACCGCCGACGAGCTGCGCCTTCGCGGCAAGGCGTTGGGCAAGACCGCCTATGGCAAATACCTGATCGAACTGGCGGACGGGCTGCACGCATCATGAAGATCACCCCGCAATCCATCCCCGAGGTGCTGCTGATCGAGCCGCGTCGCTTCGGCGACGATCGCGGCTTCTTCTCCGAGGTGTGGAAGCGTTCCGCGCTGGCCGCCCAGGGGTTCGACGTGGATTTCGTCCAGGACAACCACTCGCTCTCGCGCGAGGTCGGCGTGCTGCGCGGGCTGCATTTCCAGCGCCCACCGACGCCGCAGGGCAAGCTGGTGCGGGTGGTGCGCGGGCGCATCCTCGACGTCGCGGTGGATATCCGCGAGGGCAGCGCGACCTATGGCCAGCACGTGGCCTGCGAGCTCTCGGCCGCAGGCTGGAACCAACTCTGGGTGCCGCGCGGTTTCGCCCATGGGTTCCTCACACTCGAGCCCGACACCGAGGTCCTGTACAAGGTGGATGGCGAATATGACCCGGCGACCGATGCGGGGATCGCCTGGGATGATCCGGCGCTGGGGATCGCCTGGCCGCTGCCCGAGGGCGGGCCGGTGCTGTCGGACAAGGATCGCAAGGCGCCGCGCCTGGCCGATATCGCGCCGCCCTTTCCGCGCGGATCGCTGTGATGCGGCGCATTCTGGTCACCGGGCAGGGCGGGCAGCTCGCGACCGGCCTGGCCGAGAGCCTGCCGGCGGCCGGGTTCGAGGCGTTGCTGGTCGGGCAGCCGGATTTCGAGTTCGACAATCCCGAGACGGTGCGCGCTGCCTTCGCCTCCCTGAAGCCGGATGCGGTGGTGAATTGCGCCGCCTGGACGGCGGTGGATGCGGCCGAGGATGACGAGGCCGGCGCCTTTCGCGCCAATGCGCTGGGGCCAGCGCTGCTCGGCGCCCTGAGTGCGGAGGCTGGGATCCCGCTGATCCAGATCAGCACCGACTACGTCTATGACGGGCTGAAGGGCGCGCCCTACCGTGAGGATGACCTGCCCAACCCGCGCAGCACCTACGGGCGCACCAAGCTGGCCGGCGAATGGGCCGCGCTGGCGGCAAACCCGCAGACGGTGGTGATGCGCACGGCGTGGGTTTTCTCCCCGGTGGGCAAAAATTTCGTGAAGACGATGCTGGCCCTCGGCGCGAGCCGGCCGGAACTGAAGGTCGTCGCCGACCAATGGGGGCACCCAACGGCTGCGCCGGACTTGGCGGATGCGATCGCGGGCGTGTTGGCGCGGGTGCGGGAGACGGGGTGGCGGGAGGACTACCGCGGCGTCTTCCATGCGGTGGCGGCGGGCGGGACCAACTGGCACGCCTTCGCCGAGGCGATCTTCGCGGCGAGCGGCGGGCCGGTGCCGAAGGTGCTGCCGATCACCACCCCGGAGTATCCGACCAAGGCCACGCGCCCGGTGGATGGACGGCTCGAGACGGCAAAGCTTGCGGGCGTTTTCGGGGTTGTGCTGCCAAGCTGGCAGGACGGTCTCGCGCGGGTGATGGCGACGCTGAAGGCGGGCTGAAACCCCCGGACGGCGGGAACGTTCACGGAACATAACCCTTCCGGAGACTGCCCATGTCCGACGATAACGCTCACTCAAACCCGAAATCCGACCCCGATCCCAACTCCAACGCGGTCAAGGACCCCGAGGACTGGACGACCGGCGATGAGCCGATGACGGGCGCCCAGGCGAGCTACCTCAAGACGCTGTCGGAGCAGGCGAAGGAACCCTTCGACCCGGATCTGACCAAGGCCCAGGCGTCCAAGCGGATCGACGAGCTCCAGGCGCTGACCGGGCGGGGGCGCTGAGGCGACGAAGTGCCGCGACTGACGGCTTCGGCCGTCGGTTGCTGGCGACTTGCGTCACGCCGCGGTTTTGCGCCTGAGCGCCAGCACGACGAGCCGCGCGAGCAGACCCGCAACGGCGCCGATTGGCGCCAGCCGCAGGGCCGCGCCTATCAGCTCCGACGTGCCGCCGTCATCGAGCCAAAGCGCGATGGTCGCGCCGAACGCCGCACCAGCCAGCGCACCGAGCGCGACCCATTTGGGAATGGCGCCAAAGGATGCGCCGATAGCGCCCACTCCCGAGGCACCTGCGCGTGTTCCGGTGCGTGCCGCGGACCAGAATGCCCGCAGCACCAAAGGGACGGCAATGGCGATCCCGGCGAAGCTCAGCGTGCCCAGGATCGTGCCCAGGACGCTCTGGCTGATCAACAAGCCCACGAAGAAGCCGAGCAGGGCCCAGAACGGCACCCACTGGTTCAACAGGCTGCCGGCCTGGAACCTGACGAGTGGGCGTTTGATCTCCGGCATGCGCACCCCGCGTCGGTCCAGCCAGCGGATGATGAATCGTGCGGCCATGATCGACAGCCGCAAGGGCAGCCAGACAACGACCGCGTAGCGGATGGCAGTGATCCAGCGCTGGTCGGTGCCGACCGCGAGCCCGAGCAGGAAGGCCAGGACGCCGAGAAATTCGGGCCAGCCGAACCGCAGTCCGAACAGTGAGCTCTGGCCGCCGAACTGCAGCTTGCCGAAATCGATCAGCGGCCCGCGCCGGTCCAGCTCGGCCTGCTTCTCTGCGTCGCGCGCCATTTGCGTCGCGATATCGTCTCGATCGTCCGGCATCCCGCCCCCATGATGACGGCGGTGTCGCCATCGGCTGAACGAAGATGTTGCATCAATGTGAATGGAGCGGGCGAGGGGAATTGAACCCCTGACATTCAGCTTGGGAAGCTGACGTTCTACCTCTGAACTACGCCCGCGCCGGAGCCGATCTCACTACCCCAGGCTTGCCTTCCCGGCAAGGCGCGCGCTAGATCATCCTCGCACGGGGCAACCCGCGCCCTCGCGATTTGTCCGGCCTGCTTGCGGCGAGGTAAAACAAGCGCGCTAAACGGCCGTGGGGCAGCAATGCCCCGCCCCAACGGAGGGGCCGGACGCCCGTATTCTGTCGCAGGTGTCCCACATGTCCGAACCCGACCGCCCCGCCTACCGTCCCGCCACCCAACTGGTCCATGGCGGCCAGATGCGCAGCAATTTCGAGGAGACCGCCGAGGCGCTCTACCTCACCTCCGGCTTCGTCTACGAGAGCGCGGAGCAGGCCGAGGCCACCTTCGCCGGCACCGTCCAGCACTACCAGTATTCGCGCTTCGGCAACCCCACTGTCTCCATGCTCGAAGCGCGCCTGGCCGCCCTAGAAGGGGCCGAGGCCTGTCGCGCCACTGCCACCGGCATGGCCGCGGTGCATGCGACCATGCTGTCGCACCTGAAGTCCGGAGACCGGCTGGTGGCGTCGCGCGCGCTGTTCGGATCCTGCCACTGGATCGTCTCGACCCTGCTGCCGCGCTACGGCATCGAGGCGGAATTCGTTGATGGCGGCGACCTCGCTCAATGGGAGCGCGCGTTGTCCAAACCGGCCGCCATGGTGCTGCTGGAAACCCCCTCCAACCCGATGCTGGACATCATCGACCTCAAGGCGGTTTGCGACCTCGCCCACCACGCCGGCGCGCTGGTCGTGGTGGATAATGTCTTTGCAACGCCCCTGCTGCAGCGCCCGATGGAGTTCGGCGCCGACATCGTCGTCTACTCCGCGACCAAGCACTTTGATGGCCAGGGCCGCGTCCTTGGCGGCGCCATCCTGGCGAAGCAAGCCTGGGTGAACGACGTGCTCCAGCCCTTCATCCGCAACACCGGCCCCTCGATCAGCCCGTTCAACGCCTGGACGATCCTGAAGGGGCTGGAGACGCTGCACCTGCGGGTGCCAGCCATGTGCCGCTCCGCCGCCGCCATCGCCGACATGCTGGCCGAGCACCCCGCCATCGACCGCCCGCTGTACCCCTTCCGCGCCGACCATCCGCAGCAGGCGCTCGCCATGCAGCAGATGGGCGCCGGCGGCACGCTGGTCACCTTCGAGGTGAAGGGCGGCAAGGCAGCGGCCTTCCGCGTGCTCAACGCGCTGCGCCTCATCCGCGTCTCCAACAATCTCGGCGATTCCAAGTCGCTGGTCACGCACCCCGCGACCACCACGCATATGCGGGTGGGGGCGGAGGAGCGCGCGCGCCTGGGCATCACCGACGGCACGATCCGTCTCTCCGTTGGCCTCGAGGATGTCGGCGACCTGATCGAGGATCTCGCCATCGCGCTGGTGCAGGCATGAGCGTCGAGACCTGGCTCGGCTTCCTCGCCGCGGCCGCCGTGCTGCTGGCGATCCCCGGTCCCACCATCTTGCTGGTCGTGGGCCAGGCGCTGGGCGGCGGTAGGCGCGCCGCACTGCCGCTGGTGGCGGGTGTCGCCGCCGGCGACCTCACCGCGATGACCCTGTCGCTGGCGGGACTGGGCGCGCTGATGGCGGCTTCGGCCGTGGCCTTCACCATCCTCAAATGGGCCGGCGCCGCCTATCTCATCTGGCTCGGCGTGGGGATGTGGCGGGCCAAGGTGGGTGCGGCCGAGGCCGCGCCCCTGGCTCCGCGGCACGCCTTCCGCGAGGCCTGGCTGGTCACCGCGCTGAACCCCAAGAGCATCGTGTTCTTCGTGGCCTTCGTGCCGCAGTTCATCGACCCCGCGCGGCCCTTCCTCTCCCAGGCCGCGATCCTGGTTGGCAGCTTCGTCACGCTCGCGGCACTCAACGCGCTCGTCTACGCGCTGCTCGCCGCACGGCTGTCGGGTGCGGTGCGTCGGCCCGGTGTGCGGCGTGCCTGCAACCGCGTGGGCGGCACCATGCTGATCGGCGCCGGCGTCGCCACCGCCGCGCTGCGCCGCGCGTGAGGCTTTACACGCCCACCGCTCCGGTCCTTTGATCGGCGCGGAGGAGCAGACCATGGCCCGTCAGGACGCCTTCGAAGCCTTGACCCGTGGCATCCGCGTGACGGTCCGCGCCTTCTTCCTCGCGGATCAGTCGGAGCCCGAGATCCGCCGCTACGTCTGGGCCTACCGCGTCACCATCGCCAATGAGGGCATCGAGGCGGTGCAGCTGGTCCATCGCACCTGGATGATCACCGATGGCCTTGGCCGCACCCAGCGCGTCAACGGCACCGGCGTGGTGGGCGAACAGCCGGTGCTCGAGCCTGGCGAGAGCTTCGAGTACACCTCCGGCACGCCGCTGGCGACGCCATCGGGCTTCATGCGCGGGCACTACCACATGATGGTCCGCTCCAGCGGGGAGAGCTTCAACGCGACGATCCCGGCCTTCAGCCTCGACAGCCCGCACGCCACCAGCGGGCGGCTTCATTGATCCATGCTTGCGGACCCGGAAGGGACCCCCACTTCACAATCGAGTAAGGCGCAGCAACCCGGCCGGGATCTCCCGTCCGAACCATCGCCATAGGAAGCCAAGGCCGTGAACATCCACACCCCGAATGGCCCGATTGACAGCAGCCGCGCCAGCGCCGAGCCCCGCCCGAGCCGCGAGGAGGCCGAGGCCGCCGTGCGCACGCTGCTGCGCTGGAGCGGGGACAACCCCGCCCGCGAGGGCCTGATCGACACCCCCGCCCGCGTCGTCCGCTCCTACGAGGAATTCTTTGACGGCTACGACACCGACCCGGTGGAGCTGCTCGCCCGCTCCTTTGAGGAGACCGATGGCTATGACGAGATGGTCGTCCTGCGCGACATCCGTCTCGAGAGCCATTGCGAGCACCACATGGTGCCGATCATCGGCAAGGCGCACATCGCCTACCTGCCGGCCGGACGGGTCGTGGGCATCTCCAAGCTCGCGCGCGTGCTGGAGGTCTATGCCAAGCGCCTGCAGATCCAGGAGAAGCTGACGGCGCAGGTGGCCAATACCATCAACGACGTGCTCAAGCCCAAGGGCGTGGCCGTGGTGATCGAGGCGGCGCACCAGTGCATGACCACGCGCGGCGTGCACAAGCCTGGCGTGACGATGGTGACCAGCCGCATGCTCGGCGCCTTTCGCGACGATGCCTCGACGCGGCGCGAGTTCATGTCGCTGATCCAGGGCAGCCGCGGCACCGTCGAGGGGTAAAGTCACCGCCACGACGCCGCGCGCCTTTCCCGCGACTAGTTGGTTCGAGAGCATCGAGAACGGTCAGCACGACCGCTGCGTGGACCTGTTCGAGCGGCCGGATGGCAGTTCGGCTACGATGCATTCCGCCGATACCGGCGCACGGACTCCGGCCGGCGTCCATGCGCGCATCGTATTTCCCTTGCGCGACGCCGCGCGCCGACGCGTCTACGACGGTCGCCTGGATGCGCTGATCGGCTACGGCCGCGCGAGCGTCTCCTGCTCCACCGGCGCGGCGGCCGGCGCGGCGCGCTCGGTGTCCATCAGGGCGGCACGCAGGTTGCGCCGCACCTGGAACTCGAATTCCACATTCATGTCGGCCATTGCCTCGCGGATGATGGTGTCGGCGTTGCGCGCACGCGCCGCTTCGTCGCCGGCGGGCTGGGTCGCGGTGCGTCGCACCTCGGCCTCGGCGAAGCCGCGCAGCTCGCCATCGGCGGAGCGCAGTTCAAGCCGGCAGCGAAGGATGCAGTCGAGCCGCTCGGTGTTGCTGCTGAACAGGCCGCCGCCGCCGGCACCCCCACGGGTCAGCAGCGCCGTCTGCACGAGAAAGCGCCCCACGCCGTCCCGCCCGCTGGCCGAAAGCCGGTCCTCGGCCATTGCAAGCATGGCCTGGGCCGGGTTCACCGGCGCGGGCGGCGCGGCTGCGATGCGCGCGGAGGACAAGGCCGGGGCGATTTCGAGCGAGGCGACATCAAGCCGCAAGGGCGTCAGATGCCGATAGCTCGGCGGGCCGGATTGCAGGGGCGGGAGACGCTCGCCCCCGCCGCAACCGGCGGCGAGGAAAGCAAGTCCAAGGGCGGAACGCCGTGTCAGTCCAGTCATCCGAGCTCTCCGTATCGCCCTCCTCAATGGTTCGGAGAAGGCGCTTTGTCGAGCCTCGGATGACCGGTCGGTGCGCGTCAGCCCTTCTTGGCCGGCGCGGCCGGGGCAGGGCGGGCGAAGGGGGAAGCACCGGCGGCAGGCTTAGGCTTCTCCTGCTTCGGCTTCTTGGCTTCCCGGCTATTCTTCTTCTGACCCTTGGCCATGTGGCCTCCTGATGATTGCGGCAGTCGTTCAGACCCGGCGCGGCCCAAGCAGCCAGAACACCGTCAGCACTGCCATCTGCGCCGCAAGCACCAGGCCCAGCATGTCGGGCGGTGAGCGGCGACGGGTACGCTCCACGGGCTGTGGCCGCATCCCGGCCAGGCGGGCCGGGTTGCGCGGCCTGCCGCGCGTCCCTGGCATCGCTGCACCCACATGCCGCTGCTCGGCGGCGTTGGTGGCGCGGATAACGTCATCGATCGTGTCCATTCGGCTCCTCCTCCGGGCGAGAGGGGCAGTTTGGGCGCCGCCCGTGGCCTTGCGAGAGGCATCCAGCGCACCTTTCCGTGCGCCACGCCAGGGGGGACGGCCTTGGATAAGCGACCGCGTCAGGGCCATTTCGCCTCGGGCGGCAGCGACATCAGGATCGCCTCCACATTGCCCCCCGTCTTGAGGCCGAAGATCGTGCCGCGGTCCTGCAGGAGGTTGAACTCCACGTAGCGGCCGCGGCGGACCAGCTGGTGCTCGCGCTCGGCCTCGCTCCACGGCTCGTGCATGCGGCGGCGGATGATGCGGGCGTAGCTCGCGAGGAAGGCGCGGCCGACATCCTGGGTGAAGGTGAAATCTGCGGCGCGGTCGCCGGTGTCGAGGTAGTCGTAGAAAATGCCGCCCAGGCCGCGGGTCTCGCCGCGATGGGGCAGGTAGAAGTACTCGTCGCACCATTTCTTGAATCGCGGGTAGTAGGTCGGGTCGTGCTTGTCGCAGGCGGCCTGAAACCCGGCATGGAAGCTCGCCGCATCCTCGAGCGATTCCGGGGCTTCCATGGCCATGGGCGTGAGGTCGCCACCGCCGCCGAACCAGGATTTGGAGGTGACGATGAAGCGCGTGTTCATATGCGCCGCTGGAACCCGCGGACTGCGCATGTGGGCCACGAGCGAGATGCCGGTGGCCAGAAAGCGCGGGTCGGCCTCCGCGCCGGGGATCTGCTTGCGGAATTCGGGCGAGAACTCGCCGAATACGGTCGAAACATTCACGCCCACTTTCTCGAAGACGCGGCCCTTCATCACGCCCATGACGCCACCGCCGCCGCCCTCGCGTTCCCACGGCGTGCGGGTGAAGCGGCCAGGCGGCACCGCCGCATGCGGGCCGGTCTCCAGCGCATCCTCGATCGCCTCAAATTCTTCGCAGATCAGGTCGCGCAGCTGCTCGAACCAGGCACGGCTGGGCGGGGCGTCCGGGTGCTGGAGCGGGGTGGAAGCACCGGTCGAACTCTCAGGCATGACGAATCCTTCACGCGGTTCAGGCTATTGGCAAGTTTTCACCGCACCGCGGCACATTGCCACGTTGCGTTTCGCACCCTTATAAGGCGCCGGCGCACGCTTGGCAGCGTGGTCTCGCGTGACCACGCGCCGCGCCGCTGGATGGAAGGACGATGCCCATGGCCGATATGGCGACCCCCCCAGGTTCGGCGCCCGATACGGGCGGCCGCAGGGATTTCCTCACGCTCGCGACCACTGCCTTCACAGCCGTCGGCGTGGGTGCCGTGGTCTGGCCATTCATTTCTTCCATGAACCCGGCGCGCGACACGCTCGCGCTGGCCAGCACCGAGGTCGATCTCGCCCCGGTCCAGCTCGGCCAGGCGGTCACCGTGATGTGGCGCGGAAAGCCGGTCTTCATCCGCCACCGCACCCCCGAGAATGTCGCCTCCGCCCGCGCCACGCCGCTGACCGAGCTGAAGGATCCGGCGACCGACCAGTCCCGCGTCCAGAAGGATGAGTGGCTGGTGCTGATCGGCGTTTGCACGCATCTGGGCTGCGTCCCGCTCGGCCAGAAGCCCACCGACCCGCATGGCGACTATGATGGCTGGTTCTGCCCCTGCCACGGCAGCCACTACGACGCCGCCGGGCGAATCCGCAAAGGACCCGCGCCGCTGAACCTTGCGGTTCCCGGCTACACCTTCACATCCGATACCAAGATCCGCATCGGCTGAGCAGAGGCACGCACCCATGTCCATCGGTCTGCACAAAAGCGAATTCAAGAACCCCGTCATCCGCTGGGTGGACAGCCGTCTGCCGCTGTTCACGATGATGCAGAAGGAGTACGGGACCTTCCCGACTCCGCGCAACTTCAACTACTTCTGGAACTTCGGCGCCCTCGCCATGGTCTCGCTCATGATCATGATCCTGACCGGCGTGTTCCTGTCGATGAACTACACCGCCCATACCGGCTACGCCTTCGATTCCGTCGAGCGCATCATGCGCGATGTGAACTACGGCTGGCTGCTGCGCTACGTGCACGCGAACGGCGCTTCGATGTTCTTTATCGTCGTCTACATCCACATCTGGCGCGGCATGTATTACGGCTCCTACAAGGCGCCGCGCGAGCTGCTGTGGATGCTGGGCGTGGTGATCTTCCTGCTGATGATGGCGACTGCCTTCATGGGCTACGTGCTGCCCTGGGGCCAGATGTCCTTCTGGGGTGCCACCGTCATAACCAACCTGTTCTCGGCCTTCCCGGTCGTGGGCAGCCACATCGTGACCTGGTTGTGGGGCGGCTTCAGCGTGGACAACCCCACGCTCAACCGCTTCTTCTCGCTGCACTACTTGCTGCCCTTCGTGATCGCGGGTGTGGTGTTCCTGCACATCGCGGCGCTGCACATCACGGGCTCCAACAACCCGCTCGGCATCGATCCCAAGGGCCCGCAGGACACGATCCCCTTCCACCCGTACTACACGTCCAAGGACAGCGTGGGGCTGGTGGTCTACTTCATCGTCTTCGCGATCCTCGTCTTCTTCATGCCGAACTACCTCGGTCACCCGGACAACTACATCCCGGCGAACCCGATGGTGACGCCGACTCACATCGTGCCGGAATGGTACTTCCTGCCGTACTATGCGATCTTGCGCGCGGTGCCGGACAAGCTCGGCGGCGTCCTGCTGATGTTCGGGTCGATCGCACTGCTGTTCGTGCTGCCCTGGCTCGACGGCTCGCCGGTGCGCTCGATGCGGTTCCGCCCGCTGGCACGCATCGCCTTTGCGCTGTTCACCCTGAACTTCTTCGTCCTGCTCTATGTCGGCGGCAAGCCGGCCGAGGAGCCCTACGTGACGATCAGCCGCTTCGCGACGGCCTATTACTTCGCCTACTTCCTGGTGATCCTGCCGCTGCTCGCGCGGCTGGAGCGGCCGCTGCCGCTGCCGGAAAGCATCGCCCGCGCCGTGCTGGGGCGCGGCGGCGGACCGATCCCGATGGCGGCCGCGGCCAAGCCGATGGAGAAGGCGTGATGCGCATGCTCAAGAGTCTGGTGTTGCTCGGCGCCATGGCCATCGCCCCCGCCGCCTACGCGGCGGGAGAGGAGATCCATCTGCCGGAGACGCGCTTCAGCTCCGACGGTATCTTCGGGACCTTCGACCGTGCCTCCGTTCAGCGTGGATTCCAGGTCTATCGCGAAGTCTGTTCCAACTGCCATTCGATGCGGCTGCTCTCCTATCGCAATCTTAGCGAGATTGGTCTGACCGAGGAACAGATCCGCGCCGTCGCGGCCGATGTGCAGGTGCAGGACGGCCCCAACGACGAGGGCCAGATGTTCGAGCGCCCGGGCCGGCCATCCGATCGTTTTCGCCGTCCCTTCGCCAATGACGCCGCCGCACGCACCGCCAACAACGGCGCGCTGCCGCCGGACTTCTCGGTCATCGCCAAGGCGCGCGAGGGTGGCCCGCACTACATCCAGGCGCTGCTCACGGGCTACGAGGATCCGCCCGCCGGCTTCACCCTGGGCGACGGGATGAACTACAACCGCTACTTCCCCGGCCACCAGATCGCCATGGCCGCGCCGCTGAACCCGGACCAGGTCGAGTATGCCGACCACACCCCGGCGACGGTGGAGCAGATGTCGCGCGACGTCGCGCTGTTCCTGCACTGGGCCGCCGAGCCGGAGCTCGAGCAGCGCCGCCAGATGGGCATCAAGATCGTGCTCTTTCTGGGCGTCCTTGGCGTGCTGGCCTATGGCGTGAAGCGTCGGATCTGGGCCGACCTTCACTAGATGAAGGGGGGGGCTTCGCCCCCTTCATTGCGCTGCCTTTTGTGCCTTCAAGCGCCAGACGCGGGCTTCAGTTCGTGGGCGTGCCGGCTGCACGGCTCGCTAGGATCGTCGCAGGAGCACAGCTCCGCTATTTGGCCTCGTGGGCGGGAACCAAGCGGCTGAAATTCTCTCCCCGGCCGCGCGTTCACCCGGACTCGCGCACCTTCGCGAACATCGCGAGCATCGCCACGTCATAAGCGATCTTCAGCGCTGCGCAGACGAGGAACGGTGCTGCGTCCCACCCCTCGGCCATCAGCCAGCCTGCGATCGCGGGGCCCGCCGCAGAGGCCAGGCTGCGTGGCACCGCCGTGAAGCTCGCGGCCGCTACGCGCTCCGCCGGCGTCACCACGGCCATCACGTAGGAGGACCGAGCCGGGATATCCATCGAGGAGAGCAACGCCCGCACCAGCAGGAATGCCATCGCCAGCCACAGATTTCGCACAGCACCGCAACGGCGAGGCACAGGTTCGCCGGCGCATGCGTCCAAACCATGGTGTTGACGAGGCCAATGCGCGTGCCCAGCCAGGCCGAAGCCGGCATCGACACGGCGGCGAGCAGGCCCGAGACAAAGAAGAAGCTTCCGGCCTCGGCCACCGAAAGCCCGAACTTGCGAAACAGGAACAGCGCCAGCAGCGCCTGCACCGCGAGCCCGCCGGCGAAGCTGTCGAGGCTGAACAGCGCCGCGAGGCGCAGCACCAGGCCGCGCGAAGGCCCCAGCCGGCCATCCGATACCTCGCCCATCGCCGCGCGCGGAAGCCTGGCATAGGCGAGGGCCACCCCCGCCGCGAGCGCCGCATAGGCCAGGAAGGCGCTGCCGAGGCCGATCCCGAGCCAGCCCGGCACGCCGGAGGCCAGCGAGCCCAGCGCCGCCGCCAGCATGCCCACCAGGGAGTACAGTGCGAAGACGTGCGTCCGCCGTGCCGCGGACGTCCGGGCCAGCACCGCATGCTCCAGTGGCATGAACAGGCTGGCGCCGCCCGCGGTCGGGTTGATGGTGCCGAGCAGCGCCACCAGGGAGACCAGCGCGAGGCTCTGCGCGGTCGCGTAGCCGATGCCCGTCGTGGCCATCAGCGCGGCGGCGCCGAGCAGCATCGGCCGCACATGGAAGCGTCCGCCAAAGACGCCGATGCACAGCGTGACGGCGGCCGATCCCAGCAACGAAAGGCTCGCGAGCAGGCCGATCTCGCCCGGACCGAAGCCCAGCGCCGTCAGGTGCGCCGGCAGCAGCACCGCCGCCGCGCCATCGCCGAAATCGCGCAGAGCCCGCGCGCGGAAGATCGGGCCCAGCGACACGCCCGGCCTATTCGAGGCGCGCGCCCGAGATGCGCACCACGTCGCGCCACATCGGCCGCTCCCGCGCCGCGCGCTCGGCCGCGACCGCCGGCATGGTCCACAGGCAGCGCGCGCCGGTGCGCAAGAAGCGGTCCTGCACGGACGCATCCTCGAACACCTCCTTCATCGCCGCGTTCAGGCGCTGGATGATGGGTGCGGCGACGCCGCCCGGCGCGCCCATCGCGCACCAGCTGGTGACGACGAAATCCGGCACCCCCGCCTCGGCCATGGTCGGCACGTCGGGCAGCGTCGGCCAGCGCTCCGCACTCGTCACCGCCAGCGCCCGGAACTGGCCCCCGGCGATGGTCGGGACGTAGCTCGCCAGGTTGTCGAGCGCGAAATTCACATCGCCCCCCAGCATCGCCGGGATGATCTGCGCGGCGCCGCGGAAGGGCACATGCGTGCCCTCGATCCGCAGCCGGCCGGTGAACATCGAACCCGACAGATGCGCCGTGGTGCCCACGCCGGGCGAGCCATAGGTCACCCCGTTCGGCCGCGCCCGCACCCAGGCGATGTACTCCGCCATAGTCCGCGCCGGCGTGTGCTGCGCCGGCACCACGAACACGTTGGGCAATTCCCAATGCATCGAGATCGGCTGGATGTCGCGCTCCGGATCATAGGGCAGGCGGGCGTAGAGATACTGGTTGATCGACCAGCCGCCGACCGTCACCGGCCCGATCGTGTAGCCGTCGGGAGTGGATTTCGCGATCGCGTCATGGCCGATATTGCCTCCCGCACCGGGCCGGTTCTCGACCACGAAGGGCTGGCCGAGCTTCTGGCTCATCTGCTCGCACAGCAGCCGGCACAGCACGTCCGTGGACCCGCCCGGCGGCCAGGGCACGATGACGCGCACCGGGCGCTCCGGGAAGGCGCCCTGGGCACGGGCGACCGCCGGCAGGGCGAGCGAGGTGGCAAGAAGGGCGCGGCGCGTTGGCTGCATCAAGGGCGTTCTCCTGTGGAATAGCGAGGATAGGGCCATTCCACAGGCGCCTCAAAGCGCGGAGGCGCGCGCGGCACTCGCCCGCTCGCGCATCTCGTCCGGCCCGCTTTGCGGGCCGCAGGCCCGAATAGGCGTCGCCGCTCGTGCGGCGAGCCAAGCCGCCGAAGGCGGCGCCCGGCGCCTGAGGGCACGAACTCAGTAGAAGAAGCGTTCCTCGACGATCTTGCCGTCCTTGACTGTGTAAAGGCCGATCTCGGTCATCTGCATGCGCTTCCCGTTTTCCTTCATGGTGACGTCCATCGCGAATTGCAGCGCGAACTGGTCGCCATGCACGTAGGGGCCTTCGGTCGTGGCCGAGTGGACCTCGTGATTGGCGTACCACCAGGCCGACTTGGCCTCGACGCCCTCGCGACCCTCGACGCGCGCCATCGGGCCCTCCATCGCCTCGAAGCTCACCACGTTGTCGGCCCAGAACTGCTTGCCGGCCTCCTCGTGCTTGCCCTCCTTGCACATGGCGGCGACCGCCTGCGCGACCTCTTTCGTGTCCATCGGAAATCCTCCCTGGTTGCGATGAGGAAGAGTGGCAGCGCGGCGATGACAATCACAAGCGCGGCTTGACCAGGCCGCGGCGCCCTGCGAGCAATTCCCCTTTACCCGTTTCGCAAAAGGCCGATCATGCTCAGCCCACCCAGGCACTTCCTGGAACTGATGGACCACGACGCCGCGACGCTGCGGACGATGGTCGATCTCGGCGCCCTGGCCAAGCGCGGCGGCATCGAAGGCAAGCCGCTCGCCGGCAAATCCATCGCCCTCATCTTCGAGAAGCCCTCCACGCGCACGCGCGTATCCTTCGAAGTCGGCATCCGCCAGCTGGGCGGCGACGCCATCATCCTCTCGGGCAAGGAAATGCAGCTTGGCCGCGGCGAAAGCGCGGCCGACACCGCGCGGGTGCTGTCGCGCTACGTCGACGCCATCATGCTGCGCACCGACTCCGTCGCGAAGCTGCGTGAACTCGCCGAATTTGCGACCATCCCGGTGATCAACGGCCTCACCGACGTGTCGCACCCCTGCCAGCTCATGGCCGACGTGATGACATTTGAGGAACAGCGCGGCCCGATCGCGGGCCAAATCGTCGCCTGGACCGGCGACGGCAACAACGTTGCGCAAAGCTTCATCCAGGCCGCTGCGCGCTTCGACTTCACCCTGCGCATCGCAACCCCGCCCGAACTCGCCCCGCCCGCCCAACTCATCGACTGGGCGAGGCGCGCCGGCGCGCGCATCGAGCTCACCTCGGACCCGCACACCGCCGTTGCCGGCGCGCGCTGCGTCGTGACCGACACCTGGGTCTCCATGTCCGACGAGACGGAAGGCCAAAGCCGCAACCGCCACAACCTGCTCGCCCCCTACCAACTCAACGCCGCGCTGCTCCGCGGCGCCGCGCCCGACGCCATCGTGATGCACTGCCTGCCCGCACACCGCGGCGAAGAAATCACCGACGAGGTCATCGAAGGCCCGCAGAGCGTGGTCTTCGACGAGGCGGAAAACCGCCTGCACGCACAGAAGGGCGTGCTGCTCTGGGCCTTTGGCCTGGCCGGGGGGTGAGGGAAGGAAGGCCAGGGGCTCTGCCCCTGGACCCCGCCAGGATCGTGTCGATCCTGGACCTCCATTTGTTGGTTCTTGAGTTTGTGAGGGTGGTTCTGGGTCGTTGATCCGGAATGCCTGTCATCGGGAGAGGGTGGCCGTCATGCGCTCTCATCTGGTGATCGCTCCCCGGCCACCCTCTCCCGATGACAGGCCCTGATAAAAGTCCAGAGCCCACCATCCAATCCCGGGACCAACAGATGCAGGGGCCTGGGGATCGGCGCGATCCCCGGCGGGGGTCGAGGGGGCGGAGCCCCCCGCCTGGCTTTCCTCACCGCCCGATTGGCCCAAGCGGCGCATGGGCGTATTCTGTGAGCCCATCACGAAAGTTCGCGCCGACTTGCCCGATCCGACCTTGCCGTCCGCCACGCCGGATTTCCTCAACCATGACCGCGCCCCTGTGCCGGATATCGTCGTGGCCCGCGGCCTGGTGCCGTTCCGCCTGCGCGACCGCCCGGTGCGCGGGCGGCTGGTGCGTCTCGGCCCACTCGCGCACGCGCTGCTCACCCGCCATGAAAACAGTCGGGAGGTAACGACGCTGCTCGGCCAGGCGCTGGCGCTGACGGCGGGGCTGGCGGCGGCTCTGAAGTTCCGTGGCTCGTTCAGCCTGCAGGCCAAGGGCGATGGGCCGGTCACGATGCTGCTCGTGGATTGCACCGATAGCGGCGCGTTGCGCGGCTATGCGCGCGCCGATGCCGAGCGGCTCGCCACCCTCGATGATGCCGAAGCGGGCGCGATGCTGGGGAAGGGGTATTTGGCCTTCACCTGCGACCAGGGGCCCGACATGGATCGCTACCAGGGCATCGTGCCGATTGAGGGCAGCACTCTGGCCGCGATGAGCGACACCTACTTCCGCACGTCCGAACAGCTGCGCACGCATGTCCACCTTGCCGCTGCCGAGACGCCGGCCGGCTGGCGCGCGGCCGCCTTCATCATGGAGCATGTCGCGAGCGATGGCGGCATCGCCGCACCGGAGGACGCGGAGGAGGCCTGGCGCACGGCGCTGGCGCTGGCCGGCACGCTGAGCGACGCCGAATTGCTCGACGATGCGCTGACGCCAGAGCGGCTTCTGCACCGGCTGTTCCACGCCGAAGGGCTGGTCGTGGACCAGGCGCGCGCGCTGTCCTACGGCTGCCGCTGCTCGCGGGCCAAGCTGTCAGGGGTGCTGGAAGGCTTCGCGCCGGAAGACCTCGACCATATGGCCGAGGAAGGAACGATCACGATGACCTGCGAGTTCTGCAATGTCGATTTTCGGTTCGATCGCGACGAGATGCGCAAGGCGAACCAGTAGAGAAGGCCGGCGAAAAGAATTTCCCCGGACCCCATTCTTTTGTTTTTATCCAGGGATGCGCGGCAAAGGCGGTCGCGCCTTCGGGCCGCGCAGCGGACCGCGAGCCCGAATGGGCGAACGCCGCTATGCGGCGAGCCAAGCGCGCGGAGCGCGCGCCCGGCGCTTGAGGGCACAAAAAAGCAGCTAATTTTCTATCGGCGAAAGCCGATAGAAAATTAGCGACGGATGCCGAGGCGGGTGATCAGGTTCGTGTAGCGGGCGGCTTCCTTGCGCTTGAGGAAGTCCAGCAGGCCACGGCGCTGGCTGACGAGCATCAGCAGGCCACGACGGCTGTGGAAATCCTTCTGGTGCGCCTTGAGGTGCTCCGTCAGCGTGGTTATGCGCTCGGTGATGAGTGCCACCTGCACTTCCGGGCTGCCAGTGTCGCCCGGCTTGGGCGCGTATTCGCTGATCAGCGCCTTGCGGCGCTCTGCGGTCATCGACATCGTGGGTCTCCGTTCGAACTGGGGTTTCAGCCCCGGCCGTCCCCGATCCACCGCTCCGGCTGGCACAATCCAGCTTCGAGGCGGCAGAGGCCGACCAGGCGCCCCCCCGCCATCGCGCGCACCAGACCACCATCGGGGTTGGCATCGGACGGAACCCGGCCCATCAGGTCCACCAGCGAAATCGCCTGGCCCTGGTGCAGCCGGTGGGCCTCGCTCTCGTGAATGGCCAGTGCCGGGATGTCGTCCAGCGCGGTCACCACGGGGCGCAGAAGCTCCGGGGAAGGAGGCGGGGTATCGGCCGAACCGGCGATGCTGTCCAGAGGAATTGCGTCGGCTTCGTGAAATGGGCCCACCCGATGCCGCCGCAGCGCCGCGATGTGGCCCACCGTGCCGACCGCACGCGCGAGGTCCCGCGCCAGGGAGCGCATGTAGACACCCTTGCCGGAGACGACGCGGAAGATGGCGGTGTCGGCATCCGGCCGCTCGCTCAGCGTGAACTCATCCACGCGCGCTGGCCGCGCCGCGAGCTCGGGGATTTCACCGGCGCGGGCGAGGTCATAGGCGCGTTCGCCGCCGATCTTGATGGCGGAATAGATCGGCGGGATCTGCATGATCGAGCCGCGAAACGCGCCGAGTGCTTCCTCGATCGCGGCATCCGTCGGGCGCGCATCCGAGGTCTCGATAGTGTTGCCGTCGCTGTCGTCGGAATCGCGGCCGTCGCCGAAGCTCAGCGTGAAGGAATAGATCTTCGTGCTGTCCATGACGTAGGGCACGGTCTTGGTGGCCGCGCCAAACGCGATGGGCAGCACGCCGGTCGCCAGCGGGTCGAGCGTGCCGCCATGGCCCACCTTCTGCGCATCGAATGCGCGCTTCACGCGCGTCACGACGTCGGTGCTGCCGATCCCGCTCGGCTTGTCGATGATGAGCCAGCCATCGAGGGCCTGGCCGCGGGGTTTTCTCTGTCGCTGGCGGGTCATGGATACTCGATATCGTTGCAGTGGAAAGGCGCGGCGAACCCAAGGGAATATCGGTGCCGCACGCTTGTTCGCCTGGCGTTTTTTCCCAGCGATGAACGGGTTCGCTAAAGAAAATGTTAGAGCGTGGTTGCGATGCGTCCGTGCTCTATGACCTGCGAATGGCACGGATGCCGCGGCGAGGGAATAGTGCCTCGCCATCTCCGTCGCACGGGCGATCATAGAAGGCTCTGCATGACGGATTGGATGGTGCCCGGTGCGACGCAACCGGCCGGGCAGCGCGCGGCGCAACAAGCACGACTTCGGGCCGCGATCGGCGCGTTGGAGGCAGAGGCCTTCGCCTTCGGAACGCGCTTCATCCGCGATGGTGCGGCGCGGGCCGCCTACACGCGCGCGGTGCGGGAAACGGCGGAGGAGTTGCTGCATCGCGCGCAGGGCGGCGCCATGACCTACGAAGCGGCGGCCGTGGAGGCCAACCAGCTGCGCAATGCCATCATGGAGACGACGCGCGCCCGGACGTCCGAAATCATGCGGGCCTACGCCCAAAGCCTCAAGGCGGAGGGGCTCACGATGGAGTCGCTGATCGCGCGGCATGCGGAAGGCCTGTTTAAGAAGGCACCCAGCGCGCTGAGCGCGGCCGAGCGGGAGGCGGTGATGGCGCGGATCCTCCAGGGCGCCGCGCGCGCTCGACCGGAGATTACCATCCAGGCCCGGAACTTCGGGCGTCTCGGGCGCGGCCTGGTGGCGCTTTCGCTGGGCATCGCGTTCTACAACATCATGACCGCCGAGGATCGTGGTCGCGCGGTGGTGCGCGAAGGCGCGACGCTTGGTGCTGGCTTCGCCGGCGCCGCACTGGGTGGCGCCGCAGCCGGCCTCGTCTGCGGTCCAGGCGCCCCGGTCTGCTCGACGGTGGGAGTGTTCGTCGGCGGGGCACTGTTTGCATTCGGCGTCAGCTGGGCGTTCGATTAGCGCGATGCGCCGCCTGGCTGACCATGACCCACGCCTGGAGCGGTTGCCGCCGGCACCCGAGGGAGGCATGCGCATCGGATACGCGCTGCCCGACGGACGGCTGCTGCTGCTGGCCAGCGAGGAGATCGGCGCCGACGAGGGCATGACGCTGTCGCTGCACGCGGCCGATGGCGCCCGTGTCGCAGGGGTGACGCGGCGGCTATGGCTCGGCGGTGGCTTCGTGGAGGATCCGATGCCGGATGGCGAATGGGCGCTGCGGTTCGAGTTTCCGAAAGGCGTGGCCTGGCGCGCCGACGTGCGGCGCCTGGGACGCTGGCTGACCGCCCTCGGCGTCCCGCCTCTCACGCTGCGGCGGATGTAACCCTGATGGAGAAGGGCCAGGATGAGTGGACCGAGTACCCGCTCTGGGGTCGCATCGCGCTGGCGGTGATGTTCCTCGGCGGCGGGCTGGGCTTCGGTTGGCTCATCGACGGCCGCGCCGGGATGATCGTGGGCGGGGTGATCGGCGGGAGCATGGCATTGCTCGCGCTGTTCGTGCCGCCGGTGCTGGCGTTCCTGGCGGGCGTGCTGGAGGTGCTGTCCTACTGCGCGTTCTGATCGACAGGCCGCGGCAATCCGGCCGCGTCAAGTGCCACGAAGGTGAAGACCGCCTCCGTCACGCGGCTGGCGTCGTCCGAAGCGCGATCGCGGCGCCAGGCCTCGACCTCCACGCGGATGGAGGTTCGGCCGACGGCCAGCAGCGTGCCGTAGAGGCTCACCTCGTCGCCGACCTTCACGGGCCGGTGGAACTTCATCCCCTCGACCGCGATGGTCGCGACGCGGCCGCGTGCGCGGCGCAGCGCGACGGTGGCCCCGGCCTGGTCCATGTGCGCCATCAGCCAGCCGCCGAAGATGTCGCCGGCCGGGTTGGTGTCGGCGGGCATGGCGATGACTCGGATGAGGGGGGCGGCGTCGGGCGGTGTGGTCAAGGCTTCTCCTCCTCCTTGCCCAGGTCGCGCGCGACGACGGGCTGGTTGAGGGCTTTGGCGATGGTGAAGGCGTAGTCCAGAGCCGTATCCGTCTGGAAATGGATCTCGGGTGTGTGCCTCAGCCGCACTGACTTGGAGATCTGTCCGCGCAGCCAGGGCCCGGACTTCTTGAGCGCAGTGAACTGCTTGGCCGGCAGGTCCTTCCCCAGCCCGGAGACGAAGGCCGTCATGTGCTTGAGGTCGGGCGAGGCGCGAACCTCGGTGACGGTGATGGTCGCCCCGAGCAGATCGGGATCACGAAACTCCCCGCGCGCAAAGATGGTGGCGAGCGCATGCCGCACCTCTTCCGCGACGCGCAGCTGGCGTTGTGTCGGCCCGTCGGCGGCCTGGGTTTTCGGCAAGGGTGATCCTCCTCAGAGGACGGGTACCAAGTGACAAAAATAAAAGAAGAGAGTCCGGGATAATTCCTTCTCCCGGTGCTGTCTTACAGCGTCCCTGCGACCGTCTCGACCTCGTAGCACTCGATCTGATCATCGACCCGAATGTCATTATAGTTCGTGAAGGACATGCCGCACTCATATCCGTTGGCGACTTCCTTCACGTCATCCTTGAAGCGTCGGAGCGTGGAGAGTTCGCCCTGGTGGATGACGACACCTTCGCGCAGCAGCCGCACGCCGGCACCGCGGCGGACGACGCCTTCGGTGACACGGCAGCCGGCGATGTTGCCCAGGCGCTTGACCTCGAAGACCTGGAGGATCTGCGCGTAGCCGAGGAACTTCTCGCGCTGGACGGGGGCGAGCTTGCCCAGGACCAGCTTCTCGATGTCGTCGGCGACCTCGTAGATGATCGAGTAGTAGCGGATCTCGATCCCCTCCGATTTCGCCAGTTCGCGGGCCTGCGCCGTGGCGCGGACGTTGAAGGCGATGATGACGGCCTGGGACGCCATGGCGAGTTGGATGTCGCTCTCGGTGATCTGCCCGACGCCATTGAGCAGCATCCGCACGCGGACCTCCTCGTTGCCGAGCTTGCTGAGGACGACCGAGATCGCCTCCGCGCTGCCCTGCACGTCGGCCTTGGAGACGACGGCCACTTCCTTCTGCGCGCCGGCCTGGATGCGGGCGAGCATGTCGGTGAGCGAGCCGCGGCCTGCATTGATGGCGGCGGCGGATTTCTCGCGGATCGAGCGGGTGCGGAACTCGCTGATCTCGCGGGCGCGGCCTTCATCCTCTACAGCGACGAATTTCTCGCCCGCGGACGGCACGCCGGAGAGGCCGAGGATTTCGACGGGCGAGGAGGGCCCGGCTTCCTTGACCTGCGCGCCCTTGTCGTTGACCACCGCGCGCACGCGGCCCCATTCGGCGCCGGCGACCACGATGTCGCCCTGGCGCAGCGTGCCCTTCTGGACGAGCACGGTGGCGACGGGGCCACGGCCGCGATCGAGCTTGCTCTCGATCACGGTGCCTTCGGCGGCGCGGTCGGGGTTGGCCTTGAGGTCGAGCACCTCGGCCTGCAGTGAGATCGCCTCGAGCAGCTTGTCGAGGTTGATCTTCTTGGTGGCCGAGACCTCGATTTCCTGCGTGTCGCCACCGAGTGATTCCACCACGATCTCGTGCTGCAGCAGCTCCTGCTTCACGTTCTCGGGCTTCACGCCGGGCTTGTCGATCTTGTTGACGGCGACGATGAGCGGCACGCCGGCGGCCTTGGCGTGGCTGATGGCCTCGATGGTCTGCGGCATCACGCCGTCATCGGCGGCAACGACGAGCACAATGATGTCGGTGACACTCGCACCGCGCGCACGCATGGCGGTGAAGGCGGCGTGGCCGGGGGTGTCGATGAAGGTCACGCGGTCGCCGGCGGGCGTGAGGACCTGATAGGCGCCGATATGCTGGGTGATGCCGCCGGCCTCGTGGGCTGCGACATCGGCCTGGCGCAGCGCGTCCAGCAGCGACGTCTTGCCGTGGTCGACATGGCCCATGATGGTGACGACGGGGGCCCGGGTGACCAGGTCCTTGTCGATGTCGGTGACACCTTCGAGGCCGATCTCGACATCGCTTTCCGCGATGCGCTTCGAGCGGTGGCCGAATTCCTGGACCACGAGCTCGGCGGTGTCGGCGTCGATGGATTGCGTGAGCGTTGCCATGACGCCCATGCGGAACAGCGCCTTCACCACCTCGCCGCCACGCGCGGCCATGCGGTTGGCGAGTTCCTGCACCGTGATGGCCTCGGGGATGACGACGTCGCGCACCACCTTCTCGGTGCCGGCGCGCAGACGCGCAAGCTCCTGCTGGCGGCGCTCGCGGTCGCGGGCGCGGCGCATCGAGGCGATGGAGCGGCTGCGGTCGTCATCGCCTTCGATGGCGGCCTGGACGTCGATGCGGCCGCCGGCGCGGCGATCACCGCCGGCGAGGCTCTTCTTCACCGTCGCGAGGGCAGGGCCCTTCTTGGCGGGGAGCGCGGGCAGGCTGCCGGGGCGGCGGACGACGGCGCGACGGCGGCCCTCATCCTCTTCCTCGGCGGTCGGCGCGCGCGGCTTGAGCGTAAGGCGGTCGGCGGCGGTGCTGCCGGGGGCATCCGGCCGGCGCGCGACCGGAGCGCCCGGGCGGGCGGCAGGCGT
>NZ_JAAEDH010000028.1 GCF_018128965.1 Plastoroseomonas arctica
CTGGCGCCGGCGCCCGCCACCGGCCGGGCGCGGCGGCGGCTGCACCGCCTCGGCAACCTGCACCGCGCTGCCCTGCGCGAGCCGCAGCGCGCCGGAGGTCACCACCGCCTCACCTACCCGCAGCCCGCGCATCGCCACCGCATCGGTGCCCTGCATGACGCCCAGGGTGATCGGGCGCTGCTCGACCGTATTGTCCTCCTTCACCACGAAGACGAAGGCCCCGTCCGGCCCGCGCTGCACGGCGACGAGCGGGATCACGGTCACGTTGCGCAAGGTCGTCACCTGCATGCGCACATTGACGAAGGCGCCCGGCCACAGCCGCTGGTCCTCGTTCGGGAACAGCGCCTTGAGCCGGATGGTGCCGGTCGCCTGGTCCACTTGGTTGTCCACCGTTACCAGCGTCCCGGTCGGGTCGGCGGGCGGCGCGGCGCCATCGGGCCGCGGAATCGCCGATTCGCCCAGGCGGATGCTCACCGGCACGGCGCCAGCCGCGATCGCCTCGGTGACCTGCGGCAGGGTCTGCTGCGGCAGGGTGAAGTTCACCGCGATCGGCCGCACCTGCGTCACCACCACGATGCCGGTGCTGCTGGTCTGCACGAAATTGCCCACGTCGACCAGGCGGAGCCCCACCCGCCCGTCGATCGGCGAGCGGATGGTCGTGTAGTCCAGCTGCACTCGCGCCGCATCGATCGTCGCATCGTCGAACTGCAGCTGCGCCTCCAGCTGGGCGACCGTCGCGCGTTGCGTGTCCAGCGTCTGCTGCGAGGCGCCGTTGTTGCGCACCAGCTGCTGGTAGCGCGTGAGGTCGAGCCGCGCATTGGCCAGCTGCGCCGCGTGCTGTGCCCGCGTCGCCACCGACTGGTCGAGCGTCGCCTGGTAGCTGCGCGGATCCAGGCGCACCAGCACGTCGCCGGCGCGCACATCCTGGCCTTCGCGGAACGCCACCTCGATCAGCCTGCCGGAGACCTGCGGCACGATGGTGATGGTGTTGGATGCCTGCAAAGTGCCGAGCGCGTCGAGGAAGATCGGCAGGTCGCGCGTGGCGGCCGCCACCGCGCTCACGGGTACCGGCGGCGCGCCACGCCCGCGCGGCCCACCTGAGGGCCCGAAGCCGCCCGCCGGGGCGGCGGTCTGGCTGCTGCGGGCGAAGGGCGGCCAGCCCATCCACCAGGCGAGCCCCGCGGCACCGGCGCCGAGCAGCACCAGGATCGCCAGGATGCGCGGCCAGCGCCGCCGGCGGACCACCGGGGTGCTGATGACCGAGGGCAGTGGCTCCGGCGCGCGGGCAGGCAACTCGTTCATCGGGCGATCCTTCCCTCGGGCATCGACCAGCCGCCGCCGAGCGCGGTGAACAGGCTAGCCGCCGCCTGCAGCCGCTGGATGACCGCGACGGCCAGCGCATCGCGCGCCGTGAACAGCGTGGACTGCGTGTTGAGCACGGTCAGCAGGTCGATGGTCCCCGCGCGGAGCTGCGCATCGGCGATCTCGAAGGCGCGCCGCGCCGCCGCCTCGCGCGCTTCCTGCAGCCGCACCAGCTCGGTGGTCCGGCGCAGCGCGGAGAGGTTGGTCTCGGTATCCTGCAGGGCCGCGAGGATGGAACGCCGGTAGCTTGCCAAGTTCTCCTCCTGCACGCCGCGCGCCTGTTCGACCTGGGCGCGGAGCGAGCCGCCATCGAATATGGGCTGGGTGATGCCCGCCGCGAGGTTGTACAGCACCGAGCCCGGCCGAAGCAGCGTTTCGAGCGCGAGTGACTGGATGCCGCCCGAACCGGTCAACGTGATGCGCGGGAACAGGGCCGCCCGCGCCGCGGTCACATCCGCGTTGGAGGCCGCGAGCGTGGCCTCTGCGAGGCGCACATCGGGCCGCCGCAGCAGCATCTCGGACGGCAGGCCGGGGACGATGGTGGGAACCCGCAGCGCGCGCAGCGGCGGGCCATCGGTCGAGAGCAGCTCCGGCAGGCCGCCGCTCAGCGTCGCGAGGGCGAAGCTGTTCTGCTCGGCGCTCTGTTGCAGCGGCGGTGCGGTCGCGCGCACCTGCGCCACCACCACCTCCTGCTGCGCGACGTCGAGCCCGGTGGCGGTGCCGGCGTCGAGGCGCTGGCGCAGGATGCCCAGGATGTTCTCGGCGGCTGCGAGATTCTCGCGCTGGATCGCGAGGCGGGCGATGGCGCCGAGATACGCAAAATAACCGTTCGCAACGGAGGACTGGGTGCTCAGCGTCACCGCGCCGATGTTGTAGGCGTTGGCGATCGCGCTCGACCGCGCGCTGTCGAGGCGCGCCTGCAGCCGGCCCCAGAAATCGATCTCCCAACTGGCGCTCAGCGAGGCGCCGAACGCGTTGGTGCCCTGGCCGGAGGAGCCGGGATTGAAGTTGGTGTTGCGCTGGCGCTGCACCGAGCCATCGGCATCGACGATGGGCAGAAGCGCCGCGCCGGTGATGCGGGTGAAGGCGTCGGCCTGGCGCAGCCGCGCCACCGCGATGGCGATGTCCTGGTTGGCCACCATCGCCTGGCCCATCAGTCGGTCGAGCGTGGGCGCGCCGAAGCCGCGCCACCAGGCTGGGTCATCCGAGCGCGGCCCGGCTGCGCCGGCCATGACGTATTCGGCCGGCGGGGTGATGCCGCTCTCGGTCCGCTCGGTCGTCAGGGCGCAGCCGCCCAGCATGGCGGCGGCGAGCAGCACGCCGCGTCGCGTTGCGGCAGCGGTTAATTGTCGAGCCAATCGCGGTCCACTCCAATGCGTCACCCGCCCGGGCGGGGTGGCGCCACCCTCGGCGGGGGCACGCCTGCGCTGTTTTGCCTAGGCCCGCGGCTCAAGCCAGTATCTTAGTGAAACCAGCAGCCAGGGTTTGGTTGCGCCGTCATATCAATAAGGCGTCCAGCAGGGGTTCGCCACCGGCGTCTTCCGTCGCGCCGGCGCATTAAGCCCCGTTTCACCCTTCCGCGCTATGGATCGCCATGGCTCGTGCCATGCGCGCCGACGGAGGGTTCATGCTGACGGATCAGACCCTGGTGACCGACGCCGCCTGCGCCGCTAGCCTGCGAGACCTGGCAATGCGGCGCCTCGCCCCGAACGGGCGCAACTACAGCGTCTGGTACGAGTACCACGAGGGCAAGAATTTCGCCCTCCGCCACGCGATCGACCAGCACCTCGCCGCCGGCGCGACGATCGACGAGGCGGAGATGCACGCCCTCCATGGCCGCTTCCTGTGCGACGCGCAGCAGGACCGGCTGCTGAGCGAGAACCGGCTGCTGGCGCAGGGCACGCTGCAGGAGGTCGTGGCGCTGTTGAGCCGCGCGGCTGTCGAACATTCCCAGTCGGGCCACGTCATCGCCGAGGCAGGGCGTTCGCTCGCCGAGGACTCCTCGCGTCTCGCCAACGTGGTCACCGCCCTGCTCGCCGAGACCGATGCGATGTCGCGGCGCGGCGAGATCCTCGGGCGCCGGCTCGATGCCGCGACGCGCCAGATCAGCGGCCTCGAGAAGCGGCTCTCCGTCGCGCGCCACGAGGCGACGGTGGATCCGCTCACCGAGCTGCTGAACCGCCGCGCCTTCGACGCCGCCCTGCAGCGGGTGACGCAGCAGGCGGCCGCGACGAAGGAGCCGCTGGCCATGCTCATGGTCGACGTGGACCGTTTCAAGCGCATCAACGACAGCTGGGGCCACCCGGTCGGCGACGCGGTGCTGCGCGTGGTGGCGAACAAGCTGCGGCAATCCTCGCGCGACACCGACACCGTCGCCCGCTATGGCGGCGAGGAGTTCGTCGTGCTGCTGCCCAAGGCGCCGCTGGCCGAGGCGATGATGGTCGCCGACCGCGTGCGCCTGGCGGTGTGCGGGCGCAATCTCACGTTGCGCGACACTGGCAAGGTGATCGGCACGGTGACGGTCTCGGCGGGCGTCTCGATCTACCGCCCTGGCGAACCGGTCGCCGATTTCCTCACCCGTGCCGATGAGGCGCTGATCCAGGCGAAGCAATCCGGCCGCAACCGGGTGATGACGCTGGAAGGCGCGATGGCCTGATCAGCCGCGCCCGGCAAGCGCGCCGAGCGTCGCTGCCTGCCCGGCGCCGCTCGCCGGGCCGCCGAGTGCGCTGTCGGCCACCGCAAGGCCGTCGCCATCGCCGCGCAGCCGCGCGTCCAGCAGGCCCGTGTAGAGCGATCCGAGGCGCGTCGCCCGCGCCGCCGCCGTGGGGTCAAGCACCAGCGCCCCGGCACCGCGCGCCCGCGCGACGCAAGCGAGGGCGCGGACCAGCAGCGCGAGCGAGGCGGCATCCTCGGCCGACATGCCGGCGATCGCGGGCAGCTCGGCCATACCGCGGCGCCCGCCCAGGGCGACCGGCGCCGTCACGATCCCCAACGCCGCCAGCGCGCGTGCGACCGCCCCCGCCTCGCCGAGCTCGGCGAGCGCCATGATGGCGGCGGCCTGGTCCAGGGCGGTGCCGTAGAGCCCACGCTCCAGCCCGTCGCCCAGCGCCTCGCGTCGTTCCAGCGCCAGCAGCCGCGCGGGTGAGGACGCCTCGCCCAGCGCGCGCTCGGCCAGCACCAGGAAACCGGCATCGAGCGCCGCCAGGGCAGGGGTTGCGCGCAGCTCGGCCAGCAGGGTGGCGGCAAAGCCGCGCAGCGCGGCGCGCTCTGCCTCGGGCACCGGGGCGAGCCCGTCTTCGGCCAGCGCCAGCCGCCGTGCCACCGCCAGCAGCGCGACGCCGCGGCCTCGCGCCCGGCCGAGCGCGCGGCCGCGCTGGTCCGCCCTCGGGTCCGCGATCTCGTGGTCGAGCAGCAGCCGCTCCTCGGCGACCGTCACCGCGTCGGCACCCTCCGGCCCATGGCGCAGAACCAGCCAGTGTGCGGCGGCATCCGGGCGCACGGAGAGCTTGGCGTTGACCACCGCCCCCGCCGCGGGCCGCAGCTCCAGCCGTAATCCGGCGGCACCTGCTTGGCGCAGCGTCACCGCGGCGACTGTCCCTTCGCACAGCGTCACCATGCCTGCGGCGAGCGGCACCGGCGCGCCATCGACCGCCGCCTCGGTGAAGGACTCGCCGTCGCTGATACCGTCGCAGGCGGTGATGAGGCGCAGCCGGCGTGGCGCCACGCCAGGCGCCGGCTCGAACCGCACCGTGACGCCCAGCCAGCCGGAGGCGGCGCGGATCTCATAGGTGTAGCTCAGCCGGCCCACCTCGCGTGGTGCTCCGCCGAAGCGGCCGGGCGCGACGATGGCGCTCACCTGCGTCAGGCGCACCAGGCCGGGCGCGCGGTCCACGCGCGCCTCGACGATCGCGTCCTCCACGTCCAGGCAATGCGCCCGACCCCAGAGGCGGAACTCGATCATGGCGCCGCCATGCTTCACGCCGGGGCCGGTCGCGTCGCGCATGCGCTGGTGCAGCACGCCCTCGCGCAAATTGCCGAAGAACTCATGCGTTGCGGTGCGGATGTCGAGGCGCTCTGGGTCGTCGCTCACGACCACCAGGGGCAGCTTGCCGATGGCGCGGACCAGCGTGCCACCCGCAGCCATCGCGCGCAGGCATTCCACGAGCGCGCCGGCCAGCGCGGGCTCGGTCCGGGCGAGTGCGGGGTGGGTGAGCGCCTCCGCCGCGAGTGCGGTCTCGAAGGCACCCGCCGTCGCCTCGCCGGGCGCGGCGGCGATGCCACGATGCAGGGTGCCGTCATGGCCGATGGCGCAGGCGAAGTCGCGCAGCAGATGCGCCAGCAGCGCGGGCGCGAGCGGCGCCGCCCGCCCGCTCATCTCCCCCCGCCTGCTCATCGCCAACGACGCGCCGTCTGCTCGCATGGCGCAATTCTCGCAGGAGGGGCGACACGAAGCCAGCCTCCGCGAATGTGACCGGCGTGTCGTTGGAAAACGCCGCGGCCGGGTGCAAGCATCGTCCCGATCTGCAGCGGGAGGCGAGGATGGCGCGACATATCGGATGGCTGATGCTGGCGCTGGCGGCGACCGCCGGCCCGGCCCTGGCCCAGGTCAAGGCGCCTGCCGCCGGCGGCGGCGAGCGCGTCGCCGTGCTGGAACGGCTGCCCGAGCGCATCGGCAGCTTCGCGCGCTCCGGCCCCGTACGCCAGGACACCACCGCGAATGTCGAGGATGGCGCCATCCTGCGCTACCAGGGTGCGAGTGGCTTCATGACCGTCTTCCTCTACCGCATGGGTGGTCCTGCCATTCCGAACGGGACGGAATCCCCCATCGTGCAGGCGGAGCTCGCCGGCTCCGAGCGCTCGATGCTCAACACGATGGCGCAGCCGGGGCCGGACGGGATCCCTCGCGCGCCGGCGGAGCTGATCACCGGCTACGCCTTCGCCGCGCCGGACGGACCGCGCTTCCGCTGCGTCGAGGCGCGCCGTGCGATCCCGGCGCCCCAGGGGGCCGGCGGCGGCTGGCACCAGCACGAGCATGTCTGCGTCACCGGCCACATGCAGGGCTACCTGAAGATGCGCGTCACCTACCGCGCGCCGGACCCCGAGGGCGAACGCGTGCGCGACGCCGTGCAGGCGCTGGTCGGCGGGGCGGCCGCGGCGGTGCGGTAGCCCGGGCTCAGCTCTCGAGCTCGGAATCCCAGTAGAGGTAGTCGCGCCAGCTCTCGTGCAGGTGGTTGGGCGGGAAGGCGCGGCCGTTTTCCTGCAGTTCCCAGCTTGTCGGCTGGCGCGGCTCCTGCACCGGGAACATCCGGCATTCGCGCGGCAGTTTGCTGCCCTTGCGCAGGTTGCACGGCCCGCAGGCGGTCACGACGTTCTCCCACGTGGTCCGCCCGCCGCGGCTGCGCGGGATCACGTGGTCGAAGGTGAGGTCATGCGCCGGCAGCGCATCGGTGCAGTACTGGCACTCGAAGCTGTCGCGCAGAAAGACATTGAAGCGAGTGAAGGCCGGCCGCCGCGCCGCCGGGATGTATTCCTTCAGCGCGATCACGCTGGGCAGCCGCATCGTCATGCTCGGCGAGTGCACCTGGGCGTCGTATTCGTTGAGCACCGAGACGCGGTCGAGGAACACGGCCTTCACCGCATCCTGCCAGGCCCAGATGGAGAGGGGAAAATACGAGAGCGGGCGGAAATCCGCGTTCAGAACGAGGGCCGGGAAGGATTGAGCCCCGACGAATTGTCCACCGTCTGGCAAGCGCCGCTCCTGTTCACCACCCTAGAGTGGCTGTGCCGCGGCGAAACCAAACCTGGTCTGGACCAGGGGACCTCAAGAGCTTGGGCCATTCACGACAGTCCGGCCCAAGATCATGTGGCGCCGCCGCGTTTCGGGAGCATAAATGGCAGCGCCGCGGGCGCAGCGCAACCCATTGTGGCCGCTGTCACACAGCTTTCGCGAGGCGTTCGGCCCGCTTGCGGTCGGCCTCGGCGAAGCCGTGCTGCAGGAAGGACGCGGCAATGTCGATGCCCTGCTGGTCGATCGTGTGGTCGAGTCCGGGCTGGATATGCGCGTGCACGGTGACGCCGCAGTCGCGCATTGTCTCGGCCGCGTCGCGCGAGGCCTTGGGCGGGACAACGCCGTCATCCTCGCCATGGATGAGCAGCACGGGCGGGCGCACGGTGATGTCCATGACCAGGGCTTCGGGCACCAGCAGGGCGCCGGAAAAGCCGACCAGCGCGGCCGGCGCATTGGGCCGCCGCAGCCCGGCGAACAGCGCCAGCATGGCCCCCTGGGAGAAGCCGGTGATGGCAAGGTCGTCATCCTCGAGCCCCAGCCGGGCGAGCTCGGCGTCGAGGCTCGCGAACAGGCCACGCGCGGCGTTGCGCAGCAGCTCGATCATGCGGGCAGGGTCGCGCTCATAGAGGTCGAACCATTGCCGGCCCATGGGGATGCCTTCCATGGGATCGGGCGCGTCATAGGCGAGGAAGGCGGCGTTGGGCATGGACCGGCCCCAGAGATGGCCGATGCCGATCAGGTCGTTCCCGTTGGCGCCCAGGCCGTGCAGGATGACGACGAGTTTCTTCGCCTTGCCACCATCGGCGGGGGGAATGCTCGGGCCGGTCAGCAGCATGGTGTGATCCCTTGTCCAGTCGCGTGTGCGCCGCTAGCGCGATCCCATGATGGCCGCAACCGGGATCGTCACGCGCTTCGCGCCCAGCCCCACGGGGTTGCTGCATCTGGGGCATGCCTTCTCGGCGCTGGTCGCCTGGCGGACGGCGCGGGCGGCGGGCGGGCGGTTTTTGCTGCGGATCGAGGATATCGACACGGCGCGCTGCCGGCCGGAGTTCACGGCGGCGATTCTGGAGGACCTGGCATGGCTGGGGCTCGACTGGGACGGCGAGGTGCGGGTGCAGTCGGGGCATTTTGCGGCGTACGCCGCGACGCTGGAGGCGCTGCGTGGGCGGGGGCTGCTGTACCCCTGCTTCTGCACGCGCGCCGAGATCGCGGCTGCCGCGCCGCATGGGCCGGAGCCGGTCTATCCGGGCACCTGCAAGCACCTGGATGCGGGCGAGGCGGCGGCGCGGATCGCGAGCGGCGCGGCGCATGCCTGGCGACTGCACATGGACCGCGCGGCGGCCGGCCGGACGCTGAGTTTTTCCGAACACGGCGAGCGCCGCGTCTGCGACCCGATGCCCTTCGGCGACGTGGTGCTCGCGCGCAAGGACACGCCGGCAAGCTACCACCTCTGCGTGACGCAGGATGACGAGGCGCAGGGCGTGACGCTGGTGACGCGCGGCGAGGACCTGCTGCCGGTAACGGCGATCCATCGCTTGCTGCAGGAGGTGATGGGGTGGCCGGAGCCGGAATACGCCCATCACCGGCTGCTGGTGGATGCGGGCGGGCAGAGGCTAGCCAAGCGGGACGGGGCGCCTGCGATCCGGGCGTTGAGGGAGGCCGGGTTGTCGGTCGAGGCGGTGCGAGCGCGAGTCGGGATATTCGAATAGGCCGCTAAGTCGAACCGGAAACACACATCACACGTTCGCGTTTAAGCAGTGGTCAAGGCGACGATTTACTAACGAAGGACGAACTCAACACGGCGATTCATGCCGAAATTTACAGCGTCGAATCCCATCGGAAGATTAACACGGCCGGAAAGGGAAATGAGATCAGCCGGGACGCCAAGTCGTTCCAACTCACGACCGATTCTCGCGGCGCGGAGGAAGGCTAGGTTGTTTCCATCCCGCTCGCGCAGCGAATGCCCCACCAGCTCCACGCGCACTTCCTGCGCCGGAAGCGGCACGCTCGCCTCTCGGTCCCAAGACGAAAGAGACGGGTGACTAAGTCTGTCACGCTCTTGGCGCCACCAGGCAGCGAACTCGCTCACGATTTGCAAGCATCGCGGCGGGAGTTCCGCGCTTTCGAGGTCGAAGTCAAAGCAAATATAGCTCCGGCTCAGTGCTTGCGCGTGACGACTATCGGAAACGGTGAGACAGAGCGCCGCGAGGATCCCGCCGACCCTCAGCAGCTTCAGACCGAGCATCATGTCGTTCCCCCACCGCTGGAGCCGTCGCGCCATCAGCATAGCGAACCAGACTGGGCGTTACGCCGCGAGAATTTTCTAGTTCTTCCTAAGCCGGCCCCTGATCCAGCCCCGCCCGCAGCACTCCACCCGGATCCGCCACCAACCCCTCCCGTAGGAACAGGTCCAAAAACACCAAATTCACGTTGAACTTCACCCCATCCCCGTCCCGCACCGCCTCCACCAGCCGCACCACCGGCCACAGCTCGAACCGCTCCACCTCGTCATCATGGGGCACCGGCACCACGCCCTCCGGCACATCAAGGTCGTAGCAGTGCAGCACATCGCGTCGGACGCCGCCGGCAGCCTCGCGCATCACATAGGACACCCGCCCCACCGGCCGCGCCTGCACCGCCAGCGCCGCATCCAGCCCCGCCTCCTCGGCCGCTTCCTTCATCAGGCATTCATCCGGCGTCAGCCCCGCCGGAATGCCCCCCGCCACGATGTTGTCGATCAGCCCCGGTGCGACCGGCTTGTGCTTCGAACGGAACCCCACCCAGACGTGCAGCCCATCCGCCCGGCGCACCAGCCCGTTCACATGCACCCCCTGCGACATCACCCCGAAGGCCGGCAGCGCGCCGCGGTCCAGTACGCCCAGCACCGGCCCCGCGCTCTCCGCGCGGATGTCGAACAGCTCGTCGCGAATCCGCAGATGCCCCGCGGCGGCCAGCGGCGGCAGCAGCCTGGCCAGAGCCTCGCTGCGCGCTCCCGGCCCGCGCAGTCGCCAGGCGAGCGTCACGCCCTCGGCGTCGAAATGGATGTCGCGGGGGAAGAACGTCAGCGCGCGGCAGAACTCCGGCCCGATCCACCCGACCTGGACGCCCTCGATCCGGAAGGCCAGGTACCCGGCCGGGGAGGCCAGGTTGTTGCAGGCATCGATGTGGCGCTGGAAACCGGTCATGCGCCCTGCCTACCCCAGCCCCCACCCCCGCGTCACCCGTCCAGCCCTGGACCGCGCCGCAGTTACACGCCACATGCGGGGCCATGAGCACGCCGACCCCCCAAGTCAGCCACGGACGCACCCTGCTGTCGCTGGCCCCCTACCTCTGGCCCAGGGGCGAACGCGAACTCCGCATCCGCGTGGTCGTCGCCCTGGCCGCCCTGGTCGCCGGCAAGATCGCGAACGTGATCGTTCCGGTCGCCTATGGCCGCGCCGTCGACGCACTCTCGCCGACCGCGGGCGTCGCGGCGATTGCCGCCGTGCCGGTCGCGATGATCGTCGCCTATGGGTTGCTGCGCGCCCTCTCGGCCGGGTTCGGGGAGCTGCGCGACGCGGTGTTCGCCAAGGTCCAGGCGCGTGCCGCGCGCCGCATCGCCCATGGCGTGTTCGAGCACCTGCACGCGCTGTCGATGCGCTTCCACCTGGACAGGCAGACGGGCGGACTGTCCCGCGTCATCGAACGGGGCACGCGCGGCATCAACTTCGTGCTCGACTTCATGCTGTTCAGCATCGTGCCGACCATCATCGAGATCCTGATGGTCACGATCATCCTGTGGGGCCTGTTCGACTTCGCCATCGCCGCCGTCACCTTCGGCACCATCATGGTCTACATCACCTTCACCCTGGTCTTCACCGACTGGCGCACCCGCTTCCGCCGCCAGATGAACGACACCGACCAGGAAGCCAACACCCGCGCCGTGGACAGCCTGCTGAACTACGAGACGGTGAAATACTTCAACAACGAGGCGCATGAGGCGCGGCGCTACGACGCCTCCCTCGGCCGCTACGAGGCGGCCTGGATCCGCTCGGAACAGACGCTCAACGCGCTCAACGCGGGCCAGGCCGGCATCATCGCCACCGGCCTGGCGCTGGTGATGCTGATGGCGGGCAATCGCGTCGCTTCGGGCGCGATGACGGTGGGCGATTTCGTGTTGGTGAACACCTACCTCATCCAGCTGTACCTGCCGCTGAACTTCCTCGGCTTCGTCTACCGCGAGATGAAGCAGGGGCTGATCGACATGGAAGCGATGTTCGGCCTGCTCAAGCAGGAACGAGAGATCGCCGACGCGCCCGGCGCCCAGCCCCTGAAGCCCGGACCAGGCGCGCTGGTCTTCGAAGACGTCCGCTTCGGCTATCGGCCGGACCGCGTGATCCTCAAGGGCGTCTCGCTGACCGTGCCTCCGGGCAAAACCCTCGCCATCGTTGGCCCCACCGGCGCGGGCAAGTCCACCATCTCGCGCCTGCTGTTCCGCTTCTACGACGCAACGGGGGGACGCATCCTCATCGACGGCGAGGATATCCGCTCCGTCACGCAGGATTCCGTGCGCGCCGCCATCGGCGTGGTGCCGCAGGACACCGTGCTGTTCAACGACACCATCGCCTACAACATCGCCTATGGCCGTCCCGGTGCGACCGAGGCCGAGATCGAACAGGCCGCGCGCCTGGCCCAGGTGCACGACTTCGTCCTGAAACTGCCCGACGGCTACAAGACCCGCGTCGGCGAACGCGGCCTCAAGCTATCGGGCGGCGAAAAACAGCGAGTCGCGATCGCGCGCACCATCCTGAAGAACCCGCGCATCCTCATCCTCGACGAAGCGACCAGCGCGCTCGACACCCGCACCGAGCAGGAAATCCAGACCGCGCTGCGCGACATCTCCCGCAACCGCACCACCCTGGTCATCGCCCACCGCCTGTCCACCGTCGTCGAGGCCGACGAGATCATCGTCCTGCAGGACGGCCAGATCGCCGAACGCGGCAGCCACGGCGCACTCATCGCCGCCGACGGCCTCTACGCCGACATGTGGCGCCGTCAGTCCGAAGCCGTCGCCATGGCCGAAGCCGCCGCGGCCGCCCAGGAAGCCGCGGGATTTGGCCAGAAAACCATCCGCGAGGCCGAGGAAGTCGCGCCCACGGCCTGACCGAACGCGCCCTCGCCCTTCCCTCCACCGCCCCAAGGCCCCATCTGCCGGGCAGCAAGGAGTGCGCGACCCATGCAAATGGACCCCCGAGGCATGGCCCCGGAAGACCTCAGCCACGCCGGCTCGGTCATCGACAAGGCCATCGAATACATGGTGGGCCAGAACATCGCGCCCCTCTCCATCGCCTCCGCCCTGCTCGGCGGAGCCCTCGGCCTGCTGGCCCGCACCATGGACGACGGCGCCATCGCCCAGGTCCTGCGCAGCGCACTCCACTCGGTCGAAAGCGGTGAGCTGCGGGAGATGCGGGACGAGCAAGGGTAAGCAAGGCGGGGGGCTCCGCCCCCTCGACCCCCGCCGGGGATCGCGCCGATCCCCGGGCCCCTGCGTGTGCTGGTCCTCGGTTTGGGAGGGCTGTGTTTCATCGACGTGCGCCGGGGTTGGGAGGGGGCGCATCGCGCAAGCTCCCGTGCAGCTGGTGCTCTAGGCGCCCCCTCCCAACCCCGGCTCGCCTTCGGTGAGCCTCAACCCCCTCTCAATTCAAGAACCAACAGATGGAGGTCCAGGATCGACACGATCCTGGCGGGGTCCAGGGGCAGAGCCCCTGGCCTTTCTACCCTTGACCTTCCCGGCTCCTTCCGCCACACACCGCCCTCTCGCGCGGGATTGGCGCGGCTTTCGTTGTTGGGAATTGCTTTCATGGCTCGTCGCTGTGCCGTCACCGGCAAGGGTGTCCTTTCGGGGAACAATGTCAGCCACGCGAACAACAAGACGCGTCGGCGTTTCCTCCCGAATCTGCAGGAGAGCTCGTTCTTTTCCGATGTACTGGCGGCGCAGATCCGCTTGCGGCTGACGGCCAATGGCATTCGCACGGTCGAGCACAATGGCGGGATCGACAGCTACCTGTTGGGCACGCCGGACCGGAAACTGACGGTCGAGACGATCGTGTTGAAGCGCCGGCTCGAGAAGGCCAAGGCCAAGAAGGCCGCCTGAGCGAGGCTGCCGCAGGCCGGATCATCGGCCTTTACCGCCGCCACGCCCGGGCCTGGTCCGAGGCGCGTGGCGGGGTGCTCGGGGGCGAGGCTCCCTGGCTCGATAAATTCCTGAAGCCATTGCCGGCGTTGGCTGAGATCCTCGATCTTGGCTGTGGTTCGGGGCGTCCGATCGCGGAACATCTGATCGGGCTGGGTCACCTGCTTACGGGTGTTGATGCGTCGCCGCAGTTGCTGGCGATGGCGCGGGACATGGCGCCGGAGCAGCGATGGGTCGCCGCGGATATGCGCCGCCTGGTGTTGAGGCGGTGCTTCGACGGCGTGCTCGCCTGGGACAGTTTTTTCCACCTGACGCATGCCGACCAGCGCGCGATGTTCACGGTCTTCGCGGCGCATGTGGAGCCTGGGGGCACGCTGATGTTCACCGCCGGACCGGCGCATGGCATCGCGATGGGCGTGATGTTCGGCGAGGCACTGTTCCATGCGAGCCTCGCACCCGAGGAGTACCGCCAGCACCTCGACGCGCACGGCTTCGACGTCCTGGACCACAAGGCCGAGGACCCGGATTGCGGCGGCCGCACCGTGTGGCTGGCGCAGCGCCGCCAGGTCTAGGGCAGCGCGATCTCCAGCCAGCCGCGCGCATCCATCCGCGCCACGTCGCCTTCGAGCAGCAGCACGGTGGTGGTGTCGCTCTCGATGATGGCGGGGCCAAGGATGGCTTGGCCGGGGGTGAGTGCCGCGAAGGCGTGGACGGGGATATCGGCGGCGCCGGCCTCCAGCATCACGCGCCGGTGGGGCGCAACCGGGCGGCCAGGCGGCAGCGTCGCGCGCGCCTCCCCGCCTGGCAGCAGGCCAAGCACCGCGATGCGCGCATTCACCAGCGCCACCTCATCGCCGCGAAGCGCATAGGTGAAGAGCTGTTCGTGGCGCGCGTGGAAGGCCTCGGCGACGCGGGCGCTGACGCCGTCGCTGTCGAAATCCACGGCGTCGAGCGACACGCCCACCTCGAACACCTGCTCGCCGTAGCGCATGTCGGCGGCGCGCTTCACCGCCACGTCGCCGCCGAACCAGCCGGCGACGCGGGCGCGGCCTTCGGCCTCCAGCGATGCGAAGATGTCGCGCAGCGCGGCGTCATCGGGCAGCCCCGCGCCTTCGAGGCTGCGGGAGACCTCGTAGCGCAGATCGGTGTGCAGCATGCCCCAGGCCGAGAGGCCCGCGGCGAAGACCGGCACGGCCGCGCGTGACATGCCCAGCTCCCGCGCAACGGCCGAGGCGTGCAGCCCGGCGGCCCCACCGAAGGCGAGCAGGGTGAAGCCGCGCGGATCGACGCCGCGCCGCACGGTGGCCAGGCGAATGCCGTCCGCCATGCGCAGGTTCGCCAGGCGGTGCGCGCCGGCCGCCGCAGCCATGGCGTCCAGCCCCAGCCGCGCGCCGAGCCGCGCGAAGGCGGCCTCGGCCGCGCCGCCGTCCAGCACGCGCTTGCCGCCGAGGAAATTCGCGGCGTCGAGGTAGCCCAGCACCAGGTTCGCGTCGGTGACGGTCGCCTCGGTGCCGCCCTGACCGTAGCAGGCGGGGCCGGGAACGGCGCCGGCGCTGCGCGGGCCCACCTGCAGCAATCCGCCGGCGCTGAGGAAGGCGATGGAGCCGCCGCCAGCGCCCAGCGTCAAAATGTCCAGGCTTTCCAGTGCGATGCGTTCGCCGGCCACCTCCCGCCCACGGCCGAGTGCTGCCTCGCCCCCCTCGATCAGCGCGATGTCGGTGGAGGTGCCGCCGACATCGAAGGTGATGAGGTCGCGCCCGATGCCTTGCCGCGCCAGCGCCACGCCCGCCGCGACGCCGCCGGCGGGGCCCGACAGCGCGGTGCCGGCGGCGAGGCGCGCGGCCTCCTCGACCGGTGCGACGCCGCCATGGGAGAGGATGACGAAAACCGGCCCGAGAAAGCCTTCCTCCGACAGGCGCGCGCGCAGGCGGGTGAGATAGCGCGCGACGATAGGCCCTACATAGGCGTTCACGACGGTGGTGGAGAAGCGCTCGAATTCCTTGATCTGCGGCAGCACCTCGGCCGAGTGGGTGACGAAGACGCCCGGCATGGCGGCGCGCACGGCATCGGCGGCGGCGCGTTCATGGGACGGGTCGCGCCAGGCATGGAGGAAGGCGATGGCGACGGCCTCGGCACCCTCGGCTTTCGCGTGGTCGATGGCGGTGGCGAGCGATGCGGCGTCGAGCGGCGTCTCGACGCGGCCATCGGGGCGGAGGCGTTCGCGCACGGGGATGCGGCGCTGGCGCGGCACCAAAGCGGGGGCGGCGGGCAGGCGGAGGTCGTAGCGTTCGGGCTTCAGCCCCTCGCGCATTTCGATGACGTCGCGATGGCCTTCGGTGGTGAGCAGCGCGACCTTGGCGCCGCGCCGTTCCAGCAGCGCGTTGGTGGCCACCGTCGTGCCATGGACGATGCGCTCGGTGCGTTCGAGGAGGCTCGGCAGGGTCAGGCCGAGCAGGTCGGCGAGGGCGACGAGGCCGGCGATGACGCCCTCGCTCTGGTCGCCAGGCGTGGAGGCGGATTTGGCAAGCACGGTGGTGCCGTCGGCGGCGATGCAGACCACGTCGGTGAAGGTGCCGCCGACGTCGATGCCGATGCGGTAAGTCATGGGGCGGTGTCAGCCTCACGCCCAAGCGGAGGCTCGAAGTCGATCTCCACATGCAGGTTCTCATCGGCTATCGCGTCGACATGCACCGCCAAGTCTGATCGGCGCTGCCTCTGCAGCCAGGACCGGGCAGCAAAAACAGAAGAAGGGGCGCGACGCAGTGGGTCCCGGGGGGAATTCATTCCCCCATGCTCACTATATCCCGCGCCCGCGCGTCGACATCCCGCCCGCTCGGCGGCCCCCATCCCCCGCCGCCGCCCGCCTGCACATGCAGCGTGTCCCCGGGCGCGATGGTGATTCCCACCTCCTTGGTCTTCAGCACCCGCTCGCTTCCATCCGCGCGCTTCAGCACGTAGTGGTGCGGTGCCCCATCTTCGCCGCCGAGCATGCCCGCCGCCCCGTGCCGCACGCCGTCGCCCGCGGTGTTCGCGCGGCAGGGACCGTCGCTCTCCACAACCAGTTCGAGTGCGCCGCCATAGCCGCCGCGATGGGTGCCGTCGCCGGCTGATCCGGGGCGGAATTCATGGTGGCGGAAGAAGAGGGGGAAGCGCGTCTCCGCCATCTCCACGCTGCCGAATTTCAGCCCGCCCGCCGAGTGCCACTCGCCCGCCGTGGACCAGCCATCCCCGCGCGCGGAGCCGCCGCCGCCGGGACGCGCATGGAACAGGTGCCACACGAAGGCGCGGTCGCGGCGGCGGTCGCGCCCCTGGATGGCGACGCGGAAGCGCCGGCCCCAGCCGCCCATCGCGCGCTCCGGGCAGGATTGCGCGAGCGCCTTGACCACCGCCTCCACGATTTCGTTCGAGCAGTGCGAGGTGCACAGCGTGACCGGCGCCCCCGGGCGCGCCCAGACGATGGTGCCCTCCTTGGCGATCACCGTCAGAGGCCGGAAGGCGCCGGCATTCTTCGCCACCTCGGGGTCCAGGAGATAGGCGAAGGCCATCGCCACCGCGCTCCACATGTTGGGGTAGCTGGAGTTCACGAAGCCCACGACCTGCGGCGCGCTGCCGGAGAGATCGACCGTCAGTCTCTCCCCCTGCTTGGTGACCCGCGCATGGATGAGGATGTCCTCCGCCCCATGCCCGTCATCATCGAGGAAGGCGCTGCCCTCGAACACGCCATCCGCCCAGCCGCCGAGGATGCGCCGCGCATGCGCCTCGGCATGGTCGAGGATGGCGTCCACCCCCGCCGCCAGGGTCTCGCCGCCCTGCTTGTCCAGAAGTGCCAGCAGCCGGCGTTCGCCCAGATGCGCGGCCCCCACCATGGCCAGCATGTCGCCGCGCACCTCGCGCGGCAGGCGCGTGTTGGTGACCAGCATGTGCAGCAGGTCCGGGCGCGGGGTGCGCCCCTCGCCGAGGCGGATCGGCGGGATGCGCAGCCCCTCCTGCCAGATCTCTGTCGCACCTGGGTTGTACCCGCCATGGGTGGCGCCGCCGATATCGGTCTGGTGCGCGCGCACCACAGACCAGAAGCGCAGCGTCGCACCCTCCATCACCGGCACCACGATGGTGAGGTCGGGCAGGTGGCTGCCGCCGTGATAGGGGTCGTTGAGCAGGAAGATGTCGCCCTCGCGCGGGTCGGGGAAGGCGTCGGCGACGGCGCGCGCGGCGAAGGGCATGGCGCCGACATGCACCGGAATGTGGTCCGCCTGCGCCACCAGGCGGCAGGCGGAATCACACAAGGCGATCGAGAAATCGCGCGAGGAGTTCAGGATCTGCGAATAGGTGGTGCGCAGCATTGCCTCGCCCATTTCCTCGACGATCGCGCGGAAGCGGTTTTCGAGGACGGCGAGCGCGATGGGATCGGGCGTCATGCGAGGCAGCGTCCCGCCCGGCGCGCCCTCTCGTCAAGCGCGCGTGTCCGCCGCATCCTCTGCGCAAAATCACGGAGGACCGCGCCATGCCAGAGACCATCCCGCTCACCACGCTCGCGACCGGCCTGAAATTTCCCGAAGGCCCGGTCGCCATGCCGGACGGCTCCATCGCCCTCGTCGAGATCGCGATCGGCCGCATCACCCGCGTCGCACCCGACGGTACCGTCAGCACCATCGCAACCCCCGGCGATGGCCCGAACGGCATGGCGCTGGGCCCCGACGGCATGCTGTACGTCTGCAACAATGGCGGCTTCGCCTGGCACGAGGAGCCGGGCTTCATCCGCCCCATCGGCCAGGCGCCCGACTACGTCACCGGCCGCATCGAGCGCATCGACCCCGCGACCGGCGCCGTCACCCGCCTCTACGAAAGCTGCGACGCCAACCCGCTGCGTGGCCCCAACGACATCGTGATGGACCCGCGCGGCGGCTGCTGGTTCTCGGACCTCGGCAAGGTGCGCGCGCGCGACCGCGACCATGGCGGCGTGTACTGGGCGGCGCTCGACGGTAGTCGCATCATCGAGGCCGCCTTCCCGGTCCCCGGCGGGGCGAACGGCATTGGGCTGAGCCCAGACGGCAGCGTGCTCTACGTGGCGGAGACGGAGACCGGTCGTCTCTGGGCCTGGGATGTCGAAGGTCCCGGCCAGCTTCGCAAGGACCCCTGGCCGAGCCCCAACGGCGCCCGCCTGCTCACCCAATTCCCCGGCTTCCGGCGGCTGGACAGCCTGGCCGTAGCGGCCTCCGGCAACATCACCGTCGCCACGCTGGTGAGCGGGGAAATCACCACCGTCTCACCCACGGGCGAGATCCTGCGCCAGGTGACCATGCCCGAGCGCATGCCCACCAATTTCTGCTTCGGCGGGCCGGACCTTCGCACCGGCTTCATCACGCTCTCCACCAGCGGCGCGCTGGTCAGCGCCGCCTGGGACGAACCCGGCTTTTTCTAGGCCGTCGGGACCAGCACGGCATCGATCACGTGGATCATGCCGTTGCGCGCCAGCAGGTTCGGCCGCGTGATGCTGCCCGAGGCGCCCGAGGGCACCCCGCCTTCGCGGGCCGCCTGGATGCGCGGCTGCTGCGGCGTGCCGCCGACCGTGCGGATCTCGATCCCACTTGCCATGCGGATGCGGCCCTGGCGCGCCTGGATGGAGGCCAGGCTGAGGCGCGACATCGCGATCAGGTTGCGCAGCGCGTCGGCATTGCCTTCGCGCATCGCCTGCGGGGCGGCCGCGAAGGCGGCATTGGTCGGCGCGAAGACCGTGAAGGGCCCGTCGCCGGCCAGCAACGTGTCGAGCCCGGCGCGGCCGAGGGCGCGGCGGAAATCGCTCAGTTCCGGCTGCGCCTCCATGAGCGTCAGCAGCGGCCGCGAGCCATCGGCGCGGATATCCTCGCCGGCGGTGCAGGCGGAGAGCAGGGCGGCGGTGCTGGCCGAAAGGACCAGGCTGCGGCGGGTGATCACGGGCGCGAATCTCCGGTGGTGTTCTTATACCGGCGCCTTGTCCCCCGGCGGGCGACGCGCCGCAAGCCCTACGAAGCGGCCGCGGCGCCGGATGCGCCAGGCCGGGCTCTCGCTGTCGGGCCGCTTCGCGCTACATTGCAACGCAACCGCCTCGTGGAATCCGTGCCGTGGTGCAGCTGACCTCGCCCGCCTTCAAGACCAACGCCCATCGCGCCATGGCCGATGCCGGGCTGCAGAAGGCGCTCGGCACCGCCAAGGGAGCATTTCTGCAGCGCCGCGCCGCCGCCGTCGCCGCCCTGCCGGAATTCGAGGCTCTGCGCGACATCGGCCGCGACATCAAGAACCACACGCTGGCCAACCTCGATTTCTACCTCGAGGCCTTCGCCGCCAAGGTCGAGGCCGCGGGTGGTGTCGTGCACTGGTGCTCCACCGCCGACGAAGCCCGCGCCACCGTGCTCGCCATCTGCCAGGACGCCGGGGCCCGTACCGTCACCAAGGGGAAGTCGATGATCTCCGAGGAGCTCGGCATCAACGACCACCTCGAGGCCAACGGCATCGCGCCGATCGAGACGGACCTCGGCGAATACATCCTCCAGCTCCGCCACGAGCACCCCTCCCACATCATCGCCCCCGCCTTCCATCTGAACCGCGAAGACTGGGAAGCCGATTTCCGCCGCGCCCACACTGACCTGCCCGCCGACCGCGTCTTCGCCGAACGCCGCGACATCCTCTCTGAGGCGCGCACCCGCCTGCGGGCAAAGTTCCTCGCCGCCGATGTCGGCATCACCGGCGCGAATTTCCTCATCGCCGAGACCGGCAGCAGCGTCATCGTCACCAACGAAGGCAATGGCGATCTGACCCAGACGCTGCCGCGCGTGCACATCGCGCTCGCCAGCATCGAGAAAGTGGTCCCCACGCTCGAAGACGCGACCTCGCTGCTGCGCCTGCTCGCGCGCAGCGCCACTGGGCAGGATTTTTCCGTCTACACGACCTTCTCCACCGGCCCGAAACGCGCCCCCGACCTCGACGGCCCCGCCGCCTACCACGTCGTCCTCATCGACAACGGCCGCTCCAACATGATGGGCACCGAATTCCAGGAGATGCTGCGCTGCATCCGCTGCGCCGCGTGCATGAACCACTGCCCCGTCTATGGCGCCATCGGCGGCCACGCCTATGGCTGGGTCTACCCCGGGCCGATGGGCAGCGTGCTCACGCCCTCGCTGGCCGGCATCGAGAAGACCGCCAACCTGCCCAACGCATCCACCTTCTGCGGCAAGTGCGAAGCCGTCTGCCCGGTGAAAATCCCACTGCCCAAGATGATGCGCCACTGGCGCGAACGCGAGTTCGAACGCCACCTCACGCCGAGCTCGATGCGGCGCGGGCTGGGCGTGTGGGGGTGGTTCGCGAAACGCCCGGGGATGTACCGGATGGCAACACGTATCGGCGTTGGCGCACTGCGCCTGCTAGGGCGGGGAAAGGGTGCGTTCACCTCTCTGCCGCTGGCCGGAGGGTGGACGGAAGGGCGGGACCTGCCAGTGCCGGAAGGCGGGACGTTCATGGCGCGCTACAAGGCAAAGCAGAAGCAAGGCCGGGGGAAATGAATTTCCCCCAGACCCCCATTCTTTTATTTTTGGCTACTGGTGCTGGTTGCGCAGGCGGTACTGGGTTCATTAGGGCCGACTGCGCATCCAGCACCGCATCTGATCGACGAGTGCGCCTTTCCAACCTGGACCCAGAAATTTGCATTGCTGCTCGTGGGCCAGCTGCACCGAGCGCCAAGACGCAGCACTGCCTTCACACCAAGAACCAGAAGATAAATATAAAAGAATGGGGGTCTGGGGGAAATTCATTTCCCCCGGTCTTCGGAGCCACCGCCTAGATGTCCAAGGACGCCATCCTCTCCGCCATCCGTCGCGGCCTCCATCGTGGTCCTCTCCCCCAGGACCAGCAGGCCATGCTCCGTGCCCGCATGGCGCATCCGCCGCGCCATCTCATTCCCGCGCGCTCGCAGCTCCCGCGCCCGGCGCAGGTCGCGCTGTTCATCCACAATGTGGAGAAGGAGTTCGGCACGGTGGAGCGCGTGGCGGAAGCGACCGATGTTCCGGCGTCGCTCGCGCAGTATCTCGCCGCGCAGAATTTGCCGTCGCGTTTTGTGATGGCGCCGCATCCGGAGTTGCAAGCGCTGCCGTGGGATCGCGCGCCGTTGCTGGCGTTCGAGGCGCGGCGGGCGGAGGCGACGGATCTGGTGTCGCTCACGCATGGGTTTGCCGGGGTTGCCGAGACGGGGACGCTGATGTTGCCGTCGGAGCCGACGCGGCCGACGACGTTGAACCTGTTGTCGGATACGGCAGTGGTTCTGCTGCGCGCGAGTGCGATCGTCGGGCCGTATGAAGATGCTTGGGACCGGCTGCGGGCGCGTGGCGAGGGCATGCCGCGCAACGTGATGTTCGTGACCGGCCCGTCGCGCAGCGCGGATATAGAGCAGACGCTGGAACTGGGCGCGCATGGCCCCCGCCGGCTGCACATCATCCTGCTCGACGACGATGCGGCGGCGATCTGAGCGCGAATGTCCGGGCGCCTGAAGAAGCGTGGATTGAGCGAGGCGGATCGCGCGCTTTGGGCGAATTATGCAGCGCATGTTGCCCCGCTGCGGGGGCGAGCGCGGCCGGATGTGCCGCCGGTCATTGCGGCCGACGTGACGCCACCGGCGCCCGCGAAGGCGCAAGCGGCACCGCCGCCGCCGATGCGCATGCAGCATGCACCGGTGATCACGGTGGGCACCGCGCCGGCCGGGTTGGATGCGCGGCGGTGGGCGGCGTTGCGGCGCGGCAAGCTGCGGCCGGAGCGCACGCTCGACCTTCATGGGCAGCGCGCACAGGAGGCGCATGGGGCGGTGCGCGCCTTTCTCGCCGCGGCGCTGGCCGATGGCGTGCGCTGCGTGTGCGTGGTGACGGGCAAGGGGGACCGGGTCGAGGGTGGGGTGCTGCGGCGCGAGTTTCCGCATTGGCTGAATGCGCCGGATCTGCGGCCGCTGGTGCTGGGTGCCGCGCATCCTCACCGCGCCGGCAGCGGCGCCGTGCATCTGCTTTTGCGGCGGCCGCGCGCGTGACACCGTTCGGCGCGCGGCTGCGGGCGTTGCGCGAGCAGCGCGGCGTGAAGCTCGCCGACCTCGCCTCGGCCGTGCAGGTGTCCTCAGCTTATCTTTCGGCGCTGGAGCATGGCCGGCGTGGCCGGCCTTCGGCGGGCCTGGTGCACCAAGTGAACGAGTTCTTCGGCCTGATCTGGGATGATGCGGAGGAGTTGTCGCGCCTGGCGCGCCTCTCGCATCCGCGCGTGACGCTGGACACGGCGGGGCTGTCGCCGGAGGCCACCGAATTCGCCAATCGCCTCGCCGCGACGATCCGCAAGCTGCCTCCTGAAACCATCGCGCGCCTTGCCGATGCGCTGGATGCCCCGCCATGACGCTTCGTGTTTTCCTCGCCCACACGCAACCAATGTTCGAGGGCTATTACGGGGAACGGGCACTTGCGGGGCTGCGCGAACATGCCGAGGTGGTGCGCAACACCACCGGCGCCGCGCTCGTTGGCCGAGCGCTGGCCGATGCGGCGGCCGGCTGCCAGGCGATCATCGCGGACCGGGCCACGCCTGGAACGGCGGAGACGTTTGCGCATGTGCCGGACCTCATCGCCTTCCATCGCTGCGCGGTCGATATCAGCACAATCGATGTCGCGGCCGCCTCGGCCGCCGGCGTGCTGGTCACGCAGGCGACGCCGGGCTTCGTCGATGCCGTGGCGGAGCTGGGTATCGGGCTGATCGTGGATCTGGTGCGCGGCATCACCGACGCCGCCGGCGCCTATCGCGCGGGGCGCGAGCCGGAGGGGCGCATGGGGCTGCAGCTCAGCCACGCGACACTCGGCATCGTGGGGCATGGGCGCATCGGGCAGCGCCTGGCCGCGATTGCGCGAGCGATGGGGATGCGCGTGCTCATCAACGATCCGGCGCTGGCAGAAAGCGTGGCCTTCCACGCGCTGCTGGCGGAGAGCGACATCGCCGTCTGCCTCGCGCCCGCGCTGCCGCAGACCGAGAACCTGTTCGGCGCGGCTGCCTTCGCGGCGATGAAGCGCGGAGCGTATTTCGTGAACCTCGCACGCGGCCAGCTGGTCGATGACGCGGCCCTGGAAGCCGCGCTCGAGGGTCGTCATCTCGCCGGTGCCGCGCTCGATGTCGGTCGCGCGATGGACCAGCGCCCGGCCGCGCGCCTGGCCTGTCGCCATGACGTGATCGCAACGCCGCACATCGCCGGGCTGACACGCGAGGCGGCGGAGCATCAGGCCATGGACACGGTGCGCCAGGTGGCCGCGCTCGCGGCCGGTCGGATGCCCGAGGGTGCGGTAAACGCCAGCGATGCGCGGCGCTTTCTCGCACGGCAACATGGTGGTTGATTTCGTGGCCACGGCGTCCTTACCATCCGTCTCGCCCCGGAGCGTGCGCATGTTCAGAGGTCTCTTCGTCGTCATGCTGCTCGCCGGCTGCGCCACCGCACCGCGCGAGCCGGATGCCTTCGCCATCGAGCGCACCGCGGCGGGTCATGCGCTGTTCGTGGACGTCTGCGTGCGCCATCTCGGCGCGCCGGAAGCGCTCGAGCGCCAGGCCGAGGTGCGCAATCTGCACCAGATGGGCGCCGACCTCGAAGGCAATGAGTCCCGGCCCGAGGCGCTGCGCCTCTACGGCCTCGCAAATGAGGATGGGCGCGTCGGGCTCGGCCTCGCCTTCTCGGTCACGGCGCAGAGCTGCTCGGTGTTCTTCCGCGATGCCGATCCGGGGCTCGCACTCGCCTTCACCGCGCAGCTTGCGCTCGCGCGCGCGCGGGAGGGTGCGGAGGTGACGCCGATCGTGCGCAACGCCACCGCGCTGGCCGCGACGACGAGCGGCTACCGGGTGCAGGCGGGCGAGGCGCCGCCGGGCGTGGACTGGGCCTTCGGCCTCACCATCGCGCGCGACGGCCTTGCAATGTTCCATGCGCAACTGACGCCGGAGGAGGGTGGCCGGCGTGCCGCACCTCCGCCGCGCGGCCTGCTGCGGCGGACCTGAGGGAAGGCCGCGGCAAGATCCACTGACGTTCGTCTATTCCAGGCGCAGCGCCATGCGTGCCAGCAGCCCGGCCTCCGGATCCGCCGCCGCAGAGGCGCGCAGGCCCGCCAGCATCGCGTAGCGCAACAGCATCGAACGCCGCCGCGCGGGCGCGAGTGGATGCGCCGGCGGCGGCCGCAGCAGCGCCCAGTCCTCCATCGAGGCGGCACAGATCAGCCCCACATCCTCGGGCAGCAGCGCCTGCGGGAAATCGGCATCGACGGCGAAGAGCAGCGCGTCGCAGAAGTCGCGATACTCGGTCCATTTCCGGTCGGTCAAAAAGTCCCGCGCGCAGGATTTCACCTCGATGATGCGGAAACTGCCGTCGGGCAGCAGCGCGAGGATATCGGCACGCCGCCCATTGGGCAGTGGCACCTCGGAGAGCGGCGCCCAGCCATTCGCGGCACAGAAGCGCGCGGCGGCGCGGTGGATGCGGCGGGTGCGTTCGGGGGCGTCGAGAACCAGGTCCATGCGGCGGATGTTCGCGCTTCGTTCGAGGCTGCGTCAAGCCATCCGCACCCCCCTTGCGCAACGCACGCGAACCAGGGCCAATCGCGCAAACTGCCGGGAAGGAAACGCCATGACCAACGCCACCCTCAGCCGCCGCGCGGCCCTCGCGGGGATCGCCGCCACGTCGCTCGCACGCCCTGCGCTGTCGCAGGCCGCCTTTCCCAGCCGGCCGATCCGCATGATCATTCCCTGGGCCGCGGGCGGGACCACAGACGTGCAGATGCGCGCGATCTGCGAGGCGACGTCGCGCCGCATCGGCCAGCCGGTCATTGCCGACAACCGCCCCGGCGCGGGCGGCACGCTGGGTCCCGCGGCGCTGCTGAACCTGCCGCCGGATGGCTACACCCTCGCGCAGATCCCAATCAGCGTATTCCGCTACCCCCACATGACGGCGCGCCCGACCTTCGATCCGCTGAGCGATTTCACCTACGTCGCGCACCTGACCGGCTACCTGTTTGGGATCGTGGTGAAGGCCGATGCGCCGTGGCGCACGATCGGCGAGTTCCTCGATTTCGCGAAGGCCAATCCGGGCGTGGTGAACTACGGATCGCCGGGCGTGGGCACCTCGCTGCACATCACGATGGAGCAGATCGCCGGCCAGCGCGGCATCGAGTGGACGCATGTGCCGTTCCGCGGCATCGCGGAGAACATGCCCGCGCTGCTCGGCGGCCAGGTGCATGCGGTGGCCGACAGTTCCGGCTGGACGCCGCTGGTCGAGGCCGGGCAGCTGCGTCTGCTCTGCTCCTGGGGGCCGGAGCGCGCCAAGCGCTTCCCCAACGTGCCGACTCTGCGCGAGAGCGGCATCGATATCGTCTCCGCCTCGCCCTACGGCGTCGCGGGTCCGAAGGGGATGGATCCAGGCGTGGTGCGGGTGCTGCAGGAAGCCTTCCGCGCGGCGATGGACGACCCGCAGCATGTATCCGTGCTCGACCGCTTCGACATGCCGCCGATGTTCATGCCGGCCGCCGAATACGATGCCTTCGCGCGCCGACAATTCGCGGATGAGGGCGTGATGATCCGGCGGATGAACCTCAGGCTCTGAGCGCGGCCTGCAACACGCGGTCGAGTGTGGAGAGAAAGCGAGACCGATCGGCCTGCGCCATTGGCGCAGGGCCGCCGCCACCGGTCCCCATCTCGCGTAGATGCCGCGCCAGCTCTCGCCCGGCGACCGCGGTGCCGATGTTCTGCGGCGTGAACTCATGGCCCTTGTGGGTGATGACGCGGGCGCCTTTCTCCAGGCAGCGCGCGGCGAGCAGGATGTCGGCGGTGATGCAGACATCCTGCGGCGTCGCGTTATCCGCGATCCAGTCATCGGCCTTGTCCGCGCCTTCGCTCACGATGACCAGGCGGGCCTTGGGCAGCGGCGGCGGCCGCACCGGGCGCGCGCCGTTCGTCACCAGGACCAGCGGCAGGTCGAGCCGCGCGGCGACGCGATAGATCTCCTCGCGTACGGGACACGCGTCCGCATCGACGAGGATCGTGGTCACGCGGGCTTCGCGGGCAAGGGGGCGGGCGAGGCCAGCGACGTTTGCCCCGCACTCGTCCCGGCATCGACGGGAATGGTCTGCCCGGTGATCCAGCGCGCGGCCGGCGAAACCAGCCAGGCGATGGCCTCCGCGACGTCCCAGGCGGTGCCTTCGGTCTTGAGCAGCGTGGCCTCGGCGCGCGCGCGGCGGCCTGCCTCGTCGACGCCGCGCACAGCGACCATGGGCGTGAAGACGTAGCCGGGGGCGACGCAGTTCACCCGGATGCCCTCCGGTCCGTGATGCGCGGCCATGGCGCGTGTCATCTGCACGATCGCGCCCTTGGTGGTCGCGTAGAGCAGCCCCTTGTGGCCGCCCTGCAGCCCGGCGATGGAGGAGAGATTGACGATGTTGCCCGCCCCCTGCACGCGCATCGCCGGGATCGCGTATTTCGACATCAGCATCACCGACGCGACGTTCACGCGCATCGCGTGGTCCCAGGCCTCCGGATCCACATCGACGGCGTTGCCCGGCGGGCCGGAGATGCCGACATTGTTGATGAGAATGTCGAGCCTGCCCCATTCGGCCAACGCGCGCTCCACAGCTGCCTGGCAATCCGCCGCGCGGGTAACGTCGCCGGCGATGGAGGCGGAGGTGCCGCCCTCGGCTGCGATGGCTTGCGCCGTGGCGCGCATCCAATCCGCCTCGACATCCATCAGCAGCACGCGCGCACCGCGCCGCGCGAGGATGATGGCGGTGGCGCGGCCATTGCCCACACCCTCGGTGCGCGACCCCGCGCCGGTGACGATGGCGACCTGGCCGGCGAGCGAAATACTGTCCATTTTAGCGGCCCTCAAAGCTGGGCGCGCGCTTTTCCAACATGGCGGCGACGGCCTCGCGATGGTCACGTGTGTCATGCGCCAGCGCCTGGAAGGCGGCCGACATTTCCAGCAGCGTCGAGAGGCGCAGATGTTGCCCCTCGCGCAGCAGACGCTTGGTGAGGCGCACCGCCTGCGGCGGGTTGGCCGCAATCTTTTCCGCCAGCGCGCGCGCCGTCGGCAGCAGGTCATCCGGTGCCACCACGCGCGAAACCAGCCCGCAGGCCAGCGCCTCGGCGGCGTTGATCGCCTCGCCGGTCAGCGACATCTCTAGCGCCTTCGACATGCCCACCACGCGCGGCAGCAGAAAGGCGCCGCCATCGCCTGGCACGATGCCGACCTTCACGAAACTCTCGGCAAAGATGGCCTTCTCGCTGGCGATGCGGATGTCGCACATGCAGGCGAGGTCAAGCCCCGCGCCGATGGCCGGCCCGTTCATCGCGGCGATGGTGGGGATGTCCAACTCATACAGCGCGAGCGGGATGCGCTGGATCCCGCGCCGGTAGCTCTCGCGCATCTCCGCCGCCGTGTCGCCCTGCGTGATGCCGGTGCGGTCGCGCATGCCCTTGAGGTCGCCGCCGGCGCAGAAGGACGTGCCCGCACCGGTGAGGATGATGCAGCGCACCGTGTCGTCGCGCCGCAGGGCTTCGACGGCATCGACCACCTCGTCGCATTCGCCGCGCGTCGAGATGGCGTTGCGCTTTTCCGGCCGGTTTAGGGTGAGGGTGACGATGCCACCCTCGCGCTCGCTGATGATGAAGCCAGTCATGGAGCAATCCCCTCGTCGCGCGCGGTGATGTCGGGCCAGAGTGCCGCGCCGCCGCGCGCCTGGGCTTCGGCGCCGATGCGCTGCGCCCAGAAGCGCTCGGTGCCGCCCTCCTCGCGCCAGGACCAGAGGCGGCGGGTGAAGTGATGCAGGCTGTGATCCTCGGTGATGCCGATGGCAGCAAAAACCTGATGCGCGATGGCGGCACATTTGCCCGCGGCCTCGCCGGCGATGATCTTCGCGCAGCCGATCTCGAACGCCGCGCCCGCCAGGCCGCGTTTGTCGGCCGCGCGTGCAGCGGAGCGTGCCGCAACGGAGGCGCAGGCGCTCTCCTCGGCGAACTCCGCGAGCTGCTGCTGGATGGCCTGGAAGCGTCCGATAGGGCGGCCGAACTGCACGCGGGTATTGGCGTAGTCCACGGCGAGGGCGAGGATCGCGCCGAGCGCGCCGGCGATCTGCGCAGCGCGGATCAACGCCGTGAGGCTGCGCGCCGACCCATCGCCGAAGGATTCGGGCAGGGTGACTTCGGCGAGCGTCGTCGCATGTTCGATCACGTCGCGTGGCTCGCCCGAGATGCTGGCGCGGCCATTTGCAATGCCGCCGGCCAAGATGTGCAGGCGGCGCCCATGGACCGTGGCGACGCGCGTCGCGAAGGCGCCCCAGGGGACCGTGCCGCCGGCGGCTGCGAAGGTCAGCACGCCATCCTCCGGCACTTCGAGCCCACTCGCGGCGAAGAGCATCGCGGCGACCATGTCCTCGGCCAGCGGCACCGGCGCGCCGTGATGGCCGAGTGCCATGAACAGCTCGGCGGCGGTCTCCAGTCCCAGCCCGGCGCCGCCCTGGTCCTCCGGCACCAGGGCGAGTCGCAGCCCCATCGGCGCCAGCGCATCCCAGGCCTGCCTGGGGAAGCGCCGCGCTTCGACCTCGCGCATCGTGGCCGCGTCGCAGTGTTCGGCGAGCGCGCGCGTCACCTGATCGACAAGCATGGTGTCGCTCATCGCAGGCCGAGCTCCTTGGCGATGATTCCGCGCATGATCTCGCGCGTGCCGCCGCGCAGGCTGAAGGTTGGCGCCACTTGCGTGAGGTAGGCGTGCATGCGGCGCACTTCCTCGGGCATCGTGTCCATGTCGGCCATGCGGCGGAGGTTGCCCGGAAGCGCCTGCTCGTAGCTGTTGCCGAGGTCCTTCACGAGGGCCGCCTGGCGCACCGGATCCTCGCCATCCTCCAGCATCCCCGCGATGGACAGCGACATCCGACGCAGCGCCCACAGCCGCGCGACCTCACGCCCCAGCGGCTCCGCGGCGGCGGGGTCGTCGCGCAGGGCCGTCACACTCTCGGCGAGCAGCGGATAGGAGGAGAGAATGCGATCCGGCCCGCTGCGCTCGAAGGCCAGCTCGCTCGTCGCCTGCGCCCAGCCAGCGCCTTCCTGGCCGATCAGAGCATCCTCGGGCAGGCGCACATCATCGAAGGTGATCTCGTTGAACGCTTCCTCACCGGTGAGGTCGCGGATCGGGCGGATGGTGATGCCCGAGGCGCGCAGATCGACCAGCACCTGCGACAGTCCCTGGTGCCGCGCGCCCTTCTCCGGCGCGGGCGAGGTGCGCACCAGCGCGATCATGTAGTCGCAGAGATGCCCGAAGGTGGTCCAGAGTTTGCGCCCATTGAGCACCCACCCACCGGGCACACGCTCCGCCCGCGTGCGCAGGCTCGCGAGATCGCTCCCGGAATCAGGCTCCGACAATCCGATGCAGAAGGCGAGTTCGCCGCGCGCGATGCCAGGCAGCAGCGTGCGCCGCTGCTCCTCGGTGCCCAGGCGCAGGATCAGCGGGCCGGATTGTCGGTCGCCGATCCAATGCGCGCCGGCGGGCGCACCAGCGGCGAGCAGTTCCTCGAGCACGATCAGGCGCTCCATCGCGCTGCGGTCATGGCCGCCGTAATCGCGCGACCAGCCCATGCCGATCCACCCCTCGCGCCCGACGGCGAGGGAAAATTCGCGGGAGAAGCCCATCCAGGATCGCGCACGGATTTCGGGTGTCCAGTCGCGCCCGGCCTCGCGCAGGAAATCGCGCAGGCGGGCGCGCAGCGCGGCGGCCGGTGGCGGGTCGCGCAACGGGAAGCGAAGCCCCTCCATCACACCAGCTCCGCGGCACGCGCGGCCGCGATCTCCGCGGCATCCATGCCGGCGAGCTGGGTGAGGATGGCATCGGAGTGCTCGCCGGGCGCGGGAATGCCGTGGCGATATCTAATCGGCGTGACCGACAGATGCAGCGGGCTGGCGGCAACGCGCACCTTGCCCGCCTGATGGTGCGGCACCTCGACGATCATGCCGCGCTCAAGGATGTGCGGGTCGTTGGCGATGTCCTCGGGCGTGTTGATCGGGCCGGAGGTGATCTTGGCGTCGCGCAGCACGGCCAGCCATTCGACGCGGGTGCGCGTGACCAACACGTCGCGCATCATCGCCAGCACCTCGGCGCGATTGGCGACCCGGTCGCGATTGCGCTTGAAGCGCGGATCCTCAGCCCATTCCGGATGGCCGAGCGCGGCCGCGAGGCGGATGAACTCGCGGTCGTTCAGCACGCCAATCACGAATTTCGCGTCGGAGCCATTGAACACGCCATAAGGCACCGCGACAGAGGCATCGTTGCCGGTACGCTGCACGCGGAAGCCCGCATTCAGCCAGGCGGAGAGCGGGTGCTGCAACAGCGACGTCATCGTCTCGAACAGGTTCACGTCGATGGCCTGGCCCTGCCCGGTCGCGTCGCGGTGCCGGATCGCCGCGAGGATGGCAATGGTCGCGGATTGCCCGGTGAACATGTCCGCGATCGGGATGCTGACGCGCATCGGGCCACCGCCGGGCACGCCATCGGGCTCCCCGGTCGTGGCCATGACGCCGGCCATCGCCTGGGCCACAAAATCGTAGCCGGAGCGGTCGGCATAAGGCCCCGTCTGGCCGAAGCCGGTGACCGAGCAATAGATCAGCCGCGGATTGACGGCGAGCAGGTCGTCGGCACCCAGGCCATAGCGCGCCAGGGTGCCGGTGCGGAAATTCTCGATGAGGATGTCGGCCTTGGCGACCATGCGCTTGAGGATGGCCGCACCCTCCGGCCGGGCGAAATCGAGCGAGAGCGAGCGCTTGTTGCGATTGAGCGCGACGAAATAGGTGCTGTCCTCGCCGCCCGTGACGAAGGGCGGACCCAGCGCGCGGAGATCATCGCCATCGCCGCGCCGCTCGATCTTGATGACGTCCGCGCCGAGGTCGCCCAGGGTCATCGCCGCGAGCGGCCCCGCGACCACGCGGGTGAGATCGAGCACAACCAGCCCGTCGAGCGCCGAAGCCATGCGTTGTTCTCCCTAAGGCGAACATTCTGGCGCGCTTCGACGGGGCTGGATAGGCGGACCCTTCAGGACTGGCCCTTGAACCAGGCCCCGCGCCCGATCGCCAGGGCGAGCGTCACGCCGTACACGACCATTGCCGCCGCAAGGGCCACGAAGACCCAGCTCAGCGACCCTGTCAGGCGCAGCGCGAACCAGCCTCCCAGCACCGCGATCAGCATGCGCAGCACGGAGGTGAGCAGGGGCCAGAACAGGCGCCCGGCCCCCTGAGAGGCGAAGTAGAGCGCCAGCCCGAGGCCGAAGAAGCCATAGGTCGGACCGACGCGGCGCAGATAGTCAGCGCCGACGCGCAGCATGGTGGGATCATTGCCGAACAGGCGCAGCCAGGCCTCGGGCCAGATCGCGGCCGCGACCCCGATCGCCTCGCAGATGCCGAAGGCGAGCGCCCCGCCGAGCATGGCGACCCGCAGCGCACGGGCGCGCTGCCCCGCGCCGACGTTGGTGCCGACGAGGGCGACCAGCGGCGAGCCGAGCCCGAAGACCAGCGGCACCAGCAGGTATTCCAGGCGGCTGCCGACACCGTAGCCGGCGACGCCCTCGGTGCCGCTCGCGGTCGCGACGAGGGCGGTGGTCAGCGCCACCGTCAGTGTCGTCTGCAACGTGTTGATTGAGGCAACGGCGCCGACCCCGAGGATATCGGCGAACATCCGCCACCGCAGCTTCGACAGCCGCAGTCGCGCGATGCTGCGCCCCGACAGCACAGCCCAGGCGAGCACCACCGCGGTCAGCGCCGTGCCGGCGATGACGGCATAGCCGGCGCCGGCGATGCCGAAGGCCGGCACCGGGCCCCAGCCATAGATCAGCAGCGGCGAGAGCGGCACGAGAAGGGCCACGCCCGCGATCACCGCCGCTGAAGGCAGCGCCATGTTGCCGCCGCCGCGCAGCACGCTCGCCAGCGCATTGCCGATCCAGAGCAGCAGGCCGCCGGCGAAGACGACATCCGAATAGCGAACCGCCGCTTCGAGTGCCGCGCCCTCACCCCCCATGGCGACGTAGATCGAGCGCCCGAACCCGATGAACAGCGCGGCGAAGCCGAGGCCGAGCAGGCCGTTGATGATCAGCGCGTGCAGCACCAGGGCATCCGCATCCGCCTGGCGTCGCCCACCGAGCGCGCGCGCGATCGCGGAGGCGATACCGCCGCCCATCGCGCCGGCCGAGATCATGGTCATCATCATGTAGCCGGGGAACACGATGGCGATGCCCGCCAGGGCGTCCGGGCCGAGATGGGAGACCCACCAGGTCTCGATCAGCCCCACCGAAGCCTGGGCGAGCATGACCAGCATGTTCGGCCAGGCGAGGCGCAGCAAGGTTGTCAGGATGGGTCCGTTCAGCAGCAGCCGCGTGCGCGGGTTGACGGCGACCGAAGCGGTGGGCGCGGCGTCAAGGGCGGCGGCGCTCATGCCGCGCGCTCCGGGCGGGCAAGGCGAAGCGCCGTCGCGCGCGAACGGCTGCAGCGATCAGTGGTGACGGTGCCGAAGCCGGCGCAGGTGAGCGCGGTTGTTTTGGGCATGCGAACCTCGGGCGATGGGAGGCCGTTTGATTACGGTCGCCATGATTGACTTTAGATTGCGGACGCCACTAATATTGTCAAGCGGGAAAACACGACCGCGAATGGGGTTGAGCGATGAGGGTTTCGAAGCAGCAGGCCGCGGCCAACCGCGAGCGCATCCTCGACGAAGCGGCGCGGCTGTTCCGCGAACGCGGGCTCGCCGGCGTGGGCGTGGATGCCCTAGCCGCGGCGGCGGGGATGACCCATGGCAGCCTGTACAGCCAGTTCGGTTCGAAGGAGCGCCTGGCGGGCGAGGCGATGCGCCATGCCCTGGCCGGCAGCGCGGCGCGCAGCGATCAGGCAGCCGATCTCCAGGCTTATGCCGAGAGCTATCTCTCCACGCGCCACCGCGATGCGCCAGGCAGCGGCTGCGTACTGGCGACGCTCGCTGCCGAAGCGGCACGCCAGGATGGGGCTGTGCGCGAAAGCGTCACCGCCGGCGTGCGGCGCATGGCGTCACGGATCGCGGGGTTGCTCGCAAAACGCCGAGCCGGCGATGAGGCGGCGGCCCTTGGCGTCGCGGCGACGATGGTGGGCGCGATGGTCCTGGCCCGTGCGGTGGATGACCCGGCATTGTCCGAGCAGATCCTCGCGGCCGGTCGGGCGGCGGTCGCGCAACGCGCTGCCGACTAGTCGTCGCGCAGCGCGCGCGGGTTGGAGACCGCGCACCGCGCGCGGGCCATGGCGAGGAGGCGGGCGGCGATTTCGTCATGCTGCGGAGTGCCGGGATCGTAGGCGCCGGCCCGGATCAGCGCGGCGTCGGGCGGCGCCGGCCAGGCTGTCGCGTCGCGCGCGGCGCGGGCGGCGATGGCCATCGCATTGGCGATCATGCGCGCGGCAAAGGCGTGGGAGGCCGGCAAGGCGGGCAGCAGCTCCGCGAGCAGCAGGGCGCGGGCGGTCTCCAGCAGGTCCGCGGCATCGGGTTGCTCATGCATCGCGGGTCTCCACCATGCGAAGGATTTCGAGCTCCAGCTCCGGCACGATATGGCCGGTGAGCGCCAGCTCCAGGCTGCGCTCGACACCGGAGATGTGGCGCTCGGCCTGGTCGATGGCGATGGTCGCCCAGCGGATATGCGCGGCCAGTTCCCACCAGCGCACGCGGGCATCCTCGACCGCGCCATACCCTTCATAGAGTGCCGCGCGCGGGCCGATGCCGCCGGCCTCCCGCGCGACATTGCCGAAACGCCAGCAGCGCGCGCAGAGCCAGCCGAGATCGGCCGCCGGGTCGCCCCAGCCGGCGAATTCCCAATCGAGCACCGCGGTGATCCCGCCATCATCCACCATGATGTTGCCGGTGCGGAAGTCATTGTGGGTCAGGCGCGCGGGCACCGGCGGCGGCGCGGTGCGTTCGAGGTGGCGCAGCCCCCATTCCAGCGCGGGTCGCGGCTCACGCTGGCGATCCAGCGCCTCGCGCTGGGCCGCGATGAAGGCGCGCCCGGCATCCACGGGTGCCGCGCCAAGAAATGCCAGATCATCACGCGGCGGCGCGATGGAATGGATGCGCGCGAGTTCGCGACCCATCGCCTGGGCCAGTGCGGCGCGTCCGCCACCGAGCGTCTCGCTTTTCACCACACGGTGTCCGGCGGCCACGCCCGCGACGCGTCGCATGACGAAGAAGGGCGCGCCGGCGATGGCTGGGTCCTCGCACAGGAAGAGAGGTTCCGGCACCGTCACGCCCGCCGCGCGCGCCGCTCGCAGCAGCGCGTACTCGGCCGCTCGTGGCAGCGAGACCGCGAGGGTTGCGGCATTGTCCGTCCGCAGCACCCAGGCCTCGGGTGCGCCATGTCGCACCACATCAAGCGCCCAGTTCTGCTGGATGGCGCCGCCCGAAAGCAGCGACGCTGCCTCGATGCGCAGCGCCGCATCGCCACTCACGCTGCGCAGGTAGCCCTCGACCGCGGCGCGCCGCGCATCATCCATGCGGGCCGCCCCAGGCGAAGAAGCCGCTCCCCTCCGCGCGCAGCGTGTTGGCGATGACCATCCGGTGCACCTCGGAGGCGCCATCGACCAGCCGCGCCTGGCGCGCATAGCGGTAGATCCACTCGATCACCGTGTCCTTGGAATAGCCTTTCGCGCCCAGCAATTGGAGCGCCGTGTCCACCGAGCGCTGCAGCGCATCGGCGACGACGATCTTCGCCATCGAGACCTCCTTCTTCGCGAAGGAGCCCTGATCCAGCATCCAGGCCGCGTGCATCGTCAGCAGGCGACCCGTCTGGATGTCCATGGCCGCCTGGCCGATCAGGCCCTGCACGCTCTCCCGGTCCAGCAGCACCTTGCCAAAGCTCTGGCGCTGGGCGACGTGCGTCATGGCGATTTCCAGCGAGCGCTTGGCCAGCCCGAGCCATCGCATGCAATGCGTGAGGCGCGCGACGCCCAGGCGGATCTGCGTCACCTTCAGCCCGTCGCCGATGCCCATCAGGCGGTCCTCGTCGGGGATCTCCAGCCCGTCGAATACCAGCTCGCAATGCCCGCCATGTTCCTCGGGCCCCATGATCGGGATGCGGCGCACGATGTGCCAGCCCGGGCTGTCGGCGTGGAACAGGAAGGCGGTCAGGCCCTTGCGTTCATCATCCGACGTGCGCGCCATCAGGATGAAGTGCTTGGCGTTACCGGCACCGGTGATGAACCACTTGCGGCCGGTGATCCGCCAGCGGTCATTGCCCACCGGCTCGGCCTTCGTATAGGTCAGCGAGGGGTCGGAGCCCGCGCCATCGGGTTCCGTCATCGCGAAGGCGGATTGCACCTCCCCACGGATGATCGGCATCAGCCAGCGATCCTTTTGCGCCGGCGTGCCGACCTTCTCCAGGATCATCATGTTGCCGTCATCGGGGGCGGCGGAATTGAACACGACAGGGCCGAAGATGGAGCGATTCATCTCCTCATAGCAGGCCGCCATGCCGACGCGCGTGAGCCCGCCGCCGCCGAGTGCGACCGGCATCTGCAAGGCCCAGATGCCCTCGGCCTTCGCCTCCAGCCGCAGCCGCGCGAGCACGGCCGGGGCGATGTTCTCGTGCTCGTCGAAATTCGCGCGGTCGGCTTCGAGCGGGATCAGCCGTTCGTCGACGAAGCGGCGCACCCGCGCGCGGAGCGCCTCGACCTCAGGGGAGAGGGAAAAATCCATGATGGCGCAATCCTAGAGGCTGTTGATCGAATGGCCGCCATCGACGGTGATGGTCGCGCCCGTCATGTGCGCGCCGGCCGCGGAGGCGAGCAGCAGCAGCGGGCCGGTGAGATCGTCCGGCGTGCCGAGGCGGCGCTGGGGCACGCGCTTGAGCATCGCCTGGCCAGGCTCGCTCTCGAAGAAGCCGGCGTTGATGTCGCTGGCGATGTAGCCCGGCGCGATGGCGTTCACGCGGATGCCGTAGCGCGCGAACTCCACCGCCATCTGGCGCGTCATCTGCAGCAGCCCGGCCTTGGCGGCGGTGTAGCCGGCGACACCGGGGATGATGCGCAGCCCGAGGATGGAGGCGATGTTGACGATGCTGCCGGCCGCCTTCGCTGCGACCAGCCGCCGCGCACCCTCCTGCGCGACCAGGAAGCAGCCGCGCAGATTGACGTCGAGCACGCCGTCGTAGTCCGCCGCCGACATCTGCAGCACAGGCTTGGTCACCGCGATGCCGGCATTGTTCACGATGATGTCGCAGGGCGCGCCGAACGCCGCCTCGACAGCGGCGAAGCAGGCGAGGACGGAGTCCGGCTGCGTCACGTCGAGCCCGACCGCGACGCTGCCCTCCCCGAGCGCCGGCACCGCCTCGACGCGCCGCGCGGCCAGAGCCACGCGCGCGCCGGCCTCATGCAGCACGCGCGCGAAGTGACCACCGAGCGTGCCGGAGGCTCCGGTGACCAGCGCCACGCGACCTTCCAGCGAAAAGAGCGAATTCATGCGGTTCCGTCCCTGATTGCCGCATGGGACCATCGCGCGCCGCGCCGGGCAAGGGCATGCTTCGGCGGTGCAGCGAGAGGAGAGATTGGCATGGCGAAGGTGGCGTTGGTGACGGGGGCGCAACAGGGGATCGGGCGCGCGATCGCGATCGGCTTCGCGCAGGCGGGCTACGACGTTGCGGTCAACTGGCTCGACAATGAAGCGGCGGCGAAGGAGGTCGCGGAGACCGTGGAAAAGCGCGGCATGCGCGCCCTGCTGCTGCGCGGCGATGTCGGCGTGGTGGCGGAGGGTGCGGCGCTCGTCGTCGATACCGTGGCCGGCCTTGGCGGCATCGATGTGCTCGTCAACAACGCCGGCATCTTCCCGCGCGTCGAGTTCCTGGAGATGAGCGAAGGCATCTGGGACGCGGTGCATGACGTGAACCTCAAGGGCAGCGCCTTCTGTGCCCAGGCGGCGGCGCGCGCGATGGTCGCGGCGGGCACGCGCGGTTGCATCATCAATCTCTCCTCCCAGGCGATGCGCGGCACGCCGCTGGGCGTGCATTACAGCGCGACCAAGGCGGGTGTGGCGGGCCTGACCCGCGCTATGGCGCTCGCACTCGCGCCGTACGGCATCCGGGTGAACGCGATCGCGCCCGGCCTCACCGACACCGCGCAGCCGCGCTACGGCAGCAGCGAGGATGAGCTGGTCGCGATGGCGGCCGCGCTGCCCATCCCGCGCCTGGGCACGCCGGAGGATATCGCGGGGCTCGCGCTCTACCTCGCCTCAGACGCGGCAAGCTGGGTCACCGGCCAGACCATGCACATCAATGGCGGCAGCTATATGCCCTGAGTGGCTTGCGCGGCGCGGTCGCTGCCTGGAAACTCGCACCGAAGAACCAAGGAAACGCCTGTGTCCGAGCACCGTCCCAACGCCCCGTTCCGCGTCGGCTACATCGACTTCGTGCCGCACCCGGCCTTCCTGGAGACGGCGGCAGAGGATCCGGCGCTGGAGATCGTGCGCATCGCGGCCGACCAGCCCGAGGCGGCGATCCTCGCGGCGTTGGCGGAGTGCGACGGCTACTACGTGATGGCGTCCCGCGATGAACTGGCCAAGCCCTTCCACGTCACCGACGCGCTGCTGGCGCAGCTGCCGCGCCTGCTGATCGCGGCGAGCTACGGCGCCGGCTACGACACCATCGACCCCGAGGCGGGCACGCGGGCCGGCGTGCTCATCGTGAACCAGGCCGGCGGCAATGCGGAGGCCGTGGCCGAGCACGCCGTGGGCATGATGCTCGGCCTGCTCAAGCGCTTCCCGGAATGCCATGCCGCGATGCGCGCGGGCGGTGCCGCGAACCGCAACGCGTTCATGGGCCGCGACATCCTGGGCAAGACGGTGGGGCTGTTCGGCCTGGGCAATGTCGGCACTCGTGTCGCCGAAATTTTGCGCGTGGCCTTCCGCTGCCGCGTGCTGGCCTGCGACCCCTACCTCGACGCCGCGACGGTGACCGCGCGCGGCGCGGAGAAGATGGAGAAGGCCGAGATGCTGGCGACTTCGGATGTCATCAGCGTGAACTGCCCACTCACTAGCGAAACCCGCGCCATGATGGACGCCGAGGCCTTCGCCACGATGAAGCCGGGCGCGATCTTCGTGACCACCGCGCGCGGCTCCATTCATGACGAGGCGGCGCTGGAGGCCGCACTCGCATCCGGCCACATCGCCGGCGCCGGGCTCGACGTGTGGGAACAGGAGCCGCCGCCGGCCGATCACCCCCTGCTGCACCATCCGCGCGTGATCGCGACGCAGCACACGGCGGGTGTGACGCATGAGAGCCGCAAGCTGATCACCTCCATCGCGGCGCAGGCGTTCTCCGACGTCGCGGCCGGGCGGATGCCGCCGCGCATCATCAACCCCGCGGTGATCCCCGCCTTCGCCGAGCGCTACCGTGCGGCGCGGGGCCGGGCGATCGGCTGAGGCTCCAAGGCATGGTCCGCCGTGGCTGAGCCGTCGCGCAGTCTCGTCGTCATGGCGCTGGGCACGACCCAGACCCTGGCCTGGGCGTCGAGCTACTACTTGCCGGCTATCCTCGCACGCCCGATCGCGCGCGACCTGGCGGTGTCAGAGACGGTGGTCTTCGCCGCCTTCTCCGCCGCCCTGTTGCTCACCGCCGCCCTCGGCCCCGCGGTGGGACGGGCGATCGACCGGCGCGGCGGCCGCGACGTGCTGGTCATGTCCAGCGTGGTCTTCGCGGCCGGCCTGGTGATGCTGGGCTGCACGCAGGGGCCCTTCATGCTGTTCGCCGCATGGCTCGTCCTCGGCGTCGCGATGAGCCTGGGGCTCTACGATTCCGCCTTCGCGACGCTGGCCGGCCTCTATGGGCGCGAGGCGCGCGGCGCCATCACCGGCATCACCCTGATCGCAGGCTTCGCCAGCACCATCGGCTGGCCGGTCACCGCGGCGCTGGATGCGGGCCTTGGCTGGCGCGACGCCTGCTTCGCCTGGGCCGCGCTGCACCTGGTCCTGGGACTGCCGGTCAATGGCATGCTGGTGCCGCGCGCCCCGCCGCCACCCGCCGCGCAGCCCGCGGCCGAAGGTGCGGCGCCACGCCGCGCGCTCGTCATCCTCGCCTTCGTCTTCGCGGTCGCCGGCTTTTGCGCCAGCGCGCTTGGAGCGCACCTGCCCGGCCTGTTGCTGGCGGCCGGAGCGAGCCCGGCCGGCGCCATCCTCGCGGCCTCGCTGGTGGGGTTTTCCCAGGTCGGCGCGCGGATCGTCGAGTTCTCGGTGCTGCGGCGGATGCACCCGCTGCTCACAACGCGCCTCGCGTTGCTGACGAACCCGCTCGGCGTTGCGGCGCTGCTGAGCTTCGGCGGCCCGGCCGCGGCGGTGTTCACGGTGCTTCACGGCGCCGGCAACGGCATGCTGACCATCGCGCGCGGCACCCTGCCGCTCGCGCTGTTCGGCCCGGTCGGCTACGGGCTGCGCCAGGGCTTGGTGACGGCGCCCGCGCGCGTGCTCGTCGCTATCGCCCCGCTCGCCTTCGGCCTGCTGATCGAGCGCGCGGGGCAGCATGCGCTGTTGCTCACGGCGGGCCTTTGCCTGTCTGCCTTGGCGAGCCTCGCGCTGCTGCGGATCAGCGCGGCAGGCCCTCGATGAAATACTCGTAGTTGTCGGCGTTGGAGGAGGCGCGCTGCCAGTCGGTCTTGGCGAGCAGGCGGGCCGCGCGCGGCTGGTAGACATGGTCCATGGTGCGGGCCGCGAGATGCGAGAATTCATGCACCAGGATGCCGAACCTCGAATCCTGGCCCTCCGTACGGGCGCGGAAGAAGGGCGGGCAGACGCCGACGGTCTGCACGGCCGGCCGCATGTAGCCCATCTGCCCGCGCGAGCAGGTCTTCATGTCGTTGCAATGCAGCGTGTAGGTGTTGCGCTGTTCCATGCGCGCGAGGGTGAGGGTCAGTACCTCGCGCATCACCTTCGGCGGCGTGTCGCCGAACCAGAGCCGCACATGCGGGTCGTTCGGAGTGGCCGCCAGGAAGCGCAGCCCTTCGCGGATACGGCCGCGCGCCACCGTATGGGCCTCGTTCACCATCGCCGCCTGCTCGGGCGAGCATTGCGGCCCTGGGGCGACGGCGGCACGCGCCACGACTTCGGGCGAGGCCACCGGAATGGCCTCGCCATAGCCCGCGGCGCAGGCGCCGAGCGTCGCTGTCACGAGGAGAGCGAGGGAAGAACGCGCCAGCCGCATGCACCATCATCCTGTGATATCGAATGCACCGGATGATGCCGCAACGAAGCAGCCGCGGCCAGCATCCGTTTGGCAACCGGGTCGCCATGGCCGGGAAGCGCGCCCCGGCGCATACTGCGTCCACGGGAAGGAGATGATCATGGCCGACGGCATGCCGCATGCCCCGCTTGTCACGCGCGCCGACTCAGATGCCGTCGTGACGCTGACGCTCAATCGGGCTGCGGCGCGGAACGCGCTGTCGCGCGCGATGATGGCAACGCTGCGCTCGGCGCTCGAGGATATCGCCGCCGAGGCGAGCCTGCGCGTCATCGTGCTCGCGGCCGAAGGGCCGGTCTTCTGCGCCGGGCACGACCTGCGCGAGATCACCGCGCACCGCACCGATACCGATGGTGGCGCCGGGTTCTTCGCCGCGACGATGGCGGATTGCGGTGCGCTGATGCAGGCAATCGTCCATCACCGGCTGCCGGTGATCGCGGCGGTCGAGCATGTCGCGACCGCGGCGGGCTGTCAGCTCGTCGCCTCCTGCGACCTGGCGGTGGCCGGCGCAGGTGCGCGGTTCTGCACGCCCGGCGTAGATATCGGCCTGTTCTGTTCCACACCTGCCGTGGCGCTGGCGCGCGCGGTGCCGCGCAAGGCGGCCATGGAGATGCTGCTGACCGGCGCCATGATCGACGCCGGAGAGGCGCTGCGCATCGGGCTGGTGAACCGCGTGGTGCGAGAGGGCGCTGCGCTCGAGGAAGCCGTGGACCTTGCGCGTGGCATCGCGGAACGCTCCGCGGTCGCGGTGCAGATGGGCAAGCGCGCCTTCAACGCGCAGATCGACGCACCGCTGGCCGAGGCCTATCGGGTCGCCTCGGCGACGATGGTGGAGAACCTGCTGGCGGCGGATGCGGCGGAGGGGATCGGCGCCTTCCTCGAGAAGCGCCCGCCGCGCTGGCAACATCGCTGAACGGAGGATCCATGGTCGATTTCACGACGGGGCTCGAACGCGGCCCGGCGAACCATCAGCCGCTCACGCCGCTGCTGTTTCTCGAGCGAACCGCAGCGGTGAACCCTGGCCACATCGCCGTCATCCATGGCGCGCTGCGGCGCGACTACCGCACGCTGCGCGCACGCTGCGTGCGCCTTGCTTCGGCCTTGGCGGCGAACGGCATCGGGCGCGGCGACACGGTCGCTGCGCTGCTGCCCAACATTCCCGAGATGTTGGAATGCCATTACGGCGTGCCGATGGCCGGAGCGGTGCTCAATGCCATCAACATCCGCCTCGATGCCGCGACCATCGCCCACATCATCGAGCACGGCGAGGCGCGCGCGATCATCGTCGACACCGAATTCATGCCGGTGCTGCGCGCCGCGCTGGCGCAATGCGCTGCGACGCCGCTGATCATCGAGGTCGATGATGCGCTCGCGCCCGCATCCGCGCACGGCGCGACGCTGGGCGGCGTCGGCTACGAGGCGCTGCTCGATGAGGGCGATGAGAACTTCGCCTGGCTGATGCCACTCGATGAGTGGGATGCGATCGCTTTGAACTACACCTCCGGAACCACCGGGCGGCCCAAGGGCGTGGTGTATCACCATCGCGGCGCGCAGCTGCTCGCAACCGGCAATGTGCTGTCGGCGGGCATGGGCAAGCACCCTGTCTACCTGTGGACGCTGCCGATGTTCCACTGCAACGGGTGGTGCTTTCCCTGGACCGTCTGTGCGGTCGCCGGCACCCATGTCTGCCTGCGCGCGGTACGCGGTGCCACGCTGTGGCAGCTGATGGCCGATCATGGCGTCACGCATATGTGCGGCGCGCCGATCGTGATGGCGACGATGCTGGCCACGCCTGAGGCCGAGCAGCGCGTGCTGGCCCACCCGCCCCAGTTCATCACCGCCGGCGCGCCGCCGCCCGAGGCCGTGCTGGCTGCGATGCGCGCGGCCGGATTCTCCGTCTGCCACGTCTATGGGCTGACCGAATGCTACGGCCCCTCCGTCGTCAATGAATGGCACGCCGCCTGGGACGAGAAGCCCGCATCCGAGCAGGCGGCGCTGATGGCACGCCAGGGCGTGCGCTACCTGGCCCTCGAGGGCCTCGACGTCATGGATGCCGCGATGCGCCCCGTGCCCGCCGATGGCGCGACGATGGGCGAGGTGATGATGCAGGGCAATGTGGTGATGAAGGGTTACCTGAAGGATCGCGCCGCGACGGAAGCGGCATTTTCGGGGGGCTGGTTCCACACCGGCGATCTGGCGGTGAAGTACCCCGACGGGTATATCCAGATCAGGGATCGTTCCAAGGACATCATCATCTCGGGCGGCGAGAATATCAGCTCCATCGAGGTCGAGGACGCGCTCTACAAACACCCCGCCGTCGCGGTTGTGGGCGTGGTCGCCAAGCCCGACGAGAAATGGGGCGAGACGCCTCTCGCCTTCGTCGAGTTGAAGCCCGGTGCCAGTGCCACGGAGGCGGAGCTGATCGCCTTCGCGAAGCAGCATTTGGCCGGCTACAAGGTGCCGCGCGCGATCGTCTTCGCGGAGATCCCGAAGACGTCGACCGGCAAGATCCAAAAACACCTCCTGCGCAGCCAGGCCCGGGGGGACTGATCGCGGAGCGACGATGACGGAACAGCTGGATGCGGTGCTCGCGCGCCTCGACGCCAACCTCGATGCCGCGCGCGAGCGGCTATTCGCCCTGCTGCGGATCCCCAGCATCAGCGCGCCGCCGGCCCATGCCGGCGATTGCCGCGCCGCCGCCGAATGGCTCCGCGCCGAATTCGCAGGCATGGGGTTCACTGCGACGGTGCATGAGACGGGCGGGCACCCGGCCCTCGTCGCGCATCACCCCGGGCCCGGCGGTGCCGTGCCGCACGTGCTGTTGTACGGCCACTACGACGTACAGCCCGCCGATCCGCTGGAGCTCTGGACCAGCGCGCCGTTCGAGCCGGTGCTGGTCGATGGCCCGCACGGCCCGCGCATCCGCGCCCGCGGCGCCGTCGACGATAAGGGCCAGGTGATGATGTGGGTCGAGGCGCTGCGGGCCTGGCACACCGTCGCCGGCTGGCCGCCCGTCGCCGTTACGGTGCTGATCGAGGGCGAGGAGGAGGTCGGCAGCGACAACCTCGATGCCTTCGTCGCCGCCAATCGGGAGCTGCTGCGCTCCGACGTCGCGATCATCAGCGACACCGGCATGTGGGACATCGACACGCCCGCAATCACCACGCGGCTGCGCGGCCTGGTCTATGCGCAGATCGACGTGAAGGCCGCCGCGCGCGACCTCCATTCCGGCCTGTTCGGCGGCTCCGCGCTCAACCCGATCAATCTGCTGACCAGCATCCTCGGCGCGCTGCGCACGCCGGATGGGCGCGTGACCATGGATGGCTTTTACGACGGCGTCGCCGACCTACCGCCCACGCTCGCCGCGCAATGGCAGGGGCTGGATTTCAGCGAGGCGGAATTCCTCGGCAGCGTCGGGCTTTCGGTGCCGGCGGGCGAGCCCGGCCGCACGCCGCTGGAACGCATGTGGGCGCGGCCGACCTGCGACATCAACGGCATCTGGGGCGGCTACATGGGCGCCGGCTCCAAGACGGTGATCCCGTCCGAGGCGCATGCGAAGCTGTCCTTCCGGCTGGTTCCCGGCCAGGACCCCGCGCGCATCGCTGGTTTGCTGCGCGCGTTCGTCGCTGCGCGCCTTCCGGCGGATGCGCAGGCCACCGTCACCATCCTCGGCGAGGCCCCCGGCATGGAGGTCGATCTCGACAATCCTGCGATTGCCGCGGCCACGGACATCCTGGCGGAGGAGTTCGGCCGCGCCGCCGTGCTCTGCGGCAGCGGCGGCTCCATCCCCGTTGTAGAGAGCCTTCGACGCCTGCTCGGAATCGACACGCTGCTGATGGGCTTCGGCCTCGATGACGACCAGGTGCACAGCCCTGACGAAAAGTTCGAACTGCGCTGCTTCCATCGCGGCATGCGCAGCCATGCGCGGCTTCTGGATCGCCTGGCACGACGGACTTGACCGCGCTTCCATCACACCGCCGGCTCGCCCTGATCCTGGGCGGGCTGGCGGCCATGGGGCCGCTCGCGATCGACACCTACCTGCCGGCGTTTCCCGCCATCGCGCTGTCGCTCGGCACCGACGCCGCGCGCATGCAGGGCACGCTCGCCGCCTATTTCGCCGGGCTTGCGCTCGGCCAGGCGGCGATGGGGCCGGCGAGCGATCGCTTCGGCCGGCGCTGGCCGCTGCTGGCGGGGCTCGCGCTGTTCGCGATCGCGTCGCTCGGCTGCGCGCTGGCCACCTCGGTGGACCAGCTCACCCTGCTGCGCTTCGCCCAATCGCTGGGCGGCTGCGCCGGCATGGTGATCGCGCGCGCCGTGGTGCGCGATGTCGCGCAGGAACAGGCGGCGGTGCGGCTGATGGCGCGCCTGATGCTGGTGATGGGGCTGGCGCCGATCCTCGCGCCATTGCTGGGCGGTTGGCTGCTCAGCGTGATGGGGTGGCGCGGGATCTTCGCCACGCTCGCCGCCTATGCGGCCGCGATGGCCTGCGTCGTGTGGTTCCTGCTGCCCGAGACCCTGCCGGTGGAGCGGCGCCGGCGCGACTCCATGATGGGCATCCTGCGCGTCTACGGCCAGCTTCTCGCCGACCGTCGCTTCATGGGACCGGCGCTGGCCGGCGCACTCTGCCTGGGCGGGATGTTCGCCTACATCGCCAGCTCGCCCTTCGTGATGATGGAGCTCCACGGCCTCTCGCCCAGCGTCTACGCCATGGTGTTCGGCGCCAACGCCGCGGGTCTGATCCTGATGTCGCAGGTCAACGCCTGGGCCACGCGGCACGTGTCACCGGCGCGGCTGCTGCGCATCGCCCTGCTGGTCCCATTGGCGGGCGGCGTCCTGCTGCTCATCGGCGCGGCTATCGGGCCTGGCGGCCTCGTCTTCCTGCTGCCCGGCCTGGCGCTGAGCATCGCCGCACTCGGCGCGATCCTGCCGCTCTCGGCGGCGATCGCCATGCAGCCGCACGGGCGCGTGGCCGGCAGCGCTTCGGCCCTGCTCGGCACCTTGCAGTTCTCGTTGGGCGCCGTGGCCGGCGCGCTGACCGGGCTGCTGCATGACGGCACCGCGCTGCCGATGGCGGTGGTCGTCGCCTGTGGTAGCCTCGGTGGCTTCCTCGCCTATCGCGTCTTGCGCTGAGCGGCACGCTCCGCGTGCTTGCCCATGTTCGAGTAGGGCGCATAAGGCGGATGTTCGCCGATCGCGATCATGTCGACCTCGACGAGTGACGGGCCGGGTGTGGCCAAAGCGCGCGCCACGGTCGCGCCGAAATCCTCGCCGGCATCGACGCGATAGGCGCGGATGCCCGCAAGCGCGGCGAGCTTCTGCAGATCCGGCCCGACCAGCTGGTCGGCGAAGCGGCGCCCATCGACCACGGCATCCTGGATGTGGCGGATGACGCCGTAGCCGCGATCATTCATCACCACGATGCAGAGGTCCGGGTTCTCCTGCGCCGCAGTCCAAAGCTCCGTCTGGTTGAGCGCGAAGCCGCCATCGCCCACCATCGCCACCGTCTTGCGCCCGGTCGCTGCCAGCGCGGCGCCAATGGCCAGCGGCAGGCCGGGCCCGATTGCCGCACCCACCGGGTGCACCCCGTCATGCGGGCCGTAGAGGGGCATGATGCGATTGCCCCAGCTGGAGTTGTTGATGGTGATGTCGCGCACCCAGACGCCGTCGCGCGGCAGCGCCGCCCGCATCTGGTCGGCGAAATCGGCGTAGGGGCCGAGCGTGGCGCGATACTCCTCCCCGGCGCGGCGCTTCGTCTCCGCGAATTCCGCGGCGAAGGCCGGCGCGACGGCCATGCGTCCGGCGAGGCGCTTCGCCAGGCCCTCGGCGACCAGGCCTGTATCGCCATGGAGGAACAGGCTCGAGGCGTAGGTGCGGCCTTCGGCGGCGGGGTCCACATCGGCCTGGATGAGCGTGGCCGGCAGCTTCAGGGAAAAATCCCCGGTTTCATGCCCGCGCAGGCGGGAGCCGAGCACCAGCATCGCATCGACGCCGGCATAGAAATCCTGGATGCGCGGCGAGCCGTTGCCGTGCAGCGCGCCGAAGCTCATCGGGTGGTCCTCCGCGACCGTGCCGCGCCCGTTCCAGGAGGAGACGGCGCCAAACCCCAGCGCCATGAGCTGCGCCACCGCATCGCCCGCGCGCTTCGCGCCATTGCCGAGCCACAGCATGGGCCGCGTCGCGCGGCTGAGGATTTCGGCGGCCTCATCGAGTGCGGCCTCGGAAGGCGGCAGCGGCGGCGGCACCGGCAGCACCAGCGTGTCGAGCGAGGCCGGGCGCGCGATCTCCGCCCGCTGCAGGTCGATCGGGATCTCGACCGAGACCGGCCCCATCGGCGGCGTCAGCGCCTCGGTCGCGGCGCGCACCAGCACACCGTAGGCCTCGGCCGCGCTGCGCACCCGATGCGCGGCCTTGCCCACGGCCGCGAGCATCGCGGTCTGGCCCGGGACGTCATGCACCGTGCCGGTATCGCGGTCGATGAAGCGCGTCGCCGTCTGGCCCGTGATGTGCAGCACCGGCGATCCCGCGAAGCGCGCCTCGACCAGGCCGGGCACCGCATTGGCGGCCCCCGGCCCGGTCGAGGAGAAGATCACGCCCAGCCCGCCGGAGACGCGCGCATAGCCATCCGCCATATGCGCGCCGCCCATCTCGCCGCGCGCCATGACGAAGCGCAGCGCGTTGCGGCGCGCGAGGGCGTCCAGCATGGGGATGTTGTGCACGGAGACGATGCCGAAGGCGGTGGTGACGCCGATGCGCGACAGGAACTCGGCGACGAGGTCGCCGACGGTATAGGGGGTCATGCGCGTTCCTCCGGTTTTTCCTCATCCTGGCACGGCTGCGCCGCACGTCCAGGCGTCAGCCGGTGCTGCGCATCGCCCGGATGGTGGCATCGAGTGCGGCGGGATCCGGCTCCCGCCATTGAGCCGCGACGTCGAGTGCCGCGGCCAGGCGCGCCTTGTAGGTGGCGCGCAGGATTTCATGGGCGCCGAACTGCGTCAGGTGATGGGTCAGGAACTGGGTGTCGAGCAGCGTGAAGCCACCCAGCGACAGTCGCGCGACGAGATGCACGAGCGCGACCTTCGAGGCGTCCCGCACGCGGGAGAACATGCTCTCGCCGAAGAAGGCGCCGCCGAGGGCCACGCCATAGAGGCCGCCGACCAGCGTGGCGCCTTCCCAGCATTCGACGGAGTGCGCGACGCCATCCTCGTGCAACGCGAGGAACAGCCGGGTGATCTCGGGGTTGATCCAGGTATCGCCGCGCCCCTCCGCGGGTTCCGCGCAGCCGGCGAGCGTGGCGGCGAAATCGACGTCGCTGGTGACACGGAAGCGCTGTGACAGCGCGGTGCGCGCGAGGCGGCGCGGCAGGTGGAATCCCTCGATCGGCAGCACGCCGCGCAGCGCCGGGTCGAGCCAGTGCAGCCGCGCCGCGTCGCGGCTTTCCGCCATGGGGAACAGCCCCGCCTGGTAGGCGCGGATGACCAGCTCCGGCGTGATCTCGATCTGGCGGCGGCTCAGCCTATTCCTCCTCTGTGGCGGGGGCGACGGGGAGCAGCGCGGTCTCCTTCTCGGTGGCGATCGCGATGAGGGATTCGAGGCGCTCGACCGAGGGCTGGGCGCGCAGCTCCTCGTCGAGGAAGGCCTCAAGCGCGGCGAGGTCGGCGACCCGCAGCTTGAGCAGGAAGTGCCATGGCCCGGTGATGCGGTGGCATTCCAGAACGTGCTCGTGCCGCGACATCGCGCGGCGGAAGGCGGCGTCGTCGCGCCCGGGGCGCAGGGCGACGAAGACGAAGCCGAGCAGCGGGCAACCGACCTGCGCCGGGTCGAGGTCGGCGCGCCAGCTGCGCACGACGCCCCGCTCCTCCAGGCGCTTCACGCGCTCGGCGGTGGCGGAGACGGAAAGCCCCGAGACCTTGGCCAACTCGGCGAGGCCGGCGCTGCCATCCTGCTGCAGGGCGATGGCGATGTTCCGGTCGATCTCATCCATCGCCGTAGAATATCCGGTCTAGGCGACAATTTCCAGTGAAGAGGCGCCCATGGCGAGGAGGCGCCGCAGATCGGGCCGGGAAAGCGCCACGCAGCCCGCCGTCGGCGCGTAGTCGGGGCGGGCGATGTGGAGGAAGATCGCGCTGCCACGATGGCGCACCACCGGCGTGTCGTTCCATCCCAGCACCCCGATCAGGTCATACAGCGCATCCTCGCGCCAGAGGTGTTCGTGCCGCGCCGGATGCGGCAGCGTGACCTGGCGGTTGTAGTCGGCGTGGAACGGGTCGTCGCACCAGCCATCCTCGGGGGCGAGCGGCGCGCGCGGCAGGCGCCCGTCCGGCGGCGCGATGCGGTCGGCGCGGTAGAGCAGGCGGCGGATCGGCAGCAGGCCGGCCGGCGTCGCCTCGTCGCCCTCCTGCTTGACGGCGCGGATGCCCGCGGCACCGAGGGCGCAACGGAAGCTGGCATCCTCGAAGGTGACGCGGCCCTCAGGTGTGACACGTGCGCTCGTCATGGGGCGCGCCTCTGCGCGACGCTCATCGCCGCGCCTGCACGAAGTCCCAGAAGCCGAAGCTGAAATCCTGCTGCGCGCGGGTGACGAGGTGGCAGGTGAAGCACGCCTCGACCGGGCCATTGTTGCGGCTGCCATCGCCGTTGAAGCGCGCGTATTCCCATTCGCCGTTGCGCAAGGTGGGCGGGTATCCCTCGCCCCAGCCGCGGTTGCGTTGCTGCGCGGCGATGGCGATCCAGCCCGGCTCGGGGATGAAGCGGCCCACCGAGTCGCGCAGCGGCGTGCCATCTGCATCCAGGCGCGCGCGCTGGTCCGCCATGATGAGGAAGGTGCCGTCCGGCAGCGGCTGGGCGGGCCGCGCCGCGGCGAAGGCCTCGGGATTTACGTAGATGGTGCGGATGATCCGTCGCGCGGCGCTGTCGACCGTGATGGTGCGGATGAAGCGCGCCTGCCAGTCGGCCGGCAGCACGATGTTGTGCGGCCCTGGCCTGTAGGGCGTCTGCGCCATGGCGCCGGCGCCGAGGGCCAGCAGGACCACGGCCGCCAGCAGCGAGCGCGTCACGCCGCGTCGCTCGCCGTCGTCGCGCGCGCCGCGCCGCCATAGGCGTCGAGCATCCGCTCGCGCCAGGCGTGGACGGCGTCGCTCGGCTCCAGCAGCGGGAAGTCGCTGACGCAGCGCGCCCATTGGAACGCGCCGAACACGCTGTGGTCGGCATAGTTCGGCGCGTCACCGCCGAGGAAGGGAAAATCCTTCAGCGTGGTGCGCAGCGGGTAGAGCGCGCGGCGGAATTCCACGACGCGTGTCTCGCGCCCGGCGGTGACCTCGGCGAGCGGCTTGCCGAAGCGCTTCTCGCGCGAGGCGATGAAGTAGTCGCGGTCCACCGGGTCCAGATGCGCGGGAATGTCGGCGACGATCATCGTGACCAGACCGGCCTGCACCACGCTCTCCGCCCAGTTGCCGATCATGCGGCACATGGAGCGGCCGCCCGGGCCGCCGAACAGCGAGGGCGCGTCGGGGTAGGTGTCCTCGAGATATTCCGCGATGGCCCAGCTGTCGGCGACGCTGCGCTCGCCATCGACCAGCACCGGCACCTTCTCCGACTTCGCGAAGGCGATCGCTTCCGTCTGGGTGAAGCGCCACGGCACCGTCTCGAAGGCGAGGCCCTTGTGCACCAGGGCCAGGCGCGTGCGCCAGCAATAGGGGCTGAACACCCGGGCGGGGTCGGTGCCGCAGAGTTCGTAGAGCTGGCGGGGCATGGTGGGTTCCTCCTGCGGCGTAGTATCCTCGCCCCCGAGGCTGGAGGCCAGGGCATGGATGGTTCGCTGCTGCTCGCGATCGACCAGGGGACGACATCGACGCGCGCCATCCTGTTCGACGCGACGCTCGCGCCGCTGCGCGTGGCCAGCCGCGCCCTGCCGCAGCATTTCCCGAGCCCCGGCTGGGTCGAGCACGATGCCGAGGATATCTGGGCCGCCACACTCGCCACGCTGCGCGAGGTGGCGGAGGGCGTCGACGCCGCACGGATCGCCGGCATCGGCATCACCAACCAGCGCGAGACGACGTTGCTGTGGGAACGCGCGACCGGCCGCGCCGTGGCCCGCGCCATCGTCTGGCAGGACCGCCGCACCGCCGACCACTGCGCGCGGCTCGTGGCCGAGGGTGCCTCGCCGCTGATCACCGCGCGCACCGGGCTGCTGCCCGACCCCTACTTTTCCGCGACCAAGCTCGCCTGGCTGCTCGACGCCATCCCCGGCGCGCGCGAGGCGGCTGCGCGCGGCGCGCTGTGCTTCGGCACCGTCGAGAGTTTTGTGCTGTTCCGCCTCACCGGCGGTCGCGTGCACGCGACCGATGCCTCGAACGCCGCGCGCACCCTGCTGTTCGACATCCACCGCGGGTGCTGGGACGAGGACCTGCTGCGCCTGTTCGACCTCCCCGCCGCGTTGCTGCCCGAGGTGCGCGACAACGCCGCCGAGTTCGGCATGACCGATGCGAGCGTCACCGGCGTCGCGCTGCCCATCCGCGGCATGGCCGGCGACCAGCAGGCGGCCATGATGGGCCAGGCCTGCTTCGCGCCGGGTATGGTGAAATCCACCTACGGCACCGGCTGCTTCGCGCTGATGAACACCGGGCCGACCGCCGTCGCCTCCTCCCACCGCATGCTCACCACCATCGCCTGGCAGCTGGGCGGGTTGCGCTGCTATGCGCTGGAAGGCGCGATCTTCGTGGCTGGGGCCGCGCTGCAATGGCTGCGCGACGGGCTCGGCATCATCACCCATGCGAGCGAGGCCGATGCGCTGTCGCGCGCGGCCGACCCGGCCCAGCGCGTCATCCTGGTCCCCGGCTTCACGGGGCTGGGCGCGCCGTGGTGGGATGCCGGGGCGCGCGGCGCGATCCTGGGTCTCACCCGCGGCACCGGGCGTGGCGAGATCGTGCGCGCGGCGCTGGAAAGCGTGGGCTATCAGACGCGGGACCTGATCGAGGCAATGGCCGCGGATTGGCCGGGCGGCGCACCGCAAATTCTGCGCGTGGATGGAGGCATGGTGGCGAGCGACTGGACGATGCAATTCCTGGCCGACCTGCTCGGCATGCCGGTCGACCGGCCAACCGTGCTGGAGACCACCGCCATGGGCGCCGCCTGGCTCGCCGGCCTGCAGGCGGGGCTGATGGCCGCCCCCGGCGAGGGTGCCGCGCATTGGCGCCTGGAACGCCGCTTCCTGCCGATGATGGCGCGGGCCGAGGCCGATGAACGCCAGGGCGCCTGGCGCGGCGCGGTGCGGCGCGTGCTGAGCGAGGCGCGCCCGGCATGAAGCGCGTGGGTGGGCCGAGCGTGCCCGTGGTCGGCGGCCGGCC
>NZ_JAAEDH010000029.1 GCF_018128965.1 Plastoroseomonas arctica
AGCGCCTGGGCGGGGCCGGTCGCACCGCTCGCCATCGGCGGCGCGCCGCTGGCGCGCGCCGGGCCGCTGCTCGGCGTCGGCGGGCCGACGCGCTTCTTCACGAGCTCGACCTGCACGGTCTTGGAGCGGCCGTGGGAGAAGCTTTGCTTGACGCTGCCGGCATCCACCGTCTTGCCGAGCTCGAGACGCCCGGAGGGGCGGAGGCTCAGCCGGCTCTTGGCCGCGTCCTGGTCGTTATGGTCACTCATTCGGCGTCCGAACCCAATCCTCGTCAGCATCACGCGGAGCGCCCATTGCGCACGGCGTTCGTCTTCTCATCGCCCGTCTGTCGTCACTCAGCCTGCGCGGAAACGCGGCAAGTAAGCCCAGAGCGGTCTGCCCGGCAAGCGCGGGCCGCGCGGATCCGCCACGCGTCGGGACCGTGGGAGGCCGCCTATGTCGTGACGAAGCCGGCCAAACGCAATGCGTCCTGCTCGACCCGCCCCGCCAATGCCCCGGGCGCGAGGGCCACATGCACCGCATGCGCGCGACCGAAGATACCGCCAAGCTCCTCCGCAACGAGCGGTGTGACCACCGGCACGTCGCGACGGCCGAGCAGTCTTTCGCGCTCCGACGCACTGCCTCCCGCGGCCTCGACAAGCAGGGCCGCGCGACCGGCCTGCAGCCATTCGCGCACCGCCTGAAAGCCGGTCACCGCCTGCCCCGCCCGCCTCGCAAAACCCAGGTGATCGCGGATGCGCCCCTTGAGGCCGTCCACGATCTGCAGCCGCAGGTCAGGGGAAATGTGTATCGGACCGCGCGCCGCCTTGATGAACCCGCCGCGTGTCAGCGCGCGTTCTAGCACATCGGCCCGCGCGCTCAACCACAAACCCCGGCCTGGCAGCTTGGCCGCGAGATCGAAGACCAGGGTGCGGTCGGGTGCGACGACGAAGCGGAGCATGGTCTCGCGCGCGGCACTCTCGCGCGTGACGATGCATCGGCGCAGCGGGCCGCGCTCGGGCTCGTCCTCGGGCTCGATTTTGGGCGCTGCGTCAGGTTGGGGCTCCGTCACCGGTCTCCTCCTCGACGACGGGTGCTTCCTCGTCGCCGAACCAGCCGGCGGCCTGGCGGGCGGCCATGATGACGGCGTTGGCGGTCTCCTCGTCGATGGCTTCCTCGCCGAGGATCTCCATGAGTTCGTCGGAAGCGAGGTCGGCCAGGTCCTCGGTGGTCTTCACGCCCTTTTCGCCGAGCTGGACCATCATGGACGGGGTGAAGCCGCCGAGATCGCCGACCTCGTCGACCACGCCGAGTTCGCGGCGCTTCTCGTCGAGCTCGCCGTCGCGCTTGTCGAGGAAGGCCTGGGCGCGGCGCTTGAGCTCCACGGCCACGGAATCGTCGAAGCCCTCAATGGCGGCGAGTTCCTCGTCGTCGATGGCGATGACGTCCTCAATGGAGGTGAAGCCTTCGGCAATGAGCAGGCCGGCGATGACGTCGTCCACGTCCAGGCCCTCGACGAAGAGGCCGGTGCGCTTGCGGAATTCCTCCTGGCGGCGCTCGGATTCCTCCGCCTCGGTCAGGATGTCCACGTCCCAGCGGGTGAGCTGGGAGGCGAGGCGGACATTCTGGCCGCGGCGGCCGATTGCGAGGCTGAGCTGATCATCGGGGACGACGACTTCGCAGCGGCGGGCTTCGTCGTCGAGGACCACCTTGCTCACTTCGGCGGGGGCGAGCGCGTTGACGATGAAGGTGGCGTTGTCGGGCGACCACGGAATGATGTCGATCTTCTCGCCCTGCAGTTCGGCGACAACGGCCTGCACGCGCGAGCCGCGCATGCCGACGCAAGCGCCGACGGGGTCGATGGAAGAATCGCGGCTGATGACGGCCATCTTGGCGCGGCTGCCGGGGTCGCGGCTGACGGCCTTGATCTCGATGATGCCGTCATAGATTTCCGGCACCTCCTGCGCGAAGAGCTTGGCGAGGAAACCGGGGTGCGTGCGGCTGAGGAAGATCTGCGGGCCGCGGGGTTCCTCGCGCACGTCGTAGATGTAGGCGCGCACGCGGTCGCCGTTGCGGTAGGCCTCGCGCGGGATGGTCTCGTCGCGGCGCAGCAGGGCCTCCGCGCGGCCGAGATCGACCATGAGGTTGCCGTACTCGGTGCGCTTGACGATGCCGTTGATGACCTCGCCGACGCGATCTTTGTATTCGGAGAATTGCTTGTGGCGCTCGACCTCGCGCACGCGCTGCACGATGACCTGCTTGGCCGTCTGCGCGGCGATGCGGCCGAAATCGATGGGCGGCAGCGGGTCGATGATGAACTCGCCGGTGGTGATGCCCGGCTTGATTTTCACCGCGATGCGCAGCGGCATCTGGGTGGCTTCGTTTTCCACCGGCTCGGCGTCCACGATCTCGGTGTAGCGGCGCAGCGTGACGGCGCCGTTGCGGCGGTCGATCTCGGCGCGGATGTCCTTCTCGTGCCCGTACTTGGCGCGGCCGGCCTTCTGGATGGCTTGCTCCATCGCCTCGAGCACCTCGTCGCGCTCGATCATCTTCTCGCGCGCGACGGCCTCGGCGACCTGCAGCAATTCAGGGCGGGGAATGGCGATGTCGATGGCCATGGGGTGTCCCTCAGTTCTTCGCGGCTGGTGCCGCGGTGGCGGCGATGAGTTCGTCGGTGAGCACGAGTTTCGCGCGGCGGATATTCTGCCGCGGCACGGTGAGTTCGGTGCCGTCTTCGAGCTTCAGGCGGGCATTCTCGGCATCCGCCCCGAGGGCGATGCCGCGGAAGCGCCGGCGACCTTCCATGGGCAGCGCGAGCTCGACGGTGGCGATGTGGCCGGCGAAACGCTCCCAATCCTTGGCGCGGGTGAGCGGCCGGTCGATGCCGGGCGAGCTGACCTCCAGCGACCACTCGTTCTTGAACGGGTCGTTGACGTCGAGCACGGCGCCGAGCGCGTGGGAGATCGCCTCGCAATCCTCGACGCGGAAGGGTGCGCCATCGGCGCGGTCCGCCATCACCTGCAGCACCGGCCGTTCCTTGCCGCTGACCTGCACGCGCACGAGCTCGTAGTCCATGTGCTCCAGCGTGGGCGCGATGGTGTCGGCGATACGGGCCTCGAGGCCTTCGTGGATGGGGCGTTCGGTCATGCGCGGTACGGGGGCCAGTGTGCAGAGCAGGCTGAAAGCAACAAAAAAGGCGGCCTCTCGCGAGGCCACCCCCCGGAACATCGGATTGTGACGAAGCGGATATAGCGATTTGCGGCACGCGGGACAAGCCCAGCCTTGTGCTGGGCCACCGCGCGCGAACATACATCGCCTGATCGAGGAGTGCTCTGACATGCTGACCGGCAGGCGAGGCGCCTTGGCGATGGGTGTGGTGGCGCTGGCGGCGCCGGCACGGGCGCAGCAGCGCAACATCTATGCATTCAACCAGGATCGCGGCGTGCTGTCGTTCAGCGCGCGGCATTTCGGCATGCTCGCCTCGACCGGCCGGTTCGAGAAGTTCGACGCGGTCGTGCGCCTGGATCCGCAACGCACCGGCACCGCGCAGGTCGAGGTGGAGGTCGAGACCGGCTCCATCGCGATGGGGTATGCCGGCGCGGTGGAGATGCTGCGCTCGGAGGCGTATTTCGACACCGCGCATCATCCCAAGGCGCGGTTCCGCGGGGCCGCGACCGGCGCGGGCCAGGCGACGGGCTTTCCCATCCTCGGCACCCTGACGGTGAAGGGCATCGAGCGCCCATTGACGATGCAGGCGCGCCTCGTCGGCCAGGAGCGGGAGGCTGGCTCGGGCCGCGAGATCGCCACCTTCCAGGCGGAAGGAACGATGCTGCGATCGCAGTATGGGATGGTCGCGGATGCCTACACGATCTCCGACCGGATCACCCTGGGCGTGACCGTCCAACTGTTCGTCTGATGAGCTGGAGCAGGGCGCAGCGCCGGCTGCACTGGTGGGTGGCGGGGTTGGTGCTGTTCTCGGCTGCGCTGGGTTTTTGGATGGTGGCGCTGCCCTTCTCGGCACTGGCGGCGAAGTTCCTGGGGTATCAGCTGCACAAGAGCCTCGGGATCATCGTGTTCGCGCTGGTGCTGTGGCGCCTGGTCCTGCGGTTGACGCGCGGGCGCCCAAAGGGCGAAGGCGGCTGGCCGGCGGCGGCGGGGCATGCCGCGCTGTACGCGCTGCTGCTGGCGATGCCGGTCGTTGGCTACCTGATGGCGGCCTCGGCACCTGGCGCGGTCGAGACCACGTTGTTCCTGGTCATCCCGGTTCCGCATGTGGTGGGGCCGGACGCGGCGCGCTTTGCGGTGCTGCAATGGGTGCACTGGGCCGGCGCAGTGCTGCTGCTCACGCTGGTTGCAGGCCACGTGGCGATGGCAATCCGCCATCACCGTGCCGGCTCGGCCATTCTCACGCGGTTGTGGCGCGGCAGCTAGCGAGGCAGACCCTTCGCCGGGCGGCGGTGTGTTCGCCACGACTTAATCTTTGCTCCGATTTCTTACGGCGAATCAATCTTCCACGACGGCCCTCGCCCCTTGTCCCGGGCGGCAGCATCGCGCAATGCGGGCGCATCGACGCAGAAGGCTGGGGGAAACGCGCGTGAGCTGGTCGCAAGTCTATGATCCGTTGGGCAGCATGACGCTTTCGACGCTGCTCGCGGCGATTCCGATCGTGGTGCTGCTGGGCAGCATCGGCTTCCTCCACATCAGCGCGCATGTTGCCGCCGGCCTCGGCCTGCTGACCGCGCTCGCGGTCGCGGTGTTCGGCTTCGGGATGCCGGCGGAGATGGCCGGTGCGACCGCGCTCTATGGCGCGGCGAGCGGGCTGATGCCGATCGGCTGGATCATTCTCAACGTGATCTTCCTCTACCGGCTGACCGAGCAGGCCGGGCAGTTCGACATCCTGCGCGATTCCATCGCCGGGCTGACGCGGGACCGGCGGCTGCAATTGCTGTTCGTGGCCTTCTCCTTCGGCGCCTTCTTCGAGGGCGCGGCCGGCTTCGGCACCCCTGTCGCGGTGACCGGGGCGATGCTGATCGGCCTGGGCTTCGCGCCGCTCGCGGCCTCCGGCCTGTCGCTGATCGCCAATACCGCGCCGGTCGCCTTTGGCGCGCTGGGCACGCCGGTGATAGCGCTGGCCGCGGTCACCGGGCTCGACCTGTTCGATCTCTCGTCGATGATCGGGCGGCAATTGCCGATCTTCTCGATCATCGTGCCGTTCTGGCTGATCGTGGCCTTCTCCGGTTTTCGCGGCATGTGGCAGGTGTGGCCCGCGCTGCTGGTGGCCGGCGTGTCCTTCGCGGTGCCGCAATTTGCGGTATCCAATTTCCATGGGCCGTGGCTGGTGGACGTGGTCTCCGCGCTCGTCTCGATGGGCTGCCTCGCGGCGTTCCTGAAGGTCTGGCAGCCCCGGGAGCTGTGGCTGTCGGTGAGCCGGGACCGGGCCGATATCCCGGCGGCAGTGGCGCCGGTGCTGCGCAGCGGGGGCGAGGTGTTCCGCGCCTGGCTGCCCTGGATCATCCTCTCGGTCTTCGTCTTCGCCTGGGGTGTGCCGCAGGTGAAGGCCTGGCTGGATGGGCTGTGGATCTATCGCTACCCGGTGCCGGGGCTGCACAATCTGGTGCAGAAGGTGCCACCGGTGGTGGCCGCGCCGGCGCGCGAGGCGGCGGTCTATGCCTTCAACATCCTGTCCATGGCGGGGACGGGCATCCTGGTGGCGGCGCTGATCTCGGGCTTCATCATGAAGTACTCGCCGATGGCGATGATCCGGGAATATGGGCGGACGCTGTATGTGATCCGCTACTCGCTGATGACCATCGCCGCGATGCTGTCGCTGGGCTTCGTCACCCGGTATTCGGGCACGGATGCATCTCTCGGGCTCGCTTTCGCGCAGACCGGATGGATCTATCCGTTGTTCGGCACGTTGCTGGGCTGGCTGGGGGTGGCGCTGACCGGCTCCGATACCGCGTCCAACGTCCTGTTCGGCGGCTTGCAGAAGGTGACGGCGCAGCAGCTTGGCCTTTCCCCCGTGCTGATGGCCGCGGCCAATTCATCCGGCGGCGTGATGGGCAAGATGATCGACGCGCAGAGCATCGTTGTCGCCTCGACCGCGACCAAGTGGTATGGGCACGAGGCCGATATCCTGCGCTTCGTGTTCTTCCACTCGATCGCGCTGGCGATCCTGGTCGGGATGCTGGTGATGGCGCAGGCCTATGTGTGGCCGTTCACGCTGATGGTGCCCTGAGGCGACGCCAAAAGTTCAAGAGACGCGCCGCGTGAAGGACCAGTAGAGCGGCTGGCGGCCCTCGCGCAGGGCTTTTGCTTCGTAGCGCGTGGGCGGCCAGCCTTCCGGGCGGGTGGTGGCCAGGGCGGCGGACGCGAAGAAGTCCTGCCGCGCCAGCGTCTCCGTCACCCAGGCCTGGTAGGTCGGGTCGTCCGAGGCGACGCGCCACTCGCCACCCGGCCGCACCACGCGCGCGACCGCCGGCAGCAAGGTGGGATTCACGAAGCGGCGCTTGGCGTGGCGCGCCTTCGGCCAGGGGTCGGGGAAGAGCAGGATCAGCTTGTCGAGTGCGCCCTCCGGCAGCGCCGCGACCAGGTGGCGCGCGTCGCGTGGCCAGAGGCGGAGGTTGGGCGGCAGGGGCGCGGTGGCCTCCTCCCCATCCGGCGCGAGTCGCGTGAGCAGCGAGCACAGCCCGTTCTCGAAAACCTCGCTCGCGATGTAGCCCACATCGGGGTTGGCGCGGCTGAGCACATAGGCGTGCTCGCCGCCGCCGAAGCCGACCTCGAGCCAGAGGCCCGCGACCGGGTGCGGGAAGGGGTGGGCGGGGTCGGTGAGCGTCAGGCGCGGGAGGGTGAGGTCGATGAGGCGCTGCTGGCGGGGGCGGAGGACGTGGCCGCGACGGCGGCCGTAGAGGCGGTCCGGGATGCCCTCGGCGAGCGGGGGGCGGTCGGCGGTCATGAAGACAAGGCTGGGGAAAAGAATTTCCCCAGACCCCATTCTTTTATTTTTGGCTTTCTGGTGCCGGCTGCGAAGCCGATACCAAGCCTTGGGTCAGCGGCCAAACGCGCGCTTCAGCTCAGGCACCAGATCCGTCTTCTCCCAAGTGAACGTGCCCTTTTCCTCGTCGGGCGTCCGCCCGAAGTGCCCATAGGCGCTGGTCGGCACGTAGATCGGGCGGTTCAGGTGCAGGTGCTCGCGGATGCCGCGCGGGGAGAGGTTCATGATCTCGGTCACGACCTTGGCGAGCTTCACCTCGTCCACGTCATTGCCCGTCCCGTGCAGGTCGAAATAGACCGACAGCGGCTTGGAGACGCCGATCGCGTAGCTCACCTGGATGGTGCACTTCTCGGCCAGGCCCGCGGCGACGACGTTCTTCGCCACGTAGCGCGCGGCGTAGGCGGCCGAGCGGTCGACCTTCGTCGGGTCCTTGCCGGAGAAGGCGCCGCCGCCGTGCGGGGCCGCGCCGCCGTAGGTGTCCACGATGATCTTGCGCCCGGTCAGGCCGCAATCGCCATCGGGGCCGCCGATGATGAAGGTGCCGGTCGGGTTCACGTAGAGCTCGGACTCAGGGCACATCCAGCCCTCGGGCAGGCTGGATTCGATGATCGGGCGCACCAGGCGCTTGATCTCGGCCTGGTCGAGGTGTTCCTCGTGCTGGGTCGAGAGCACGATGGACGTGGCACCCACGGGCTTGCCGTCGACATAGCGCAGCGTGACCTGGGACTTCGCGTCGGGCAGCAGGCCGGCCACGCCCTTGTCGTGGTTGTGGCGCATCTCGTTGATGCGGCGCAGCAGCAGGTGCGCGTAGTAGAGCGGCGCTGGCATCAGGTCCGGCGTCTCGGTGCAGGCGTAGCCGAACATGATGCCCTGGTCGCCGGCACCCTCATCCTTGTTGCCGGCCGCGTCCACGCCCTGGGCGATGTGCACGGACTGAGCGTGCAGGTGGCATTCGATCTTGGCGTGCTGCCAGTGGAAGCCTTCCTGCTCGTACCCGATGTCCTGGATGGCCAGGCGGGCGAGATGCATCAGGTATTCGGGCGTGACGGAGCCGGGGCCGCGGACTTCGCCGGCGAGGACCACGCGGTTTGTGGTGACGAGCGTTTCACAGGCGACGCGCGCATAGGGGTCGGCGGTGAGGAACGCATCGAGCACCGTGTCGGAGATGCGGTCCGCGACCTTGTCTGGGTGGCCTTCGGAGACGGACTCCGACGTGAACAGGTACTCGCCTGTGTCGCGCATGGCGTGTTGGCCTCTTGTCGCGGGAGTGGTCCGGAAACCCCGGCCTGGTCTGCCCCGGCTGGGGCTGATGGGGCCGGGGTTTGGCAGGGGAAGGAAGGGGGGTCAAGCGCATGGGGCGGTTTTGTTGCGGTTCGCGGGCGCATCAGAGCGTGCGCAGGCAGGAGGGGATGCGCGCGCGGCCGCCGGCGGTGCGGAGCAACGCCTTGCAGAGCCGGAGATGCGCCAGCGCCTGCGGGTGCAGGTAGTCCATGACGATGGTTTTCAGCAGCCCGCGCACGGTTTCGGACAAATCCGGATCGGGCAGCAGCCAGGAGGGGGCGGGCAGGGCCTCGTGGATGTGCAGGCGCCGGGCGACGAGGATGGCGGGCAGGCCGAGGATGCGGATGGTGCGGCGGTGGGCGGCGTGGATGGCGGCGGCGAGGGACTTGATGGGGGCGGGGCAGTCCTTCGACGCGAGCAGGGCGAGCAAGCGGGCCCAGAGACCGGCGTGGGCGAGGCGGCCGAAGTGGCGGTGGAGAGTTGGGGTGGGGGTGGCGCCGGGGGCTTCGTAATGAGTCCAGCGCTTGCCTGAAGTAACGGCCGCGAAGAGGGCGTCGAAGCGGGCGCGGAGGTCGGGGATGGGGCGGCCAGGGGTCGAGGGGGTGCGGTGGATGTGGGGGAGAAGCGCGGCCCAGGCGGCGTCGGAGAGGGGGAGGATGGGGGTGCGCATTGCGGGGCGGGCTCCGGAGGGGGGAGCGGAGGTTATAGGAAATAATTCCGACGATCAAGATTTCTGCTCCAGCCATGTTCGCCCTCGCCTTGCATGGCGGCGCAAAAGCGGGACGGAACTATTATCGAGGACCGGCCGGCGCGGATGGATCGCACGGTGGCAAGTCCAGCTGCTCGATAAATGGTTCGACGATATCCCAGTTCTGCCCATCCGCCGTCTCGAACGGCGCCATGGGATGAGCCTCTCCCGTGCAAGAATCCACGATCACGACGAAGTTGCGATGGATGCTGCTGGTCTGCCGGAACGTGCCTGTTTCATGGGTAACCTGTCGTCCAGGCGGCGCCGTGCGGGTGACGGCATAGACGAGGCGGCCGCCACGAAGGCGCTCGGGCCTGACCCTCGGCGTGCTCTGCGAGGGTCTGTCGCAGTTGTCTTGTTCCGCCATGGCCTGGAAGGTAGTGCACGACAGACGCCCATTACATCTGACGCGGGGTCCGGGGAGGCCGCGCCTCCCCGGCGAGGTTGCAGGGGCAGCGCCCCTGCCGCTTTCTTCGGCACGGCCATTGCTACGCTCCACCCAAGCCACCCCGGAGCGCATTGATGAGCCCCCCCGAATTCGACGCCGAGGCCTATGCGCGCGAGACAGCGCGCCTCATCCGCTTGCCCATCGATGCGGCGCACCTGCCCGGCGTGGTGCAGAATCTGCGCCTCGCCGCCCGCATGGCCGCGATGATCGAGGCCCGCGCCCTCCCGCGGGACGTGGAGGCCGCCCCCGTCTTCATCGCCGGCCGCCGCGCGTGACATCCGCCGCCACCATCGCGCGTGCCGTCCGTGCGGGCGAGACCACCGCTGCCGCCGTCGCCGAGGCCGCGCTGTCCACCATCGCCGCGCGCGATCCGGCGCTCAACGCCTTCACCACCATCACCGCCGACCGCGCGCGCGCCGAGGCCGCCGCCGTCGATGCCGCCATCGCGCAGGGCCGCGACCCCGGCCCGCTCGCCGGCGTGCCGGTGGCGGTGAAGAACCTGTTCGACCTCACCGGCATCGTCACCGTCGCAGGCTCCAAGATCGACCGCGACCGCGCGCCGGCCAAGGCCGATGCCTACCTGGTGAGGCGCATGCAGGAAGCGGGCGCCATCATGTGCGGCGCGCTGAACATGGATGAATACGCCTATGGCTTCACCACCGAGAACGCGCATGACGGGCCCTGCCACAACCCGCATGACCTCACGCGCATCGCCGGCGGCTCCTCGGGCGGATCGGCCGCGGCGGTGGCCGGGGGCCTGGTGCCGATCACGCTGGGCTCGGACACCAACGGCTCCATCCGGGTGCCGTCCTCGCTGTGCGGCATCTGGGGGGTGAAGCCCACCTATGGGCGGCTGTCGCGCGGTGGCAGCACCATGTTCGCGGCCAGCTTCGACCATCTCGGCCCCTTCGCGCGCACGCTCGAGGACCTGGCACTCGTCTACGACGTGCTGCAGGGCCGCGACGCGGACGACCCCCCCCAGACCTGGCACGGCCTCGCACCGGTCCTGCCGGGGCTGGAGGGCGGCATCGCCGGGCTGCGCATCGCGGTCGCGGACGGGCATTTCGCGGAGGGTGGCCACCCCGAGGCCTTCGCCGCCGTGGCGCTGGTCGCCGAGGCGCTGGGCGTCGGCGCGCGGGTGACGCTCCCCGATGCCGCGCTCGGCCGCGCCGCCGCCTTCCTCATCACCATGTGCGAGGGCGCGAACCTGCACATGGAGAACCTGCGCACCCGCGCGGCCGATTTCGACCCCGGCACGCGGGACCGCTTCCTCGCCGGTGCCCTGCTGCCGGCGCATTGGCTCAGCCAGGCGCAGCGGATGCGGCAGGCCTACCGAGAGGGTGTCGCGCGCGTGTTCGAGGAGGTGGACGTGATCCTCGCCCCGGCGACGCCGTTCTCCGCCACGAAGATCGGCCAGGCGATGGTCTCGATCGATGGCGTGGAGATGCCGGTGCGGCCGAACCTGGGCGTCTTCACCCAGCCGATTTCCTGCATCGGGCTGCCGGTGGTCTGCGCGCCGCTGGCCGAGCCCGCGCGCGCCGGCACACCGGGGGGCTTGCCGATCGGCGTGCAGATCATCGCCGCACCCTGGCGCGAGGATCTGTGCTTCCGCGTCGCACGCGCGCTCGAAGCGGCGGGCATCTGCGCCGCGCCACCGGTTAAGGGAGATGTCGCGTGATCCTGAACGACCCGGCGACGCTCGCCGAAGTCACCGCGCAGTTCATGCGCTACGAGGCGGCGCTGACCACCAACGACGTGGCGGTGCTCGACGAGCTGTTCTGGGACAGCCCGCTGACGCTCCGCTATGGCGCCACCGAAATCCTGCACGGCTATGACGAGATCAAGGCGTTCCGCGCCGGACGCTCCGGCCAGGGGCTCAAGCGCACCCTGCTGCGCACCGTCATCACCACCTACGGGACCGATTTCGCCACCTGCAACACCACCTTCCAGCGCGAGGGCAGCGACAGGATCGGCCGCCAGAGCCAGAGCTGGGCGCGCATCCCGGATGTGGGCTGGCGGGTGGTTGCGGCGCATGTCTCCCTGATGGGCTAGCGCCGGCGCGCGCAGTCGAACACCACCACCTCGGGCAGGCCGAAGCTTACGTCGAGCAGGCTCGCATCGATGAGGCGGGAGGCGAGCATGGGGTCATCCAGCGCCGGCATCGCGCAGCTCTGCGTGGGCATGCGCGCCGCCACGCGGCCGCCGCGGCGGGCGAAGGCGTATTCGATCGGTCCGGCGATCTGGACGGGGCGGTCATCATAGTGTTGCGCACAGCCGGCGACGGCGAACAGCAAGGCGGGGGCGAGGCGGCGCATCATGAGGCTCCGGGTGCGGGTGCCTCATGATGCGAGCGGGGCGTTACGAAAGCCTTTAGGTCGCGGCGATTCGACGTGTCGCCGCGGGCGGCTAGGGCCGGGCGGCCGCGACGAAGGCGGCCGCATCCTCGGGCAGCAGCAGCCGCGCCGCGACCAGCGAATCCGCCGCCGCCACCACCCGGTCCCGCGGGCGGCCAACGGCGCCATAGCGTTCGGCGAGCGACAGGCGCGGATCGCCCGCGGCGTCCCGCGCGGCACGCGTTTCGGCGAAGGCGAAGAAGCTGCCCTCGCGGTCGCACATCTCGGCGGCGAGTCCGGCACCGGCGTGGATGTTCCATCCGGTCTGAGTGCCGAGCGGCACGGCCAGGTCGGGCAGCAGGACGCCCGCGCGCTCATTGCCATCGGCGTCTACCGCCGGGACCAGCGGGCGCCAGGCGCGCTCGTCGCCACGGGTGCCGGCGACCCAGTCGAGCACCGGGGCGATCGGCGTGGCGAAGGGCGGGCGCACCGCGCCGGGGACGGGCGGGAAGGCCTCGAGCACCGCCGCCGCACTCACCAGCGTGCCGTCGGCGATGCGCGGCACCCGGCTCGCGGGCGGGGCCATGCCGCGCGTCGCCCAATCGTCGAGGGCCACCAGCAGCGCGCGCAGCAGCGGGCCGGAGGAGTGCGGGTTGTTCGGGTTCACGCAGCCACCGCGTGCGGTGGTGAGCCCGGCCCGCCCGCCATGCTTGGTGCCCGCCATCAGGAAGTGGCGCACATTCGCCGGCTCGGGCAGGTCGCGCAGCCCGGCGGGGTCCGTGTGGATCAGCGAGGCGCCCTTCTGCCAGTACTCGGTCGAGGTGTTGACCTCGAGGATGACCGGGTCGGAGCCATCGCCGCGCAGCAGCGCCGCCGTCTCGCCCGAGACCGGGTCCTCCGAGGCCGCATGCGCCATTGGGAACCAGTTCTCGGGGAAGGAGAAGTCCTCGTGCCAGGTGGCGGTGCGGTTGGGCTGGGCGAAGGCCTCGTTGATGAAGACGCGCCCCGCCCCGGCGATATGGACCAGCATGCCGTCGAACAAGCGCCGCCCCGCCTCATCCGCGTTCATGCCCAGGCCGAGGTGGTGGCGCAGATAGCGCCCGGATTGCGAGATGCCGACCGCAAGCACGCCCGCGATCGGGATGTCCGCGACCGGGCTGCCCGCACCGGCGTGGCGCAGGTGTGAGACCAGGTCGCGCGTCGCGGCGAAGCCCATGCCGAGCGGCCGCGCGCCCATCGCCGGGTAGCGGAACTCATAGATCGAAAGCGGCTCGAACGCGGCGCCGCCGGGCAGGCGGATCGCCTGCGGCCCGGCATATTCGAAGGCGATGTCGCGCGGTGCATCGGCCCGCCCCCGGCGCACCGTGAGCCGCGCGAGCGCCGGGTTCGCATCGGCCAGTGGATAGGAGAGCGGTGCTGCTAGGCCATCCCCGCCCAGGCGCACGCCGAAGACGAACTCGTCGCGGATGGTGCGGATGACGTGGTTGAGCTCGGGCAGCGTGATGGTGAGGCTGCCGCCCTCGCGCGGCACATCCGGGTCCCACCCGTTCCAGACCAGCGTGTGTCCCAGACGCAGGGCGAGCGCATTGCCCACCGCACCCGCCGCCATGGCGTTCATGGCGGGTTGCGGCGCCGTCGCGTCCTGCAGGTAGGCGAAGATCATCTTGCGGCCGCGATTGGTCACCTCATGCACCAGCCGGCCGGAGGCGCGGGCGGGGTCCTCGGGGCGCAGGATCTCGAACTGGGTGGTGTATTCGACCAGCCCCGCCGCGTTGCGGGGTGCGAGGTTGAGACCCTCGATGACCGCGTTGCGCGGGTCATTCGGGTCGAGCGCGCCGCGCGCGATGCCGCGGATGATGCGATAGGGCCCGGCGCCGAAATCCCGGCCGGCCGCGAAGGGCTCGGTGGCGGTGATCTCGATGCCGAGGATACGTGCCTGCGCCGCGGAGGCCGTCATCAGCAACGCCACGAGCAGGACCTTCCAGATGGGGGGCATGGTGTTCCTCCGCGCGGGTCTCGGCCCGCTGCGCGAAGGCTACGCCGGAACACGCCGGGCGCAAGGTTTGACGCGCCTCGCCGTCCCGATGATGCCGCAGCTCCCGTCGCGCGCGGCGCTTGACCGAGCGCGTCAGCGCAGACGGCTCGCGATGTAGTCGACGAAGACGCGCACCCGCGCCGGCAGGTTGGCACCGCCGAGGAACACCGCGTGGATCTGCTCGGCATCGCCGGGATTGAACGCCTCCAGCAAGGGCACCAGCCGGCCGGCGGCGAGGTCCTCCGCCACGCTGAACCGGCCGACGCGGGTGATCCCCACGCCGTCGCGCGCCAATTGGCCGAGCGTCTCGCCATTGTTGGCCTCGACATTGCCCTGGACCGTCAGCGCGTAGTCGCGCCCGTCCTTGCGGAAGGGCCAGACCGGTTCGGCGCGGCGGAAGTTGAAGTTCAGGCAATTGTGGTCATGCAGATCCTCGGGGATCCCCGGCGTGCCGCACCGGGCCAGGTAGTCGGGCGAGGCGACGATGACGCGGCCCGTCTCGCCGATGCGCCGCGCGGTGAGCGGGCTGTCGGGCAGCAGGCCAAAGCGGATGGCCACGTCGGCCTGGCCGCCGGCGATATCGGCGATGGCGTCGGACAGGCTGATATCGACGAGAATGTGCGGATAGAGCCGGGCGAATTCACCCAGCAGGGGCACGATCAGCAGGCGCCCATGCGAGAAGGCGGCGCTCACCCGCAGCCGCCCGCGCGGCGCGCCCTGATCGGCGATCTGGCGTTCCGCGTCGTCGAGGTCGGCGAGGATTCGCCGCGCCGCGCCCAGATAGGCCTGGCCCTCGGCTGTCAGGGTCAGCAGCCGGGTCGTCCGGACCATCAGGCGCACGCCGAGCCGCGCCTCGATCCGATCGATGGTCCGGCTGACCGCGGACGGCGTCAGGCCCAGGGCCCGTCCGGCGGCCGAGAAGCTGCCCCCCGCGACGGCCGTGGCGAAGACCGCGAGCTCACGGGCGCGATCCGGGCTGCCGACCCGCAGCTTTGCGTCCACGACAAAACTGTTTGGCATCATTCCTGTCTAATGCCGCCCCGGCAGGCTGTCCATCTGTGCATCGGCCCTCCCAGGGGGCATGCGCGCCCGCCTGACCCACACCGAACCTCTGCCCATCGAAACTCTGCCCACCGAAACTCTGAAAGCCCGCCATGAAACCCAACCTTCCCATCCTGGCCCTGGCCGTCGGCGCCTTCGGCATCGGCGTGACCGAATTCGCGCCCATGGGCATGCTGCCCATCATCGCCGCGGATCTGGGCGTCTCCATCCCGATCGCCGGGCTGCTGATCAGCGCCTATGCGTTCGGCGTCATGCTCGGCGCACCGCTGATGACGCTGACCACCGGGCGTGTGCCGCGTCGGACGCTGCTGATCGCCCTGATGGCGATCTTCACGATCGGCAATGTGCTCGCCGCCATATCGACCAGCTATTCCATGCTGCTGACGGCGCGGGTCGTCACCTCGCTGAACCACGGCGCCTTCTTCGGCGTGGGCGCGATCGTCGCGGCAAGCCTGGTGGCGGAGAACCGGCGCGCGGGTGCCGTCGCCGCCATGTTCATGGGCCTGACCATCGCCAATGTCGTGGGCGTGCCGCTCGCGACCTGGGCCGCCGACCAGATCGGCTGGCGGGCCTCGTTCTGGGGCATCGCGGCGCTGGGCGTCGGTGCCATGGTTGCCTTGCGGCTGACCCTGCCGGCGCTCGCCGCGCCGAAGACCGGCAACGCCCTGGCCGAGCTGAAGGTGCTGGCGCGCGGCCCGGTGCTGACCGCCCTGGCGCTGACGGTGATCGGGTCCAGCGCCATGTTCACGGTCTTCACCTACATCACGCCCATCCTGCAGCAGGTGACGCAGGCGTCGATCGGCTTCGTGACGGCGATGCTGGTGACCTATGGCGTTGGGCTGACGGTGGGCAACTGGCTCGGCGGCAAGTTCGCGGACCGGTCGGTCGACCGCACCCTGATCGTCACCCTGGCGTCGCTCAGCGCGGTCCTGGTCGCCTTCGCCTTCGCCATGCCCTTCGCAAGCGTCAGCGCCGGGCTGATCTTCCTGTGGGGTGTGGCGAGCTTCGCTCTGGTGCCGCCGCTGCAGCTGCGCGTGATGGCCGCCGCGGCGGATGCGCCGAACCTGGCATCCGCGGTCAACATCGGCGCGTTCAACCTGGGCAACGCCATCGGCGCGGCTTTGGGTGGGGCGGTCATCGCCTCGGGGATGGGTTTTCCCGCGGTTGCCCTGGCCGGCGCGGCTGCCTCGGCCACGGGGCTGGTCCTGCTGTTCCTGGTGCGCCGTCCGGCTCCGGCGCCAGGCAGGATTGCGTCAAGCCGGGTTTGACGAAGGCGTGGCACCCGTGCCGGGCGCCAGGATCCCACCGCGCCTGAGGCAATGTGTCCGGCGCGGCGCGGCAGGGCCGACTGACAGGGCAAACAACTCCTGCCTGCCGGCATCCTGGCCTCGACGCGCCCCGCACGGCTGGGCGGATGCAGGCACGGCCCGCAGGCGACCTGCCTCGCCCATCTGGCGGGCGGCGGTGGTCCGCCGCCCGCCCGTTCAGAAGCGTCCGGCCATGCGCAGCATGCCCCGGTGCGCCGCGTAGCGCTCATCCCGCCACTCATAGTCGTAGGAGGCTTCGACCGACCACACCCGCGTCGCGCAGGTGCAGGAGAGCAGATTGATGCTGGCGCCGACATTGTAGGTGTTGGCCCCCGTCGTCGGCGCCTGCGTGGTGAAGCTGGGCGAGGCGGCGCTGGCGAAGGAGGCGGTGTTGCTCAGGCGCGGGTTGTTGAGCTCGCGGATGTAGTTCGCGTGCACCGCCGGGACGATGCGCATGCCCTCATTGGTGAAGGGTCGCGCAATCCGCAGGCCCAGCACGCCTTCGACGAAGTCATAGCTCTGCGATTGCACCCGCAGCGAGAGGTCGCCGGCGCCGGTTTCCGTGTAGGCGCCGATGTTCACGTGCGTGTACTGCAGCGCCGCGCGCGGCGTGACGACGAAGCCGTTGGTCGCAAAGCGGTAGCCGGTCGTGACGGCGCCCGTGTAGTCCTGCCCCGAATAATCGGCATCCGCGCGTCGGCTGACCCCGGCGAAGGCGATGTTGCGTTCGCCGGTATAGGCGTTCAGCCCGATACCGACATCGCCATGCACGTACCACGGGCCAATCTCATGCCCGATATAGGCCGTGGCACGGTAGCTGTTGAAGCTGGTCCGCGCGGTGCCGGCGCCGAAGGTATCGCCATCGACCACGCTGCGCGCGAAACCGAACCCGATGCCGGCCCGCGTATCCGGCCCCAGCGGCGCGTCATAGCCGATCATCGTGCCGACGATGCGAACGTCGTAGCCCGCGATGCCGTCGCGCGTGCCCTGCTGGCCGGAGTAGCCGAAGCCGCGCACCCACCAGCCCGGGCGCTGTTCCTCCCGGCACAAGGTGTTGCCTGGCTCCTCCGGGCGGGCCGGGCCGCACAGGATATCCTCAAGGCGCGAGAGCAGCAGGCCGCGGAACTGCGTCGTGCCCTGGTAGGTGACCAGCGGCGCGGCGATGGCGGGCCCGGACGGGGCCAGCTGCGCCACGGCGCTGACGACATCGCTCGCAGTGGTGAGCGCGTTGATCGCCGGCAGCACGTTGATGACTAGGTCGGCGGGGGCCGCGGGTGCGATCGCGAGCAGCACCGGGACGATGGTGGCCGCGACCGGCAGGGCCGGCGGCAGCGGCACGTTCACGGGCGGCTGCACCGGGACGAGCAGCGGCGTGCCGGTGGTGGTGATCACCACCTCGCCGGCGATGGTGCCGGCGGCGGGAATGGCGGCGAAGGTATAGAGCGGGTTGGTCGGGTTCTGGACGGAGACCGAGACGACGGACCCGTTGGTGCCGCTCTGCAGCGTGCCGGCGCGGGTCTGGATGACCGCGAACTGGGTGCCGACGGGGATGAAGCTGGTCGCCGGCACCGTCACGTTCACCAGCAGCGTCGGGCCGATATTGGTGGCCCCGATGGGACGGATGTTGCCGAAGACGGTGGGGCTGGCGAGCGTGGTGTTGACCACGCCTCCGGCGCCGCCATTGGCGATGGTCAGCGCGCCGCCGACGTTGAGCGTGTTGGTGCCGAGCGAGAAGGCGAAGGCATTCGCCGCGCCCGTGATGGTCGCCGTCGCGCCCGCCGTGTCGGACCCGCCCACGACGTTGATCGAACGCAGGCCGGAGGCGCCGCCGACCGCGCCGTTGAGCACGCTGCCATTGGCCAGTGAGAGGGTGCCGGTGTTCGCACCCGCGGTCGAGGTCAGGGCGCCGATCAGGGTGGTGTTGGGGGCGAGGGCGATGGTACCGTCGGCGGCGAAGTTCGTCGCGGTGATGTTGGTGGAGCCGGAAGCGAAATTGACCGTGCCGGTTCCCACCACATCGAGCGTGGTGGCGAAGACCGGGCCGAGGAAGTTGACCGTCGTGCCGGTATTGCCGCCGGAGATGGCGCGCAGGAAGGGCCCGCCGGGCTGGGTGACGCCGATGGCGCCGAACACGGTCGAGCTGCTGTTGAAGACGATGTTGCCCTGGCTGGAGGCGGCGGTGGAGACCGCTGTGGCGCCGGAGATAAGGGCGGCATTCTGCGTGAAGATGTCGGTTTGCGGGCCACCCAGGACGCCAACACTGAGCGTACCGGTGGTGGCGGAGGCTGACATCGAGACCCCGCCGAGGATGCCGGTTGTATCGAGCGGCGTGATTCCCCCGCCCACGGCGAGCTGGGTTTGCGCCTGGACGGGCGCGGTCAGCCCCACCGTTACCGCGCCAAAAAGCACCGGAATGAAACGCCGAAACATTCTACTCACCCCTAAGTCGTTGCGCACTCAGGAATGTGTGGCCGAAAATTACACTATTGAAAATAAAACGCACAAATAACGGGGAACGTCAATACTAAAATTAAACTTATTTTTTACGCACCTAAAATGATTCTTTTTGTAAAATTTCTTCGAAAAAAGGGATTATCCGAAGAAAAAAATCGGCGCATTTCCTCATTGCAAGCGGCTCAGCGCGGGCCGGATGCGGGATCTGGCAAATACCGCCTGCGGGGATGGACCTCGCCGCCTCATTCGTGCGCTACGGCGATCGGCAGGGGCTGGATGCGCGGCGCGTCTGAGGGCAGCGCACGCGCATGGGCGTCGCCCCGGGCAGCCAGAGGATGACAGTCGCGGCGGTTCATCGCCGATGAACCGAGAGAAGGCGGTGCAATGCTCACGGGCGGCCGCAGCCGGAGGGCGGGCCCCTCTGGCCGCGCCAATGCGACGGCAACCGGTTCAGTGCCAGAATCGTGGCGGCCGCCGGGCCTGCCTCGCCCGGCGCGGGCTCACGTCACCGCATGCGCCCCGGGCGAGGCGGCCGCAGCGCGAACTACCCCGCGAAGGGGTCCTTCATCATGATCGTGTCGTCACGCTCCGGGCTCGTGCTCAGCAGCACCACCGGCGCCTCGACCAGCTCCTCGATGCGGCGGATGTACTTGACCGCCTCGGCCGGCAGCTCGCCATAGCTGCGGGCCCCCATGGTGGAGCCGGGCCAGCCGGGCAGGGTCTCGAACACCGGCGTCGCTCGGGACTGCGCACCCTGGGCGGCGGGCAGGCGCTTCATGCGCACGCCGTCGACCTCGTAGCCGATGCAGATCTTCAGCTCCGGCAGCCCGTCCAGCACGTCGAGCTTGGTGACCACCAGGCCGTTCACGCCGCCGAGCTTCACCGCCTGGCGCACCAGCGCGGCGTCGAACCACCCACAGCGACGGGGGCGGCCGGTGACGGTGCCGAATTCGCGGCCGCGCTCGCCGAGCAGGCGCCCGGTCTCGTCGTGCAGTTCGGTCGGAAAGGGGCCGGAGCCGACGCGGGTCGTGTAGGCCTTGGCGATGCCGAGAACATAACCGACCGCGTCAGGGCCGACGCCCGAGCCGGCCGCGGCACCGCCGGCGACCGTGTTGGAGCTGGTGACGTAGGGGTAGGTGCCGTGATCGACGTCGAGCATCACCGCCTGGGCGCCCTCGAACAGCACCCGCTTGCCTTCGCTGCGCGCGGTGTCCAGGCGCTCCCACACGGCTTCGGCGAAGGGGAGGAGTTTTGGCGCCAGCGCCAGGAGCGCATCGAGCAGCGGCTGCTTCTCGAATTCCGGAGCGCCGAGGCCGCGGAACAGCGCGTTGTGGTGCAGCAGCAGTTCGTCGAGTTTCGCCGAGAGCGTCTCGGGTTCGGCGAGGTCGCACAGGCGGATCGAGCGGCGGCCGACCTTGTCCTCATAGGCGGGACCGATGCCGCGCCCGGTGGTGCCGATCTTGTCCTCGCCACGTGCCGCCTCGCGCGCCTTGTCGAGTGCCGGATGCAGCGGGAGGATGAGGGGCACGTTCTCCGCGATGCGGAGGTTCTCGGGCGTCACGGACAGGCCCTGGGCGCCGACCTTCGCGATCTCGGCGAGCAGCGCGTCGGGGTCGAGGACAACGCCATTGCCGATGATGCCGAGCTTGCCGCGCACCACGCCCGAGGGCAGCAGGGACAGCTTGTAGGTGACGTTGCCCACCACCAGCGTGTGCCCGGCATTGTGCCCGCCCTGGAAGCGCACGACGAGATCGGCGCGGGAGGCAAGCCAGTCGACCACCTTCCCCTTGCCCTCATCGCCCCATTGCGCGCCGATCACCGCGACATTCGCCATGGCGTCAGACCTTCTTCCGTTTGAGGGCGACAGGCGTGCCGCCGACCAGCGTGTGGGAGCAGCGCAGCCGCTCCGCGTCATCCTGCGCCGAAAGGGCGGCAACGGTGACAAAACCTTCGGCGCGAAGCCGGCGGGCGGTGGCCACGTCGGTGCCGAGCGGCAGGAACAGCCGCGCCGGGCCGGGCGCGCTGGGCGCGGCGCGCAGCATGGCGTCGGGGTAGAGCGAGATCCCCGTCGCGGGTTCCCCACCTTGGGCGAGGTAGCGGCCGCCGCGGCCCATCTCGCCGCTCGCGCCCGGGCCATAGAGGGTGAAGGCGACGCCGGTGTGATAGCGGAAGCCGCGGAACTCGACCGGGTCGAGCGTGATGCGCAGGCCCGGCGCGCGCGCGAGAATGGCGGCGATGACGGCGGCGGCATTGTCGGCGATGGCGCGCGCTGCTGGCGGCAGCGACGCCTTGGCGAGGGCGGCCAGCGCGCCATCGGCCGGGCCGGCGGCGTGCAGCAGGGGGGTGAGGCCCGCCAGTGCCGCGCCACCCTCGGCGGCGGCCTCGGCCACGGCGGCGGCGTCCTTGCGATCCAGCGCGCGGGCGAGACGGCGGCGGAGGTCGGGCGAGACCTCGGCGTCGTCGAGCAGGCTCGGCGCCATGGTGGGCAGGGTGATGTCGAGCGAGGGGTTTTCGATGCCCACGGCGGCGAGTGCCTCGACCGCGACGACGGCGACTTCCGCATCGGCGGCGGCGGATTCGGCGCCGATCAGTTCGACGCCCACCTGTGGGAGTTGGCGCGCGGCGGAGAGCTGCGTGCCGCGCACCCGCAGCACCTGGCCGGCATAGGACAGGCGCAGCGGGCGGGGCACGGCGGCCAGGCGCGTCGCCGCGATGCGCGCGACCTGGGGCGTGGTGTCGGCGCGCAGCCCCATCATGCGCTGGGAGACGGGGTCCATCAGTCGGAAGGTCTGCTCGGCGATGGCGGCACCCGAGCCGGCGAGGAGACTGTCCTCGAATTCCAGCAGGGGCGGCTTGACCCGTTCGTACCCGTGCAGGGCGAAGCTCGCCATGATGGCTTCGACGAAGGCGGCTTCGCGCTCCGCTTCGGGCGGAAGCGCGTCGGCGAAGCCGGCGGGGAGCAGGGCTGGGTTGGGGGTGTCGTCGGTCATGGGCGGCGGTGGTGTGGCAGGGGCGTGCGGGGGAGGCAAGCCCGCAGGCGGCGCGCCTATCGGCTGGGCAGGCCGCGTTCGAGACGGGAGGTGAAGATGTCGAAGATGGCGCGCTGGCCGTCATCGGTGGCTTCGAGGCGGGCGACCAGCAGCGGGCGCTCGGCTTCGGGCGTGCGGCTGAACAGCCCGTCGCGGGCGTTGCCTGGCTCGTCGGGGAAGTAGACCTGGGTGGTGAGTGGCGCGCCACCTTCGGGCATGTCGGCGCGGAGGTGGATGTGCGGCGTGCGGCCGGAGTAGCGGCCGGGGCGGATCGTCCTGAAGGCGTAGCGCCCCTGCGCATCGGCGGTGGCGCGGCCATAGCCCTGAAAGCCGGTGTCGCGCTGGGCGATGCGGTCGCTCGGGTGGAGGTAGATCCCCTGGCTGTCGGCCTGCCAGATTTCGATGCGGGCGCCGGGCAGGGGCACGCCGACGATGTTGCGGACGAAACCTTCGAGCAACAACGGCCGCCCGCGGGCTTCGCGGGAGGCGCCGATGACGCGGCGAAGGTCGGCGTCGGCATCGTCCGGGATGGCGCGCGGGTAGAACGGCCCCTCCATCTGTTCGGGCGTGCGCCGAAGGCTGCGCTGCGCGACGGCGCTGGCGGGAACGAGCGCGAGCATGGAGCGGCGCAGGATCATGGGGAGAGCTTGAGGGAGAGGGGTGGGTGGGGTCACGTCACGAAGCATTGCATGGGGGGCGTTGACGACAGAATGGGGAAAATGAATTTCCCCCAAACCCCCATTCTTTTATTTTTATCTATTGGTGCTTGCTGGGGAACCAGAGCTCCTTTTCCAAATCATGTGCGGCCGGGGAGCGGGCACCAAAAAGCCAAAAATAAAAGAATGGGGTCCGGGGAAATTCTTTTCCCCGGCCTTTTTCTCAAGCCTGCTTCCGATCAATCAGCCCCTGCCGGATCTTCCGCCCGCGCTTGATCCGGTCCTCGATGAACTCCGCCTCCCCGTAGCGCACCGCCCGCCCGAGCGCGTGCGCATCCTCGGAGAACCGCGCCAGCATCTCCAGCAGCGCCTCGCGGTTGTTGAGGAACACGTCGCGCCACATGGCCACGTCGGAGGACGCGATGCGGGTGAAGTCGCGGAAGCCGGAGGCGGCGAATTTCAGCACGGCCTCGCGCGTTTCCTGGGCCAGGTCGTCGGCCGTGCCGCAGATGGTGAAGGCGATGAGGTGGGGCAGGTGGGAGACGATGGCGACCACCTTGTCGTGGGTGGCGGGGTCCATGGTCTCGATCATGGCTCCCGCGCGGCGCCAGAATTCGGCGACGCGTTCCACGGCCGTGGGGTCGGAGTCCGGCAGCGGCGTGAGGATGACGTAGCGGCCCTCGAACAGCGTCGCGAAGCCGGCGTCGGGGCCGGAGTATTCGGTGCCCGCCATGGGGTGGCCGGGGACCAGGTGGACGCCGGCGGGCAGCAGCGGCAATAGGTCGCGCACGACGCTTCCCTTGGTGCTGCCCGCATCGGTGAGGATGCAGCCCGGCGCGAGATGGGGCGCGATGCGCGCCATCACGCCGGCATAGGCGCCAACGGGAATGCACAGGATGACGCCGTCGCAGCCTTCGACCGCGCGGGCAGGGTCGGCCTCGACCTGGTCGACGATGCCGAGTTCCAGCACCCGGGCGCGGGTCGCCGCGGATTGGGCGCAGGCGACCAGCGTGGTCGCGATGTCGTCGCGCGAGCGGGCGAAGCGGGCGATGGAACTGCCGATCAGCCCGGGGCCGATGATGCAGAGGCGGCGGAACAGCGGTTCAGCCACGGTGTTCGGCCATGAAGCCGGCCAGCGCCTCGATGAGCAGCGTGTTCTCGTCGGCCGCGCCGATGGTAATGCGCAGGCAGGCGGGCAGCCCATAGGCGCCCATGGCGCGCACGATCAGCCCGCGTGTCTTCAGATGCGCGTCAGCGGCCTGGGCGGCGGCGGCGGTGGCGAAATCGGCGAGGACGAAGTTGCCTTCGCTGGGCCAGACCTTGATCCCCGCCTCGGTCAGCGCCGCAGTCACGCGCGCGCGCCATTCGGAATTATGCGCGAGGTTCTTCTCGATCCAGCCTGCCTCGGCCAGGGCGGCGATCGCGCCTTCCATCGCCGCCAGGTTCACGTTGAAGGGGCCGCGGATGCGCGAGAGCACATCGACCACCGCCGGCGGCGCGTAGCACCAGCCCACGCGCATCCCACCCAGGCCGAAGATTTTTGAAAACGTGCGCGTCATCACGGTGTTGCCGGTGGCGTCCACCAGCGCGGCGCCGGCATCGTAGTCCGGCCGCTCCACGTATTCGGCGTAGGCGCTGTCGAGCACGAGCAGGATGTCCCCGCGCAGCCCCGCGCGCAGCCGATCCACCTCGGCTTGCGGCAGGATCGACCCGGTCGGGTTGTTGGGGTTGGCGAGGAACACCATCGTGGTCCGCGCGCCCACGGCGGCGAGCATCGCGTCCACATCCGCGACCAGGTCGCGCTCCGGCACCTTGATCACGCGGCTTCCGGCCCAGCGCCCGGCGATGTCGTACATCAGGAAGCCGTGCGCGGACATGATGAGCTCGGTGCCCTCGCCGCCATAGGCGAGGATGAGCAGCGTCAGCAGATCATCGGAGCCATTGCCGCAGACGATGCGCGCGGGGTCGAGCGCAAACCGCGCGCCGATCGCCTCGCGCAGCGCGGTCGCACCGCCATCGGGGTAGCGATGCGCGTCGCGCGCGGCGCGCTCGATGGCGGCGATCGCCCCCGGCGGCGGCCCGAAGGCGCCCTCGTTGGACGACAGCTTGATCACCCGGTTCACGCCGGGCAGCTTCGACGACCCCCCGACATAGGGCTCGACGGAAAGGATGGAGGGTCGCGGGGCGAGCGTGTTCATGGCAGCGACCTTCAATCAGCCGGGCTCGGCTTCGGCATAGGCACCGAGACGCTGGACGTGCAGGCCGGCCAGCGATTTCAGCCGCGGATCATCGGCTTCCCAGAAGCCGGCGACCTCGGCGAGTGCGAGCGCCTGCTCCCCGGTGCGGCGGATCTGCAGGCTGTGTGCCGGGATGCCGGCATCGGCCAGCAGACGGGTCAGGCGCGCATGGGAGAAATCGGCCGTGAGCTCGATGCGCAGCAGGGTCCGGTCGCGCCCGCTCGGGTCGGGCGGCGTCGGGGAGACGACCAGCACGCCATGGCTGCCGGGTTCGGCGAGGAAGGGCAGTCGCGCCGTCACCTGCAGGGAATTGGCATCGAAGCGCACCCACCAGGCGGCGTCCTCGCGCTCCTCCGGTTCGGGCGCGGGCAGGGTGGCGATCGCAGCCTCGCCGGAGAGCAGCGCGGCGAGCGCCTGGCCCACGGTGGTCATCGCGCGGATCGGCGTGGTGCCGCCGAAATGCGCGCGGGTGAGGCGCATCACCGCGTCGGCATGCTCGTTGTCGGCGGCCGCGACGACGGTGAAATTCGACTGCATGGCGGTGGAGGCGGCGAAGATCTCGCGCCAAAGACGCACCAGAGCGCTGCGCGGGAGCGGGCCCGCGTGCCGCGCGAGCATGCGGCGGAGGATGGCGGCCTCGCGCCCCGGGCGCAGCGCGGGGCCGGCCCCCTTGGCGCGGCTTTCGGCGAGCCTGGCGACGATGCCGGCGCGGCGCATGACGATGTCGTGCAGCGCGTCGTCCAGTGCGTCGATCTCTGCGCGAAGCGTCGCGAGCTCGGCGGCATAGGCCGGGGGCGTGGGGAGCAGGGGCGCGGCGGAGGGGTTCAGGTCTGGCATGGGCCCGCGCAGCATTAGACGTACCGGCGCCCGGCGCCAAGGTTGCAGAGGCCCGGGCCGCACCCTAATGCTGGGCCGAGGATGCCGGAAACGATGTCGCAGGCCGCACAGCCCCTTCCACACGTGACGCACCAGCGCGCCGTCTTCGCCGATGGGCTGATGCTGGATTGCGGCGCGGTGGTGGCTCCCCTCGCGGTCGCCTGGCGCGGCTACGGGCGGCTCAACGCGGATGCCACCAACGCCATCCTGGTCTGCCATGCGCTGACTGGCGACCAGTATGTGGCCGAGACCCACCCCCTTACCGGAAAGCCGGGCTGGTGGGACAATGTCGTAGGCCCGGGTAAGCCGATCGACACGGACCGGTTCTACGTCGTCTGCGTCAACGTGCTCGGCGGCTGCATGGGCAGCTCCGGCCCGCCCGAGCCGATGACGGATGCCGAAGGCCGCACGCTCGGCCGGCCCTGGGGCACCGATTTTCCCTCCGTCACCATCCGCGACATGGTCCGCGCGCAGCACCGGCTGATGGAGCATCTCCGCATCGCGCGCTGGCTCGCGGTGCTGGGCGGCTCCATGGGCGGGATGCAGGTGCTCGAATGGGCCGCGACCTATCCCGAGGCGGTGTTCGCCGCCGCGCCCATTGCCTGCGCCAGCCATCACAGCGCGCAGAACATCGCCTTCCACGAGGTCGGCCGCGCCGCCATCCACGGCGACCCGGAATGGCGCGGCGGCCGCTATTGGGAACATGGGACGGTGCCGGCGAAGGGCCTGTCCGTGGCCCGCATGGTCGCGCACATCACCTATCTGTCGGAACAGGCGCTGAGCCGCAAATTCGGCCGCCGGCTGCGCGGCGCCGCCGCACTCACCTTCCTCGAGGACGTGTTCGAGGTGGAGAGCTACCTGCGCCACCAGGGCAGCACCTTCATCCGCCGGTTCGACGCGAACAGCTACCTGACCATCACCCGCGCGATGGATTTCTTCGACCTGGCGGCCGAGCATGGCGGGGTGCTGGCGGAAGCCTTCCGCGGCACGACGACGCGCTTCTTCGTGGCCAGCTTCTCGTCGGACTGGCTGTTCCCCACCGCCGAAAGCCGGCTGCTGGTGCGCGCGCTCAACGCGGCGGCGGCGAATGTGAGCTTCGTCGAGATCGCGTCCGACAAGGGCCACGACGCTTTCCTGCTGGACGAGCCGGACTTCCACAATGCGCTGGGCGGGTTCCTGCGCGGGGCGGCGGAGCGGCTGGGGGTTTAGGCCGGCGGCCCTGTCCCCCGTGTCGATCCCGGACTTTCCTTTGCCGGACCCTGAGCCTGGTGCGGCGCAGCCTCCTCGAAAGCCGCCCGCGCGCCGTCAGATCGCGGTCGCAACACCCTCTCGCCCACCCTTGGCCGCCCACCTGGAGCCGATGGAAGCGCGCGCCTTCAGGTTCCCCCGCCTCGCCGCGCATGTGTCGAAGAGTTGCGAAACCTTATTGCAAGTGATTCTCAATTGCGTTAGGTCGCTGCATCGCCTTCGAGGATCACGTCATGGCTTCGCTTCGCTGTCTTCGCGCCGGATTCGAGCCCGCCCTCGGCCTCGGCGCCATCGGCCTCCTCGCCGCCCTGCCCAGCGCGGTGGCGCAGAACGCCCCCGGCAATGCCGCAACACCGGCGAATGATGGCACGCAGACTGCCCTTGCCTTGCCCGAGGTCAGCGTCTCGGGCGCGGTCCCGGCCACGCGCCGCGCCGGGGACACGATCACCCCGCGCGCCCCGGCCTCCGTCGCCGAGACCCCGCAATCCATCGACGTGATCCCCCGCGCCCTGGTCGAGGAGCGCGGCGCCAATTCCCTGCGCGAGGCGCTGCGCAACGTGACCGGCATCAGCCTCGCCGCCGGCGAAGGCGGGCTTTCGGGCGACAACCTGACGCTGCGCGGCTTTTCCGCCAGCAACGACTTCTACATCGACGGCATCCGCGACGCGGCGAACTACACGCGCGACCCCTTCAACGTGGAATCGATCGAGGTGCTGAAGGGCCCCTCCGCCATCCTGTTCGGCCGCGGCTCGACGGGCGGCGTCATCAATCAGACCTCGCGCATGCCGCAGAACTCGAATTTCGGCGAGATCATCGTCAGCGGCTACAACCCCATCGGCGTCCGCGCCACCGTCGACGTGAACATGGCCATCGACCAGGTCGCCGTGCGCCTCAACGCCATGGGCTACAGCCAGGACACGGCCGATCGCAGCCACGTCTACAACCAGCGCTACGGCGTCGCCCCGGCGATCACCTTCGGCATCGGCGGCAATACCCAGCTCACCCTGAGCGCGCTGCACCAGGAAGAAGACAACATCCCCGATTTCGGCGTCCCGTTCCTCAACGGACGCCCCGCCCCGGTCTCGCGCAGCACCTTCTACGGGCTCCAGGGCGTCGACTATGAGCGCTACCGGACCGATGTCTTCACCGCCAACCTGCAGCACCGCTTCATGGATGGCGTGACCATCCGCAACGTCACGCGCTACGGCACCTACCATCGCGACATCGACGCGACCGCACCGCGCATCCTCACCGCCATCACGCCGACCACGCCGCTGGCCTCCATCCTGGTCAACCGCCAGGCGCAGATCCGCGAGGGCACCAGCACCATCCTCGAGAATCAGACCGAGTTCCGCGCCGCGTTCGAGACCGGCCCGCTGCGCCACGCCATGGTTGCGGGGCTGGAGATCGGCCACGAGACCGCGCAGCTGCGCCGCTTCACCGCGACGCGGCCGACCGCGACGCTGATCGGCCCGAACTGGGGCCAGGGCGACGGCTTCGTCGAGAACCGCACGCTCACCGGGGACACGCTGGGCACCTCCAACCGTGCCGCGATCTTCCTGGTCGACCAGATCCGCATCGGCCAGTATTTCGAGGTGCTCGGCGGCATTCGCCAGGAGCGGTTCCAGTCCAATTCGGACAACCGCTTCGTCGCGGGGCAGAATTTCTCGCGCACCGACAACATGACGAGCTGGCGCGGCGCCCTCGTGTTCAAGCCTGTGCGCGGCGTGCGCACCTATGTCGCCGCCGGCACCTCCTTCAACCCCTCGATCGAGTCGCTCGCGCTCACCGTCGCGAACGCGAACCTCGCCCCCGAGCGCAACCGCTCCTACGAGTTCGGCGCGAGCTGGGACATCACCGAGGGCCTCGTGGTGCGCGGCGCGATCTTCAACATCGAGAAGACCAATGCCCGCACCGTGGATCCGACCAACGCGACGGTGAACGTGCTCGACGGCCGCCAGCGGGTGAACGGCTTCGAGCTCTCGCTGGCCGGAACCATCCTGCCGGGCTGGAACGCGATCGCCGGGTACACCCTGCTCGACAGCCGCATCGTTGAATCCAACAATCCGCTGGAGCGGAACCGGCACCTGCTCAACACGCCGCGCCAGACCGCGACGCTGTGGACCACCTACGACCTGCCCTACGCCATCACCGTCGGCGCCGGCGCCAGCTATGTGGATTCGCGCTTCGGCAACAACACCAACACGGTCCGCGTGCCGGCCTATGTGCGCTACGACGCCACGGTCTCCATGCAGGTCAGCGAGGGCATCACCGCGCGGCTGAACGCGCTCAACCTCACCGACAAGCGGTTCTACGAGGGTGTCTACCAGGGCAACGTCACGCCCGGCTCCGGGCGCACGCTGATCGCCTCCGTCGCGATGCGGTTCTGACGACGGGGCGGGAAGCGGGGCGTCTCGTGAACCCCGCTTTTCATTTTTGTTAGGTCGCGCCGAATCCCGCAGTGGGCGCCGGCCAGTTATTGCAAGTGATTCGCAATCGCCTTATGCGTGGGTTCGAGCCCTCGAGCCCATGAAGGATCGCCGGATGTCCCCGCGCCGCTCGCTTCGCCCCGCCTTTTCGCTTCGCCCCGCCTTCGAACCCACGCTCGGCCTTGGCGCACTCGGCCTGCTGGCCTCGCTCCCCGGCGCCGTCGCACAGGACGTGCCGGCGGGGGCATCGCTGGCGCTGCCCGAAGTCAGCGTTTCGGGCCAGGTCCCGGCCACCCAGCGCGCCGGGGAGACGATGACGCCGCGCGCGCCCGTCTCCGTCGCCGAGACGCCGCAATCGATCGACGTCATCCCCCGCGCGCTGATCGAGCAGCGCGGCGCCTCGTCGCTGCGCGAGGCGCTGCGCAGCGTGACCGGCATCTCGCTGGCTTCCGGCGAAGGCGGGCTGTCGGGGGACAACCTCACGCTCCGCGGCTTCTCCGCCACCAATGATTTCTACATCGACGGCATCCGCGACGCCGCGAACTACACGCGCGATCCCTTCAACGTGGAGTCGATCGAGGTGCTGAAGGGCCCGTCCTCGATCCTGTTCGGCCGCGGCTCCACCGGCGGCGTCATCAACCAGACCTCGCGCATGCCGCAGGATGCGACCTTCGGCGAGATCACGGCGACCGCCTACGCACCCGCCGGGGCGCGCGCCACGGTGGACGTCAACATGGCGATCGACCAGGTCGCGGTGCGCGTCAACGCGATGGGCCTCACGCAGGACACGGCCGAGCGCCACCGGATCCACAGCGACCGCTACGGCGTCGCGCCGGCGATCACCTGGGGGCTCGGCGGCGATACCCAGATCACGCTGGCCGCGCTGCATCAGCGCGAGGACAACATCCCCGATTTCGGCGTGCCCTATCTGTTCGGCCGCCCCGCCCCGGTCTCGCGCGGCACCTTCTACGGCCTCTCAGGCATCGATCGCGAGCGCTACGACACCGACGTCTTCACCGCCACGATCCAGCACCGCTTCACCGATGCGCTGAGCCTGCGCAACATCACCCGCTACGGCAATTATCACCGCGACATCAGCGCGACCGAGCCGATCATCATCGGCACCATCGCACCGGGGACGCCGGCCAGCGCCATCCAGGTGCAGCGCGAAGCGCAGATCCGCATCGGCACCAGCTCGATCCTCGAGAACCAGACCGAATTCCGCGCGATGGTGCCGACCGGCCCGTTCAAGCATCAGATCGTCGCCGGCCTCGAGATCGGCCACGAAACCGCGCAGCTGCGCCGCTGGCACGCCACACCACCCAATGCCAGCCTGATCAATCCGGATTACGGCCAGGGCACCGGCGCCGGCTACGTCGAGCAGCGCACATTGTTCTCCGACGCGCTCGGCAAGGCGGACCGCATCGCGACCTACATCGTCGACCAGATGCAGATCGGCGACCAGTTCGAGTTGCTCGGCGGCATCCGCTACGAGCGCTTCCATTCGGATTTCGCAAACCGCTTCACCGGCCTGCGCGGCGAACGCACCGACGGCATGCTGAGCTGGCGCGGCGCCCTGGTGTTCAAGCCGATCCGCGATGTCCGCACCTATCTCGCCGCCGGCACGTCGTTCAACCCCTCGGTCGAGGCGCTCACCCTCGCCGTCGCCAACGTCAACCTCGCCCCCGAGCGCAGCCACTCCTACGAGCTTGGCGCGAGCTGGAACATCACCGGCGACGAACTCGTCCTGCGCGGCGCCGCCTTCAACATCGAGAAGACCAATGCCCGTACGGTCGACCCGACCAACGCCACGCTCAACGTACTCGATGGCCGCCAGCGGGTGAACGGCTTCGAGGTCTCGCTCGCCGGCGTGCTGCTTCCGGGATGGAACGCGCTGCTCTCCTACACCTATCTCGACAGCCGCATCGAGCGGTCGAACAACCCGGCCGAGCGCGGCCGCCATCTGCTCAACACCCCGCCGCAGACCGCGGCACTCTGGACCACCTACGACCTGCCGCACGGCATCACCGTTGGCGGCGGGGCGAGCTACGTCGATGCGCGGTTCGGCAACAACACCAACACCGTTCGCGTGCCTGGCTATGTCCGCTACGACGCGACCGTCGCCGCGCGCATCACCGACGGCATCACGGTGCGCTTCAACGCACTCAACCTCACCGACAAGCGATTCTACGAGGGCGTCTACCAGGGCAGCACCACGCCCGGCGCCGGCCGCACCCTCATCGCCTCCACGACCTTCAGGTTCTGAACTCATCATGCGGCTCGACATTCCCGACGTGCTTTCGCCCAACGACCTCGCCCGCATGCGCGAGCTGATGGCGCAGGCCGCGTGGGTCGACGGCAAGGTCACCGCCGGCGAGCAATCCGCCACGGTGAAGAACAATCTCCAGATCCCCGAGGGCAGCCAGGCGCATCGGGAGCTGGGCGACATCGTCCTCGCTGGCCTGGGCCGCAGCGGGCTGTTCATCTCCGGCGTGCTGCCGCACCGCGTCTTCCCGCCGCTGTTCAATCGCTACGATCCGGGGATGACCTTCGGCGCCCATGTCGACAACGCCATCCGCCAGATCCCCGGCACGCCGCACCGCATCCGCACCGACGTCTCTTGCACCCTGTTCCTCTCCGAGCTCGACGATTACGAGGGCGGCGCGCTGACCATCGAGGATCACTTTGGCACCCACAGCGTGCGGCTTCCCGCCGGCCACATGGTGGCCTACCCGGCGAGCTCGCTCCATCGCGTCGAGCCCATCACCCGCGGCACCCGGCTCGCCTGCTTCTTCTGGGTCCAGTCCATGGTGCGCGACGACGGGCGGCGCCGCATCCTGTTCGACCTCGACATGGCGATCGACGGCCTCAAGCCGGACCTAGCCCCCGGCCATGCCGCGCCGGTGCAGCTGACGGCGATCTACCATAACCTCCTTCGCCAATGGGCTGACGCATGAGCCTCACCATCGCGTCCGCGCGCGCCAGCTTCCTGTTCCTGCACCGATGGATCGGGCTGCTGCTGGGGCTGGTGCTGGTGCTCATCGGCCTCACCGGCTCCATCCTGTCCTTCCAGCGCGAAATCGACGCGGCGCTGAACCCGGCGCTGTTCCGCGCGAGCGGTCCCGCCGACCCCGCGATTGGCTATGCGGCTGCGCTGCGCATCGCCGAGGCCGCCTCGGGCAATCCTGGCGGCATGGTGCGCCCGCCCGACGCGGTCTGGCCGGTGTGGTCCGTCTATGACCGCCGCGTGCGCGGCACACCGGGCGGCTTCTGGAGCACCCATGTCGACCCCGCCACCGGCGCGGTGCTGGGACGGCGCGATATCTCGGAGAGCTTCGTCGCCACCACCCGCCAATTGCACGAGGCGCTGCTGCTGCGCGCCTGGTCGGGGCGCGAGATCGTGGGCTGGATCGGGGTGATCCTGCTGTTCTCCTCGCTCAGCGGCATCTACCTGTGGTGGCCGCGCGGCGGCGGGTTCTGGCGCGCGGCCACGCTGGTCCGCCGGCGGCCCTTCATCCGGCTCAACCTCGACCTGCACGCGGTGATCGGCATCTGGATCGCGGTGGTGATGAGCGTGGTGTCCTTCTCCGGCATCGCGATCATCTTCCCCGGCTGGTTCCGCCCGCTGCTCGGCATCGCCGAACCGGCGCGGCGCGAGGGTCCTCCCGGCGCCGAGGCCGCCGCCCGCGGCCAGCGCGCCGAAGCCCCCGGCCGGGGCGCCCTCGAAGGCGCGACCCAGGGCCAGGTGCCGGGCGCTGGCGAAGCGCCCCGGACACGGCGCGAGCCGCGCGGCCCGGCAGCCGAAGGCCCCAGGATCGACGCCGACGCCGCCGTCGCCGCGGCCCTCGCCGCCGCCGGCCCCGGCCAGACCGTCACGACGCTCACCCCGCCCATGGGTCCGGGCGGCTGGAGCGTCAGCCTGAGGCCCAGCGGCAGCGACCCTGAGGTCCGCGTCCGCAGCCAGTTCCAGATCGACGCCGCGACCGGCGCCGTCCTCGCCGAACGCTCGCCGCGCACCCGCAGCGCCGGCGAGGAGGCGCTGGCGATGCAGCGCTGGCTGCATGGCGGCGCCCTGCTTGGCTGGACAGGCCGGATCCTGGTCTTCCTCTCCGGTCTCGCTTTGCCGGTGCTGTTCGTGACCGGCCTGCTCGCCTGGCTCGCCCGCCGCCGCAGTCGCGCCCGCATCGCGGTGCAGCGGATGGCCGCCCAGGCCGGCGCCGGCGCCGGCGCGGCGGAATAGCCCTGATGCGCAAGACCCGCCTTGCCGGCCTCGGCCTCGCGCTCGCGGCCGGCCTCGTAGCACCCGCCCGCGCGCAGGAGACCGCGCCGATCCGCATCGAGCTCAACCGCCTCGAAGCGCGTCCCGAGGGCTGCCGCGTCTGGATCATCATCGGCAATCCCGGCGCCGGCGCCCTGGATCCCTTCCGGCTCGACCTCGTGCTGTTCGGCCGCGACGGCGTCGTGACCCGCCGGGCCGCCATCGATGCCGGCCCGCTGCCCGGCGACAAGACCACCGCGCGCATCTTCGACCTCGCCGGCCTGCCCTGCGACGGCATCGGCTCCCTGCTGCTGAACGACATCCTCGCCTGCGGCGCGCAGGGCCTCGCCCCGGCCGTGCCCACCGCCCCCGACAGCCGCGCCGCCTGCCTGGCGCGCCTCACCCTGGCCTCGCGCGTGGCCGGGATCGCCTTCGAGAAATAAGGACCACCGCATGCAACCCGCCATCCCCCCCGACCTCTCGATCCTCAGCCTCGTCCTGCATGCGGACCCGGTGGTGAAGGGCGTGCTCGTGCTCCTGGTCCTCGCCTCGATCGCGTGCTGGGCAGTCATCATCGACAAATCCCTGCGCATCGGCGCGCTGCGGCGCGACGCGCGCGGCATCGTCGCCGCCAGCCCACCGATGGCGCCGCCCCAAGGCGAAACGCTGGCCGCGGAGACGCTGCGCGCCGGGCTCGCCGAATGGGCGGAGGGCCGCGATGCCGACGAAAGCCGGGCCGATTTCCACCGCCGGCTGGAACAGGTCATGCGCGCCGCGATCGCCGCCCGGCTGCGCGCGGCGGAGAACGGGCTCTCCCTGCTCGCGACCGTGGGCGCCGTCGCGCCCTTCATCGGGCTGTTCGGCACCGTCTGGGGCATCATGAACAGCTTCTCCGGCATCGCGGCGAGCAACGACACCTCGCTTGCCGTCGTCGCGCCGGGCATTGCCGAGGCGCTGTTCGCCACCGCCATCGGCCTGGTCGCGGCCATCCCGGCCGTGGTCGCCTACAACCGTCTCTCCGGCGGCTTCGGGCGGCTGCGCGCCGAGGCCATGGCGGCCGCCGGCCAGGTCGCCAACCGCCTCGCCCGCGGCAACGGGGAGCGCCGCCTGCGCGCGGCGGCGGAATAGCGCCATGGCCTTCTCGATGGGCGATGGCGACGGCTTCGACGAGGACGCGCCCGCGCGCCCGATGGCCGAGATCAACATGACGCCGCTGGTCGACGTCATGCTCGTGCTGCTCATCATCTTCATGGTCGCGGCCCCGATGATGATGGTCGGCGTGCCGGTGAACCTGCCCCGCACCGCCGCTGCCCGGGTCGCACAGACCCGCGTGCCCGTCGTCGTCAGCGTCCAGCGCGACGGCCGCGTCTTCATCCGCCAGGAGGAGGTGCCCGAGGCGCAGCTCATCGCCCGCCTCACCGAACTCCGCCAGGCCGATGCCGAGGCGCCGGTCTATGTGCGCGGCGACCGTGCGGTGGCCTATGGCGAGGTCATGCGCGTGATGGGGCGCCTCACCCAGGCCGGCATCGGGCGCATCTCCCTCATCGCGGAGGCCGATCCCGGCGCGACACCGCCCGCCTCTCCCCCCACGGCGCCCTGAGATGCGCCGCGCCGATTCCACCAGCATCGCCTGGACCGTCTCCGGGGCGCTGCATCTCGGTGCCGCGGCCTGGCTCGTGCTGATCTCGGCGTCGGTGCCGCCGCCGGTGCGGATCGTGATCGCCGACATCGCCATGCCCGCGTTCGAGGCGGCCGAGACCGCCGCGGCACCCATGCCGGCCCCCACCGAGACGGCCGCCGCGCCGGAGCCGACCCCAGCCGCCGAGCCGCCGCCGGAGCCGCTCGCCGAGGCCACCCCCCCGCCGGAGACCCCGCCGGCACCGCCCGAGCCCATGGTCACCGCGGAGCCACCCCCGGTCGAGGAGCCGCCGCCCGAAACCCTCCAGGCCCTGGCACCGCCCGACGCCCCCGTGGTCGCCGACGTGCCGCCACCGCCGGTCGAGGCGCCGCCGCCGAGGCCGCCGACGCCCTCGGTCGTCCGGGCGGCGCCACCCC
>NZ_JAAEDH010000030.1 GCF_018128965.1 Plastoroseomonas arctica
AGGCCGCGCTGCGCCTCGGCTTCGAGGACGCCGCGCGTGCCGGCCGCGCCGCGAGCGAGCCCGCCCGCGAAGGCCAGGGCATCATGGAATCGGCGCTCGCACGCGTCACCGGGCTCGTCACCGTCCGCCGCGGCGACCAGGTGGTGTGGGGCGACACGGTGCCGGCCGAGATCGAGGCTTCCCGACGCCTGCTCGAAGCCGGCGACCTCGCCGGCGCCACCGCGCGGCTGCAGCGCCTGCCCGCACCGGCGCGCAGCGGTCTCGCCGCCTGGCTCGACCAGGCCGAGGCGCTGCTGGCGGCGCGCGCCGCCCTCCGCGACCTCGTGGCGGGCTGAGCGCCATGCGCCATGTCCTGGGCTTGCTGATCCTCGTCGGCGGCGCGATCGCGCTCGCGCTCTGGCTCGCGGAGGTCGGCGGTTCGGTCGAGATCCGCTTCGGCGACACCTGGATCGGGGTGTCCTTCCCGATTGCGATGCTGGCCCTCGTCTCGGCCTTCATCATCCTGCACTCCATCCTGTCGCTTATCGGCTGGTTCCGGCGCATGCCAGGGCGGGTGGGTGCGCGCATCGCGCTGCGCCGACGCGCCGATGGCGATGCCGCGGTGACGCGGGCGCTGATCGCGCTCGCGACCGGGGCCGCGAGCGGGGCGCGGGCGGAGGTCAAGCGCGCGCGCAGCCTGCTTGGCGACACGCCGCAGACCCTTCTGCTGACCGCCGAGGCGGAGCGCCTGGCCGGGCGCGAGGATGCGGCGGCCGAAGCCTTCACCCTGCTCGCCAAGCGCGACGATGCGCGTTTCCTGGGTTTGCGCGGGCTGCTCCGCCAAGCGATGCAGCGCGAGGACTGGCCGGAGGCGCAGCGCCTCGCGCGCGAGGCTGAGATCGCGCAGCCGGGCGCGGCCTGGCTGCGCGAGGAACGCCAGCTGCTTGCCGCCCGTACGCGCGATTGGCGCGAGGCGTTGGCGCTGGCACCCAAGGGCGCGCCGCTGGGCCCGCTGGCGCTCGCCGCGGCGGCGCAGGAACCCGATGCGGAGAAGGCCGCGGCACTCGAACGCCAGGCCTTCAACGCGGACCCCGGCTTCGCGCCGGCCGCACTCGCCTATTCGTCGCGTCTCGCCAGCCAGGGCAGTCCGCGCCGGGCGCGCTCCACAATCGCCGATAGCTGGGCGCGCGCGCCGCATCCGGACCTTGGTGCCGCATGGATCGCGCCGATCGAGGACAAGCTCGCCCGCGTGAAGGCGGTGGAGGACCTCATCCACACGACCCGTGAGCACCCCGAGAGCCGCTTGCTGATGGCGCGCGTCGCGCTGGACGCCGGGCTGACCGGTCGGGCCCGGAGCGAGCTGGAGGCGGCCGCCGCGCGTGGGGCCGATCGCCGTGCCTACCTGATGCTGGCCGAGCTCGAGGAAGCCGAGCATGGCGACAGCCCCGAGGCGCGCGCCGGCCAGGCGCGCTGGCTGCGCGACGCGGCGAACGCGCCGCCCGAACCACGCTGGCGCTGCACCGATTGCGGCACCGAGCACGCGGCCTGGACGCCCGATTGCTCGCATTGCTCGGCCGCGGGCACGATCATCTGGGGTGCGGCGCCGGCGCGTATCACCGATCGGTCCGCGCCGCGCAGCGCCGCCTGAGGCGCATGGCTGCATCCCGGATCGAAATGGCGCTGGACCGGCCGCGCGAAGCCGGTCTAGCGTTTGCTCATGCGCACCTTCGGAACCCGCACGCGAATTAAAACCCCCGTCGCCTGACTGGCGCCCTGCGGGGCGCGATGCGGCCGGTTCGCCTGCGCCCCGATGCTCTTCCCGAAGGTTTCCCCGATGCCCGATACCGTACTCCTCACCGCGCGCTTCCGCGTGCTGGCCGATGCCGAGCCTGGTCTGCTGACGCGATTGCTGATGGCCTTCGCCAAGCGCGACCTGACGCCGGACCTGGTCACCGCACGGCGCGAAGGCAGCGCGCTTCGTGTCGAGATCGCCTGCGTGATGGCGGCCGACGACGTGCACCGCGTCGAGGGCAACCTTGGGCAGGTGGTGGGCGTGCGGCGGCTGGAGACCGAGGAAGGTGCGATCCGCCGCGTGGCGTGAGGCTGTGCCCTTCGTTGTTCCATGATGCTGCGCCCGGCCGGCGGCTGCCACCTGATCCGCACCCGCGGCCGGCGGAGCCTCAGCGTTCGGGGCAGTCCAGAACCCGCTACGGGCTCAGCGCAAATCCCGCATAGCCGCGCGCGGCGACGTCCTCGCAGATGCCTCGGTACCGCGCCATCCCACCGGCATAGGGCATGAAGACGCGCGGCTTTCCGGGCACGTTCGCGCCCAGGTACCAGGAGCTCGACGCCTGCGGCAGCAGCGTCTCGTCGGCGGCGGCATTCACCTGCCCCACCCAGTCCTCCACCGCCTCCGGCGCCGGCTCGATGCGCGCGATGCCGTTGGCGCGCAGATGCGCGATGCAGTCGGTAATCCACTCCACATGCTGCTCGATGGCGACGGGCATGTTGCACAGCACAGAGGGGCTTCCCGGCCCGGTCACCGTGAACAGGTTCGGGAAGCCCGCCACCTGCAGGCCCAGATAGCTGCGCGGCCCAGCGGCCCAGGCATCGCGCAGCGCAATGCCATCGCGGCCCTCGATGTTCAGGCGCAGCAGCGGGCCGGTCATCGCATCGAACCCCGTGGCAAAGACGATGATGTCGAGCTTGTGCTCGGTGCCGTCTCGCAGCCTCAGCCCGTCGGGGGTGATGCTCTCGATTGGGTTCGACCGCACATCGACCAGGCTGACATTGGGGCGGTTGAAGGTCTCGAAATAGAAGCTGTCGATCGGCGGCCGCTTGGCCGCATAGGGGTGGTCGATATCGGACAGCAGCGCGGCCGTCGCGGGGTCCTTCACGATTTCGCGGATCTTGCGCTTAACGAACTCGGCCGCCGTCTGGTTGGCCTTCAGGTCGGTCAGGATGTCGGAGAAATTTGCGCGGAACTGCAGCCCGCCTTTCTCCCACGCCGCCTCGTAGATCGCCTCGCGCTCCGCCTCGCTCACGTCGAAGACCGAACGTTCGGTGATGCGGAAGGCGTGGCCGTTGGTGTTGGAGTGCATGACCTCGCGGATCTCGTCGAAATTCTCGCGCACGTGGCGGCGGAATTCCTCGCTCAGCGGGGCGTTGCGGGCGGGCACGGAGTAGTTCGGCGTGCGCTGGAAGACGGTGAGGTGCGCGGCGTGCTCCGCGATCACCGGGGCAGCCTGGATGCCGGTGGAGCCTGTGCCGATCTGGCCCACGCGCTGGCCGCGCAGGAATTCCAGGCCCTCATGCGGCCATTCGCCGGTATGGACCGTTCGGCCCTTGAAGGAGGCGAGCCCGGGCATGTCGGGCGTATTGGTCGTCGACAGGCAGCCCACCGCGGTGATCAGCCAGGTGGCCGAGACCGTCTCGCCGGCCTCCGTCGTCACATGCCACAGGTTTTCCTCGGCATCGTAGCGCGCGCCGGTGACGCGGGTGTTGAAGCGGATGTCGCGCTTGAGGTCGAAGCGGTCCGCCACATGGTTCAGGTAGCGCATGATCTCGGGCTGCTCCGGATAGCGCTCGGAAAACTCCCATTCGCGGATCAGCTCGGCGGAGAAGGCGTAGCAGTAGGAATGGCTTTCGGAATCGCAGCGCGCGCCGGGGTAGCGGTTCCAGTACCAGGTGCCCCCCACCCCCTCGGCCGCCTCCAGGACCTCGACCTTGAGGCCCAGCCGGTCGCGCAGCGCGTGGAGCTGGTACAGGCCGGAGAACCCGGCCCCGATGATCAGCGCGTCAAGCGTCTTTGGCATGTCGATCCTCCTGTGCGGACCCGCGCGGGTGGGGCCGCCTCGCCATTCGTGGCAACATGGGCCCGACGGCCTGGAATGGGAACCCGCGCGGCGCGACATGCCAGCGCAAGCGGCGGATGGTTCGCAGCGCCGCGGCCATGGGAGAAGGGCGCATGGACATGAACACACCCGACTTCGCCGACCCCGACGCCCGCCACTGGCAGGCGGTGCTGGACCGCGCCCCCTCCGACACGCTTTACGCCGTGACGACGCAGGGCGTGTTCTGCCGAACGGGGTGCCCCTCGCGCCCGCCGCTGCGGGGCAACACCCGCTTCTTCGCCGATGTGGCGAGTGCCGAGGCCGCAGGTTTCCGCGCCTGCAAGCGCTGCGACCCGAAGGGCGAGCGCGCCGCGCTGCACGCCGCCGCGGTGGCGGCCGCCTGCCAACTCATCGAACAGGAGGACACCATGCCGAGCCTCGCCCGCCTTGCCGACCACGCCGGCTATGCCCGGCACCATTTCCTGCGGATGTTCCGCGACATCACCGGCGTGACCCCGCGCAGCTATGCCGAGAATGTGCGCGCCCGACGGCTGAGCAGCGCGCTGGCAAACGGGTCGCGCGTCGTCGATGCGGTGCTTGATGCCGGCTATGGCAGCGAGAGTCGGGTCTACGGACAGCCCTCCCGCGTGCTGGGGATGACGCCGGGTGCGGCGCGGCGCGGCGGTGCGGGGGAGGTGATCCGCGCAGCCCTGGCGGACAGTGCGCTCGGCCCGCTGCTGGTGGGTGCGACGGAGCGCGGCATCTGCTTCATCGGCTTCGGCGAGGATGAGGCGGCATTGCGCGGCGACCTCGCGGCGCGCTTCTCCCGCGCCGAGGTGATCGAGGCTGACGACACGCTGCGCGCAATGGTCCAGCAGGTGGTGGATTTCTGTGCCGAGCCACGCGCGGCACTGGCGCTGCCGCTGGACCTGCGCGGCACGGCCTTCCAGCGCCAGGTGTGGGAAGGGCTGCAGCGCATCCCGTTCGGCGAGACCACGCACTACGCAGCCTTCGCGGCGAGCCTCGGTCGGCCCGATGCGGTGCGCGCCGTGGCGCGGGCGATCGCGTCCAACCCGGTCTCCCTGGCGGTGCCTTGCCATAGGGTGCTGGGGAAGGGGGGCGATCTCACTGGGTATCGCTGGGGCGTGGAGCGGAAGCGGGCGATCCTGGCGGGGGAAAAGTCGCGCCGGGCATAGAGGACAGCCGGCCCGCGAGCCCGAACGGGCGAAGCTTGTAGGGTGAACAAAGCGCGGAAGCGTATCCCCGGCACCTAGGGCCCGCACTTATGCCGACAAAATCGCCACATCCAGCAGCCGCTCCAGCACCTCCGGCTCCTGCGCGCCCGCGATCGCGTGGCGGCCATCGATGACGAAGCACGGCACCCCGTTGATCCCCAGCCGATGCGCGCGGAGGTTGTCCGCATGCACCGCCTCGGCCTCGGCGCGGCTGAGCAGGAACATCCGTGCGCCACGCGGATCCAGCCCCGCCGCGCCGGCCAGTTCGCTCAGCACGTCGATCGACCCGATATCCGCACCTTCGAGGAAGTAGGCCTCGAACAGCAGGTCCACCAGCGGCTCGGCCAGCCCATGCTGCTGGGCGAAGCGCACCAGCCGGTGCGCGTCGAGCGAGCAGGGGATGCGGCGGATGCGGTCGAAGCGGAAATGGATGCCCTCGGCGCGGCCGACCTCGGCGATCGCCGCGTGCAGCCGCCGCGCGCGATCCTCGCCGCCGAATTTCCGCACCAGGTAGTCCTGCCGCGAGACACCCTCGGGCGCGATGTCCGGATTGAGCAGGAAGGGTCGCCATTGCAGCTCGGCCAGCACCTCCGGCCGGGCGCGCAGCATGCGCAGCAGGCGCCGCGTGCCGAGGAAGCACCAGGGGCAGACGAGGTCGAAAACGATCTCGATCGCGATGCGCGCGCGGGGTGGGGAGAGCTGGTTCACCCCCTCTATGTAGCGCGTCGCCCCGCCGATTGGCAGGGTCTTGCCGTCGGCCGCCGGTCAGTCCGGTCGCAGGCCGGCCTCGGCCACCACCGCGCCCCAGCGCGCCACCTCCTCGCGCATGTAGCGCACGCTGCGGGCACGGTCCCAGCCGAGCATGTCGAAGCCGCCTTCCGCGGCGCGCTGGCGCAGCCCGGGGTCGGCGATGGCGAGGAGGACGGCGGCCTCGATCGCGGCCTGCACCGGCTCGGGCGTGCCGGCCTGCACCATCAGCCCGGTCCAGTTGCCGATCAGCAGCCCGGGCATCCCGGCCTCCGCGGTGGTCGGCACGCCCGGCAGCAGCGCATGGCGCGCCGGCGCGGTCACCGCGAGCGCGCGAAGCCTTCCGCCGCGCAGCTGGGCAATCACCTCGGGCAGGTTCGCGACGATCATCTCGACATGGCCGGCGAGCAGGTCCGTCACCGCCGGCGCCCCCCCGCGATAGGGCACATGCAGCAGGTTTGCCCCCGACCGCGCCTCGCGCCGAAACAGCTCGAGCCCGAGGTTGGGCGGCGAGCCGGCGCCGGAGGAGGCGCAGCTGACCGAGCGTTCGCGCGTCATCGCCGCAAGCCCCGCGAGGTCGCGCGCCGGGTGGTTCTCGGCGACCGTGACCACCAGCGGCAGCGAGCCGAGCACCGAGATTGCCGCGAGGTCGCGCTGAAAATCATACGGCGCGTTGGGGAAAAGCGCGACGTTGACGGTGTGCGCCATGGTCATCGCGAGCAGGGTGTGGCCGTCCGGCGCTGCCTTGGCCACGGCGTCGGCGCCGATCAGCGCGTTGCCGCCGGCCCGGTTCTCCACGATCACCGGTTTCTGCCATTCGGCGCCGAGGCGCTCGGCGAGGAGCCGCGCCATGATGTCGGTGATCCCGCCGGGCGGAAACGGCACCACCACGCGCACCGGCCGATCGGGAAACCCCTGCGCCCGCGCGCTGCCCGCACCGGCGATGGCGAGGAGGGCAGGCAGGGCGCGGCGGCTGATCATCGGCGTCTCTCCAGGGCGCACGCTGCGCCGGCGCGGCTGAGAACCGCACGGGATTTCGCCCGGATCAACCCAATTCCGCCGACGGGAAAACCTTTCCCCGACGGCGTCGCATCGCCACAGGATCCTTGGCGTGAGGAGCGTCCGCGGAGGTCAGCGTGCCTCGGCGATCTCCAGGTGGGCGGCGCCGTTCTGGCGCAGCCGCGCCATGTTGGCCGGGGCGCAGCGTTGCTCAGCAAAGATCGGGCTGTCGGGCTGCACCACCTCAAGCTTCCCGCGCACGCGACAGAGATAGGTGCCGGCATTGCGCGCCGAGGCGCCGTGCCAGCGCCGCAGAACCTCCGCCCAGTCGCCGGTGCGCTGGTGGTTGGTGGTCAGGAAATTCGCGGCCCAGTCGGCCGCTGCGCGCGGATCGAGCGGCCAGGTCTGGCCACGGGCATGCACGCCGGCATTGATTTGCAGGCATCCCGCCATGACCGAGCCGCCGCCGCTCGCGAGCAGCAGGCGGTCCGCCTCGGCGCGGGTATCGGGGAAATAGGCGCGGCCGCGGATGCTCAGCGCATGCGCGTGCAGGCCGGACTCGTTCAGCGCGATGGCGACGAGCAGGCCCGGCGGCAGGTTGTGCCGGCGCTCGGCGGAACGCAGCGCCGTGAGGCAGGCGGCGCGCGGCGAGCCACGGGCCGCAAGGCCCGCATCGGTGATCGAGGGGATGCTCGGCGTCGCGACCCAGGGCGGGAGGCTCGTGGGCAACGGCGTGCTTTGCGGCAGCCGCGCGCCCTGCGGCAGGGTCAGACGCGGTCCGGCGGCCAGCGGGTCGACCACGATGTCGAGCGGACGCGAAAAGGCGATGGGCCGGGCGACCGGCGGGCGGCTCGCGTGGCGGCGCGCCGTGCTGGTCTGCGCCTCGGCCGGCATCGCGCCGATCAGGCAGGCGAGGGCGCCGGCGCCGAGCATGGCGGTGAAGGCCCGGAGGCGGTTGGCGAAACGCTGTGCGAGACGAACCCGGCTCGGATGGTGGCGGCCGGGGGTTGCCGCAGTCGAAGGCCTCGACCCGAGGCCATGGGATCCGAGATGCTGGCTGCCCCGCCGCAAAGCGCGCTGGGACTTCGCCACGTGCGACCGCCGGGGGGGCGGGAACAGACCGTTTGCGCTCGTCATGGACTTGCCCACTAACATGTCGCCGGACGCTGTCAAACACTAACTCGCCAAACCCCGACAAGAGGACTGGGAATTAGGGATTTGGGCAGCATTGAGGCAAAGTAAAAAGCAGTATTCGATACTTATAGTGGGCCGGGCCGCGGGCTGTTCTGACAGTCATACTGCGGATTTTTTCACTAATATCGTCCGGGCGCCGGCAACCCAGGGCCGCGTCCCAATTTCGTCTCCGTTGCGGCGCTGTACCGGAAAAACCCGCGCTTGACCGGCACCGGGCCGGACGCCAGCTTGCGGCCCGCGGGGCCTGCCGCGATCGCCCCCGCGACGCCGCGGCCCAGGCATCGCCTCCAGCACCCTCGAGGGGAGTGGACGATCATCGCCGCACCGAATGCCATTGCCGCGGGTGCCGATCGCGCCGTGCACGCTGCCGTCCCCATGCCGCGGCTGTCGCAGGCGATCCGCGTCTGGGCGCGCATCGGCTGCCTGTCCTTCGGCGGCCCCGCCGCGCAGATCGCGCTGATGCATCGCGAAGTGGTGGACAATCATCGCTGGGTCTCCGACGCGCGGTTCCTGCACGCGCTCAACTTCTGCATGCTGCTGCCGGGGCCGGAGGCGCAGCAGCTCGCGACCTATCTCGGCTGGCTGATGCACGGTGTGCGCGGTGGCCTCGTCGCGGGGCTCATGTTCATCCTCCCGGGTGCCGCGGTGATGCTGGCGCTGTCGGTCCTCTACGCCACGCTGGGCAGCGTGCCGCTGGTCGCGGCGCTGTTCTTCGGCCTGAAATGCGCGGTGCTGGTCGTCGTGGTCGAGGCGCTGCTGCGCGTGGCGCGGCGTGCGTTGAAGGGGCGGGTCCCCTGGCTCGTCGCCTGTGCCGCCTTCGTCGCGCTGTTCGCGTTCAACGCTCCCTTCCCGGCGGTGGTGCTGGCCGCACTCGCCCTCGGCTATGCCTGGCCGGAGGCCTTCGCCGCCTCCGGCCATGGCCGTGCCGCCGATGGGCCGCCGGCGCTGCTGGACGCGGCCATCGCCGCGGATCCGGGGCGGATCGCGCGCTCCGCACCGGCCGCGCGTCGGGCCGGGGTCTTCGCCCTGCTGCTCTGGGCGGTGCCGGTCGTCGCCACCTGGGGCATGCACCCGTTCGGCGACATCGCCTGGTTCTTCTCGAAGATGGCGGTGGTGACCTTCGGCGGCGCCTATGCCGTGCTCGCCTATGTCGCGCAGGAGGCGGTCGAGCGCTACGCCTGGCTCACCGCAGCCGACATGCTGGCCGGCTTGGGGCTCGCCGAGACGACGCCCGGCCCGCTGATCCTGGTGCTGCAATTCGTGGCCTTCCTCGGCGCCAACCAGGCCGCCGGGCTCATGGCCGGCGTCGTGGGCAGCCTGATCGCGGTGTGGGTGACGTTCGTGCCCTGCTTCGCCTGGATCTTCCTCGGCGCGCCGCTGGTCGAGACGCTGCACGACATGCCGCGCCTCAAGGGGGCACTCGCCGGGGTGACCGCCGCCGTGGTGGGCGTGATCGCGAACCTCGCGGCCTGGTTCGGGCTGCAGGTGCTGTTCGCCGAGCGGGTGACGGTCCTCGGCGGGCTGGAGCTGCCGGTGCTCGCGAGCCTCGACTGGCGGGCCGCGGTGCTGGCGCTGCTCGCGGGGCTATGCCTGTTCGGAACGCGGCTCGGCCTGGGGCGCACGCTCGCGGTCAGTGCTGCGGCGGGCGGGCTGCTCCACTGGCTGTGAGGGTGCTTCGTCGCGCCGTTGCGAAGGGTCGGGGAAGCGCAGGCAGAGCTCGGCCCCGCCTCCCGCCCCGTTGGCAAACTCCACCTCGCCGCCCAGCCGGTTCGCCATGCTGCGGATGATCATCAGGCCCAGGCTCTTCTCGTGCGATTGCCCCGCGTTGCCGAAGCCCGGACCATCATCCCGCACGCGCAGATCCCATTTCGCGCCCTCGTTGCGCAGGCGGATCGCGAGCGTGCCGCCCTCGCGGCCTACGAAGGCGTGCTTCAGCGAATTGGTTGTCGCCTCGGCGACCACCATTGCGAGCGAAGTGCCGGCGGCGGGGGCGATCGCCACACTCGGCGCCTCGACCTCGATCGCCACGTCCGAACGTCCGGCCGCGGCCAGCACATCCTGCGCGAGATCCTTCAGCGCCGGGCCGATGCCCTGGCCGCCGAGGCTCGGGTCGTGCAGCCGCCGGTGCACGCGCGCGAGCGTGCTGAGCCGGCTTGCCGCAGCATCGATCGCGACCTTGGCCTCGGATTGCGGCGTCAGCAGCCGCGCCTGGAGCGAGAGGATGCTGCTGATCAGCTGCATACCGTTGGCCACGCGATGCTGCAGCTCCTGGAACAGGGTCTGCTGCAGCGCGCGCTGCCGCTCGAGCTCCATGCGCTTGGCGTCGCGGCGACGAAGCGACTCGACGAGCATTGCCACGAGCACGATCTGGGAGGCGCAAACGATCGTGAAAAAACCAAGCGCGAGCGGCCCTTGCGGCCACATCAGGGTCCAGCTATCGCGCGGCTCGAGAAAAAAATACCAGGCGGACAGGAACGACGCGATCGCGACGAACACCGCGACCCGCCAACCACCGAAATAGGCGGTGAACAGTACGGCAAGCGTGAAGGTCACGAAGGGGAGGCCCTTGAGCACCTCATCGGCAAGATAGCGAACCGCGAAGGCGGCCGCGAAGAACACAAAGCCGACGGCGAAATCCCGCGGCGTCTCGCGCCGAAGGTTCGGCCTCGTCCAATCAATCATTCTATCACTCGATACGCCGTCGCGGAGGAAGTGTAACAATCCCTCGAGCACGTCGCATTATCATGGGACATAGTCGGTCGTCTCGCAAAAGGGTCATCGATGCTGCCACCGTTGCGCTGTAGCGCATGCCCGCTACGCCCGTTACCGGCTACAAATCCCTGCCCGGGGAGAAGCTCGACGCCATCTTCGCGATGAAGGTCGGGCAGGCGATGGTTTCGGCCGGCGCATCCATCCTACACGAGGGCGGACGGGCGGCGCACCTGTTTACCGTGCTTCGTGGATGGGCATTTCGATACAAGACACTGCCCGATGGGCGCCGTCAGATCCTGAACATCCTGTTGCCGGGCGACCTGGTTGGCTTGCAGGCGGAAATCGCCACCCCGGTGCCGCACAGCGTCGAGGCGCTGACCGAAGTGGAACTCTGCGCCTTCGGCGAGGACGCGCTATGGACGCTCTATCGCGACCATCCGGAACTCGCGCTCGACGTCACCTGGTTGTCCGCGAATGAGGAGCGAATTGTCGATGAGGCGCTGGTCAGCACCGGCCGGCGCACCGCGCTGGAGCGCGTGGCGGCTCTGCTGGTCTACCTCTACAAACGGGCAAGCGTCGCAGGCTTGGTGCAGAGTGGCACAGCCCCATTGCCGCTGACCCAGTCGCACTTGGCTGACACGCTGGGGCTGTCGCTGGTTCACACAAACCGAACCCTGCAGCGACTGCGCAAGGGTGGGTTCATCCGGCTGGAAGAAGGCCGCCTCGCCATCGGCGACCTCACGACATTGTCGCGGGTCGCCGCGTATTGGGAGGCGGTGCCCTCAAATCGTCCGCTGCTCTAGAGCGCTTCGGGCACGATCGGGTTGGGGATCATCGGACCCGGTGCGGGTGGCGCCTCTTCCGGGATCGGGATCGATGGCTCACGGATCGGGGGCGGTGCCTCCGGCTCCTGCGGCGGCCGGTCCGGCCCGCCAGGGATCGGAATCTCCGGGCCGTGGTGAGAGGCCCGGATCGTAACGACGGACGGTTCGAACGGCATGGAAAGCTCCTCGATGTCGGCGGGCATCAGCGGTTCGGCGCCCCGGTGGCCGGCGCGGCGCCGGGCGGAGAGACGAAGGTGCCGGACCGCGGCATCACCGCCGACGCATCGGGCGCGGCGTTGCCGGCGGCGGGCGCGTTGCCCGAGCTTGGCGCGGAGGTGCCACCCATGCCGGGCGCATTTCCAGCCACGCTGCCGGGCGGCATCGGGCTGGGGTTGACGCTTTGCGCATTGGCGCCGGGCTGGGCGCCCGGCTGCATGCCCGGCGCGTTGCCCGCGACACTGCCCGGCGGCATCGGGGTGGGATTCACGGACTGGGCTGTGCTGCCCGTCCGCGGCTGGCCGGCGTTGGCGCCACTGCCGCCCGGGACGGGATCAGGGATCGGGCCGGTCGAGGTTCCCGCGGGCGGAGTCTGCCCGGCGACGACCTCGGGCGGGGTGGTGCCGGACGGCGGCGGCGGCGCCTGGGCCGTCGATGGGCCCGGGACAGGTTGGCCGCTGGTGTTGCCCGGCGCGGTCTGGGCCAGGGCGCCGCCAGCCAGGAGAATTCCGGCAAAAAGGGCGGGAATGCATTGATTTCGCATCGTTTTCCTCCGCTTGGTCGTGTGTCGAGGGAAAACGCCATGCGGCGATGGAAGTTGCGCGGTCGGCCGCTCCGCCCGGGCTTCAGGTTTTCGTTTGCGCCAGTCGCAGCGCCACGCTTTCCGCATGCGCGTCGAGCCCTTCGGCGCGGGCCAGGGCCACGGCGGCGGGCCCGACCGCGGCCAGGGCTTGTTCATCGGCCGACACCCAGGTGGTGCGCTTGAGGAAGTCATGGACGGACAGGCCGGAGGCGAAGCGCGCGGTGCGGCCGGTGGGCAGCACGTGGTTCGGGCCGGCGACGTAATCCCCCACCGCCTCGGGGCAGAAGCGACCGAGGAACACCGCGCCGGCGTGGCGGATCTGGGCCATCAGCGCGCGGGGCTCGGCGACCATCAGTTGCAGGTGCTCGGGTGCGAGGCGGTTGGTGAGCGACGCGGCTTCGACGAGGTCACGCACCAGGATGATGGCGCCGTGGCGGCGCCAGCTTTCGCCGGCGATCGCGGCGCGGGGCAGCGTGGTGAGCGCGCGTTCGACGGCACCGGCCACGGCATCGGCCAGTGCCGCGTCGGTGGTGATCAGCAGGGACTGCGCGCTCTCGTCGTGCTCGGCCTGGGCGAGAAGGTCCATCGCGACGTGGGCGGGATCATTCGCGGCATCGGCGATGATGACGACCTCGGAGGGGCCGGCGATGGAATCGATGCCGACGCGACCGAACACCTGGCGCTTCGCCTCCGCCACATAGGCGTTGCCGGGACCGGTGATGCGGTCCACCGGCGCGATGGACTCCGTGCCATAGGCGAGGGCGGCGACCGCCTGCGCGCCGCCGATGCGCCAAATCTCGGTAACACCCGCGCGCTGCGCCGCGGCGAGCACCAGCGGGTTCAGCACGCCGTCGGGGCTGGGCACGCAGATCGCGATGCGCGCCACGCCCGCGATGCGCGCGGGGATGGCGTTCATCAAGACCGAGGAGGGGTAGCTCGCCTTGCCGCCGGGAACGTAGAGCCCAACCGCGTCGAGGGCGCCCCATCGCATGCCAAGGGTGAGTCCCGCATCATCGGTGATCTCGATATCGCGCGGCATCTGGGCACGGTGGAAGGCGGCGATGCGTGACGCCGCGAGGTCGAGCGCGTCCAGCAGCGCCGCCGGCACCGAGGCGGTCGCCGCCGTGATCTCCGCCTCGCTCACCCGCAGCGCGGCGGCATCGGCCGGTCGCCAACGGTCGAACTGCGCGGTGTAGTCCAGCAGCGCCGGATCGCCGGCGTCCCGCACCCGCGCGATGATGGCTGCGACGGCCGCATCGACCGCCGCCGCGCTGCCGCGGGGGTTGTCGAGCAGCGCCTCGAAGGCGGCATCGAAGCCCGGGTCGCGCGTGTCCAGCCGGATCACGGTGCAGGAGCCTCAAGGGCGATGCGGAAGCGTTCGATCCAGGCGCCGATCGCCTCCGGCCGCGTCTTGAGCGCGGTGCGGTTGACGATGAGGCGCGAGGTGACGGGTGCGATCACCTCCGTCTCCACCAGCCCGTTCGCCTTAAGGGTGGAACCGGTCTGCACGAGGTCCACGATGAGTTGTGCGAGACCCAGCGAGGGGGCCAGCTCCATCGCGCCGTTCAGGTGCACGATCTCCGCCTGCACGCCGCGCGCGGCGAAATGGCGGCGCGCGATGTTGGGGTACTTCGTCGCGACACTCACGCGCGACCATTGCGCAGGGTTCTCGGCGGCATCGCGGTGCTCCGACTCGGCGATCGAGACGCGGCAGCGACCGATGCCGAGGTCGAGCGGGGCGTAGATCTCGGCGTCATCGAACTCCATCAGCACGTCCGCGCCGCAGATGCCGATCTGTGCCGCGCCGTGCGCCACGAAGGTGGCCACGTCGAAGGGCCGCACGCGCACCACATCCAGCAGCGGATCCGAGGTCGGGAAGCGCAAGCGGCGGCTGTCCTCTTCAGTGTAGTCGGCGGCCGGGACGATGCCGGCGCGCGCGAGCAAGCCACCCAGCTCGGCCAGGATGCGGCCCTTTGGCAGGGCAAGGATGATGGTCTCGCTCATCCCGTCACGCGCGCGATATCGGCACCCACGGCGGCGAGCTTCTCCTCGATGCGCTCATAGCCGCGGTCGAGATGGTAGACGCGGTTCACGGTGGTCTCACCCGTCGCGGCGAGGCCGGCCAGGATCAGCGACACCGATGCGCGCAGATCGGTCGCCATCACCGGCGCGCCGGACAGCCGACCCACGCCGCGGATGATCGCCGAAGAGCCGTGCACGTTGATGCGCGCGCCCATGCGGTTGAGTTCCGGCACGTGCATGAAGCGGTTCTCGAAGATGGTCTCGGTGAGCATCGCCGCGCCCTCGGCCACGCACATCAGCGCCATGAACTGCGCCTGCATGTCGGTGGCGAAACCGGGGAAGGGCTCGGTCACCACATCCGTCCCGTGCAGGCCGTTCAGGCGGCTGACCTGTAGGCCATCCGCCGCCTCCCGCACATCCACGCCCGCATCGCGCAGCGTGCGCGTCACCGCGCCCAGATGGTCGAGCCGCGCACCCTCCAGCAGCAGCGACCCGCCGGTGATCGCCGCCGCAATCGCAAAGGTCCCCGCCTCGATCCTGTCCGGGATGATCCCGTGCGTCGCGCCCGACAGCCGTGCGCTGCCCTTGATGGTCAGCTTGTCGGAGCCGATCCCGTCGATATCCGCGCCCATCGCCATGAGACAACGGGCCAAATCCCCGATCTCCGGCTCGCGCGCCGCATTCACCAACTCCGTCTCACCCGACGCCAATGCCGCCGCCATCAACAGATTCTCGGTCGCGCCAACCGACACCTGCGGGAAGATGATCCGCGCCCCCTGCAAGCCACCCTCGGGCGCCGTCGCCTCGATATACCCGGCCTCCACGACGATGGTCGCGCCCATCGCCTCCAGCCCCTTCAGGTGCAGATCCACCGGCCGGGTGCCAATCGCGCACCCACCCGGCAAACTCACCCGCGCCCGCCCATAGCGCGCCAACAACGGCCCCAACACCAGCACCGACGCCCGCATCCGCCGCACCAGATCATACGGCGCTTCGAGATTCGTCGCCCGGCCCGCCAGCGTCAGAGTCCGCGCGCGCTTGTCATGCTCCACGCTCAACCCATGCTGTGCGATCAACCCCGCCATGGTCTCGATATCCGCCAGGTCCGGCGCATTCGTCAGCACCAACGGCCCATCGGTCAGCAACGCACAGGCCATCAACGGCAAGGTCGCGTTCTTGGCGCCTGAGACGGGAATCCGACCCTCCAGACGACGCCCCCCGCGAATGCGAATACGGTCCATGCGTCAGTGTCCTGTCGAAACTTGTGAGGGAGAAAGCATGGAGGCGCTGCCCCCAAACCTCCGCCGGGGATCGTGTCGATCCCCGGACCCCTCCCTTTGTTGGTTCTGCGTTTGGGAGGTGTGTGCGTGCTGATATGCGCCGGGTTTGGGAGGGGGCGCATCGTCGGAGTTCCCGGCGGCACAGGCACTCCACGCGCCCCCTCCCAAACCCGGCTCGCCTCCGGCGAGGCTCAACACCCTCCCCAAACCCAGGACCAACAGATGGTGGGGTCCGGGGTATGGCTCCATACCCCGGCGGGGGTCCGGGGGCAGCGCCCCCGTGCTTTCTTCCCTCACAGCTTCGGCAGCGCGACGCCGCGCTGGCCCATGTATTTGCCCGCGCGGTCGGCGTAGCTGATTTCGGGCGCGCTATCGCCTTTGAGGAACAGGAACTGGCAGATGCCTTCGTTCGCGTAGACCTTGGCGGGCAGGGGGGTGGTGTTGCTGATTTCGATCGTCACCTGGCCTTCCCATTCGGGTTCCAGGGGGGTGACGTTCACGATCAGCCCGCAGCGCGCGTAGGTGGATTTGCCGAGGCAGATGACCAGGATGTCGCGCGGGATGCGGAAGACCTCGACGGTGTGCGCGAGGACGAAGGAGTTGGGCGGGATGATGCAGACGGGCCCTTGGCGGGAGACGAAGCTTTCGTCGGAGAAGGCCTTGGGGTCCACGATGGCGCTGTCGACATTGGTGAAGATCTTGAATTCGTCGGCGACGCGGCTGTCGTAGCCGTAGGAGGAGAGGCCGTAGCTGATGACGCCTTCGCGGCGCTGGGATTCGACGAAGGGCGTGATCATGCCGTGATCCACGGCCATGCGGCGGATCCAGCTGTCGGGCATGATGGGCATGGGGTCGCCTCCTGCCGCGGGGCTTAGCGGAGAGGCGGTTTTGGGGGAAGGGGTGGCGACGAGTCGGGGGTGTGGGATGCGTCCTGGGCGTCGCGCGCGCGGGCCTGGGCCTTGCGCTTGCGGAGGTTTTCGCGGAGCGCGGCGGCTTCGCGAGCGACCCGTTCGGCTTCGGTGCGGTTGGGGGAAGGGGGCTTCACCATGCGGCAAGGTGTGGCGGTGTATGGGGGGGGCGGCAAGAGGGTGGAACCGGGGGTTGCGGTCCCGGGGTGGATGCGGCTAATCAGCCCCCGCGCATGGCGATGGCTTCCGCGCCGGATGCTGCCGTAGCTCAGTGGTAGAGCACTCCCTTGGTAAGGGAGAGGTCGAGAGTTCAATCCTCTCTGGCAGCACCATTTCTGATCCAGGATCTTCTTCGCGATAACGGACACCCACGATCCTCGATCGGGCCAATCACGCGGCATGTGATGGCCGGCGGCAGATTACCGGCTAGAAAGTTACGCTGGCAGAATTCAAGATGCTCCAGAGAGTGGGCGCTAGGGCCCGCAGTGAGAGGAGTGCCCATGTCCCGCCCATCCCGCCTTGCAACACTGTTCGCGATCCTCGGTCTGGCCGGCTGCGTCGTCGCCCCCGGCCCCGTCGAGCAGCAGGCGACCAACGCCAGCATTGCCTGCCAGCAAGGATACCAGCAGGCCTGCAACGACGCCGCCTACCTGCAGCAGGCCGCCTCGGCCGAGCGCAACCAGGCGCAGCAGGAGGCCAATGTCGGCACCGCCCTGGCCGCGGGCATCGTCGGGCTTGCCGCAGGCGCCGCCATCGTCGGGTCCAGCGACCGCGGCTACCGCAGGGGCCGTCCCTACAACCGGGGCCGCTACTACGGACGCCCCGCCTATCGCCGCTACTGATCAGGGACCGGCGGCGCGTCCGCCCATCCTCAAAGCCTTTCCTTGACCCGCCCTGGCGAACCGGTTTTCATAACCCCTCCAATACCTTCCAGGGGATAGTGTCACCGCCGATGGAGACCTTGACGCGCGCGCACCTGGCGGAGGCGATCTACGCCAATGTCGGCCTGTCCCGAAACGAATCGGCCGCCTTGCTCGAGACGGTGCTCGAGCGCATGTCCGCCGCCCTCGAATCGGGCAACCCCGTGAAGATCTCCGCCTTCGGCACATTCATCGTCCGCCAGAAGGGCAAGCGGGTGGGGCGCAACCCCAAGACCGGCATCGAAGTGCCTATTCTGCCTCGAAAAGTCCTCGCCTTCCGCCCGTCCCAGGTGCTCAAGGCCCGCATCAACGGCGAGGCACCCCCGGCCGAGGATGACGCCGCGTGAGCGACGAGACCCTCACCGAAGACCCGCAGAAGCGCACCCGCAAGGCCCCCACCGCCTTCCGCACCATCTCGGAGGTCAGCGAGGACCTGCAGATCCCCCAGCACGTCCTACGCTTCTGGGAGACGAAGTTCTCCCAGCTCAAGCCGCTCAAGCGCGGTGGCGGCCGGCGTTATTATCGCCCTGAAGATATTGCGCTCCTCAAGCGCGTCTCGGACCTGCTCTACACGCAGGGCTACACCATCAAGGGTGTCCAGCGCCTGCTCAAGGACGGCGCCTTTTCCGAGGAGGAGGAGGGCCATGCCGGCGAACTCCCCTTGGGCGACCCGCCGCCGGTCGAGGAGCTGGACGACGCGCCGCTGCGCGATGCGCTGGCGGAGCTCGACGCCATCGCGCAGGCGCTGCGCGCGCTGGCGAAGGGCTAGCCTTCCCGCGCGCGCGGTGTTAATCCGCGCCGCACGTCGGAGTGTAGCGCAGCCTGGTAGCGCACTTGTCTGGGGGACAAGGGGTCGTGGGTTCAAATCCCGCCACTCCGACCATGAAAACCATCGCCCGCCACCCCGCGGCGTGCTGTTCTCCCACCCCAATCGCCCCGCCCGAGGGCCGCCCCCGAGGAGAACGCCCATGCGCAACCCCATCCTGCTCGCCCTGGCCCTGGTTCCCCTGGCACTCGCCGCCGACGCCCAGGCGCCAGCGGCTCAGCCGGCGCAGATGACATTCTTCGTCACCAGCACGCCCATCGGCCGCGGCGCCGATCTCGGTGGCATCGCCGGTGCCGACGCGCATTGCCAGACGCTCGCCCAGGCCGCCGGCGCCGGGCAGCGCCGCTGGCACGCCTATCTCAGCACGCAAGGCGCGGCGGCGATCAACGCGCGGGACCGCATCGGCGCCGGCCCCTGGCGCAACGTCATGGGCGTGGTGATCGCCGACAACCTCGCCACCTTGCACGGCGAGAACAACCTCACCAAGGCGACGGCCCTGACCGAGCGCGGCGCCATCGTCAACGGCCGCGGCGACACGCCCAACACGCATGACATCGTCACCGGCTCGCAGCCCGACGGCACCGCCTACACGGGCACCGAAGACATGACCTGCCGCAACTGGACCCACTCGGGCACCGACGGCGCGGCGATGGTCGGCCACGCCGACCGGATCGGGCTGCGCGACGACGCCGCCTCGCGCTCCTGGACCACCTCGCACCCCTCGCGCGGCTGCACCCAGGCGAACCTGGTCAGCACCGGCGGGGCTGGGCTGCTGTACTGCTTCGCGGTCGACTAGACGGCGCGTATCCATCCGCCATCCACATCCAGAATCGCCCCCTGAATATAGCCGGCCTCGGCACTCGCCAGGAATGCGACCACCCCGGCGATCTCGCCCACCTCGCCGAACCGCGCCACGCCCGTGGCGCGGGCCAGCGCCGCCGCCGCGGCCGCCTCATCCACGCCCTGCTCGGCCATCACCACTGCAATCCGCTGCTCGAGCCGCACGGTCCGGATGCTCCCCGGATTGATGCAGTTCACCCGAACCCCATCCTTCACGCCGCGATCCGCCAGCGCTTTGGTGAAGTTCATCAACGCCGCATTCACCGAACCGCCGATGGTGAAATCCGCACTCGCGATCTTCCCGCCCGCGCCCGCGATATGCACCACGCTGCCCTGGCGTACGACGAGATGAGGCCAGGCGGCACGCGTCAGCCGCACCGCGGCGAAGAACTTCCCCGCATAACTGTCAGCCCAGGCGTCGTCGTCGAGCGCCAGGAAATCGCCCCGCTGCGTCGCACCCGAGCAATTCACCAGCAGGTCCACACCGCCGAACGCCGCCACCGCCGCCGCCACCGCAGCCGCAGGAGCCGCCGGGTCGCGCAGGTCGCACGCATGGCCCAGCACGCCCGGCGCATCGCAGCCGCCGCGCGCGACGCCCAGCACCTGCATGCCCTCCGACACCAGGCGCTCCGCGATGGCACGGCCGATGCCCTTGCTTGCGCCGGAGACGACGGCAACCTTGCCTGTGAGATGCAAATCCATGACCAGTTCCCTACGCCTTTCCGGGGAAAGGAATTTCCCCGGACCCCATTCTTTTATTTTTGGCTATTGGTACCCGGCACGCCACGAAGCGCCAGCTACTCCGAGCGGATCCCCGCCCGACGCACCAGAGCCTCCATCCGCACCAGATCGTCGCGCAAGAACGCGCCGAACTCCGCGGACGTGCCGCCCACCACCTCGGCACCCAGATCCAAAATCCGCGCCCGCGCCTCCGGCGTGCCGACGATCGCCAGGATTTCGCGGTTCAATCGCTCCGTCACCGGTGCCGGAATCCCGGCCGGGCCGACCACGGCGTACCACTCCACCACGCCATAGCCAGGGATCGCCGCCTCGGCGATCGTTGGCAGCTCCGGCGCGTACGATTGGCGCGCGGCCGCCGTCACCGCCAACCCGCGCACCTGGTCGGAGCGCACGAAGGGCAGCGTGGAACTCGCATTGCCGAACATCAGCTGCACCTGGCCGCCGACCAGGTCCAGCAACGCCGGGCCGCCGCCGCGATACGGCACGTGGACGAAACTCACCCCCGCCGCCTGCTGGAACAGCTCGGCGGCGAAATGCTGCGACGTGCCGATCCCCGCCGACCCATAGGCGAGCCGCCCGGGATTGGCCCGCGCATAGGCGATCAGCTCGGCCACGGACGCGATCGGCAGCGCCTTGTTCACCACCAGGATGTTCGCGACATCGGCCAGATGCAGGATCGGGCTCACGTCATTGACCGGGTGGTAGGGTTGCCGCGTCAACAGCGTCGCGGTGATCAAAGTGCTGATGGTGATGCAGATGGTGTGCCCATCGGGAGGCGCGCGCAGCGTCTCGACCACGCCCGCGGCACCGGCCCCGCCGCTGCGGTTCTCGACCACCACCTGCTGGCCCAACGCGGCCGAGAGCGGCGGCGCGATCAGCCGGCCCAGGATATCCGTGGTGCCGCCGGGCGGGAACGGAATGATCATCCGGATGGACCGGGTCGGCCAACCCGCCTGCGCCCGCGCCAAGGCGGGCGTGCCGAGCACCGCGGCCCCGATGAGCATGTCGCGACGTTGCATGCCGTGCCTCCCCGTTTTGGCGATCATGCCCGCCTCACGCCAGCAGCGCCATGACCTCTGCGACGTCGCGCACCTGCGCCAGGCCGCGCACCGCGGCGAGCATCGCCGGACCGCGCGCGGCGAACCCGCCCAGCGCCGCATTGTCGAGGAACTTCGCGTCCAGCGCGGCATCGCTCATCGGCCGCGCCTCGCTGCCCTCGGGCTCATCGACCCGCGCCTCGAAGCGCTCGCCATCGCCGAGCCACACCCTCACCCGCGAAGCACCGCGCGGCAGCGCCGCATCCTCCACCGCCACCACCTTGGCGCGGAAGGCCGCGAGTGCCGCGTCATCCACCGCATCCTGTTCGAAATCCGGCACGCCCGCGCGCCCACGCACGAAGCCGAGCGCCGCGCAGTGATGAATGCTGACCCGTGCATCGCGCGCGTTGCGCACCACGCGATCCCCGCGCGCGATCAGCAGCGCGTCGCCGACGACCTCGACGCGCGCGATGTCCGCACCGGCGATGGTCTCGCGCAGGCCGAGGCACGCCTCGATCACCGCATGGAACACAATACCGGCCGGATAGGGCTTGAAGGTGTTGCGCGCGATCTCCCATCGCGTTCCCAGCCCGTCGAGCAGCACCGCCATGTCCGCCGCCCCGCCCGTTGCCTGCGCCCAGCCGAGCCTGCCCTCGATCGCGGCCGGCGCGGCCTCCCACCCCGCTTCCGCGAACAGCGCCGCCTGCAATCCATGCCGCGCCGCGTTGCCGACGCCGACGTTCTTGGCCGCCGTCGGCAGGTTCTCGATGATGCTGCCCGACAGGCTCGCCGCGATCCCGATGGCGTTGGCCGTGCGCGCGGCATCCAGGCCCAGCAGCCTGGCCGCCCCCGCCGCCGCGCCGAACACGCCGCAGCTTGCCGTGATGTGCCAGCCCCGCGCGTAGTGGCCGGGCGAGACCGCATTGCCGATCCGGCAGGCCACCTCGCCGCCGAGCAGGAAGGCGTGGATCACCGCGGCACCCGGCAGGCCCCGTTGCTCGGCGAGCGCCAGCAGCGGCGGCGCGATCGGCGCGGCCGGATGGATCACGGTGTCCAGGTGCGTGTCGTCATAGTCGAGCAGGTTCGACCCCACGGCGTTGACGAAGGCGGCGGTCATCGCGTCCAGCCGCACGCCCTGGCCCACCACCGTCGCGACCGGCGCGCCGGCAAAGCCGCGCATCACCGCGAGCGCGGTCACCACCGCCGGATCGCGCGCGACGCCGAGCGCACAGCCCAGATGGTTGAGGATGGAGCGCAGCCCGGCCTCGCGCACCGCATCGGGCACCGCGCCCCATTCGGACGTCGCCACGAATTGCCCGAGCGTTTCGCTCGCCGATGCCTGCGCCATGCCGCGCTCTCCCCTTGTCGAGTCTCGGCCTTAGCATGCCGTGGGAGGGGCCGCGCCTACCCCCGCCGGATGCCCCAGAAGGCATAGATCGCCGGGACCACGCCGGTGAGGCCGCGCCGCCAGGCGGAGGTGGAGAAGAACTGCCCGCTCGGAAGGTAGGGCGCCTCCTCGAACACGATGCGCTGGATGGTCTCGGCGTTCTCCCGCTGCGCCTCCATGTGCGGCGCGTCGAACCAGGCGAGGCGCGCGGCCTCCAGCGCCGGAACCGTCGGCCAGCCGAACCAGGCACCATCCCCGTTCGCGCGCAGGAACTGCATGATCCCCGGGTTGATGCCGTCGAGCCCGTTCCAGGTGGTGTGGAAGAAGTTCCACCCGCCCTGCGCCGGCGGGTCCTTCTTGGCGCGGCGTTGCACCAGCGTGCCCCAGTCGCTGACCACGTAGTCGACGTTCATCCCCAGGCGCACGAACAGGTCGCGACCGACCTCGCCAAGCGCGGAGAGCACCTGCTGGTCGGATGGCGCCATCATCACGATGGTCTCGCCATTGTACCCCGCCGCGCGCAGCTCGGCGCGGGAGCGTGCGAGGTCGCGCGGCGCGGTGATCGCCTCGATCCCGGCCTGGGTCGCGAGCGGCGTCTCGGGCGTGAAGACGCCCACCCCGGTGCGCCACAGCGAGGGATCGGCACCGGCGGCCGCGGTCATGAAATCCTGCTGGCTCATCGCGCGCAGCACCGCACGGCGCACCGCGGGCTTGTCGAAGGGCGGGTGGAGGCAGTTGAACACCCCGGTGCCGAAGGTGCCGAGCGGGCTCGCGCGTTCCACCACCACGTCGCGGGAGCGGCGCAGTAGCGGGACCAGGTCGTTGGGCGGGTTCTCCCACCAATCCATCTCGCCGTTCATCAGGGCGGAGGCCGCGGTGCCGGGGTCCGGCATCACATGCCATTCGACGCGGTCGAAGAAGACCCGCTTGGGTCCCGCCGCCCAATCAGGCTCGCCGCTTTCGCGCGGGCGGTAGGCCGCGTTGCGCTCGTAGACGACCTTCGCGCCGACCACGCGCTCGCCGGGGACGAACTTGAACGGGCCGCTGCCCACGGTCTCCGTGATGGCCCGCGTCCCCTCCGCGGCGGCAATCCGCGCCGGCATGATGAACAGCGCGGAGGGCCCGATCTTGGCCAGCGTCTCAAGCATCGGCCCGAAGCGCTGCCGCAGCCGAATGGCAAAACCGCGGTCGCCATCGGGCGCCATTTCCGCGACCCGGCTCATCAGCACCTGGCCGAGCGCATCCCGGCTCGCCCAACGGCGGATCGAGGCGATGCAGTCCACGCCGCGCACCGGCTCGCCATCATGGAAGGCCAAGCCCTCGCGCAGGCGGAACTTCCACAGCAGCCCGTCATTCTCGAGCGTGTGGCCCTCGACCATCTGCGGCTGCGGCTGGAGGCGGGAATCCATCCCGTAGAGCTGGTCGTAGACCATCAGCGAATGGTGGCGCGTGATGTAGGCCGTCGTCATCACCGGGTCGATCACGGTGAGGTCGGTCTGGGGCACGTATTTCAGCACCCGCGCAGAGGCCGGCTGCGCGAGCGCGGGCCGTGCCAGGGCGAGCGAGGCGGCACCCGCCATCAATCCACGTCGTTGCAAGCTCATGCGCAGCCCTCCATGCGATGGGCCGGTGCCGGGCTTTTCCTCGGGCGCCATCCAAGCAGCGCCGCGGGCGACGGCGCAAGCGTCGCTTTAGCCGTTGCGGCGCAACCGGCCCATGGGGTCGGCACGGTTGCGCGATGTTCCGCCTGAGGGATTTAAGGCTGCGCGATACCAGTATAGAGGGGACCGATGGACCGGAGCCGCATAATGACCGACCGCCGAACCCTCCTGACCGCGACCATCGCCTCGGCGCTGGCCCTGCCCGCGCTGGCCCAGGCGCCCTGGCCCAACCGGCCGGTGACGATGGTGGTGCCCTGGGCCCCGGGCGGCTCGAACGACGTGGTCGCGCGGCTGATGGCGCCGCATCTGAGCGAGCGCTTCGGCCAGCAATTCGTGGTCGAGAACCGGGCCGGCGGCGGCGGGTCCATCGGGATGGGCATCGTCGCGCGTGCCCGGCCAGATGGGCACACGCTGCTGATCTCCTCGGCGTCCAACCATGTCTTCCACGCGCTGCTCTCGACCGAGCTCGGCTACGACCCGCGCGAGGCGCTGCCGGCGATCGCGATGCTGGTCGACGTGCCGAACGCCTTCGCGGTGAACCCCGCCACCGGCATCACCACCATCCCCGAGCTGCTGGCGAAGATCCGCGCGACGCGCGGCGGGTTGTCCTTCGCGAGTTCGGGCACCGGCAGTTCCAATCACCTGGGCGGCGAGCTGTTCCGGATGATGACGAACACCGAGCTGACGCATGTGCCTTATCGTGGCGGCGGGCCGGCCGTGACCGACCTGGTGTCCGGGACGGTGCCCTTCGCCGTGATGAACCTGCCCACCCTGGTGGGGCCGGCCTCCGATGGGCGGGTGCGGATCATCGGCGTGGCGACGGAGCAGCGCCTCAGCTTCCGCCCGGACATCCCCACGGTCGCCGAGCAGGGGCTGCCTGGCTATGCGGTGCGGTCCTGGACCGGGCTGTTCGCGCCGCGCGGGACGCCGCAGCCGGTGATCGAGCGGATGGCGACAGCGACGCGGGAGGTGCTGGCGCTGCCCGCGGTGAAGGAGCGGCTGACGGCGCTGGCCTCTGAGCCGATCTGGATGGGCCCGGGGGATACGGATGCCTTCGTCCGGGCGGAGTACGAGCGGTGGCGGCCGGTGATCCGGGCGGCGGGGGTGACGCTGGAGTGAGGGCCCTCGTTACGGATCTATGCTGACTGACTGCACTCCGCTATCCACCGCGCGCCGAGGGGAAGGGTGACGCGGTTGGAATTCTTTGAAGATTTGATCGCCGCCGCGCTTCGGCAGCCCAGGCGTGTTGTTCCCAGCGCCTGGCTTGGGCACATACCTTTTGCCTTCTATGTCGTGTCCAAGCTGCGGCCCAGCAGGATTGTGGAACTCGGCGCCCATAACGCCGCAAGCTTCGCCGCATTCTGCCAAGCCTTCCATGAGGGAGGCCTCGCGGGCGATTGCATCGCGGTGGACACATGGGAAGGCGACATCCACGCGGGTCGCTACGATTCGAAGGTCTTCGAGGATGTGAGAGCCTTCTTCGATTCCTCCGGCTGGCCCTTCGCGAAGCTGATGCGATGCACGTTCGACGATGCGCTGGATAACGTGCCGGATGGCTCGGTGGACTTGCTGCACATTGATGGGCTGCACACCCTCGAAGCCGTTACGCATGACTTCGAGACCTGGAAGCCCAAGCTGTCCGAACGGGGCGTCGTCATTTTCCACGATATCGCTGTGAAAAGCGGGGGCTTTGGTGTGCATCTGCTTTGGGAAAGGCTCGCAGTGGACCATCCCTTCTTCCGGTTCGATCATGCCTACGGGCTTGGGGTATTGGGTGTCGGCCCCGACCAGGCTGCCTTGGCGTCGCTGTTCGAAGCCCAAAAGGATGCAGCCAGGGCAGCGCGCGTCCGGCAGTTTTTTCAGTATGCCGGCGACCGGATCGCGTTGCAGCAGATCACCAACGAAAAAAACGCTCTCATCGCGGCTCTTAGACGCAATGCTGAGGGCAACGCATTGGTCAAGGCCGAGCCAGCCGCCATGCCTGGCAAGGTTCACTGAGGACGCGTTATGGCGGCAAAGACGGCAATCATCATCAGCCACTACAATCTGTATTCGACGCTTTGTCTGGAAAGCCTGATAGCTCAGATACAAGACGATTTCGAAACAGGGCATGCACATTGTTTCGTCGTGGTGAATTTCGCGCAGCGTAAAATTCTTGAACTACCGGGACTGCGTCGTCCGGTTTCCATCCTGTACCGCGAAAACACCGGCATGAACATCGGTGCCTGGGATCATGGCTGGCGCGCCGCCTTCAACTACGACAACTTCATATTTCTGCAGGAAGAGTGCCGGATTTTACGGGTTGGCTGGTTGGCCGCGTATCTCGAAAGACTTTCGGATACTTCGATTGGGTTGATCGGCGAGTCCATCAATGCAGACATGTCCTGGGAACAATTCTTAAATCTCCCCAGCCGCATCAGCAAATCCGTTTGGCGGAGAGTTCATTCCGAAGTCCTGGCACTCGGGATCGAGATGGGGAGTTCCAGCCGACACCTCCAATCCCTGATATGGGGCGCGCGCCGCAGCGTTCTCGAAAAAATCGGCGGCTTTCCGATCGGGATGACCAAGATGCAGTGCATCGGGTCAGAGGTCGGCGTGAGCCTCAAGGTGCAGTCGGCCGGACTGCGCGTGGAACTGGTCGGCGACCGACCCTTCAGTTGGATCAGCCATCCACAATGGGACCGAAACGCCGGCTGAGGAGCGAGACCTGGCCTGGCGCCCATTGCCGGCGAGCTCTTCTTTCGGAAACGAACGCGGCATCGCTATGCCGTTCCCATCGCCCCCTTCACTCCACCCGAATATCCGCCGCCCGCGCCACATCGCGCCACCGCGCCATCTCCACATCCAGCAATGCCGAGAAATCCCCCGGCGTCCCGGGCGCCGGCCTGGCACCCTCCGCCTCGAATATCCGCGCCACGCCACCCTCCATCACGGCCGCGTTCGCTGCCGCATTCAGCCGCGTCACGATCGGCTCCGGCAGGCCCTTCGGCCCGAACAGCCCCCACCAGATATCGACCTCGTAATCCAGCCCCATCTCCCGCACCAAGGGTGCGGCCGGCGACTGCTCGTTCCGCCCCGGCGCGGTGTAGGCCAGCACGCGAACGCGGCCCTCGCGCGCCACCGCGTTGGCACTGGCCACCGTCGTGATCAGCACCTGGACATGCCCCGCCACCAGGTCCGTCACCGCCTGCGCCGTGCCGCGATACGGCACGTGGTTCATCCGGATCCCCGCGCGCAGGCAGAAATACTCGGTGATGAAGTGGTTGATCCCCCCCGGTCCGGAGCTCGCATAGTCGATCCCGCCGGGGTTCGCCCGCGCCGCGGCGATCAGTCCCGCCACGTCGCGGGCCGGAAAATCCGGCGAGACCAGGATGAAGAACGGCGCCTTGGCCAGCACCGCCACCGGGGTGAAATCCTCCGGCATCTTGTAGGGCGTGCGCTGGATGATCGAGGAGGTCGCGAAGGAGGAGGAGGTGACCATCAGCGTGTAGCCATCGGGCGCCGCCTGCGAGACCGCCGCCGCCCCGATCGCGCCGCCCGCGCCGCCGCGATTCTCGATCACCACCGGCTGGCCCAGCAGGGGCTGCAGGCGATCCGCGAGCGGGCGCGCCACCACGTCGTTCGACCCGCCGGGCGGGAACGGCACGATCAGCCGGATCGGCCGGCTCGGCCAGGCGCCCTGCGCGAGTGCGGGGCGCGCCAGCGGGGCCGCCGCCAGGGCCAGGGCGGCGCGCCGGCCAACTGCATCGATCATGTTCTGTCCTCCGTCCGCCCTTGTGGCACGCCGGAAAACCCTCCGTTAAGCCCCCCATGCGAAGCTGGCGGCGACATGGACGTTCCCCGCCCGCTTTTCGACTGGCCGCTGGAGCAACTCGCCGAGCATGCGGAGCAGCACGCACGCAACCCGGCCGTCCTCGCGCGCATCCAGGCGGAGCTCGGGCATCGTCCCGGTTCGCGCGCCCTGCTGCTCGCGCGGCGGATCGAGCGGCGCCTCGCGCTCGATGCGCCCGCGCGCACTGCCGGGCATGAATTGCGCGCCGCATTGCTCGAAATCGACCTGCTCCGCCGCAACCTCGCCGAAGCCGACCTGCGAATCGAGGAGCTGGAGCGCACCGCGCCACCCCTAGTCAGTTCGCATGGACGTGTCTTCCTCACCGCCAACGCGCCGGAGTGGTTCATCCACGAAGCCCGCCGCGCCTTCCGACGGCACCACCACCCCGATCGTCACACCGACCCGGCGGAACGGCGCCGCGCCGAGGTCGCGTTCAAGCGCGCCGAGCACATCTTCGCGACGCTGCTTCCAGCGGCGGAGGATTAGCCTGGCGTGGCCCCGCTCGCACGCACCAGCGGTCCCCAGCGCAGCGTCTCCGTGCGGATGGCGGCGTGCAGCACCTCGGGTGAGCTCGACTGCGCCTCGAGCCCTCGCCGAGCGAATTCGGCGATGATGGCGGGCTCGGCCAGCACCTCGCGCAGCACCGCGGCCATGCGCTCCACAATCGGGCGCGGCGTGCCGCCGGGGAACAGCCAGCTGTCCCAGTTCGCCACCTCGAAGCCGGGCAGCCCGGCCTCCGCGACGGTCGGCACCTGGGGGAACAGCGGGCTGCGTGTCGCGGTGCCGATCGCGATGGGGCGCAGCAGCCCACCCTCGATGCCGCCCAGAATGGTGGGCAGCGTCGCGAAGCCGTAGTCGAGATGCCCGGCCAGGAGGTCGTTCACCATCGGCCCGCCGCCGCGATAGGGCACCGAGACGCTGCGCGTGCCGGCCATCTGGTCAAGCAGCAGCTGCGCCAGGTGCCCGATGCTGCCATTTCCCGAGGTGCCGGCGCGCAGCGTTTCCGGCTGTGCCCGCAAGGCGCCGAGCAGCCCGGCGAGGTCGGTCCAGGGTCGGCCGACCGGCACCACCAGCATGTTGGCGACCGAGACGATGTGCGAAACCGGCGCGAAATCTGCCAGCGGGTCGAAGGGCATTACCGGGAACAACGACGGGTTCACCGCCATCAGTCCCATGTTGCCCTGCAGCAGCGTGTAGCCATCGGCACCCGCGCGCAGCACCGCCTCGCCGGCGATGTTGCCGCCACCGCCGCCGCGATTCTCGATCACCAGGTTCTGGCCCAGCAGCGCCGCCACCCGCGGCGCCATCAGCCGCGCCGCGATGTCGGATGAGCCGCCCGGCGCGAATGGAATGATCACCCGCACGGGCCGGATCGGCCAGGGTGTGGGCTGCGCCCGCGCCGCGGCCGGCATCATCCCAAGGCTGGCGAGCAGGGCGCGGCGGCTTGGCATGGAGGTGTCTCCCCTCAGGTCACCCCGGGCGTTGCACGTGCCATGCCAGTCAGAGCGCCTTGGCCGCCTCCAGCACCGCGGCCGCATGCGCCTCGGGCTTCACCTTGCGCCAGATCGCCTTGATGGTGCCGTCGGCGCCGACCAGGAAGCTCGACCGTTCCATGCCCATGTACTTCTTGCCGTACATGGATTTCTCGACCCACACGCCGTAGCTCTCGGCGAGCTTGTGCTCCGGGTCGGAGGCGAGCGGGAATTCCAGGTTGAACTTCTTCGCGAATTTCTCGATCGGCGGCATCGGGTCAGGCGAGACGCCAATCACGGTGAGGTTCAGCTTGCCCAGCTGCGGCAGCGCTTCCTGGATGCCGCAGGCCTGCTTCGTGCAGCCGGGCGTGTCCGCCTTGGGGTAGAAATACAGCAGGTAGGGCTTGCCCTTGAGCGCGGCGGAGGAGACCTCGCGCCCACCGCTCGCCGCCATGGTGAAATCCGGCGCCTGCGCGCTCTCGACCAGCTCCGTCATGCCCCATCCCCCATGTTGCCGATGCGCCGGACGAAGATGTCGCGCACCGCCCCCGCCTGCTCCAGCATCTGCTGCCTCAGGCCAGCGAGGTCAACCGCCGGGCTGGCCAGCATCGGGCCGGTCACGTGCAGCAGGGCATGCGCGACGGTGTCGGGCAGCGCCGCTTCGCGGGTGTGGCCGATGGTCAGGCGCAGCAGGCCGATCACCGTGCGCCACAGCTTCTCCGCCCCGATCAGCGCCCGCGCCTCGGCCGCATCCAGCACGCGATGCTTCGCCAGTGCCGCCAGCGCCGCCCGCGTCTGGGTCGCGAGCACCCCGGGCAGGCGATGCGCATGCGCGAGCTGCAGGCTCTGCGCGATGAACTCCACCTCGATCAGCCCGCCGGAGATCAGCTTCACGTCCCACGGTCCCTCGGGTGGCCGGTCGCGCGCGAGCCGGGCGCGCATCGCCGCCGCATCGGCCAGCGCGATGGCGGCGACGCCCTGGCGCATCAGCGCCGCGCGGATGGTGGCATTGATCCGCCGCGCGAGACCCGGCGGTCCGGCCACCACCCGCGCCCGGGTCAGCGCCATGCGCTCCCACGTCCAGGCACTCTCGTTATGATAGCGCGTGAAGGCCGCGAAGGAGACGGCGACCGGTCCCTTCGACCCCGAGGGCCGCAGCCGCATATCCACATCCCACAGCTTCCCCTCCGGCCCCGGCGAGGTGATCGCGGCGACCACCTGGTTCGCGAGCCGCGCGTAGTACTGCGTGACCGGCAGCGACCGCGGCCCGCCATGGCTCGCCTCCGCGGCCGCGTCGTGGTCGTAGATCAGCACCAGGTCGAGGTCGCTCGCCGGCAGCATCTCGCGCCCGCCGAGCTTGCCGAGGGCGACGATCGCGAGTGCACCGCCCTTCACACGGCCATGCCGCTCGGCGAAGTCGTCCACCACATGGGGCAGCAGCGAAGCCACCGCCGCCGCCGCCAGGTCCGAGCGCGCCTCGCCCGCCACGTCGGGATCGATCAGCCCTTCGAGGGCCGCCGCGTCGATTTCGAAGTTGCGCTCGAGCACCAGGCGTCGCGCCGCCGCCATGGCTTCCTCGACATGGCGGGCATCCTTGACCAGGGCGGGCAGGGACCCGACGCAGCTTGCCGGCGTCAGCGACCCCGGCGAGCCGGAGAGCAGCCCCTCCAGCGCGGCGGTGTTGCGGGCAAGGTGGTCCGCCAGCTGCGGCGCGGCACCGAGAATGCCCGCCAGCCGGTCGAGCAGCGGGGTGTTGCGCGCGAGCAGGCTCAGCACCTGAACCCCGGCGGGCAGGCGGGTGAGCACGGCATCGAAGCGCTGCAGGGCGGTGTCGGGCTCGCGCTGTCGCGCGAGCGCGGCCAGCAGCGCCGGCATCAGTGCGGTGAGCAATTCGCGCGCGCGTTCGCTGCGCGTCGCCCGGGTGCGGCCGTGATGCCAGCCGCGCACCATCGCCGCCACGCCCGAGGGGTTGCGGAAGCCCATCGCGCCCAGCGTCGCGATCGTGGCCGGGTCGTCCTCGATCCCGGTGAAGACCAGGTTGCCGCGCTCATCCTCGGCGAGCGTGGGTGCGCTTTCGAAGAAGCCGCCATAATGCCGCTCGACGCGGGTGAGATGGCCGATGAACGCCGCGGAAAAGGCCGCCGCGTCCGCATAGCCGAGGAAACTCGCGATGCGGGCCAGCCCCTCGGCATCCTCGGGCAGCCGGTGGGTCTGGCGGTCGGCGACCATCTGCAGGCGGTGCTCGACATGGCGTAGGAAGACATAGGCATCGGCGAGGTCGGCCGCCGCGCGGCGCTCGATCCGCCCGGCGGTCGCCAGCGCCGCGAGCCCGCCCAGCGTCGTCGGGTCGCGCAGGCCAGGGTCGCGCCCGCCCCAGATCAGCTGCAGCACCTGGACGGTGAACTCGATCTCGCGGATCCCGCCCCGGCCGAGCTTCACGTCGTGGCCTGCGACCTGCACCGTCGCGTTGGCACCCGAGGCACCCTTGTGCGCGTGGATCTGCCGCTTCATCGCATGGACATCCGCGACGGCGGCGAAATCGAGGTGCCGACGCCAGATGAAGGGGCGGATCTCGCGCAGGAATCCCTCGCCCAAGGGGCGGTCGCCGGCGACCGTGCGCGCCTTGATCATCGCCGCGCGTTCCCAGTTCTGGCCCATCGAGCCGTAGTAGCCGATCGCCGCCGGGATCGAGACCGCGAGCGGTGTCGCCGCCGGGTCGGGGCGCAGTCGCAGGTCGGTGCGAAACACGTAGCCTTCCGCGGTGCGTTCCTCCATGAGGGTCACGAGGTCGCGTGCGATCCGAACATAGACCGCGCTCGCGCGTTCCGGCTGATAGGCTGCGACCTCCGGGTCGAACAGAACCATGAGGTCGATATCCGAAGAATAGTTCAGCTCACGCGCGCCGAGCTTGCCCATCCCCAGGATCGCGATGCCCGAGCCGCGCGCCACCGCCTTGGGGTCGCGCCTTGCGCGGCCGGGCAGGCGCAGGTCGCCGCGCGCGGCCGCCTCTCGCAGCAGCTGCGCGAGTGCGAGGTCGAGTGCCGATTCCGCCAGGGTGGAGAGCGCGCCGGTCACCTTGTCCAGCGTCCACAGCCCGGCGATGTCGGCCGCCGCGGCGATCAAAGCGACCTGCCCCTTCACGCGCCGCAGCAGCCCGCCGATGGCGGCGCGCGGCGTCGCCGGCTCGGCGCGCGAGAGCGGGTCGAGCGCGAGGGTCATCGCATCATCGGGTCCGCGCTCGGCCATCCGCAGCAGCGCGGCGGGGAAGCGCAGCGCGAGGTCGGTCAGGTAGGGGCTGTGGCCGCCGAGCGCGGTGAGCAGCGAAGCCCCCGCATCGGAGGCCACGAAGCCACGCTCCGCGGCGCCGAGGCCTGCGAAGTCGTTCTTCAACCGTTCCGCCGCGTCGCGGTCATGCGGCCGGGGCATGCCATCCTGCCGCGGGTCCGGTGCGGCCATTGCCTGGTTCAGCGCCTGGGTCATTGGCAAGGAGGGAAGGCGTGAGCGCCCCCGCGGGTCAAGCCACTTCCCCGCGTCCCGCCCAGCGCCTCAACCGCCGTGGCCGCTGGCTGCGCCGCGTCCTGGGCGCGTTGTTCTCGCTCACCGTCGTGCTCGGCGCGGCCTTCGCGGGACTCGCCTGGCGGCTCTCCCAGGGCCCGCTCGAGCTGCCTATGCTCGCGAGCCGCATCGAGGCGGCGATGAACAAGCCCGATGCGCCGCAACGCGTCGAAGTCGGTCAGGCCACCATCGCCTGGGCCGGCTGGCGGGACGGCCACGCCTCGCCCTTTCAGATCGTGCTGCGCGACATCCGGGCACGCTCGCCCGACGGTGCGATGCGCGTGGAGCTGCCCGAGACGGCAGTGACCTTCTCGTTTGCCACACTCGTGCGGGGCCAGTTCGCGCCGCGCACCATCGAGCTGCGCGGCCCGCAGCTGCGCATCTCGCGCCGGGCCGACGGCACCTGGGCGCTCGACCTCGGCGAGGCCGACGACGCCGATGCGGTGGCCGAGACCGACCCCGACCCGGGTGCCGCGGCGCGCACCTTCGCCGAGCTGATGCTGCCGGCGAGCGAGGATTCGATGGTGAGCGCGATGCGCGCCCTCACGCTGACCGGCGGCCGGGTGCAGGTGGTGGACCGCCAGCTGCGCCGCGCCTGGAGCCTGGACCGGCTGGAGGTGCGGCTGGACCGCGGCGCCGGGGGGGGGATCGGCGGCCGCGGGCAGGCGGTGCTGCGCCTCGAAGGCCAGGACGTGCCGGTCAACGTCATGCTGGCGATCGAGGGGTTCCCGGCGCGCATCGGCATCGGCATCGCGCTGCCCTCGGTGCAGCCGGCCGCTCTCGGCCGCGCGGTGCCGCTGCTGCAGCCGCTGGCGTTCCTCGACGCCTCGGTCGCGGTGGAGGCGGAGGCGGTGTTCGACACCGACGGCCGCCCGCTGCTGGTCGAGGCCGGGCTGCGCGCCGGGCCGGGCAGCCTGGGCCTCACCGATGGCCGCGTCGCGATCGCCGGCATCGAGGGCGAGGCGCGGATCGAGGGCGACGCCGCGACGCTGGGCCCGATGCGCATCACCCTGGCCGGCCCGCCGGCACCGGCGGCGCCTGAGCCCGCGGCACCCGCCACGCGCAACGGTAC
>NZ_JAAEDH010000031.1 GCF_018128965.1 Plastoroseomonas arctica
ATGCGCAGCACCTCGCGGCGCGGCGTCGCGCGCGGCGTACGCGGGCGCTCGGCGCGCGGCTGCGCGTCGCGGCGGATGGGGCTCGGCCGGGCGGAGAGGTTCAGCCGATGCGCCTTGCCCACCACCGCATTCTTCGAGACCCCCATGCGGCGGCCGATTTCGGCGGTCGAATGCCCCTCGGCCCAAAGCGCCTGCAGGCGCTCGATCGCTTCCTGTGTCCAATCCATGATGGTCAGCCCCCTTATGTCCCCAGACACAAGATACGGTAGTCATACCGGGATGCACAACACAAGCTGTTGGAGGGGGGAGGGCAGCCAGATTTCTGTGGACAAGCCGGCGCGCAGCCTGTGCGCTACGGTTTCGCGGCATCGCTCAAGCCTCTCTTGTGCGCTGCGGCGTGACGCGACTATGGTCCGCCCGCATTGGCGGCGCGGGACGCGGATCCCGGCGCGGCGATGCGCGGAAACCAGCCGGGCGCGGTGGTTTCCGGCCGAGGAACCCCGACGCGGGGCGAAGAAATCAGGCGCGCGCCGCAGCGGCGCGCGAACGGGACACGGAATGCGTGCTTCGAAGATCTGGCGTCATGGTGCCGCCGCAGCCTGCGGTGCGGCCGGCTTTGCCGCCGCCATGCTCCTGGCGTTCCCGGGCCTTGCGCAGGAGGCGGCGCCCATGACCGGGGCGCCCACCGCCTGGGGCCTCGGACTGCAGCAGTCGGGCGGCGTCGTGAAGGACGTTATCCACGACTTCAACGAGTTGGTGCTCTACATCATCATCGCGATCGTGGTCTTCGTGGCCGGGCTGATGGGCTACATCATCTGGCGCTACCGCGAGGCGAAGAACGCCACCGCGTCGCGCACCAGCCACAACACCATCCTCGAAGTCGCCTGGACCGTGGTGCCGGTGCTGATCCTGCTGGTCATCGCCATACCGTCCTTCCGGCTGATCTACTACCAGGACCGGGTGCCGAGCGCCGACCTCACCATCAACGTGCAGGGCCGCCAGTGGTTCTGGCGCTATGCCTACCCCGAGAACGGCAACTTCACCTTCGACAGCTATCCGCTGCAGGAGGACGAGCTGCCCGCCGACCAGCGCCATTTGTACCGCCTGGCCGTCGACAATCCCCTCGTCGTGCCGATCGGCGCGAATGTACGCGTCATCACGACCGGTGCGGACGTGATCCACAGCTTCTTCGTCCCCTCGCTGGGCGTGCAGAAATACACCATCCCCGGCCGCACGCTGGAGACCTGGTTCCGCGCCGACCGCCCCGGCACCTTCTACGGCCAGTGCAACCAGATCTGCGGGACCAACCACGCGTTCATGCCGATCGCGGTGCGCGCCGTGCCGCGGGCCGAATTCGACGCCTGGGTGGCAGATGCGCGCACGCGTTTCGCCCAGGCGCCCGCGGTCGATGCGCCCGCGGCCGTTGCAGAGGCGGCGATCGACACCACCCTGATGGCGGAGGCGCGCCGCTGAGGCGGCGCCGTTGCGAGGACACAGACCCATGGACAATGCCGCCCACGCCGCCCACCACGACGAGCATCACGATCATTACCCGAGCTTCGTCCAGCGCTGGCTGTTCTCGACGAACCACAAGGATATCGGGACGCTCTACATCATCTTCTCGATCATCGCCGGCCTGATCGGCGGCGGCATCTCCGTGCTGATGCGCATGGAGCTGCAGTCGCCGGGGATGCAGATCTTCTCGTCGGGCCAGATGTGGAATGCCTGGGTCAGCGCGCACGGGCTGATCATGGTGTTCTTCGTCGTCATGCCCGCACTCATCGGCGGCTTCGGCAACTGGTTCGTGCCGCTGATGATCGGTGCGCCGGACATGGCCTTCCCCCGCCTGAACAACATCAGCTTCTGGCTGCTGGTGCCGGCCTTCCTGCTGCTCGGCGGGTCGATGTTCGTGGGCGAGGGCGCCGGTGCAGGCTGGACGATCTACCCGCCGCTGTCGGACAGCGCCTACCAGACCGGACCTGCGATGGACATGGCGCTGTTCGCGCTCCACCTCGCCGGCGCCAGCTCCATCCTGGGCGCGGCCAACTTCATCACCACCATCCTGAACATGCGCGCGCCGGGCATGACGCTGCACAAGATGCCGCTGTTCGTCTGGTCGATGCTGGTGACCGCCTTCCTGCTGCTGCTCGCGGTTCCGGTCCTCGGTGGCGCGATCACCATGCTGATCACGGACCGCAACTTCGGCACCGCCTTCTTCCGGCCGGCCGGCGGCGGCGACCCGGTGCTGTTCCAGCACCTGTTCTGGTTCTTCGGCCACCCCGAAGTCTACATCATGATCCTGCCCGGCTTCGGCATCATCAGCCACATCCTGTCGACCTTCTCGAAGAAGCCGATCTTCGGCTATCTCGGCATGGCCTACGCGATGGTCGCGATCGGCGTGGTGGGCTTCGTGGTCTGGGCGCACCACATGTTCACCTCCGGCATCGACGTGGACACGCGGGCCTACTTCATGGCCGCGACCATGGTCATCGCGGTGCCCACGGGCATCAAGATCTTCTCCTGGATCGCGACGATGTGGGGTGGGTCCATCCGGCTCGACACGCCGATGCTGTTCGCGATCGGCTTCATCTTCCTGTTCACCATGGGTGGTGTGACCGGCGTGGTCCTGGCGAATGCCGGCATCACCCAGATCCTGCACAACACCTACTACGTGGTGGCGCACTTCCACTACGTGTTGAGCCTGGGTGCCGTGTTCTCGATCTTCGCCGGCTTCTACTACTGGATCGGCAAGATGAGCGGCCACCAGTACCCGGAATTCTGGGGCAAGGTGCATTTCTGGCTGTTCTTCGCCGGTGCGAACATCACCTTCTTCCCGCAGCACTTCCTGGGCAACCAGGGCATGCCGCGCCGCTACCCGGACTACCCGGCCGCCTTCGCCGGCTGGAACATGGTCTCCTCGATCGGCAGCTACATCTCCGCCGCCTCGGTGCTCGTGTTCCTCTACGTGGTCTACCGGACCTTCGCGTCCAAGCAGAAGCTGGCGCCGAACTACTGGGGCGAGGGTGCGACCACGCTCGAGTGGCAGGTCGCGAGCCCGCCGCCCTTTCACACCTTCGAGGAACTGCCGCGCGTCCGCTGAGGCGCGTGGTTTCAGGGATCGCCGCATGAGCGACGTCGTCATCTCGCCGGCCTTGGAAGGCACTGATTCGAGCCTTTCGGAAGTGCGCGACTGGGTGACGCTGCTCAAGCCGCGCGTCATCTCCCTCGTCGTGCTGACCGGTGCGGTGGGGCTGATCGTGGCACCGGGGCATCTGCACCCGGTGCTCGCCATCACCGCCGTGCTGTGCATCGCGCTTGGCGCCGGTGCGGCCGGTGCGCTGAACATGTGGTGGGACCGCGACATCGACGCGCAGATGCGCCGCACCGCAACGCGGCCCATCCCGGCCGGGCGCATCGCGCCGGATGCCGCACTCACCTACGGCATCGTCCTGTCCCTCGCCTCGGTCGGCATCCTGGGTCTGGCCACCAACTGGGTCGCGGCCGGGGTGCTGGCGCTGTCGATCGCCTTCTACGTCGTCGTCTATACCATGTGGCTGAAGCGCCGCACGCCGCAGAACATCGTCATCGGCGGCGCGGCCGGCGCCTTCCCGCCGATCATCGGCTGGGCGGCCGTCACCGGCGACATCACCCTCGCACCGCTCATCCTCTTCGCGATCATCTTCGTCTGGACGCCGCCGCATTTCTGGGCGCTCGCGCTCTGGGCGCATGGCGACTACGCGCGGGTGAAGGTGCCGATGCTGCCCGTCACGCACGGCGCACGCGAGACCCGCCGCCAGATCCTGGTCTACACCATCGGCCTGGTGCCGCTGACCTTGCTGCCCGGCCTGTTCGGCTTCGCCGGGCCGATCTACACCGCCGCCGCTTCCCTGCTGGGCCTGGAGTTCCTGCGCCAGGCGTGGCTCGTCTGGCGCGACGCGCAGGATGCCGAGGGCCGCAGCCTGACCAACGACGCGCCGGCGAAAAAATGCTTCCGCTATTCGCTGTACTACCTGGCCGCGCTGTTCGTAGCCCTCGCCGCCGACCGCCTCATCCTCGCATGACGCCCGAGGAGCGCCCCGCCTTCGATCGTGTCGCCTTCGATCGTCGCCGCAAGAGCCGCAACTGGGCCATTCTCGGCGTGCTCGTCGCCATCGTCGTGCTGTTCTACTTCATCGCGGTCGCGCGGCTCACCCGCGGATGAGCCCCGAAGGCCGCAATCGGCGCACGCTGCTCGGCATCGGCGCCACCGTGGCGGGCATGGCCGGGCTCTCCTTCGCCGCCGTGCCGCTCTACGACGCCTTCTGCCGCGCCACCGGCTACAACGGCACCACGCAACGCGGCGGCACCATGCCGGCGTCTCCAGGCGATGCGCTGATCACCGTGCGCTTCAACGCCAACACCCAGCCGAACCTGCCCTGGCGGTTCCAGGCCGAGCAGCCATCGATGACGCTACATGTCGGCGAGGAAGGTCTCGCCTTCTACTCCGCCGTCAACGACGCCCCGACCCCGGTTACCGGCATCGCCACCTACAACGTCACCCCGGAAAAAGTCGGCCGCTACTTCCACAAGGTCGCGTGCTTCTGCTTCGATGAGCAGACGCTGGCAGCCGGCCAGCGCGCCGACATGCCGGTCGCGTTCTGGGTCGACCCGCGCATCGCCGAGGACCCCAACACGCGCGACGTGCGCGTGATCACGCTGTCCTACAGCTTCTTCCGCACCATGGCCGATGCCGAACGCGCGGGCGCGCTTGCCTCGGCCGGGCCCCACGTCGGCAGCAGAACCACCCCTTGATCCTGGCCCCCAATTCGGCGTTCATGCGCCGCGCGACGCAACTGGAGCAGACCTGATGGCCACGACCACCCTCGCCGTGGAAGCCGAAGCGGCCCCGCCGCACAAGCACCCCTACCACCTGGTGGACCCGTCCCCCTGGCCGCTGGTCGGCGCTTTCTCGGCCGGGGCGCTGGTCACCGGCATCATCCTCAACGCGCATTACGGCATCCGCTGGGTGTTCCTGGCCGGCGTCGCCGGCGTGCTGCTGACCATGTTCCTGTGGTGGAGCGACGTGGTGAAGGAAAGCCGCACGCCCGGCCTCCACACCCCCGTCGTCCGGATCGGCCTCCGCTACGGCATGATGCTGTTCATCACCTCCGAGGTGATGTTCTTCGTGGCCTTCTTCTGGGCCTATTTCCACTTCGCCCTGTATCCGGACCACGTCGCCGGCGCCGCGCGCGCGGTCTGGCCCCCGGCCGGCGTCCTCACCTTCGACCCCTTCGGCCTGCCCTTTCTCAACACGATGATCCTGCTGCTCTCGGGCTGCACCGTCACCTGGGCTCACCACGCGCTGATCGAGAACGACCGCCGCGGCATGCTCCAGGGCCTCGCACTCACCGTGGTGCTCGGCCTGCTCTTCACCTCGCTTCAGGCGATGGAATACGCCGAGGCGCCCTTCGCCTTCCACGATGGCGGCGTCTATCCCTCCACCTTCTTCCTCGCCACCGGCTTCCACGGCTTCCACGTGATCATCGGCACCATCTTCCTCGCGGTCTGCCTGTTCCGCGCCTGGAAAGGCCAGTTCACGCCTGCCCGCCACTTCGGCTTCGAGGCCGCCGCCTGGTACTGGCACTTCGTCGACGTGGTGTGGCTGTTCCTCTTCGCCTCCATCTACTGGTGGGGCGCCGGCGAGATTGCCGCGCACTGAACCCGCGCCCCTGGCGCGGGCCGCCCTGCTCGGGCGCTGCCCGCGCTGCGGCGAAGGCCGCATCTTCAACGGCCTGCTCGACATCAAACCCACTTGCGAACACTGCGGCCTCGACCTCTCCGCCCATGATGCCGGCGACGGACCCGCCGTGGCCGGCGTCTTCCTCATCGGCGCGGCCGCCGTCATCGCCGCCCTGGTCGTGGACAGCCGCTACCGCCCACCCCTCTGGGTCCACGCCCTCATCTGGCCAGCCCTGGTCCTCGGTGGAGCAGTCTTCGTGATGCGCACGGCAAAAGCCCTGCTCCTGGCCCTGCAATGGCGTCATCGGCAGTAAGGCCAGGGGGCGCTGCCCCCCTTCGACGTATACGTCGAAGCCCCGCCGGGGATCGCGCCGATCCCCGGGCCCCTGCATGTGTTGGTCCTGGGCTTGGGGAGGGCTGTGTTTCATTGAAAGTGCGCCGGGTTGGGGAGAGGGCGCGTCGAGGGAGTTGCCTTGATCGAGGGTATTCCGTGCGCCCCCTCGCCAACCCGGCTCGCCTTCGGCGAGGCTCACCCCCTCGCCAATCCCAAGAACCAACAGATGGAGGTCCAGGATCGACACGATCCTGGTGGGGTCCAGGGGCAAAGCCCCTGGCCTTCCTACCATGAGGCGATTGCTGGTCCCGGTGCTGGTGGTATTGCCGGCGTTTCTGATCCTGTTGGGATTGGGGACCTGGCAGTTGCAGCGTCTGGCGTGGAAGACGGAGTTGCTGGCGGCCATTGCGGCCGCCGAGGCGGGGCCTGCGGCGCCGCTGGGTCCGGTCGCGGTGCCGTTCACAAAGGTGGCGGCAGCGGGGCGCTTCGACCATGCGCGGGAGGTGATCCTGGGGGTTGAGTTGCGCGGCACGGTGTTGGGCACGCGGCTGTTGACGCCGTTGGTGCGCATGGATGCGGCGACGGTGCTGGTGGATCGCGGCTGGGTGCCGCTGGATGCGTCGGCGCCGATCGTGCGGCCGGAGGGCGAGGTGACAGTGACGGGCTGGGTGCGGCCGGCGGAGCCGGGCGGGTTGTTCGCCGCGACGGATGACCTGGCCGGCCGGCGTTTCTACAGTTTCGACCCTGAGAAGATCGGGCATGCGCTGGGGCTGGCGCGGGTTGCGCCGTTCGGGCTGGTCGCGCTGGGCGAAGCGGCGGCGGAGGTATTGCCGGACCCGTCACGCACGCTGCCGCGGCCGAACAACAATCACCTGGGCTATGTCGTCACCTGGTACGGCCTGGCCCTGGCGCTGCTGGTCGTCTTCGCCATCTGGGCGAGACGCCGCATGAGGGAGACACCATGACCGCCTATGCCGACCTCAAGACCCGTTTTGCCCGGATCGCAGCGCTTGGCGAGGCGTCGGGCATGCTCCATTGGGACGCGGCGGCGATGATGCCGCCCGGCGGCGCGGCGGCGCGCGGGGAACAGCTGGCGACGCTGGCCGGGCTGGGCCACGACCTGCTCACCGCGCCTGAGGTGGCGGGGCAGCTCGGCGAGGCGGAGGCGACGGGGGCGTCCGACATCGCCAACCTCGCGCTGATGCGCCGTGCCCATCTGCGCGCGACCGCGCTGCCCACGGCACTCGTGGAGGCCATGACCCGGGCCAACGCGGCCTGCGAGACGGTGTGGCGCGAGGCACGGGCGGCGTCCGATTTCGCCCGCGTGCAGCCTGCGTTGATCGAAGTGGTGCGGCTGCAGCGCGAGGCGGCCGCGGCTCTCTCCGACGCCACCGGCCTCGCCCCCTTTGACGCGCTGATGGACGGCTTCCAGCCCGGCATCCTCGCCGCCGATGTGGAGCCGGTCTTCGCCGCCTACGAGGTCTTCCTCGCCGATGCGCTGCCGCGTGCCGAGGCGATCCAGGCCGCCCGCCCCGCCCCCATCCCGCCGCAGGGGCCCTTCGCCATCGCGGCCCAGCGCGCGCTGTGCCGTTCGCTCGCGGCGCGCGCGGGGCTGGATTTCGACCACGCCCGGCTCGACGAAAGCACCCATCCCTTCTGCGGCGGCACGCCCACCGACGTGCGCATCACGACGCGGTATCGGGAGGATGACTTCGCGCAATCCCTCCTCGGCGTGCTGCACGAGACGGGGCACGCCCTGTATGAGCGCGGGCTGCCGGCGCACCTGGCGCGCCAGCCCGTCGGCGAGGCCGCCGGCATGGCGACGCATGAATCGCAAAGCCTGATCGTCGAGATGCAGGCCTGCCGGTCCGACAGTTTCCTGCGTTTCCTCGGCCCGCTGCTGCACGAGACCTTCGGCGGCGACTCCGCCCCCTACGCCCCCGAAAACCTCGCCCGCCTCTGGCGCCGCGTGTCGCGAGGCTTCATCCGCGTCGATGCCGACGAGCTAACCTACCCCGCCCACGTCATCCTCCGCTTCCGCCTCGAGCGCGCGCTGATCGCTGGCGACTTGGCCGTGGCCGACCTGCCCGGCGCCTGGAACGAGGCCATCCATGCGATGCTCGGCATCACGCCGCCGGACGATGCGCGCGGCTGCCTGCAGGACATCCACTGGTACGACGGCGCCTTCGGCTACTTTCCCAGCTACACCCTGGGCGCGATGGCCGCCGCCCAACTCATGCGCGCCGCCCGCAACGCCTCGCCCACGCTGGACCGCTCGCTCGCGCAAGGCGACATGGCACCGCTGATCGGATGGCTGCGCGGCAACATCCACAGCCAGGGCAGCCGCTTCGGCTTCCAGGACCTGCTGCGCAACGCGACCGGCAAGCCCCTCGACCCGGCCGACTACACGGCGCACCTGACGGAGCGCTACCTCACGGCTTGATCACCGGCCGGCATGTGAAAAATGGTGACAGATCGTCCATGTCGGGTTGCGCCACACAACAGGCGGGTTCAAACCGTTTCTGATGCGTGCGTAACACCCCGAGCCGGGACCTTGCGATGCAGGTCTACCTGCCGATCGCCGAAATGTCTGTCGATGCCCTGCTCCTGCTCGGCATGGGCTTCGGCGTGGGCTGGCTCTCGGGCATGTTCGGCGTCGGGGGCGGGTTCCTCCTCACGCCGCTGCTGATCCTGATCGGCATCCCCGCACCCGTCGCGGTCGCCTCGGGCGCCAACCAGACGCTGGGCGCCTCCGTCTCCGGCCTCATCGCGCAGTGGCGGCGCGGCACGGTGGACCCGGTCATGGGCGGGGTGCTGCTGGCCGGCGGCCTCGCCGGCTCCATCGCCGGGGTCCAGCTCTTCGCGCTGCTGCGTCGCGCCGGACAGGTCGACCTGGCGGTCTCCCTCTTCTACGTCGTCGTGCTCGGCACCGTCGGCGCCCTGATGGTGCGCGAGAGCCTGCGCGCCATCCTGCGCCGCCGCGGCGGCGTCGCGGCGAAACCCAATGAACACACCTGGCTGCACGGCCTGCCGCTGAAGATGCGCTTCCGCAAGTCGCGCCTCTACATCTCCGCCATCCCGCCCCTGGTGGTGGGCTTCGGCATCGGCGTGCTCTCGGCCATCATGGGCGTGGGCGGCGGCTTCATGCTGGTGCCGGCCATGATCTACCTGCTCGGCATCCCCACCGCTGTCGTCATCGGAACATCCCTGTTCCAGGTCGTCTTCGTGGCCGCCAACGTCACCCTGCTGCAAGCCTGGCAAGTCGGCAGCGTCGATATCGTGCTGACCATGATGCTCCTCGCCGGCGGTGTCGCCGGCGCGCAGTTCGGCGCCTCCATGGGCGCGAAACTCCGCGGCGAAGAAACCCGCGCCCTGCTCGGACTGCTCGTGCTCAGCGTGGCGGTGGCCCTGCTGGTGGACCTGATCCACACGCCGAGCTCGCTGTTCGCGATCGGGCCGATGCCGTGAAGGAGCAAGAAAGGTTGGAGGCTCCGCCTCCAAACCTCCGCCGGGGATCGTGTCGATCCCCGGACCCCTCCCTTTGTTGGTCCTGGGTCTGGGAAGGGGTGTGCTTGCTTGAAGGGGGCGGGTTGGGGAGGGGGCGCGTCAAGGGCGTTACCTTCGCCACACGCGCCTCCATGCGACCCCTCCCCAACCCGCCTCGCCTCCGGCGAGCCTCAACCCCCTCCCAATCCCAAGAACCAACAGAGGGAGGTCCAGGATCGACACGATCCTGGTGGGGGTTTGGGGGCAAAGCCCCCATGCTTGCCTGCTTCCTCCTACTGGCCATCGCCCCCGCCCGCGCCCAGCTGGTGGACACGGCCCGGCCCAACCTGGCGGCGCAGATTTCCACGCGGATCGTCGAGGTCACAACGGGGTTTACCGGTGCGGAGATTTTGGTGTTCGGCGCTGCCGAGCGGCCTCTGGGGGGCGAGGCGGGCGACCAGGTTCTGGTCACGGTGCGGGGCCCGCGCACGCCGCAGGTGGTGCGGCGTCGGGTGGAATTTTTTGGCATCTGGGTGAACGGGCCCTCGGCGCGGTTTCTCGATGTGCCGGGTTTCTACGCGATCGCCGGCACGCGGCCTGTGTGGGAGGTGTTGCCGGAGGAGGCGCGGGCGGAGGGGATGCTGGGGCTCGACACCTTGCCGCTGGCCGCGCGCGGGGCGCAGGAGCCCTCGTTCCGGGCGGCGTTGCTGGCGTTGAAGCAGGCGGATGGGCGGTGGCAGGAGCATGCGGTGCCGGTGGAGGTGAGTGGGGGGCGGCTGTTTCTCGCGCGGATTCCGCTGCCGGCGACGGTGCCCACGGGGCCTTATCTGGTGGAGGTGCTGCTGGTGCGGGAACGGCGCGTGGTGGCGCAGCAGACGCTGAACCTGGAGGTCCGGCGGGTAGGCACCGCGGCCTGGATTTCCGCCGTCGCGCGGCAGGCGCCGCTGCTCTACGGTGTCGCGTGTATACTGCTGGCCTCGCTCGCGGGCTGGCTCGGCAGCGTCCTGTTCCGGCGCTCGTGACGGAGGGTCTTCATGCCCGATGCGGAAGAGGCGGCGGCCGCCGCCAGCAAGGCCAAGCGCGACCGAGTGTTCCTGGTGGTGGTGGATGACAGCCCGGAGCGTTCGGTGGCCCTGCGCTACGCCTGCCTGCGCGCGCGCAAGGGCGGCGGCCGCGTGGCGCTGCTGCGCGTGATCGAGCCGCAGACCATCATCGAATGGGCCGGGGTGGGCGCGATGATGGCCGAGGAAGCGCGCGAGGCGGCGGAGAAGCTGCTCTCGGGCCTGGCGGTCGAGGTCCGCGAGATCACCGGTGGTCTGCCTGTCCTGCTGATCCGCGAAGGTGACCCGCGCGAGCAGCTGCTCGCACTGCTCGAGGAGGAGGAGCGAATTTCCATCCTCGTGCTCGCGGCCTCTGCCAGCGGGTCGGGCCCCGGTCCGCTGATCACCGCGCTGACCGGCCGCTACGCGACGCGGATGCGCGTGCCGATGACCATCGTGCCGGGCAATCTCGGCGAGGCGGAACTCGAACGGGTGACGTAAGACATTGCCCTCAAGCGCCGGGCGCCGCTTCCGGCGGCTTGGCTCGCCGGACTGCTGGCGTTCGCCCATTCGGAGTCGCGGCCCGCGGGCGCGCCGGAGGTCTCGCCGCCCTGAATTTTCCACGCGACCATGGTCATTCTTTCAAGCAACCTGTGGCACACTCCCGCCATGCCACCCTTTCCCCTGCACCCGCAGCGCGATCGCCTCGTCGGCGAGTTGCACGCCCGCCCGCTGGCCCCGCTCGCCACGCCCGCAACGCTGTCCCGCCTCGCCATGCTCGTGGCACCCGGCGCCGACCGCGCCGCGGACATCGCTCATCTCGCCGCGCTCTGCCGGCTCTACGGCGTCAATGAGCCGGCCGCCGAAGCCATCCACTTCACCGCCGATTTCGGCGCCTTCCAGCTGCGCTACGAGCGCCACACCGAGTTCACCGGCTGGACCTTCCTCAAGCCACTGCCGACGCCGCCCGCCGGCCAGGACCCGTTCGACGACACCGCGATCGACGCCCTGCCCCGAGACTGGCTCGCCGCCCTGCCCGGCCAGGCGATCGCCGCCTTCCACATCGCACTGATCCCCGAGCCCGCCGATGAGGAGCCGCGCTTCGCCGGACTGCCCGCAGAAGGCCTCGTCGCCAGCACCCTCGCCGGCGGCGCCGGCCTGGTCGGCACCGACTTCCGCATCCACCCCGACGGCTTCGCCCGCTTCCTGGTGCTGGACGGCGGCCTGGGCGCCGCCCGGGCCGGCCGCATCGCGCAGACCCTGTGGGAAATCGAGACCTACCGGATGATGGCGCTGCTCGCCCTGCCCATCGCGCGCGGCGCCGCGCCACAACTCTCCGAAGCCTCCGAACGCCTCTCGGCCCTCGCCTCCCGCGCCCGGGGCTCCGGCGGGCTCGAGCATGACCGCGCCGCACTCGCCGAACTCTCGGACCTCGCAACCGGCATCGAGACCATGGCCGCCACGACGGCAGAGCGATTCTCCGCCGCCGAAGCCTATCGCACCCTGGTCGCCCAGCGCCTGGACGCGCTTGCCGAAGTGCCGATCCCCGGCCTGCCCACCTTGCGCGAATTCCTCGGCCGCCGCCTGGACCCGGCCATCGCCACGGTGGCCGCAACCGGCACCCGGATCGCCCGCCTCTCTGTCCGTTGCGCCCGCGCCGTGGACCTGCTCCGCGCCCGCGTCGCCGTCGCCCAGGAAGCCCAGACCCAGACTCTGCTCGCCGCCATGGCCGAAACCGGACGCGCCCAGCTGCGCCTGCAGGAAACCGTCGAAGGCCTCTCCGTCGCCGGCATCAGCTACTACCTGGTCTCCCTGGCGAGCTACACCCTCAAGCCACTGCAAAGCACCCAACCCCACCTGCCCGTCGAAGGCGCGCTGAGCCTGATGGTGCCCCTTGTGGCGGCTGCGGTGTGGCTGTGGATGCGACGCCGCCAACGACGCAGCGCGGTGTAGAAAGCAAGGCGGGGGGCTCCGCCCCCTCGACCCCCGCCAGGAGCCTGTGGCCCCTGGACCCCCATTAGTTGGTCCTGGGTGGGGGAGGGGCGTGCTTGCTTGAATGAGCTTGGTTGGGGAGGGGGCGCGAGGCGTACCAGCGCCGCGGGGACTCGTGCGATGCGCCCCCTCCCCAACCAAGCACGCCTCCGGCGAGGCTCAACCCCTCACCAATCCAAGAACCAACAGATGGAGGTCGAGGATCGACACGATCCTCGCGGCGTCCAGGGGCAGAGCCCCTGGCCTTCCCTTCAGACCGCCTTGTCGATGCTCGCGCTCGCGACCACGACCATGGCCGGCTTCAGCAGGCGGCCGTTCAGGGTCCAGGCGGGGGTCCAGGCTTGCAGCACCGTGCCGGCGGCCACGCCTTCGGGGGCGGGTTGTTCGCTCATCGCCTGGTGGAGTTCCGGGTCGAAGGGTTTACCGGTGGCGTCTTGTTTGGCGATGCCGTGGCGTTCGAGCATTGCCGCGAAGGCGCGTTCGAGGCTTTCAAACCCGCCTCGGAGTTTTGAGAAGAGTTCGGGTTCACTGTCGGTCGCGGCGGGGATGGCCGCGACGCCGCGGTGCAGGTTGTCGGCTTGTTCGACGACGTCGCGCGCGAAGCGTTGGACGGCGAAGTTCCGCGCGTCCTGCACTTCGCGTTGGGTGCGGGCGCGGAGGTTCTGCATCTCCGCCTCGGCGCGCAGCCATTTGTCGCGCATGTTCGCGACTTCGGCTTCCAGCGCCGCGATGGAGTCCTCGGCGGTCGGCTGGGCGGCTTCGGCGTCGTTCATGGCCAGGGGCTCGCTCTCAGCGGGGGTGGCCTCGGCGGCCGGGGGGGTGGGGGTGTTCTGCTCGCTCATGCTTCGCATCGTGGTGGGGGTGGCAGCGGGCGGGCCGCTTCGCGCCTTCAACTAGGCGCTGGCTGGCCTTGCGGCAACCCGGTGTGCCGCTGCAGGCGGATTTCGCGCCGTCGCGAAGCGGGCTATGGGGGGCGATGTTTCGATCCGTCATGACGGTTGGCGGCTGGACGATGGCCAGCCGGCTCCTGGGTTTTGCGCGCGACATGCTGATTGCGTCGCGGCTTGGCGCGGGGCCGATCGCGGATGCCTTCTTCGTGGCGTTGCGGCTGCCCAACCTGATGCGCCGCCTGTTTGGCGAGGGCGCGTTCAACGCGGCCTTCATCCCTGCTTTCTCGGGGTTGCTGGTGACCGAGGGGCGTGCGGCGGCGCAGGAGCTGGCCGAGCGGCTGGCGCTGCTGATGTCGCTGTGGCTGACGAGTCTCGCGATCCTGGGCATCATATTCATGCCGCAGGTGATTTCGGCGATCGCGCCGGGCTTTTCCCGAGACCCGGAAAAATTCGCCCTCGCCGTCGAGATGACGCGGATCATTTTTCCGTACCTCGTCTTCATCTGCCTCGCAGCACTTGTCTCGGGCGTGCTGAACGCGCTGGACCGCTTCGCGGCGGCCGCGGCGGCGCCGATCCTGTTCAACCTGGTCTCGATGGCGGCGCTGATCGGCCTCACGCCCTACGTCGCGACAGCGGGGCATGCGCTGTCCTGGGGCGTGATGGTCTCGGGCATCGCGCAGCTGGCCTGGGTGTGGTTCGCGGCGCGCCAGGCGGGCATGGCGCTCAACCTGATCCGGCGCCCGCGGCTGACGCCCGCGGTGGGCCTGGTGCTGCGGCGGATGGTGCCGGGGATGCTCGGCGCGGGGGTGACGCAGATCAACCTCGCGATGGACACGGTGATCGCGAGCTTCCTGGTCTCGGGGTCGGTGTCCTACCTCTACTATGCCGACCGCATCGCGCAGTTGCCGCTCGGCGTGATCGGCGCGGCGGTGGGGACGGCGCTGCTGCCGCTGCTGTCGCGCCAGCTGCGCGCGGGGCAGCCGCTTGCGGCGCACCGGTCGATGAACCGCGCCATCGAGCTCGCCATGCTGCTGACGCTGCCCTGCGCGGTGGGCCTGGCGGTCGCGGCGGGCCCCATCGTGTCGGCGCTGTTCGAGCGCGGCGCCTTCGTGGCCGAGGCGAGCGCCGCCACCGCCGCCGCGGTGCTGGCCTATGCCTGCGGGCTGCCGGCTTTCGTGCTGATCAAGATCCTCGCACCCGCCTTCTTCGCGCGCGGCGACACGCGCACGCCGGTACGCATCGGGCTTGCGACGGTGGCGCTGAACATCGCGCTGAACCTCGCGCTGATGGGGCCCTTCGCGCATGTCGGCGTGGCGATGGCGAACACCATCTCCGCCTGGTGCAACGCCGGCACCCTCGCGCTCGTGCTCAGCCGGCGCGGACACCTGCGGCTGGACCGGCGCTCCCGCGGACGCCTGCCACGCATCGCACTGGCCTGCGTGGCGATGGGCGCGACCGTCGCCGGGCTGATGGCCATCCTCACCCTGCACGGCGCGCTGCTGGCCGCCGCGCTGATCCTCGCCGGTGCTGCGGCCTATGGCGGCATGGCCGTCGCGCTGGGCGCGGTCAGGCCGCGCGAGACGCTGGCCATGCTGCGCCGGCCGCGCGCGTAGCAAGTCGGGTCAGGCGAAGAGCCGTCCGTAACCCGGCTGCGCGTGCCGCACCCCGGCCACCTGCAGCGCATGCCACATCATGGCCGAGGAGGCCGAGATGACCGGCTTGCCGAGATCATCCTCCAGCATCTGCAGCACGCCGATGGTCGGCATGCCGGTGCCGCTGAGGAACACCGCATCCGCATCGGGGCGGTCCACGGCGCGCGCGATCTCGTAGGCGCGTGCCTCGCTCTCCTCGTAGATGTTGCGGACATTCTCAAGGGCGCCGTGGCTGACCACCGCGATGCCATGCGCTTCGAGGTGCCGCTTGCCTTGCTCCGTCGTCGCTTCCGAATAGGGCGTGCCGTAGGCGATGCGCGTGCAGCCCAGGGAAGCGAGTGCGGCCAGCGTGGCGCCGAAGGCGGTGATGAAGCGGGTGCCCGACAGCGCCTCCATCTCGGCCACGAGTGCGGCCTCGCGCGCCTGGCCCAGCGTGTAGCTGGTTGCCGTGTGCGCCAGCACGATCACCCTTGGTGAGAGCATCGCCAGCAGCTTCACCGCGTCGGGCACGCTCGCTGCCTGGGTCAGGTTGCGCGCCTCCTGCCCGTCATGGGTGCCGGCGGGGCCCGATGCGCTGAGCCGCGTGACATGCACCGACACGCCCGGCGGGCAGAGCGCCTGCATCTCCGGCTCCACCGTGGGATTGCCGGGTGCGACCAGGAACCCGAGCCGCGCGCGCCAACCCTTCATCGGGCCATCCTCTTCCATCGCATGGCGCCACGCGATCCGTGGCGCCGGAAGCGGGCAGCATAGAGGCTTTCCGCGAGGCGCGCCCGGGCACTTGACCCCTCGTCCCCGGGGTCAGCACTGTCGCGCCATGCAATGACCGGAACGGCGACCGCCCGCGCGCGGCGCGCTTCGGCAACCGAGGTGGGATCCATCCATGGCGCCAGCGTGCCACATCGCCCGAACTCACCATGCCATCCTGGGCGCGGCCCTTGGCCTGGCGCTCGCCTGCGCGGGACCGGCGGGTGCCGAGGAATGGCCCACGCGCCCGATCCAGCTGGTGAACCCCTACCCCGCCGGCAGCGTGACAGACCTGCTCGCGCGCGCCCTGGCACCCGGGCTGTCGGCCCGGCTCGGCCAGCCGGTGGTGGTCGTGAACCGCGACGGCGCGGGGGGCAGCGTCGGCATCGCCGCCGTGTCCCGAGCCGCGCCGGACGGCTATACGCTCGCCTTCTCGGCGACCACGCCGCTGATCGTCTCGCCGATGATGCGGGCCGATACCGGCTACACCGCAGCCTCGCTCGACGGCATCTGCCAGACCTATGACCACGCCTTCGCGCTGGTCGTCGCGCCGGGCTCGCCGCTGCACAGCCTCGCGGATCTGGGCCCCGAGGCCCGCCGCCGCGGCGGCCTTCAGTACGGCCATCTCGGCGTGGGTTCGATCCAGCATCTCGCCGGCGCGTCGCTCGCCCAGGCGGCGGGCGTCGCGCTGGAACCGGTCGCCTACCGCGGCGATGCGGCCGTCGTGCTCGATGTCCAGGCCGGGCGGATCGATCTCGGCATCACCGTCGCGGCATTCGTCGTGGGCCAGCCCGTCCGCGTGATCTCGATCCTGGCCGAGCAGCGCTCGCCCGGCTTCCCGGACGTCCCGACCGCGCGCGAGGCCGGGTATGACGTGTCGGTAGCGAGCTATGGCGGCGTGCTGGCGCCGGCGGGCCTGCCGGCGACAGTGCGCGCGCGGCTCGAAGCCGCATGCCAGGCGGCCGCCGGCGACGAGACCTATGGGGCGATGGCGCGGCGCACCTTGCAGCCGGAGCGCTACTATCTCGGCACCACCGCCTTCTCCGCGCGCATGGCGGGCGACCTGCGGGAGAAGGAGGCGCTGTTGCGACGCATGGACCTCGCGCGCTGAGATTTCGGCGCGGGGCCCGTCGTGTTCGGGCCACGCGCGCTCATGGGCCTTGTCCCGTGGCGGGAGCAGCACCTAACCTCCAGCGACAGGCCTCGCCCTGGCCGCTTGCCGACCGGGCATGACGGCCGACACTTCGCCGTGCCGACCACCATCACCCCACCGCTGAAGGAAACCGGCCCATGCCGCTCGAGAACCACACGGCCCCCGACATCGCACTCGCCGACGCCCGCCACCAGGCGCGCGTCGACCTGGCCGCGGCCCATCGCCTCGCCGTGCGCGACGGCTTCCACGAGGGCATCTTCAACCACTTCACCCTGCGCGTGCCCGGCACCAATGATCGCTACTACCAGATCCCCTTCGGCCTTCACTGGAGCGAGGTGAACGCCTCCTGCTTCATGGAAGTCGGCTATGACGGGGAGGTCCTTGCGGGCGAGGGCATGGTCGAGCGCTCCGCCTATTGCATCCACGCGCCGATGCACCGGCTGCTCGACGCTGCGGCGGCGGTGTTCCACACCCACATGCCCTACACCAGCGCTCTCGCGCGCCTCGAGGACCCGCAGATCCTGCCGATCGGCCAGACCGAGCTCGGCACCATGATGCGCACCGCCTATGACGCGACCTATACCGGCCCCGCCTTCGACCCCGCCGAGGGCGAGCGCCTGGCCGGCATCATCGGCGACAAGACCGTGCTGATCATGGCGAACCACGGCGTGGCCACGGTCGGCAAGACGGTGGCCGAGGCCTATGACCGGCTCTACTACATGGAGCGCGTGGCGCAGGTGCAGCTCTATGCGATGTGGACCAAACGCCCGCTCAAGCGCCTGCCGGAGGAGGTCGTGGACCACACGATCAACACCTATCGCGGCAACGCCACCAAGTACGGCGACCGCGCCAACGCCGAATGGCATTTCGATGCGCTGAAGCGGATCCTCGACCGCAAGGAGCCCGACTACAAGGATTGAGGGCCGGCGCGAGCCTCACACGTCGAGGTTCGCGACCTTCAGGGCGTTGCCCACGATGAAGTCGCGGCGTGGTTCCACCACGTCGCCCATGAGCGTGGAGAACACCGTCTCCGCGTCCTCCACATCATCCACGCGCACCTTCAGCAGGGTGCGGATCGCGGGGTCGAGCGTGGTCTTCCACAGCTGCTCGGGGTTCATCTCACCCAGGCCCTTGAAGCGCTGGATGGTGAGGCCTTTGCGCCCTTGCGCCAGGATGCGGTCATAGGCGCCGAGCGGGCCGTTCACGGCAGCCGCGTTGCCGTCGATGACCATGCGGGTGCCTTCGGCGAAATCGCGGGAAAAACGTTCCTGGCGTTCTTCGAGCCAGCGCGCCTCGGCGCTGCGGATGGCGGTGGCGTCCAGCGCGTGGCGCTCGGTCACGCCGCGCAGCGTGCGCGCGAGGATGAGGCCGTCGCCGGTGGCACTCACCACCCAGCCACGCTCATTGGCCGGCGCGAGCGCATTGAGCCGTTCAGCCAGCGCCTGAGCCGCGGCCGGGGCGCGGTTGGCGTCGGTGGTCAGCGCGCCCACGAGCGCGGCGGCTTCGATGATCTCGGTCGGCACGCGGCCGGCGAGGCGGCGGATGCGCGACTGCACCTGGCGGAGGAATTCCGCTTCCTCGCGCATGGCTTCGCCGTCCAGCACGGTGCCGTCGGCGCGTTCCATGCGGGCGCCGATCAGCGCCTTTTCCAGCAGGTAATCCTCGAGCGCGCGGTCATCCTTGAGGTAGCGCTCATCACCGCCGCGCTTTGCGCGATAGAGCGGCGGCTGCGCGATGTAGAGATGCCCGCGTTCGATGAGGGCCGGCATCTGGCGGTAGAAGAAGGTCAGCAGCAGGGTGCGGATGTGGGAGCCGTCCACGTCCGCGTCGGTCATGATGATGATGCGGTGGTAGCGCAGCTTGTCGGCCGAGAAGCCGCCGCGATCGGGCTCGTCGCGGCCGATGCCGGTGCCGAGTGCGGTGATCAGCGTGCCGATTTCGGCGCTGCCGAGCATCTTGTCGAAGCGCGCGCGCTCGACGTTCAGGATCTTGCCCTTGAGCGGCAGGATCGCCTGGAAGACGCGGTTGCGCCCCTGCTTCGCGGACCCGCCGGCGGAATCACCCTCGACGAGGAAGAGTTCGCACTTGGATGGATCGCGCTCCTGGCAATCGGCGAGCTTGCCGGGGAGCGAGGAAATATCCAGCACGCCCTTGCGCCGCGTCAGGTCGCGCGCCTTGCGCGCCGCCTCGCGCGCCATCGCCGCTTCCATGATCTTGCCGATGACGTCCTTGGCTTCCTTGGGATGCGTCTCGAACCAATGGGTGAGCGCGTCGGCACAGGCCGCCTGCACCACCGGCTGCACTTCCGACGAGACCAGCTTTTCCTTGGTCTGCGAGGAAAACTTCGGGTCCGGCACCTTCACCGACAGCACGGCGGTCAGCCCCTCGCGCATATCCTCGCCGGTGAGCGTGACCTTTTCCTTCTTCGCACGCTCATCGGCGTATTTCGCGACCACGCGCGTCAGCGCCTGGCGGAAGCCCGCGAGATGCGTGCCGCCATCGCGCTGCGGGATGTTGTTGGTGAAGCACAGCATGGTCTCGTGATAGCTGTCGTTCCAGCGCAGCGAGAGCTCCACGCGGATGCCGTGCTCGCCTTCCTTGCCATGCGCACCGACGGGCACCGCGAAGACCGGCGCCTTGCCCTTGTCGAGATATTCGACGAAGGCGGTCAGCCCGCCGGTGTAGTGGAACACCGTCTCCGTCGCATCCGCATGCCGCTCATCGCGCAGCACGATCTTCAGGCCCGAATTCAGGAACGCCAGCTCGCGCACGCGGCGTTCCAGCACGGCGATATCGAAATCCACTTTCGTGAAGGTGCCGGTGGAGGGCTTGAAGGTGACCTCGGTGCCCTTGATGTGCTCGGATGGGCCGGTCAGCGTGCACGGCACGATGGTGTCGCCATGTTCGAAGCGCAGGCGGTACTCATTGGCGTTGCGCCAGATGCGCACTTCCATCCACTCGGACAGCGCGTTCACCACCGCGGCGCCGACGCCGTGCAGACCGCCCGAGACCTTGTAGCTGTTCTGGTTGAACTTGCCGCCCGCGTGCAGCTTGGTCAGCACCACCTCGGCCGCGCTGATCCCCTCCTCGGGGTGCATGTCGACCGGGATGCCGCGCCCATCGTCGCGCACCGTGACGGACCCGTCGCCATTGAGCTGCACGAAGCAGGACGACGCAAACCCCGCCTGCGCCTCGTCCACCGCGTTGTCGATGATCTCGAACACCATGTGATGCAGGCCCGAGCCATCATCTGTGTCGCCGATATACATCCCCGGCCGCTTGCGCACGGCTTCAAGGCCACGCAGGACGGTGATGGAGGCGCTGTCATAGGCCTCGGAGGCAGCTTGGTCGGAGGCGCGCGATTCGTCGCTCATGCCAGCGGGAATCTCCAAATCGGAGGAAAGTTGGGAATCTTCACCTTATACAATGTTCAAGCAGGTTCGGGCACCCCGAAACCGGCGATCGTTTCGAGCCTGCCGGACGCCGCCGAGAAGCCTTCCGCCACGCCCTGGAGGGGGGCGAAAACGCCGACATCCGTGCCCGTGAGGAAGCTCTGCGCGGGGAGTGCGGCCAGCGCCGCGAACAGCGCCTCCCGCCGTCGCTGGTCGAGGTGCGCGGCGACCTCGTCGAGCAGCAGCAGCGGGGCGAAGCCGCGCGCCTCGGCAATGAGCGAGGCATGGGCGAGGACGGTGGCGATCAGCAACGCCTTCTGCTCGCCGGTGGAACACAGCGCGGCGGGCTGGTTCTTCTCCAGGTGCACCATCGTCATGTCGGTGCGATGCGCGCCTTCCGCTGCACCGCCCGCCGCGGCATCCCGCCGGCGCTGCTGGGCCAGGCGCGCGCGCAGCCCCTCCTCGACCGCAAGCGCGGGGCTGTCCTCCAGCGCGGCCGCGATCGGGCAGAGCAGGTCCAGGCGCGCGGCGGGGAAGGCGCCCAGCGGGCGCTGCTCGGCCAGCACGGTGTTCAGCCGCCGCGCCAGGCCGCGCCTTGCCGCGACGGCGGCGACCGCGCGGCGCGCCATCTGCTCCTCCAGCGCATCCAGCCAGCCCGGGTCGGCGCGGCCCTGGGCGAGCACCCGGTTGCGGCTTGCCATGGCGTGGTCGTGCGCCGCGACCTCGCGCGCATGGGCGGGCTCCAGCGCCCAGACCAGGCGGTCGAGGAAACGCCGGCGCCCCGAGGCCCCCTCCTGGAACAGCCGGTCCATCTGGGGCGTGAGCCACACCGCCGCGACGCGTTCGGCCAGTTCGGTCGAGGATTTCTTCGCCACGCCGTCGAGCATCCAGGCGCGGCGCTCGCCGCCGCCCTCGCTCGCCGTGCCGGTGCCGATGTCGAAGGGCCCCAGCGCCGTCTCGAAGCGCCCGGAGGCGGCCCAGGGCAGCCCGTCGCGCCCCAGCTCGCCCATCCGCGCGCCGCGCAGGCCACGCCCGGGGCCGAGCAGCGATATAGCCTCCAGCAGGTTGGTCTTGCCCACGCCGTTCTCGCCGGCGATCACCACCACGCGGCCCGAGAAACGCGCATCGAGCGCCGCATAGCTGCGGAAATCGCGCAGCATCAGGCGGGTGAGGCGAAGGGCAGGGAAAGCCATGGTCATCACGGGAGGTCCAGTGGCCGGATCGGCATTATGGACGACCGCTCGACTAGAGAAATCACGATAAGTGCCGTGATCTGCGCGACAGAGGACCGCCCGTCAAGCCGGAGGCGTCGTTCGCCTAGGTCGCTTGGGCTTCTGCTGAGGCGCTGGCGCGCTGCCCGTCTGATCCCGGCCACCTCGCAGCAGCGGCAGACGTTCAAGCAGCCCGCCGGTCATACGCTCAAGTCGCGCCTCGTTGATCGCCCCGGTCATGCGCAGGACGATTACCAGCACTAGGGCGACGCTCAGCAGGATGCCCAGCGCGAGCAGGCCAAAGCCCAATGCGCCGGCGAACTGCATCCCGGCGATGAGGATCACGGCAACTACGGCAAAAGCCAGCAGCACGAAGCCACCCATGCCCCAAACTTGCGCCACGCTGACTGGTGGCGCGACGCGCTGCGGTGGAGGATCTTCGCGTTCGAGCGGCGCAAGCTTGTCGCGATTGCTCGCCATCATTCGCTCCTCCGTGTCCACGCCTTCCAGCAGGTGGCGCACGTTGTAAGTCCGCGTCGCTCCCTCCGGTACGAAATTTAATGTAAACATGTCGCGGAGCGTCCGGAGATGCTGGTAGTCCGCAAGAACACCCGGTGCATCCGGAAGCGGCACCTTCTCCTTCACTGCGATTTGGCTGATGGTGCTGTGCAACTGCTCAAACTCGGCGCGGATGATGTCGAGCAACTCGCGCCGACCCATCACGTTCCCATCCACCGCGATGCGGATTCGTTTTTCTTCCAGATCGGCTTTCACGAGCGCACGGTTACGGTTGCGCTCGAGGACCACCCCGGTGCGCCAGTAGGTGCGCTTGGAAATCATCGCCTGCATGCGCACGATAAAGCGCGAGATAATGCTGCTCGGCAACACCTCGTACTGGTACTCGAAACGTAGTGCGCCTTCCCAATCCCCAGTGTCCGGTTCGTTTTTCGGCAGCAGGTCTGGGATCAGGTAGCGTGTCTTACGGTCGGCCGTGTCATACTGGAAGCACAGCTCGAACTTCTTCATCATTTCGATGATGAAGCCATGCTTGTCTTCAGGGTAGCGCTCTGAAGGCTTCAGTATCTCGGAGAGCTGGGCGTGGTGCAGCACGCCACCATCCATATGCGCATGCAGGACTGCATAGACGCCGTCCGTTACCCAGTCCGGCCGCAGCACACTGGTCATCATCATCTGCGGATCATCGACAAAGCTTAGAACGACACCGAGGTCATTGAGGAAGCGGAGCAGCGTCTTGCGGCGGATATCCTTCGGCATACCCGCTTCGTCGCACACCTGCTGATAGCGCTCGTAGCTGATGTAGTCGCCGCCCGGCGCCTCCAGCTTTTCCTTTACGGCAATCTCGGCGGGTAAGAAACGCTCCTGCAGGTGTTGGAGGTCGCGGATCGCCGCGCCAATCGCGGAGGTCAGTTCATCCATACCCAGGCCGGTGACGGCGGAGACGCGGTGCACGCCGAGGATGAAGGGGTATTTTTGGCGCAGACCGCGTTCGTCGAGGTCCAGCCGGTGCTGGTCGGCCTTGTTGCAGACAATCAGGGTCGGCGCGCCGGCAGCGAAATTTTGGATCAGCTTCAACCAGTATTCGAGCCGGCCGCGATGCTCATCCTCCCGCGAGTTCAGCACCACGAGGTAGAGCGTGCGCTCGGTGAGGAAGAACTGGTGGGTGGCGTGCATGATCTCCTGCCCGCCGAAATCCCAGATTCGTACTTTAACGTCGTCGGCAACTGCGCCCGGTTGCCAAGGCTCGACCCGGATGCCCTGGGTGGCGGACTCGTGCGTGTCAACCCTTTCGCCGCGTAGGTGTTTGACCAGGCTGGTCTTGCCGACCTCCCCCTGGCCGACGAGGATCATCTTTGTCTCCTTCAGCGGCACACCTGTGCTTTGGCGTCGCTGCGTGAAGTAATAGGCGATGATCTCGTTGGCCGGCGCCTTCATGATTTCCGGCGGAATGGGCAACGGGTTGCCCATCAGGCCCAGCTTCCCGAGGCGGCTACGCTGCATACTCGGCGGCAGCGCGCTGATATTATTATTTTCTAAATTAACGAATTCCAATTCAGGAAAAGTATCGAAGGTGTCTGGAAGTGCCGTCAGTTGGCAGTTGCTAGCAAAAAACGTGTCAAGCTTGGGCATGCCGGCAAATGAAAGCGGAATGGTCCCGATGGGATTGGTGGACACGACGAGCGTGTCTAGATTAGGCAGCGACTTCACGATGGACGGGAATTCCGAGAGTCCGCATGCCTGGACCCAGAGATACTCCAGTTGGCTGAGCTTCCCTAGCGATTCCGGCAACCGGATCACCTTGTTGCCCGTTAGGGAAAGGCGACGTAGGCCATGAAGATCGCCTATCCATTCGGGAAGCTCCTTCAACAGCTGCCAATCCAGATCGAGGCGTCGGAGCGAGGTCATACGGCGCAGAACCGTTGGAAGGCGCTCAAGCGGCAGGTTGTCGAGGTTCAGCGACGTCAAGCCAAAATTGGCCAACGCGTCAGGAAGATCGCTAATCGGATTGCTGTTTAGCCGCAGCTCGCTGAGCCTGATCCCGGTTAGTGCCCGAACCGGCAATTCGGTTAGACCTAGATCGGACAGGTCCAGCTTACCGCCCTCCATTGCGGCGATCCGCTGCTCGACGGTCTCCGACCTCTGGTCCTTGCTCACCAGGCTGCTCCCGGACAAGATAGGCCGGAATGTGTCTCTTCGCTCGCCTCTCCCGCAAGTAGAAACACTGCTGCAAGGCTACATAATCATCACACCCGCATCGGCATCAGCACGTAGAGCGCCTCATCCTTCGCCGCGTCCTTGACGATGGTCGGCGCGCTGCCGTCGGCGAAGTAGAACACCACCTTCTCGCCGATCTGGTCGGTGATGTCGGAGAGGTAGCGCGCCTGGAACCCGATCTCGAGCGGCGTGGCCGTATATTCCACAACGTCGCCGTCCAGCTCCTCCTGCGCCTGGCCCTGCTCGGGCGAGGCGGCGGAGAGAACCAGCAGGTTGCGATCCACCGAGAGTTTGACGGGACGCGAGCGCTCCGAGCTGATCGCGGCCACCCGCTTCACCGCATCGGAGAACGCCTTCTTGTCCACGCTCAGCACCTTGTCGTTGCCGCGCGGGATCACCCGGTCGTATTCGGGGAAGGTGCCGTCGATCAGCTTGCTCACCAGCGTGACGGTACCGATCGCGAACTTGATCTTGGTGTCGGACAGCGACAGCGCGATGTCCTCCTGCGTCTCCTCGGCGAGCTTGCGCAGCTCGTTCACCGTCTTGCGCGGGATGATCACGCCGGGCATCCCCGAAGCACCCTCCGGCAGCGGCTCCTCCACCCGGGCGAGGCGATGGCCGTCGGTCGCCACCGCGCGCAGCACCGGCGCGCCATCGACCGTGGTCGCGTGCATGTAGATGCCGTTGAGGTAGTAGCGCGTCTCCTCGGTGCTGATCGCGAATTTGGTGCGGTCGATCAGGTCGCGCAGCACGCCCGCCTTCAGCGCGAAGCTGGTCGGCAGGCGGCCCTCGGTCATGGAGGGAAAATCCTCGACCGGCAGCACGGTCAGCGAGGTCGCGAAGCGTCCGGCCCGAAGGGCGAGCGGCGCGTCGCCGCCAGGATGGTCCAGCTCCACGCGGGCGCCGTCGGGCAGGTTGCGGGTGATCTCGTACAAAGTCGCGGCGGGGGCGGTGGTGCGGCCGGCGCGGGCGACGGTCACGCCCGGGACCTCCTCCTGCACCGCGATTTCCATGTCCGTCGCGATCAGGCGGAGAACGCCCTGCTGGGTCGCCTCGATCAGGACATTGGCCAGGATGGGGATGGTGTTGCGCCGTTCCACCACGCTCTGCACATGGGCGAGCGCCTTGAGCAGAACCGCCCTGTCCACGGTGAACTTCATGGTCCTACCCCACCCCGTTCCGCCCCGCGCCTAGCGCGCGAATCGCCGCTTGCGCGGTCGTGAACCTTACCAGCGCCCGGAAAGCGGAGCAATTCAGGAGACTTCGAGCATCCGCTGCAGCAGCTCCACATCCTCGGCGAAGCCGGCATCGCCCTGCATCAGCTCGGCGACGCGGGAGACGGCGTGCATCACCGTCGTGTGGTCGCGGTTGCCGAACCGCCGCCCGATCTCGGGCAGCGAACGCTGGGTGAGCTTCTTGGCCAGGTACATCGCCACCTGACGGGGACGTGCGACGTTGCGCGCACGCCGCGCCGAGGACATGTCGGTGAGGCGGATATTGTAGTGCTCGGCGACCCGCTTCTGGATCTCCTCAATGGTCAGGCGCCGGTCATGCGCGCGCAGCATGTCCTTCAGCACCTCCTGCGCAGTCTCGAGCGTGATCTCGCGGCCGAACAGGTTGGCATGGCCGATCAGGCGGTTCAGCGCACCCTCGATGTCGCGCACGTTCGAGGTGATCTTGTGGGCGAGGAATTCCAGCACCCGCTTGTTCATCGCCACGCCCGAGCCGCTCGCCTTGGCCTCGAGGATGGACAGGCGCAGCTCGTAGGTGGTGGCGTGCAGGTCGGCGACCATGCCGCCGCCCAGCCGCCCGCGCAGCCGGTCATCCAGACCATTGAGGTCCGAAGGCGACTTGTCCGCGCTGACGACGATCTGCTTGCCTGCGCCGATCAGCGCGTTGAAGGTGTGGAAGAACTCCTCCTGCGTGTTGTCCTTGCCGATCAGGAACTGCAGGTCGTCGATCATCAGCACGTCGACGCCGCGCAGGATCTCCTTGAACTCCATCGTCGACTGCGAGCGCAGTGCCACGATGAACAGGCCCATGAACTTCTCGGCCGTCATGTAGGTGATGCTGCGCTGGTGCGAACTCTCGCGGATAGTCCAGGCGATCGAGTGCATCAGGTGCGTCTTGCCCAGGCCGACGCCGCCATAGAGGAACAGGGGGTTGAAGCCGGCGATCGCAGGCTTCTCCGCCACCCGCCGGGCGCAGGCATAGGCGAACTCGTTGGGCTTGCCGACGATGAAGGTGTCGAAGGTGAAGCGCGTCTCGAGCGGCGCGGACCAGTCCACGCGCGCATCGGGCTTCGCACCGGGGCGGTTCTCCGGCCGCGGGGCCAGGGTCTCGGCCAGGCCATCGGCCGCGGCTTCGGCCACCGGCTCGCCCGCGGCGGGCCGCGCCGCCGCGGCGACACGGACATCCACGCGGCGGATCGCCGGATTTTCCATCTGCCACAGCGCGCGCAGGCGATCGCCGTAATGCCCGCGCACCCAGTCGCGCAGGAAGCGGGTGGGCAGCAGCACGATCGCCTCGTCGCCCTCGATCCCGGCGAGCGTCATCTGCTTTAGCCAGCTGCGATACTCGACCTCACCCACATCCTCACGCAGGCGGCCTCGAACCCGGGCCCAACTCTCCGCCAATTGCGGCACGGAAGTCACAGGCGTCGCGCCATCGACGTCTTTCTCCATTCGCCGCACCAAATGTCCCCCTCCGCAACCGGTTCCTTCCCCGAGCGTGCGCCATAATGATGGCCGCCACGCTCCGCTTCCCACGCCAATAGAAACCCATTTCCAACACGCCCGACACCCGCTCCGGCACGCAGCGCAGCGTCATCCGGAACCAGGCGTCACCCACGATCAGTACCACGCGGCACAGCCACGATACGCTGCACTCGACGCGCTCGCCAACGCGAATTATCGCGATGCGCGACATCCAAAATTGCGACGCGCTTCGATCATACGCATGCGTATGCGCGCGCCGATGCGATGCACGACAAGCCGCGCCACGCACTGAAAAACACGCGCCATCAACCGCCGCGTTCATGCGCGCAGACCAAGGCACGACGAGGGCGGAACGCCCACGCCAATCCGAAAATTTCGAGGATGCTTCGCGCCGTCCTGGCGCGCGAAGGATCAGGCTTCGGCGGTGGCGCCGATCGCCTTGATGCGCGCCGAGAGGCGCGAGAGCTTGCGCGAGACGGTGTTCAGATGGAACACGCCCTTGGTCACCGCGCGCTGCATCTCCGGCTGCGCCGCGACGAGTGCGGCGGCCGCGATGCCCTTGTCGCCAGAGGCGATCGCCTGCTCCACCTTGCGGATGAAACCGCGCACGCGCGAGCGGCGCGCCTTGTTGCGGATGGTGCGCTTTTCCGTCTGGCGGATGCGTTTGCGGGCGGAGGCGTTGTTCGCCATGGCGTTCGTTCGACCGTTCGAAAGAGGTGTGGAGGCCGTTGGGCGGACCCCCGGCGAAGGGGCGGGTTCTATCCCCGCGCGCCCGGGCAAGTCAAGCGCCGAGGCGTCGCGGACGGGCCATCTCAGCGATGGGTGAAGTTCGGGCGGCGCTTTTCGGCGAAGGCGTTCATGCCCTCCTTCTGGTCGGCGGTGGCGAAAAGCCCCAGGAACATCCGCCGTTCCGTCTTCACCCCTTCGGTCAGCGTCGTCTCGAAGGCGGCGTTGACCGCATCCTTGGCGATCGCGACCGAGGGTCCGGACAGCGAGGCGATCTTCTCGCCGATCTTGAGCGCCTCGGCCATCAGGTCGGCGAGCGGCACCACGCGGGCCACGAGGTTCGCGCGCTCGGCCTCGGCCGCATCCATCATCCGCGCGGTCAGGATCATCTCCATCGCCTTGGACTTGCCGATCGCACGCGTCAGCCGCTGCGACCCGCCGGCGCCGGGAATGATGCCGAGGTTGATCTCCGGCTGGCCGAACTTCGCATTGTCGGCCGCGAGGATCATGTCGCACATCATCGCCAGCTCGCACCCGCCGCCGAGCGCGAAGCCGGCCACCGCCGCGATCACCGGCTTCTTCACCTCGAGCACCGTCTCCCAGTGCGCGCCGATGAAGTCGTTGAACACCACGTCGGGGAAGGTCTTGTCCTTCATCTCCTTGATGTCGGCGCCGGCGGCGAAGGCCTTCTCGCTGCCGGTCACGATGATGGCGGCGACCGCGGGGTCCTTGTCGAAGGCGAGCAGCGCCGCGCCCAGCTCCTGCATCAGCTGGGCGCACAGCGCGTTGAGCGCCTTCGGCCGGTTCAGGCGCACGACGCCCACGCGGCCGATGGTCTCGACGAGGATCATGCTGGCTTCGGTCATGGGTGTTTCCTTCCGCGCATCGGTTGCGCCAATCTAGTCACCGCTGCTGGCGGGCGCAAAAGAAGGTGGATCGCCCGGCCTGCACGATGCGCCGGATGCCTGGGCAGGCTGCACCGCACTTGATGCACGCCTCGCCCTCGCGCCCATAGACCAGGAAGCTCTCCTGGAAGACGCCGAGCTCGCCATCGGCGCGGACATAGTCGCGCAAGCTCGACCCGCCGGCCGCGATGCTCTCGGCCAGCACTGCCTTGATCGCCGGTACCAGCTTTGCCGCGCGCGCACCGGCGACAGTGTAGGCGAGGCGGCGCGGCGAGATGCCCGCCCGGAACAGCGCCTCGCACACATAGATGTTGCCCAGCCCCGCGACCACGCGCTGGTCGAGCAGCGCGGACTTGATCGGCGTGCGGCTCGCGCCGATCCGTGCCGAGAGGGCGGCGGCGGAGAACGCCTCCTCCAGCGGTTCGGGGCCGAGGTCGCGCAGCAGCCGGTGCGCGCCCTCCGCGGCGGTCGCGACCAGGTCGACCGAGCCGAACCGGCGCGGATCGACGAAGCCGACGCGCCAGCCCGCATCATTCTCGATCACCAGGTGCTCATGCGCCTCGGGCGGCTGGTTGTGCCCGCGCGCATCGGAGTACGCACCCTGCGCCGCGCCGCGCGGCACCGGCGCCACGCCCAGCCGCCGCGCCACCATCCGCCCCGACATGCCCAGATGGATCAGCGCGCTCTGCCCGGTGTCGAGGCGCATGAGCATGTACTTGGCCCTTCGCGCGAAGCCCAGCACGCGCGCCCCTTCCAGCCGCACCGCGAGATCGACCGGGAAGGGCCAGCGCATGCCCGCGCGGTTCACCGCCACGCGGGAGATGCGGCTGCCCTCCAGCACGGTGGCCAGCCCGCGCATCACCGTCTCGACCTCGGGCAGTTCCGGCAAGCGGTGTTTCCCCTGTTGCCCGTGTCACGCTAGACTGCGCCCATCATGGACGACAGCCCCACCACCGATTTCGGCTACCGCGACGTGCCCCGCGCGGAGAAGGCCAATCTTGTGCGAGACGTCTTCGCCTCCGCCGCGCCGAAATACGACGTGATGAATGACGTGATGTCGCTCGGCATCCACCGCATCTGGAAGCGCATCTTCGTCAACGCGATCGGCGCCTCGCCGCGCGAGACGCTGCTCGACCTTGCCGGAGGGACCGGCGACATCGCCTTCCTCGCCCTCCAGCGCGGTGCCGGGCGGGTCATTCTGTCCGACATCAACCCGGCCATGCTCGCGGTCGCCGAGAAGCGCGCGCTCGATCGCGGCATCACCGAGCGCCTCTCCGTCCTCGCCGTCGATGCCGAGCATATCCCGCTGCCCGACCGCAGCGTGGAGAAGATCTCCATCGCCTTCGGCCTGCGCAACTGCACCGACAAGGACGCGGTGCTGCGCGAGGCCAGGCGCGTGCTGCGCCCCGGCGGGCGCTTCCATTGCCTGGAATTCTCCCAGCTTGAGATCGCCGCGCTGGAGCCGCTTTACGAGGCCTGGTCGTTCAAGGCGCTGCCCGCGCTCGGCCAGCGCATCGCCGGCGACGCCGAGAGCTACCGCTACCTCGCCGAGAGCATCCGCATGTTCCCCGACCAGGAAAGCCTGGCCGCGATGATGCGCGAGGCCGGGCTGGAGCGCGTGCAATACCGTAACCTGTCTGGCGGTATCGTCGCCATCCACACCGGCTGGCGCCTGTAGGGCCGGCCCAAGCGAGGGGGAGCCTGCAATGGCCACGGCAATCAACGAAAGCTACTGGATCGACAAGCGCCTGCGCGACGAGGCGGAGGGCTACCAGTTCAACACCGACGGGTCGTCGCGCATGATCGCGGACCCGAACCCGAACGCCGCGATGCGCAATCCGCTCGGCCTGTTCGACCGCAATGGCGGCCTGGTCATCAGCCGCCGCGTCGAGCTTGCCGAGGACAACCTGATGTTCCGCTTCGCCGCCAAGAAATACCTCGGCGGCGATCCGGCCACGCTGAAGACGCTGCTCAACTCGCCGTGGTGGATGGAGGAGGACCGCATGCGTCTGCTGCTCGACCGCGCGCGCACGGCGGGGGCGGGCCTCATCCAGATGGCGCGCAACCAGTTGGCGCTGCCCGTCGAGTGGACCGATTGCGACATCATCGTGAGCGCCCGGATCAAGCCGGGCGTGCTGCTCGCCGCCCATGCCGGGCCGGGCCGCACCGTCTCCGTCGCCTCCGGCCGCTACACCATCCCCGGTCGCGAAGCGCCGCATTTGCATATCGACCAGATCTACCTCCCCGGGCTTGGCCCGCAGGGGGGCAACCGCGCCAAGGGCATGGCCAATGCCGAGGCCTGGTTCGACCTCGCGACGCTGCGCTCCTACGACCCGGCCGCGCGCGGCTTCAATCCCTGATGCTGACCGGCCGCCACGTCCTGCTGGTCGTCTCGGGCAGCGTGGCGGCCTACAAGGCGCTGGAACTCACCCGCATGCTGCGCAAGGAGGGTGCGCAGGTCACCCCCATCCTCACCGCCGGTGGCGCCCGCTTCGTCACGCGCGAGGCGCTGGCCGCGATCAGCGGGGCGCGCGTGCATGACGACCTCTGGGCGGCGGAGGCCGAGATCGGCCATATCCGCCTTGCCCGCATGGCGGAGCTGGTGGTGGTCGCGCCCGCCTCGGCCGACCTGCTGGCGAAGATGGCCGCCGGGCTCACCGACGACCTCGCGACCTGCGTGCTGCTCGCCACGCGCGCACCCATCCTGGCCGCGCCGGCGATGAACCCGGCGATGTGGGAGCATGCCGCGACGCGCGCCAACATCGCGACGCTCCGCGCCCGCGGCATCGGCTTCATCGGCCCCGAGGACGGCGCCATGGCGGAGCCGGAATCCGGCCCCGGGCGCCTCGCCGAACCGCCCGCGATCCTCGCCGCCGTCGCGGCGCGCCTCGGCGCATCGACCGCACTCGCCGGTCGCCACGTGCTGGTCACCAGCGGCCCCACGCACGAGCCCATCGATCCGGTGCGCTACATCGCCAACCGTTCCAGCGGCAAGCAGGGCCACGCGATCGCGGCCGCCCTCGCGACGCTGGGGGCGCGGGTCACGCTGGTGAGCGGCCCGGTTGCCCTGCCCGACCCGCCCGGCGTCAGCGTGGTGCGGGTCGAGACCGCGCGCGACATGCTCGCCGCCTGCGAGGCCGCCCTGCCCGCCGACGCCGCCATCTTCGCCGCCGCCGTCGCCGACTGGCGCAGCGAGGCCTCGCCCACGCAGAAGCTGAAGAAGCAACCGGGCCAGGCGCCGCCGCCGCTGGCGCTGACGCTCAACCCGGACATCCTCGCGACCATCGCACACCACGCGCAGCGCCCCCGCCTGGTGGTGGGCTTCGCCGCCGAGACCGAGCACGTCGTCGAGCACGCGCGCGAAAAGCGCCTCCGCAAGGGCTGCGACTGGATCGTCGCGAACGACGTCTCCGGCGACGTCATGGGTGGCGACGCCAACACGGTGCACATCATCACGGCCGATGGCACCGAGGACTGGCCGCGCCTGTCCAAGCAAGAGGTCGCCGAGAAACTCGCCGCGCGCGTGGCCGAAGCCGTGTCGTGCCCAGCTTCCAGGGCATAGAGTTCGACCACACGGTCGACGGCGTGACGGGCCTGCTGCGGCAGCTCTCCTTCACCATCGCCGACGACAGCGCCATCGCCATCGCCAACGCCGCGCTGCCGATCAGCTGCATCCGCGTGACCTTCACGCCCGGCGGCGGGCTCGCGGTGGGCGTGCCCTTCGAGCATCGCTGGACGCCCGAGCTGTCGAACATGACGCAGCGCTGGCTGCAGGCCTGGCCGATCTTCCTCGCCGCGCGGCGGCGCTACCCAGACGCCACCGGCCACACGCTGCTCTGCGTCAACGACATCCCCGACGTGCCCGGCCTCGCCTTTTCCGGAAACGGCACCGGCAGCCTGCTCATCCCCGACGCCGACTTCATCCGCCACCAGGGCTATGCCGCGCTGCGCCGCTTCGCCCGCCACGCCGGCCAGGCCTGGAACAGCCGGCGCGACCAGGTGTTCTGGCGCGGCTCCAGCACGGGCAATCCGGTGACCTCCAATGGCGAGGCGGTCGCCGCCATCCCGCGCATCCGCCTGGTCCGCGTCGTGCGGGCCTGGCAGCGTGACGACCTCTTCGACGTCGGCATCACCCAGCTGGTGCAGATGGACGCGGCGGCCGAGATGATCGCCCAGGGCTACGACATCATGGCCACGCCGGTGCCGCAGGAAGCCTTCGGGCAATACCGCCACGCGCTGGACATCGATGGCAACACCAGCAGCTGGGCGGGGCTCTTCGCGAAGCTCCTGCTCGGCAGCACCGTGCTCAAGATCGATTCCGCGCTGGGGCACCGGCAATGGTTCTATGACCGGCTGATCCCGTTCCGGAACTTCGTCCCCGTGCGCGCGGACCTGTCGGACCTGCTCGGCGCCGCCGAATGGCTGCGCCACAACCCCATCGCCTCCCAGGCCATCGCCGCCCGCGGCGCCGAGCTCGCCGAGGCGATGAGCTTCGAGGCGGAAATGGCCGCGGGTGCGGCGCGCATCCGGGAGTCGCTGCGGCAGGATTGAAGGCTCGGGAACAACCAAGCCGCCGCCCACGCCAGCAGCCTGCCTTCAGCGCAGCGTGAAGCGGACCGGCACCACGAGTTCCAGCCGGTCCCCCACCACCTCGGCGGGCGGCGCAGGCAGGGGCGACGCGCTGCGGATCATGTCCGCGACGGCGTCGTCGAGCTCGAGATCACCGCTCGTGCGGTCGATGTGCCAATCCAGCAGCCGGCCGTCGCGGGCGAGATGGAAGCGCAGGATCGCCACGCCCTGGGCGCGGCGCGCCCGCGCGCTGGAGGGGTAGCGCTTGTGCCGTTCCAGCGCCGCGAGCAGGAGGGAGACGTAGTTCGGCGTCAGGTTGGTCCCGGGCGTCGCGGCCGGCGTGGGCGCGGTGGAGGGTCCCGGGGCCGCGACCGCGGGTGGCGCGGGC
>NZ_JAAEDH010000032.1 GCF_018128965.1 Plastoroseomonas arctica
GGCGGCTGCGTGCCCTGGGGCGGGCGCTGGCCGGCGGGCTGGCCGCCCGGTGCGCCGGGCGGGCGCTGGCCGCCGGGGACGAACCACTCCGGCTGCTGCTGGGCGAAGGCGGGGGAAACGGCGATCAGGCCTGCGACCACCAAGGCAAAACGACGTACCATGGGACTGTCTTTCTCGTCTCTCAGAACCGCGTGCCGAAGCCGAAGCGGAACACCTGGGTGCGGTCGTAGTTTTCCTTCACCACGGCCTGGGCCAGGTCGATGTTGATCAGCCCGATCGGGCTGCGCCAGGAGATGCCCACGCCAGCGCCGACACGCGGCGAGGAGCTGTCACGCACTTCGGGCCCGCTGACGCTCGAGGGCAGGCCGTAGTTGAGGCCAACATCGGCGAAGACGCGCCCGGTCAGGCCGAGATCGGCCGAGACCGGCAGCGGGAAGCGCAGCTCGGTCGTCTGGGTGAACAGGATCCGGCCGCCGAGGCTGTCGCGCGTGGTGATGTCACGCGGGCCGGCGCCGCCGACCGCGAAGCCGCGCAGGTTGTCGCCGCCGAGGAAGAAGCGGTCGACGATGCGGTCGTCGCGATCGCCGAAGGGATCGAGACGTCCGGCGCTGCCGGACACCGCGAGCACGTAGTCGCGGTCGCCGAAATAGCGCTCCAGCGGCACGTAGAAGGACCCGTCGATCCGGGTGCGCAGGTAGCTCACATCGCCGCCGAGCCCGGCGAGATCGGTACCCAGGCGCACGATGTAGCCCGAGCGCGGGTCGATGCGGTCGTCGCGCCGGTCATAGGTGAGCGTCTGGCTCACCTGGCTGAGCAGCGTGCTGCCCTGCTGTTCGCGGATGAAGCGCGAGGCATCGCTCGCCACGTCGAACACCCGGCGCTGGATCAGCGAATAGCTCACCGACTGGCGCAGATTCTCGTTGAATTCATAGCCCAGGCGCAGCGAGCCGCCGATGCGCTCCTCGCGGTAGCTCGCGATCGAGAGCAGGTTGCGCTGCACCGCGAACAGGTCGATGCCGGCGGCAAGGTTGCGGTCGAGGAACTGCGGGTCGGTGACCGAGAAATCCAGCTGGCGCCGGCGCTGACCGATCAGCGCATTGATGCGCGCATCGATGCCGGTGCCGAGCAGGTTGCGCTCGCGAAGACCAATGTCGGCCAACGCGCCGGCATCGGTCGAATAGCCGCCGCCGAGCGAGACCTCGCCGGTCGCGCGTTCCTGCACCTGGGTGTTCAGGATCACCCGGTCGGCCGCGCTGCCTGGGCTCGCGCTGATCTGCACGTCGCTGAAATAGCCCAGCGCGCGGAGCCGTTCGCGCGAACGCCGGACCAGCGTCGGGTTGACCGGATCGCCCTCGGCCACGCGGAATTCGCGTCGGATGACGCGGTCCTGCGTGCGCGAGTTCCCGGCGATCTCGATGCGCTCGATGAAGTTGCGCGGCCCGTCGGTGATCTCGAAGGCGATCGCGACGCGGCGCGCCTCGGCGTCGCGGGTGACGCGCGGATTGACCTCGGCGAACGGGAAGCCGCGCACCGCGAGCGAGTCGGTCAGCGCCGACGTCGCGCGTTCCACCGCCTCGCCATCGTACTGGTCGCCCTCGGTGATGGGGATGTCGGGGCGGATCGCGCTGCCCTCGAGGCCGCGCACCCGGCTGTCGACGGTGATGGCGCCGAAGCGGTACCGCTCGCCCTCGTTGATCGTATAGGTGAGGAAGAAGCCGGTGCGGTCGGGCGACAGCTCGGCGGTCGCGCCGGTGATCTGCACATCGGCATAGCCCCGGCGCTGGTAGTAGCGGCGCAGCAGCTCGCGGTCGAGCGCGAGCCGCTCGGGCTCGTAGATGTCCGAGCTCGAGAGGATGCGGTACCAGGCGCTCTCACGGGTCGAGACGACCTCGCCGAGGGTCCCGTCGGAGAAGGCCGCGTTGCCGACGAAGTTGATGCGGCTGACCAGCGCGATGTCGCCCTCGACGATCTCGTAGACGACGTCGACGCGGTTCTGGTCGAGCTCGATGATCTTGGGCTCGACGCGGGCGCCGAAGCGGCCGCGGCGGGCGTAGAGGTCGAGCAGGCGCTGGCGGTCGCCCTGGGCCGCTGCGGGCGTATAGACCGCGCGCGGGCGCAGCAGCGCCTCGCCGCGCAGCAGGTCCTCGGAAACGCGGCGGTTGCCCTCGAAGGCGACGCGGTTGACGATCGGGTTTTCGGTGACCGTCACCTGGACGCGGTTGCCCTGCGGGGTGATCTCGACGTCGCGGAACAGCCCGGTCGCGAACAGCGCGCGCAGGCTGCGGTCGAGCCGGTCGGCATCGGCAACGTCACCGACCTGCACCAGCATGTAGCTGCGGATGGTGTCGGCCTCGATGCGCTGGTTGCCCCGGACGTCGATGCCGGTGATGCGACCGCCCGGCTGCGCCGCGACCGCCGCCGCAGGGGCCGGCCGTCGCGCGGGCGGCGCCGGCGATTGCGCCGCCGCGATCACGGGCAGCATGAGCAGGGTGGCGAGCAGGATGGCGCGTGCTGGGTACAATCGACTCGGGCCTGTGACGGGAGTGCCGGACATTAACCGGAAGGATGCGCAGCGACTACCCTGCGGGGGCCGCGGCCACAACCCCCAAGACCCCGCCCCTGTCCCTCAGCCGACGAGCCGCGCCACCCAGCGGAACACGCCCAGCTGTGTCAGGTCGTTCCAGGTCGAAAAGATGAACAGCGCGACGAGCAGCGCGAACCCCGCACGAAAGCCCATCTCCTGCGCGCGAGGCGGCACCGGCCGGCCGCGGATCGCCTCGGCGGCGTAGAACATCAGGTGGCCGCCATCGAGCACCGGGATCGGGAACAGGTTGATCAGCGCGAGGTTCACCGAAAGGATCGCGATAAAGGAGATCAGCGGCACGATCCCCATCTCGGCGACCTGGCCCGAAAGCTGAGCGATGCGCAGCGGCCCGCCGAGTTCCTCGGTCCCGCGCGTCCCGGAAATCATCTGCCACAGACCCTGCAGCGTCTGCGCCGAGATGTTGCCGGTATAGGCGACGCCGGCGACGACCGCGCTCGCCGGATCGAGCCGTTCGAAGACGGCCGGCCCGCCTGAGATGCCGAGCACGCCCAGCCCGTCGCCCGGCCGCGCGGTGGGCGTGATGGCGACGTTCCGCGCCACGCCCTCGCGTTCGAATCGCAGCTCGACCGCGCGGCCCGCGCGGGGCTGCACATGGCGCTGGATCTGCTCGAAGCGGCTGATCGCCACATCGTCGAGCGCCACCACCCGGTCGCCCGGCAGCAGGCCCGCGGCGGCGGCCGCCGAGCCTTCGCTCACCTGGCCGATCGTCGCGGTGCCCTGGTTGGCCGGCCGGCCATGGATCATGAACAGCCCCGCGAACAGCACCGCGGCGAGCAGGAAATTCGCGATAGGCCCTGCCGCGACGACGATGGCGCGGTCCAGCACCGGCTTGTCGTGGAAGGTGCGCCCGGGCAGCCAGTCGGCGCGCTCGGCATCGGTCACGTCGGCGGGCTGTTCCTGGCCGTGCAGCTTGACGTAGCCGCCCAGCGGCAGCCAGCCGATCCGCCACTCCGTGCCGCGCTTGTCGGTCCAGGAGGTGAGCGCGCGACCGAAGCCGACCGAGAAGCGCTCGACATGCACGCCCCGCCAGCGCGCGGCCAGATAATGGCCCAGCTCATGGATGAAGATGAGCACGCCCAGCACCACGATAAAGGCGAGGATGGTGCGCAGGCTATCGGGGATCAGGTCCAAGGGGGCATCCATCCATGAAATGTCAGGCGGCAAGCTCCGCCGCGTAAGCACGCGCTTCGCCGTCCAACGCGATCACCGCGTCCAGACCCTCGACGCCGCGGGGCCCGAGCCGCGACAGCGTCTCCTCGACCACCGCCGCGATGCGGAGGAAACCGAGCCCGCCGGCAAGGAACCGGCCGACCGCGACCTCGTTCGCCGCGTTCAATATGGTGGGAGCGCCGCCCCCCGCGCGCAAGGCGTCACGCGCGAGGCGCAGGGCGGGAAAGCGCAGCGGATCGGGCGGGTGGAAATCCAGCCGCCCGAGCGCGAGCAGGTCCAGCCGCGCGACCTCCACGCCCATGCGGTCCGGCCAGGCCAGAGCATGGGCGATGGGCGTGCGCATGTCCGGCGTGCCGAGCTGGGCCAGCAGCGAGCCATCGACATACTGCACCAGCCCGTGCACCGCCGATTGCGGATGCACCAGCACCTGAATACGCGCCTCATCCAGCGCGAACAGCCGCGCCGCCTCGATCACCTCGAGGCCCTTGTTCATCATCGTCGCGCTGTCGACGCTGATCTTCGCCCCCATCGACCAGACCGGGTGCTTCACCGCCATGGCGGGGGTGACGTGGGCCATGTCCGCCGCGCTCATCTCGCGGAACGGGCCGCCCGAGGCGGTGAGATAGATGCGCTCCACCCGAGCCATCGCCTGGCCGCACAGCGCCTGGAAGATCGCGTTGTGCTCGGAATCCACCGGCAGGATGGTGGCGCCCGAGCGCGCCGCGGCCGCGAGCACGATCTCCCCGGCGCAAACCATGCTTTCCTTGTTGGCGAGTGCCAGCACGCCACCACGTGCGAGTGCTGCGAGCGTCGGCTTCAGCCCCGCCGCGCCCACGATCGCGGCCATGGTCCAGTCCACGGGGCGCGAGGCCGCCTCGATCACCGCCGCGTCGCCAGCAGCACACGCGATCCCGGTGCCGGCCAGCCGCTCGCGCAGCTCCGCCAGTCCCGCCTCGTCCGACAGGACCGCGATGCGCGGGCGCAGCGCACGCGCCTGGGCCGCGAGCGCGGCGGCGTCGCGCCCGGCGACCAGCGCCTCGACCTCGAAGCCCTCGAGCAGCGCCGCGGTCGAGCGCCCGACCGAGCCCGTGGAGCCCAGCAGGGTGACGCTGCGGGTCACTGCCATATCGGGCTTCCCTGCCCCGAGGCCATCGCCAGCAGCGCGGCGACCGGTGCCGCCGCCAGCACGCCATCGAGCCGGTCGAGCAGGCCGCCATGGCCGGGGATCAGCGAGGAGGTGTCCTTCACGGCGAAATGCCGCTTGATCGCGCTCTCCAGCAGGTCGCCGGCCTGCGCCATCAGGCTGATCAGGACCGCCACCGGCGCCGCCCACAGCACCGCCCCGGGCGCCAGGATGCGCGCCGCGACCAGGCCCACGATCACCGCCAGCAGCAATCCGCCGAGCGCCCCCGACCAGGTCTTGTTTGGCGAGACGCTCGGCATCAGCCGCGGCCCGCCGAGGGCGCGTCCGGCGAGGTAGGCGCCGATATCGGAGGCCCAGACCACCAGCAACAGGAACAGGACATTGTCGCGCCCGGCCTCATTGTCGTGACGCAGCTCGATCAGCGCGATGCCGGCGATGCCGATGTACAGCACGCCGAGCGCGAGTCGCAGCGGCGGCAGCCGCACCCGCCGCCCGGCCCGCGGCAGGCCGCGGGAGGCCACCCAGGTCAGCAGGAACCCCGCCAGCAGGCAGCCCAGCGCCAGGGCCGGCCGCTCCGCCACGGCAAAGGCGCCTGCGCCGAGCACCGCGAGCGGCACCGCCGCCCCGGGCAGCGCGCGCGTGTGCAGGCCACACAGGTGCACCCATTCCCAGGCGAGGATCGCCACGGCGATGGCCATCAGCACGGTCCAGGGCGTCGCACCCAGCCACACGCAGGCGATGGCGGTGGGCCCCAGCACCAGGGCGGAGAGCACGCGCTTGCGCAGGTCCCGCCAGCGCTTGGCTTCCGGCGGCGCGGCCCCTGTCACGCTCATCCGGCAGCGCGCTGGCCGAACCGGCGGTCGCGCCGCGCGAAATCCGCCAGCGCCTCCGCCAGCGGCTCGGCGCCGTAGTCGGGCCACAGCACGTCCTGGAACACGAATTCCGCATAGGCGGATTGCCAGAGCAGGAAATTCGACAGCCGCTGCTCGCCCGAGGTGCGGATGATGAGGTCGGGATCGGGCTGCCCGGCGGTCTGCAGCTGGCTCGCCACAGCGGCCTCGTCGATCGCGGCGGGGTCAAGCGTGCCGTCGCGCACCGCCTCGGCCAGCGCGCGCGCCGCGGCGGCGATCTCGGCGCGGCCGCCATAGCTGAGCGCGACGGTGAGGTTGAGCCGGGTGCCCTCGCGCGTCGCGGCCTCGGCGGCAATGACGGCGCGCGAGAGATCCGGCCCGAAGCGGGTGTGGTCGCCGATGACGCGCAGCCGCACGCCCTCCTTGACCAGGTTCGCGACTTCGGAACGTAGATAGAGGCGCAACAACCCGGTCAGCGCCTTCACCTCGTCGATCGGACGGCGCCAGTTCTCGGAGCTGAAGGCGAATAGCGTGAGCCAGCCGATGCCGGCCTTGCCCGCCGCCTCGACCGTGCGGCGCGCGGCTTCCGCACCCGCCCGGTGTCCGAGGGCCGCCGGCAGGCCGCGCGCCTGCGCCCAGCGCCGGTTGCCGTCCATGATGATGCCGACATGCGCGGGCACAGGGCGCATGTCGCCAGCCGTCGCCAGCGTCTGGGGGGCGGCGCTCATCGGCGCGTCCTCGGGATCAAACGGACTTGATGTCCTTTTCCTTCTCGGCCAGCAGCCCGTCGATCTGCTTGATGTACTGGTCGGTCAATTTCTGCACCTCGGCCTGGGCCTGCTTGCCCTCATCTTCGCTGATCGGCGCCTTCTTGTCCGCTGTCATCGCCTTGATCTGCTCCATGCCGTCGCGCCGGACGCCGCGCACCGCGACGCGCGATGCCTCGGCATACTTGTGCGCCGTCTTAACCAGATCATTGCGGCGTTCCTGCGTCAGCGGCGGCAGCGGCACGCGGATCGTCTGGCCTTCGGCCTGCGGGTTCAGGCCCAGGCCCGAATCGCGGATCGCGATCTCCACCGCCTTGGTCAGGCTGCGGTCGAACACCTGAACGGAGAGCATGCCCGGCCCGCCCACGGAGATGTTGGCCACCTGGTTGAGAGGCGAATTGCCGCCATAGGCCTCGACGCGCACGGGCTCGAGAAGCGCGGGGCTGGCGCGGCCGGTCCGCAGCCCCTGGAACTCCTTCTTCACGGTTTCGATCGCGCCATCCATCCGGCGCGTCAGGTCCTGCTTCAGTGCCTTTACATCGCCGGCCATGGCGGTGTTTCCCCTTCGAATTGCGGAGCTGGAACGCGGACCAACCGCCCCCGATCCCGTTTAATGCGGTTGCTCGATCACGGTCGTGAACTTTCCCTCGCCCTTCATCACCGCCGTGAAGGCGCCGGGTTCGTGGATGTTGAACACGATGATGGGCAGGTGGTTCTCCCGCGCCAAGCTGATCGCCGCGGCATCCATGACGGCGAGGTCGCGCGAGAGCATGTCGAGATAGGTGAGCGTCACGTAGCGTTCCGCATCGGGGTTCTTGCGCGGGTCGGCGGCATAGACGCCATCGACCTGGGTGCCCTTGAGCAGGGCGTCGCAGCCCATCTCGGCCGCCCGCAGCGCCGCCGCGGTGTCGGTCGTGAAGAACGGGTTGCCTGTGCCGGCGGCGAAGATCACCACGCGGCCCTTCTCCATATGCCGCTCCGCACGGCGGCGGATGAAGGGCTCGCAGACCGAGGACATCGGGATGGCGGACTGCACGCGGGTGCTGATGCCCTGCTTTTCCAGCGCGGACTGCATCGCGAGCGCATTCATCACGGTCGCGAGCATGCCCATCGAATCGGCCTGCGCCCGATCCATGCCCGAGGCGGCGCCGGCGATGCCGCGGAAGATGTTGCCGCCGCCGATCACCATGCAGACCTGCACGCCGAGGTCGATCACGCCCCGCACATCCTCTGCGATGCGCCGGCAGGTGGCGTTGTCGAGACCATACTCCCGACCGCCCATCAACGCTTCGCCGGAGACTTTCAGCAGCACGCGCTTATAGGCCGGCGGTTGGCTCATGACGGGACCATTACGCAAGGGTTGCGGGCGCCGCACCATAGGGGAGCGGCGCCCATGCCGGCAACTTACCTCAGCGTGTCAGGTCGTGCCGCCGGCGGCGGCCACTTCGGCGGCGAAGTCGCTCGCCTGCTTCTCGATGCCTTCGCCGAGCGCGAAGCGTTCGAAGCCCTTGAGCACCAGGCCGGCCTTCTGCACCACCTGCTTCACCCGGCTCTCGCCGTCATGCACCCAGACCTGCTCGAGCAGGACGACCTCTTCGTAGTATTTCTGGATACGACCCTGGACCATTTTCTCGATGATCGCCTCGGGCTTGCCAGAGGCGCGCGCCTGTTCGGACAGCACCGCCTTCTCGCGGACCAGCGCGGAGGGGTCGACCATCGAGACGTCGAGCGCGTCGGGCCGGGTCGCCGCGACATGCATCCCGATCTGGCGGCCGAGCTTTTCGAGAACGTCCGGCTCGGACGCCCCTTCGAGCGCGACCAGCACGCCGATCTTGCCCAGGCCCGGCTTGATCGCCGAGTGCATGTAGGTGGCCACAGAGCCGTTCTCCACGCGCAGCACGCGGGCGCGGCGGATGGTCATGTTCTCGCCGATGGTGGCGATCAGGCGCGTCAGCTCCTCCTGCACGGTGTGCTGGCTGCCCGGGTAGTCGGCGTGCTTGAGCGTCTCGACATCGTCGCCGACCGACAGGGCGAGGCCCGCGACATCGGCGACGAAGGTCTGGAACTGCTCGTTGCGGGCGACGAAGTCGGTCTCGGCGTTGATCTCGACCATCGCGCCGGTCTGCGGGCCCGTGGCCACGCCGACCAGGCCCTCGGCGGCGACGCGGCCGGATTTCTTGGCCGCCTGCGACAGGCCCTTCTTGCGCAGCCAGTCGATGGCGGCATCCATGTCGCCGTTCGATTCCACCAGCGCCTTCTTGCAGTCCATCATGCCCGCGCCGGTCTTCTCGCGCAGGTCGCGCACCAGGGAGGCGGTGATTTCTGCCATCGGAATTCTCCGTTTCTGCTCGACGCTACGCGCCAGATCGCCAAGTCACGCCGCGGCCGCAGGGTAGCGCGGGCCACGGCGTTTCATCCAGCGCGCCCGGATGGCCGGGCGCGCGCATCACTCCGCCGCGGGGGCGGGCTCGGGGGCCGGCGCCAGCTCTTCGGCGACGGGCGCCTCGGCCGGCATCTCCGGCAGTGTCTCGTCGACCGCCCCTTCGGCGATGGCGACATCCTCGGAGGCGCCGAGGTCGACACCGGAGGCCTGCAGCTCGGCCGAGATGCCGTCGAACACGGCCGCCGCAATCATGTCGCAATAGAGGTTGATCGCGCGGATCGCGTCGTCATTGCCCGGGATCGGGTAGGTCACGCCCTGCGGATCGGCGTTGGAGTCGACCACGGCCACGACGGGAATGCCGAGCTTGTTGGCCTCCTCGATCGCCAGCTTCTCCTTGATGGTGTCGATCACGAAGATAATGTTCGGCAGGCCGCCCATCTCGCGGATGCCGCCGAGGGCGCGGTCCAGCTTCTCCTTGTCGCGCGTCAGCATCAGGATCTCTTTCTTGGTGAGACCCTGGGTGTTGCCGGCGAGCTGCTCGTCCATCTGCTTGAGGCGCTTGATGCTGCCCGTGATGGTCTTCCAGTTGGTGAGCATCCCGCCCAGCCAGCGATGGTTCACGTAGTACTGGCCGCAGCGCGTCGCGGCTTCCGCCACATACTCCGCCGCCGCCTTCTTGGTGCCCACGAACAGCACGCGGCCGCCGCCGGCGACGGTGTCGCGCACGGCCTTCAGCGCCTGCTCCATCAGGGGGACGGTCTGCTGCAGGTCCAGGATATGGACCTGGTTGCGGATGCCGAAGATGAACGGCGCCATGCGCGGGTTCCACCGGCGCGTGTGGTGGCCGAAATGCACGCCGGCTTCGAGAAGCACGCGCAGCGAGACGTCTGGCATTGCCATGAAATTCAATCCTTCCTGCTTGTCCGGTTGGGCGTCCGCGGCGCCAACCCCCGTGAGGGGGACCGGACCCTGCCCTGTGGTGGAGGAAGGGTGCGCCGCATGAGAATTTCCGAAGCGGTATGCGTCGGATGGCGGGCATATGGCGTATAGCGGCTGGCGAGGCAAGCCGTCGCCGCCTTTCCCCCACCCGCATGAGGATGACCCGATGCACCCGATCGCCTGGGCGCTCGCCGCGACGCTCCTGATCCTGGTGCTGGGCGTGGGCGCGGTCCGGCTGCTGCAGGATCGCTTCATCTATGCCCCCACGCGGGAGGCACCGGAGCTGGACGAGCCGGCCCTCGCGCGCGTGAGCGCCGGCACGATCACCACCGAGGACGGGCTGCGCCTGCTCACCTGGTCGATGCCGCCGCAGCGGGCGGATGCGCCAGTGGTGCTGTATCTGCACGGCAATGGCGGCAATCTGGGCGACCGGCGCCGGCGGCTGGGGCGTTTCGCGGCCCTCGGCTGGGGCGCGCAGATGGTCGAATGGCGCGGCTATGGCGGCAATGCCGGCCACCCCAGCGAGGCCGGGCTGCTGCGCGACGCGCGGGCCGGGCTCGCCGCTTTGCAGGCGCAGGGCCACGCCGCGGGCCGGATCGTGGTCTGGGGCGAATCGCTCGGCACGGCCGTCGCCGTGGCGCTCGCCGCCGAGCGCCACGGCGCGATCGGCGCGGTCGTGCTGGAACTGCCCTTCACCAGCCTGCTGGACCTGGCCGCGCTGCACTTCCCCTGGCTGCCGGCGCCGCGCCTGCTGCTGCGCGACCGCTTCGACAGCCTCGCGACCATCCCCGGCGTGACGGTCCCGGTGCTGATCCTCTCGGGCGAGCGAGACATCCTGGTGCCGCCCTGGATGGGCGAGGCGCTGGAGGGTGCCGCGACCGCGCCCGTCGAACGCTGGGTCAAGCCCGATGCCGGCCATGAGGAGCTGACGACAGAGGGCGGCTTCGCGGTGGTGACCGAGTTCCTCGCCCGCCGCCTGGACCTTCGCTAGCCCTTCGCGAGCTTGCGCAACGCCGGGGCGAGCGGACGCTTGCCCTCGCCGGCATAGCCCTCGTGGTATTCCTCGATCTTCGCCGGGTCGTAGAGGTAGTTCACCATCAGCCCGGCGCTCTCGCGCAGGCCCTTCTCGCTGACATCGCCACGCCAGTTCAGCCGCTCGATCCGGGCACCGTTCGACAGGTGGAAATGCGCCACCGGATCGCGCGCGCGCCCAGGCCGGCCCGGCGCTTCCTCGATGGCGAGGTAGCGGGCGCAGAGCCGCATCAGGATGGGCTCCACCGCGCGCATCAACGCCTCGTCGCGCATCCAGTGCCGGCGCACCAGGGCGCGGCGCAGCAGCGCCTCGGGCGATTCCGGCTTCACCTCGGCGGGCACGGGCGCACCCGGTGCTGCGATGGCGGTGGGCATCGGCAGCGCGGTGAGCAGGGCGCGCCCCTCCTCCTCGCTGACCAGCCCGGTCTCGCCGGCCTCGATCCGCTCGCCGAGCCAGCGCGAGAAGCCAGGCACCGGGGAGAGGGTCGCGAAGCTTTTCAGGTTGCGGAACTCGTCCGACAGCAGCGAGACCACCCGCTTGATGAGGAAATTGCCGAAGGAGATGCCGTCCAGCCCGCGCTGGCAGTTGTTGATCGAGTAGAAGATCGCGGTGTCCGCGCCCTTCGGGTCCAGCACCGGCGCCTTCTCGTCGAGCAGGTCGCGCACCGCGCCGGCCATGCCGCGCACGAGTGCGACCTCGACGAAGATCAGTGGCTCCTCGGGCATGCGCGGGTGGAAGAAGGCGTAGCAGCGGCGGTCGGAATCGAGCCGGTTCTTGAGGTCGCGCCAGGTGCGGATGCGATGCACCGCCTCATAGCCGACCAGCTTCTCCAGCAGCGAGGCCGGGGAGGTCCAGTCGATCCGACGCAGCTCCAGGAATCCCACGTCGAACCAGGCGGCGAGCTGGCCGCGCAGGTCGGCGTCGAGCGCGGTCAGCATGGCATCGCCCGAGGCGCGCTGCAGCAGCTCCGCGCGCAGATCGACGAGGAACTTCATCCCGTCCGGGATGGTGGTGAACTGGGTGAGCAGCTTCAGCCGCGGCGGCTCCAGCACCCGGCGCAGCCGCGCCTTGGCCGCCGCCCGCGCCTCGTCGCTGCCCGCGGCGGCGACGCCGGCCATCGCCTTGGCCACCGCCTCGCTGTCGGAATCCAGCCGCGCGAGGGCGCGCAGAAAGGCATCCCGCCCGGCATGGTCGGCGGCGAGGTACACCTCGGCGAGCTTGGCGGTGCGGGTGCGGGCGGAGACTTCGCCGCCGCGGCCTTCAAGGCATTCGCGCAAGGGCTCCGTGAAGCTCGCCGCAGCCCGCCCCCCGCTCGCCCCCATGTCCCGCCACAGGCTGGTGACGCGACGGAGCGCTCGATCGAGCAGGCCAGGCTGGACGGCGATATCGGACATTGGGGTCATCTTTCGCAGAGCCTGTGCAATCTAGTGAAATATCGCGTGAGATGCACGCCCTAGCCGTGCGGATCTCCGCAGAAAGGTCGGGATGAGCCACCCGTTGGTGTGAACTTATCGTTAAGCGGATTTCATCCACGTGCTTTGGACATGGAGGCTGGCAAGAACGCTGCCAAGTCCTCGGCCAGGCACCCCTCGCCAAACGCGGCCGCCGCATCGCCCTGCAGCCAGGCCGCGGCGCAGGCCGCCTCGAACGGCGCCATGCCGCGGCCGAGCAGCCCCGCGATGGTGCCGGCCAGCACATCCCCGGTGCCGCCGGTGGCGAGCCAGGGCGGCGCGTTCTCGTTGATCGCGGCGCGGCCATCCGGCGCCGCGACGACGGTGTCCGCCCCCTTGAGCAGCACCACCGCGCCGGTCAGCGCCGCCGCCGCGCGCGCCGCCGCCAGGCGATCCCCCACCGGGCCGAAGACGCGGGTGAACTCGCCCATGTGCGGCGTCAGCACGGCGGCGCCGGCGAGTGCGATCGGCGTCCCTGCGCAGGCGCTGAGCAGCCCGGCATCGGCGACCAGGGCGCGCCCGGCCTCGATCACGGCACGGCCCAGGGCACGCGTCGCGGCATCGGGCGGCAGCCCGGGGCCGACCAGCCAAGCCCCCACCCGCGGATCGCCGAGCGGTGCCGCTTCGCTGACCAGCACCCCCGGTTCAGCGCCCCGCAGCAGGGCGGCGGTCGGCGCATCCGGGGCGACCAGCGTGACCAGCCCGGCCCCCACCCGGCGCGCGGCCATCGCGGCCAGCCGCGCGGCGCCGACCATGCCGGGGCCGACGGCGATGGCGACATGCCCGCGGCTGTACTTGTTGTCCGCGACGGCCGCCCCGGGCAGCGACCACAACCCCGGCGCATTGGCGAAGCAGCGCGCGCCCACCGCCTCCACCACCGCGTCCGGCACGCCGATATCGGCGCAGACCATTTCGCCGCACAGGCTGCGTCCGGGCAGCAGAAGGTGCCCGGGCTTGCGCCGCACGAAGGTCACGGTGAGGTCCGCTGCCCGCGCGTAGCCACGGACGAGCCCGGTTGCACCGTCGAGGCCGGAGGGCACGTCGACCGCGACCACCCTGCCCCGCGCGGCGGCCAGCACGGTTGCCACATCGTCGCCGACATCGCGGGCGAGGCCGGCACCGAACACCGCATCGACCACCAGCCCGGCGCGCGCGGCCCGCGCCGGCTCGAAACCCACGCGCCCGCCACGCCAGCGCGCCGCCATCGCCGCCGCGTCGCCGCCGGGCCTCGGTTCGCCGCAGGCGGCGACGGCCACATTCCATCCGGCCTGCTCCAGCAGGCGCGCGACCACGTACCCGTCGCCGCCATTGTTGCCCGGCCCGCACAGGACCAGCACCGGCACCGGGCGGATCCTTGCGCGGATGGCGCGCGCGACGGCACGGCCGGCCGCTTCCATCAGCACCAGGCCGGGGATGCCGCAGGTCGCGTCGACCCGCCCCATCTCGGCCGGGGTGAGCAAGGCATGCGCGCCGATCCCGCGCACCTGCTAAGCTCCACCAAACCGTACGGAGTCGCCCATGGCCTTCATCATCGCCGTGGCCCAGCGCAAGGGCGGCGCCGGCAAGTCCACCCTCGCCGCCAACCTCGCCAGCGCGCTCGCCGCCGACGGCACGCCCGTGGCGCTGGTTGACACCGACCCGCAGAAGACGCTCACCCACTGGCACCGCGAACGCCAGGCGCATGGCGACAAGGTGCCCGCACTCGCCTTCGAAAGCCCCTCGGGCTGGCGCATGACCGGCATCGTCGAGCGCCGCCGGCGCGACCCGGGCTTCCTCATCCTCGACACCCCGCCGCACAATGAGGCGGACGCCAAGCTCGCCATCCGCGCCGCCGACCTGGTGCTCATTCCGCTGCAACCCTCCCGCGCCGATGTCTGGGCCATGGACGCCACGCTCGACCTTGCCACATCCGAGCGCCGCCCCTATCGGCTTGTGCTGAACCGCCTGCCTCCTTCCGGCAAGCTCCGCGAAGCCCTGCTCGCGGAGGTCGCCGCACGAAAGCTGCCGCTCATGGACCAGACCCTCGGCAATCGCGCCGCCTTCGCCGAAGCCCTCGCCAAGGGGCTCGGCGTCACCGAAGCCTCGCCGCGCGGGCTGGCCGCGGCGGAGATGCGGGCACTCGCGGAATCGATCGCCATCCTGAGCCAGCGCGGATGCTGAGCCCGCTCTACGCGCTGCACCTGCTCGGCGCGGTCATCTGGGTGGGGGGCATGGCCTTCGCACTGTTCGCCCTGCGCCCGGCCGCCCACGCAACCCTCGAAGGGGCGCAACGTTTGGCGCTGATGCAGCTGGTCTACCGGCGTTTCTTCCTGATCGTGTGGCACGCGATGCCGATCGTCATCGCCACCGGCTACGCCATCCTGTTCCTCCGCTACGGCGGCTTCGCCGGGGTCGGCTGGCACGTGCACGTGATGAACCTCACCGGGCTGATCATGGCCGGCATCTTCGTCGCCATCGCGCTGGGTCCGCTCAAGCGGATGAAGGCGGCCCGCGCGGGCGGCGACAACGCCGCTGCGGCCGGCGCGCTCGACCAGGTGCGCAAGCTCGTGACGCTGAACCTCGCCCTCGGGCTTCTCACCATCGCGGTCGCGGGCTGGGGCCGCGCATGAGCCTGGACGTCGCCGGGCTGCGCATCGTCGAGGACGCGCAGCCGGAATTCGAAGCGGTCGGCGCCATCCAGCGCGGCCTGCACATCTTCAACCAGGAGATGGGCGGCGACTATGTGCGCGAGCCGGTGACGCTGCTCGTCCAGGACGAGGCCGGCGCCACCCAGGGCGGGCTGCTCGGCCTCACCTTCTGGGGCTGGCTGTTCATCGACTGGCTCTGGCTCACCACCGATCTGCGCGGCAAAAAATTCGGCGGCGAGTTGCTGCTGCGCGCCGAGGACATCGCGCGCGGGCGCGGCTGCAAAAACGTCTACACGGACACCTTCAGCTTCCAGGCGCCGAAATTTTGGAAGAAGAACGGCTACAAGGAATTCGGCCGGCTCGACGACATGCCCGAGGGGCATTCCCGCATCTGGTTCCGCAAGAAGCTTTAGAGCAGGTGGCATGGAGAACTGGCGCGCGCTGAACCTCGCGAGCTGGGAGGAGCGGACGGCGCTCCATGTCGGCCCGCGCGGGTATGACCTGTCCTCGCACCGCGCCGGTCATGGCCGGCTCGACCGCATCGTCGAGGCCGAGCTGGGGTCCGTCGCGGGCCTGCGGATCCTGCACCTGCAATGCCACATCGGGCATGACTCCATCGCTCTCGCGCAGCGCGGGGCGGCGGAGGTGCTGGGCGTGGATTTCTCCCCCGCCGCCATCGCGGCCGCACGTGGCCTGGCGGCCGAGGTCGGCGCCACTCAGGCGCGTTTCATCGAGGCCGATATCGGCGCGCTGCCTGGCCTGCTTCCCGCCGAGGCGGGGATCTTCGACCTGGCTTTCGTCACCTGGGGCACGATCTGGTGGCTGCCCGACATCCGCCGATGGGCCGAGGTGATCGCGCACTTCCTCCGCCCCGGGGCTGCGCTGTATTTCGCCGACGCGCACCCCGCCGCCCTCGTATTCGACGATGGCGTTCCCGGCGCGCATCCGGTGCTGCCCGGCCCGCTGGTGCCGTATTTCGAGCGAACGGCGCGGGTCTTCGACGAGCCCACGGACTATGCCGACACCGAGGCGCGCGTTGCCAACAGCCGCACCATCACCTGGCTACACCCCTTGGGCGATATCATCAGCGCGCTGTGCGATGCCGGCCTGCGCCTCGCCTGGCTGCACGAGCATCCGGCCATCGCCTGGCAGATGTTTCGCACGCTGGTGCGCGGGCCCGACCGGCTATGGACCTGGCCGGCGGACGCCTGGCTTCCCCTGTCGGTGTCGCTGCGCGCAGAACGCGTATGAGGGTCAATGGACGCCCCTCCGGGGCGCGCCCTTCGCGCGCACCGCGAGCGCGAATGCGCGACCGCCGGAGGTCCGGCGAGCCAAGCGGCCGGAGGCCGCGCCCGGCACCTGAGGGCACAAAAATTTCCTGACGGGAGCGGTCATTCTTCATGACCGCTCCCGTCAGGTATCGTCGCCCTCGGCCTTGCGCCGCAGCTCGCGCAGGCGCGTCACACCGCCGCGCAGCTTCGGGTGGATCGCGAGGGCGGCGGCGAAACTGCGCAGCGCGCCCGCCGCATCGCCGCGCTGGTCCTGGATGCCGGCAAGCGTAATCAGCGCCGGGAAATGCCGCGGCTCCAGCCGCAGCGCCTCGCGCAGGTCCTGGGCCGCTGCAACCAAGTCGCCGCCCAGCGCATAGGCCTGCGCGCGCAGGTGCCACAGCTCGGCGGCACCAGGCTCGAGCGTGATGGCCGCATCGAAATCCTCCAGCGCCTCCTCCGCCGCGCGGCCCTGCAGGTTGCGCAGGCCGCGCCGCACCAGCAAGCCCACCGCCGGCGTCACGCTTTCCTGCCACAGGGCGCGGATACGGGCTTCGACCAGGGCGCCCCCCGCCTCATCGGGCGCGTCGGCGAGCGCGGCGAAGAGGCGTTCGAGTTCGGCCCGCCGCGCCTCGGCCGTGGCCTGGCGCGACGGCGCCTGGGCCAGGGCCGCGGGGGCGGTGAGGAGCAGCATGAGAAGGGCGCGGCGCATGGTCCAACTCTCCCCCCGGCGCGGCGCCCGACGCAAGCTCAACCTCGGCTCAGCCGCAGCCCGGCCTGCGCCACGATCGCGCGGAACTTCTCCAGCTCCGCGGCGATGAAGGCGCGGGTGCTGTCGGGCGTGCTCGGCGCCCCGGCATCGACGCCGGCCAGGGCCAGGCGCTCGCGCAGCACCGGCTCGCGCAGCGCGGCGTTGGTCGCGCGGCTGAGGATGTCGACCACGCCGCGCGGGATCCCCGCCGGGCCCATCAGCACGTTCCAGGTGCCGAAATCGAAGCCGTCGAGGCCCATCTCAGCGAGCGTCGGCAATTCGGGAAACAGCGGGCTGCGGGCGAGCGACGTCACGGCCAGCCCGCGCGTGCGGCCCTCGCGCAGGTTCATCGCCGTGGAAGCCAGCACCTCGAAGCTGTAGGCGACCTCACCCTTGGCGAGGGCCTCGGTCACCGCGGAGCCGCCGCGATAGGGGATGTGCTCGCCGCGCAATCCTCCCAGGCGCAGGCCCATGTATTCGCCGGCCAGGTGCCCGATGCCGCCCGCGCCCGAGGTCGCCCAGGGAAGCTCGCCCGGCCGCGCGCGGATCGCGGCGACCAGCCCGGCGAAATCGCGGTAGGGCGAATTGCCCGGCACCATCACCACCAGCGGCCCGGAGCCGATCATCGCGATGGCGGTGAAATCGGCCAGCGGATCGTAGCGCGTGCTCTCCGGCAGGGCGGCGGGGTTGGTCCCGTGCGAGGACGCCGTGGCGGTCAGCAGCGCATAGCCGTCGGCCGGCTGCCGGCGCACATACTCCGCGCCGATCGAGCCGCCGGCGCCGCCGCGATTTTCGATGATGATGCGGCCGTCGCGCCCCAGCAGCGGGTTCATCCGGTCGGCCAGCAGGCGCGAGGCGATGTCGGCTGACCCGCCGGCGAGGAAGGGCACGGTCAGCGCGATCGGGCGCACGGGATAGGTCGCCTCCTGCGCCGCCACCCCGCCGCTGCGCCCGGCGGACAAGGCCACGCCCGCCGCCATCAGCCCACGCCGCGACACACCCATGCACGCCTCCCCCAATGCTTCTGCGGGCTTTCTAGCGGGGTGCCGCCGCCGCGGCGAGGCCGGCTGGACGAAGCCCCGGCCCCCTGCCACTCTCGCGCCGCTTTCCAGGCGTCCCTTGAGGTGGAAAGGAGACCGCGCATGCCGCCCAGCCTCCGCTTTGCCCGCCGGACCATCCTCGCCAGCCTCGCGCCGTTCGGCGCGGCGCTGGCGAGCAATCCCGAAACCGCCAGCCTGCTGGTGCCCGGGCCCGAGGCCGGCGCGCAGTTCCGCTGGCTGCTCCGCCTCGGTGCCGGGCTCGGCCGCGCGCTGCCGCAGGCGACCGCGCTGCGCGTGCTCGCGGTCGGCGGGCCGGATGGCGTCACCGCGGCCAACCGCTTCGCGACCGAAGCCATCCCCGACGGCCAGCACCTGCTCGCCCTCGCCCCGGGGGCCGCCCAGGCCCGGCTGCTCGGCGACAGCCGTGCGAGGTACGACCCGGCGCCCTGGCTCGCGATCTGCGCGCTGGCGCAGCCCGCGGCCCTGGTCCTGCGCAGCGGCCTGCCGCGTGGCGCCGCCCTGCGCATGGCCATCGCGGGGCCCGACGCTCCCGGCGCGGCGGGGCTGCTCGCCCTCGATCTGCTCGGTATCCCGGCCACGCCGGTGATCGCGCCGGCGCCCGAGGCCGCGTATCGCGACGGCGCGGCCGATGCCTTCCTTGCCAGCGGGCCCAACCTCGCCGCCATGGCGCAGGGCCTGGGCGCGACGCTCGCCTTCGCGGCCGAGGCCGGTGCCAGCGGGCGCGACGCGGCGCTGCCCGAGACACCGACGCCGATGGAACTGCACCCCGAGATCACCGCGACGGCGCGCAGCGCGTTGCGCGCCGGGCTGGCCGCCTGCCGCCTGCGCGCCCTCGTCGTTCTGCCCTCGCTCACGCCGGCCGACACGCTCGCGGCCTTCCGCCACGCGGCGGGGCGCGCTGTGGAGGACGTGGTCGAAGACCAGCCGCGCCCGCTGCCCGCCGCCGAGGCCGTGCACCTCCAGGGCCAGCTCTGCCCTGGCCCCGAGGCGGCCGCCTATTACCGGGAATGGCTGCAGCGCCGGTTCAACTGGCGCGCCGCCTGAGCGCGGCCTAGCTGCGCCGCGACCACTCCACCGCGCGCCAGAGCGGCCCGACCGCGAGGTTGCACAGCAGCGTCCGCGTCAGGTGGAAGCCGAGGACCAGCGGCACGGCGAGGTCGAGCGCCTTGGCCGTCACGGCCATCTCCGGCATCCCGCCCGGCGCCATGCCGAGCACGACGGCGGCGATCGGCAGCCCGGAGACCAGCGCGAGTGCGAGCGCGATCAGCGCCAGCAGCAGCGACAGCGCGACCGCGGACACCATCGAGGCGAGCGCGAGCCGCCGCGATCCCAGCACGAAATCCCGCGTCAGCTTCGCACCCAGCGTCGCGCCGAGTGCCACCTGCGCGGCGTCGACCAGCGGCAGCCAGACGCCGGACGGCAACCGCCCCGTCGCCGACAGCCCGATCGCCAGCAGGCAAGGCCCGAACATCCACGGATTGGCGAAGCCGGCGCGCTCCCCCGCCAGGGCGATCGCGGCACCCACGGCGGCAAGCCCGGCCAAGCCCGGCCACCACACCGGCGGGCGCGAGGCGGCGAAGGCGGCATCGGGCGGCAGGCCCGAGGCGAGCAGCGCGAGCAGCGGCGGGAACACCACCACCACCACGATCAGCCGCATGGTCTGCGACAGCGTCACCGGCGCGATGGACACGCCCGCCCGCGCGGCGAGGACCACCATCACCACGATCCCCCCCGGCACGCCCGCGAAGAACGCGGTGCGCTCGTCCAGCCCGCCCATCCGCTTCAGGATCGGCCCCACCACGAGCCCCGCCACGATCGAGAGCAGCCCCGCGGCCAGGATGACCGGAAACGCGCTCGCCACCGCGGCGATCACGGGTGCGGTGAAACTCTGACCGAGTGCCAGGCCGAGGACGAGCAGCGCCAGCGGCCGCGCGAGGCGCGGGATCTCGGGCGGGCGTTGCCAGGCGATGCAGGCGGTCGCCAGCATCGCGCCGATCATCCAGGCGAGCGGGACGTGCAGCAGGTGCGCGATGAAGCCGCCGGCCGCCGCGATCAGCAGCGCACCCGGGCCGGACAGGAGGGAGGGGATGTTCACTGCGCGGCAGTGTCGCGCGCGGGTCGGCACCCGTCAAAACAGGCCGCGCGATTCCTGCAGGATGGTTAACGGTTTGGCAAGGAACGGACCCGATAATGCGCAATCAGCACCATGCCCCACGACATCACCCCCTGCGGCCCCGCCGCGACCGACCCGCTCCGCACCGTCACGCGCCCGCCCGCGCCGGCGGTCGAGGGCCATGCCGGCGCGGTGGTCGCGACAGCGGCCACGCCGAACCCGACGCTGCGCCTCGACAGCGGGCTCGGCATGGTGGTGATCGAGTTCCGCAGCACCTCGGGCGAGGTCGTGGCCTCGCTGCCGACGCCGCGCGAGATCGCGGCCTATCGCGTCGCCGCGCTCACCCATGCGCCGGGGCCGGATGATTCGCCCGAGGAGCAGCCCACCGCCCACCGGCTGTAGCCGCGCCGGCGCTCAGGCGAAGAGGCTGAGCGGGTAGCTGGTCGTGGATGTGCCGGTGCCGTCGCGGTTGGCGTTGGTCAGATAGCGTTCGATCAGCCGCTCCACCTTCTGCGGGTCGCGCAGGTCGGTGATCGGCAGGCGCCTGGCCACCGCGCGGGACTGCGCCTCCACGCTCTGCAACGCGAGTTCGTCGGGCAGTCCCAGCGCGCCGGTGACCACACGGCGCAGCACCGCATTGCCGAGCAGGCCATAGGTCGAGGTGACGTTGGCCGAGACCTGCTTGAAGTAGAGCGCGTCGGAAATGCCCGCCGTCGTCTCGTCCAGCCCCTGGCGCCATTGCAGGCTGCGCAGCGCCTTGTCGAAGCGGGCAAGGTTCGCGGGGTCGCGCAGCGCGGCGATGCCCTGGCCCTTGAGGTTGAGCGACGTCACCGCGTCCTTCCACCGCGCGTCAGACAGCTGGTTGAGCAGGCTCTTCGGGTCGGCCGGATCGGCGGCGAGGGCTCGGCGCGCCAGGCCGGGGAATTCGAGCTGGTCCCCGAGGCCCATCGCCGGCAACAGAACGGCGAGCACGCGCGGATCCTTCAGCGCGGCGTCGAGGTCCTTGGCCTTGGCGACGGCGGCTTGGAAATCCTTGAGCTTGCGCTGGATCTGCGGGTCCTTGGCGAGGCGGTCCAGCGCGCGCGCCTCGACCTTCGGATCCGCGGCCTGGCGATAGACGGGGATGGCGCCGGCGAGCGACACGGGATCAGCCAGCCCCGCCGAGGCCGGCCGCGACCTGCTCGTTCACGTCGATCAGGAAGCCGAGATCGGGCGCGGCGAGATCCATCTCCCGCCGCACCGCGCGACCGAGGGAGACGAGGTCGGCGCGCAGCCGCTCGGGCAGCGCATTGCCCGGATGGCCCGCGGCCGATTCCACCGCGAGCCACAGCCGGCGATTATCGGCGATGGCGCGAACCCGGCGCATGTCGTCCTCCGCGACACCCGCCGCGGCGCGGAGCGAGCCCGTGACGCGGCGGAACACATCCGCCTCCTGCACACGCGGATCCATCGCCGCGCGGGTCGCGCCATAGGCACGCATTGCCATCGTGCTCACGCGTCGGCCTCGTCGCCGGCGATGGCGACGGCGGGGGTGAGGCCGAGGGCCACATCCTCGTGGCGCATCACCCGGCGCACCAGCTTCAGCGCCTGGTAGCATTCGTCGCTTTCGGCCGCGGCCAGCGCGCGGTCCAGCAGGTCGCGCGCGAGGACCGAGGTGGTGGCTTCCTGGAAGGCGGCGATCAGCGGGCGGGCGGCGACGAAGCCCTGCTCGCGCTCGGTCTCCTCGCCGATATAGGCGGTCTGCAGCGCGAAATAGATGCGCCGCGCGGGGGTGTTCGCGGCCTCGGGCGTCATCAGCTGCTTGCCGAACAGGAACCGCGCCTTGGCGGTCAGCTCGATGCGCGTTCGGTTGCGGAAGCGGATGGGGGCGCCGTTGACGACCATCAGGTCGCCCTGGCGTAGTTCGAGCACGAGCGTCGACATGGTGGCTCCGTTGATGGGGCTGGGCGAGACGGCAATCCCGGCGGTCGTGACGGCGGCGCGCGTTGCGGCGCGCCGCCGTCCACCAGCCCTTAGCGGAACAGGCTGAGCAGGGCCTGCGGCGCCTGGTTCGCGATCGACAAGGCCTGCGTGCCCAGCTGCTGGCGGATCTGGAGCGCCTGCAGCTTGGCCGATTCCTTGGCGAGATCGGCATCGATCAGCGCACCCATGCCCTCGTTCAGCGCATCGACCTTCTCGCTGTTGTAGGAGAGCTGCTGGTCGATGTACTTGTTGTTGCTGCCGAAGGTGTTCAGCGCATTGCCGATCGCATTCATGATCGTGCTGAAATCGCCACCATCGGCGAGTGCGGCCTGCGCCGCGGCCGCATCGGTCGGCGCCGTCGCGGCGACGAGCAGGGTGCCGGCACCATCGACCGAGGTGATGGTGTATGTGGTGCCGGTCTCGTTCCGCGTCGCCGAGAACGACGCCGCGTTCGTGATGTCGAGCAGGTTCTGGCCGTTGTAGGTCGCGTCCTCGACGAAGTCCTCGAGCTGGCCGCGCATCTCGGTGTACTGCGCTTCATACTGCGCGCGCTGGGTCGCGTTCAGCGTGTCGTCGGCCAGGCGCACCAGCGTGGTGCGGATATTCGCCATCGCGTCCGACATCTTGGTCAGGCCCGAGAGCGCGGTGCCGAGGATGCCCTTGGAGTTGCCCAGCTGCTCGTTGGCGGCGGTCAGGCCGGCGATATCCGTGCGGATCGTCTGGGCGACGGCGAAAGCGGCGCCGTCATCCTTCGCGTCGGCGACGCGGAAGCCCGTGGAGACGCGCTTCTGGGTCATCGCCAGGGCTTCGCTGGTGCGGTTGAGGGACTGCAGGGCCACCATGGCCGAGCTGTTGGTGTTGACCGAGTTGAGAGACATTGGGGTCTTCCCCTTGATTACGACGAGCCGGGCATCAGGGCGCGGACAGGCCAGGTTGTGTTCCGCATTTTGCGGTATTCCGTCATTCTACGCGGCGAGGGTTAACCAACCCTCTACCCACTGCCCCGACACGTCAGAGGAAGCGCGACAGCGTGAGTTGCGAGGCCATCGAGATCGCCTTGTAGGAGGCCTCGAGCTGCGCCTGGGTCGCCTGCATGCGGGTGATCACGTCCGCCATGTCGACATCCTCGATGTCGGCGAGCTGGGTCTTGAGGATGGTCGTCACGCTGGCATGGTCGGTACGCATGCCCTCGAGCCGGGCCTCGGCGACACCCAGCGCGCCCTGCTCCTGGCCGATGCCGGCACTCGCGGCGCGCAGCCCGGCGCGCAGGCTCACCATCAGGGTGTCGAAGGGCGCGCCCTGGGCCAGCTGGTCGGGGCCGAGGGCGGCGAGCGTGGACAGGCCGCGCAGCAGGTCGCGCGCCCAGGACCCGGTGGTCTCGCCCACGCTGGTCGCGCCGCCATTGCGGTTGGCGAACAGCCCGACCGAGACGCGCTGGCCATCGGCGCCGGGCACGCTGGCCCGCGCATCGGCCAGGCCGCGCGCCGGATCCGAGGCGTAGTCGGAGAACGGCGGCACGCCCGACGCGTCGGAGCTTGCCGCGGCACCAGTCGCGGCCCAGACGGTGGCGGCGTCGCTGCCGCCGAGCGACTGCACCGCGACGGTCACCTGCTGCACCATGCCGCTGCCGCCGATGGACCCCGCCGCCGGGATCGGCGGACGCGTCGCATCGCGGCCGCCGAAGACATAGACGCCGCCATACTGGGTGTTCAGCAATTCCGCCGCCTGCGAGAGGGCGAGCTTCGCCTCGTTGGCGGCCGCGACCACGCCATCGGGGTTCGCCGTGCTCGCGGATTGCGCGAGCGAGAAGGCGCGGTTCGCGATGTCGTAGAGCGCCTGCAGGCTGGTCTGCGCGACCGCGGTCTGGCCGAGCGTGCGGTCGATCACCGTCGTGTAGGCGGCCCGCCGCGCGATCTCGCCGCGCAGGTCTATGGCGCGCGGCACGTTGGGCGCGATGTCGCCCAGCGCCGGCCCCTTGCGACCATCGGAAACCTGGCGGGAGAGCGTCTCGAGCCGGGTGCGCAGCAGGGCCGCGCCGAGGTCGAGCCGGGAGAGAGCGGAAAATCCTGTCATATCACCGCACCGCCTGCATCAGGGCATCCCACATCGCCTGCACCGTGCTCATCACCCGCGCATTGGCGGCGTAGGCATTCTGCAGCGTCACCATCAGCGACAGCTCGCGGTCCACATCGACGCCGGAGCGTTCCGCGAAGCGGCTGGCGAGGCCGTCGGCGAGCAGCTTCGCGTCGTCGACCGCCACACTCGCGGCGCCACGCTCGCCGGTCTGGCTCGCGCTCACCTGGGCGGCGTAGTCGGCGATGGAACCGGGAGCGAGGAAGGGCGAGGCCAGCGTGCCGTCCGGCCCCAGCCCCGTCGTCGCGATCGGCGCCCAGGCGACGCCCACCTGCGCCTCGCTGCCGAAGGTGTTGCCGAGGATGCGGTCGATCAGCGTGGTGAAGCCGGCCGGGCCATCGGCCGGGTTGGGCGTGAAGTCGGCCGCTCCCAGCGGCGAGCCGGCGATCGCCTGGCTGCCGTCGCGCAGCAGTCGCGGTGCCTCGGCGATGGCGGGGTTCACCCGGAACGCCGCCGCGAAGCCCTGGACCGGGCTGCCGGCATAGGGCTGCGTCGGGTCGGGCACCGTGCCGTCGCCGCCGGTGAACAGCGTCAGCCCCTGCGCATCGAACCGCGCGGCGAGGGTGGCCGCCGCGACATCGAGCTCGGCCGCGTAGCGCGGCAGGGTGGTGTCGCGCAGCGCGATGAACGCGCCCAGGCGCCCGCCCTTCACCCGTGCCGTGATGTCGTTGCCGTAGAGCGTGACCGCGGGGATGGTGCCGCCGAGACCGTAGTAGGATCCATCGCCGAGCAGCGCCGGCGACGTCGCGAAGGCCGCGCCCTGGGCCGGTATGGACAGCCACTGGCCGCCCTCGGTCACCAGCGAGATGCCGCCATCCTCGGTGGCGAGCGCGCGGACCGGCAGGTTCTCGGACAGCGAGGCGAGGATGGCATCGCGCTGGTCCTCGAGGTTGGCGGTGCTGATGCCGATGATGCGGCCCTGGCGGATCTGGTCGGTGACGGTGCCGATGCGCGCGATGTCGCGGTTGATGTCGGCAACCGCCTTGGCCACGCCGTCCTGGCTGCGCTGGCGCGCCGCAGTCACCGCGCCATAGGCGGCGCGGATACGGTCCACCACGGCATCGGCCGCGACCATCACGTCGCCCTGCCAGCTCGGCGTCGCGGGGTCGGCGCGCAGCGCGATGAAGCTGGTGCGCAGCGCGGCGACGCGGTCACCCAGGCTGTCGGCCTGCCCGGTCTGGCCATGCGCATCCTCGACGGCGCGCAGGATATCCTCGCGCGCCGTGGCGGCCGCGAGGGTGCCGCCCGCCTTGTTGATCTGCGCCACGAGCGCGGCATCGACATCGCGCGCGGCGAGCCCGATGCGGACGCCGATCCCCTGCCCCGCCACCGCCGAGGAGAGCGAGGCCAGCGTCTTGCGCGTGTACCCGGCGGTCGAGGCATTGGCGACATTGTCCGCCGCCACCGCCAGCGCGCGCTGGGTGTAGGCGAGGCCGGATTGCGAAATCGCGAGGGCGGCACCGAGGGACATGACAGGCTCCAGCGTGCGCACCGAATGGTGAAGGTGCGGCTAACAGAGGGCGGCATTTTGCCGAGAAGCGGACCGCCGGCACGAGCCTCTTGCTTGTGCGGCGAGCCCGAAATGGGCGAGCGCCGCTCGTGCTTCGAGCCAAGCGCGCGTCGTGCCAAAGGCACGCCTCCGGCGTGACGCGCGCGCGCGGCACTTGAGGGCACAAAAAATGAGGTTAAAAAGGATGGCCATTCTTCATGACCATTCCCTTTACCGCTTCATGTTCAGCGTCTCCTGCAGCATGTCATCGGTGGTCGTGATGATGCGCGTATTCGCCGAATAGGCACGCTGCGCCACGATCAGCTTCGAGAATTCCGACGCGATGTCGACGTTGGAGCTTTCGATCGACCCGACCGCGACATTGCCCGCGCCATTGCTGCCGATATCGCTCACCCGCGCCTCGCCGCTTTCGAGGTTGCGCTGGAAGGCCTGGCCGTCGCGTCGGTCCAGCCGGTCGGGATCGTTGAAGGAGACGAGCGGGACGCGCGCGACCACGCGCGATCGACCATTGTCGTAGTTGACGATGACGTCGCCATTGTCGCGAACCGCGACGGAGGTGAAGGCGCCGAGCGGCACGCCGTTCTGCGAGATGTCGCGCAACGCGTATTCGGCGCCGGCGAACTGCGTCACGCCATTGGTGTCGGCGAAGTTGCCGAGGTTGAGATTGACGTTCTGCGGCCCCTGGCCGAAATCCGCGGTGACCGCGATGTTGGCGGCCTCCCCGGCGACCGCGGCATCGCCCACCAGGCCCGACGCGTTGGCGAAGGAGGCGAGCAGGCCCGCGGCCGCCGGCGGGCTGCCGGCCTGGCCGAAATTCACCTCGATGCTGCCGAGCGTCGAGGGCGTGGCGTCCGGCGCGGAGACGGTCAGCGACCAGACATTGGGCGAGACCGGCGCCCAGCTCAGCTGCATCACGCGCACCGCGCCCAGCGTGTCGTAGATGTTGATCTGCGAGGAGACCGGGTCGGTGCTGGACGGGCTCGCGGGAAGGTTGGCCGAGACGGTGATGTCCGAGGTCGCAACCGGATTCGACACCGTGCTCTGCACCCGGATCGGCGACACCTCGGTGCGGTTGGGTTCGCCATTGGCCGCGGTCGCCCAGCCCTGCAGGTAGTAGCCGCCGCCATTGACCAGGTAGCCCTGCTCGTTCGGCGCGAAATCGCCGGCACGCGTGTAGTACTGCTCCTTGGAGAAGGTGGTGTTGCCGCCGGTGACGTCCGCCGGCCGCACCACCGAGAAGAAGCCGTTGCCGGTCACCGCCATCGCCAGCGGATTGTCGCTCTGCAGCACCGCGCCCTGGATGGTGTTCTGGAAGTCGGGACGGCCCTGCACGGCGCCCGATTCATGCATCCGAGCGTTGGACTGGGTGATGAAGGACACGAAGTTGGTGTCGACGCGCTTGTAGCCGACCGTCTGGCTGTTCGCGACATTGTCCGAGATATGGCCGAGCGCGCGCGACTGCGCGGTGAGGCCGGAAATCGCGGTGTACATTGAACCGAGCAGGGACATGGGGATCTCCGGTGTGGTGCGGGCGGCGCGGTGCCCGACGCGATGCCCGGTGAAGCGCAAGCCGCATGCCAGCGCGGCGCGCCCGGATCGTGGCGAATGCTGCCGGGATGGCGCCGCGCCCGGCAAAATCGGCCGTCCCCCGGCGCGGAATGCCGTGCGCGGCGCCGAGATCCCTGGCCCGCGCCTTGCAGCCCAGGCCGCGACACGTCCCGCCATCCCGCGGGGCCGGAGACGCCGCATGGAGAGTTCCGCAGTCGCCGCGCCGACGTCGAACCCGCTCCCCCCCGCAGGGCCTGAGATCGCGCCGTCGCGTGGCGGTGGCTTCGCGCGCTACCTGCGCCGCGCCGAGGCGCCGCCGGCGGTCAACGACAAGGCGGTCGCCGCGGACGCGCCGGCGGAGAGCGCCAAGGACGCGGAAGGCAGCGAGGTCGCAGGCGCTGCGCCCGACAACACGCCTCCGGCCGTGTCCGGGGCGGCCGATCCGGCGGAGGCGGCGGCCGGTGCCACCATCCCGCTCCCGACGGTGCCAGAGCGCGCGACCGCGGAGCGGCCAACCGAGGACCCCGTCCCTGGCGAGCCTGCGCCGGTCGCCTCGACCGGAGCCTTTCCATTGCCAGTGGCGCCGGCGGCACCGTTGATTGGCATGATCGCGCCGGCGGCCGTGGCGACCGCCGGCGCGGAACCCAATGACGAGCAGACGGTCGTCGCCTCCAGCGGCGGTGCCGAGTCGCGCGCGCTTGCCCAAGAGGCTGCGCCGATCGCGCCAAGGCAGGACGCTTCCGCCGCCGCCGCGATACGCACCGCCGCGCCGGGCGCCGTCGCTCCGGTCTCGGCACCAGGGTTTTCCAGCACGGTGTCAGCATTGGAAGCACCAGCGGCTGCGATCGCGCCAGCGGCCACCGCGGAGGCGACGGCGACCATCACCGCGATGCCTGCCCCCGTGGCCATGGCGAGCGCACCGCAGGCGATCGCCGCTAACACCTCGACCACGGCCGAGAGACGCACTGCCACCCTGGTGGCAGCCGCGCCCGAGAGCGGCGCGATCGCTCCCCTGACACCGGCCGCATCAGCCGCGCCGACCGCGTCGGTCACGTCGGCAACCCCGCCGACGCCCGCCTCGGCTTCCCCCGCCACCGTCCCAGATGCCGCGGACGCCGAGGTGAACCCGGCGCCCCCCGCCGCGCCCATGCCGCCGCACCTGGTGGCCGAGGCCTTGCCCCCTCCCCCGCCGCGCGAGCTTCTCCGCGCGGACGCACAAACGCGCGACGCCCTTGTCCCGGCGGCGGCAACGGCACAGCTGGCGCCCCCCCAAGCGGAGCCACAACCGCAACCGCCCGCCGTGCCGCCCGCCGCCGCGCCGCCCGCACCCGCCGAACCGCAACCCACCATCCCATCGGCGGCACCCGCCCGGCAGATCGCACCGCTCGCGACCGCGCTCACCTATGGCACGCGGGAGGGCGAGTCCGCCCGGCTCTCGGTCGCGCTCGACCCCGGCGAGCTCGGCCGCGTCGAGATCAGCGTCGAGCGCGCGGGCGGGCAGACCGCCATCCGCGTCACCGCCGAGCGCCCAGAGACGCTGGCGCTGCTGCAACGCGACCAGCGCGAGCTCGGCCACAGCCTCGACCAGGCGGGGCTCGGCGAGGCCGGGCGCTCGATCAGCTTCTCGCTCTCCGGCCAGGGCGGCGGCCAGCGCCAGGGCCAGAATTCGCCCGGCCAGCATGGCGCCGCCCTGCCATGGACCGCCAACGCCGATCCGCGCGCCGCGCCGCTGCCGGAGATCGCCCGGCCGCGCATCGCGCGCTCCCTCCTCGACCTCGCCCTCTGATCCGAAAGGCCTTTCTGCAATGTCCGGCACCCTCTCCGCCGCCGCCACGACCCGCACTGGTGCGACCACGGGCACGACGCCCGCGCGCAGCGGCGCCATCGCCGGTGACTTCAACACCTTCCTCACCCTGCTCACGACGCAGCTGCGCAACCAGAGCCCGACCGACCCGCTCGACACCAACCAGATGACGGCGCAGCTGGTGCAGTTCGCCTCCGTCGAACAGCAGATCGCGACCAACCAGAACCTCGCCCAGCTGCTGTCGCTGCAGCAGAACAGCGCGCTGACCGCGGCGGCCGGCCTGGTCGGTCGCCGCGTCGAGGTGGAATCGGACCAGCTCTCCCTCCAGGGTGGAATCGCAGGGCTTCGCCTTCCGGCGGCCGGTACCGCGAGTGCGGCGCGCGTCACCATCTCCGGCAGCACCGGGCGCACGGTGCGCCAGCTGGATGTGCCGCTCGCCTCCACCGCGCGCGAATGGAGCTGGGACGGGCGCAGCAATGCCGGCGTGCGGCAGGCGGACGGCGCCTATCGCGTCGCCGTCGCGGGCATCGGCGCCGATGGCCAGACGACCGGCACGCCGCCCGCCTTCACCGTGGTGGGCACCGCGACCGGCGCGACGCGCAGCAGCACCGGCGTGGCCCTCGCCCTCGGTGCGCTGTCGCTGCCGTATGGGCAGCTGCGCAGCGTCGCGAATTGAGGGAAGCGCGCCTCGCGTTAACCTCATCCTAGGCACTCCCCCGGCAATCTCTGCCCAGCGCGGCAGGATGCCGCTGCCGGGAGTGCCGCCGCGATGCCTTGTCAAAACGACACGCGTCACCTTCGGGTCGGGCGCCTTCGCTGATGGGCGGCCTCGTCGCCCAGCTGCGCGCCTTCGGGACGCTGCGGCTGGCCGCCATGGCGCTGGTCGCGGTCGCGATGTTCGGCCTGCTCGGCTGGCTCGGCCTGCGCGCCAACCAGCCCACCATGGCGCTGCTCTACGGCGAGATGGAGCCGCGCGACGCCGGCGCCGTGGTTGCGAGCCTGGAGCGCCAGCGCATCCCGCACCGCATCATGGGCGGCGGGACGCAGATACTGGTCCCCGAGGACCAGATCGCGCGGCTGCGCCTGTCCCTTGCCCGCGAGGGCCTGCCCAATGGCGGCGCCACCGGCTACGAGATCTTCGACCGCGGTGAATCCCTCACCACCACCCCCTTCCAGCAGGATGTGAACCGGCTGCGCGCGCTGGAAGGCGAGCTGGTCCGCTCCATCCGCACGCTGCACGGCGTGCGCGCCGCCCGCGTCCACCTGGTGCTGCCCCGGCGCGAGGCCTTCACCCGCGAACGCGGCGACGCCCAGGCCTCGATCGTGCTGACCATGCAGGGCGCCCAGCGCCTGGACCGCGAGGGCGTGCAGGCCGTGCTGCACCTGGTCGCCACGGCCGTCCCTGGCCTGCGCGCCCAGAATGTCTCCATCGTCGATTCGCGCGGCGAGCTGCTCGCCCGCGGCGGCCAGGCGCTGGCCGGCCCCGCCACCGCGCAGACCCAGGACGAGATGAAGCGCGCCCAGGAAATGCGGCTGGCACGCAGCGTGGAGGACATGCTCGAACGCACGCTCGGGGCCGGGCGCGTGCGGGCCGAGGCCAGCGTGGAGCTCGACTTCGACCGCGTGCAGACCACCGAGGAACGCTTCGACCCGGACAACCAGGTGCCGCGCAGCACGTCGAGCACCACCCAGGCGCAGCGCGGCGGCGAGGCGCCGGCGGCGACCGTCCAGAACAACCTCCCCGGTGCCGAGGCCGGCGGCGGCAGCCAGACCAGCGAGAACCGCGCCGAGGAGACCACGAACTTCGAGATTGGCCGCACCACGCGCAGCACGCTGCGGGAGGCGCCCAGCTTGCGGCGCCTGTCCATCGCCGTGCTGGTCGACGGCGTGTGGGACCCCGCCGAGGGCAGCGCGCCGCTGAGCTTCCGCGACCGCAGCGCCGAGGAGCTGGCGCGCATCGCATCGCTGGTGCGCAGCGCCGTGGGCTTCAACGAACAGCGCGGCGACCGGGTGGAGGTGGTGAGCCTGCGCTTCGCCGACCCGCCGCTGCGCGCGGTGGAGACGGAGACGGGGATGCTCGGCCTGCCGATCACCCCGGCCATGGTGTGGCGGCTCGGCGAGAGCCTGGTCTTCGCGCTGGTGGCGCTGCTCGCGGTGCTGCTGATCGGCCGGCCGATGGCCCGGCGCCTGGCACTCGGCTTCGCGCCGCCGGCGCCCATGGCCCTTCCGCAGGGTGCCGCGCCGCCGGCGTTGGCCGGCCCCGCCGATGCCGCGGCTTTGCACGCCCAGCCGGGACAGAAGGCGCTGAGCGGCCATGACGGCGAGGCGACGACCGTCGCGCTGCGCAATGTGGAGGGTCCGGTGCGCGCCTCCGCCCTGGTGACCCTGCACGAGATGGTCGAGAAGCATCCGGCGGAATCGCTCGCCGTCATCCGCAACTGGATGGAGCAGCCCTCCGAATGAGCCTGCGCAGCGGTACCCAGAAGGCGGCGGCGCTGATGCTCGCGCTCAACGACGACATCGCCTCGGCGCTGTTCGCGCGCATGCACGAGGATGAGATTCGCGACCTCTCCGGCGCGATGGCGACACTGGGCAATGTCTCCTCCGAGGAGGTCGAGGCGCTGTGTGCGGAGTTCGTCGGCACCATCGGCCAGACCGGCAACATCAAGGGCTCGTGGGAGACCACCGAGCGGATGCTGCTGAAAACCCTGCCGCGCGAGCGGGTCACCCAGATCATGGAGGAAATCCGCGGCCCGGCGGGGCGCACCATGTGGGACAAGCTGGGCAATGTGAACGAGGCGGTGCTCGCGAACTACCTCAAGAATGAATACCCGCAGACCGTCGCCGTCGTGCTGACCAAGGTGAAGCCCGACCACGCGGCCCGCGTGCTCGCCCTGCTGCCCGAGACCACCGCGATGGAGGTGGTGATGCGCATGCTGCGGATGGAGACGGTGCAGAAGGAAGCGCTCGACGGTGTCGAGCGCACGCTCAAGGCGGAGTTCATGTCCAACCTCGCGCGCGCCCAGCGCCGCGACAGCCACGAGATGATGGCCGAGATCTTCAACAACCTCGACCGCAATGCGGAGACGCGGATCCTGGCCGCGCTCGAGGAACGCTCGCGCGACGCCGCCGAGCGCATCCGCGCGCTGATGTTCACTTTCGACGACCTGTTGCGCGTCTCGCCCGCCGGCATCCCGGTGCTCCTGCGCGCCGTGCCGAAGGACAAGCTGGCCCTGGCGCTCAAGGGCGCGAGCGAGCCGCTGCGCGACCTGTTCCTGACCAACATGAGCGAACGCGCCGGCAAGCTGCTCAAGGACGACATCGCGGGCCTGGGTCCGGTGCGGCTGCGCGACGTCGACGAGGCGCAGGCGATGGTCGTGCTCGCCGCCAAGGAGCTGTCGGCGCAGGGCCAGATCAGCATGAACGAGGATCGAGACGAAGAGATGATCGGTTGAGATGAACGCCCTGTTCGAACCCCTGCGCGTCGGCAACCCCTCGCCCGCCGCGCGCCCGGCCATGCGGCTGGCGAGTTTCGCCCCGCCCATCGACGCGCCCGCGACCGATGCGCCCGGCATGGCCGAGGCGGCTCTCGCCGCGCGCCGCGCCGCCGAGGACGCGGCCCT
>NZ_JAAEDH010000033.1 GCF_018128965.1 Plastoroseomonas arctica
CCCTCGGCGCGCCGGACGACGCCTTCGGCCGCGCGCTCGCCCGCGCGCTGCGCGATGCCGCCACCGAATTCTCGCTCCCGCCGCCGGTCGTGGCCCTGCACCCGGCGCGCGCCGAGCCCGGTTCGCAGGCGCGCGAGCTCGCGACCAGCGCCGGACCGGACGGTATCGAGGCGGTGCTGGTCGGCTATTCCGGTGCCGCCGCGCGCGTCTATGCCGCGGGCCTGGTCGCGGGCGGGCTGACGGTGCCGCCGCTGCGCATCCTCGGCCACGGGTTGTGGCAGGGTGATGCGGGCCTCGCGAACGAGCCCGCGCTGCAAGGCGCGATCTTCGCGGCACCCGACCCGCGCGCGCGCGCACGATTCGAGCAGCGCTACCTGCAGGCTTTCGGCGAGCGGCCGCCGCGCATCGCTTCCGTCGCCTATGACGCGGCGAGCCTGGCGGCGCTGTCGGTCGCCCGCGGCGCGGCGCCGATCGGGGCCGGGGACGTGTTCTCGGGCGCCGACGGCCCGCTGCGCCTGCTGCCCGACGGTACGGCGCTGCGCGGCCTCGCGCTCTACCGCGTCGAGGAAACGGGCGAGGCGAGCGCGATCGAGGCCGCGCCGCGCCCGGGCGCGGCCGGTTCCTGATCATGCGCCGGGCCCGCGCATCGCTGGGCCCGCGCGCGCAACGCCTCAAGGCCTGAGCGGCATGAGCGGGCCGCGGCCACCGCTGCTGCGCTGGATGCGCGCCGCCGCCATGGTGGGCGGCCTGCCCGTCGCCGCGGTCGCCGCCCTGGTCGCGAGCGGGCAGGCCAATCCGGTGCCGGGCATCTACGCAATGGTCGTCATCGCCGTCTCCGCGATGGCGGTGTCGCGGATCTGGCTCGGCAATCTGCTGCGGCTGGGCGAACGCCTGCGCGGGGCCAGCAACGACACCGCCCAGCCGCTGGTGCTCGACGACACCCCACTGCTGCCCGCGGTGCGCGAGGTCGCCGACGGCGTGACACGGCTGACCCGCAGCCTGGCCGAGCGCGGCGCCCTGGTCGAACGCCTGCGCCGCTCCGACGCCACCATCATCGAGGCGCTTCCCGATCCGCTTCTGGTGCTCGCCGAGAACCGCACCCTGCTGCGCGCCAATGGCGCGGCGCGCGCGCTGCTCGGCCTGTCCGGCGCCCCGCGCGGCGGCGATGCGGCCGCGCTGCTGCGCCACCCGGTGCTCGCCGACGCGGTGGACCAGGCGCTGCGCGACGGCGCGCCGCACGCCGCCGACATCATGCTGCCGGTGCCCATCCCGCGCGACATCGCCGCCCAGGTCATCCCGATGAACCCGCCGCTGGCCGATGGCGGGCGACTGATGCTGGTGCTCGCCGACCGCACCCGCGAACGCGCCGTGGAACGCATGCGCGCGGATTTCGTGGCCAATGCCAGCCATGAGCTGCGCACACCGCTCGCGAGCCTGATCGGCTTCATCGAAACGCTGCGCGGACCCGCGGAAGACGATGCCGTCGCGCGCACTCGCTTCCTCGGCATCATGGCCGAACAGGCCGAGCGCATGCGCAACCTCATCGACGACCTGCTCGGCCTATCGCGCATCGAGCTCACCGAACACCAGGCGCCGACGGGAAGCGCCGACATCGCCGCCATCGCGCGCGCCGAGGCCGATGCGATGGCGCCGATCCTGGCCGGCCGGCGTGCGAGCCTGCGTGTCGAAGCGCCCGAGGCCGCCCTTGCGCGGCCCGCCGATGCCGAGCAGATCGCGCAGATCATCCGCAACCTGCTCGAAAACGCCATCCGCCACGGGCGGGAAGGCGGCGAAGTGGCGCTGACCATCACCCACGGCCCGCGCAAAGGCGTGACGCTGACGGTGCAGGATGACGGCATCGGCATCGCCAAGGAACACATCCCGCGGCTCACGGAGCGGTTCTATCGCGTGGATAAGGGTCGCAGCCGGAATGCGGGTGGCACCGGGCTGGGACTGGCGATCGTGAAGCACATCGTCATCCGGCACCGCGGGCAGCTCAATATCGAGAGCCAGGAGGGGGTTGGGTCCAGGTTCTCGGTGTGGCTTCCGGCGGACTGAAAGAAAGCGCTGTGGAAAAAAATTTCCCCAGACCCCATTCTTTTGTTTTTGGCTACTGGTGCGGCTGAGGTGCGTGGCGAGTTGGGGCATGAAGGTCGTCTGGTGAGGACGTAAGGTGGGCTTACGCCACTGAGGCGGTCAGATATCCAGGCGCCCAGCCTCCAGGCTCGCATAGATGTCGCCGCTATTCGCCTCATGCGGCAGCGACCGCACCCACTCGGCCATCGCCGCAGCGTCCACCGCCTGCGGCATCGCGAACGCCATCCCCTCGCCCAGACAGGCGTTGAACGCGCGGTAGCCCAGCGCCGAGAGACGCACGAGACACTCCGCCGCCACGCCGCGCTGGATCGTGGTGAATTCGAAGGACAGCGCGCGCACTGGCGCCGCCGCCCCGGCGAGCACCGAGGCCTCGTAGCCCTCGACGTCGATCTTGATGAAATCGGGCATGCCGTGCGCGGCCGACAGGGCCGCGACGGTCGTCACCGGCAGGTGCAGCTCCTGGTCCCAGACCTGGCCTTCCCATCCCTCGGCGCCGGCAGCGGCGGCGATGAAGGCGTCCGATGCGCTGGCGACCGTGGGATTGGCGGTATTCACGCGCAGCGTCGCCTCGCCGGGTTCGGCGCCGACGAGGGCGCCGATCAGCGTCACGCGCCGATTGCCGCGCGCGAGCAGCCGCAAGGCGCGGCGCAGGCGTGGCTGGGGCTCCACCGCCACCACGCGCGCGCCGAGGCGGAGGAAACTTGCGGACCGGTCACCGACATGCGCGCCGATGTCGAAGGCCAGGTCTCCAGCGCCGAGGAAGCGCGCGTAGAAGGCGTCCAGCATCGCGGCGCGGCCGGGTGCGTAGTAGGTTCGCAGGCTTTTGCGCACCGCGGCGGCTGACGTCATGGGGTGAAGACCAGGGCCATGCCGCAGGCGTGCTCGGGGGACAGCATCAGCCCTTCGGGCGCCGGGTGAAGGGTGGGCAGCAGCCGCGTCACGGCGGCGTTCGCGTCATCGGTGCGCAGCGTCACGCCGGCGATGAAGGGCAGCGCCGGCGGAGTGACACCCGGCAGCACCGTGGCCAGGGATTCGGGCGAGAGGATGCGGATGCGCGTCGCCTGCTTCGGGCCGCCGATGTGTGCGGCGGGATCACCTGGCAGGGGCAGGACGAAGCCGCCGGCGGGGTCAGGTTCCAGCGCCACGCCGGCCAGGACGGCGAAGCGCGCGGCGGTCTCGGCGGGGGTCGCGGTGACGAGCACCACGGAATCGAGTGCCACAACGTGGTTCGCGTGGCTCAGCCAGCGTTCCTGCCAGACGAGCTCGGGGGTGAGGTGGTGGATGAGCTGGATGCGGCCCTCGGGGGCGTCGGGCAGTGGGAGGCGGGCGAAGCGGGCGCGGGGCCCGTCCGGCGCCTCGACCGGGCGTTCCAGATAGCTGATGCCGGGGATGGCGATGCCCGCGCGGCGGAGGCGGGCGAGTGCCGCATCCTCGTCGGCGGTGGCGAGGGCGATGATGTGCGCGCCGGTGTAGCGGGAAAGGAATCGATTGAGGTCGTTGTCGAACAACGCCGGGTCCAGGATGCCCAGGATTTCCAGGTAGCCTTCGCGGAAGAATGCGCAGCGGTTGCCCGTGCCGTAGGGTTCTGTTGGCCCGCCGGGCGTGCGCTTCCCGGATTGGCGGGCGATCGGGCTGAGGGTGAAGCCGAGCGCCTCATAGATCGCCCAGGCGGGCGCGGGGTCCTTCAGGCACACGCCCACATGGTCTAGTCCGGTCGCGATCATCGGCGCTTGGCCTTGTGTCTGGCACCCGGTGATAAAAAAGAAAGAATGGGGGTCCGGGGGAAATTCATTTCCCCCGTTCTGTCGTCCGTCATGTCTGCGGATCTTCGTACTTCTGCAGCAGCCACCCATCGGGCTCCGCTGCCGCCTCATCATACCAGCGCGCCACCAGCGGATGCGCACGCACCGCGCCCACATAGGCGCGCGATGTGGCGGTGAGCGCCGGCGCCCAGGTGATGAAGCGCGCCACCACGGGCGCGAACATCGCGTCCACCGCGCCGAAGCTTGCCCCGAACAGGAAGGGCGCGGGCGCGCATTCCGCCCAGATGGCTTCGATGCGCGCAATATCGGCGAGCGCCTCGGGCGTGCGGCCGCGGCCGGCGAAATCGCGGCCGAGGTTCATCGGCATGGCCGTGCGCAGGCCGCGGAACCCGCTATGCATTTCGGCGGCGATGGAGCGGGCATGGGCGCGGGCGATGCGCTCCGCCGGCCAGATGCCGGGGGCGAGTTCGGCGCAGTATTCGGCGATGGAGAGGCTGTCCCAGACGCGGGCGCCCTGGTGTTCGAGGTAGGGCACCAGGCCGGCGGGCGTGGCGGCGGCGATGGCCTCGGTGCTGCCGGGGCCGCTGCCGGCCAGCGGGATCAGGACCTCCTCCACATCGAGCCCGGCCAGGTGGACCAGCAGCCAGCCGCGCAGGCTCCAGGAGGAATAGCGCTTGGTGCCGATGACGAGGCGGCCTTCGGGCATCATGGTTCTCCGCGGGACAAGGGCGCGGACCATGCCACGCCCGGGGGTTGCTTGGCAGGGGGTGGGCGTGTTGATTAGGCGCGATCCCCGGAGACCCGCGATGAACGACCTCAGCGCCCCGCGCCCGAACAACCTCGACGCCTTCTGGATGCCCTACACGGACAACAAGCACTTCAAGGCCAATCCGCGGATGCTCTACCGCGCGGAGGGGATGAGCTATTTCACCCCCGAGGGGCGCGAGGTGCTGGACGGCACGGCGGGCCTGTGGTGCTGCAATGCCGGCCATGGGCGGCGCGAGATCACCGAGGCCATCCAGAAGCAGGCCGCGCTGATGGACTTCGCGCCCACCTTCAACATGGGCCACCCGATCGCCTTCGAGGCCGCCGCGCGCGTGGCCGAGATGACGCCGGACGGGATGGACCGCGTCTTCTTCACCAATTCTGGGTCCGAGAGCGCCGACACTGCGCTGAAGATCGCGCTCGCCTACCACAAGGCGCGCGGCCAGAGCAGCCGGGTGCGGTTGATCGGGCGCGAGCGCGGCTATCATGGCGTGGGTTTTGGCGGGATGTCGGTGGGGGGGATCGGGGCGAACCGAAAGCAGTTCAGCGCGCTGCTGCCCTATGTGGACCATCTGCCGCACACGCATCAACCGGCGAAGAACGCCTTCACGCGCGGGCAGCCCGAGCACGGTGCGGAGCTGGCCGATGTGCTGGAATCCCTGGTCGCGCTGCATGGTGCCGAGACCATCGCGGCGGTGATGGTGGAGCCGGTCGCGGGGTCCACCGGCGTGCTGGTGCCGCCGAAGGGCTATCTCGAGCGGCTGCGCGCCATCTGCGACAAGCACGGCATCCTGCTGATCTATGACGAGGTCATCACTGGCTTCGGACGCCTGGGGACGAATTTCGGCGCCGAACGTCTGGGCGTCGTGCCTGACATCATGACCATGGCCAAAGGGCTGACCAACGCCGCGGTGCCGATGGGCGCGGTCGCCGTGCGCGAGGGCGTGTACGACGCCATCGTCAACGGCATGCCGGGTGGGATCGAGCTGTTCCACGGCTACACCTATTCCGGCCATCCGCTGGCCTCGGCGGCGGCGATCGCGACGCTGGAACTGCATCGGTCCGAAGACCTGCCGGGCCGCGCGCGCGCGATCGAGCCCTATTGGCAGGAAGCGGTGCATTCGCTGCGCGGGTTGCCGAACGTGATCGACACGCGCGACATCGGCCTCATCGGTGCGGTGGAGCTGTCACCGCGCGAGGGCAAGCCGACCGAGCGGGCGCTGGCGATCTTCCGCCGCTGCTTCGACACCGGGGTGCTGGTGCGCGTGACCGGCGACATCGTCGCCCTCTCGCCGCCGCTCATCATCGAAAAGCACCATGTCGACCGGCTGATCAACACGCTCGGCGATGCCATCACCGCCGAGGCCGCGTGAGCGACGAGAAGCGCCCGCTGAACATCGTCTTCTTCGACCCCAACGCGTCGAAGAAGATGCTGACGATGCTGCGCCTGCGCCGGCTCGGCCACCAGGTGGAGGCGCCGGTGGATATCGGCTTCTGCCTTGCCCTCATCGGGCGCGGCGGGGTGGATGTGCTGGCCGTCGAACTGCGCCCCGGCGACCGATGGGTGCCGACGCTGGTCGAGAAGCTGCGCGCCCTGCCGCCCTGGGCCGGCGCCGTCGCCACCTTCGGCTTGACCGCCGACTTCACCGGCAAGGCACTGAAGATGGCCGAGGGCATGCTGCTCGACGGCATGCGCATGCACGACGTGCCCGACGAGGCGCTGGACGAGGCGCTCCACGCCGCGGTGAAGGCGCGTCTTGGCGTTCCCGGCCTCGATCCAGCCCGCTACGCCGACCGCGCCGCGGAGGACATCGCGCGCGACCAGGAGAAGCTCGACACGCTGGCCACCATGATCATGCCGATCCGCGAAGCGGAGGAAGGGCTGATCTCGCGCACCGCATCCGACCTTGCCGACGCATTCGAAACCCTGGGCCTGCCGGTCGCCGCGCACGCCGCGCGCCAACTCGCCGAACGGCCGGTCGCGGACGGGGTGCGCTTCTACGCGCTGGCCTCCTCGGTGGTCGCCGCGCGCTCGCTGCTGCGCCGGGAATACTGGGCAGCCCTGCGTCGGGCGGAGGCGCTGGAGAAGGCGACCGCCGACACCATATCCGCGCCGAACGCCTGATAAAGGACCCCCCTGATGAGCGACCGCGCCCCCGTGCCCGTCACCGTGCTCACCGGCTACCTCGGCGCCGGGAAGACCACGCTGCTGAACCGCATCCTCTCGGAGAATCACGGCAAGAAATATGCGGTGGTGATCAACGAGTTCGGCGAGCTCGGCGTGGACAACGACCTCGTCGTCGACGCCGACGAAGAGGTTTTCGAGATGAACAATGGCTGCATCTGCTGCACCGTGCGCGGGGACCTCATCCGCATCATCGGCGGCCTGATGAAGCGCAAGGGCCAGCTCGACGGCATCATCGTCGAGACCACCGGCCTCGCCGACCCCGCCCCCGTGGCCCAGACCTTCTTTGCCGATGAGGACGTCAAGCGCGCCACCAAACTGGACGCCATCGTCACGGTCGTGGACGCGCTGAACCTGCCCGCGCGCCTGGCCGACAGCAAGGAGGCCGTCGAGCAGATCGCGTTTGCCGACATCATCGTGCTCAACAAGATGGACCTGGTCTCGCCGGCCGACGCCGACGCCATCGAGGCGCGCATCCGCACCATCAACGCGTATGCCGAAATCCGCCGCGCCGAGAAGTCCAACGTCCCCATCGAGAGCATCATCGGCCGCGACGCCTTCAACCTCGAACGCATCCTCGAACGAGAACCGGAATTCCTGTCCGGCGATGACGACCACGAACACGACAGCGAGATCATGTCCGTGTCCTTCGAAGTCGAACGCCCGCTCGACCCGGAACGCTTCAACGCCTGGATCCAGCAAGTCCTCGCCCATAAGGGCCAGGACCTGCTGCGCACCAAAGGCATCCTCAGCTACGACGGCGACGACCGCCGCTTTGCCTTCCAGGCCGTGCACATGATCGCCGACGGCGACTACATCGGCCCGTGGAAACCCGAAGACCCCCGCAAATCCAAAATCGTCTTCATCGGCCGCGACCTGAACCGACCGCAACTCCGTCGCGGCTTCGAAGCCTGCCAGGTCGGCGAAGACGTGAAGAAGATCGAAGCCGAAATCGCGCGCTGGAGCCCGGCGTGACGCGGATGGAGAAAGCTTGGGGGGCTTTGCCCCCCAACCCCCCCACCAGGATCGTGTCGATCCTGGACCTCCATCTGTTGGTTCCTGGATTGGGTGAGCGGTTCTCGCCGGAGGCGAGCCGGGTTGGGGAGGGGGCGCATGGCGCACCATCGCCACGGGGGCTCCCACGACGCGCCCCCTCCCCAACCCGGCGCTTCAAGCCAGCAACCCCTCTCCAAGCCCAGGACCATCACATGCAGGGGCCCGGGGATCGGCGCGATCCCCGGCGGGGGTTTGGGGGCAGCGCCCCCAAGCTTTCTTCATGAGCGACACCGCCGATTTCCTGCTCGATCTCCGCGGCGTTTCGCGGGGGTTGGATGCGTATGTCGTGGGCATTGCCTTCGGGCGGGATGGGGTCGGGTGTGCGTTCGGCCTGGGCGATGGCTCGGTGCATTTCGCCTCGCTCGAGGGCGATTGGGCTCGGGTGGAGGCGCATGCGGGGGCGGTGCTTGCGCTTTGCGCGGATTGCCGCGATGGCGTGCTGACGGGCGGCGACGATGGGCGGCTGGTGCGGATAGGCGTCGATGGCGCGGTGGTCGAGCTGGCGAAGTTCGGCAGCCGGTGGGTCGAGCATATCGCAGCGCATGAGAGTGGCGTGCGCGCGGCGGGCGTGGGCAAGGCGGTCCATGTTCTGGGGGCCGATGGGAGTGTGTTGAAGTCGCTGGCGCCTCCGTCCTCGGTGGCGGGGCTGGCGTTCGACCCAAAGGGCAAGCGCGTGGCGGCGAGCCACTACAATGGCGCGTCGCTGTGGTTCGTGGGGGCCAAGGAGGACAAGCCGCGCTTGCTGGAATGGAAGGGCAGCCACGGCATTCTCGCGATCAGCCCGGACGGGACGCATGTGGTCACCGCGATGCAGGAGAATGCGCTGCATGGCTGGCGCCTGGCCGATGGGCAGCACATGCGCATGTCCGGCTATCCGACCAAGACGCGGTCGCTGTCCTTCACGTCCAAGGGTAAGTGGCTGGCGAGTTCGGGCGCGGAATCGGTCGTGATCTGGCCGTTCTTCGGCGGCGGGCCGATGGGCAAGGCGCCGACGGAGCTGGCCGGCGGCGATGCGGTGATCTGCACCCAGGTGGCGTGCCATCCGGTCCATGAGATCGTGGCGGCCGGTTTCGAGGATGGGCTGGTGGTGATGGCGGAGATCGCGACGGGCAAGATCGTGCCGATCGCCCCGCCCGGCCGCGGCGCGGTGAGTGCGCTGGCCTGGAGCCCCTCGGGCGCACGCCTAGCCTTTGGGACCGAAAGCGGGTTCGCCGGCGTGCTGGACCTCTCAAAGCGATAGGATTGCGACCATGGTTCCGATGATCGAGACGAAGCTGCTGCGCATGCCCAAGATCGGGCTCGGCACCTGGCCCATGAAGGGCGCCGAATGCCAGGCGGCGGTCGAGAGCGCGATTGCAATGGGGTACCGCTCCATCGACACGGCCGAGATGTATGGCAACGAGGCTGAGGTGGGCGCGGGCATCGCGGCCTCCGGCATTGCGCGCGACGAGTTGTTCGTCACGACCAAGGTCTGGCACGACAAGCTGACGAAGGATGGCATCGCGGGCGCGATCGCGGCGTCGCTCGGCAAGCTGAAGCTCGACCATGTGGACCTGTTCCACATCCATTGGCCGAACGCGGCGATGGACCTGAACGAGGCGCTGGGCGGGCTGGAGGCGGCGCGCTCGGCGGGCCAGGCGCGCGCCGTCGGCGTGTGCAACTTCCCGCCGAAGCTGTTCCGCCGCGCCATCGAGGCCGGTGTCGCGCCGATCGCCTGCCTGCAGGTCGAGCACCACGTCTATCTCGACCAGACGCCGCTCAAGGCGATCGCACGCGAGCACGGCATCGCCTTCACCTGCTATTCGCCGACCACGAAGAACGCGGTGGCCGAGGACCCGGTCATCCGCGGCATCGCGCAGAAGCATGGCGCGACGCCGGTGCAGATCGCACTCGCCTGGCTGCTGCGCCAGGATGGGGTGGCCGCCATCCCGAAGGCCGCGGGGGCGATGAACCAGGGGGCGAACCTGGGGGCGCTGTCGATCGAACTCGACGAGGCGGACGTCGCGGCGATCGACGCGCTGCCCAAGAAGCGACGCCTGGTGAGCCCCGCCTTCGCGCCCGATTGGGCGAATGGCTGAGGCAACTTTCGCCACGCGCGATGTTTGACGAAACGCAGCAAAACTGGGGAGGGTGTGATGGCCGAGGATGATGACGCGAACGAGGTTGACCTGGGCATCAGCCTGGAAAGCGTGGCCGCAGTCGTGGACCAGATGCGCGCGCTGCAGATCCGCGAGGAACCAGATTCCGAGGATGCCGAGGAAGATCAGAATTCCGAGGCCGCCTTGCTGACCGAGCAGCCCGACGACCAGACGCTGGAGATGCTGGAAGCCTTCATCGGCGAGATGAATACCGACGAGCAGATATCGCTCATTGCGCTCGCCTGGGTCGGGCGCGGCGATTACGGCCCCGACGAATGGGCCGAGGCGCGGCGCCTGGCGGCAGAGCGGGACGGCGGCGGGCGGGACCCGACCGCCTACCTGCTGGACATGGACAACCTCGCGGACCTGCTCAGCGAGGGCGTGGCAGCCTTCGGGCTGTCGATCGAGGACGTCGAGCGCTAGGGGTTGCGCGGCGGCTGGCATTGCGGCACCTGCTGCCGCAATGCCGCGCCTTCTGCCCCTGCTGCTGCTGTTCGTCGCCGCCTGTGCGGCGCGCGACGCCAATATCGCGGCCGACGCGCAGCGCCGGCTGATCGGGCTCGGCGCCGATGACCTGCGCCTGTGCTCCGGCGTGCCCGACCGTCGCGAAACCTCGGATGGCGGCGAGTTCTGGACCTATAGCCGCACGCCGCCCTCCTCGGGCATTTCCCTTCCCGTGCCGATCACCGGCGGATCGATGAGCATGTCCTCGGCGGGGGTGTGCTCGGTGACCTTCCAGCTGATCGACGGGCGCGTGACACGCATCGGCTACAGCGCCGCGACGGAGTTCGGGCTGAACCGCGATTCTGCGTGTGCGCCGGTGGTGCAGGGGTGCTTGCGCATGGTCGAGGATGGGTCTGTGCGCACGCAGTGAGAAGCAAGGCTGGGGAAAAGAATTTCCCCAGACCCCATTCTTTTATTTTTGGCTTTTTGGTGCCGGCTGGGGAGGCTGCACTACGTCCGGTAGGGTTGAGCTGACTTAGAACACGATGGCACAGCCCGCGCATGCAGAGCGCATTTCGGCATCGGCACTATCTTCCCAACCAGCACAAATAGATAAAAATAAAAGAATGGGGTCTGGGGAAATTCCTTTCCCCAGCCTTGCTTTTCCTCAAGCAATCTCCCGGATAAGCTTCCGTTTCACCGCGGTCCCGAAGCTCTCGAAATCCACCGCCACCTCGGCGAAGCTCCCGGTGCCGCCGATCACGCTCTCCCGGTAATAGGCGTCGAGCGGCACCGGCGGCAGGCGCCCGAAGGTCGGCCGGTCGTTGATGATCGGCAGCCCGTTGATGATGATGCCGTCCGCCACGGCCGCGTCGCGTGCGACTTCGGCGGGCGGGCCGGAGTTGTTCACCCCGTCGCCGGAGACGTCGATCACGCGCCGCGTCGCCTCATAGGGGCAGTCGGCCAGCACGCGGCGGGACATGTCGATCGCACCCGAGATCGAGGTCCAGGAGAGCGAGACGCGGGGCGCCTCGGCCAGTGCCTCGGCCCAGCGCTGGGCGTCGATGGCGCTGCCGATTCGCGCCCAGGGCAGCACCAGGCGCTGATATTCGATGCCGGCCCACTCGACATAGGCGAGGGCGATGCCGCCCATCATCCCGGCGCGGATGGCCTCGACCACGCGTGGGTCGGTCAGCGCGTTGCGGTAGCCCTCGCGCTGGAGGATGGCCTCATCGGGGTCGATGGAGCGGCTGACGTCGACGGCGAGGACCAGCGCCACATCGACCGGGTCTCGCGATTGCGCCCGCGCTTTGAGTGTGGGGAGCAGCGAGGCGGCGGCGATGAGGGAGCGGCGGCGCATGGTGCCTGGCCTCGTCTGTCATGAAGCGATCATGAAAGACCAGAGGCAGGCGTGGTTTCAACGCCCAACTGCGAGAGCGGCGGCGATGGCGGCACCGATGCAGGCGATGTCGGGCTCGGCCAGGTAGGGGTGCATGGGCAGGGACATGACCTGGTCGCAGAGCGTTTCGCTGACGGGGAGCGGCGGCGGCCCGCCTGCGATCGCACCGGCATGGTGCTGCGCATAGGCGGGCTGATGGTGCAGCGGGCGGGGGTAGTAGATGGCACTCGGAATGCTTTCGGCTGAGAGCGCCTTCTGCACATGGGCGCGGGTCGCGGCGTCGGGCAGCTTGATCGTGTGAATGCCCCATGCGGACACCGCGTTCGGCACCGCCTGGGGTGCATGGACGGCGGCGGGCAGCAGCTGCGCATAGAGGTCGGCGGCACGGTTGCGCGCGGCGAGTTCGCCTTCGAGCAGCGGCAACTTGCACAGCAGGATCGCGGCCTGGAGGGTGTCGAGGCGGCCGTTCATGCCGGTGCGGAGGACTTCGTAGCGGGACCTGCCCTCGCCATGCGTGCGCAGCGAGCGGTAGAGCTCGGCGCGCTCGGCATCGTCGGTGAGCAGGGCGCCGCCATCGCCGTAGCAGCCCAGCGTCTTGGTCGGGTAGAAGCTGAGCGCGGTGGCGTGGGCGTAGGTGCCCAGGCGGCGGTTGTGCAGCGTCGCGCCGAAGGATTGGGCGGCGTCGTCCAGCGCGAACATCCCCTCCCGCGCGCAGAGCGCCTCGATGGCGGGCCAGTCGGCCGGGTTGCCGTAGAGATCCACGCCGATGACGGCGCGCGGCCGCAGCCGGCCCTCGGCCTTGACCAGGGCCAGCCGTGCCTCGAGGTCGTCGAGGTCGATGTTGAAGTTCACCGGATCGACATCGACGAAGATGGGCGTGGCTCCCAGCACCAGCGGCACCTCGGCGGTCGCGGTATAGGTGAAGGCGGGGAGGAAGACGGCGTCGCCGCCACCGATCCCCTCGGCCATCATCGCGATCTGCAATGCATCGGTGCCCGAGGAGACGCCGACCGCGTGCTTCGCGCCGGAGAAGGCGCAGAGTGCGGCTTCAAGCTCATCCACCTCCGGTCCCTGGATGAAGCGGCCGCTCTCCAGCACCGTGGCGATGCGGCGGTCGAGCTGGTCGCGGATGAGCACCTGCTGCGCCTTCATGTCGAAGAAGGCGATGGGGCGGGGGCTGGTCATGCGGCGTGCTACTCCGGGAAGGAAAGTTCCGGCAGGGTTTACCCTGTGCCGCCGCGTCGCGCGACATCACGGATGATGACGGCCTGAAACCTGCCCGCTGCGCCGGCCTCGCGCTGCGCGCGAGTGGCCGTATTCAAAAACACGCTCTTTTCCGTGATTTGATATGCCGGAGAATTCCGCTAAAGCATCATCATTGCGTGATCGCAGCGTCGAGAGCGGGCCGCGCGGGTTTCCTCCCTGAGATTGGCGGTGGGAGTGTTCCCGGCGCCCTCCAGAAGAAGGGTGCAGCATGACCAGGACCATCGCGTGGCTTACCGGAATGGCCCTCTCGGTCGCCGTTGCAGCCTGTTCCGCCCCCGGCGCCTCGCTACCGGAGCTGCCCGATGCGTCGCGCGGCGCCTATCGCCTTGGCGCCGAGGACCAGGTGCGGGTCACGGTGTTCGACGACGCACGGCTCAGCGGCAATTACCGCATCGGCGAGGATGGCGAGATCTCGGTGCCGCTGGTCGGCCGCCTGCGCGCGGCGGGCATGTCGCCGCAGCAGCTGGAACAGCGGCTGGTGCGGGAATTCCGCCAGCGCCAGCTGATCACGACGCCGGCCGTTGCGGTCGAGGTGCAGACCTATCGCCCGATCTTCGTGCTCGGCCTGGTCGAGCGCGGCGGGCAATTCCCCTACCAGCCGGGGATGACCGTGCTCTCCGCCGTCGCACTCGCGGGCGGGTTCAACTTCCGCGCCATCCAGGACCGGGTCACGGTCACCCGCACCGCGCCGAACGGCTCGACCGCGACCGAGTACCGCGCGCCCCGCGACGCGGTGCTGCTGCCGGGCGACGTGGTGAACGTGCTGGAGCGGCGCTTCTAAAAGCGCCCGCTCAGCGGATCGTCAGGCTGGCCTCGGCGGCGGTGCAGTGCGCCGCCGCCGACAGGCGCGCGTACAGCGCCGGGTCGCCAGAGAGGCGCGCCAGCATCTCGGCCGCCGCCGCCACGTCGGGCTCGGCCCAGACGCTGCCGCTGTAGATGGCCGCATTGTCTTCCACCGGCACCAGCCGGTAGGGCACCAGCAGGCTGTTGGCCTCGGTCATGAAGTCCATGTTGCCCGACCAGCCGGTGCCGATCACCGGCAGGCCATGCGCCATCGCCTCCAGCATCGGCAGGCCGAAGCCTTCGGCGCGATGGAGCGAGAGCAGCACGTCGGCGGACCGGTACAGTCGCGCGAGGCCCTCCTCGTTGAGGAAGGTATCGATGACCGTGACGTGCGGCAGGTCACGCAGGCCGTCACGCAGGGTGTCGACCTCCGGCCCCGAGCCGTTCAGCTTGACGATCAGCCGCGCCGCGTCAGAGCCGTGGAAGGCCGCCCGGAACGCCGCGATCGCCGCGGCGGGGTTCTTGCGCGTGAAGCTCGATCGGCTGTCGGCCATCACCAGCACGGTGAAGGGGCGGTCGCGGGGTGGCGCGCGATAGGCCGGCGCCTCGACCACATGGCCCACGACCTGGATCGGGCAGTCGAACATCTTGCCCAGGCTCTCGGCGGCGAAGCGGCTGGGCGTCCAGATCTCGTGGACCAGCGATCCGCAGCGGCGCCAGTCTGCCGGCGGGTCGGGCAGTTCCCAGGCCCAGTAGCCGATGCGCCAGGCGCGCGCGGCGGCCGGCAGCACGGCCTGCATCAGCAGCGCGGTCTGTGGGCCGCCGCAATGGAAGACATAGGCGGTGGCGGGCTCATGCGGCGTGCGCGCGAGCGGGCTGCGCAGCGCCGCCGTGGCGTCGAGCAGCTGCACGTCGCCGCCCTGCTTCTGCAGCGCCGCATGCTGCAGCCGCGCACCCTGCGCGATGCCGTTGTGGCGCTGCAGCGCGGCGACAACCGCGATGCGGGAGAGGTCGCGCGCGGCGCCGTCGCGTTCAACCCGCAGCTGCGCAAGCCAGCGGCTGCCGGTGAGCCAGCCCGCCGTGATCGCCGGGCGCAGCGGGCCGAGGCGCGCGGCGATACTCACAGGTCGAGCGCGCGTTCGGGCGCGAGCCGGCCACGGAGCAGATCGCCCAGCGCGACAAGATTGCCACGCAGCCGGCCGCGGCGGTCGACATGCGGCTCCGGCCGCAGGGCGTGCAGCAGGTTGGCGGCGAGGTTGCCCAGCACGCGGCGCGCCGCATAGGCGGCCGGGTAGGCGTCCCGCCTCGCCTTGCGCATCAGGTAGATCGGGTTCGCGACCTGCGAATAGCCCAGCCGGCGCCCCGAGCCGCGGCCCGTCTTGGTGCCCAGGTGGACGCCGCGCGCCGTGGGCAGCCGCGCCACCGTGCCGTGCTGCGCGAGCTGGCGGGTGAAATCCACATCCTCCTGCCAGGCATAGAGTGGCAGGCGTTCATCGACGCGGATGCCCTCGCGCTGCGCGACGGCCATGCGGATGGCCATGTTGCAGCCATAGCCAGCGAAGCTCGGGACCGGGTTCATCTCGGGGTGGGGGCGGCCGCTATCCTCGGCGAGGATCCGGCGCCCCTCGGCGGCGGACAGCCCGGCGCCGGTGATGCCGTCGGCCAGCACGGTGCCCGTGGTGACCACCAGGGCCGGGTCGACCTCGAAGGCGGCAAGCGTCGCAGCCAGGTAGTCCCTGTCGAGCAGGAAATCATCGTCGATGAACAGCACGATGTCGCAATCGGCCGCCATCTCGAGGATCTTGTTTCTTTGCCGGGGCAGCCCCGGCTTGGTGAACACCATATGCTCGTCCGGGGACTCGGTGATGGTGCCCTCGACATCGGAGGGTTGTGTCGCGCAGATGATCAGCCGGTCGCAGGGGCGGCTCTGCGCGCGCACCTCGACCAGTGTCTCCCGCAGGATCGCCGCGCGGCCGATGGTCGCGATTCCTATGGCCATTCGCAACGGAAACTCTCCTAGATGGCGCACGCCAAGTTCGCCCGAAGGGGTCGGGCGTGGCGTTTGTGCAGCGCAACCTAACTCGTTACCGACAAAGTCGTAGTCCACGTTTACGTGAATTGACGAATTATAGAGATGTTTCTAGTCAGCAAGAACGCAAGGTTCTTAAGCAAGCCTTAAACCCCCTTCCGTTTGCGAGTTCCCCCGACGTGGACCATCCCATCCAGCCATTCCGCATCGGCCTCACGCCGCCTTCGGATCCCGAGACCGCCCTGGAGCCCCTGGGGGTCCCCGCCTCGCGCCTGCTCGGCATGCTGCGGCGCAACCGGCTGCTGATCGCCTTTTTCCTGATCGCCGGACTTGGCGCCGGCTACGCGATGCTCTCCCGCGCGCCGCTGCAGTACACCGCCGAGGTTTCGGTGCTGGTCCAGCAGACCCGGACGCCGGTCAGCGACCTGCAGACGATTACCGCCGAACCTGGGGTCAGTTCTAGCCAGATCCGCACGCAGATTGATATTCTCCGCTCGCCGGCGCTTGCGCGCCGCGTGGTCGAGCGCGGCGGCCTGCTCGAGCGCGAGGAATTCCAGCCGGTGCCCTCCCCGGTCGCGGCCACCGTCGCGATGGTAATGGTGGCGATCGGCCTGCGCGCGCCGGCTCCTGAGGCCATGGGCGCCGAGGACCGCATCGAGCTCGCGACGGCGGCACTGCTCGGGCGCATCGCCATCGCGAACGAGCAGCGCTCCGACGTGCTGCGCATTGGCGTCACCACGCGCGACCCGGCGCTGAGCGCGCTGATCGCCAACACCTATGCCGAGGAATTCCAGGAGGTCAGCCGCCGGCGCAAGACCGAGACGGCGCGTCGCACCCAGGAATGGCTGGAGACGCGCCTGCGCGAGCTCGCCACGCGGGTGCGCGAGTCCGAGCGCCAGGTCGCCGAGTTCCGCGCCGCCAACGGCCTGCGTGACGATGGCCGCGACCGCCGCTCCACGCGCATGCCGAACGTGACCGAGCAGCAGCTCGCCGCGGTGAACGCCCAGGTGACGGCCGCGGCCGCCGCGCGGGCGCAGAAGGAAGCCCAGGCGGAGCAGATCGCGATGGCCCTGCGGCTGCCCAATGGCCGCGACACGGTCGCAGCCACGCTCGACTCGCCGCTGCTGCAGCGGCTGCGCGAGGCCGAGGCGACCGCGGCCGCGCGTGAGTCCGAGATCGCCTCCCGCGCCGGTCCGCGCAGCCCGGACCTGCTCGCGGCCAGCGCGCAGCGCGCCGGCATCCAGGCGCGCATCCGCCAGGCGACGCAGGGCCTCATCGGCAGCATCTCGAGCGAGCTCGCGACCGCCCGGGCGCAGGAGGCGAGCCTGCGCGCCACGCTCGACGAGCTGCGCAACGCCGTCGCCCGCGAGCAGCGCGCCGAGATCCAGCTGCAGCAATACCAGGCCGGGCTCGAGGCCAACCGCTCGATCTTCGAGAGCTTCCTCGCCCGCGCCGCGCAGCTCACCAACGTCTCCGGCATCCAGGAAGCCGATGCCGAGATCCTTTCGCCGGCGGTGGCGCCGAGCGGCCCCTCCGGCCCGCGCAAGGGCCGCGACCTCGCGATCATCGGCATCCTCTCGATGGTGGCCGGCGTGGGTGCGGCGGTTCTGCGCGAGCGCATGCGCCACGGCTTCCGCACGCCCGAGGAGTTCGAGGCCGAGACCGGGATGCACGTGGTGGGCCTGATGCCCCGCCTGACACGCCGGGCCCGCGCCTATGCCAATCCCAACGCGGACCCCGACGCGGCCGCGGCCCTGATGCGGCTGCGCGGCACCTTGCAGATGCACCATGACGGCCGCATGCCGCAGGTGCTGGTGGTGACCTCCGCCGTGCCCGAGGAGGGCAAGAGCCTGCTCTCTATCGGCGTTGCGCGCAGCGCCGCCGAGGCCGGCCTGTCCGTTCTCGTCGTCGACTGCGACATGCGCCACCCCTCGATCGGCGCGCTGCTCAAGCTGCGGTCGGGACCGACCTTGAAGCAGGTGCTGATGGGGCAGATGCTCGGCGATGGCGAGCGGCTGATCCACCACGCCCCCGGCGGCATCGACGTGATGACGACCGACCGCGAAGCGCGCGGCGGCCAGGACCTGCTCGGCTCCACCGTCATGGCCGCGCTGATCGGCGCGATGCGCCACCGCTACGACCTGATCGTGCTCGACGCGCCGCCGGTGCTGGTCGCGACCGAGGTCTTCCCGCTTATCCGCATCAGCGACGCCACGCTGATGGCAACGCGGTGGGACAGCTCGCCGCGCCCCGTTGTGCGCAGCGCCGTGCGGCTGCTGCGCAATGCCGGCGCGGTGCACCTGTTCGGCGTGCTCACGCGGGTCAATCTGCGCCGCTACGCCTCGGAATCGAGCAGCCCGCTCGCCTTCATGCACCGCAAGTACCGCAACGAGGCGGTTCGCATCCACCGCTCATCGCACGCGTCATGACGCGCGCGGTCTGAGGGCGCGGCCGTGCAGCTGACCATCCTCGGGGCGGCGCTGATCCCGCTCGCGCTCTGGGGTGCGGGCAATGCCGACTGGCTGATCCGCCTGGCGCTGGTGGCCGGCATCTTCGAGGCCGGTGCCGCGCTGGTCATCGGGGGCAGCCCCGGCTTCGGGCTGCCCACGGCGATGGTGCCGGGGCTGCTGCTGCTCGCGCATATCGTCATCCAGTATGCGGCGGGGATGCGCTACGCCGGCGAGGGCATCGTGCTCAAGACCTCGCTGCCGCTTATCGGCTTCATGGCCTTCGCCGTCGTCACCGCCGTGCTGCTGCCCGACATCTATGCCGGTCGCATGCTGATCTGGCCCAACCGGCCCGACCCCGTCTTCCCCGCCGCCGTGCCGCTCGCCTTCAACTCGGGCAACGTCACGCAGAGCCTCTATCTCGCGATGAACGTCGCCATGGCGGTCGGCGCCGGGCTGATCCTCACCGGGCGCGGGGTGCGCTGGCGCAGCCTGCTCAACGCCTACCTGCTCAGCGGCTACCTGGTGGTCGGGCTGTGTCTGTGGGATTTCGCCGCGCGTATCGCGGGCGTGTGGTTCCCGGCCGATGAACTCCGCTCGAACCCGTCCTGGGCCATCGTCGCACAGTCACTCGGGCCGGTGCCGCGCATCCAGGGGCCGTTCGCGGAGCCCGCAGCACTTGCCTTCTTCCTGGCCGGCCTCGCCTTCTGCTGCCTGAGCCTGTGCATGAAGGGGCATGCGACCATGCGCCCGCAGCTGCTGCTGATGCTGAGCATCCTGTGCATGCTGCTCTCCACCTCGACCACGGGCATCATGATCCTGATGTTCGGCCTGCCGTTGGTGCTGATGATGGGCGGCGGCGATCGTCGCGCACGGATGCGCATCCAGCGCACGCTGGTCAGCATGGTGCTCGCCGGCGGGATCGTGCTGGTGCCGCTGGTCCTGGCCCTGCCTTCCCTGGTCGACGCCGCCGCGGTGGTGCTGGAATCGACGCTGGAGAAAGGCGACAGCAGCTCCTTCGAGGACCGCATGGAGATGGACCGGCTCGCGGTCGACGCCATGATGCAGAGCTACGGCATCGGCGTGGGCTGGGGCAGCACGCGCTCATCCAGCTTCATCCCCGGCATCCTGGGCAATTCCGGCATCGTGGGTCTGGGGCTGCTGGTCTGGTTCGGCGTTGCGCTCAGCGGGCTGATCCGCCGCGCCGGACGGATCGGTGCACCGGAGCACGCCGCCCGCCCAGCGCTCGACGGGTTCACCGCGGCGGTGTGCGGCCAGCTCTGCGCCGCGCTGCTCTCGTCGCCGACGATTTCCTCCCTCAGCTTCTTCCTGCACCTCGCCATCGTACTCGGCGCCGCCGGGCGCATGATCGTGGACGCCGCGCCGGCGCGGCGCCTATCGGCCGCCGCGCTGCACGGCCATGCGGATGCGCTGCGATGAGCGAGGCAGGCCAGGTTTTGAGGGTGGCCGCGCACGACGCGCCACGCGCAACCGCACCACGCCCGGGTCTGGATGGGGACGCGGCGACCGACAGCCTGGTCATCAACGGTCGCTTCCTCACCCAGCCGGTGACCGGCGTGCAGCGCTTCGCGACTGAGATCCTGAACGGCCTGGACCAGCTCGCGGCGGCGGGCGCGATCCGCATCGGCGACATCCTCACGCCGCGCAGCGACGCGCCGCCGCAACGCCCTGGCCATCTTGGGCTCCGCGCCACCGGGCGCCTGCGCGGCAATGCCTGGGAGCAGGTCGAGCTTGCCCCTGCGGCCGACGGCGCGATGATCCTGAACCTCGGCAACACCGGCCCGCTGCGCGCCGGGCGCCGGCAGATCGTCGTGATCCATGACGCCGGCGCCTTCGATACGCCCGAGAGCTATTCCCTGCCCTTCCGGCTCTGGTACCGCTCGCTGCATCGCGGCCTCGCGCTGCTCGGCGCGCGCATCGTGACCGTCTCGGCATTCTCGCGCACCAGGCTCGCCGAACGGCTGCGCATACCGGCCGAGCGCATCGCCGTGATGGGCGAAGGGGCCGACCACATGCTCCGCGCGCCGGCCGATCCCGCGGCGCTGGATCGCCACGGGTTGCGCCCGGGGGGCTATGCCCTCGCGGTCGGCAGCCGGGCGCAGCACAAGAACCTGGGCGCGCTCTCGGCGAGCGCGCAGCTGCTCGCGGCTCGCGGCATGACGCTCGCGATCGTGGGCTCGCTCGACGCCTCGGTGTTCCGCCAGGGCGCCGATGGCGTGGATTTCCCGGCCCTGGCCCTCGGCCGGGTCAGCGACGCCGAACTGCGCGCGCTGTACGAAAGCGCGGCCTGCCTGCTGTTTCCCTCTCGCTATGAGGGCTACGGCCTGCCGCCGGTCGAGGCGATGGCCTGCGGCTGCCCGGTGCTGGCCGCCCCCGGCCATGCGGTCGAGGAAATCTGCGGCGACGCCGCGCTGTATGCCGATTGCGCGACGCCGGCGGGTCCCGCTGCCGCCCTCGCTCGGCTGCTCGACGAAACCGGTCTCGCGGCGGATCTGCGCGCGCGGGGGCTGCAGCGCGCGCAGCCCTTGCGCTGGGAAAATGCGGCGGCCGGGCTCGCCGCGATCATACGGCAGGCGGGGGCGAGCGCATGAAGGTCGCGATCATCCATGAGTGGCTGGAAAGCTACGCCGGCTCGGAGCGGGTGCTCGAACAGCTGATCGCCGCCTGGCCGGAGGCCGACCTCTTCGCCGTGTGCGATTTCCTGCCCGAGGCGCAGCGCCATTTCCTCGGCGGCCGCCCCGTGCGCACCAGCTTCATCCAGCGCCTGCCTTTCGCGAAGAAGCGTTTCCGCTGGTATCTCGGGCTGATGCCGATGGCGGTCGAGCAGTTCGACCTCGCCGGCTACGACCTGGTCATCTCGAGCCACCACGCCGTGGCCAAGGGCGTGATCACCGGGCCCGACCAGGCGCATGTGAGCTACGTCCACTCTCCGATGCGCTACGCCTGGGACATGCAGGCGCAGTACCTGCGCCAGGCCGGGATGGAGCGCGGGCTGCGCGGCGCCTATACGCGCTGGCTGCTGCATCGCCTGCGGCTTTGGGACCGCAGCTCAGCGGCCGGCGTCGACACGATCGTCGCCAATTCGCGCTACATCGCCGATCGGATCCGAAAGGTCTGGCGGCGGGAGGCGCAGGTCGTGCATCCGCCGGTGGACCTCGCGGGCTTTCCATTCCAGGCGGAGAAGGGTGGCGACTTCGTCGTCGTCTCGCGCTTCGTCCCCTACAAGCGCGTCGACTTGGTCGTGCAGGCGTTCCGCGGCATGCCGCAGCACCGGCTGCTCGTCGTGGGCGACGGGCCTGAGGCGGCGTCGGTGCGCGCCGCGGCCGGGGATGCGCCCAACATCTCCGTGCTCGGCGCGCTGCCGCAGGCGGAGCTCGTCGCGCTGATGCAGAAGGCGCGCGCCTTCGTCTTCGCCGCCGAGGAGGATTTCGGCATTGCCATGGTCGAGGCGCAGGCCTGCGGCACGCCGGTCATCGCCTTCGGGCGCGGTGGGGCGCGCGACATCGTCCGCACCCCCGACATGGCGCGCCCGACGGGGATGCTGTTCGCCGAGCAGAGCGCCGCCTCGATCCAGGCCGCGGTCGGGGCCTTCACGGCGCTGTCGCCGGGGATCGCGCCCGAGGATTGCCGGCTCAACGCCCAGCGCTTCGACCGGCGGCATTTCCGCGACGCGATGCTCGCCGTGGCGGAGGCGGCGATGGCGCGGCAGGAGCAGCCAGCGGCCGCGCCTCAGCGCTGGGCGACACCGTCCGTGACGGAGACCGCCGAGGCCGCCTGACGCGGCCGCGCCGGCGGCGCGAGGAAGCGCCGCTCCAGCAGCATCCACGACGCCTGGGCCATCGCCAGGGTCAGCCCCATCGCGGCGACGAACAGCACCAGGCGACCGGGGATGGAGGTCAGCGTCCAGGGTGCGACCGCCACCACCGCCATGATCGCCGGGACGTGGAACAGGTAGCCGCCATAGGAGATGCGCCCGACCGCCTGGGCGCCGGGAATGCGCCCGAGCATCAGCCACATCGGCCGGCGCGCGAGCATGCCGGCCACCAGCGCCACGCCGGTCAGCACCGGGATCCAATAGACGCTCACCTCCCGCCCCTGGCCGTAGAGGATGCCCGAGACGATGTTGCGGATCGCCTCGACCGAGAACCCGCCGGCGCGCGCGGCGCCGATGGCGGCAAAGACGGCAACGTGCAGCAACGCGACCAGCGCGGCCGCGCCCAGCGCGTAGAGCGCCCAGCGGGGTGCCGCCGCGATGCGCTGGCGATGCAGCGCCATCAGCGCCCCGGCCGCGAAGGCATCGAGCTGTCCGGGGGCCAGGGCGTAGATGGTAAAGGCGGTGGCGGTGTCGTCCCAGCCCGCCGCCTTAGCCGCGGCGCCGATCCCCCAGCGCATCAGCGGTGCCACGGCGATGAGCCCCCACAGCATCAGCGAGAAGGCGCCGCGCCGGCGCCCGGCCAGCAGCAGCAGGAGCGGGAAGATCAGGTAGAATTGCTGCTCGGTCGACAGCGTCCACAGATGCCCGAACCCGGGCCAGGCCGGCTGGGCGGCGTAGTCCCAGGAGACCATCTGGAAATTGTGCAGGAACAGCAGCAGGCCGGGCAGCTCGCGCAGCGCCTCGGGCCGGCCCACCACCAGCATCGCCACGGCGTTGAGCGCCAGGAACATCAGGTAGACCGGCAGGATGCGCCGCGCCCGGCGCTGCCAGAACCCGCCGATGAAGGACCCGGCTTCGGGCCGCCGCTCGGCGAGTGCCAGCATGGAGCCGGTAACGGCGAAGCCGGAGATCACGTAGAACAGCCACACCCCCATCCAGCCGAACGGCAGCAGTCCGCAATGGATGGCCACGACCATGGTCATCGCCAGCGCCCGCAGCGCATCGAGTTCGGGGACGTAGCCGGGGATGGCGGCGGGCCGGGCGGCCTCGCCGGGGCCGGCGTGGGGCGCAACCGCGGCAAGCGGTGCGCCGATGGTGTTCGTGTGGGCCATCAGCGGCGCCCGTAGCCGGCGGGCGGGGCGTCGATCTCGGCGCCCGCGTGCCAGTAGATCTTGCCCGGCCCGACCGCGAGCTTGCCGGTCGTCGTGCCCCAGTTCCAGCCGCGCAGGCCGAACATATGATAGGTGGCATCGGCGACGTTGGAGGCGAACAGCCCGGCCACGCGCGGCTCGCCATCGCCGTTGATCTGCAGGAAACCGCCATGGAAATCGACACGGCCCACGCCGTTGTGGAAAGGTACCTCCTCGGGTGGTGCAAATTCGATGTGACACGAGACGAAGTCTATGTGCCCATTGTTATCCCACACGATGCGCGAAGCGTAGTCCAGCGAACAACCCATGAAGCGTAGTCCGCACCCGGCCATATTCGCGATGAGGCAGTAGGAGTTGAACAGCGCGCACTGGTTGAAAGTGATCGATTCTCCCGCATCTTCGAGACCGGCGGGCGCGCGAAAGACGAACGTGCTGTCATAGAATGAACAATGCGAAAAACTGACCAGGTAGGCGCGGTGGCCAAGCTCAACGCCGACGCGAAAGCTGCGCACGACGCAGTCACGCAACTGCACGCGGCTCGACAGGGGCGGCGTATCGGTCTGGCAGAACACGCCGATGCAGTCGGGCTGTTCGCGGCCGGGGCCGAGCAGGTCGAAGCCCTCGAAGACGTGCTTCTCGTGGCCATAAGGCGGTGCGCCATCGGCCTTGAACCACACCGCGCGGCCGCCGGCCGGAAGGCTGCGGAAATCGAGCAGGCTGCCATCGCCGCGCATGGTCACCTTGTTGGGGTTCACCACCAGGGTGCGGTTCAGCACATAGCCACGCCCGCCATTGGGCACCTGCACCGCGCCGCCCCCCTGGGCATCGGCGCGGTTGATCGCCCCCTGCAGCGCGCACCAGTCGAGCTCGTCCGTCATTGCGGAAGCGTGGGGGAAGCTCGCGCGCGCGGCGGCGAGGTCGGGGAAACGGGCCGAGAGCGGATGGCTCGCGCCATCGGCGATGGCGCCGTCGGGCGTCAGGGCGCCGCGCAGGGCCGAGGGCGCCTCCGGGCGCGGCGGCGTGGCGGGCGCGGGCCTGCCCGGGCGG
>NZ_JAAEDH010000034.1 GCF_018128965.1 Plastoroseomonas arctica
CGCCGAGCGGCGGCGGCTTGGTCGTCGGCAGGCCAGGCGCGATCGCCGGCGGCGCCGCGCCTGGCTTCTGCGCGATGGCCGGCGCAGCGACCAGCATCAGGCCAAGCATCAATCCACGGGCTACGCGCATGGTCCGCCTCCGGTCGTCGATCTGTGCGCGGAACCATGCCGCATGGTGCCGCCCTTCGCCACCCTGGCACCGACGCCTGGGCGGTGCCATCTGCGAGAGATGACAAGGGTTCCCTCCAAGCCCGGCCCCACCACGGCCGTTGCCGCCTTCCTCGACCGCCTCGCGACGATGCCGCAGGTGCGCCCGGCGGCCGGGCGTCCTGCGCGGTTGCTTTTCGCGGTGGACGCCACCGCGTCGCGCCAGCCCAGCTGGGACCGCGCCTGCCAGCTGCAGGCCGAGATGTTCGCCGCCGCGCAGGGCCTGGGCGGGATCGCGATCTCGCTGTGCTACTGGCGCGGCTACAATGAATGCGCGGCCACCCCCTTCCTGACGGATGCCGCGGAGCTCGGCCGCCGCATGGCCGGGGTGCAGTGTCGCGGTGGGCAAACGCAGATCCTGCGGATGCTCGCGCATGCCGAGAAGGCGCATCAGGCGGAGCGGCTGGGTGCCGTGGTCCTGGTCGGCGACGCCGCCGAGGAGCCCGCCGACCCGATCTGCCATGCGGCCGGCGAGCTGGGGCTTCGCGGGGTTCCGGTGTTCACCTTCCTCGAAGGCCAGGACCCCGCCGCCAGCGCCTTGTTCCCCGAGATCGCCAGGCTTTCCGGCGGGGCCTTCGCCCCATTCGACCCGGCGAGTGCGGCGATGCTGCGCGATCTGCTGCGCGCGGTCGCCACCTATGCGGCCGGTGGCCGGCGCGCGATGGCCAGCCTGGAAAATCCCGCGGCGCGGCGTCTGGTCGCACAATTGCCGGCGCCGCGCTGATGCCGTTCGCGGCACTCGCCCTCGGAGCCCTGGCGCTGATCCTGCTGATCGCGTTGCTGAACGCCTTCGCGACGGCGCCGATCGAGCAGGTGAAGAAGACGGCGGCACTCGGCGGCGCCATGCTCGGCTGCGCGGCTATCGTGCTGCTGCTGGCGACAGGGCGCGGCGGACAGGTGTTCTGGGCGCTGGCGCTGTTCGGCCCGGCGGCCTGGCGGTGGTGGCAGGGCCGGCGCCTGGCGCGCCGCTTCGCCCAGCAGCCGGCGGGCGCGGACGCCTCACGCGTGGTGACCGCCACGCTGGACCTCGCACTCGACCATGCCACCGGCACCATGACCGGCCGGGTCCTGCGCGGGCCGCATGCGGGGGTGGCACTCGCGGACCTGTCGCTGGCCGCACTGCGCGAACTGCTGGCCGATTGCATGGGTGCGGATCCCGAAAGCGTGCCGCTGCTGGAGGCGTGGATGGACCGCGTGCACCCCGATTGGCGGGCAGAGCCGGCGCCATCCTCGGCACCGCTCAGCCGTTCCGAAGCCTTGGCGATTCTGGGCCTGGACGACGGCGCGACGGAGGCGGCGATCCGCGCCGCCCATCGCCGGATGATGCGCGCGGCGCATCCAGACCAGGGCGGCAGCGACTGGCTCGCCGCCCGGCTGAACGCGGCGCGCGACCTCCTTCTGGGCTGAGGAAGCCCTGCCAGGGCCAGATTGGGCCAGCTTGCGGAGCGGGCGAGAGACCGCCCCTCAACAAACATCGGGCTCGCGCGTTATGGTCCCGGGCTGCCATAAATCCGACGCCAGGACGTGGTCGCTTTCCCAACACGCCGCACGCCAGGAACTGTTCAGCATGAGCCTCAAGCCCCTCAAGAAAGCCGTTCTTCCGGTCGCCGGCCTCGGCACGCGGTTCCTGCCGGCCACGAAGGCCATGGCCAAGGAAATGCTGCCGGTCGTGGACAAGCCGCTGATCCAGTATGCGGTCGAGGAAGCCCGCGCCGCCGGTATCGAGCAGTTCTGCTTCATCACCGGGCGCGGCAAGACCGCGATCGTCGAGCATTTCGACGTCGCCTACGAGCTTGAGCGCACGCTGGCCGAGCGCGGCAAGCAGACCGAGCTCGATTTGCTGCGCGCGCAGGCGGTGCCGCCGGGGGCAATCGTCACGGTGCGCCAGCAGGTGCCGATGGGCCTGGGCCACGCGATCTGGTGCGCGCGTGCCTTCATCGGCGACGACCCCTTCGCCATCCTGCTGCCCGACGACCTGATGATGTGCGACGTCTCCTGCACGGCCCAGCTCGCCCGCGCCTATGAGGAAACCGGCGGCAACGTCGTGGCCATCGAGGAAGTGCCGCGGGATCGGGTGAACCGCTACGGGGTCCTCGACGTCGCCGAGGACAAGGGCCGGCTCGTCTCGGTCAAGGGCCTGGTGGAAAAGCCGCCCGTCGACCAGGCGCCGTCCAACCTTACGGTCATCGGCCGCTATGTGTTGATGCCGGAGGTGATCACCCATCTCGCCAAGATGGAGAAGGGTTCGGGCGGCGAGGTGCAGCTGACCGACGGCATGGCGAAGCTGATCGGCCATCAGCCGTTCCACGGCGTCCGCTACGAGGGACGGCGCTTCGACTGCGGCGACAAGGCGGGGTATCTGGAAGCGCAGGTGGCTTTCGCCCTGCAGCGCCCGGACATGGCGCCGGCGATGCGGGCAATCCTGAAGCAATACGCCTGAGCGTTCACACCCGGTCCCGATGGCGGGCGTTCAGGCGCCGGTCGTCAGGCGTGCGAGCTCCGCCTCCGCCGCCTCAAGCCGGGCCATGAGCGGGGCGAGGTCTGCCGCCGTGAAGCGCGGCGTGATGTGCTGCGGGCAGTTCCAATCGAAGCCCACGACATCGATCATGATGGCGCGCTCCGCGATGTCCTCGAGACCCGGCGGCGCCAGGCCCGCGACAAGGGCGGCATCGGCGCCCTCGGTCACCACGCGTGCATGGCCGAGGATCTTGAGACGCCGCCGCGCGGCGTAGTCCATCAGGAACAGCGACACTCGGTCGGAGGCGCCGAAATTGCCCACGCTGATGTGCTGACGGTTCCCGCGCAGGTCGGCGAAGCCAAGCAGCGTCGGGCCAAGCAGGCGGAGGAAGCCCGGCGGGCCCCCGCGATGCTGCACATAGGGCCATCCCGTCTCGGACAGGCTCGCCATGTAGAAGCTGTCGCGCGCGGCGATGAAGCCGGCTTCGGCGGCACCCAGGGCGCTGTCGTCACGCGCCTCCCGCGCGTAGGCGGGGCGCGACCCGATCCGCTCCTGCTCTGCCTTGACCCGCGGGGTGAAGGCGATGTCGGCGTAGTGGCGTCCCATGGCGATGGCTCCCGGCTTCGGCTGCCGCCCGATATGGCGCGCCTGCGAAGCCCGCGACAGCCGAGGGTCCCGAGAAGTACCGTTCCGGATTCTGCAAGTGCCGGAGCGCGAAACCCCGATCCGACGACGCCGCTAGCGCCGTGCGACGGTTCGCCGCTGGGGCTCGCGGTCGCCCTGTTCGATGCGCGCGGCGTTGCGGCTTGCCGTCTGGCGCAGCGGTGCACGCAGCGCGGGGCCGCCGCTGCGCGCCAGGGCGCTTCGCGAGGCGGCGGAACCACGCTGCCCGAGTTCGTCGCGCACGGTCACGCGGCGGTCGGCAACCGGCCCACGGGCTCCTGGGCGGCGAGACACGACGGGTTCCGGACGCCGACCCGAATACCGCGAGGCGGCGACGAACTCGGCGCCGCGGCCACGGCGCGCGGCGCTCTCCACCGGCAGGGTGTCGGCGCGCGCGCTCGGCACCAGGCCGAACGAGGGTCGCGCCGCGGCCATCGGCACTTCGCGCGGGCCGATGCCCAGGCGGGAGAAGCCGGCGTCGAGGATTTCCATCATATGGCGGTCGCGTTCGCGACTGGTGGCGCCGCCGAAGACGGCGGCGACCAGGCGCTGGCCGTCGCGCTGGACGCTGGTGACCAGGTTGAAGCCGCTGTCGTGGACGTAGCCGGTCTTGATGCCGTCCGTGCCGTCATATTCCGCGAGCAGGCGGTTGTGGTTCGCGATGACGCGGCCGCGGAAGCGGAACACATCGGCGGAGAAATAGTGGTAGTAGGTCGGGAAATCATCGCGCAGGCGACGACCGAGCAGGGCCATATCGCGGGCCGTCGTCACCTGCTCGAAATCCGGCAGGCCCGACGCGTTCCTGAAGGTCGTGCGCGTCATGCCGAGCGAACGGGCACGCTGGGTCATGACCTGGGCGAAGCGCTCCTCGTCGCCGGCCAGCATCTCGCCGATCGCGCAGGCGACGTCATTGGCGGAGCGGGTGACGAGTGCCAGGATCGCTTCCTCGACCGTCAGGCTGGAGCCCGCCGGAATGCCGAGCTTCGACGGTGGCTGCGCGGCCGCCTCGCGGGACATGGTGATCGGCGTGTCGAGCCGCACGCGACCGGTCCGGAGCGCCTCGAACAGCATGTAGAGCGTCATCATCTTGGTGAGCGAGGCCGGATGGCGATACTCGTCGGCGTTGGCCGCCATCAGCGTGGTGCCGGTGCGCGCATCCTGGACGATCGCGGCGTAGCGGTCGCTGCCGATCTGGGCATCCGCTTGCTGGGGGCAGGCCAGGACCGCGATCATCGTCAGGACCATGAAGGCGCGGGCGAACCCGACGCGAGAGGGCCGGGATCCGGCGAAGCGCAGCAGCACCATGGAACCTTCCCCAACGGCCAGCGCCGCCCTTCGGCTGTCCAGATCGGACGCGCATGGTTTACCGGAACGAGGCTGCGCCTGTCCAGCTTCTCCGGCGATGTTCCAAATCTGGCCAACAGGTTAAAGGTTCAGGCTGCGCCCGGCCCGCAAGACGCTGCAAGGGCAGACAGACTAATTTTTATGCTGCACTGCAAAAAACCCTTGCATCGCTGGTTGTGGCTCTCCTAGAACACTCATGTTGCACCGCAGCAAAACGGCTCGCCGGACGTGTTCCGGCTGTCGGCGTGCAACGCAGGTGTGGTCGGAGATCCGGGAAGCCGGTCTCCAGCAAAATGAGGTAGGGCGGCAATGAGCGGCACCACCAAGGGACGCGCGCCAGCGCGCGGCAAGACTGCGATCGTGGCGGCAGGCGCTGTGCCGGATGAGTCCGCCCCGATGATGACGCCGGTCGCTGAGCCGCCGGCGCCACAATCTCTCGAAATCGCCGATGCGTTCCCCGCCTCGGCCATTCTGACCAGCGAAGTGAAGGAGACCACCATGTCCATCGAGACGAACGTGACGAACATCGCGGCGGATGCCGCCTCGAAGACCAAGACGATGATCGACCAGACCACCGTCCAAACCCGCGCAACCATGGAGAAGACAATGGAACAGGCAACCAAGGCCGCCGAAGGCATGATGAAGGCCGCCGAAGAGGCCGCCGAATTCGGCCGTGGCAACATCGAAGCCATGACCAAGGCTGCCCAGCTCTGGGCGACCGGCACCCAGGACCTCGCGCGCCAGTACGCCGCGGTCGCCCAGGGCTTCGCCGATCACGCCATGGAGAGCGCCAAGGCTCTGTCCTCCGTGAAGAGCCTCAAGGAAGCTGCCGACCTGCAGGCGTCCTTCGCCAAGGCCGCGTTCGAGAAGTCCTCGTCCGAGACCACGAAGTTCCAGGAAGCCGTGCTGCGCCTGACGGAATCCGCCTCGGCGCCGATCACGGCCCGCATGCAGATCGCGATGGAAAAGCTCTCCAAGCCGATCGCGGCCTGATTTTTCGGCCGCTGTTTCGGCGGCCGATCCCCGCGCCGGCCAGGCTTTCTGGCCAGCGCCGCCCGACTGGCTCGGTGCCGCATCCCTCCCCGAGGGAAGCGACGCCGGGCCTTTCGCGTTGCCGTCCACGGAGCCCCGCTCCGAGGCCACACCGGTAAACGCTTGTTTCATGCGACGCGTGGCACTTCACCGGCGCAGCAAACATCCGATATCGTAGGATGACCGACCGGCCGACGTGCCGGCGAGAACCATCTGAAACGAGACAGCACCCAGGCCATGAGCATCCAGCAGCCATGAGCGACCAAGACAAACGCAACAACGGCCCCGGCAACGGCGACGGTCCGAACACCGGCGTCGTCGTCAAGACCCGCCCGCGCACCAAAAAACCGGCGATGTACAAGGTGTTGATGCTCAACGACGACTACACGCCGATGGAGTTCGTCGTGCATGTGCTCGAGCGCTTCTTCCAGAAGAACCGGGAAGAGGCCACGCGCATCATGCTGCACGTCCATCGCCGCGGCGTGGGCGTCTGCGGCGTCTTCACCTATGAGGTCGCCGAGACGAAGGTGACGCAGGTGATGGACCTGGCGCGGCAGAACCAGCATCCGCTGCAATGCACGATTGAGAAGGAATAGTGCCGTTACACTTGGTCGCGGTGCGGCTTTTTTCGTTGGGGGTGCCAAAGGCTTTCCGGCATCCTACATGACGAAATGACGACGACGGCCCCGCGCACCGCCTGCGCGCACCCGTTCCAGGGAGCGTAAATCACCATGCTGTCCCGAAACCTCGAACAGACGCTCCACCGTGCCCTTGGCCTCGCCAATGACCGCCGGCACGAATACGCGACACTCGAACACCTGCTTCTCGCCCTTGCGGAGGATGCCGACGCCACGACCGTGCTCCGCGCCTGTGGCGTGGACATCGAGAAGCTCAAGCGCGACCTCGGCGAGTTCCTCGACAAGGATCTCGCCGGCCTCGTGACCGACCGCTCGGGCGACCCGAAGCCCACCGCGGGTTTCCAGCGCGTGGTCCAGCGCGCGGCGATCCACGTCCAGTCCTCCGGGCGCGACGAAGTGACCGGTGCGAATGTGCTTGTCGCGCTGTTCTCCGAGCGCGAGAGCCATGCGGTCTATTTCCTGCAGCTGCAGGACATGACGCGACTCGACGCGGTGAACTTCATCAGCCACGGCATTGCCAAGGCGCCTGGCCGGTCGACCCCGCGCCCGGTGCAGGGTTCGACCCCGCCCGAGGAGCCCAACGAGCGCGAGGAAAAGCCGCAGCGGGCGCCCCGTGGCCAGGACGCGCTGACCAATTACTGCGTCAACCTCAACAAGAAGGCGCAGGCCGGGAAGATCGATCCCCTGATCGGCCGTGACTCGGAAATCGAGCGCACGATCCAGATCCTGTGCCGCCGCACGAAGAACAACCCGCTCTATGTCGGTGATCCCGGCGTGGGCAAGACGGCCATCGCCGAGGGTCTGGCCAAGCGGATCATCGAAGGCGACGTGCCCGAGGTGCTGCTGAAGTCGACGATCTACGCGCTCGACATGGGCTCGCTGCTCGCCGGCACGCGCTATCGCGGCGATTTCGAGGAGCGGCTGAAGGCCGTGGTGAACGAGCTCGAGGCGCAGCCGGGCTCGATCCTGTTCATCGACGAGATCCACACGGTGATTGGCGCCGGCGCGACTTCGGGCGGGGCGATGGATGCCTCGAACCTGCTCAAGCCGGCGCTGGCGCAGGGCACGCTGCGCTGCGTCGGCAGCACGACCTACAAGGAGTACCGGGTCTACTTCGAGAAGGACCGCGCGCTGGTGCGGCGCTTCCAAAAGATCGACGTGAACGAGCCCTCGATCGAGGACACGATCAAGATCCTCACGGGGCTGAAGTCCAACTACGAGAAGCATCACAAGGTCCGCTACACGACCGAGGCCATTCGCGGTGCGGTGGAGCTGGCGGCGAAGTACATCCATGACCGCAAGCTGCCGGACAAGGCGATCGACGTGATCGACGAGGTCGGCGCATCGCGGATGCTCCAGCCCGAGAGCAAGCGGCGCAAGACGGTAACCTTGAAGGATGTCGAGGACATCGTCGCGAAGATCGCGCGCATCCCACCCAAGTCGGTTTCCACCGACGACAAGGAGGTGCTCAAGAACCTCGAGCGCGACCTGAAGTCGATGGTGTTCGGCCAGGACAAGGCGATCGAGGCGCTGTCGGCGGCGATCAAGCTGTCCCGTGCGGGGCTGCGCGATGCGGAGAAGCCGATCGGGAACTACCTGTTCTCGGGCCCGACCGGCGTCGGCAAGACCGAGGTGGCGAAGCAGCTCTCGAAGACGCTGGGCATCGAGCTGATCCGCTTCGATATGTCCGAATACATGGAGCGGCACAGCGTTTCGCGTCTGATCGGCGCCCCGCCTGGCTATGTGGGCTTCGACCAGGGCGGCCTGCTGACCGACAGCATCGACCAGCATCCGCACGCCGTGCTGTTGCTCGATGAGATCGAGAAGGCGCACCAGGACCTCTACAACATCCTGTTGCAGGTGATGGACCACGGAAAGCTGACCGATCACAACGGCAAGACGGTGGATTTCCGCAACGTCATCCTGATCATGACCACGAATGCCGGCGCGGCGGACCTTGCGAAGAACACGATCGGCTTCGAGCGGACGACGCGCGTGGGCGAGGATACGGAGGCGATCACCCGCATGTTCACGCCCGAGTTCCGCAACCGCCTGGATGCGATCGTGCCGTTCGCGGCGCTGAGCCAGGAGATCGTGGCGCAGGTCGTGGAGAAGTTCGTCATGCAGCTGGAGGCGCAGTTAGCCGACCGCAACGTGACGATCGAGCTGTCTTCGGGTGCCAAGGAATGGCTGGCTGAAGCAGGCTATGATCCGCTGTATGGCGCGCGTCCGCTGGCGCGGGTCATCCAGGAGCACATCAAGAAGCCGCTCGCCGAGGAGCTGTTGTTCGGCAAGTTGGCCAAGGGTGGCGCGGTGAAGGTGGGCATGAAGGACAAGGCTTTGACCTTCGAGTTCATCGAGGCCGCGGTGCCGGCGCTGCCGCGCCCCGAAGAGGGCGAGGGCGATTCCGAACCCGCCACGGAGTCGGCGAGCTGAGTCCCTCGCCTAAGTAGCCAAAAATAAAAGAATGGGGTCCGGGGAAATTCCTTTCCCCGGCCTTTTTTTATGCGCCTTCCCGCGCCGCCGTCGCCAGCTTATCGGCCCTCTCATTCATCACATCCCCCGCGTGCCCGCGCACCCATTTCCATTCGATCTCATGCGGCTTCGCCGCCGCCAGCAGCCGCTGCCACAGCTCCATATTCGCCACCGGATCACGCTTGGCATTGCGCCAGTTGTTCCGCACCCAGCCATTCACCCAGCGACTGATGCCGTTGCGCACGTATTCGCTGTCGGTATGCAGCACCACGCGACAGGGCCGCTTCAGGGCCTCAAGCGCCGCGATCGCTGCCATCAATTCCATGCGGTTGTTGGTGGTCGCTGCGTCGTAGCCGGAGAGTTCGCGCTCGGCCGCCCCGAAGCGCATGACGGCGGCCCAACCGCCAGGCCCCGGATTGGGTTTGCAGCCGCCATCCGTCCAGATCTCGACGGTTCGCGTCTCGGCGTCAGAGTCCATAGGCGTCGGGTCCCCGGGCGGCCGCGTGGAAGCGCAGGCGCCGGACGTAGTCCATCGGGTCCTTGCGCGTGACCATTGCGCCCTCCGGCGTGTTCGCCCAGTCGAACAGGCGGGTGAGTGCGAAGCGGATGGCGGCACCTCGGCAGAGCACGGGCAGCGCCTCGATCTCCGCCTGGCTCAGCACGCGCCGGGCGCGATAGCCGGCGAGCAGGGCGCGCGCCTTGGTGACGTTGAAGGCGAAATCCGCCTCGAAGCACCAGGCATTCAGGCAGACGGCGATGTCGTAAGCGAGGAGGTCCGTGCAGGCGAAGTAGAAGTCGATGATGCCGGAGACGCGCGGGGTCTTGCCGTCGTTGAGGAAGAAGACGTTGTCGGGGAAGAGGTCCGCGTGGATCTGGCCGACCGGTAGCACGCGGGGCCAGTCTTCCAGCACCTGGTGAAGGGCGGTTGAGAGCTCCTCGAAGACGCCCTCGGCGGGCATGGCGCCACCGCGGCATCGGTTCAGCAGGGGTAGCCAACCAGACGGGCCCAGGGTGTTGGCGCGACTGCCGGAAAAATCGCCGGCGGCATCGTGCATGGCGGCGAGCGCCGTGCCGAGCGGCCCACAATGCTCGGGGCGCACGCGGCGCGGCCAGACGCCGGGGAGGAAGGTGCAGATCGCAGCCGGACGATCGGCGAGGCTGCGCAGTGCCTCGCCATCCGCACCCTTGACCGGAACCGGGCAGGCAAGGCCGCGGGCGGCCATGTGATCCATCAGGCCCAGGAAATACGGCAGCTCCGCGGGGTCGACGCGTTTCTCGTAGAGCGTGAGGATGAAGTCGCCCGCTTCGGTCTTGAGCGCGTAGTTGGAATTTTCCACGCCCTCCGCGATGCCACGGAACGCGACCAGTTCGCCGAGCGCGTAGGACGCCAGGAAATGCCGCAGCGCTTCGTCGGTGACCTCGGTGTAGACCGCCATCAGGCGCCCGCCAGCGCGCGTGGCAGGCGGAAGATCACGTCCTCCACCGCCACGGTGACCTCCTCGCACACCACGTCGAAGCGCTCGGCCAGTTTCGCCAGGACTTCCTCGACCAGCAGTTCCGGCGCGCTTGCGCCAGCCGTGACGCCGATGGTCGCAAGGCCGTCGACCAGCGACGGATCGAGCTCCGCGCCACGCTGGACCATGATGGATCGCGGCGCGCCGGTGCGCAGCGCCACTTCGCGCAGGCGCACGGAGTTCGAGGAGTTCGGCGCGCCCACCACGATGACCATCTCGGCGCGCGCGGCGACCGCCTTGACCGCGGCCTGACGGTTCGTGGTGGCGTAGCAGATGCTGTCCTTGACGGGCGCCTCGATCCCCGGAAAGCGCGTCTGCAGGGCGGCGACGATCTCGGCCGTGTCGTCGACGGACAAGGTGGTCTGCGTCGTGTAGGCGAGTGTCTGCCCCTGCGGCACGACAAGGCGCGCGACCTCTTCGACCGATTGCACCAGGCTGACCGCGCCCGGGGGAAGCTGGCCCATGGTGCCCACCACCTCCGGGTGCCCGGCATGGCCGATTAGCAGCAGGTGGCGCCCGGCGGCGAAATGCCGCTCCGCCTCGCGGTGGACCTTGCTGACGAGCGGACAGGTCGCGTCGAGGAAATAGAGCTGCCGCTCGGAGGCCGCGGCCGGGACCGATTTGGGCACGCCATGGGCGGAGAACACGACCGGCTGGCCGTCGGCGGGGATCTCGTCGAGCTCCTCGACGAAGACCGCGCCCTTTTTCTCCAGGCTCTCCACGACGAAGCGGTTGTGTACGATCTCGTGGCGCACATAGACCGGCGCGCCATGCCGGCGGATCGCTTCCTCGACGATCTTGATGGCGCGATCGACCCCGGCGCAGAAACCGCGCGGACCTGCGAGAAGGACGGTAAGGCGGGGCTTTGCTGCGACGGTCATGACGGTCCTGGGTCTGGCCGATGGGGCATCGGCACAGTAGAGATGGCGAAGCCCCGGAAAAATAGCAAAGGGGAGGAGAGCGATATGCGGCTGCACCATGGGCTTGCGCTGGCGGGGGTTATGGCGCTCGGCGCATGCGGGAGCGAGACGACGCGCACGGCGCCCTGCCCGCGCATCACGCTGCTGCGCGACGGGGCAGACCTTACGCGGTTCCGCGCCGGTGCCGGCCAGGATCTGTCGGTGATGACGGCCGATGCGCGCCTGTCCGGCTTCGAGGCACGCTGCGACTTCGCCGATCGCGGCCGGTCGATCGCGGTCGACATCACGCCGCGCTTCGCGGTGGAGCAGGGGCCCGCGGGTACCACGGCCTCGGTCGACCTGCCGTGGTTCGTGGCCGTCAGCGATGACCGCGATACGCGGATCCTGGACCAGCTGGACTACACGACCCGTGCTGCCTTCCCGCCCAATCAATCCCGCGCGCTCACGCTCGGGGAGCGCGTCCGCCTCACGCTGCCGGCGAGCGAGGTCGAGACCTTCAACGTGCGGGTCTCGTTCCGCCTCACCGCCGAGGAGCTCGCTTATAATCGTCGGCGCGGCGTGCGCTAAAGGACCCCCGCCGCACCCGCTCGCGCCTTGCTTTCGCCACCGCACTCGGGCATCACAACAGCTCCCGTCGATTCCGCGCGGGAGAGAGCCTCGCTGCGAGGCCGCCGAAGGCGCAACCGGCCCCCGGAAACGCTCAGGCCAAAGGACCGCGCGGGGAAGGGAACTCTGGAAAGCTCGGCGCGCGATCGGCGCCGGCACCGACGGAGTAAGGCACCCCCGGTCAACGGCCGGTGCCGAATCTCTCAGGTCCCAGGACAGAGGGGGGTCACGGACTGAACCCCAAAGCCGCACCCGTGCGGCCGGAGCAACCGTGACCGAGACCCTGCGCGAGACACCTTTGGCCGAGCTGCACCGCGCGTTGGGCGGTCGCATGGTGCCGTTTGCGGGCTATGCCATGCCGGTGCAGTACCCGGCCGGCATCATGGCCGAACACCTTCATTGCCGTGCGCGCGCGGCGCTGTTCGATGTCTCGCACATGGGGCAGGCGGAGCTGGTGGGCACAGAAGCTGCCGTGGCGCTGGAGACGCTGACGCCGGCCGACGTGCTTGGCCTGAAGCCGAACCGCCAACGCTATGCGCTGCTCACGAACGAGGACGGCGGCATCCTCGACGATTTCATGGTCGCCAACCTGCCCACGCCCGAGGGCGGGGAGCGGCTGTTCCTGGTGGTGAATGCCGGCAACAAGGATGCGGATTTCGACCGCATCGCCGCGCATCTCCCGCCTGGTCTGCGGCTGCTGCGGCGCGAGGATCGCGCCCTGCTGGCGCTGCAGGGGCCCGAGGCGGTGGCCGCCATCTCCGAACACGCGCCCGGTGTCAGCGCGCTCGGCTTCATGGGCATCGTCGAGACCACGCTGTTCGGGGTTCATGCGATCATCTCGCGCTCCGGCTATACGGGCGAGGATGGCGTCGAGATTTCCGTCCCCGGCGAACGCGCTGAGGAGGTCGCCCGCGCCTTGCTCAAGCTCGATGGCGTGCTGCCAGCCGGGCTCGGGTCGCGCGATTCGCTCCGCCTCGAAGCCGGTCTCTGCCTGCACGGCAACGACATCGACGCGACCACGAGCGCCGCGGAAGCGGGGCTGCTCTGGAGCGTGGGGAAGCGTCGCCGCATGGCATGGGATTTCCCGGGTGCCGCGCGCCTGCGCGACGAGCTGGCGCAGGGCCCGCGACGCCGCCGCGTCGGCCTGCGCCCGGAAGGGCGCCAGCCGGCCCGCGCCCACAGCATCATCCAGACCATCGACGGCACGCCCGTCGGCGAGGTGACCTCGGGCGGCTTCGGCCCGAGTGCCAACGCGCCCATCGCCATGGGCTACGTCGCACCGGACTACGCCGCCGACGGCACCGCGCTCGAGATCCTGGTGCGCGGCAAGGCGCTGCCCTGCCGCGTCGCCGCCATGCCCTTCATTCCCCACCGCTACGCACGCTGACCGGAGACCCATCATGGCCGAGACAAAATTCAGCAAAGACCACGAATGGGTGCGGCTGGAAGGCGACGCCGCGACCATCGGCATCACCGACCACGCGCAGAACGCGCTGGGCGACGTGGTGTTCGTCGACCTGCCGGAGGTCGGCCGCGTCGTCGCCGCCGGCGAGGCCTGCGCCGTGGTCGAGAGCGTGAAGGCGGCGTCGGATGTCTATGCGCCCATCGCCGGACGCATCGTCGAGGTGAACCACGCGCTCGCGGAAGCGCCGAACCTCATCAACAGCGCGCCGACCGGCGAGGGCTGGTTCTTCCGGATCGAGCCGAGCGTGCACGCCGAGTTCGAGTCCCTCATGGACGAGGCGGGCTATGCGCGCTTCGTGGAGAGCATGGCGTGACCCATCTCGACGAGCTGGCACTGCTTGAGGATCGCCAGGAGTTTTCGCGCCGTCACATTGGCCCGAGCCAGACCGAGATCGACGCCATGCTGAAGGTCGTGGGCGCCGCGTCGCTCGCGGATCTCGCGGCGCGCACGGTGCCGGCCGACATCATGGGCATGGACCTCGCGGTCCTGCCGCCCCCCTCGACCGAGGCGGAGGTCATCGCCGAGCTGCGCGAACTCGCCGGCCAGAACCGGGCGGACATCAAGTCGCTCATCGGGCAGGGCTATCACGGCACGCACACGCCACCGGTCATCCTGCGCAACGTCCTCGAAAACCCGGGCTGGTACACCGCCTATACGCCCTACCAGGCCGAGATCGCGCAGGGTCGTCTCGAGGCGCTGGTCAATTTCCAGACCATGGTCTGCGACCTGGCCGGCCTGCCGGTCGCCAACGCCTCGCTGCTCGACGAGGCGACCGCCGCGGCGGAAGCCGTCGCGATGGCGCATGCCGCGACGCGGGGCAAGGTGAACACCCTGATGATCGCGGCCGACGTGCACCCGCAGACGCGCGCGGTGATCGCCTCGCGCGCGGCGCCGCTCGGCTATGACGTGCGCATCGTGCCGGTGGGCGGATTGCTCGCCGCGATCGACGCCGCAAGGCCGTTCGCCCTGGTCCTGCAATACCCGGGAACCACAGGCGAGGTGCGCAACCTCGCACCGGAGATCGCCGCTGTGCAGGGCGCGGGCGGACTCGCGATCGTCGCGGCCGATCCCTTGTCGCTTTGCCTGCTCACGCCGCCGGGCGAGATGGGGGCCGACATCGTCGTCGGGTCCACGCAGCGCTTCGGCGTGCCGATGGGGTATGGCGGTCCGCATGCCGGGTACATGGCGGTGAAGGACGCCTACAAGCGGCTGATGCCGGGCCGGCTCGTCGGCGTCTCGGTCGATGTCGCCGGTGCGCCGGCGATGCGCCTCGCGCTGCAGACGCGCGAGCAGCATATCCGCCGCGAAAAGGCGACATCCAACATCTGCACCGCGCAGGTGCTGCTCGCGGTCATGGCGGGGATGTATGCGGTGTGGCATGGCCCCGACGGCCTGGCGCGCATCGCCCAGCGGGTGAACCTGCAGGCGCGGCTGCTGGCCGGCGCGGCCAAGGCCGCCGGCTTCTCCCTGGCGCATGAGGCGTTCTTCGACACCATCGCCATACAGGCCGGCGAGCGTGCCCCGGCCCTGGTGCAGGCGGCCCTCGCGCGCGGCTTCAACCTGGCGCCGCACGACGCCGGCATCGTCGCCATCGCGCTCGACGAGACGGTCACGCGCCGCGACCTGGACGCGCTTTGCGACGCGATCGCCGAAGTGGGCGGCAGCACGGCTGATCTCGGCGAGGCGGCGGCCAGCATCCCGGCACCCGTCGTGCGGACCTCGCCCTATCTGACGGCCGAGGTGTTCTCGACGCATCGGTCGGAGCACGCGATGCTCCGCTACCTCAAGCGCCTCGAGGACAAGGATGTGGCGCTGAACCGCTCCATGATCCCGCTCGGCTCCTGCACCATGAAGCTGAACGCGACCGCGGAGATGATCCCGGTCACCTTCCCCGGCTTCGCCAACATCCATCCCTTCGTGCCGGTCGGGCAGGCGCGCGGCTACATCACGCTGGTCGAGCGGCTTTCGGCCTGGCTCTGCGCCATCACCGGCTTCGCGGCCGTTTCGCTGCAGCCCAATGCCGGCAGCCAGGGCGAATATGCCGGGCTGCTTGCGATCCGCGCCTGGCATCTCTCGCGCGGCGACCGGCGGCGCGACGTCTGCCTGATCCCGTCCTCCGCGCATGGCACGAACCCGGCCTCCGCGGTCATGGCGGGGATGAAGGTGGTGGTGGTGGGATGCGACCGCGACGGCAACGTCGACCTCGGCGACCTGCGCGCCAAGGCGGAGCAGCATGCCGACGATCTCGCCGCGCTGATGGTGACCTACCCTTCGACCCATGGCGTGTTCGAGGAAGCGATCCGCGAGATCTGCGCCCTGGTCCACGCCGAGGGCGGCAAGGTCTACATGGACGGCGCGAACATGAACGCCCAGGTCGGGCTCACCAGCCCGGCCAGCATCGGCGCCGATGTGTGTCACCTGAATCTGCACAAGACCTTCTGCATTCCCCATGGCGGCGGCGGCCCGGGCGTCGGCCCGATCGGCGTGACGGCGGAGCTCGCGCCCTTCCTGCCGGGCCATCCGCAGCTGGCCGAGGCCGGGCCGGCCGACAGCGGCATCGTCATCTCGGCGGCGCCGTTCGGCAGCGCCGCGATCCTGCCGATCAGCTACGCCTATATCCGCATGATGGGTGCCGAAGGCCTGACGCGCGCCACCGAGGTCGCGATCCTCAATGCCAACTACATTGCGCGCCGGCTGGATGGGCATTTTCCGGTGCTGTATCGCGGCGCGAAGGGCATGGTCGCGCATGAATGCATCCTCGATTGCCGCGGCTTCGGCCAGGGTGGCGGGGTGCTGGTGGAGGACATTGCCAAGCGCCTGCAGGATTACGGCTTCCACGCGCCGACCATGTCCTGGCCGGTCGCCGGCACGCTCATGGTCGAGCCGACCGAGAGCGAGCCCAAGGCCGAGATCGACAGGTTCTGCGAGGCGTTGATCGCCATCCGCGCCGAGATCCGCGCGGTGGAGCGCGGCGAGGCGGACCGGGTCGACAACCCGCTGAAGAACGCGCCGCACACCGCCGCCGAGGTGATGGCCGACAGCTGGCCACACCCTTATTCGCGCGAGCAGGCGGCCTTCCCGCTGCCTTACGTGCGGGCGAACAAGTACTGGCCGCCGGTCAAGCGCGTGGACAACGTGCATGGCGACCGGAACCTCGTCTGCACCTGCGCGCCGCTCGAGGAATACGCCCAGGCGCAGCAGCTGCAGGCCGCTGAGTGACACGACCCTGGCGACGCCTCGGGTCCCGGTCGTTGGTCCGGGACCAGTGGATCGACCTGCGCGCAGAATCCTGGGTGACCGGCCGCGGCGCCGCGCTCGACCCCTGGTACATGCTGCACTGGCGGCCCTGGGTGCATGTGGTCGCGATCACGCCGGATGAGCGTGTCGTGATGGTGCGGCAGTTCAGGCCTGGCGCGGAGGCGGCGATGCTCGAGCTGCCGGGCGGCGTGGTGGATGAGGATGGCGAGGGCTCGGTGCGCGCTGCCGCCGAACGCGAGCTGTTGGAAGAGACCGGGTTCGCGGCTGAGGGTTTTTCGGAATATGCCGCGCCGTTCAACGACCCGGCGCATGCCACGAACCGCGTGCATTTGTTTTTCGCGCTGAGCGCCCGTCGCGTGGCCGAGCAGGCCCTAGACGTGGCCGAGGACATCGAAGTGGTGCTGGTCCCGGTTGCCGAGGTGATCGCCGGACTGCCGCAGGGCCTTGTGGCGCATGCGAGCCACATCGGCACCCTTTACCTCGGCCTGCTCGCTGCCGGCCGTATCGTGGTGACGCCCACGTCGCAAAAATAAAAGAAGAGCGTATCGTATGCGTCTGAGGGGGGAATTCTTTCCCCCCGTCCTTCTTCAATTCCCGAACCGCACGAGCCGCAGCTGGATGTAGTTATCTGCCGTCTGCACGACGTTCCACCCCTGCCGCACCGCCCAGACGATCTGCTGCTGATGCAGCGGAATATAGGCCACGTCGTCCCGGATCACGCCGGACGCCTCGCTGATGAGGCGCTGCCGCGTTGCCTGGTCGGTCTCGACGCCGATGCGGTCGATCAGCGTATCCAGGCGCGGGTTGGAATACCCACCATTGTTGAACACGCCGCGCGACCCGTCGCGCGTGCCCGAGAGGCTGAACAGGGCGTTGTGCGCATCCGACGTCGCCGGGGTCCAGCCGAGCAGATAGAAGCTGGTGTTGTAGCGCGGCCCGTTGACCTCGGCGAAGAAGCGCACGCGGGTCTGGGCGTTCAGCGTCACCCGGATGTTGATGCGCGCCAGCATGGCGACGACAGCCGTGCAGATGCCCTCGTCATTCACGTAGCGGTCGTTTGGGCAATCCAGCGTGACGCCGAAGCCGTTGGGGAAGCCGGCCTCGGTCAGCAGCGTGCGGGCGCGGGGCAGGTCCACGGCAGGGCGCTGGTCATCGGCCTCGACGAAGCCGTTCACGCCGGGCCCGTAGGTGAGGTTGGTCGGGCGCGACTGGCCGCGCATCACGCTGCGCTGGATGGCGGTGGTGTCGATGGCCAGCTGCATCGCGCGGCGCACCCGCACGTCCTGGAAGGGGTTGCGCCCGGTGACGTCGGACTTGAGCAGAACCGGCCGCATCTGGTCCATGCCGAGGTAGATGGTCCGCAGCTCCGGCCCCTGGATGATGCGCACGCCATTGGTGCGGGAGATCCGCTCCACATCCTGCGGCGGCACGGTGTAGACGAAATCGACCTCATTCGAGAGCAGCGCGGCCACGCGCGTCGCGTCGTTTGCCACGATGTTGAGCTCGGCGCGGGTGATGTTGTGGATCGGGCGATCCCACCAATTCGGGTTGGGCACCAGCACCGTGCGGCGGTCGGGCTCACGGCTTTGCAGCAGGAAGGGCCCGGTGCCCATGGCGTTGCGCGTCGCGAAGTTCTCCTCGCGCGTCGTGAGATCGGCGGGGCGCGTGGCGTTGTTCCGCTCCGCCCAGACGCGCGACATGATGCCCCAGTTGGTGATTTCCTGGAGCAGGATGGGGTTGGGGTTGGTGGTCTCGACCTCGATCGTGTGGTCGTCGATCTTGCGGATCTCCTTCACCGAGGCGAGGACGGAGGACATGTTCGAACCCGGCGCGCGCGTGCGCTGCGCGCTGAAGATCACATCATCGGCGGTGAAGGGCGTGCCGTCGGAGAAGCGCACATTCTGGCGCAGGTGGAAGCGCCACACCGTGGGCGAGACCATCTCCCAGCGCTCGGCGAGTGCCGCCTCCACACCCATCTCGCTGTTCCGGCGAACCAGCGGCTCGTAGAAATTGGAATTGAAGGCGAGCAGGAACGTCTCCTGCCGCGCATAGGGATCCATCGAGTTGACGTCGCCGTCATTGGCCCAGCGGAAGACGTTGGCGTCGGCGGCGAGGCTGGTGCCGGCAAGCAGCACGGCGGCAAGCGTCAGATGGCGCATCGGTGATCCCTGTCGCGTGGAGGTGTGGACCAGAACGCTACCCAAGAAACCGGCCGATGCAAACGGGGCGCCTGAGGCGTCCCGTTCCGTGCGTGCTCAGGCGGCGCGCAGCGCGCGTGGCAGGTCCGCGGTCGCCTTGCCGATCAGCGCGCCGTCCGCAGTCGCGTCCAGCTGTTCGGCGAGCACGGCGCGTGCCGCGGTGATGGCGACCTCGGCGGCAGCCTGGCGAACCGCGGTCACCGCACCGGCTTCGGCGGCGGCGATCCGGTCCATCGCCATACGCTCCCGACGCTGCGCCGCGGCCTCCGCTTCTGCGGCCATCGTCTGGCCGAGCTGCTCCGCTTCCTGCTTGGCGCGTTCGATCATCGCCTCGGCCTCGGCAAGTGCAGCCTCACGATCGGCGACGGCCTGGCGCAGCATGGCTTCGGCCTCCGAACGCAGGCGCGCGGCCTCTTCAAGCTCGGCGCGGATCCGCGCGGCGCGGCCATCGAGCGCTTCGGTAATCTTGCCCCAGGCGAGCTTGGCCACGAGGCAGACGAAGATGACGAAGCTGACGGCGACCCAGAATTTCGGGTCCAGCCAGAAATGTTCGTAGTGGTGTTCCATGGCTCAGCCCCCTGTGCGCGCGGCGAGCGCGGCATCGACGGCCCGGCCGACAGCGGCGTCATCGGCGCGGCCGGTGAGCTTCTGCAGCAGCCCCAGCGTCGTCTCGGAAGCCACTTCGCGCAGCGCACCCATTGCCGTGTCGCGGGCGCGGCCGATCTGCGCCTCGCTCTCGGCGATGCGCGCACTCAGCTTGGCGTTCAGTTCCTCGGCGCGGGCCTGCGCCTCGGCCGTGGCTTTCGCTGCGGCGGCGGCGATCGCACCTTGCGATTCGGCGCGCGCCTTCGCACTCGCGTCGCGCAGCGCCACCATCGCCGTATCGGCTTCGGCCTTCGCCGCACGTGCCAGGTTCAGGTCAGCCGCGATGCGGGCCGCACGGTCTTCGAGCACCGTCGCGACCTTGGGCAGCGCATAGGTCGACAGGATGTAATAGAGCGCCCCGAAGATGATCAGCAGCCAGACAATCTGGCCGATCATCAGCGGATTGGCGAAATCGAGCTGCGGCATCGCGCGCGCGTCCCCTTGCCTGTCGGTTCACGTCAAACGCCAGCCCGCGCCCCGAACGATCGAGGCGCGGCGCCGGGGTTCAGGTGAACAGGATGAGGAAGGCGATCAGCAGGGCGAACAGCGCGACGGCTTCCGTCAGCGCGAAGCCCAGAATGCCGATCGGGAACACCGCGTCGCGGGCGCCCGGGTTGCGCGCAACCGAGGTGACCATGGCGGAGAAGATATTGCCGATGCCGATGCCGACGCCGGCGAGAGCAATGACGGCGAGGCCGGCCCCGAGGGCCTTGGCGGCGAGCACATCCATGGAACTAATCCTTCCGTGAGAGAGGCTAGAGGGTGGGCGACGCTCAGTGCAGATGCACGGCGTCGTGGAGGTAGATGCTGGTGAGGATCGCGAAGACATAGGCCTGCAGGAAGGCCACCAGCACCTCGAAGCCGACGAGCGCAATGTTGATCGCCAGCGGCGCGGTCGAGCCCGCGATCCCGAGTGCGCCAGCGGAACCGAGCATCACCACGAAGGTCGCGAAGACCTTCAGCATGACATGGCCGGCGACCATGTTCGCGAACAGACGCACCGAAAGCGACACCGGCCGCGACAGGTAGGAGATGATCTCGATCGGGATGATCAGGGGTGCCAGCACGATCGGCGCACCCTCGGGGAAGAAGTAGGAGAACCAGTGCTTGCCGTGGATCGCCAGGCCGACGACCGTGATCAGCACGAACACGATCGCGGCGAGCGCGAAGGTGACGGCGATGTGGCTGGTGAAGGTGAAGGCATACGGCAGCAGGCCGAACATGTTGCCGAACAGCACGAAGGTGAACAGCGTGAAGACGAAGGGGAAGAAGCGCTTGCCCTCCTCGCCCACCTGTCCGACCACGAGGTTCCGCACGAACTCGTAGAGCATCTCCGCAGTGGCCTGCAGCCGGCCCGGGATCACGGCGCGCGCGCGCATGCCATAGGTGAGCAGGGCGATGATGAGCCCCGCCACGATGACCATGTGCAGATTGGATTGGGAGAAACCGATAGCCCGGCCCACCGGACCCAGCACGGGGGTGAGCGCGAACTGGCTCAGCGCGTCGATCGCATTACCCTCGGCAGCCACAGCGACCCCTCCTCGAACTCAGCGCGGTTTGGCGCCACCGCGTGGGCTGAACAGGCGATAGACGTTCAGGACCCCGGCGACGCCACCCATCAGAAAGAACACCAGGAAGAGCCAGGGCCAGGTGCCGAGCCAGCGATCCAGGATCGCCCCCAGCGCGATTCCGACGATGAGCGCCGAAACCACCTCGACCCCCGCGCGGAACCCCACCCCGTAGGGACTTGTCGGCTTGCCGTCGCGCTTTTCGGGCGCGATGTCGAGGCCCTGACGGGCCCTGGCTTGCCGAAGCCGATCCTCGAAGTTGTCTTGTTCAGCCACGTTTGCCCCCCCCAGCGGTTATCCCCGGAAGGCAACGCGCTCCTACGGTGCGAGGCGGGGGGTGTCAAGCAAGTGCGGGCCTGATTCGAGCGTAAAGATTGGGGGAAATGAATTTCCCCCAAACCCCCAATCTTTTATTTTTTATGACTTGGAGGTGGCGGCGCGGGAGCGCCCATCATGTGAGACAAGCATTGGTTCGCCAGGGGCCAGCTCTACGCTTCTGCCATCGCCACGGCCACGCCCAGATCGACGCTCAGAAGACGCGAAACGCCGCGCTCCTGCATGGTCACGCCATAGAGCCGGTGCATGCGCGCCATCGTCAGCGGGTGGTGCGTCACGATCAGGAAGCGGGTGCCGGATTCGGCGGCCATGGCGTCCAGCAGGTCGCACAGGCGCTCCACATTCGCGTCGTCGAGAGGGGCGTCCACCTCGTCGAGCACGCAGACCGGCGCCGGGTTGCAGCGGAACACGGCGAAGATGAGCGACAGGGCGGTCAACGCCTGCTCGCCGCCCGACAGCAGGCTCAACGTCGACAGCTTCTTGCCCGGCGGTTCGGCGAAGATCTCGAGTCCCGCCTCCAGCGGATCGTCGCTGCCGACGAGCGCGAGATGGGCGCGGCCGCCGCCGAACAGGCGCTCGAACAGCTTGCGGAACTCGCGGTCCACCCGGTCGAAGATGGTGCGCAGGCGGTCGCGGCCCTCGCGGTTCAGATGCCCGATCGAGCCGCGCAGCTTGGCCACTGCGGTGCCGATCTCCTCGCGCTCGGCGGTGATGGCGGCGATCCGGGCCTCGGCCTCTGCCATCTCGGCCTCGGCGAGCAGGTTGACGGGGCCCATCTCCTCGCGCTCGCGGATGAGGCGCTCCACCTTGCGACGCGCGCGTTCCTCGGCGGCGTCGGAGAGCTCCTCGGGCGGGGCGGGAAGGGTGGCCCCTTCGCCCAGGCGTTCGGCGATGCGGGCACTGACCGCGGCGGCCGCCGCATCGGCGGATTCGCGTGCCGCGTCGCCGCGCAGCAAGGCCTCGCGTGCCTGGGCGAAGGCGGCGTCGGCGGCACGCCGCGCCAACTGGCCGTCGCGCACGTTGGTGTCGGCGATCGCCAGGGCCTCGGCGCAGGCCGTGTGACGCGCCTCCGCTTCGGCCAGCAGCCGTGCTGCCGCGGCGCGTTGGGCGGCGGCGGCCTCGGGCAGCTCGGCAAGCGAGGCGCACTCCTCGGCGGCCGAAGACGCGCGGCGGTGTAGTTCGGCGAGCCGCATGTCGGCGGCGCCGGCGCGCGCGCGCCAGTTCTCGGCGTCCAGGGCCAGAATCTCGTGGCGATCGCGCAGCCGCGTGGCTTCCTGCGTCAGCGATCCGAGCGCGGCGCGCAACGCGGCTTCCTCGCCGCGCGCCTCGCCCGCCAGGCGCCGCGCCGCGTCCACATCCTGGCGGAGCCGAGCAAGGTCCGGCACCGCCGCGAAGGCCGCCTCGGCGATCGCCAGCGCCTCGCATGCCTCCACCGCTTCGCGCGCCTGGGCATCGCGCTGCGGGGCGAGGATGGCCTCGCGCCGCTCGGCATCCGCATGGCGTGTCGCAAGGAGGGAGGCTTCCTCGCGGAGGCGTTGGCAGAGTGCTTCCCCCTCGGCCAGCGCCGCCTTCGCGAGCGCCTCGTTGGTCGCGGCCACCCTCGCCGCCGCGCCGCATTCCCTGGCCCGGTCGCGCGCCGCGTCGAGCGGCGGAAGCATGGTCCACGCAGCACGCGCGGCGTCTTCGGCCGCATGCGCCGCGTCGAGGTCCTCGGCGATCCGCGCATGCTGCGGCGACAAGGCCGCGAGGCGCCCCTGGCTTTCCGCCGCGCGGGCCGGCAGGCGCTGGGCGGCGGCGCGGTT
>NZ_JAAEDH010000035.1 GCF_018128965.1 Plastoroseomonas arctica
GGCCGCGGCGGTGCTGCGCGGCGACTGGCCGCGCGCGCGGCCGGTGCCGCTGTGGGACGGGCAGGCGGGCGCACGGATGGTCGCGCACCTCTCCGAGTTTCTGCCGTGACGGCGCCGCCGCTGGTGCTGATGCTCTCCGCCGCGCATCCACCCGATGACGTGCGCGTGGTCGTAAAGGAGGGCGCCGCGCTCGCCGCCGCCGGCTGGCGCGTGCGGCACCTCTGCCCGTCCGGCGCCGCCGCACCGCCGGCGATGGTTGCGGGCGTCGCCATCGAGAGTTTCGCCCGCGCGCAGGGACGCTGGGCGCGGCTGCGCGGCATCCCGGCACTGGCGCGGCGCGCGGCGTCGTCGGGGGCGACGGTGCTGCACGCCTCGGAACCCGATGCCTGGGTCGCGGCCTGGCTCGCGGCGCGGCGCGGCGGCGCGCGTCTGGTGATCGATGTGCATGAGCATTACCCCTCGCGACTTGACGGCGTGCTGCCAGGGCCGCTGCGCCCGCCCGCGCGCGCGGCGCTGAGGCTGTTCTGCCGGGCGATGGCCGCGCGGGCGGATGCGGTAGTCGTCGCCAAGGATGGGCTGGCGGAGGATTTTGGGCGCGGCGCAGGCTGCGTGCCGGTGCGCAATCACGCCGATGCGCTGCCGGTCGCGCCGCGCCGGCATCGTGCGGGGCCGCTGCGCCTGGTCCATCTCGGCGCACTGACGCGGGCGCGCGGCTGGCCGGAGATGCTGGCGGCACTCGCGTTGACCCAGCCGGACACGCGCCTGGTGCTGCTCGGCCGCTTCACCGATGGCAGTGAGGCGGCGTTCACCCGCGAGGCGGATCGCCTGGGCCTCACCGCGCGCATCGAGCGGCATGGCTGGCAGCCGCGCGTCGACGCGCTCGCGATGGCAGCTGGCTGCGATGTCGGCCTCGTCCTGTTCCAGCGGGGCGAGGAGAATCACCGCCTCGCGCTGCCGCACAAGCTGTTCGACTGCATGCTGGCCGGGCTGCCGGTGATCGCGCCGGCCTTCGCGACCGAAGTGGCGGCCGTGGTGCGGGCGGCCGGCTGCGGCGTGCTGGTGGATAGCGGCGACCCGCGCGCGATCTCGGCGGCCGTCGAAGACCTTGCCGACCCGGCACTGCGCGCGCGCCTGGGCGCGGCGGGGCGCGAGGCGGCGCTTACCCGGTTTTCCTGGTCGGCTGAGGCGGTGCGGCTGGTGGCACTCTACGACCGGTTGGCGCCGCTCGCCCCGCCCCCCGCATGCGCCGCGCCGCCGGTCTGCGTCGCCTCGCCATAGGCCCGAGCAAGATCGGCAGCAAAGCGCTGCCGCTCCGCGCGCTGCGCCACCGCGTCGGGAAGGCGCAGCAGGTAGGAGGGGTGGACGGTGGCGCGCAGATCCATGCCGTCCGCGGTCTTCAGGTGCAGGTCGCGGCTTTTCGTCACCGGCATGGCGCGACCGGTAAGCGCACGCAGCGCCGTGGCCCCCAGGGCGAGGACCAGGCGCGGTCGCACCAGCGCCACCTCGGCCCGCAGGAAGGGCCTGTAGCGCGTGATGTCGCCGGCATCGGGCGTCTGGTGCAGGCGGCGGCGGCCCTGCTGGGTGTACTTGAAGTGCTTGACCGCGTTGGTGACGAACAGGGCGTCGCGCGGCACCTCCGCCTCCTCCAGCACCGCGTTGAGCAGGCGGCCGGCGGGGCCCACGAAGGCGCGGCCGGCGAGGTCCTCCTCGTCGCCGGGCTGCTCGCCCACAAGCATCAGCGCCGCGCCGACCGGGCCTTCGCCCATCACCGGCTGGGTCGCGCGTGACGCCCATTCGGGCAGGTCGGCGGCGAGGAGTTGCGCGCGCAATTCCGCGAAGCCTTCGGTGGATGTCGCCATGGGGGTCCTCCGGCGTTGCGGGTTGGGGTTGGGCGCGGCCGCGCCGGCCGCGACCATCGCGCGGACGCGGGAGGGCGCCTCGGCGATCAGGCGCGGGATGTCCTGCGCCTCGGGCAAGTTCTTCCAGTATTTCTCGGGCATCTCGGCGCGCATCGCGGCGGGCTTCAGCCGCGCGGGGTTGAAGATCGCGCCGAAATAGGCGCGCCACAGCGCCTCGCCGGCATCGGGGGGCGGCAGCGCGTCGCGGCGTCCGGCGGGGCCGATGCTGAGTGCGGCGCCATCCCAATGCAGGCTCAGGCGCGGGGTCGCGATGGACCAGCGCAGCTGGGCGAAGCGGCGGATGAAGAAGCCGGCCTCGGCTTCCTCGATGTAATGGTCGGGCTCGAACCAGGCGACGTGGCGGGGACCCTCGATTTCGGTGAAGCGGACGAAGGCGTGCATCTTGTGCGCGTCACGCCGCACCGCCTTGGCCATGTCGCGCAGCCGCGCCACCACGGGGTCCGCCGCGTCGTCGAGCAGCCCGCGCGCGCCGCCCGCGATGCGGCAGAGCACATCGTAGAGCAGCGCAAAACGCGCGGGGTCGCGATGGCGCACCGCGACCTCGGCAAGCGCGAGGAAGTCGCGCGGCACCAGCGGCATCGCGGCGTCCGCGCGCGGTGGCGGGGGTGGTTCGCCGCCGAACAGGTCTCCGGCCTCGCCGGGGACATGGAACACGAGGCGGTCGGGGGAGATGCCGGCACGCCAGGCGTCGCGCGCGGCCGCGCGCCAGCCATCGATATCCACCGGTCCGGCCAGGACGACAGAATAGGCCATCAGAACAGCGATCCCTGGACCGGCGCCGGGGTGAGTTGCGCGCGCAGATGCGCCCCGTCGAGCATGCGCGGCCGATGATCCAAGGCGACGAGAAAGGGCAGCGCCGGGGCGAGCCGCACGCCCAGCCGCGCCAGGTCATCGACCCTCAGGCCGCGATGCCGCCGCGTGGCCAGGATGCGCCCCACCGTCTTGGCCCCAAGCCCGGGTACGCGCAGCAGCATCTCGCGCGCCGCGCGGTTCACGTCGACCGGGAAATCCGCCCGGTTCTTCAGCGCCCAGGCAAGCTTGGGGTCGATCGCGAGGTCGAGCATGCCGCCCTCGCCGCCGGCCACGATCTCGTCGAGCGAGAAACCGTAGAAGCGCAGCAGCCAGTCGGCCTGGTAAAGGCGATGCTCGCGCACCAGAGGCGGCGCGCGTGGCGGCAGCGCGACCGAGGCATCCGGGATCGGCGAATAGGCCGAGTAGTAGACGCGGCGCATCCCGTAGCCGCTGTAGAGGCCGACGCTGGTGCCGAGCACCGTCGCGTCATCCGAGGCATCCGCGCCGATGATCATCTGCGTCGACTGCCCGGCCGGGGCGAAGCGCGGAGCACGGATACGGCGTTCGCCTCGCTTCGCCTCCTTCGCATCGGCGATGCGCGTGCGCAGCCCGCCCATGGCAGTATGGATGTCGGCGAAATTCTTCTCCGGCGCCAATGCCGCGAGGCTCGCGGCCTGTGGCAGCTCGATGTTGATCGACAGTCGGTCGGCGTGCAGCCCGGCCTCGGCGAGCAAGCCCGGATCGGCGTCGGGAATGGTCTTGAGGTGGATGTAGCCTTTAAAGCCATGGTCGACGCGCAGACAGCGCACCACGCGGATCAGCTGCTCCATCGTGTAGTCCGGATCGCGGATGATGCCTGAGGAGAGGAACAACCCTTCGATGCAGTTGCGCCGGTAGAAATCCAGCGTGAGCTGGACGACCTCGTCGACCGTGAAGCGGGCGCGCGGCGTGTTGGACGTCGCGCGGTTGATGCAGTAGGCGCAGTCAAACACGCAGGCATTGGTCAGCAGGATCTTGAGCAGCGAGATGCAGCGCCCATCGGGCGCGTAGGCGTGGCAAATGCCCGAGCCCTCGGTGCTGCCGAGCCCGCCCTTGCGGCTGTCCCGCTTGTCGGTGCCCGACGACGCGCAGGACGCATCGTACTTCGCCGCATCGGCCAGGATCTCGAGTTTGCGCAACAGGTCCATGTTTCCTATATGTTCGCAATCCGGGACTAGGCAAGCCTCACTTTCCTGCCAGCATCGCAGGATGCATCCCGCTGTGTTCCTGGGCGCCCGCGCCGCCCTCGCCGCCCCCGCCATTGCGATGGGCGCGACGTTCCTCGCCTTTGGCGCGGCGGTGCGGGAGGCGGGGCTGTCAGCCGGCTGGGCGCTGGCCTGCGCCTGGGCGGTCTACGGCATGCCCGGGCAGTTGGTGGTGCTGCAATCGGCCAGTGCCGGGGGCGGGGTCATCGCGACGGTGGTGGGCGCGGTCGCGGTGAATGCCCGCTTCCTGCCGATGGCGGTCGCGCTCACACCGTGGCTGCGCCGGCGCGATGGCGACACCAGGCCGCTGCTGCTCGCCCATTTCATCTCCATCACCACCTGGGCGGCGGCGATGCGGGTGCTGCCGGATCAGCCGGTCTCCGCGCGGCTGCCCTGGTTCGCGGGGTTCTGCGCGGGCGCCTTCCTCATCGCAGGGGCCAGCACCGTGGCGGGGCATGTTCTGGCGGGCGCGATGCCGGCGCCCCTGCGCACCGCGCTGGTCTTCGCCAACCCGCTCTACTTCGCGCTGCTGATGTCGGCCGACCTCACCCGGGCGGGACCGCGCCGCGCATTGCTGGCAGGCGCAGCGGCCGCCCCCCTCGCGCTGGTGCTGCCGCCGGCCTGGGGGCTGCTCGCCGCAGGGCTGATCGGTGGGACCGTCGCCTTCCTTATCGGGCACCGGCGGGCGTGAGCGAGCCCGATCTCGCGCTGCTGCTGACAGGGCTCGCCTGCCTGGTGCTACGCCTCGCCGGCGTGCTGCTGGCGGGGCGGCTGCGTGCGGACCACCCCTTCATCGCCTGGGCGTCGAGCGTGGCGCAGGCGACGTTGGCGGTGTTTGTCGTCCTCGCCGTGCTGGCGCCGACCGGGGCGCTTGCGCAACTGCCGCTGCATGCGCGGCTGGTCGGCCTGGGCGTGGGGGTGGCGGCCTATTTCCTGCTGCGCGAGCGGTTGCTGCCAGCACTCGCGATCGGGCTGGTGGCGGTGGTTCTGGTGGGATGAACAGAGCCCCGGTTGCATCGAGCGTGGCAGGGCGGCGGCGGCATCAAGGACGCTGCGCGCCGGCTTCGCCGGTCGCCTGCGGCGAACCTTGACCCCGCCACCACCGCCCCACCATGGAGATATGCGGCCGGGGCGGAGGAACGGCGCTTTTGACCGAACAAAGGAACAGGTTTAGCGGCGACGCGCGGCCATCCGCGCGATGCCAAGCACCGCGTTGCGGGCCACCGCCACATCGGGCATGCCGGTGGTCTTGGTGCGGCGCTCGGCCTCCAGCAACGCGGCGCCGGCGGCGGCCAGGGCGTTGGGGGACCAAAGGCGCAAGGCGCGCTCCATGGCGCCGCGCTGCTTGAAGAAGACTGGCGGCCGCAACCCGGCCAACGCATCGCCCGGCGAGGCCCCGCCGGCCACCGCATCGGCCGCCGCCTGCAGCCGCTGCATGTGGCGCAGCGTCGCGCGCACCAGCTGGACTGCATTCGCCCCCTCGGCGAAGGCAGCATCCAGCGCGGCGTCTGCGCGCGCGACATCCCCGCCCGATGCCGCGAGCAACGCCTCATCCATGTCGAGCTGCGCGCCGCCGGCGATGCAGGCGGCCGCGTCCTCTTCCGTGATCAGGGCGCCGGGTCCGGCATACAGCGCCAGCTTCTCCAGTTCGCGGCGCATCACCATGCGGTCCTCGCCCAGGCGCGCGGCCAGCCAGGCGAGGGCGGCGGGTTCCGCGCGCACGCCGAGCCCCGTGAGCGTCGCCGCCATCGCGGTTTCCAGCGCCGCGCCGGTCTCCGGGTAGCAGGCGATCACCGCCGCGGCCTCGTGCTTCTCGAGCGCGAGGCGCAAGCCCTTGTTGCCGGCGAGCTCGCCCGCCTCCAGCAGCACGATCCCCGGGCCGAGCCCGGCACAGGCGGCCTTGGCGGCGGCGGCCAAGCCATCCGTCGCGTCGCGCACCCGCACGATCCGCCGCCCGCCGGTGAGTGCGGGCGTCGATGCCTCGGCAGCGAGCAACCCGGCATCCTTTGCCGCCGCCTCGCGCGCGATGTCGACCATGCGGAAGGCGTCGCCCTCGGCCACGCGCTGCACGAGTGCGGCGCCACGTTCGCGCACCAGCCCCTGGTCCTCGCCATGCAGCAGCACCACGCGCGTCTCACCGGTCTCCGCGAGGAAGCCCGGGATGCGCCGCGCGTCGAGCTTGGCCATCAGGCGGCCGGGCGGTTCGCGAAATAGATGGCCAGGCGCCGCGCCAGATCCTCGGCGAGTTGCTCGACCAGGCGGCGCTCCATCGCGTCGCGCGAATTGTCGGCGGCGAAGAACTGGTTCTCCGGCAGGCCATAGGCGTCGAAGGCGCGCTCGGTGCCGTTGCTCAGCAGCACCGGCGGCGTCGCCATGGTGTAGAGCGACCAGGCGGAGGTGCCGACATAGCGCACGCGTGAGGGCGTGCCATCGCGGCGGTAGCCCTCGATCTCGGCGGCGAAGGCGACACCCGCGCGCAGATCGTAGCGTGCCTGGGTGCCGGTGGTGACGAAGCGTTCCTCCAGCGCCCGGCGAAAGATCTGGCCGTTGCGGTCGGGCACGCGCGCGACGCGCACCGCGGACAGTTCGCGCGCGACATCGGCCGAGGGCCCGGCGCCCCCGGTCGCATAGAGGGGCCGGAAGCCGCATCCGGGCAGCGCCAGGGCGGTGCCGCCGGCGAGGAAAGCGCGCCTAGACCACAAAGTTGACGATCCTTCCCGGAACATGGATGCGCTTGCGGATGGGCTTGTCGCCGATGGCGCGGAGGACGTTCTCCTCGGCAGCGGCCAGACGGAACACGGTTTCCTCATCCGCGTCCACCGCCACCTCGATGGTGGCGCGCAGCTTGCCCAGCACTTGCACCGCCAGCGTCACGGTATCGGCGCGCAGCATCTCGGGGTCCGCCTCCGGCCAGGGCATCTCGGCGACCAGGCCGGCCCCGGGGCGCAGCAGCGCGTGCATCGATTCGCCCAGATGCGGCATCGCCGGTGCCGCGAGGCGCGCCATGACGCAGAGCGCCTCGATCAGCGCCGCACCCGAGGCGGCTTTCGCCTCCTCGATCGCCTTGGCGAATTCGTAGAGCTTCGCGACCGCGACGTTGAAGGAGAAGCTGTCCAGCGCATCGGTCACGGCCGCGATGGCGCGGTGGGTGGCGCGGGCCAGGTCGCGCGTCGCGCGCTCCTCGCCGGCTTCATCGGCGCGCGGGAGCGCGGCTTCCGCGATGCGGTACAGGCGCTGGGTGAAGCGGAAGGCGCCGGCGACGCCGGATTCCGTCCATTCCATGTCGCGGTCGGGTGGGTTGTCGGACAGGATGTACCAGCGCGCGGTGTCGGCGCCGTAGCGGTCGATGATGACGCCGGGGTCGACCGTGTTGCGCTTGGACTTGCTCATCGCCTCGACGCGGCCGACGGCGACGTCCTCGCCGGTCTCGTTGTGCACCGTGGTGCCGTCCTGGCGCAGATGCACCTCGTTCGGGTAGAGCCAGCGGCCATCCGCGCCCTTGAACGAGGCGTGCGTCACCATGCCCTGGGTGAACAGGCCGGCGAAGGGTTCGGAGACCGAAAGGTGGCCCGTCTCGCGCATCGCGCGGCTGAAGAAGCGCGAATAGAGCAGGTGCAGGATCGCGTGCTCGATGCCACCAATATACTGGTCCACCGGCAGCCAGCCATCGACCGCGGCGCGGATCACCGGCACCTCGGCATCGGGCGAGCAGAAGCGGGCATAGTACCAGGAGCTGTCGACGAAGGTGTCGAAGGTGTCGGTCTCGCGCCTGGCCGGCGTGCCGCAGCGGGGGCAATCGACATGCTTCCAGGTCGGGTGATGGTCAAGCGGATTGCCTGGCCGGTCGAAGGTGACGTCGTCGGGCAGCACGACGGGCAGCTGATCGTCCGGCACCGGGACCGGGCCGCAGGCGGTGCAATGGATGACCGGGATCGGGCAGCCCCAGTAGCGTTGGCGGGAGACGCCCCAGTCGCGCAGGCGCCAGTTCACCACGCCCTGGCCCTGGCCCTGCGCTTCAAGTTTCGCGATCGCGGCGCGCTTCGCCTCGGGCACCGGCAGGCCGTCGAGGAAGCGGGAGTTGAACAGCGTGCCGTCATCGACATAGGGCTTGCCCGGCAGCGCGTAGGTGGCCGCATCGGCGCCCGGCGGCAGCACGACCGGCGTGATGGTCAGGCCGTATTTGGCAGCGAAGTCATAGTCGCGCTCGTCATGGCCGGGGCAGCCGAAGATCGCCCCCGTGCCGTACTCCATCAGCACGAAATTCGCGATCCAGACCGGGTAGGTCGCGCCGTCGATAAAGGGGTGCGCGACGCGGAAGCCGGTGTCGATGCCGCGCTTCTCCGCCTGCTCGATGGCAACCGCGCTCGTGCCCATCGAACGGCATTCGGCGATGAAGGCCGCGGCGTCCGCGCTGCGTTCGGCGGCCGCGGCGGCCAGCGGATGCTCGGCGGCGACGGCAAGGAAGGACATGCCGAACAGCGTGTCCGGGCGCGTCGTGAAGACCTCGATTTCGTCGACGCCCGCCTGCGGCTCCACCATGGGAAACCGCACCCGCGCGCCCTCGCTGCGGCCGATCCAGTTCGCCTGCATCAGTTTCACCCGCTCCGGCCAGCGGTCGAGCGTGGCTAGGCTCTCCAGCAGCTCGGGGGCGAATTTGGTGATGGCGAAGAACCACTGGCTGAGCTGCTTCTTCTCCACCACCGCGCCCGATCGCCAGCCGCGCCCGTCGATCACCTGCTCGTTGGCCAGCACGGTGCCGTCCACCGGATCCCAGTTGACCCAGCTCTCCTTGCGCTCGACCAGGCCGTCCTTCCAGAAATCCAGGAACAGCTTCTGCTGCTGGCCGTAGTAGCCGACGTCGCAGGTGGCGAATTCGCGCGCCCAGTCGATGGAGAGGCCCATGCGCTTCAGCTCGGCGCGCATCGCGGCGATGTTGGCGTAGGTCCAGGCGCCGGGATGGATGTTGCGCTCGCGCGCCGCATTCTCGGCGGGCAGGCCGAACGCATCCCAGCCCATCGGGTGCATCACCTGGAAGCCGCGCGCGCGCTTGTAGCGCGCCACCACGTCGCCCAGCGTGTAGTTGCGCACATGCCCCATGTGGATCTTGCCGGAGGGGTAGGGAAACATCTCCAGCACATAGTATTTGGGCCGCCCGGGGTCCGGCACGTCGGGCACCACGAAGCAGGCGCGGTCGTCCCAGGCCTGCTGCCAGCCGGGCTCGGCGGCGCGAAAATCATAACGAGGGGCAGGCGCGTCGGACATGCAGGGGCAATCTCAAGGAAGGACAGGTGGCATAGGGCCGCCCTGCGCGGTTTTCCAGCCCCCATTGCGCAAGCGGGCGGGATGCAAGACGGTCCGCCCATGATCCGCACCCTGCGCGCCGTCGCCCTGCTGCTGCCGTTGCTGGCGCATGGCGCAGCGGCGCAGCGTGCCGAGCCGGTACCGGCGCCGAGCCCACCGCGGCAGCCCGCGACGCCCCCCGCGCAACGCGCGCTGCCGCCGCGCGGGGGCGGATTCGAGGCGTTTCGCACCGCATTCTCCGCCGCGTCGCTGCCGCCCGGCGCCGGCGCCGGCACGGTCACCGGCTGGGCGCTGCACTATCGCGGCGCGGTACCGCACGCAGCCTTCGTGATCGCGGCCGCGCCCAATGGCCGCGTCCTGCGCTGGCGCTTCGTGAGCGGCCGCCCGAGCGCGGAGGCCGCCCGGCGCGACGCCGGCAGCCTGTGCGAGAGCCAGGATCGCGCGAATACGCCCGACGGCACCACCTGCCGCATCCTCGCGACCGACCTGGCACCCGAAGGCCAGCCGGCGGTGATGGAAGCGCGCACCGAGACGCTCGGCCCCTTCCGCGCCAGCCCCTTCCACTGGCGCCACGGGCCCGAGCGCGCCGCCGGCGTGCTGCTGTGGAGCCATGGCTATGGCGGGCGCGACGTGGACAGCCGCAATTCTCCGGCGCCAGGCTTCGTCTCGTTGCTGAACGATGCCGGCTGGGACGTGTATCGCTTCGACCGCAGCCCGCTCGAGGATGACCTCGCCTCCTCGCTGCCCCGGCTGCTGCGCGAGGCGCCGCTGCTGCGCGGGGCGGGCTATCGCCGGGTCGTGCTCGCCGGGCAGTCGCGCGGGGCCTGGCAATCGCTGCTGCTGGCCGGCGCGATGCCCGAGTCGGTCGATGCGGTGGTTGCCACGGCGCCGGCCGCACATGGTGCGCAGGGCACGGGGCAGGGCGCCGCGGTCGATGATTTCCGCCGCGCGCTCGCCGGCTTCCCCGATGCCCGGCCGCGCCTCGCCGTGGCGCTGTTCGACGATGATCCCTTTGACCCCGATGTCGCCGCACGGACCGCGCTGGTCGAGGCGCTGGCGGCGCGCCGCACCGGACCCACATTGCTGATCCGCCCCGGCGCCGCGATCCGCGGCCATGGCGGCGCCAGCGAGGTCGGCTTCACCCAGGCCTACGGCGCCTGCCTGCTGACCTTCCTGATGGCCCCGGAAGCGGCGGCGCCGCGCGGCCTGCGCCGGGCCGGTTGCGGCGGCGGCTAGGGCCGCGCGCCGCTCGCGCGCAGGATCGGCAGCCACTTGTCGGCCTCGGCGCGCACGAAGGGCGCCGCAGCGCCGGCGAGGATATCCACCCCCGCATCGGCGAAGCGGCGCTGCACCTCGGCATCGGCCTGCGCTTCAACGACCGCCGATGCCAGGGCCGCGACGATCTCCCCCGGCGTGCCGCGCGGCGCGAGCAGCACCTGGAAGGAGGAGGCGGAGTAGCCGGGCACGCCGGCCTGATCGAGCGTCGGGATATCGGGCAGCAGGCGGGAGCGCCGCGCCGTGGTGACGGCGAGCGGGCGGACCTGGTTGTCGCGCGTGAAGGGCGCCAGCAGCGTCTGGCTGTCGATCATGAAGTCGATCCGGCCGGCCAGGAAATCGGTCACCGCCGCGGGCGTGCCGCGATAGGCACCACGGTGAAGTCCACCCCCGCCAGGGTCTTGAGCAGCTCACCGGCCAGGTGCGAGGCCGCACCGATGCCGGTGGTGGCGAATGTCGCCTCGCCGCGGCGCGTGCGCAGCCAGGCAAGGAATTCAGGCACCGTGCGGGCCGGAACCGAGGGGTGGACGCACAGAAGGAAGCTCTGGTCGCCCACCAGCGCGACGGGGATGAAATCGGCCAGCGCGTCGAAGCCGGCATCGGGGTAGAGCGCAGGGATCACCACATGTGCGGCGCCGTTGAACAGCAACGTCTGGCCATCGGGCGCGGCACGGGCCGCCGCACGCGCGCCGATGGTCGAGCCCGCGCCGGGGACGTTGTCGATGACGAAGGGCTGGCCGAAGCGGCGCGCGAGAGGTTCGGCGATGATCCGCGCGACCACGTCGATAATGCCCCCCGCAGCGAAGGGCACCACCAGCTTCACCGGCCGCTGCGGCCAGCGCGGCTGGGCGCGGGCGGTGACGGGAAGGGCAAGCAGAGGCAGGGCGCGGCGGGTCAGCATGGCAGCCTCCAGGGTCTGCACGGATGATCGCTGGCTTCGGCACGCGGGTAAACGCTACTTCCCCTGCCACACCGCCGGGCGCCGCGCGAGGAACGCCTCAACCCCTTCGGCGAAATCCGCGCTGGTGAAGCACATGGTGACCAGGTCATCGCCATGCGTGTTGCGCGCGTCCTCGCGCAGCCGGCGCATCGCCTCCTTGGTTGCGCGCAAGGTCAGCGGCGCATGTCCGGCGATGGTGGTGGCCAGCGCCTCGGCGCGCGCGTGCAGGGCCTCCATGTCGGGCAGGATCTCGTTGAGCAGGCCGGCGGCCTTGGCCTCCTCGGCCTCGATCAGCCGCGCGGTGTAGACCAGGTCGATCACCCGGGCCGGCCCGATGAGTGCGACGAGGCGGGCGTAATTCGCCATCGACAGGCAATTGCCCAGCGTCTTCGCGATGGGAAAGCCGATGCGCGCATTGGCCGCGCCCAGGCGCATGTCGCACACCGCCGCGATCCCCGCCCCGCCGCCGGTGCAGGCACCGGAGATGGCGGCGATGGTCGGCTTCGGGCAGCCCTCGATGGCGGTGAGGATGCGGTCGATCTTCTCCTCATAGGCCAGCGCATCGGCGGGGCCGGAGAAGCTGCGGAACTGGTTGATGTCGGTGCCCGCGGCAAAGGCCTTCTCGCCGGCGCCGGTGATGACCCAGGCTTTTATCGCCGGATCGGCGCCGATCTCGCCGGCCAGGCGATACAGGCCCTCATACATTGCGAACGTCATGGCATTGCGCGCCTGCGGGCGGTTGAGAACCGTCCAGGCGATGCCGCCGCTTCGGGTCTCGTGGAGGAGGTCAGTTTCGATTTCTTGGCTCATGACGGGCTTCCTAGGGCGTGTGCGCTTCCTATCCGATCTCCCTACCCGCGGCGCGTCAATCGACGCGATTCCGGTCGCCTTGGCTCGCTGCGACGGGCCCCTCGCATCTTTCGACGAGTGCCAAGATTTTGGCTGGAACTGGCTCGGCGCGGACACGGGGTCGGAGAGTTTCGCGATAGTCATGACAGAATTGACACGTGATGCCGCGTATCAACAAATCGCCCCGCGTTGCCCTCGTCGCTTATCAGCAAAGGGGACGGGGTGCCGGAAATCCTGGGGAGCTAGCGCATTATGCTGCCGAAGACGCGTGGGGGTGCGTTCGTCCTGCGGCGGGTATTTCCGCCGAGTGAGGGGCTCGGCACGTCCTTCCTGGGCGGCAAACCGCGGCTGCCGCTCGACGTCGCATGGCCGACCACGAAGGACGGGAAAGGGTTGAGCTTCCTCGGGCAGATAGACCTCGACGCGCTGCCAAAGACACGAGCGCGAAATCGGCTGCCCAGCGGGGCGCTATTGTTCTTTGTCTACACCGCTGACTTGTTTAGCCGCTGCGATCAGCCAGGCCATTCTGCCGTGCTGCATGTGACCGGGGGCCTCGCATCCATCCCGCCGCGGGAGCCGCCCGAGCACGTTCCATCCGTCTACGGCAACAGCGCAAATTTTTATCTTCCCTGGGTGCCGCCAGACAGTGCTTGGTTGCCGCCAACGAAAGGCGTGCCAGCGCCCCAGGGGCCACGCAGCTTCCCCTCCTGGAATGTTGAAGGCAGCAGCCTGCGCACTGTGGTGGATGCTCGTGACGGGCGCGAGATCACCGGGAAGGATGGTGTGCGGCACCGCAACTCGGCCGATGCCGCGATCTGGAGGGCCTACGAAGGCGTCTTTGGGCCTGCGCCGCTGTGGGAATATCCGACCTGGTGGGAGGAGAAAGATTTGCCGCGCCTCGGCGACCACCCGCTGCCGCTTGCGCAGAGGGAGGTGGCTTGGGTGCCCGACGATACCTGGCCCTATGCCTGGATCAACATCCAGATCTTCGCTGCCAGCTTCATGAAACAGCTCGAATTCAAGGAAATATCCGAATTTAAGGGCCGCACGTCTGATTCGGAGCGCTTCCTCACCGAAGCGGCGTCCTGGCACTTGGAAGGCACGCAGGCCGGCCCATTCACGGGCGTTACGGCCGATCGGCGGGCGGCTTTCCGCGCCTGGTCGGATGCGATCGGACCGGCCTTTCCAAGCTTCAGGCTGCGGCAGCTCAACGAGCTCACCGGAAAGGCCTTCGTGGCCGGGGCGGATGCAATGCTCGGCTATGCGCCCGAGGCCGCGCGATCCTTGCTGCCAGCGCGGCTGCTGCCTGTGCTGGCAGGGCGACATGCGCCATTTGCACGGCGAAAGCGTAAGGATCCGCTGCTGGTACGACACCAACTCCTCGGCCATGGTCGGAGCGTGCAGGGCGCGCCCGAACGGCTCGGTGAGGATCACCTTCTGCTTGGTCAGTTCGATACCGATGACGGGATGTTTTGGATGTGGGGGGACGTCGGCGTTCTGCAGTTCTGGATCACGCCCGCCAATCTTGCAGCCGGGAACTTCGCAACCTGCATCATGACGTTGGAGTCGCAGTGAAGCCGGTTCGCCGCTGCCGCTCGCCCGCTCCTGCGCCGCGTCATCCTGCCGCCGCGTTCAAGAGCGGCTAGAGATCTGATGGTCAGGAGCCGCAGCCTCTCCAGAGTGGCATGCCATGAGCACGCTTGCGCGACGCGCGCTGATTCGAGAAGGGCCGCATGACCGCGGTCAATGCCGCGCTGATCGAGACCGTCGCCGCCCGCTACGCCGGCGCCGGCCGCTTCGCACAGGGCTTCGTGCGCGGCAAGCTGCGCCATGACCCCGCGAATGCGGCGATCTTCGCACTCGCCATGCCGGATTTCGGGCATGTGCTGGATCTGGGGTGCGGGTATGGGCAGCTTGCCCTCGCCCTGCTGCTCGGCGGCCGCGCGAACCAGGTGACTGGGCTCGACCGTGCCGGCCCCAAGATCAGCTATGCGGCGGGTGCCGCGGCAGGGCTGCCGGCCCGCTTCGAGGCGGCCGACATTGCCAGCGCGCCGCTGCCCGAATGCGATACGGTCCTGCTGATCGACGTGCTCTACCAGATGCCAGCCGCCCTGCAGCGCGACCTGCTCGCCCGCGTGGCGCAAATCGCTCGGGCCCGCGTGCTGGTCCGCGCCTTCGACCCGGCGCTCGGCTGGCGCAGCCAGGTGGGTTTCGCGATGGAGCGGATCGGCCGCACGCTGCGGCGCGAGGGCGCGCAGGCCGCCATCGCGCCGCTGCCGCTGCCCGAACTGGCCGCCCCCCTTGCGGCGGCGGGGTTTTCCGTCAGCATCCGGCCCTGCTGGTCCGGCACGCCCTTGCCCAATGTGCTGCTGATTGCGGAGCGTGCCCCATGCTGAGCCGAACACTCGCCACCCTGCTGCTCTGCGCCCTCGCGCAGGGTGCTGCCGCGCAGGAGCTGCGCCTGCCGGTCCTCGAGATCGGCGTCGCCGGCGGCGGCGGCTACGTGCCGGACTACCCCGCCGCCGGCGAGGGCCGCGTGCGCGGCATTGCGGCCCCCTACCTCATCTATCGCGGCGAGATCCTGCGCAGCGACGACCGTGGTGCGCGGCTGCGCGCCGCGCTCAGCGACGATGTCGAATTCTCGATCAGCGCCTCCGGGTCGCTGCCGGTCTCCTCATCGGACAACGACGCCCGCCGCGGCATGCCCGACCTCGACCTGCTCGGCGAGATCGGGCCGACGCTCCGCCTCACGCTTTGGCGCAGCACCGCCGGGGACTACCCGGTGCGGCTGCTGCTGGACACGCCGGTGCGGGCGGTGTTCTCGACCGACTTCACCTCCATCAGCTTCCGCGGCGTCACCTTCTCGCCCGACATCTCGCTCGAGGCGCGCAACGTCGTCCTGCCCTTATCGCGCCTGCGCGCAACGCTCGGCGTCACCTTCGCCTCGGACCGGTTCATGGAGTATTTCTACGAGGTGAGGCCCGAATTCGCCCGCGCCGACCGCCCCGCCTACGGCGCCAAGGCGGGCTATCTCGGCGCCCGGGCCAGCCTCTCCTACCGCTTCCCGCTCAGCGAGCGGCTGTCGGCCGCGGTGACCGCGCGGCTCGACTATTTCGGCGGCGCGGCGAACCGCGACAGCCCGCTGTTCCGCCGCGACGTCAACGCCTCGGCGACGGTGGGCTTCGCCTATTCGCTGTGGCGCTCCGAAGAACGCGTCGCCGTCGATACCGACGTCTTCGACTGAGCCCTCAGGCGGCGAACACCGCCGCGCCGGCACGGAACGCCGCGAGCCTCGCGGCGAAGGGGCGCGAGATCCGACCTTCCATCAGCGCGGCCAGCCGCGGCGCCATCAGCCGGCGGTTGTGGCGCAGGAAGAAGCGCGCGACCGGGCCGTGGCCGGCATCCTCGACATCGGGGTCCGAGCCCGGGTCGATGTCATAGGGGTGGCAGTAGCACCACAGCGCCTCGGCATCCGCGTTCTGGCGGGAGAACTGCTTCATCCGCCACGGCGGCAGCCAGCGCATGTACATCCCGCCCAGGAACGGGATCGACCAGGGCCCGACCCGGCCGAGCGGGACCGGGATCTCGAGCAGTCCGTCGGGGTGCAGGAAGGGTCGGCGCGGCGCGCCGGGCCAGCCATGCAGGGGGTTCCAGGCCGGCAGCACCGAGGAGGAATAGGCGAACCCCGCCGCGGCGATGCGCCCCGCCGCCCAGGCGCTGCCGGCATCGAGCGAGAACAGCGGCGCGCGAAATCCGAGCACCGGCGCCCCGCCGATCTCCTCGAGCACGGATCGCGCCCGGATCAGCTCGTCGCCCAGCGCCGCCCGGCCACTGCGCGCGAGGGGGCGGTGATGCATGCCGTGGCTCGCGACCTCATGGCCGCGCGCGGCGATCTCGCGCACCAGGCCCGGGTTGCGCCGGGCGACCTCGCCCAGGATGAAGAAGGTGCCCCGGCCGCCACCGGACTCGATCAGGGCCATCAGCGCGTCGGTCATCCGGGCGCAGGCGGCGTCCCCGCGCGGACCCTCCGACTCGACGTCGACGGTGAAGGTGATCACCGGCGGGAGGGGCGCGAACCACCCGGCGCGGGCGTCCTGCAGCCTTGTGAGGGCGCTTGGCGATTGATATTCTTCGCAACTCTTGGACGCCGTCATCGTTGATCCGGTTTCGATCCTGTGTCGTTGGCGTTCCTTATGTGTTGGTAATTCGCCTTTGCGCCAGCCGTACCGTGAGTGGCGGAGATCGTGGCCTGTGATATGGGGTAATGAGACGATTGGAGGAAATCCATGACGGTGCGTGACAGCCTGGCGCTTGAAGGTGAGATGGCCGAGCTGATCGTCGCATCGCTCCGCCTCGAGGTGGCGCCGGCCGAGATCGACCCCGAGGCACCGCTGTTCGGCGAAGGCCTGGGCCTCGATTCGATCGACGCGCTGGAAATCGCCCTGGCGATCTCGAAGACCTACGGCTTCCAGCTACGCTCCGACGACGAGCACAATCACCGCATCTTCGCGAGCCTCCGCACCCTGGCGGCGCACGTCGAGAAGCACCGGGCGCGCTGAATGCGCTCGGCCTTCGCCGCGCGGCTGCTGGTCTCCGCGCCGATCGCCGCCGGTGCGATGGCGCTGCGCCTGACGCACCAGAACAATGCCGCGGCCGCCGCCGGGCTGGCCCTGGTGGCTGTTGCGCTGCTGCCTTCGCGTCGGCTCGTCGTGCTGGTGCCCGTGGCGCTGGGTGCCGCCGCCCTCGCGCTGATGCTGATGCGGCCGGGCGTCGCGGAATGGATGCTCGCGAGCCTTCCCTTCGTGGGCGACACGCTGCTCGCCGCGCATTTCGGCCTGACCCTTCGACCGGGGCGGGAGGCGCTGATCGCGCGCTACATGCGCGCGGAACTGGGCGCGGTGCCCCCCGAATGCCGGCGCTACGCGTGGCGGCTGACCGCGATGTGGGCCGTGCTGCTGGCCGGGCTGGCGCTGGTGCACCTGGCCGCATTGTCCGGCGCCTGGCCCGGCATCGGGGCGAGTGCGGCGCTGCACGCCGTGCTCATCCCCCTGCTGTTCCTGGCCGAGCACCCGTTTCGCGCGCGGGTCTTCCCGGCACTGCCGGCCTCCCCGTTGCGCACGCTGCGCAGCATGCTGCGGGCGAGCCATGCCGGCTGAGATGATCCCGCTCACGCAGCGCGCGGGCGGCGAGATCCTGGCCCGGCGCGGCGCCGAGCCAGTCACCGTGGCGACCTTCCTCGCCGAAGCCATGGCACTCGCCGCGCGGCTGCCGGCGCGCGGGCCGGTGATCAACCTGTGCGCCGAGCGCTACCTGGCGCTGGTCGGCTTCGCCGCGGCGCTGATTGCCGGGCACACCACGCTGCTTTCGGCGGACCGCTCCGCGCGGCGCGTGCAGGAGCTGGTGGCGAGCCACGGCGCCACCGCCATCATCGGCGACAACCCCGACGCGACCTGGCCGCTGCCCTGCGTGGTGCCCGATGGGGCGCGTGCGGATGCCGGCCCGGTGCCGGCGATCGCCGGCGATCACCTCGCCGCCATCGCCTTCACCTCCGGCAGCACCGGGCTGCCGGTCGCACACGCCAAGCCCTGGGGGTCGCTGGTCCGCCATGCCGAGGCCGCGGCGCACCGCTTCGGGCTGCGCCACGCCGACGGCCCGTCGGCCACCATCCTCGCCACCGTGCCGGCGCAGCACATGTATGGCTTCGAGACCACCATCATGCTGCCGCTGCACAGCGCGGCCGCGGTCTATTGCGGTGCCAATTTCTATCCCACCGACATCGCGGAAGCGCTGGCGCTGGTGCCCGGCCGCCGCATGCTCGTCACCACGCCGCTGCAGATCCGCGGCCAGCTCGAGGCCGGCGTGGCACTGCCCACGCTCGAGGCGGTGATCTCGGCGACCGCGCCCCTGGCATCCGACCTCGCCGCGCAGGCGGAGCGCGCCTGGGACACCCGCGTTCTCGAGATCTACGGTGCGACGGAGGCCGGCTCGCTCGCCTCGCGCCGCACCCTCGATGGCGAGGCCTGGCTGCCCTATGACGGCATCGCGGTGGCGATCGAGGATGGTGCCGCGATCGTCGACGTGCCCGGCCTGCCGCACCGGGTGCCGCTCGCCGACGCGTTGGAAGCGCTGCCCGAGGGCCGCTTCCGTCTGGTCGGCCGGCGCAGCGATGTCGTGAAGCTTGCCGGCAAGCGCGCCTCGCTGGCCGGCCTCAACCGCATCCTGTGCGAGATCGAGGGCGTGCGCGACGGCGTCTTCATGGCGCCCGACGACATCGAGGCCGACCCGGGCGCCAGGCTCTCCGCCTTCGTCGTGGCCCCGGGCCATTCCCCCGAGCAGATCATCGCCGCACTCCGCCAGCGGGTGGAGAGTGCCTTCCTGCCGCGACCGATGCTGATGGTGCCGGCGCTGCCCCGCGACGCGCTGGGGAAATTGTCGCGCCGGGCGCTCGCGGCGCTGCGCGAGGGGAGCGCGTGAGGCGCGCGGCGCGCGCTGCCTTGACCAATGCGGAACCCGCCCGACCTCCCCGAATGCCAGCATGAGTTTCACCATCGCGCATGACCACCCTGCCCTGCCCGGCCATTTCCCGGCCAACCCCCTGGTGCCGGCCGTGATGCTGGTCGATGCGGCGTCCGAGGCCGCGCGGGCCGCCTTCGCGCTGGGCGCGCTCACCGAAATCCTGCGCGCGAAGTTCCTCGCCCCGGTCCGGCCTGGCGAGACGGTGCAGCTGAGCTTTGCCGAGCGTGCCGGGCGCGTCGTTGCCATCACCGGCACGCGCGAGGGTGTCACCGCCTTCACCATCGAAGCCCGGTTCGCGGCGTGAGCTGGACCGCGCAACCGCAGCGCGGCGGCGGCTGGCTGCGGGTGATGGCGGTGATCGCGCTTGGCCTGGGATGGCGCGCCGCGCAGGCGCTGCTCTACCCGATCACGCTGGTCTACCTGGCCTCCTCGCCGTCGCGCATGCGCCGGGCGTCGCGGCATTATCTCGCACGCGCGCTGGGTCGCGCACCGGGCCTCGCCGACATGTGGCGGCTGTATTTTGCCTTCGCAGCGACGCTGCTCGACCGCGCCTACCTGCTCACCGGCCGCACCGCCGGCTACGCCATCACCATCGAGGGGCTGGACGCGATGCGCGCACACGCCCGGGCCGGGCGCGGCTGCATCCTGCTGGGTGCACATTTCGGCAGCTTCGATGCGCTGCGCAGCATCGGCGGCGCCGACGCGCCGGTCGAGATCCGCATCCTGATGCACCACCACATGGCGGACGCCGCGCATGCGATGTTCAACGCGCTGGACCCGTCTCGGGCGCGCGACATCATCTCGCTGGGCAACCCCGCGGCGATGATCGAGGCGAGCGAGTGCCTCGCGCGCGGCGGCGTCATCGGCATCCTGGGCGACCGGGCACCGCGGGGCGAGCGCATGATCAGCGTGCCCTTCCTCGGCCGCGAGGCGCCCTTCCCCGGCGGGCCGCTGCAGCTCGCCGCGATCCTCGGCGCGCCGGTGCTGCTCTGCTTCGGCACCTGGCTCGGCCCCCGCCGCTACGCGCTGCGCTTCGAGCCCTTCGCCGAGCGCGTCACGCTCGACCGCGCGGCGCGCGAGGCGTCGCTGACCGAATGGCTCGGCCGCTACGCCACGCGGCTGGAGGCGATGTGCCGCGCCCACCCGTTCAACTGGTTCAACTTCTACGATTTCTGGCAGGAGGAGCAGCCCGCATGAGGCGCCGCGCCCTGTTCCTGCTGGCGTTGCCGATGCCCGCGCGTGCCGCCGGCGTCGAGGATGTGATGCGCGGCCTCGCCGCCGTGCGCGAGAGCCGCGCGGTGTTCCGCGAGACCCGCGCGATCCCCGAGCTCGAGGGCGTGCTGCCCTCGCGCGGCACGCTGTCCTGGCGGGCGCCGGACCGGGTCGAGAAGCACACCACGGAGCCCGTGGAGGAACGCCTCACCGTCGCTGGGGACACGCTCACGCTGGAACGGCGCGGGACGCGGCAGGTGCTCAGCCTCGACGCCGCGCCGGAGGTGCGCGCGCTGGTCGAGGCCATCCGCGGCACCCTCGCCGGCGATCTGCCGCGGCTGTCCAGCTTCTACGATGTGCGCTTCAGCGAGCCCGGCGACGGGTCCTGGCGCATTTCGCTGTATCCGCGCTCGGCGCGGTTGGCGGCGGCGGTGCAGGCCATCATCATCACCGGCCGCGGGGCGCAGATCGGCACGGTCGAGACCCAGGAACGCGGCGGCATCACCAGCATGTCGATCGAAGCGCGGCCGTGAAGCGATGGCTGCCGCTGCTGGCGATCCTGGGCCTGCTGCTCGGGGCGCTGACGCTGACCTTTCGCGCGGCACCCCCGGGCGGCGACATGGCGGATTTCCTCCCGCGCAGCGACCGCGCCGAGGCGCGCTTCCTGCTGGGCGAATTGCAGCGCGGCGCCGCCACCACCCTGCTGCTGGCCGGCATCGAGGGCGCCGAACCCGCCGAGCTCGCGCGGACCTCGCGCGCGGTGGGCGACGCACTGCGCGCCTCCGGCCGATTCGCCTTCTTGGCGAACGGCACCCAGGATGTGAGCGAGGCGGAGCGCGAGCAGCTCTTCGCGTACCGCTACCTGCTCTCGCCGGTGACCGATCCCGCCATCTTCACCGCGCCGGCACTGCGCCCGAAGCTGGAGGCGCTGCTGGACGGGCTGGGCTCCTCTGCCGCCCCGCTGCTGCGCCAGTTCGGCTTCGCCGACCCGCCGGGCGCCTTCATCGCACTGGCGCGGGGGTTGGTCGGCACGTCCTCCGTCACCCTGCGCGAGGGCGTTTGGTTCGCCGGCGGCGAGGGCGCGCCGCGCGCCCTGCTGCTCGCGCGCAGCCGCGCCAACGGGCTCGACCCGGACGGCCAGCAGGCGGCGGCCGACACCATCCGCGCGGCATTCGCGGCCGCCGCACCGGGCCAGGCGCGGCTCCTTCTGAGCGGGCCGGGCGTCTTCGCCGCCGAGGCGGCGCGCGCCATCCGCGGCGATGTGGAGATGATATCCATCCTCTCGGCGGTGCTGATCGCGGCACTGCTGCTGTGGCGCACGCGCTCGCCGACCATGGTCGCCCTCGTGGCCGTGCCGCTCGCCGCCGGGACGTTGGCGGGGTTCTGGGCCGTGGTGGCGCTGTTCGGCGCCGTGCATGGCGCGGCCTTCGGATTCGGGATGACCATGCTGGGCGTCGCGGTCGACTACCCGATCCTGCTGCTGACCCAGCGCGAGGGGGCGGAGCCGCTCACGGCCACAGCGAGGCGCATCTGGCCGACGCTGCGGCTTGCCGCACTCGCCGCCATCATCGGCATGGTCGCGATGCTCGGCGCCGGGTTCTCCGGGTTGCGGCAGCTCGGCGTCTTCGCGGCGGTGGGGCTGGCGGTTGGCGTGCTGGTCACCCGCTACGTCCTGCCGCGCCTCGCGCAGCCCTTCGGCATCGCTGCAAGGCCGCTGCCCGGCGCGGTCGTCGCGGGGCTGCGGGCGCTGCCCCAAGCGCGCGTCGCGGCGCTAGGCGTTCTCATCGCAGCGGCGGCCGGGCTGGTGATCATCGGCGGTCCGCGCATCGAGCGCGACATCGCCGCACTCAGCCCGGTCCCCGAGGCGCCGCGCCGGTTGGATGCCGAACTCCGCGCGGCCCTTGGCGCGCCCGATGTCGGCACCTTCATCGTCCTGCCCGCCGCCGATGCCGAGGCCGCGCTGCAGGCAAGCGAACGCGCCGCTCAAGCGCTGGCCCCGCTTCTTGCCGATGGGCGCTTGGCCGGGCTCGACCACCCCGCCCGCTACGTGCCGAGTGCCGCCACCCAGCGCGCGCGACAGGCCGGGCTGCCCGAGGATGCCACGCTGCGCGAAGCGATGGAGGCCGCGCGCGCCGGCCTGCCGTTCCGCGCCGCGGCCTTCGAGCCCTTCCTCGCGGGCGTGGCGCGCGGCCGCACGCTGCCGCCGCTCGCGCCCGG
>NZ_JAAEDH010000036.1 GCF_018128965.1 Plastoroseomonas arctica
AAGCCGAGGCGCAGCGCGGCCTCGGTCGGCGGCGCCAGCGTCGCGAAGCGGGCGAGCGGCGCCGGCGGATTGCCCCCGAGTGCCGCCAGCGCCGGGCCCAGCGGCTGCCCGGCATCGAGCCGCGTGGCGATCTGGTTCTGCGCGATCAGGCGCATCGCCCGCGCCTCGCTAGCGCCGATCCGGGTCATGGCGGCCTCCAGCGCGGCGATCCGGCCCGCCATCTCCCGCGCGCGGGTATCGACCGCCTCGAGCGCATTGGCGCGCAATTGGGTGTCTTCGAGCGCTGCGACCTGGCGTGGCAGCGCCTCGAGGGGTGCAAGGCGCTCGCTGAGCGATCCGGCCTGCGCCGCGGCGGCGGTGGTGGCCGCTTCGGCGCGGGCGATCGCCGCGGCATTGGCGCCGATGCGGGCGTCCAGCGGCGCGAGGTCGGGCACCGGGCGTGCCTCGGCTGCGCCGATGCGGCGATCCTGCGCCTCGATCCGGCCGTTGAGAGCTTCGAGCCGCGCCTGCAGCGGCGCGATGTCCGGCGCGGCCCGCGCCTCGATGGTAGCAATGCGCCCCTCCAGCACCGGCAGCGAGGGCGGGTCGGCAGGGCGGCGCGCCTCCAGCGCGGCCAGCCGCTCGGTCAGCGCGCGCACCGCCGGGTCGCCCCCGGCGATCGACGCCGGGCGCGGCGTGGCGATCAGCCAGACGATGGCGAGAAGCAGCACCGCGCCGCCGGCGATCAGCGCAAGGACCGCGGCATCGAAGCGGCGCAGCGGGCGGCTGGTCGCAGGGGCGGCAGGGGCCGGCGGCACGGCGGAGCCAGGAGGCGGCGGCGCAGCGGCCACGGGTGGAGGCGACGCAGGTGGGGACGTCATAGGCGGGGCCGCCGGGGCGGCGGGGATGGCGGGGGGCTGCGGCGTGTCATTCTCGGTCATCGGCTGGCCTCCCGAACGCGATCTCTGCCCATCCCGAAGCCTGCGCTGCAGGCGGCCGGGACAGGGCTCGTGTCACAAGCACATGATCCGGGACTGGAGAACCACCCGGCGCTTCGGCCGGGCGGGCTACGGCCCGGGTCGCGATTATTCGGGCGGCCGCCCCAACATGTCCAGCAAGGCCGCCGGATCGGGTCGCGATGTCGCGCGAATGCAACGCCACGGCAACGAACGGAGCGTCGTGGCGATCCTGGGGCTGAGCGCCAGGGCGTCTATGGCGGTGCATCGCTCTACAAGGCCGGCATCGCGGAATAGTTCCATGATCCGCGTGGCCGAGCGCGGCGAGAAGAACAGCGCGGCGGCGACCATGCCCTGCGCGAGTCCGGCACGGGCGGCCTCGGGCAACGATTCTGCCGGCGCGGCGCGATAGGCGACGCGGCGGAGCACGCGGAAACCCCGCGCCCGCAGCATCGCGGTGAGCGCGGCGCCATAGCCCTCCCCCACCGCAAGCAGCAGCGGCCCGGCGCCGGGATCGAGCCGTTCCGCCACCAGAGCCGCCAGCGCGGCCGCATCGCCCTCCGCCGCGACCACCGTGGGCAGGCCCCGCGCGATGGCGTCCGCGGCGGTCGCCTGCCCCACGGCATAGACGGGCAACGGGGTCCGCGGCAGCGCACGCGCCGCGGCGCGGGAGGCGATCAGCACCGCCTGGATTCGCGGCGGCAGGGCGAAGGGCACGCTGGCAAGCGTCAGTGCGGGCGCGAGCACGGGCGTCCAGCCCAGCGCGGCCACCGCGAGCGCGGTCTCGCTCGCACCCGGCTCGGGGCGGGTGATCAGGACCTGCATCGGCGCGGGCGCCCTCAGCCGAAGATGTCGGCGGGGCAATCGGCGCGCAGGCTTGCGCCGAGCTCCTGCCCGAGCCGCTGCGCGTCGCCGGCCGCGCCATGCAGGGCGCGCTTGAGCAGGAACGACCCGTCGGCGCGGGCGACCAGCCCGGTCAGATGCAGCTCGCCATTGCCGAGCAGGCGGGCATGCCCGCCGATCGGCGTCCGGCAGGAGCCATCGAGTGCCGCCAGCAACGCACGCTCGGCGGTCGAGACAGCGCGCGCCTCGGGGTCCTCGATGCCGGAGAGAAGCTCGTGCAGCTCGGTATCGGTCTCGCGCACGGTGACGCCGACGATCCCCTGCCCCGCCGAGGGCACCATGGCGTCGGGGTCGAGGATGTGGCTCGCGCGATCCTCGAGGCCCAGGCGCCGCAGCCCCGCGAGGGCCAACAGCGTCGCCGCGAATTCCCCGGAGGCGACGCGCGCGAGGCGGGTCTGCACATTGCCGCGGATCAGCGCAATGGCGAGGTCCGGCCGCGCATGCAGCAGCTGCGACTGCCGCCGGACCGACGCGGTGCCGACCAGAGCGCCACCCGGAAGTGCTGAAAAGTCATCGCAGCCCGGCCCGAGCACCACCGCGTCGCGCGCATCCTCGCGCTTGAGCGTGCAGGCGAGCACGATCCCCGGCGGCAGCTCGGTCTCGAGGTCCTTCAGCGAATGCACCGCGAAATCGATCCGGCGGTCGAGCAGCGCCTCGTGGATCTCCTTCGCGAACAGGCCCTTGCCACCGATCTCGGCCAGGCGGCGGTCCTGGATGGCGTCGCCCGAGGTCTGGATGCGGTGCTCCTCGAAGGCGTTCACGTCGCGCAGCACCGGGCAGAACCGGGTGATGAGGTCGAGGAAGACGCGCGTCTGCTGCAAGGCGAGCGGGGAGGCGCGGGTGCCGACTCGCAATGGCAGGGCGCGGCGCTTGTGGCTGGCGGGGCTATCGGGGGACATGGCGGCGTCATAGAAGCTGGGTGCCATGGGCGAAAGTGCCATGAGCAAATCTGAGCGTCCCGTCCGGGTCCTGGGGCTGGAGGCAAGCTGCGACGAGACGGCGGCCGCCGTGCTCGACGGGCAGGGCCGCATCATGGCCGAGGCGGTCCTCAGCCAGGAGGCCGAGCACGCCCGCTTCGGCGGCGTGGTGCCGGAGATCGCGGCGCGCGCGCACCTCGCGGCACTCCCGGGCCTCGCGGCGCGAGTTCTGGACAAGGCCGGGCTTGGCTACGGCGATCTTACAGCGGTCGCCGGCACCGCCGGGCCCGGGCTGATCGGCGGGCTGATCGTGGGAAGCGGCTTCGCCAAGGGCGTGGCGATCGCGCGCGGCATTCCCTTCTTCGCGATCAACCACCTCGAAGGCCATGCGCTGACGGCACGCATCCCGGGCCTGCTGGACCAGCCGCCGCCAGCATTTCCCTACCTGCTGCTGCTGCTCTCGGGCGGGCATTGCCAATGCGTGGCGGTCGAGGGTGTCGGCCGCTATCGCCGCCTGGGCACCACGCTCGACGACGCGGTGGGGGAGGCCTTCGACAAGGCGGCCAAGATGCTCGGCCTGCCCTGGCCGGGCGGGCCGCATCTGGAGCGGCTGGCAGCCCAGGGCGACGCCTCCGTGGTCGCCCTGCCCCGCCCGCTGCTCGGCCGGCAGGGATGCGACTTCTCCTGGAGCGGGTTGAAGACCGCCGTGGCCCAGCGCGTCGCGAAGGGCGATGCGCGCGCCGAGGATATCGCCGCCGGCTTCCAGGCCGCGGTCGCCGCGGTCCTGGCCGACCGCGCCGCGCATGCCCTGGCGATGTTCCCGGCTGCGACCGCGGTGGTGGTCGCGGGCGGCGTCGCGGCCAATGGCGCGGTGCGCGCCGCACTCGCGCGCGCCGCCGCCGCGCGGGGCGTGCCGATGCTCGCCCCGCCGCTGCGCCTGTGCACCGACAATGCGGTCATGATCGCCTGGGCGGCGGTCGAGCGGCTGCACGCCGGGCTGCCCGCCGACAGCCTCGGCCACGCCCCGCGGCCGCGCTGGCCGCTGGAGGAATTGCTGTCCGGTCTGGCGCCGATCTAACGCTGATTTTGCAGCCCCGACGCCGGCGCGCTGGTAGTCTCCCGCCCGGGTTGGAGAGCGCCGGACGATCTGCGCTCGACCCGAAATAGTGCGACCACAAGCCAGTCCGCGCCTGCGTGTACACACCGGCGCGGTTCGACCGCCACCAGCCTGAAGGAACATCGCCATGGAAGCCCCGGCCAAAAGCTTCGTATTCGCCCCCCTCTACAACGAGGCTCCGAAACCCGGCGAGCCGCCGAAGAACGACGCCATCGGCGCCTTCCATCCGGGGATGTCGATCTACAAGAAATTATACGAGGGCATGGGCAAGGAGGTCGTGACCTTCAAGTTCGACAACACCGCTCCCGCCGCGCGCCGCCGCCAGTCCATCCTGGACAAGATGCAGCAGGGTTGCGGGACGCAATGGTACGACGCCATCGTGTATTTCGGGCATGGCTGGAAGGGCGGCCTTGCCTCGGCGGGCTTCAACAATGACAGCCGCGAGGCGCTGACCGACGCCATCTGGCAGTACGGCACGCCGGGCGTGAAGGTGCTGCTCTACGCCTGCTCCTGCGCGATCCCCGGCGGCTATGCCTACAAGATCGCGCAGGACCTCAACATGTTCGCCAATGCCGGGATGGAGGTCTACGGCCACCCGAGCGTGGGCCACAGCTTCACCAACCCGCAGCTGCGCCGCTACCCCTCCAACCAGGGCGAGACCGGCGAGACGGTGTGCCCGGACGGCAAGGTCCAGTCCTGGCTCAAGCTGATGAAGAACGAGAAGTCGGGCTTCTGGGCCCAGGTGCCCTTCATGTCGCGCGAGGAGATCGCCGCGGCGATGTGAGGGAAACTCCTCCATGGCGCCTCCGTTGGGTGGGTTCGAACCAAATGGAGTGCAGTGATGCCAATCGTCCAGACCACCGACGGCACCGACATCTACTACAATGATTGGGGCAGCGGTCCGCCGGTCGTCCTGATCCATGGCTGGCCGCTCGATGCCGACATGTGGGAATACCAGGCGCCGGTGCTGGCCGCCGCCGGCTACCGCGTCATCGCCTATGACCGCCGCGGCTTCGGCCGTTCGGGCCAGCCCTGGTCGGGCTATGACTACGACACCTTTGCGGGCGACCTGAACAGCCTGATGGAAGCGCTGGATCTTCGCGACGCGACGCTGGTGGGCTTCTCGATGGGCGGTGGCGAGGTGGCGCGCTATCTCGGCACACACGGCGGCAGCCGCGTCGCCAAGGCCGTGTTCGTCTCCGCCGTCACGCCCTTCATGCTGCAGACCGGCGACAACCCCGACGGCGTGCCGCAATCGGTGTTCGACGAGATGGTGGACGGGCTGCGCCAGGACCGCCCGAACTTCCTCGCCAGCTTCGGCAAGAAATTCATGGGCGCCGGGCTGCTCAACTTCTCGGTGAGCAGCGAGCTGCTGCAGTGGACCTCGCAGGTGGCGATGCTCGCCTCGCCCAAGGCCACGATCGATTGCGTGCGGGCGTTCTCGACGACCGATTTCCGCGCCGACCTCGCCCGCATCACCGTGCCGACCCTGGTGATCCACGGCGACGGCGACGAGACGGTGCCGATCGACGTGTCGGGCCGCCGCACGGCCGCGATGATCCCGGGCGCGACGCTGCTGGAATACCCCGGCGCCGCGCACGGCCTCTTCTACACCGAGAAGGAACGGCTCAACACCGACCTGCTGGCGTTCCTGCGCGGCTGAACGACCGCGGGGCTTCAATCGCGCGCCACTGTCTGGCGGTGGCGCGCGCGGCGGGGTAAGCGCTCTGCGTGAACTACCGCCATGCCTTCCACGCCGGCAACCATGCGGATTGCTTCAAGCACGCGCTGTTGCTGGCCCTGCTGCGTGGCTTGGCGCGCAAGCCGGCGGCCTTTGCCGTACTCGATGCCCATGCCGGACGCGGCGCCTATGACATGGCCGCGCCGGAGGCTCTGCGCACCGGCGAGGCCGCGCGAGGGGCCGCCCGCCTCGCGCCCGTCCCCGCCCTGGCCGACTACCGCGCGCGGCTCGACGAGGCGGGCTTTCCCGACCATTACCCCGGCTCCCCTGCGCTGATCCGCGCCTTGCTGCGCCCGCAGGACCGCCTGCTCTGCTGTGAGTTGCACCCCGAGGACCACGCCGCGCTGCGCGCGCTGTTCGCCCGCGATGGCCAGGTGGCGGTGCATAAGCGCGATGGGTGGGAAGCGCTGGGCGCGCTGCTCCCCTTCCCCGAAAAGCGCGGCCTGGTCCTGCTCGACCCGCCCTTCGAACGCGAGGGCGAGTTCGAGCGCATGGCCGAAGGCATCGCGCTGGTGAACCGGCGCATGCGCGGCGTGATCATTGCCGCCTGGCACCCGATCAAGCACCGTGCGCCCATCCGCGCCTTCCACCACGCGCTGCGCGAAAGCGGCGTGCGCGACATTCTCGACTGCGCGCTCATGCTGCGTGAGCCGACCGACCCGCAGCGCCTGAACGGCAGCGGCCTGATCGTGGTGAACCCGCCCTTCGGTTTTGCCGCTGAGGCCGCCGCCATTCTCGACGCGCTCCTTGCCTCCCTCGGCGATGGCGAGTCCGGCCAGGGCGTGGCCGTGACCCGGCTGGTGGAGGAGTGATGGCGCGGGTCGCGGTGCTCGGCGCCGGCGCCTGGGGCACCGCGCTGGCGTTGCAGGCGCTGCGGGCCGGCGCCGATGTGGCGCTCTGGGCGCGCGACCCCGGCCGCGCCGCCGCGATGGTCGCGGCCGGTGAGAATACGCGCTACCTGCCAGGCCTGCCGCTGCCACCGGCGCTCCGCGTCACCGCCGATCCCTTGGCGGCGCTGGAAGGCGCCGCGCTCATCCTCCTCGTCGTGCCCGTGCAGGGGCTGCGGGGGGTGCTGTCGATGCTGCCGGACTTCGCCGCTCCGGTGCTGCTCTGTGCGAAAGGCGTCGAGGCCGCGAGCGGGAAGTTCCCGCTAGAGATCCTGGCCGCGCTGCGCCCCGGGGCCGCCGGCATCCTCACCGGCCCCAACTTCGCCGCCGAGGTCGCGCGCGGGCTGCCGGCGGCGGCGGTGATCGCCTCGGCCGATGCCGGGCTGCGCGCCACGGCGCTGACCCTCCTCGCCGGTCCGGGCTTCCGGCTCTACGGCAATGACGACGCGATCGGCGCGCAGGTCGGGGGGGCGGCCAAGAACGTGATCGCCATCGCCGCCGGCGCGGTGATCGGCGCGGGGCTGGGCGAGAATGCGCGCGCCGCGCTGGTCACCCGCGGCCTCGCGGAGCTGTCGCGCCTCACCGTGGCACTCGGAGGGCGGGCGGAGACCGCGGCGGGGCTGTCGGGCCTGGGCGATCTGGTGCTGACCACTGCCGGGACCGCGAGCCGCAACATGTCGCTCGGGATGGCGCTCGGCCGCGGCCAGGCGCTCACCGAGATACTCGCCGGACGTGCCGGTGTCACCGAGGGCGTCGCCACCGCCCCGGCCCTGGTGGCCCGCGCGCGGGCGGCGGGCGTCGAGCTGCCGCTGTGCGAGGCGGTGGCGGAGCTGCTGCAAGGGAGCATCAGCCTGCCCGACGCGATCAGCCGGCTGATGGCGCGCCCGTTGCGGGATGAGTAGGATGGCGGGGATGCACCCCACCATGCCCGACGCCCCGCCGGATCGGACCGCGCGCCGATGACGCCGATCAATGCGCGGCGGCTCGCGAATTTTCGGGCCAACCGGCGCGGCTATGTGTCGCTGTGGGTGTTCGCGGTGCTGTTCTTCGTGACCTTGTTCGCGGAGGTGATCGCCAATGACCGGCCGCTGGTCGCGCGCGTGGACGGGCATCTCTTCTTCCCCGTGCTGGTCGACTACGCGGAGAGCGACATCCTCGAGGACGGGCTGCCGACCGGAGCGGATTGGCACGATCCGGACCTGCTGCGCGCGGTCGCCGAGCGCGGCTGGGCGATCTGGCCGCCGATCCCCTATGCCTATCGCTCGACCGTGCGCGACCTGGGGCAGCCCGCGCCCTCGCCGCCGTCGCTGCGCAACTGGCTCGGCACCGACGACCAGGCGCGCGACGTGCTGGCGCGCGTCATCTACGGTTTTCGGGTGAGCGTGCTGTTCGGCTTCACGCTGACCATTATCAGCTCCATCATCGGCGTCGCCGCCGGCGCGGTGCAGGGTTTCTATGGCGGCGCCACCGACCTGATCTTCCAGCGCTTCATCGAAATCTGGTCGGGGATGCCGCAGCTGTACCTGCTCATCATCCTCGCCTCGATCATCGAGCCCAGCTTCTGGGTGCTGCTCATCTTCCTGCTGCTGTTCTCCTGGATGGGGCTGACCGGCGTCGTGCGCGCGGAATTCCTGCGCGGCCGCAACCTCGACTATGTGCGCGCCGCTCGCGCGCTGGGTGTTTCCGACGCCCGGCTGATGGCGCGCCACATCCTGCCCAACGCCATGGTCGCGACCCTCACCTTCCTGCCCTTCACGCTGTCGGGCAGCGTGACCGTGCTCGCGAGCCTGGATTTCCTCGGCTTCGGGCTGCCGCCCGGCGCCGCCTCGCTCGGCGAGCTGGTGAACCAGGGCAAGAACAACCTTCAGGCGCCGTGGCTCGCGATGACGGGCTTCCTCGTGCTCGGCACCATGCTGACCTTGCTGATCTTCGTGGGCGAGGCGGTGCGCGACGCCTTCGACCCGCGCAAGCTGCCGGGGGGCCAAGGCTAGATGGCATTGCTGGATGTGCGCGACCTCGCCGTGGCCTTTCGCGGCACGCGCGTGGTGCACGGCGTCTCCTTCACGGTCGAGGCCGGCGAGACGGTCGCGCTGGTGGGCGAGAGCGGGTCCGGCAAATCCGTCACCGCGCTGTCCTGCCTGCAATTGCTGCCCGCGGCGGGATCCAACCCGGCGGGCAGCATCCTGCTCGACGGCGTCGACGTGCTGCGCGCGCCCGAGCGCGAGTTGCAGCGGCTGCGCGGCGGCGTTGCGGGGATGGTGTTCCAAGAGCCGATGACCTCGCTCAACCCGCTGCACAGCATCGGCCGCCAGGTGGGCGAGGCGGTCACGCTGCACCAGCCACTCTCCGGCAACGCGCTGCGCGCCCGCGTGGTGGAGCTGCTCACCCGCGCCGGCTTCCCCGAGGCCGAGGCGCGGCTCGCGGCCTTCCCGCACCAGCTCTCCGGCGGGCAGCGCCAGCGCGTGATGATCGCCGCGGCCCTGGCGAACGACCCGAAGCTGCTGATCGCCGACGAGCCCACCACCGCGCTTGACGTCACCATCCAGGCGCAGATTTTGGAACTGCTCGCGCGGCTGAAGCGCGAGCTGTCCATGGCGATGCTGCTCATCACCCATGACCTCGCGATCGTGCGCCGCCACGCCGACCGCGTGGTGGTGATGAAGGATGGCGTGGCCGTCGAACAGGGCCGCGTGGCGGAGGTCTTTGGCAACCCGGCACACGCCTACACGCGCATGCTGCTGGCGACCGAGCCGCGCGGGCGGCCGCCAGCGATCGCCGCCGGTGCGCCAGAAATCCTGCGCGCCGAGAATCTGCGCGTGCACTTCCCGATCCGCCGCGGGGTGCTGCGCCGCGTGGTCGCGACGGTGAAGGCGGTGAACGGCGTCACCCTCTCCGTGCGCGAGGGCGAGACGCTGGGCGTCGTGGGCGAGAGCGGGTCCGGCAAAACCACGCTCGGCCTCGCGCTGCTGCGCCTCGCCCCCAGCGAGGGCGCGATTCGCTTCGAAGGCCGCGCCATCGAGGCGCTGAACCGAAGCGCGATGCGCCCGCTGCGGCGGCGGCTTCAGGTGGTGTTCCAGGACCCCTACGGCTCGCTGTCCCCGCGCATGTCCGTCGCCGACATCGTGGGCGAGGGCCTGGCCGTGCACGAACCCGGCCTCAACGCCGCCCAGCGAGCGCGCGCCGTCGCGCAGGCGCTGGATGAGGTGAATCTCGACCCCGCCACTGCCGAGCGCTACCCGCATGAATTCTCCGGCGGCCAACGCCAGCGCATCGCCATCGCGCGCGCCCTGGTGCTCAAGCCCCGCTTCCTGGTGCTCGACGAGCCGACCTCAGCACTCGACGTCTCGGTGCAGGCGCAGGTCGTCGATCTGCTCCGAGCGCTCCAGGCCAGGCACGCGCTCGCCTACCTGTTCATCAGCCACGATCTGCGCGTGGTCCGCGCCATGGCGCACCGCATCGCGGTGATGAAGGACGGCGTGGTGGTGGAGGAAGGCGAGGCCGAGGCGGTGGTCGCGGCCCCCACCCAGCCCTATACGAGGGCGCTGATGGCTGCGGCATTCGAACTGGCGGCGGTGACGTGAACGAGCTCGAACGATTGAAGGCGCTGCTGGACTCCGGGTTGGTGAAGCTCGGCGTGCATATCCGCAAGGCGAATTCCCCCGGCAGCCCGGTCTACCAGGCCTGGGAGAATGTCTGGCCGGCGGGGTCCGTCGTGCTGGCGAGCTTCGCCGCGACCGCGCTGGTCCATTACTACCTTGGCTTCGCGATCCTGCTCGCGGGTGGCTTGTGGTGGATCACGAAGCTGCATCCCAAGGTGAAGGATGGCGTGTTCGATCGCACCGCCGCTTTCGTCCTGGCGCGCGAACAGAACATGGATGCGCTGTGGGCGCGCGGCTGGCTCACCCTCTACGCCAAGCTCGACGACGGCACCGAGCTGGTCGCGACGCGGCGCGAGAGCTGGCGCGATTTCGTGGGTCGAGTCGAGGCGGCGCGCGCGGCGCTGTCCGCCGCGACACCGAGCGCTGAACTGGCGGAGGGCTGAGCATGGCGGTGCTGTTGTCGATGAAGCCGCATCTGATGGCGGCCTGGCGGGATGCGATGCTCGCACTCGACCCCACGCTCGACATCCGCATGTTCCCCGACACCGGCGCACCGGAGGCGATCGAGGCCGCGGTGTGCTGGTCCTCGCACGACATGGCGGAGCTGCGTCGTTACCCGAACCTGAAGCTCATCTGCTCGATGGGCGCCGGCGTGGACCACCTGCTGCGCCCGCCCGGCCCGCCGCCGGGCATCCCGGTGGCGCGGCTGGTCGACACGATGCTGACGACGCAGATGGGCGAATGGGTGCTGTTGAACGTGCTGCGCTTCCATCGCCAGGACCTGGACTACCGCGCGCAGCAGCAGGCGCGCGTATGGGATGAGCTGGACGCACCGGTCACGGCGACGCGCAGCGTCGGCATTCTCGGGCTGGGCGCGTTGGGCAGCCATGCGGCGGGGATGATCCGCGCGGTGGGCTTCCCGGTCTGCGGTTGGTCGCGCCGTGCGAAGTCCCTGCCGGGTGTAACCTGCTTCGACGGCGACGCGGGGCTCGATGCGATGGTGGCCCAGACGGACATCCTGGTCTGCCTGCTGCCGCTGACGCCGGCCACGCGAGGCGTCATCGATGCTCGGCTACTAGCCCGACTTCCGACGGGCGCCTTCGTCATCAACGGCGCCCGCGGCGGCCATGTGGTGGATGCCGATCTGCTCGCCGCGATAGACGCCGGGCACATCGCTGGCGCCGCACTCGACGTGTTCGAGCCTGAGCCGCTTCCGACCGATCACCGCTACTGGTCGCACCCACGCGTCGTGATGACCCCGCACGCCGCGAGCATCACCATCCCTGCCAGCGCAGCGCCGCAGGTGGTCGAGAACATCCGCCGAGCCCGCACGGGCGAGCCTCTTCTGAACCTGGTGGATTTCTCCACCGGTTATTGAAGGGGCAGCCCCCGTGCAGCGCGGCACCAGGGTGGACGGATGTCCACCCCGGCAGGCGCGTCACATCGCGCGGCGGGTCTGGGCGACCTCGGTATTCGCCGCCTCGGTGTATTCCATCTCGCGCGTGGTCGTCTCGGCTTCCACCATGATGTCCTGCATCGCGCGCAGGAAATCGGTGCCCTTCACGGTGCGCTGCACGAGCACGGAACGGCGATCCATCGGATCCACCTTGCGCCTCGCCAGGTCGAGCTCACCCAGACGATCGAGCGCGCGGGTGATGGCAGGCTTGGAGACGTTGAGCTCCGCGGCCAGGCCACGCACCGTGTGCGGTCCGTCGTTCAGGTACACCGTGAGGAACACGCCGAGCTGGCGTGCCGAGAGATCCGGGCCGTCGCGGCGAACGAGCGCCACGACCGTGTCCCGCAGGATGCCGACCAGTTGGTCGGCGTTGGCTTGCATAGGCATCTTTCACTCCTTGTCCTGGCCTTCCCTCCATCGCACCGTCGCGGGCGCAGTGATGTTGGGACAGGCGGTCCGACTGTGTGTCTTGCGACACCGATTGCGGGCGTTTCACTTGACGCCCTAGGTTTTCGATTCGCAACAAAATCATTGCAATCCTGAGACTACAAATTTAGCCCGCATCCGAATTGTTTCGCAAGTGCTGCGTATACCGCGCGCAGCGTTTGCGCCTCTCCGCCTTCGGGACGGCCCGGTCGGGGCGCGTCATTCCAGCCGTAGACATCCAGATGCGCCCATGGCTGGCCCGGAGGTACGAAGCGTCGCAGAAACAACGCAGCGGTCACCGCGCCCGCCAGGGGCTTTGATCCCACATTGCTTAGATCGGCCGTAGGGTTCTCAAGCCAAGAGTCGTAACCGTCGTGTAAAGGTAATTGCCAGACACCATCCTGAGAGGACAGCGCGGCGTCCCGTATGAACGTCCCCAGAACAGGATCGTTGCAGAACAACGCCGGCAGGTCGGGGCCGAGCGCAACGCGCGCCGCGCCCGTCAGCGTTGCCGCGTCGATGATCACGGCGGGGTTCCGTTCGGCCGCGTAGGCGAGCAGATCGGCCAGCACCAGGCGCCCCTCGGCATCCGTATTGCCGATCTCAACTGTGAGCCCCTTGCGCGTCCGTAACACGTCCATCGGGCGCATGGCACAACCGGAGATGGAATTTTCCACCGCGCCTACCAACAAAATCAACTTGATAGGCAGCCTCGCTCGCATGATGGCGGCAGCAAGCCCGACCATGATCGCGGCGCCACCCATGTCCTTCTTCATCCGCAGCATGCCGGCGGAGGGCTTGAGGTCGAGGCCGCCGGTGTCGAAGCACACCCCCTTGCCGCACAGCGCCACCAGTGGCGCACCCTCGATGCCGCTGTCCCACTCGAGGATCGCGAGCTTCGGCGCGCGGGGGCTACCGGCACCGACGGCGAAAAGCGCGGGGAAACCCGCTGCCAGGGCGTCCGATCCGATCACGCTGAATTGCGCATTGTGACAGGCCGCAAGCGCCTCCACGGCGCCCACCAGCTCATCCGGGCCCAGGTCCGCGGCCGGCGTGTTGATAAGGTCGCGCGCCGCGATGACGGAGTCGGCGAGGATCAGCGCCTCCTTCGCGCCTTCGGGCAGCACCAGCCTGGCCGGCATCCGCTTGCGCGCCGCATAGCGGGTGAAGCGATAGGCGCCGAGTGCCCAGCCCAAGGTGGCGGGGGCGGCCGCGGCCGGATCCGCAAGTTGCCAGGCCGTGTCGGGCGGCAGCGACAGCGGCGCCGCGCCCCAGGCCCAGAGCTCCTCGCTTTCGCCGAGCCCCAGCACGGCACCGGCAAGACCATCGGCCGCGGGCAACAGCCCCGTTTCCCCGAACTTCGCGGCAAACCCGCTGGCGCGGAGGAAGGCAGCCTGGGGCGCGGGCAGGGTATCGAGGAAGGCGGCGAGCCCGGCCGGGCGCAGAGGGTGGATCGGCCGGGCATCCGCCGCCGCCGCGACGAGCCCCTCGGGCAGGGTCATGGCGGGGGCGCTCATGCGGCGCTCCGCGCGTCGGGCGGTGCGCACGGGGCTTCCTTGATGAAGTCGCGCCACGGCTTCACGCGGCGTGTGGGAAAGGCGAGCTGTCCGTCGAGCACGCTGAGCGAGAGGTTCGGATTCCAGTAGGGATCCTGGTCCAGCGCAGCACCCCATCGATCGCGCATCACGCGCACCTCCGCCATGAAGCGCTCGCGATGCTCGGGACGGAGGTCGTCGCCGCGGGTCGCGGATTCCAGATGATACAGCTCGGCCGCCGGTGCATAGAGGTTGCGGTAGCCGGCCTCGCGGATGCGCAGGCAGAGATCGACATCGTTGAACGCGACGGCGAGGTTCGCCTCGTCGAAGCCGCCGACCTCGTCGAGGATGGCCCGGCGCACCGCAAGGCAGGCGGCGGTCACCGCCGAGACGCTGCGCGTCACCACGTAGGTGGCGAAGGGGCCGGGATCGTCCGGGGCGGCAAGGCCGCCATAATGGCCCGCGACACCGCCCGGAAAGCCGACCCCGAGCACGTCGCCGCAATGCTGCAGGCGGCCATCGGCGAACAGCAGCCGCGCACCGACCGCGCCGATCCCAGGACGCAGCGCGTGGGTGACCATCTCGCGCAGCCAGCCGGGGCCGATGACGTCGATATCATTGTTGAGGAAGACGATGACCTCGCCGCGCGCCTCGCGCAGCGCCTGGTTGTTGAGGCGGGAAAAATTGAACGGGCCGGGCAGCGGCAGCACGCGCACGCCATGCGCCTTGCGCAGGTTTTCGAACAGCGCGAGCGTCGCCCGCTCGACGCTGCCGTTGTCGGCGATGATGATCTCGAGCGCGGGGTAGTCCGTGCGTGAAACGACGCCCTCGACGCAGGTCCGCAGCAATTTGGCGCGGTCGCGCGTCGGGATGATGACGGAGACGAGTGGCGGCTTGGTGGGAAAGGCAAACACCACCCGGTTGAAGATCGGCGCGAGCGGCGCGCGTTCGATCCGCGCACCGACGACGCCGCTCGCCGCCAGGTGATCCGCCACCGCGCGCGAGGAGGCGGCCACGCAGCGCTCCATCTCGGATTCCGAAAACGACGCAACGCCGGATTGCTGCCGCCAGTGGTAGAGCACCGCGGGGATGTGGCGCACGCGCGCGGCGCCGCAATGCCGCGTCGCCCGCAGCGCCAGGTCATGATCCTGGCTGCCTTCGAAGCCATCGCGGAAGCCGCCGATTTCGGTCATCAGATCGCGTCGATAGGCGCCCAGATGCGAAACGAGGTTTTGCGCGAGCAGCAGGTCGGGGTCGAAATCCGGCTTGAAGTAGGGGCGTGAGCGGTTGCCGTGATTGTCCGCGTGATCCTCGTCGCTGTAGATCACCGCGGCATCCGGATGCGCGGCGACCTCGGCGGCAATCTCGTATAGCGCGGAGGGCGGCAACAGGTCGTCATGGTCCATGAGCGCGACCCACTCGCCGGTCGCGAGCGCGAGCGCCGTGTTGCTGGCCGCGCAGATATGGCCATTGACGGCGCGACGCTCGACCCGGATCCGGGCGTCGCGCGCGGCGGCCTCGGCGAGCACCCGCGCGACATGGGGCGCCGGTGAGGCGTCGTCAGCGATGCAGAGCTGCCAATGCGGCCAGAGCTGCGCCTCGACCGATGCGATCGCGGCGCGCAGGAACGGCTCGGGCGTATTGTACACCGGCATCACCACCGAAATCAGCGGCTTGGCGCCCAGCGTCGCGATATGCGCGGCGATTGCGGCAAGGTCCTGCGGCGCCAGCGTCTCCTCGATGCGAACCCAATCGCGATAGCGAGACGCGAATCGATCGGCGAGTTCGCGCAGCAATGGACGCAGAAGCGGGCGCAGCAACGGCAACACGCTGCGCCGCAGATGCGGATGCCGGTGCGACCATCGCCGCAGGACGCCCAGGCTTTCGCGAACCCAGCGGCGCAACCTCGCGGGGATTGTCGTCGTCTCCGGCAATGGCTCATCCCGTACAAGGCCGCGTCCCAGAACGGCGCGCGGCGGCGGCGCTCCTCGCCGTTCTATAACGAGGCACTCCGGGCCTTGATAGGGCACCGCCGGAGACGCATCGCCCCGGCGAAGATAAATCCCGCGCCAGCATGCGCTCGTGAGGAGAACCTTTACCGTTCCGGCTGCAACACTGTCGCCAGACGACATTCTCCGGAGTTCCATCGCCATGCCGATTCAACCGGATTCCGCCCGCGCCCCTGCCGCCAAGCCGCGGGTCGCGGCCGGTGCCACGCCGGAGCGCAACAGCCAGCGCGCCAGTGCGGCGGACCATCATGTCGGATCGCGCATCCGCGAACGGCGCGTGATGATGGGCCTGTCGCAACAGCAGCTGGCAGGAATGATCGGCGTCACCTACCAGCAGGCGCACAAGTATGAGCGTGGGCTCAACCGCATTTCGGCCGGCCGACTGTTCGAAATAGCGGGCGTGCTCGCCGTGCCGGTCTCCTGGTTCTTCGATGGGTTGCAGGACGGTGCCGACCCCAAGGCGCTGTCACCGCGCCAGCGCATGGGCCTCGAGCTCGCGCGCAACTTCGCGCTGATTGACAACGAGAAGCACCAGGAGGCGCTGAGCCAGATGGCGCGCGCGCTGGCCGCCCAGGCTGCGGCCGCGAAGGCGGGTGCCACGCCGCGCTGAACCCTCAGCGGCCGCGGAATACCGGCTTGCGCTTCTCCAGGAAGGCGCGGGCGGCATCGGCGAAATCCTCGGTATAGGCGAAGGCGCCCTCGGCCGCGCGATCCTGCGCCGAGATCGGCAGCGGCCCGCGCAGCTTCTGCAGCGCCTGCTTGTGGAAGCGCGCCGAGAGTGGCGAACCCTCCGCGATGCGGCCCGCCAGCGACGACGCCTCCGCATGCACGCTGCCATCGGCGACCAGGCGGGATAACAGGCCCACGCGCAGCGCCTCCTCGCCGGTGAAGACGCGGCCTTCGATCAGCAGCTCCGCCGTCACCGCGTAGCCGACCGACTGCATGATCGGATCGATCTCCTCATAGGCGTAGAAGATGCCGAGCTTGCGCGCGGGGATGCCCATGCGCGTCGCCGCCGAGCCCACGCGGAAATCGCACATCGTCGCGATGCCGCACCCGCCGCCCATGGTCCAGCCGGAACACGCCGCGATGGTCGGGTGCAGGCAGCTGCGGATCGCCTGGAAGGCGCCGTGCAGTTCGCGCCCATAGACCGCCTCGCGCTCGGGCGTGCCCCGCTCGCGCGCGAAGGCGGCGATGTCGGCGCCGGCGCAGAACGCCTCCTCGCCGGCACCGCGGATGATGACGGCGCGCAGGCCCGTGTTCGCCGAGGTCGCGGACAGCGCCTCGCCGAGCGCGATCCACATCGGCAGGTCGAGCGCGTTGCGCTTCGGCGCGCGGTCGATGATCACCGTGGCGATCTCGCCTTCGACCGTGGTGCGGATCATCTCGTGCGGCATGGCGAACTCCTCAATGCAGCCTCATCGCATGCACGCCGCGCAGATAGGCGAGCGCGGCCCGCTCCGGGCTGCGGTTCTGACGCAGATAGGACCGCGCCTCGCTGGCGATGAAGCCGCCGCGGGTTGCCATGCCCAGCAACTCGGATGCGGCGGCGGCGAGTTGGGCGGCCGCGTTCTCGGCATAGGGCACGCACAGGGCGAGCGGCCGCGACAGCATCGCCGCCGGCCCATGGCGATAGCCCACCACCGGCAGCCCTGCGGCGAGGCTGGCATCGATCAGGGCGCTCGCCGCGCCGGTCGAGAATGGATCGAGGTCGAGCACCACGTCCGCGGCGGGTAGGCCATGGCGTATCGTCTCGGCGCCGGCGCGCACCACATCGTCGCAGCCGCGCATCTCGGCCTGGCGCGCGAGCGCGGGACAGGGGCCGTCCGAGACCAGGCATGCATTCGGGTGGCGCTGGCGGAGGGCGCGCAGCACGGAGATCGCGCCCATCGGATCGGCCGATCCGGCGGCGACGAGCAGCACGGCGGCATTGCCCGGCAGCCCGAGCGCGCTGCGCGCCGCGATGCGCGAGACCTGGCTGGGCGCGCTGCCGGACGGGTCGACGGCGCGGCAGCCAACCTGCACATCGAGGCCGGGACGCACGCGCAGCCGGGCCGCTGCCGCGGCGCCATGCACCACGGCGCCGCGCGCCCTGCTCAGCAACGCCGCGGTCATCGGCAGCACGGAGCGACGCAGAACGACGTCCAGTCCACGCAACCGCGCGCGCGCGATGGCGGTGCCGGCCGGCCCGGCTTCCGCCGTGCAGGCGGCGGCATAGGCGGCGCCGTCGCCGGCGCCGAGGGTCTCCGCCTCGACCAGCCCATGCAGCGAGAGGTCGTTCAGCACGAGCAATCCGCCGCCCCCGCGTGCCAGATCCAGCACGAAGCGGTGCGCCGGATGGTCGCCGAGCTCGAAGACGCGCGGCAAGGCCCGCAAGGCGGCGCTGGCGGCGAAGGCGTCCGGCCCCACCACGTCGATGCCCGGCGGCACCGGCCAGGCCATGCTTTCTGGCGAGGCCACCAACAGCCGGATCCGCATATCCTGCGCGAGCACCGGCAGCAGGGCCGCGAGGCTGGTCGCGGCGGGCGCGGCGCCAAAGCGCGCGGGGTCGTCCAGGGCCGCCGGGGGCGGTGCCGCCAACAGGATCTCGGGCGCGCTCACCCGCCGTGCTGGCCGCGTTCGAGCGCGACCAGCCGCGCCTCGAGGCCGGCAAGACCGAGCGCGAAGAGGGCGTCGATCTGCTGCGCGACATCCTCGAGCAGGCTGGCGCTGGGTGGCGCCTCGGGGGTGGTTGTGACGGCCCCGCGCTCGCTGCGCAGCGCAGCGATCTCGGCTTCGAGCTGCGATACTTTCGCGCGCAGCGACGCGACCTCGGCGGCGATGGTGGCGAGCGGCGCGACGGGTCCTGGTGCCGGCGCCTGGGAGGGTGCCGCGAACGGTGCAGGTGGGGGAACCGCGGGCGGTGCGGGCCGGGGCGCCACGGTGGGCGGCGGCGAAACGGCGGGGATAGGCGGCGCCGCCTCCGCAGCGGCCGGCTCGCCATCCGGGAAGACCACCTCGACGTCGAGCTTGCGCGCTTCCTCGCTGCGCGCCACGTCGCGAATCACCAGGCTGCGTGCCTCCGGCTTGCCGTCGATGCGCGCAAGATAGTGGCTGTAGCCGTCGCGGTCCGGCCAGCGGTCGAGCACATGGGTGTAGAGGCGGACCAGGAATTCATGGTCGTCGCCGCCTTCGAGTTCCGAGGCGAGGATGCGTTTCATGCTGGCTTGCCGTTCGACACGTAGACTTGATCATGCATTGAGGACGCTCGCGGCGCCTGGGTCAACCACGCAGGCGGGCGAAGAAATCCTGCAGCAGCGCGGCGCATTCGGCCTCGCGATGGCCGCCGGTCACCTCGGGTGCGTGATGGCAGGAGGTCGCGCGGAACACGCGGGCGCCGTGGTCGACGCCGCCCGACTTCGGATCATAGGCGCCGAAGGCCACGCGCGCCACGCGGAACAGGCTGGCCGCCTGGGCGCACATCGGGCAGGGCTCCAGCGTCACGGTCAGCGTGCAGCCCGGCAGCCATTTCCGGCCCAGCCGTTCGGCGGCGGCACGCAGGGCCAGGATTTCGGCGTGGGCGGAGGGGTCCCGCCGCGCCTCGACCTCATTCCCGGCGGCGGCGAGGACCTGGCCTTCCGCATCCGTGACCACGGCGCCGACCGGCACCTCGCCGCGCGCGCCGGCGGCGCGGGCCTCGGCCAGAGCCCGCTCGATGGGGGTCAGCATCTCTTGCGGGTAGGGCACGACGACGAGGCTAAGCGATCTCGCGCGGCAGGAAAATCGCGTTCATGCACGGCCCCGCGCAGCCCGCCCTTGCCCCCGGCCCCCCCTGGCCTCTACCACCGCCCGCATGACCCACCCTCCCCTCATCGGCGTGACGCTCGATGCAGAGCAGCCCGGCGGCTACTCCAAGCTGCCCTGGTACGCGCTGCGCCAGAACTACTTCTCCGCCATCGCCGAGGCCGGCGGCCTGCCCATGGCCCTGCCCCACCACCCCGACCTCGCCGAGGCCTATCTGGACCGTATTGCCGGCCTCGTCGTCACCGGCGGCGCCTTTGATGTGGACCCCGCACTCTACGGCGGCGGCGCGCAGCATGAGACGGTGGTCCTCAAGGCCGGGCGCACAGATTTCGAACTCGCGATGGTGCGCGGGGCGCTGGCGCGCGACATGCCAGTGCTGGGCATCTGCGGCGGGCAGCAGCTGCTGGCGGTGGTCCTGGGCGGCACGCTGATCCAGCACATCCCCGACGCTGTGCCCGACGCACTGCCGCACGAGCAACCCAACCCGCGCACCGAGCCGGGGCATGAGATCGCGATCGCTGAGGGCACGCTGCTGGCGCGCGTCGCGGGCGTGGCGCGCATGGCGGTGAACAGCGCGCATCACCAGGCGGTCGCCTCCGTTGGCGCTGCAAGCGTGGTGAACGCGCTGGCACCCGACGGCGTCATCGAAGGCATCGAGAGCACCGCGCACCGCTTCGCACTCGGCGTGCAGTGGCACCCGGAATACGCGGTCGACCCGCAGGACATGGCCATCCTCCGCGCCTTCGTCGCGGCCTGCGGCGAAGCCCGATGAGCGAGACGGAGGACGAAGCCCCCGGCCCGCGCGGCGAGCGCATCGCGAAGTGGCTCGCCCGCTCCGGCGTCGCCTCGCGCCGCGACTCCGAGGCGCTGATCGCCGAAGGCCGCGTGCGCATCGAGAACAAGGTCGTCACCACGCCCGCCACCTTCATCAAGCCCGGCGACCTCGTCACCGTCGACGGCAAGATGGTCGCCGAGCCCGAGCGCACGCGGCTGTTCCGCTACCACAAGCCCGCGGGCCTGGTGACCACGCATCGCGACCCCGAAGGCCGGCCCACCGTCTTCGAGAACCTGCCGCAGGGTCTGCCGCGCTTGGTCAGCGTCGGCCGGCTCGACCTCAATTCCGAAGGTCTGCTGCTGCTTACCAATGACGGCGCGCTGGCGCGCAAGCTGGAATTGCCCGCCAATGGCTGGCTGCGCCGCTACCGCGCGCGGGTGCATGGCGAGGTGGATGAACGGGCGCTGGCGGCGCTGGCCAACGGCCTGACCATCGAGGACATCGCCTATGGCCCGATCGAGGCCGGCCTCGACTCGCGCCAGGGCACCAATTCCTGGCTGACCGTGGCGCTTCGCGAAGGCAAGAACCGCGAGATCCGGCGCGTGATGGCCTTCCTCGGCCTGGGCGTGACGCGGCTGATCCGCGTCGCCTATGGACCCTTCCAACTCGGCTTGCTGCCCAAGGGCGCGGCGGAGGAGGTGAACGCCAAGGTGCTGCGCGAACAGCTCGGGCTCGACGCGCCGCCGCGCCGGCAGGCGGCCCCGCCGCCGCCCGCTCCGGCGCCCGACCCCGACG
>NZ_JAAEDH010000037.1 GCF_018128965.1 Plastoroseomonas arctica
GCTCGGCACGCTCGGCAATGACAGCCTGGTCGGCGGTGCCGACACCGACCTGCTCGACTACAGCAACACCTCGCTCGCGGTGACGGTCAATCTGTCCCCGTCGACCGGCCCAGGCACCAGCACCGGCGCCTTCGGCAATGACAGTCTCTCCGGCTTCGAGAGCATCGTCACCGGCACCGGCAATGACAGCATTACTGGTGCCAGCGGTGCCGCCGAGACGATCAATGCCGGCGCCGGTGACGACAGCTTTGGCGGCTCCACCGGCAATGACAGCCTGTTCGGCGGCGCTGGCAACAACCTGTTGGACTTCAGCAACACCACCGCCAGTGTCACCATCAACCTCGCGACCGGTACCTCGACCGGCGCCTTCAACAACGACAGCTTCACCGGCTTCACAGGCGTTGTGACCGGTAGCGGCGCCGACAGCCTCAGGGGCTCGGCCGGCAATGACAGCCTTTCTGGGGGCGCTGGCGCCGACACCCTCGTCGGTGGCAATGGGGCTGATTCGATCTCGGCGGGGAATGACGCCGACGAGATCCGTTGGGATCGCTTCGAGGGCAATGACACGATCGATGGCGGCGACGGTAACGACATCCTCCGCATCTCGACTCGCGACTTCACCCCGGCATCGTTGCCGACAGGTGGCAATGCTGGCCCGGCGCCCGGGCTCAACGGGTGGGAGCGGATCTCCGGCATAACCTACAACAGTCCGGAAGGTGCGACCTATCGATACACGCCCACGGGCGAGACGCTGACCATCCGCAATATCGAGACGGTCACGATCTGCTTCTACCCCGGCACCATGATCGCCACCCCCAACGGCGAGCGCGCGGTTGAGACGCTGGCGATCGGCGACATGGTCCTCACCGCGGAGGGTGACGTCCGCCCGATCCGTTGGATGGGTCGGCAGACGGTCTCCACCCTCTTCGGTGATCCGCTGCGGGTGCTGCCGGTGCGCATTCTGGCCGGCGCGTTGGGCGAGGGTGTGCCCGCCCGCGACCTGCTGCTGTCACCCGACCACGCGGTGCTCGTCGAAGGCATTCTCGTCCAGGCCGGCGCGCTCGTGAACGGCACCACCATCCTGCGGCAATTCGATGTGCCGGAGGTCTTCACCTACCACCACATCGAGCTCCAGGCGCACGAGCTGGTCCTGGCTGAGGGCGCGCCGGCCGAGACCTTCGTCGACAACATCGACCGCCTCGGCTTCGACAATTGGGAAGAGCACGAGGCGCTGTACGGCTGCGAGCCCTCGATCCCGGAGATGGACCGCCCGCGCGCCAAGGCCCAGCGCCAGGTGCCGCGCTTCGTCCAGCACGCCATTGAGGCCCGCGCCGGCATGAAGCTCATCGCCTGAACAAGATGACGCCGCGACCCCGGCAAGGGTCGCGGCGCCGCTATTCTCAAGCCCGGCGCGCGGCGCGCGTGTAGGCGAGTTCTATCGGAAGCAGCGCAGGAACATCACCGAACGGTCCGCGATCTCACCGACCTCGGCGGGGCTGCGCAGCGGCTCGCGACCTTCCTGCGGCGTCAGCGTGACGTTCTGCTCGCGCAGGAACGCCAGCGCCTCTTGTCCCTTCACCGCGAAATTGACGTTCTGCGGGATGTCGCCGGTGCGCTGCGCCACGCGTTGCGCGTTCAGCTTGCTCACCACGACCCCGATCACCAGGCCCGCCATGTCCAGCAGCGGGCCGCCGGAATTGCCCGGCTGCACCGGCGCGCTAATCTGGATCTGCCGCGGATCATCGGACAGCCCGGCCAGCGCCGAGACGCTGCCGGTCGTCAGCGACGGCCCCGAGGAGAGCAGCCCGGCCAGCGGGAAGCCGTAGGTCACCACCGTCTCGCCGCGCCGCGGCCCCGGGGTGGCGCGGAAATTCAGCGCCGGCCCCACATCGGTCTGCACGGTCAGCAGCGCGAGATCCCGGGTCCGGTCCGCGGCGTCCACGCGCGCAACCACGTCGGAGCCATCCGGGCGACGCGCGCGCATCTCGGTGCAGCCCTCCACGACATGGGCATTGGTCATCAGTCGGCGTGGTGCGACGACGAAGCCGGTGCCGGAGGAGACGGCGCGGCGTTCCGGCGTGCCGCCAACCGCGGGCGGACGGTTGAAGGCGACCGGTGGCAGCGCCGGCGGCTTGGCCGTCGGAAGCCCGGCGGTGTTGCCAGGCGCGGACCCACCGACGCGGGGCAGCGGCGGCGGCTTGGGCTGGGCGAAGGCCGGGCCGCTCGCGATCAGGGCAAGGGCCGCCACGCCCCGCAAAAGCACCGGCCTCAGGTCATGGATGCGCATGGGCGAACGCTGCCGCGCCAACGCCCTTCAGGTCAACTCCGAAACAGTCCTTCGCGACGAAACGACACATGCTGGCCACGCCCGATGACGAGGTGGTCATGCAGCGTGATCCCGAGCGCGCTCGCGGCCACGCGCACCTCCTCGGTCATGTCGATATCCGCGCGCGAGGGGCGCGGGTCGCCGGAGGGGTGGTTGTGCACCAGGATCAGCGCCGTCGCGTGCAGTTCGAGTGCGCGCTTCACCACCTCGCGCGGATAGACCGGCGTGTGGTTCACCGTGCCGCGCGCCTGCGCTTCGTCGGCGATCAGCCGGTTGCGGGTGTCGAGGAACAGCACGCGGAACTGCTCCACGGATTCGCGCCCCAATGCGGCGTTGAGGTAACCGATCAGGGCGTCCCAGTTGTTCAGCACGGGCCGGTCCAGCACCTCGAGCCGCATCAGCCGCAACGCCGCCGCCTGCACCGTCTTGAGCGCCGCGGCACCCGCCTCGCCGAGCTCGGGCACGTCGCGCAGGGCGGTCAGCGGCGCCGTGATGGCCCCGGCGAAACCGCCAAACCGCGCGATCAGCGCGCGCGCGATCGGCTTGGTGTCCCGCCGCGGCAGCGCCAGGAACAACACCATCTCCAGCAGCTCATGGTCGAGCAGCGCGTCGGATCCGGCCTTGAGCAGCTTCTCGCGCATGCGCGCGCGGTGGCCGAGATGGCCAGGCGCTTCCTCGCGGGATTCGGGCATCAGTGCGAGGAGGCTGCCGCCTGCCTCCTCGAAACCCCGCTTGCGCACCATCGACATCCCTCCAGCGACACCAACCTTGCCGTAACACCGGCGGAAGGTGCAACCGTGGCGAGGGTATCACAAACCGAATACAACCTGGCCCATCAGACTCCCCGACCCCATCGCGAAGACGCCTGTGATGAGCAGGGCGCCACAATACAAGCCGAGCATGAACGTCCGATGGCTGCGGATGCGGCCGCGCCGGGCCGCAAGGACGGGAAGCGGCAGGATCAGTAGCGCGACCACCGCGATAAGATGGATCCAGGAATACTGTGGCCACGCAGCGGGCTGGTGATCCCGAAGGAGGACAGTGCCACTGCCGCCATGAGGCTGACCCAGGCCCGTCCCACTGCGCGGTGCGGCAGCGTGCCCCCTCGGCGCTGTGTCCTGGACCAGGCCGAGAACCACCGCCCCGATCGCCGCCGCCGCGTGGAACAGCACGACCGGGGGCCTCGCCCAAAGCGCGGCGAGGTTCACGGATGATGCGGTTTGTGCAGGCCCGCCGGCGAGAGGGTGAAGATCTCCACCCCTGTCTCGGTAACGCCGACCATGTGCTCGAACTGCGCCGAGAGGCTGCGGTCGCGCGTCACCGCCGTCCAGCCATCATCGAGTACCTTCACCTCCGGCCGCCCGGCATTGACCATCGGCTCGATGGTAAAGACCATCCCTGGCTGTAGCACCGGGCCCTCGCCGGGCCGGCCGAAATGCAGCACGTTCGGCGGCGCGTGGAATTCGCGCCCGATGCCGTGCCCGCAGAAATCGCGCACCACGGAAAACCGGTGCTTCTCGACCAGCGTCTGGATCGCATGCCCGATATCGCCCAGCGTCCCACCCGGCCGCACCGCGCCCACGCCCAGCATCATCGCCTGGTAGGTCACGTCCATCAGCAGCCGCGCCTTGGTCGAGGCCTCGCCGGCCACGTACATCCGGCTCGTGTCGCCATGCCAGCCGTCCAGCAGCGCGGTGACGTCGATGTTGATGATGTCGCCATCGCCCAGCACGCGCTCGCCGGGGATACCATGGCAGACCACGTGGTTGATCGAAATGCAGGAGGATTTGGGATAGTCGCGATAGCCGAGCGTCGCCGGGACCGCGCCATGGGCGAGCATGAAGTCATGGCACAGCGTGTCGAGCGCCTGGGTCGTCACACCCGGGCGGACATGCGGCGCGATCATGTCGAGGGTCTCCGCAGCCAAGCGCCCGGCACGACGCAGTGCGGCGAAATCCTCGGCGGTGTGGAGCGGGATGCGCCGCGTCTCGCGGCTCTGCTGGTCCATCGGCGGAAAATGCGCGCCGGGGGCGGGGGATGCAAGACGGGGCAAATGAATTTCCCCCGAACCCCCATTCTTTTATTTTTGCGTTCTAGGTACCCGCTCACCCAGGGCGGTCTCGACGGTCCCAAGCGCGTCGGCGAGGCGCGCGGTCGCGCTGCCGGGCCGCGCGGGCTTCGGCTGGCTGTCGGCCGGGGCCCAGCCGGTCATCACCAGCAGGCGGAGCGGCACCTCCTCGGGCAGGCGCGCGGCGGCCATCGCGAGCATGGCGCGCGGCGGCGTGCGGCCGTCGCGCGCAAGCACGGCATTCTGCTCGCCCGCGGCGCGGAGATCGGCGTAGAGCGCCAGCGGGCTGCGGTAGCGCAGCATCAGGGTCTCGGCATCGGCGACCGGCAGGGCGAAGCCCGCGCGCTGCAGCAGCCCCGCGCAATCGCGCAGGTCGGGGAAGGGCGAGACGCGCGGAGAGACGCCGCCGCGCAACGCCATCTCCGCCTCCGCCAGCGCCTCGCGCAGCGGCGCGAGGGTGCCGAGTCCCGGCAGCGAGGCCAGGAACAGCCCATCGGGAACCAGGCAGCGGCGCAGCTGGATCAGCGCGCCCGGCAGGTCGTTCACCTGGTGCAGGGAGAGCGAGGCCACCACCAGGTCGAAGCTGCCCGGCGCGAAGGGCAGGGCCTCCTCATCCATCGCGACCGGCGCGCCGCCGGCGCGGGCGGCCATCGCCGGCGCCAGGTCGCCCGACACGACGAAGCCGATCCCGCGCGCCTGCAGCATCGGTGCGACCACGCCGCGGCCGCCGATCTCGAGCGCGCGGGTGAAGCGTCGCGTGGTGTCGTCCAGCCGGTCGAGCAGGCGCTCGGCGCACTCGGCCAGCACGGGGGCAACGCGCGCCACACCCGGCGCCGCCCGTGCACGGCGCAGCGCCACCAGCCTGCGGTCGAAGACCTGCATCGGGTCCATGCTCAGGGCCGTGGCGCCGCATCCGACTGCGGCGGGCCCGGCCGCTGGGCGTTATCCGGCGACGGTGCGCCGGCATCCGCGGCGCCATCCAGCACCAGCCGTGCCAGCGCCCGCCCCAGGCAGGCGTGCAGCTGGTCCGTCGCCGCCACGCGGCGTTCACGTGGCGTACGCTCGATGTCGATGCGCTCGCTTTCCGCCCAATGCTGCATCATCGCGTAGCGCTGCAACAACGCCGCGCCATGCACCGAACCGGCCATGCGCAGCGCGTCGCGATAGCTGTCGACATCCGAATTGGCGCGCATGAAGCGGGAGAATTGCTGATCCATCAGCACCGCGTCGATGCCACGCTCGCGCAGCGCCTCAAGCCCGGTGTTGAGCCGCCGCGCCAGCCAGTCGGTGTCCTGGCCGCGCGCCGCCTCGACCGAACCGGCCTGCCAGACCACCAGATGCGGCCTGGGCGTGGTCACGGCCAGGATCATCGCCAGCATTTCGTCGGCCATCATCCCGCGCGCGCCGCGCACCTCGAGCTCGACCCGCAGCCCCGGCCAGCCTTCGCGCAGCCGGGTCGCGAACTGCCCGGGCCAGGCCGCGTCCGGCCCGCTGCCGCCCGGACCGAACACCGAGGCGGAGCCCACCACCAGCACCCGCAACACGCCCCGGCGCAGCCCGCGCGCGGTTGCTTCCAGCGGAACGGGGGAATCAACCAGCTCCGGCGGCACGTCGCAGATCGAGGCGCGCGCCGGCGCGGCCAGCAAAGCCAGCAGCGCGCCGGCCTGCATCGCCACGACCAACCGCTTCGCCAACCGCCTCATGCCGCCCGCTCCGCCAGCGCCGGATCCGCCTCGCGCCGCGGCGTCCGTTCGCGCTTCTTGTACCAATCGCTCAGCCAGCCGACCGCCACGAGGCTCGCCAGGCCGGCCAAGTTTGCGCCGATCTGCATCGGAGCGTCGTCGGAATATTCCAGCGCCAACCGTGCAAAAAATGCAAACAGGATCCCCGAGCAGAATACCGGCAACCCCTGTTTGCCCATCAGGACGAAGGGCCAGGCGGCCGCGCCGCGCAGCCACCGCGCCTCCGGCCTCACCCAGTGCGCGAGCAGGTAGGTCAGCGCCAGGACCGAGACAAGGCGGAATGGGTGCAGCGCCGTCTTGTCCACGTTCTCCCACCACGACATCACCCAGCCCGGCACCTGCACGGCGTATTCCGGCCTGTGCCAGGTCATGTAGAGCAGCACGAAGGTCACGATCAGCCAGGCCACCGCGAGCGCGCCCAGGCTGCGCCACCAGGGCAGTACCAGCAGCGGCCCGGGCCCACCCGGCGCCCGGTAACCGAGCGTGAGGCCGACGCAGAACAGCACCTGCCAGGCGAAGGGATTGAAGAACCACCCGCCGCCGGTCCAGCTCGGCAGCTCGAGGCTGAACCAGCGTGTCACGCCGTACAGCGCGCAGGAGATCGCGAGCAGCAGGCGGGGCCGGCGCAGCAGCGGCAGGGTGAGGGCGAATTGCAGCAGCAGCACGATGTAGAGCGGCAGGATGTTGAGGAAAGCCGGCTGGAAGCGCAGCAGCAGCGCCTCGAGCAACGCCCGGTAGGGCTCCTGCCCGAATGCATCCAGGTGCAGCTCGTCGATGTAGATGGAGTCCTGCAACGCCGCGGCCGAATAGCCCACCTGGGCCGTGAACATCACGAAAAGCACGATATGCGCCACGTAGAGCGACCCCACCCGGCGCACCACCTGCGCGGCGGCGAACAGCCAGCCCTCGCGCAGCAGCGTGCCGCCATAGGCGATGCCGGCGGCATAGCCCGCGAGCAGCACGAAGACCTCGGTCGCGTCGCACAGCGTGACGTTGCGAATGGTGAGGTTGGCGAGCCAGTTGCCGGGCACGTGGTCGATGAAGATGAACCACAGCGCGAGGCCCCGGAACAGGTCGGCGCGCAGGTCGCGCTCGCGCTTCGGGGCGGCGGCGGGCCGCGTGGCCTGCTGTGTTGCGAGGCTTCCCTCCATCCGCCACTCCATCCGTCGTTCGCCAAGCCGGATCCATCCCCGCTTTACGGCACGGCCCCGAGAACCGATAGTGCGATGATGACCGCACAACTTCCCGTGATGCGGCGCGTGCTCGCGGCGCTGCTGTTGGCCTTGCCGCTGCTCGCCGCCGCGCTGCCGGCCGCTGCACAATGCCCCGCCGCGCCCGTCCAGGCGCTGTCGCTGCCACGCACCCGCGCCGCGCTTGTCTCGGGCGCGCCGCTGCGCATCCTGGCGTTCGGCTCCTCCTCGACCGAGGGCACGGGTGCGACCTGGCCCGATCGCACCTACCCCGAGCAGCTGGAGCAACGCCTGCGCGCGGCGCTCCCCGGGCGCAACGTCATCGTGCTGAACCGCGGCCGCGGCGGGCAGGAGGTGGCCGAGATGCTGCTGCGCTTGCGCGCCGATGTCCTCGCGCTGTCGCCCACGCTTGTGATCTGGCAGGTCGGTGCAAACGCGGCGTTGCGCGGGCTGGATGCGCGCGAGTTCCGCGCCAAGCTCGAACAGGGGCTCGACGAGTTGCGCGCCAGCGGCATCGAGACGCTGCTGATGGACAGCCAGGTCGCCCCGCAGATCCAGGCGGCGCCCGAGCGGCTGCACATCCAGACCGCACTCCACGCGGTGGCCGCCGAGCGCCGCGTGCCGATCTACTCGCGCACCGCCCTGATGCAGGGGTGGGAGGCGCATGGCATGCCCAACAGCGCGGTGATCGGTCCCGACGGGCTGCACCACACCGACCTCGGCTATGCCTGCCTCTCCGCGGCGCTGGCGCAATCCATCCTCGCCGCTATCCAGCCGTCGCGCGCTTCCGCGTCCCGCTGATCCGCCGCGCTTCGCGGCCCACCCGATCCGCGCTAGTCTGGCCCGGTGATGAGGAGGGCCCTGTAATGAACGCGAGCGCCGTTCCCGCCGCGCGCGCCGCCGCCATCGCCGCCACGCTCGACCGCGTCCGCCGCATCGAGGCGGAACACGGCATCACCCGCGACGCGATCGACGCCATCGCCGCAGAGCTCGTCGCACTCGCGAACCAGGCGGCGCTTTTTCCTGGCCTGCACTTCCCCGCTGCCCCGCCCGGCGAGCCTGGCGCGCGGCGCTACATATTGAGCGAGGATGCCGACCATCGCTTCGCACTCGCGCTCAACGCGCTCCGCCCCGGCACCGCGACCGAGCCGCACGAGCACACCACCTGGGTGGCGATCGCCGCGATCGAGGGGCAGGAGCTGAACCAGCTCTACACGCGCGACGCGGCCGGCGGCCCGCTGCGCCCCGACCGCGCGGTGATCGTGGAGCCGGGGCGCGGCCTCGCGCTGATGCCGGACGCCATCCACGCGATCCGCATCCTGGGCGACCGCCCAGCGCGGCACCTGCACCTCTATGGCCTGGCGCTGGAGCAACTTCCGCATCGTCGCGCCTTCGATCCCCGGACCGGCGCGGCCCGGCCCTTTCACCGACCCCCCATGGCGGAGTCCTGCCCATGACCCAACCCAGCCCGCGTCGCATCGCGCCCGTCGCCCTCAAGGCCGCGCTCAAGGACAGCGCCGAGCTCGCCATCCTCGATGCGCGCGAGCTCGGCGAGTTCGGCGCCTCGCACCTGTTCTGGGCGGTGCCGTGCCCGCTCTCGACCAAGGAAGCCACCGCGCGTGCCCTGGTGCCGCGCCGCGCGACCGCGGTCGTCTGCACCGATGGCGGCGAGGGCTATGCCGAGACCCTGGCGGCCTACCTGACGGGCATCGGCTACACCGACGTCGCGGTGCTCGAAGGCGGCACGCCCGGCTGGAAGGCGGCCGGGTTCGAGGTGTTCTCCGGCGTGCACGTGCCCTCCAAGGCGTTCGGCGAATGGGTCGAGCATCACTTCGAGACCCCCTCCATCGACCCGCCCGAACTTGCTGCCATGCTCGGCGAAGGGAGCGACATGGTCGTGCTCGACAGCCGGCCGATGGACGAGTTCCACAAGATGGCGATCCCGACCGGCATCAACGTGCCCGGCGCCGAGCTGGCCTATCGCGCCCGCGACCTCGCACCCGATCCGGCGACCACGATCGTTGTGAACTGCGCCGGGCGCACGCGGTCCATCCTGGGTGCGGAGAGCCTGCGCCAGGCCGGGCTGCCCAACCCCATCGTCGCGCTGCGCAACGGCACCATGGGCTGGGAGCTCGCCGGCTTCGAGAGCGTCCATGGCCGCACCGAGCGCTACGCCGAGGGCACGCCCGAGCATCTGGACCAGGCACTCGCCGGCGCCCGCGCCTTCGCTGAGCGGCACGGCGTGAAGACCTGCACGCGCGAGCAGGCCTTCGCCATGGCCGGCGACAGCGCGAAAACCACCTACCTGCTCGATGTGCGCGACCCGGCCGAATACGCGCAAGGCCACCTGCGCGACAGCCGCTGCGCCCCCGGCGGGCAGCTGGTGCAGGCGACCGATCAATGGGTGGCGGTGCGCAACGCCCGTATCGTGCTGGTCTGCGACACCGGCGTGCGCTCGCGCATGACCGGCGGCTGGCTGCGACTGCTCGGCGGCTGGGAGGTGTTCGTGTGCGAAAACGCGCTCGACGGCCGGCTGGAGGAAGGGCAGGGGCGGCCTTCGATCCCCGAGGCGGAGGCGCTGAAGCCGGCCACCGTCACCGCGCCCGAACTCGCGTCGCTGATGGCCGAGGGCGGCGTGCAGGTCATCCAGCTCAGCCGCTCCATCGCCTTCCGCGAGGGGCATATCCCGGGCGCGATCTGGGGCATCCGCACGCGCCTGGCCAAGCTGGTGCCGCAACTCTCGGCCGAGCGCCGCGTGGTGATCGCCGCCGAGCAGGATTGGGCCGCGCGCCTCGCGACGGCCGAGCTGCAACCGTTGGTTAAGGTGCCGGTGCGCGTGCTCGCCGGCGGCGTCGCTGGCTGGCGAGCCGCCGGGCTGCCGCTGCTCGCCGACCGCTACACGCCCGAGGACGAGGATTGCGCGGACTGGTACCTGCGCGCCTATGACCGCAATTCGGGGCAGGAGGCGGCCATGCGGGAGTATCTCGCCTGGGAGATCGACCTGGTCGAGGCGATAGAGCGTGACGGCGATGCGCGGTTCGGCGCCTGGGCGTGACGTCGGCGCGCGCCTACCGCAGGCAAAGTCGAGCGTTAGAAGCGACAAGTGTCACATTGGTTGACGTTGACAATAAATTTGCGCCACGCCTAAAAAACAGCGCACCATGACATCGGGTTTGACTAGGCTGGAGCCTTTCGACCGCGCGCTTAGTGCGGCCGAGGTGTTATCGGCCGAGGAACGCCTGCGATTGGCGACGGATGCCGCCGAGATTGGGTGGTGGGATGTGGATGACGGCGTCGGCCGGCTGTCCTGGCCGCCGCGCGTCAAGGCCATGTTCGGCATCTCCGCCGACGCCCCGGTGTGCATGGATGACTTCTACAACGGGGTGCACGCGGAAGACCGGGAGCGTGTCCTGGCCGCCTATGCCGCCGCGGCCGATCCGGCCCGACGGGCGCTCTATGACGTCGAATACCGCACCATCGGCAAGGAGGACGGGGTCCTGCGCTGGGTCGCCGCGAAGGGCCGCGGCGTGTTCGACGGGACCGGTGGCTGCAGGCGCATGATCGGCACAGCGATCGACATCACCGATCGCATGTTGGTTCAGGACGAAAAGATCGCCCGGCAGCGCGAGGATGCCGAGCTGCGCGACCAGTTTATCGCGGTGCTCGGCCATGACCTGAAGAACCCGCTGGCCGCGATTGCCGCACGCGCGCGCTACCTCGCGCGTCACCCCGAACGCGCGGATGAGATCGCCGGGCAGATCGAGCAGAGCGTCTCGCGCATGTCCGCGCTGATCGAGAACGTCCTCGACTTCGCGCGCGGCCGCCTCGGCGGCGGGTTCGTCACCACGCGCGACGCCGCGGAGCCCCTTGAGCCGGTTCTCCATCAGGTCATCGATGAGCTGCGCAGCGTCCACCCCCATGTCGACATCGCCGTCGATATCGACCTGCGCGAGCCGGTCGCCTGCGATCGCCAGCGCATCGGGCAGTTGCTGTCCAACCTGCTCGGCAATGCCTGCGCCTATGGCGACATGACGGCGCCAATCCACGTGCATGCGCGGGCCGAGGCCGGTTGGTTCGAGCTGTCCGTCACCAATGCCGGCGATCCGATCGAGGCCGGCAAGGTCGACCGGCTGTTCCAGCCTTTCTTTCGCGGCCGGGTGAATGCCAATCGCGAAGGTCTGGGCCTGGGCCTTTATATCAGCGCCGAGATCGCCAAGGCGCATGGCGGAACGATCACCGTGTCGTCGGAGAACGGCACGACCTGTTTCACCTTGCGGATGCCCACGAGCTGTTAGCGGGCCGCGTGGCGCTCGCACCCCGGCATCATGGTTGCCTGCCTGCCCTCGCCATATCCTTGGGATCGCAATCGGCGTCGTGGACGATCAGGCCGCGGTGGCCGGCACCGGGTCGAGGCTGCCGCGATAGGCAATGACCAGGCCCACCAACGGCGCGGCGATCTCGACGTCGAACACGAAGCGTCCGTCCAGCTCGGTCTCATGGCTGCGGCCGGCCGGCAGCAGGGAATGGGGCATGGGAATGCCGAACAGCGACCATCGCCGCGGCACCAGGAACAACTGCTCGCCCTCGAGGACGAGCGCGAGCGAAACCGCGATGCGCCCGAAGCGCTCGACGATGAGGTGCTGGTCCCGCGCCGCGCCGCAGGCCTGCACGGACTCGAACCGCTTGCCACCGAAATCGCGCGTCCAGCGTTCTCGCCCATCCTCGGGCGTCAAGGTCACGGTCAAGGGCACATCCTCCGCGGCGGGCGGAAAACCCAGCAGCGAGGCCACAAGGCGCGCCAGCCATCCTCGCCCGCGAAGGACCTGCGCGCGGCCGCGCCAGGCGCGTGCGGCGATGCGCCCGTGCAGCTCCTGCACGCGTGGCGGCAGGGCATCGAAGGCCGGGCCGAGCACACGGCGGTAGAGCGGCGCCTCCGGCGCGTCGCTGCGAATGCCCGTCACGATGGCCCGGTCCGCGAAGAGCGCGTCGTAGTCGCTGAGCGCGAGTGCTTGCGTGGCGGGCCGAGCGCCGGGCGGCGGGCGCTCGCCGGCGCGCAGCTTGCGGATGATGGCCTCGATCGCCATCGACGGGATCAGCGGGCCGTCATCGCCCTCGGCGAGCAGGTGCCAGCTCATCTCGCGGGTCTGGCCGTCGCGCATCCCGCGCGCGCGGACGAACATGCCGCCGCGGTGTTCGCCGAACTTCGTGAGGTTGAGCACCGCGTAGAACAGGCGCGCAAGCGGCGCGTAGGAGGGCAGGCGCCAACGCGCGCGCAGGATGGCGAGCAGGTTGAGCGCGCGATGCAGGGTCTCGGGGACCGGTCCGGCGCCCATCCAGATGTCGGTGAGCGTGGGGTGTTCGGGCGGGATCACCCGCAGGTCCGGCACGTCGACGAGGGAGAAGCGCAGGTTGCGCAGCGGCAGGCGGCCCGGCACGGCCACGGTGTAGCGCATGCTCTCGGCGAGGCCGATGCCCTGCGCCGGCACCCCGCAGCGCCGCAGCGTCACCGGCGCCCCGGCATAGCCCACGACCGCACGCATCACGTTGAGGCCGATCCCGGCATGGGGCGAGGGCGCGATGCCGCCCTCGACGCCGACGATGTCCATCGACTTCGCCATCTCGCGCAGCACGGCGGCGGTGAGGACGGGAAAGCTGCTGACGCCGGAGAGGACGAAGACGCCCATGCGTTTCGCCGCCTCATCGAAGCGCGACACGCCGAAGACGAAGTCGGCGGCATCCGCGAAATCGAGATAGTCGACGCCGGCGGCGATGCAGGCCTCGACCACAGGGTAGCAGTCGGCCCCGTAGTCCTGGAACGGCCCCGAGGCGTCGACGACCAGGGCGGGTGCGAGGGCGGCCAAGCCATGCGCGATATCGCTCCGATCCAATGCGAAGGGCCGGAGCGTCGCCCGCAGGGGGAGACGGGCGCAGAAGGCTTCCGCACGCCGCAGGTTCCGGCCGCAGATCAGGAGCTCGAGGTCCGCGATGTCAGCCAGCAATGCGGCGAGGCGGCCGCCGAACACCCCGTAGCCTCCCAGGATGAGAATCTTCATCGGCGCGATGGCTCGTCCCTGTCTGGCCCGCGGCGTCAGACCGCGCATGCAACGACACAGACCATGGCTGCAGGCCATGCGTCGAGGGGATCGGGATCTGGGCGCGCCGTGGCTTACCGAAGCGCTTGCCACTCCAATGGTTTGTCGGATCGTGACGGGAGGGGCCCCCTGGGTCCTGACTGCCATCCCCGCGTTGACGCTGCCGGTGCGCCGCCCCTAGCGTCGCGCCATGCAGGCTGATCGCTCTCCCCCGGATCTCGCGGCCATCCTCGCGGATGCGGCCAGCCTGCTCACCGACAACCGGGCCGAGACCGCCCTCGCGCTGCTGGCGCCGGCCGCCCGCGACCATCCCGCCGACATCGCCCTCGCTGGCCTGCACGCCGACGCGCTGCACATCGCCGGCCGCCTGCCGGAGGCCGAAGCCGAATATCGCCGCGCCCTCGCGCTCGACCCCGCGCCCTTCGAGCCCTGGTACGGGCTGGGCAGCTGCCTCGTCGCGCGCTGGTCCTATGGCGCGGCCATCGGCGCGCTGCGCGAAGCCTTGCAGCGCCGCCCGCACCACGCCCCCGCGCATGCCAGCCTTGCCGAGGCGCTGTTCCAGACCGGCCTGATCGATGCCGCGATCGCGCAGTTCCGGCAGGCCGCGGCGCATGGCGATGCGGCGATGCAGGCGCTCGCGCTGCGCAATATCGCGGTCATCATCCCCGGCAGCCCGGATGCAGCCAATGCCACCGTGCTCGCGCTGCGGCGCGCCTTCGCCGCATCGCTGCCGCGCACCGCCCCGCGCGCCCCGATGCCGCGTGCCGGGCGGAAGCTGCGCGTCGCCTATGTCTCCGCCTATTTCGGCGGGGCGAACTGGATGAAGCCGGTCTTTGCGGTCATCAACCGCCACGACCGAGCGCGGTTCGAGGTCCACATGATCGCCGATGGCGGCCTGCCCGCGGCCGCGGCCGGCTATCGCGACCACGCGGCGGACGTGGTCTGGCGCGTGCGCGGCATGCCCAACGCGATGCTCGCCGAGCGCATCGCGGCCGCCGGGATCGACGTACTGGTCGACCTCAACGGCTATTCGGTGCCCGACCGGCTGGGGCTGTTCGCGCTGCGGCCGGCACCGGTGCAGCTCGGCTGGTTCAACATGTTCGCCACCACCGGCACCGACGCCTTCAACGCCCTGGTCGGCGACGCCGCCGTGCTGCCGCCGGAGGAGGAGGGTTTCTACTCGGAGCGGATCCTGCGCGTGCCCGGTTCCTACCTCGCCTTCGAAGTGCCCTACGGCGTGCCGGACGTGACGCCGCCGCCGGCGCTGGACAACGGGTTCATCACCTTCGGATCGCTGTGCTCGGCGATCAAGCTGACGGATCCCGTGATCGCCGCCTGGGCCCGCATCCTGCGCGCCGCGCCCACCGCGCGGCTGCTGCTGCGCCACGGCACGCTGGAGGATGCGTCGAACCAGGCGCTGCTGCGCGCGCGCTTCGCGGCGGAGGGGATTGGCGCCGCGCGCCTGATGCTGGAGGGCGGCGCGCCGCACCAGGAATTCCTCGCCACCTACGGGCGCATCGACATCGCGCTCGACACCTTCCCCTACAATGGCGGCACCACGACGACCGAGGCGCTGTGGCAGGGCGTGCCGGTGCTGAGCTTCAACGGCGACCGCTGGGCGTCGCGTACCAGCCGGTCCCTGCTGCTCGCGGCCGGCTTGCGCGAATGGGTCGCCGACGACCTGGCCGCCTATGTGGCGCGCGCCGTCGCACTCGCCGGCGATCCGGCGACACCGGAGCACCTTGCCGAGCTGCGCGCGGCGATGCGCGCGACGCTGCTCGGCAGCGCGGTCTGCGACACGGCCGGCCTCTGCGCCGCGCTCGAGGCCATCTATGAGACGGGGGCGGCGGCCTGATGGTGGCGCTCGCCTGGCCGGCGCGGAAGGCGCTGGCGCGGGGGCTCGGGTGGGTGGTGGATGCCCTGCTGCCGCCCCGCTGCCTGACCTGCGAGGCGGCGGTCTCGCCCCAGGGTACGCAATGCGCGGCGTGCTTTTCCGGCCTTGCCTTCGTCACCGCGCCGCTGTGCCTGTGCTGCGGCATCCCCTTCGCGCAGCCAGGGCCGGAGCTCTGCGCGCGCTGCGTCGCGGAGCCCCCGGTCTTCACCATGGCGCGGGCGGCGCTGCGCTATGATGAAGGCGCGCGCAGGCTGATCCTGCCGCTCAAGCATGGCGGGCGGAGCGAGCTGGCCGGCCCGCTCGCGCGGCACATGCTGCGGGCCGGGCGCAGCCTGCTCGACCATGCCGACCTGCTGGTGCCGGTGCCGCCGCACCGGTGGCGCCTGCTGGCGCGGCGCTACGACCAGGCCGCCCTGCTGGCCCAGCATCTCGCGCGGATGGCCCAGAAACCCTGGGCGCCGCAGGGGCTGCGCCGCACCCGGCGCACGCCGCCGCTCGGCCCGCATGGCGCCGTCGAGCGCGCCGGCCTGCTCGAAGGCGCCTTTCGCGCCGCCGCCCGGGTGGCAGGCAGGCACGTCCTGCTCATCGACGACGTGATGACCTCGGGTGCTACTGCCAATGCCTGCGCCCGGGCGCTGCTGGCGGCGGGGGCGGCCAGCGTCACCCTGCTCGCCGCCGCGCGCGTACCCGACCCGCGCCTCGAAGGGGCTTGACCCGGGCGCCGGTTCCGCCAATTTCCGTCACATGGCCGACATACAAATCTACACCCAGTATTTCTGCCCCTATTGCGACCGCGCCAAGGCCCTGCTGGCCAAGAAGGGCGTGGCCTTCCGAGAGATCGACGCGCCCGGCGGCTCGCCGGCCCGCGAGGAGGCGCGCAGCCGCTCCGACGGCAAGAGCTCCGTGCCGCAGATCTTCATCGATGGCCGCCATATCGGCGGCTGCGATGAGCTGATGGCCCTGGACCGCGCCCAGAAGCTCGACCCCTTGTTGGCGGCATGATCCACTACACGCTCCGCTGCACCGCGCCGGTCCATGGCGCGACCCCGCATGAGTTCGAAGGCTGGTTCAAGGACAGCGCCGCGTTCGAGAAGCTGCTGGTCGCCAAGCTCGTGGAATGCCCGGCCTGCGGCGACACCGGCGCGGGTCGCGCGCTGATGGCGCCCGCCATTCCGAAGAAGGGCCGCGGCCGCCGCGCGGCGCCCGACGTGGTGCCCGCCCCGGTGGAGCCCGCCGCCCCGCCCGCCGCGACCGCAGGGCCCATGCCCGCCCAGGTGCGCGCCCTGCTCCAGCGCGTGCGCGCCGAAGTCGAGGCCTCTTGTGATTACGTTGGCGACGACTTTGCCGAGGAGGCGCGCAAGATGGCGCGCGGCGAGGCGGAGACTCGCGGCATCTATGGCGAGACCAGCGACACCGACGCCGAGGCCCTGCGCGAGGAGGGGATCGACGTCGCGCGGATCCCCTGGGTGCCGCGCTCGGACGCCTGAGGCTTGCTGCTCAGCGGCGCGCCGCGAGGATGTAGTTCACCCCGAGGTCGCGGCTTTCCCGCCATTCCCGCGTCAGCGGGTGCATGACCATCCCGGCCACGTCGCTGACGCGGAACCCCTCCGCCCGCAGCAGCGCGCCGAGTTCGCCTGGGGTGATGAACATGCGCCAGTCATGGGTGCCGACGGGCAGCAGACGCAGCAGGTATTCGGCGCCGAGCTTGGCCATCAGGAAGGCGCGCGGGGTGCGGTTCAGCGTGGAGAGGATCACCATTCCCCCCGGCTTCACGGCTCGCGCGAGGGCCGCGACGAAGGCGGCGCGCTGCTCCACATGCTCGATCACTTCGAGCGCCACGACTGCGTCGAACACCTCGCCGGGCGCGAGATCCTCCGGCCCGCCCTGCCGGTAGTCGATCGCGAGGCCGCCCGCCTGGGCATGGGCCCGTGCGACGGCCAGGGCCTCGGGCGCCGCATCCATGCCCACCACCTCGGCGCCCATCCGGGCGAACGCCTCCGCCGCCAGGCCCGCGCCGCAGCCGACATCCAGCACCCGCTTGCCCGAAAGCCCGCCGAGCCGGGCCGCAATCCAGCCCGTGCGCAGCGGGTTCATCGCATGCAGCGGCGCCATCGGCCCGCGCGGATCCCACCAGCGATCTGCCAGCGCGTCGAACTTTTGGACCTCATCGGCCCGAGCCGTCCCGCCTGTCGCCATAAGCTCCCACTCCCAAAACGCCGGTTGCGGCGCGCCGCCCCCGCCGGTATCTGTCCCGCCCCATCGCCCCGCGCAACCCACCACCCGTGTATCCGCCACGGCCCACCCAGGTCCCCAATGGCCCGCATCGTCATGAAATTCGGCGGCACCTCGGTTGCCGATCTCGACCGCATCCGCAACGTGGCCATGCGCGTCAAGCGCGAGGTCGATGCCGGGCATGAGGTGGCGGTCGTGGTGTCCGCCATGTCGGGCGTGACCAACCAGCTGGTCAAATGGTGCCAGGAACTCTCGCCGCTGCATGATGCGCGCGAATACGACACGGTGGTCGCGACCGGCGAGCAGGTGACGACGGGGCTGCTTGCCATCGCGCTGCAGACGGCGGGCATCGACGCCCGGTCCTGGCAGGGCTGGCAGATCCCCATCCGCACCGATGGCGCGCATGGTAAGGCGCGGGTGGACACCATCGAGGGCGCGCTGCTGGTCGAGCGCATGGCCCAGGGCCAGGTCCCCATCATCGCCGGCTTCCAGGGCATCGACCCGGAGCGCAACCGCATCACCACGCTCGGCCGTGGCGGGTCGGACCTGTCGGCCGTGGCGGTGGCGGCGGCGGTGAAGGCCGACCGCTGCGACATCTACACCGACGTCGACGGCATCTACACGACCGACCCGCGGATCGTCCCGCGCGCGCGCAAGCTCGAGAAGATTTCCTATGAGGAGATGCTCGAACTCGCCTCGGTCGGTGCCAAGGTGCTGCAGACCCGCTCGGTCGAACTGGCGATGAAGGCGCGCGTGCGCGTGCAGGTGCTCTCGAGCTTCGAAGACAAACCCGGCTCACTCGTGGTCGATGAGGATGAAATCGTGGAACAGCCCGTCGTCAGCGGCATCGCCTATTCGCGCGATGATGCCAAGGTCACGCTCCGCCGCGTCCCGGACCGACCGGGGATCGCCGCGGCCGTGTTCGGCGCGCTCGCCGGTGCGAACGTCAACGTGGACATGATCGTGCAGAATGTCGGCGCGGACGGGTCCACCGACATGACCTTCACCGTCACCAAATCCGACCTCGCCCGCGCGCGCGACGTGCTGGAGAAGGCGCAGGACACGCTGGGCCAGGAGGAGATCATCGCGGACCCGGACGTGGCCAAGATCTCCGTCGTCGGCATCGGGATGCGCAGCCATGCCGGCATCGCGAACACCATGTTCAAGGCGCTGGCCGAGAAGAACATCAACATCCAGGTCATCTCGACCAGCGAGATCAAGGTGAGCGTGCTGGTCGCGGCCGACTACACCGAGCTCGCGGTGCGCGCGCTGCACACCGCCTATGGCCTGGACGGTCCCGGTTGATGGACACCAGCCGGATCGAGCAGCTGATGGCGCGCGGCGCCGCCTTCTTCGGCACGCGCTACGCCATCATGGGCGGGGCGATGAGCTGGGTGAGCGAGCGCCACCTGGTCGCGGCCCTGTCCAATGCCGGCGCCTTCGGCGTGATCGCCTGCGGGGCGATGGAGCCGCCGCGCCTGGCCGAGGAGATCGCCGGCACCCAGGCCCTGACGACCATGCCCTTCGGCGTGAACCTCATCACCATGCATCCGCGCCTGGAGCAGCTGGTGCAGACCTGCCTCGACGCGAAGGTCGGCCACATCGTCTTCGCCGGCGGCATCCCGCCGGGCTCGGCGATCAAGGCGGCCAAGGATGGCGGGGCCAAGGTCGTGTGCTTCGCGCCCGCCTTCGCGCTGGCCAAGAAGCTGGTCCGCTCCGGCGCCGATGCCCTGGTGATCGAGGGCTCCGAGGCCGGCGGCCATATCGGCCCGGTCAGCCTCACCGTGCTGGCGCAGGAGATCCTGCCGCATATCCACGACGTGCCGGTCTTCGTCGCCGGCGGGATCGGCCGCGGCGAGGCCATCCTGTCCTACCTCGAGATGGGCGCGGCCGGCGTGCAGCTCGGAACCCGCTTCGTCTGCGCGACCGAGTCCATCGCCCACGCGAACTTCAAGCGCGCCTTCATCCGCGCGGCGGCCCGCGACGCGCTCCCCACCACCCAGATCGACGAGCGCTTCCCGGTCATCCCGGTGCGCGCGCTGGTCAACGAGGGCACCAAGCGCTTCATGGCGCACCAGAAGGCGACGCTGGATCGATTCACCGCCGGCGAGCTCACCAAGGAGGCCGCCCAGCTCGACATCGAGCATTTCTGGGCCGGCGCGCTCCGCCGCGCCGTGATCGATGGCGATGTCGAGAGCGGCTCGCTCATGGCCGGGCAGAGCGTTGGGATGGTGACGCGCGAGGAACCGGTGGCGGCCATCATCGCGGAGTTGATGGACCAGGCCGCCGCTGCCCTGGTCCAGCGCGGGCAGAGCGCTCTGCAACCGGCACTATGATGGCGGATTGATGATGTCACGTGCCCATGACGTGTTTCTTCCACCAAGCGGGTTTGATCTCGCGCCCGCCGCGGGTTAATTGACGCCGGATGCCGAACGACATGAAGCGCATTGCCCGCCCGGACCTGACCGCCGCCGAAGCCACGCGCCTCGGCGAGGAACTGCGCGAGGCGCGCATGGCGATGGGCGTCTCGGTGGCCGACATGGCCGAGCGCATCCGTATCCGCCGCGTCTATCTCCTCGCGCTCGAGGAGGGGCGGCTCAAGGAATTGCCCGGCCAGGCCTATGTGGTGGGCTTCCTGCGCAACTACGCCAATGCGCTGGGCCTCAACACGGACGAGGTGCTGCGCCGCTTCCGCGAGGTTTCGGTGCCCACGACCAAGGCGGACCTGGTATTCCCCGAGCCGGTGCCAAGCCGTGGTGTGCCCGCCGGCGCGGTGATGCTGGCCGGCGCCGTGCTGGCCGTGGCCGCCTATGTCGGCTGGTACAATTTCTCCGGTGGTGCGGCGCGCGTCGTCGATGCCGTACCACCGCTGCCGCCGCGGCTCGAGCAGATGGCGCCCGAGCCGCCGCCGCGCGTGCCCGACAGCCAGGTTCCGGCTGTGACCCCGCCGGCCTCGGCGCCGGCCCCCACCCGCTCGGCCACGCTTGCGCCGCTGCCTGGCACCCCGCCGGTCACCGGCGCGGCCCCGGG
>NZ_JAAEDH010000038.1 GCF_018128965.1 Plastoroseomonas arctica
GACGTGCGCGCGCTGGCGGCGGCGCGCGATGCGGCCCTGCTGCGCATCCTCGCCGCGCGCGGCTGACCCCGCCCGCTCTGCGCGCCTTCGCGCGCCGCCAATGCGGCGAGAGGCAAGCGAGCGGAGCGCGCGCCCCGCCGCTTGAGGGCACGAAAAAGCAGCCTGATCTGCATTGCGGATCAGGCGATGTTGTGGCCGCGCAGGACGTGGCCGAAGCCGGATTTGCGCATCATCCCGTACATCCAGCGCTGCCGCACCTGGTTGAACTGGTCGAGCGTCATGCGGCTGTTCGGCAGGTTTTCGGGGTCGTGGTAGATCACCTCGGTCTCGCGCTTGCCGATGCCAATCAGCACCGAGGCGTGCCCGTAGCTGCGCCCGCGCACCGTCTTCACCCAGTAGAAAAACACCGGCCCGTAGCGCCGCAGCAGCTGGTCCACCTGCAGGCCGCCGTAATTGTAGTTGTTCCGCGCGCAGTTGCTCACCGGTTCCAGATGCTCGCGCTCGGCCAGCAGCACGTGTTCGGACTGCCCGCCGTGATAGGCGTTCATGACCGCGCGCGCCTGCGCCGACCCGGTCGCAAAATGCCCCTGGAAGCCCAGGCGCGCGCGAACCTCCGGCGGCAGGTTGCCGCTGTACAACTCCGGCACGCCCTGGCGCGGCCCGGCCTCGAAATACCAGCCGACCATGTTCACGGACGCATACCAGCAGCCGGTCGGGTCGTTGAGCACGCTGCTCTGACCCGGCCGCATCAGCTGGTTCGAAAAAGGGACGTCCAGGTATATTCCCATGGTTTCTCTGTTATCGCACCGGTCCGCTTACGAAATCAATCGATACCCGCCAGCGCATAACGCGCCACCGAGAGGTCCGCGCTGTCGATCTCGGGCACCCGCCCGCTCACGAGGTCCGCGAGCAGGCGCCCCGAACCGCAGGCCATGGTCCAGCCCAGCGTGCCGTGGCCCGTATTCAGGTGCAGATTGGTATACTTCGTGCCGCCGACGATAGGGGTCCCGTCGGGGGTCATGGGGCGCAGACCCGACCAGAACGTCGCCTCCGCCGGATCGCCGCCGCGCGGGAACAAATCCGTCAGCGAGCGCACCAGCGTCGCGCGCCGCGGCGCCCGCAGCCGGGTCGAGAACCCCGCCAGCTCCGCCGTCCCGCCCACCCGGATGCGGTCGCCCAGGCGCGTGATCGCGACCTTGAAGCTCTCATCCATCACGGTCGAGACCGGCGCCCCATCCTCGTCGCGCACCGGCAGCGTCAGCGAATAGCCCTTCACCGGATAGACCGGGATGCGGATGCCGATGGTCAGCGCGAGCGCGGTGGTGAAGCTGCCCAGCGCCAGCACATAGTGATCCCCCACCACCTCCCCCGCCGAGGTCGTCACACCCGTCACCTTGCCCCCCGCCGTCGCGATGGCGCGGATCGTCTCGCCCTGGCGGAACACCACGCCCTTCTCGGCGGCCATCGCGGCGAGGCGCTGGGTGAACAGGTGCGCGTCCCCCGTCTCGTCCTGGGGCAGGCGCAGGCCGCCCACGAACATGCCCCGCACATGCTTCAGCGCCGGCTCCTGGTCGATGCAGCCCGCCGGGTCCAACACGTCGAACGGCATGCCGAACTGCGCCAGCACGCGCGTATCCCCGCCGATATGGTCCAGCTGCTTCTGCGTGCGGAACAGCTGCAGCGTGCCGCGCGTGCGGCCATCATACTCGATGCCGGTCTCAGCCCTGAGCTCCGCGATCGCGCGCCGGCTGTACTCGCTCACCCGCACCATCCGCGCCTTGTTGCGCGCATAGGCGGCCTCCGTGCAGTTCGCGAGCATGCGCGTCACCCAGCCATACAGGCGCGTGTCCATCAGCGGCCACACCACCAGCGGGCGGTTCCTCATCATCAGCCACTGCACGGCCTTGAGCGGAATGCCCGGCCCCGCCCAGGGGCTGGAATAGCCGAACGACACCTGGCCGGCATTGGCGAAACTCGTCTCCATGCCAGGGGCCGACTGCCGGTCGATCACCACCACCTCATGGCCGGCGGCGGCGAGATACCAGGCGCTGGTCACGCCCACCACGCCACTGCCGAGTACGACAACCTTCATCAGAGCGAATCCACAGGTGACGGGTCGAAGCTATGCGCGATCCGTGCCAAAGAAAGCACCGGGAGAAGGAATTCTCCCGGACCTTCTTCTTTTATTTTTGGCCTTTGGTACCCAGCCGGGGAGCGGACGCATGGCACGGTATGATTTTGTCACGCTGGATGTGTTCACCGACACCAGGTTCGGGGGCAATCCGCTGGCGGTGTTTCCCGATGCGCGGGGGATGACCGATGCGCAGATGCAGTCCCTCGCCAGCGAGTTCAACCTCTCCGAGACCACCTTCGTGCTGCCGCCCGAGGACCCGGCCAACACCGCGCGCGTGCGCATCTTCAACCGCACCGCCGAGATGCCCTTCGCCGGGCACCCCAACGTGGGCACCGGCTGGGCCGTGGCGGGGTGGGCCGAGAACGGCATGCTCCGCTTCGAGGAGATCGCCGGCCTGGTCGAGGTGCGGGTGGTCCGCGACGAGGAGGGCGAGCTGCAACAGACCATCATCGCCGCCCCCCAGCCGCTGACCCTGGGGGCGGAGATGGACCCGGGCCTGCTCGCCGGCTGCGTGGGGCTGGACGCGGCCGACATCCTGACCACGACGCACCGGCCGATGGTCGCCTCCGTGGGCAATTCCTTCCTGATCGCGGAGGTGGCACCCGAGGCGCTGTCGCGCGCCGTGCCGGACCTCGAACGCTTCCGCGCCGCGGCCGCAAGCTTCACCGCCCTCGGCCCGAACCGCCTGCCAATCTACCTCCATGCCGATGCCGGCCCCGGACAACGCCGCGCGCGCATGTTCTCCCCCCTCTCAGGCACCATCGAGGACGCGGCAACGGGCAGCGCCGCCACCCCCCTGGTGGCCCTGCTGCTCTCGCTCACCGATGCCGAGGAAGGCCGCTGGGACATCACCCAGGGCGTCGAGATGGGCCGCCCGAGCCTGCTGCGCGCGGCGGCCTGGCGCGCGCCGAGCGGGATCAGGGCGAGTGTGGGGGGAAGGTGCGTGCCGGTGTTGGAGGGGGTGGCGACGGTTTGATGCCGGAGCCAGTTCGCAGGGACGCCGCAACTAGAAGTAAGGTACGTTCAAATGCCGCGATGATAGCTAAATTCCTTAATTCAGAGATACACAATAAGATATTTAATTTGGCTGACGCTTCACAAGTCTTGTAATCTTTGCCTTCTCGATGGTCGCGCCAAGCGGCTTTATTGCCTCGCTTGCAGCCTCAAGCAAAGCGAGCCGATGCTCTGTACTCCAGTGATTCCAATAAACGCGGGCAAGATAATGTGACATCAAGGTGATTCGTAAGAATGTTGTCGAGCGCGGCAAACCGCGTAGGCTGTCTCGCAAAGGTATTGCTCCACGTTTTGAGTCAACATCAGTTAGCCAAGTACCATGAATTACGTTTTCTAGTGGTCCTTCAAGCACTACGGCTGCGATGCTCGGCGCCAAAACTTTCTGACGCGCTTGTTCGCATAAAAACCCCAATATCTTCCTCAGCGGCTTGGCGAGGGCAGAGTACTCAATAATATCCAAAAGTATCTCTGTAAATTTACGCTTTTCTTCCAAATCTTGTGGTCCAGGAAGATCGGCCAATGCTTCATCAGTCGTGAGCTCGCGTCGTAATTCGTCAAAATCAAACTTAGCTTGGAAGCGACTCCATTCGTCTATTAAACGCGATGCTCCTACAACGATGTCTTGAGCAAGACCTCGCTTTGTACCTGCATCTAAATGTTCAGCAGACGATCCTAACAAAATTGTTGCTATACACCATTTGTGCATAAGTTCCTTCAGCGGCTCAAGATCTTTAAGATGCTGATCTTCTTCAGGTTTGCGCTCGCGAGCTACGCGGCCAGTTTTTTCCTTGATTCGGTCCGCTAAATCTAAAGTTTTTTGCTTTTCGCCAGCATTCTCCGAATTCTCACGTACGGCTTTGTGCGCGCCTGCTAGGCGTCGTTGCAATACATTCCCACGTTCAGGCTGTTTAACATAATTAGGTAAGATTGACCCTCCAATAAGAATATTGGGTTCGTTCGTCCTCAGAGCAGACAGTTCGAGAGAAGTTTTGAGAGTCTCAATAATTTTTATCACTAAATCAGGAGATGGTCCGATTTCTGAGTATAAGTCTAGGGTCGCGAAATCAAATGTTTCGCTATTTACGTCGAAATATTTATTTGCTTTAGCAGGATTTCGGCTTAGTTCGTCGGCTAGTAGATAAGACTCTATAAAAGGTAAAGAAATTTTTGCATTTCCGTTTTCAAAATGCATTATGCCGTGGTCAATAAACCCTTGCATGAATCTCATGGGGTCGATGTCGAAATCATGCTGAGCAGCGAAATCTTTGATTCTCTTAAGAAGTCCGGGCTCGTCATACGTGTGATGCTCGACATGCATGTCTACTACGAGCTGCCTTAAGAACCTTGCCCGTGTGGTTCGACTAAGAGCCACATCGCCCTTATCGCCTGCAACTACGAACGTTAAAAATCCATCAACTGCGAGCTGGATTAATTCGCTTCTTCTGTTTGCCTGCAACAAGGCTGAGAGTGTCTCACGCGGAATACCGGCAAAGTAGGTTGGATGCGCATCCAGATCGAATCGGTTAAAGGTCTCGCGCAAGCGGAGCGCAACCACTTCAGACTCGCTACCGCTCATCTGGAAATTTTTCTGAACGAACAACGCTATCTCTTTAAAGGAGATTGGGCATGTCTCATATATTTCGGACGCTGTTTTCGCAGAAAATTCTGTTTCGCTTACAAGATCTGCTTCTCCTCGAACCAGAAAAACAAACTTTACGCCAGGGTAGTTTGCTGCTTCCTCGACGAGCATTTCCCGCCTATGTTTTGAGGAAAAAGGTATATTTTCAACAATCACAACAGGCATTACGCCCACCGTTTTGACCATTTCGGACAAGCCGGGACCGCAGAGCGAGGCTAGCGTAGTGGCTCGACCCCGGATGCCATCCCCATTGATAACAAAAGGTACTGGCTGCTGCCCATCTATATCTGCGCCACACAAGTCATTAGCGATGACCCAGGACAAAGATTGATCAGGGTAGGTGCGTGGTAAATTGATGATCACTCGATCATGGTTCTTAACAGCGTCACGAACCTCGATTGGCGTGCTCTCATCGTTCCCTGTAAGCCGAACGCGCGGTGTAGGTAGGCGATAACCCTTTTCTTGTATGCGATACTCTGGGGAAAACTTGCGTAAATTCTCATCTATAACAATATAGGCATCGTTGATAATGGCCGAGACGGGGTCATAAATTTGGCCACGTTCTGTTAAAATTAACTCTGGCTGACTAACCTTGGAAAGCTTTTTTAAGCCCACCCTAAAATATTCGTTCTCAGATATTTGTAAACGAAGAAATGACGCTGCGTTCCCAGCTGCTAGATGACGTACTGCACCCTTACTCGCAATCTCGAGTTTTTTCTTTTCCCGATCCGCGTAGTCCGATATTCCTCGAACGGTCATAACGGGAACGTTGTTATCCTTTGCCTTTAGGAATATGCCTCCTGTCTCCGTTTCAATCGCAAGTATAGAACGATCAATGGCTCGTAGTTTCGCGTTGTAGGCAGCGCTCTTGCTCACTGCGCCGCATGCTATCGCGCCAGATTTAGATGACGGCTCGCCAAGTCTAAACATTCCGCCGCTTGGCGTTGGGACCTCTGAGGTGATCACCGCCTGAGCGATGGTGGCTCGGTCTGCCTGCCACGCTAAGTATGCTGCCTTGAGATTTGGCTGAGTTCGTATGAAATTCATGTGGGTAAGGATAGCCCGGTGCGTCTCGTAATGCTTTGGCGAAAGTTCTACGTTTACGCCATCTGCGCCATCAGTTGTGTCAGAAAACTTTGCATTATCAAGGACGTCGATGATCGTACTGCTGTGGCAGACATCACCTAATCGCATATCGTCCGACAAACTGCCTGCTATCCCGACGCAGCAAATAAGACTGATCTTATAACGATCAAGCGTCATTCCTGCGGCCTCCTGAGCAGCAGCTCTGCCCATGTACTGCTGCTGGACAACGACCATTGAAATATCAGCGTGACCGCTTGCAACTACATGGTGCAAAAATTGATCGTCGCTTCTGTTTTCGAGACTGGGAAAAATATCAAAAAACGGACCAATTTCATCGTCTAAAGGGATGACCACGGCAATATCAAAATGTTGGCGATCCATGTACCCTCTTTTTTCTGCTTCGATTGCGCAAGGAGCCGAATCGGTCACCATCACATCATACGAGCAGACTTGGCCGGGGAGTCGGACGCAATTGTAATTATTTAGGAGTTGAAACCATAAGAAAAAAAACCTATGATAGGATGATGCCCCCCACCCCCCTCACCCCCACCCAATTCCACGCCCTCCTCCCCTACATCCTCCCCCGCTCCCCTGCCGGTCGCCAGATCGGCGACCTCCGCGCCCGCATGGACGCCATCTTCGCCCTCTCCTGCACCTCCGCCCCCTGGCGCGCCCTCCCGCCCGAGCACGGCAAGCCCGACACCCTCTCCCGCTACTTCCGCCGCCTCACCCATGCCGGTCTGTGGGAAAAGCTCCTCCTCGCCATCAAGGACAACGAACCCAACCACCCTCTCAACCAGATCGCCCCGCTCATCTTCCGCGCCTGCCGCCGCGCCATCCGTCTGCGCGGCCTCCGCCTCATCGCCCTCATCCGCCGCCTCGGCTTCCTCCCCGCCCTGAACGGCCCGCCGGACAAGATCCCCAACCCCGATTTGTCCGAAAAGGTGAGGGCCATCCGCCTGCCGTCGTCCAAAACCTTCCTGGACCACGCGCGCGCCTGCCTTGTACTGACCGAAGCGTTGCGGCACCTGCACCGCCTGGCCGGCGGCGTGCTGCACCTCACCCGAAAACAGCGGCTCGGCTGGTCATGACCGGTCCCGCCAAAAACCCGGGCGCCCAAAACCCCGCCGCGAATGCCCCTGGACAGCGGCCGCGCCCCTGCTCACAACGCCCCCATGACCGAGACGCCGCTGCCCCTCGACCCTGGCCGTGCCCCCGCTTTGGCCCGCGAGTTCGGCCTCAAGCCGGAGGAGTTCGCGCGCGCGCTCGCCATCCTCGGCCGCACGCCCTCGCTGACGGAGCTCGGCATCTTCTCGGTGATGTGGTCGGAGCATTGCTCCTACAAATCCTCCCGGGTCTGGCTGCGCACCCTGCCCACCAAGGCCTCCTGGGTGATCCACGGACCGGGAGAGAATGCCGGCGTCATCGACATCGGCGATGGCCTGGCCGCCATCTTCAAGATGGAATCCCACAACCACCCGAGCTTCATCGAGCCCTACAATGGCGCCGCCACCGGCGTGGGCGGCATCCTGCGCGATGTCTTCACCATGGGCGCCCGCCCCATCGCCAACCTCAACGCCCTCCGCTTCGGGATGCCGGATGCACCGCGCATGAAGCAGATCATCGACGGCGTGGTCCGCGGCATCGGTGGCTACGGCAATTGCGTGGGCGTCCCCACCGTGGGCGGCGAGGTCAACTTCCACCCGGCCTACAACGGCAACCCCCTGGTCAACGCGATGACCGTCGGCATCGCCCCGCGCGACCGCATCTTCCTCAGTGCCGCCGCCGGCATCGGCAACGCGGTGGTCTACCTGGGCAGCAAGACCGGCCGCGACGGCATCCATGGCGCGACCATGGCCAGCACGGAATTCAGCGCGGACAGCGAGGAGAAGCGCCCCACCGTCCAGATCGGGGACCCCTTCGCCGAAAAACTCCTGATCGAGGCCTGCCTTGAGCTGATGGCCACCGACGCCATCGTCGCCATCCAGGACATGGGCGCCGCGGGACTCACCAGCAGCAGCGTGGAGATGGCGGGGAAGGGGGGTGTGGGCATCGAGCTGGTGCTGGACACCGTCCCCCAGCGTGAGGACGGGATGACCGCCTACGAGATGATGCTCTCCGAATCGCAGGAGCGCATGCTGATGATCCTGAAGCCTGGCCGGGAGGCGATGGCCCAGGCCATCTTCCAGAAATGGGAGCTGGACTTCGCCGTCATCGGCCACCTGACGGATACGGGCCGCATCACCATCCGCCACAAGGGCATCCTCGAGGCGGATATCGCGCTGGCGCCGCTGGAATCCGAAGCCCCGCTCTATCACCGCCCCACCGTGGAGACGCCGAAGCAGCCGGTGCTGGACGCGGCCGCCATCGCGGACCCGGTCGGCATCCTGCCGGCGCTGGAGACGCTGCTGGGGTCGCTCGACCTGTGCTCGCGCCGCTGGATCTGGGACCAGTACGACGCCCTGGTGAACGGCCAGACCGTGCAGCGCCCGGGCGGCGCGGACGCCGCGGTGGTGCGCATCGAGGGCCACAAGCGCGCGCTCGCCATGACCACGGATTGCACCCCGCGCTACGTCTTCGCCGACCCCGAGGCGGGCGGCGTGCAGGCGGTGGCCGAGGCCTGGCGCAACCTCACCGCCGTGGGTGCGCGTCCCCTCGCCATCACCGACAACATGAACTTCGGCAACCCTGAAAAACCCGAGATCATGGGCCAGTTCGCCGCCGCCATCCGCGGCATGGCGGCGGCCTGCGTCGCCCTGGACTTCCCGGTCGTGAGCGGCAACGTCTCCCTCTACAACGAGACCCAGGGCGTCGCGATCCTGCCAACGCCGGCGATCGGCGGGGTGGGCGTGCTGGAGGATGCGGCGCAGTCCGTGGGCCTCGCCCTCTCTCCCGGCCAGGATCTGGTGCTGATCGGCGCGATGCAGGGCTGGCTGGGCCAGTCGCTATGGCTGCGCGAGATCGCGGGGCAGGAGGCGGGTGCGCCGCCGCCGGTGGACCTCGCCGCGGAGCGGGCCACGGGGGATTTCGTTCGGGCGCAGATCCTGGGGGGTGCGATCGCCGCCTGTCACGATTGCTCGGATGGGGGCCTGCTTGTCGCGGTCGCGGAGATGGCGATGGGGCGCGGCTGCGGCGTCACGCTTGCGCCCGCGCCGGACGGCATCCCCGAGCACGCCCTCTGGTTCGGCGAGGACCAGGGCCGGTATCTCTGCGCCACGGGGCAGGGGGCGGCTCTGGTCGCGGCCGCGGTCGCGGCGGGGCTGCCGGCGGTGCTGCTGGGCCGCACCGGCGGAGAGGCCTTGGCGCTGGCCGATGGGCGTTCCATATCTATCGCCACACTGCGGGCGGCGCACGAAGCGACGCTGCCGCTCCTGATGGGAAGCTGAACCATGGCCATGCAGCCGGCCGAGATCGAGGCGCTCATCAAGGCGGCCCTGCCCGACGCCCAGGTCACCATCGAGGACCTGGCCGGCGATGGCGACCACTACGCCGCCACCGTCATCTCCGAGAGCTTCCGCGGCATCAACCGCGTTCGCCAGCACCAGATCGTCTATGCCGCGCTCCAGGGCCGCATGGGCGGCGTGCTGCACGCCCTCGCCCTCCAGACCTCCGTCCCTCCCGAGGAACCCCGCCCATGACCGACACCGCCGCCCGCATCCAGGCCGAGATCGACGCCAGCCCCGTCGTGCTGTTCATGAAGGGCACGCCCGTCTTCCCGCAGTGCGGCTTCTCCGCCCGCGTGGTGCAGATCCTGTCCCACGTCGGGGTGCCGTTCAAAGGCGTGAACGTCCTCGAAGACGGCGAGATCCGCGAGGGCATCAAGGCATTCAGCAACTGGCCGACCATCCCGCAGCTCTATGTCGGCGGCGAGTTCGTCGGCGGCTGCGACATCATCACCGAGATGTACCAGGCGGGCGAGCTGACCAGCCTGTTCGCCGAGAAGGGCGTGCCGCACAAGGCGGAAGCCTGACGCCATGGGCACTGGCGGGGACGCCGCGACGCGCCCCGCCGCAGCCCAGCCGCCCTGGTCGGGCTATCCGCTGCGCGACTGCATCGCCTACCTGGCCGCGGGCCATCGCAGCGTCCGCGGCTTCCTGACGACCGGCGGTGCCTTCTTGTTCCTGACTATTTTAGAAGTGCAGCGCCGCGATAAGATCGTCGGATCGATCGCGGAGATCGGCACCTATCACGGTCGCAGCTTTATCGCCTTCGGGCTTTCGCTTCTCGCAGAGGAGCGACTGGTGGCCATCGATTTGTTCGAGGACAACGGCGAGGATTTCGAACCCGCTCTGCGGGCCAATTGCCTGGCGCACGGTGTGCCCGCGTCCCGGATGCGCATCCACCGCGCCGATTCTCGCGAGATCGGCCCTGTCGCCTGGGCAACGCTGCTCGGTCTTCCTGCGCGGCTGGTCCATGTCGATGGCGAGCATTCGCGACTGGCGGCGCGACACGATCTTACCCTGGCCGCATCGTCGCTTGCGCCGGGCGGATTGATGGTTGCGGACGATGTGCTGCACCCGTGGTTCCCGGACGTTACCCTGGCGGTCGCGGATTTCCTGGAGACGCACCGCGAGCTTCGGGCGATTGCCCTGCTCGATCGGCAGGGGCCCCTCAGCGAAGGCGGACCGAAGGTGGTTATTGCGGCTGAGGCCGATGCCGCGCGATACCAGGATGCGTTCCGGGCGACGATGTCGAACATGGTGATCGGTAACGCCGCCTTCGCGGGCTCGACGCCGCTTCTGATGTCGGCCGACGCACATTCCGTTAAGGGGCTTCTGGCGATGCCCGCGTGACGCGAAAGGCGGTCCCGCCGTGGGGACCGCCTTGGTCGCTCAGCGCGAGTAGAACTCGACCACGAGGTTGGGCTCCATCTGCACCGGGTAGGGCACATCGGAAAGCTTCGGCGCACGCAGGTACTTGCCCTTCATCGCGCGGTGATCCACCTCAATGTACTCTGGCACTTCACGCTCGCCGCTCTGCGAGGCGTCGAGCACGGCGGCCAGCTGCTTCGAGGTCTCCTTGACCTCGATCACGTCATTGTCCTTCACGATGTAAGACGGGATGTTCAGCTTCTTGCCGTTCACCGTGACATGGCCGTGGTTCACGAACTGGCGCGAGGCGAAGGGCGTCACCGCGAACTTCATGCGGTAGACAACCGCGTCCAGCCGGCGCTCGAGCAGTTCAATAAGGTTCTCCGAGGTGTCGCCCTTCCGGCGCACGGCTTCCTCATAATACTTGCGGAAGGCCTTCTCGCCGATATTGCCGTAGTAGCCCTTGAGCTTCTGCTTCGCCATCAGCTGGATGCCGAAATCGGTGGGCTTGCCCTTGCGGCGCTGGCCATGCTGGCCGGGGCCATATTCGCGCTTGTTGACCGGGCTCTTCGCACGGCCCCACAGATTTGCGCCCAAACGGCGATTGATCTTGTATTTGCTTTCCGCGCGCTTCGTCATGCGCGTGATCCTTCATCAAGGCGCGATCGATCCCGCAAGCGGGTGTCGCTATTGTCCCGGTAGTCCAAGGTTCCGAATGAACCCCGGAGGGCGCGGATCGCTGGTGCGCATTTGCGCCACCCCAACCCGTCCACGTTCCCGGAAAGAGCGCGGTGCCTAGCCGTGCTCCGCCTCCTTGTCAAACCTCCTCTTGCCAAACCGCGCCACGCGCAGCACCTCCGCGCCATGGCATCACGCGAAGACATCCTCATCCTCGGGCTCACGGCCGGGGTCGTCGGCAGCCTGACCGGCGGGCTCATGCTCGGCATTGGGCTGGGCCTGGTCAGTCAGAGCGTTCATGTCGGATGGCTGCTGGTTCTGCCGGCCGGGCCGGTGGCCGGGCTGCTCGGCTATGCGCTGGCCCGCCGCCTCGTGAAGCGGGAAGCGCAGATGTAATATCGACGCCCCTTCCCGATGGGCATCGCGGCGCTCTAGGCTCCGCGCGTCACCCCTTTGGGAGGTTCCGTCTTGCGCACTGCCACCCTCGCGGCCCTTGCCGGCCTGCTTGCCTTGCCTGCACTTCCCGCCGGCGCCTATGGCGTCAGCCAGGTGCATTTCTCCATCCAGGCGAACACGCCGATGCCCGCCTGCCACCAGCGCGCGCGTGACGTGCTCGAGCGTTCGGGCTTCCGCATCCTCGGCACCGGCACCTCCAGCATCGGCGCCGAGCCGACCGATGGCACTACGCTGATTACCGCTTACTGCGTGCCCGGCCCGGGCGTCGTCGTCGTGACGGTCGCCGGCGAGAACACCGCCGCGACCGCACCGGTGCTAGAACGCATCCGCGAAGCCTGGCAGGGCGCATCCGCGCCGACAGCGCCCGGCGGGCCGCGCGTCACCAAGTAAGGGCCACCGGGGCGCAACACGCTCCGGCACGACTCTCACCTGAGATAGTCATGCACCACCTGACCCAGATCCAGGGTCAGGTCGGCGATCACATGGGTCGCCGAGACCACTTCCAGCACCGGCAGGTCGGCGACCGGCGCCAGCGCGTGCGGCGCCAGCGCGAGAGCCGCAGGCCCCGTCCAGCCGCCATGCACCACGACGTCCGACAGGCGATAGCGCACCAGCTCGCAGATGCGCGGCTTGCCGTCGACATGGGGGATGATCTTGAGCAGGTAGCCGGGCTCGCCCAGCGCCTTGCGCAGCGCATCCTCGGGCAGGGCGCGGTGCTTGTAGCCCATGGAGCCGGTCGCGATCCGAACCGGGCCATAGTCGAGCGTACCGACAAGCGTGTCCCGCTCAACCCGCAGCGAAGGCTCGGCGAGTTTCTTGGGAAATCCCCACAGCTCGCGACCGCCCGCGATCGGCGGATCATCGTCGAGGAACATTGCGTGCACGTAGCCGCCATGGGTGCGGCCGCCCTGGCCATCGGGTCCATGCACGGGGATGACCTGCCCGCTCTCGGTGTAGTCGCCGAAGCCGGTGCTGTCGGGCATGCGGATGAACTCGTACTTCACCAGCGGCTCGTCGAAGGCGAGCGGCGCAGGGACCACGCGCCGTAGCGCCGCGGGGTCGGTGCGGTAGGTGATGATCAGGTATTCACGGTTGACGAAGCGATAGGGTCCGTTCGGGTAGGAGGGGCTAGTCAGCGGCATCGCGAAGGCGCGCGCGCGGATCTCGTCGGGCGTCATCACGCCACTCCTTCGGACAGGTAGTCGTGGATGACTTCGCCCAGCTGCAGCGTGCAGTCGGCGATCAGGTGGGTGGCGCGCAGCACTTCCAGCACCGGCAGCTCGGCGACCGGGGCCAGCGCATGCGGCATCAGCTGGAGCGCGGCCGGCGCGGTCCAGCAGCCCTTGAAGCGCAGCTCGCCCATCTGGTAGCGCACCAGCTCGCAGATGCGCGGCCTGCCGTCGACATGCGGGATGATCTTGAGCAGCACGCCCGGTGCGGCGAGCTCGGCCATCGCCTCGGCCTCAGGGACCGCGCGGTGCTTGAATCCCATGGAGCCGCGCGCCACCGGCACGGGCCCGAAATCGAGCGCGCCGCACAGCGTGTCACGCTCCACCGTCAGCGAAGGACGCGCCAGTTTTTGCGGAAAGCCCCAAAGCTCGCGCCCGCCTGTGTTCGCTGTGTGCGAGTTGACGTAGACGGCGTGGACATAGCCGCCCGCCTCGCCATTGGGCAGCGTCGCGGGAATGATCTGCGCCGCCATCGCGTACTCACCGAACCCGGTGCTGTCGGGCATGCGGATGAACTGGAAGCGCACCTCCGGCAGCCGCAGTTCCAGCGGCTCGGGCAGTAGCCGGCGCAGCGTGTCGGGATCGCTCCGGTAGGCGATGGTCAGGTATTCGCGGCTGACGAAGCGATAGGGCCCAATCGGGTAGGAGGGACTCAACCGCGGCATCGCGAAGGCCCCGCTCAGGACGTCGTGTTCTTCCATCAGGCATGCTCCTGCGTGAGGCTCGGGTGGACAGCGTGGCTGTGTGCTTCGCCCAGGACATTCCCAAGGACGTCGAACGTGCGAGCACCGATCTCGGGCGGCATCGGCGCGAGCCAGGGTGCGGCGGCGAGCGTCGCCAGCGCATCCTCGCGGCCCTGCGCCCAACGCTCGCGCATGGTGCCGGCGCTGAACTCGTAATCCTTGGACTGGCCTTGCCCATCCTTAGGCCGATAGATGACCTGCGCGATGTCCATCGTCGTCACACAGCCATAGGCGTAGAGGAAACGCCCCTCGGGTGTGTCGCGCAGTTCCTCGGGCAGCTTGTGCCAAAGCGTGTTGATGTTGTGCCGCACGTCATGCGTCTCGAGCATCCGGTCCGTCGCCGCGCGAGTGCGGCTAGAATAGCGGATATCCTTGTCGCGCTCCGCGACTTCCTCGAGCGAGGTGGGGACCGCGCCGCGGGCATGGAACACATCGACCTGGAAAGTCAGCCGGCTGCGGCGTGGGATCTTGGTGAGCACGTATTGCAGCGGCGTGTTGGACACCAGGCCGCCATCCCAGTAGTGCTCGCCATCGATCTCGACGGCGGGGAAGCCCGGCGGCAACGCGCCCGAGGCCATGATGTGCTCGGGCCGGATCGTGATCTCGGCTGTGTCGAAATAAGCGAAGTTGCCGGTGCGGACATTCACCGCGCCGACGCTGAGCCGGATGCCGTCGGCGTGGTTGATGCGGTCGAAATCGGCCACGGACTCGAGCGTGCTCTTGAGCGCCGCCGTGTCGTAGAAGCTGGTTGGCTGGCCGCCGAACAGCCAGTCGAACACCGGGCGCGGGCTGAAGAACCCCGCCTGGCCGAACAGCAGCGCGTTGGTGGCGCCGGTCTGCCGGCGATCGACCGGCCAATTGGGCAGCAGCGCCTGGCCCCAGGCACCGAGGCTCGCCGGCGGGGCGGTGATCCGCTCCCAGAACTGGCGCAGCCGTTCGACGCGGCGCTCCGGCGCGTTGCCGGCGATGATCGCGGCATTGATCGCGCCAATCGAGATACCGGCCACCCAGTCGGGGAGGTAGGGTGAATCGGCAAGCGCCTCGTAGACGCCCGCTTGGTAGCTGCCGAGCGCGCCGCCGCCCTGCAGCACGAGTGCGACCTTCTTGTCGTAGCTGTCCGGGCGCGGCGGAATTGTGTGGCCGTCCATGATGGATCTCCTCGGGGCGACCGGCGAGCATTCCCCGGCGCGAGGGTGTTTCGCGCCGGTCATCATGGCGGTTACGGCGACGTGAGGCCGGCGGGCAAGCGTGCCTCCGTGACATTGTGCAGGGGCCTGGTGTCACGGTGATGTCTGCGCATCAGGCGGCGGCGTCCGGGAGGCTGGCGAACGCTGCGGCCGGTCAGCTCGGATCGCTGCTGGCCAGATACCAGTCGAGCAGCGCGCCGCCTTGCATGAACACGACGCCCGGCAGCGCGGCGAGCGCGTCCAGCATCGCCTCGAGTGCCGCGATGCGGTGTGGCACGCCGCTGATGTAGGGGTGGACGGCGATGCCCATGATGCGCGCGCCGCCGGTCTCAGCCTCGGTGAGCAGCCGCGCAGCCGACAGCGCTGCGCGCCGCGGCAAGGCATCCTCGTCATGGTGCTGGATCATCACCACCGGGATGTCGTTGAGCTCGACCGGGTAGGGCAGGGTGATCAGCGGGCCGTGCGCGGTGGCGACGCGGCAGGGGCGGTCATCGACCGGCCAGTCGCCCATGTAGCCGATGCCGGCCTCGGCAAGGAGGTCGGGCGTGTCCAGCGTCTGGGTGAGACCGGGGCCGAGCCAGCCGCGCACCGGGGCGCCGGTGAAGCCGGCGATGGTCTCAACGCTGCGGAATACCATGCCGCGCTGGTCCTCCACGCGGTGGGTGGGTTCCTGGAAGAAGCCGTGGCCCATGAAGTCCCAGCCGGCATCGCGGGCGGCAGCGGCCACACGCGGGTATTTCAGGCAGACCGAGGCGTTGCAGGACAGCGTGGGCCGGATGCCGCGCTTGTTGAAGGCATCGAGGAAGCGCCAGAAGCCAACGCGCATTCCGTATTCGTGCCATGCCCAGTTGGGCACGTCGGGCAGCAGCGCGGCGCCGGTGGGTGGCGAGAGCACTTGGCGCGGCATCGGGCCGTCGATCAGCCAATGCTCCACGTTCACGATCGGCCAGATGGCGAGCTTCGCGCCGCTCGGGAACGCCAGTTTTGGGCGGTCGGGCGCCGCGGCATAGGCCAGGCGGTGTTCGGGGCGGGTGGTCATGGATGGGGCTCCTTGGCCGACGGCACGCGCACCATCATGGCGGGCGACAGAAGGCTGGGAAATGCGATGGCTAGTACGCGACGAGGGTAGTGGTCGAGTGCAGCTATATCCTGGTACCGCGAGCGGTATGCCAGTATTCAATCACGCGTATGTTACTTACTCGTGCTCAGCGTGCAGCAACCACAAACGGAAACGTGTTCGCGCGCGGAAGTAATGCCGCTTGCGAAAGAAACGGCGCTTATACGAATGTCATACACGTCAGGCGGGATTTTCTAAGCCATCCGGGCAACCGCCGGGCGGGCTTCATCGACGCGGTGCAAACAGCGCTTTGGGCGGTGGGAGTCCTGTGTTCGTCGCTTAACGGATTGAAAATAGGGGTATTTCCGTGTCTCAGACATTTGTCGGCAATGGCGGCAACGACGATACGTTCACAGGCGCCTTTAATGACTCCCTCGACGGAAATGGCGGCAGAGACACACTTGCGGGTCGCGGTGGAGACGACACAATTTTAGGCGGATCCGGTGCAGATTCCCTTGCAGGCGACGAAGGGAATGACAGTATATATGGCGGCGGGAATATTGTCTTAATTAATAACGCTAACACTATTGATGGCGGTGCAGGTAATGACACTATAGTTGGTCCTCCGCTAATCGGCGGTCTTCTCGGAACGAATTTGATTCGCGGTGGAGACGGTAATGACTCGATTGCATCCACTCTCGGTAGTGTCGATCGGATTCAGTGGTCAGCCGGTCAGGGAAGTGACACGATCAATGGCGGGACCCTCGGAACTATAGAAATCGGCACACCGGGCTTTCAGCCGGGCGTCGCAGGGGCTGCGTTTGGCACCTTCGGGTTGCTGAATGTACTCGATCCTCAACCAACCGACGGTTGGCGGCTAATCTCAGGCGGTGTTACAGGCGGCTTGTTGAACGGGGAATTCCTCTACGTTCCAACAGGCGAGCGGCTGGTTCTCAGCGGCATTGCGTTCTCCGCCGCCTGTTTCTACCCCGGCACCATGATCGCCACGCCCAATGGCGAACGCGCCGTCGAAACCCTCGTGATGGAAGACCTCATCCTCACCACGGAAGGCGCGGCACGCCCGATTCGCTGGATGGGTCGCCAGACGGTCTCCACCCGCTTCGGCGACCCGCTCCGCATTCTGCCTGTGCGGATCACCGCCGGTGCCCTCGCCGATGGCATTCCCGCTCGCGACCTGATGCTCTCGCCTGACCACGCCGTGCTGGTCGAAGGCGTCCTGATCCAGGCCGGCGCCCTGGTGAATGGCACCACCATCCTCCGTGTCTTCGACGTGCCGGAGATCTTCACCTACCACCACATCGAACTCGCCGAGCACGACCTGGTCCTCGCCGAGGGCGCTCCGGCCGAAACCTTCGTCGACAATGTCGATCGCCTGGCCTTCGACAACTGGGACGAACACGAGGCGCTCTACGGCAACCTGCCCTCGATCCCCGAGATGGATCGGCCTCGCGCCAAGGCGCAGCGACAAGTGCCGCGCTTCGTGCGCGCGGCGCTGGCTTCGCGCGCAGTGATACGTCGAGCCGGGTAAAGATCGGCCCCGCACGGGCGGGTCACCTGCGTCAGAACGGTCGATCGAAGGGCAACTCTGCATCCCAGGGTTGCCCTTTTCGGCGATTCATATGAACGAAACTGTGATTTGATCCAAGTCACGGGGCCGTGATCATTTTGCGATATGACGTCTCTATTTTTGATTTTTCATCAAATCCGATCCCGCTACGTTGACACATCGCTCTAGATCGGAGTACCTCCGAAACGATAGCTGTTCGCGCTACCGCCGTGAGGTGGCTGGCGCGCCGCGCTCCATTCAACGCAAAGCGCTTGTTTGAACTGAATTTTTTTCGCGGCTGTCTCAAAATACCACTTGCGTCAGTTCCGATTGCGTTACTAAACAAGATTGATATCCCCGCGACCGCACAGTTTCATGACGGCAACTCAATTTTGATCCAAAACGGACAGGGCTGTCTCCGATGCTCGCATGGGCACGGTGCCTACACCCGTGTGTTCGAGGTTGGTGCAGCCGCCGCGTGTGGTCGCTGAGTAGTCGATACGCCTGACTGATCCCCGCGCCGGCGGCCTGCTTGGTGACCGTCACAGTGAAATAAGGAAGTTCCCCCGATGGCCACATTCACTGGCACTGGCACCAACAACGACAGCGTGCTGCTCGGCATTGAGAATGACTCTCTCGTCGGCAACGCGGGCAACGACTCGCTGGGCGGCGGCGACGGCAACAACACCGCGCTCGGCGGCACGGGGAACGACACGCTCTATGCCGGCACCGGAAACGACTCGCTGTTCGGTGGGGATAATGACGACTCCCTTTCGGGGGGCGCCGGCAACGACACCCTCTCCGGCGATGCTGGTAATGACCGGATCCTCGCCGGCAGCGGCAATGATTTCTATGCCGGAGGCACCGGCAGCGACACCCTGAGCTTCAGGGACCAGACGGCAGGGATCACCTTCACACTCGGCGGCGCCGACTCGATCGTCTCCTTCGGCGACACCTCCACGGGCTTCGAGGCGGCAGAGGGCAGTGACTTCGCCGACACCTTCCGCTCCTCCGACCAGCAAGACCAGTCATTCTACGGGCTAGGCGGCAACGACTCGATGGAGGCCGGGTCGGGTGACTATCTCGACGGCGGCACCGGCGACGACATTCTGATCGGTTCCGTAGGGACCGACGGCACGCTGCTCGACACGCTGCTTGGCGGCGCCGGCAACGACACGGTCACCGGCTTCAGCGGCGCTGATATCCTCGATGGCGGCGCCGACCAGGATTTCGTGAACTACGCAGACGTCACCAGCGCTGTGCAGGTCAACCTTGGGAGCAACGTCAACAACCAGTCGGACAGCCTGTCCAATTTTGAAGGCGTGATCGGTGGCTCCGGGAACGATAGCTTTGGCGGCGGCGCCAACGCCGAGACTTTCATCGGCAATGCCGGTGGCGACACCATCAACGCCGGCGACGGCGCGAACCTCGGCCTGGGCGGCGCTGGCACCGACAGCTTCGTGGGAGGCACCGGGGCCGACACCTTCGATGGTGGCACCGAGAACGACACGGGGATCGGCAATGCCGGGTCGGATTCGCTCGTCGGCGGCGCTGGCAATGACAGTCTGAGCGCTGGCGCCAACAACGACACGGTGCTTGGCGGCGTCGGCGCCGACACGCTCGATGGCGGCGCGGACACCGACCTGCTGAGCTATGCCACCGACACGGTCGGCGTCACGGTGGGCCTGTCCGGCACGACCGGCATTGGCGGAGAGGCGGCCGGCGATTCGATCGTCGCCAATAGCTTCGAGCAGCTCGCCGGCGGATCGGGCAATGACAGCCTGTTCGGGAGCTCGGTTGCCGACACGATCATCGCAAATGCCGGCAACGACACCGTCAGCGGCACCTTGGGCAATGATAGCCTCGATGGCGGTGCGGACACCGACCTGCTGAACTACAGCGCTGCCACCTCGGCGGTCACGGTCGACCTCACTGCCAACACCGTCACCGGCGCCTTTGGCAATGACGGCGTCACCGGCTTCGAGCAGGTCACCACCGGTGGCGGCACGGACAGCCTCCGCGGCGCCACTGGCGTCGAGACCATGGATGCCGCCGCGGGCAATGACACGGTGCTCGGCACGC
>NZ_JAAEDH010000039.1 GCF_018128965.1 Plastoroseomonas arctica
CCGCCTCCCGCGCGCCATCCGCATCGCCGGCCTCCCGCCGCGCATGCGCGAGCGCGAGCCACGCCTCGGGCACGGCCGGCGCGATCGCGACAGCGCGCTCCAAGACCCCCACCGCACCCACGGCATCGCCCATCGCGGCCATCGCCTGGCCGAGATTGCGCAAGGTCACGGCATCATCGGGGCGCGCGGCCAACGCCGCGCGAAACTCCGCCACGGCATCCGAAAGGCGTCCCGCGGCGGCCAGCGTGGCACCGAAATTCGCGCGGAAGATCGCACTGGACGGGGTGCCCATCACAGCGCGACGGCCATGCTCCAAAGCGCGCGGCAGGTCGCCCAGCTGGCGTGCGGCGATGCCCGCGAGGTTCAACGCATTCCCGTCACCAGGGAATCGCCGCAACACACGCGCGTAAATCCCGAGAGCCTCGGCCACGCGGCCGGAAGCGTGCAACGCCACGGCGTCGCGCAGGACCGGGGGAAAAGAATTCCCCCCGGACCCCCCATCTTTTATTTTTGCCACTTGGTTCTCGCGGCGCGCGGCACTCAGAACAGGCCCTGGATCAAGCCGTCGCTGTCCAGCGCGATGGTCTCGGCGGCGGGGTGGCGCGGCAGGCCAGGCATGGTCATGATGTCGCCGCAGATCGCGACGACGAAACCGGCGCCAGCAGCCAGACGCACGTCGCGCACGGTGAGCACATGGCCCTCCGGCGCACCCAGCAGCGTCGGGTCGGAACTGAACGAGGACTGCGTCTTTGCGATGCACACCGGCAGATGCGCAAAGCCCTGCTGCGCGAAGCGCGCGAGCTTCACCTCGGCGGCATGCGTGAAGGACACCGATCCGGCGCGATAGATCTCGCGCGCGATCACCCCGATCTTCTCGGCCAGGCCCAGATCGTCTGGATACAGCGGCGCAAACCGCCCACGGCCGATCCGCGCGAGCACCGCCTGCGCCAGATCCGCCGCCCCCGCGCCTCCATCGCTCCAATGCGTGCACAGCACCGCCTCCGTGCCCAGCGTCTCCATCGCGCGCTGCACGGCCGCGATCTCCGCATCGGTGTCCGAGGTGAACCGGTTGAGCGCGACCACCACCGGCACGCCGAACTTGCCCATGTTCTCCACATGGCGCGCGAGGTTCACCACGCCGCGCCCAACCGCCGCGACATCCTCGACACCCAGGGCCGATTTCGCGACGCCGCCATGCATCTTCAGCGCGCGCACCGTGACGACAACGACGCAGACCGAAGGCGCGATGCCCCCGATGCGCGCCTTGATGTCGCAGAACTTCTCCCCGCCCAGATCGGCGCCGAACCCGGCCTCCGTCACCACCACATCCGCGAGCGACAGCCCCAGCCGCGTCGCGATCAGGCTGTTGCACCCATGCGCGATATTCGCGAACGGCCCACCATGTACCAGGGCAGGATTCCCCTCCAGCGTCTGCACCAGGTTCGGTGCCAGCGCATCGCGCAGCAGCACCGCCATCGCGCCATCGGCCTTGATGTCGCGCGCCGTCACCAGCGTGCCGTCGCGTCGTGCACCCACCACCATGCGGCCCAGCCGCGCCTGCAGATCGGCCAGATCGCGGGCCAGGCAGAACACCGCCATCACCTCCGAGGCGACGGTGATGTCGAACCCCTCCTCGCGCGGCGACCCGTTGCCGACACCGCCGAGCGAGGCGACAATTTGGCGCAGCGCGCGGTCGTTCATGTCGAGCGCGCGGCGCCACGTCACCCGGCGCGGATCGAGCCCCGCCTCGTTGCCCCAGTACAGGTGGTTGTCCACCATCGCGGAGAGCAGGTTGTTCGCACTGGTGATCGCGTGGAAATCGCCGGTGAAGTGCAGGTTGATCTCCTCCATCGGCGCGACCTGCGCGTGGCCGCCGCCGGTCGCACCCCCCTTCACGCCGAAGCAGGGCCCGAGCGAGGGCTCGCGCAGGCACACCATGGTGCGCGTGCCGGCGGCGTTCAGCGCATCGCCCAGGCCGATGGTCGTGGTGGTCTTGCCCTCGCCCGCAGGCGTGGGGTTGATCCCCGTGACAAGCACCAGCGCGCCCTGCTTCGCCCCCGCCTGCGCGCGGACGAAATCCAGGCTCACCTTCGCCTTGAATTTTCCGTAGGGCTCGAGCGCCGCGTCGGGAATGCCTGCGCGCGCCGCCACCGCGGCGATCGGGCGCAACTCAGCCGCACGCGCGATCTCGAGGTCGGAGGCCATGCCGCAATCTCCCGGACGAATTCCCTGCCTCGCGCATATCGCCCCGCGCCGGCACAGGCAAGCGGCAGGCATGGCGGGTGCTTCATCCATGCCGAGTCCGCTTCTGAGCGCGGGCCATGGCGACACCCATCGGTGTAGAGGCGCCAGATCGTGCTCATCGGTAGAGGACCTGGAGCACGGTCTGGCCGGCGTGACGGCAGATCGGGACGCAGCCGATCGGCACTTGCGGCGATCGCACATGGAACACCGCGTCGTCCGGCCGCTGGTCGTCGGGAAGAACAACAATCGTGTCGTCGTCCGTCCCCGCCACTCTCTTACCGCTCCGATGCTCTCGCGCCGGATATCGACCGGGCGTCAGCGCAAGAACCGACGACCGCATTGGCCGTCTGCAAACGAAAAGGGGCGGGCACCCTACGGCGCCCGCCCATTCTTGTCGCCAGTGGCAGCACCCCCGGGAGGGCACCGCCGCTGATCAATCGAGCTTCAGGTTGCAGGCCGAAACCTTGCCACGATCGCCGCTCTGGACGTCGTAGGAGAGCTTCGCGCCTTCGCGCAGCTCATTGATGCCCGAGCGCTGCACGTCGGAGATGTGCACGAACACATCGCCGGTGCCGTCGGACGGCTGGATGAAGCCATAACCCTTGGTGGCGTTGAACCACTTCACGGTGCCATTGGCCATGTTTGTATTCCAATCAGATAACAAGATGTACCGCCGAACGAACGCCGTTAAGCGGGCCAATCTGCAGGAAGGAGCGGGCAGCAGGCTCGGCGCTCGATCACGAGCTTGGAGAGCAGGCCGAACCAAAGAGAGGCTGACGATGCGGATATAGGCCCTTCTCCAGGAAAAGCAAGGAAAACCGCACGTCGCCTTGCCTCTACCGCCACACGGGCGAAACCGTCGCGCGCATAGCACATTCGTGCTATAACGGCCGTACCGCGGGAGCCTCGCCATGACCACGACCACCACCATCCGCATCGACGAGGACCTGAAGCGGCGCGTGGCCGCGGCCGCCGAACGTCGCGGCAAGAGCACGCACGCATTCATCCTCGACGCGATCGCGGAAACCGTCGCGCGGGCGGAGGATGCCGACATCCTGCACCACCTGGCCGAGGCACGTTGGGCCAACCTTCTCCGCACGGGAGAGAGCGTGCCCTGGGACGACGCCAAGGCGTGGCTCGAAGCCAAGGCGCGCGGCGAGAACCCGCCAAGGCCCATGGCGCGCAAGCCCTCCCCCTGATCCGGCGCATGGCCAGGATCGAATGGGCACCCGAAGTCTTTGACGATTTCGAGCGGTTTCTCCGGCACATGGCCGAGTTCGGCATCGCCGATCGCACCGAGCGGATTGGCGAAATCATCGAGGCCATTCAAATCCTGGCCCATAGCCCGGCGATCGGCAGGCCAGTAAAGGCGGAGCTTCGCGAACTCATCATCGGGCGCGCGTCGCGCGGCTCCATCGCGCTCTTCCGGTTCGTCCCGGACATCGACACGGTGTTCATCCTGGCAATCCGCACGCAGCGCGAAGCCGGCGGGTAGAACGCTACGCCGCCGCCCGCCGCGTTACGCCCATCGCGTCCAGCGTGGCGCCGATCGCCTCCAGGGCGAAGGCGATGTCGGCCTGCCCGATCGCGCCGATCGCGCCGATGCGGATGGTCGGTGCCTCGGTCGTGAAGAAGTTCGAGATCAGCACCCCGCGCGCCTTCAGCGCCTCGACAAATTCCCCGAGATTGAAGGCGCCGTCGCCCGGCTGCCGCACCGTCACGATGATCGGGCCCTGCTCGGCGCGGGAGAGATAGGGCTGGATGCCCAGACCAGCGAGACCGTCATAGAGCTGCATCGCATTGGCCCGATACCGCGCGAGGCGGCCCGCCTGGCCGCCTTCCGCCGCGTGCAGGTCCAGCGCCACGTCGAAGGCCGCCAGCGCCTGCACCGGCGGGGTGAAGCGGAAGCTGCCCCAGCCGGAGCGCAGCGCATGCGCGTAGACATCGGCAAGGTCGAAGGCCCAGGACCCCGCCTGCCCCGCGCTCGCCAGCACCCGGTCCACGCGCGCCACCGCGAAGCCGATCCCCGGCAAGCCCTCGAAGCACTTGCCCGAGGTGAACACTGCCACATCCAGCTCCGGCTGCGCCGCGAGATCGAGCGGCAGCGCTCCGAGCGCGGAGACGGCGTCCAGGATCATCCGCTTGCCCGCCGCGCGCACCACCGCGCCGATCGCGGCGGGGTCGTTCACGATGCCCGAGCCGGTCTCGGAGTAGACCAGCGCCACGTGGCTGATGGTGGGGTCCGCGGCCAGTGCTGCGGCCACTTCTTCTGGTCTGGCACCGCGCGTGTCGGGCAGGTCGAGCAGCACCATGTCCCGCCCGGCCTCGCGGCCCAGCCGGGCGATGCGCTTGGCGTAGGTGCCGTTGGCCGGCACCAGCACGCGGCCGCCGGGGGCGACGAAGGTCCGCAGCGCGGCTTCCACCATGAAATGCCCGCAGCCCTGCAGCGGCAGGGTGACGTGCTCGCCCTCGATCCCGCCGGCGACGACCCGCACCCGCTCGCGGATGCGCGCATAGGTGGGGCGGAAGCCGTCATCCCAGGGCGCGATGTCCTGGGCCATCGCGGCGCGCGTCTGCGGCTGGGTCTGAACGGGGCCGGGGATGAGCAGGAGCATGCGAGGAGCCTCACGGGACGAGGGGATTGGGCATGCCATGGGCGGGCAGGCGGGGGAACCGATATTCTCGGCCCGCTGCGCCGAGCCTGCCGCATGCCTGGGCCGGGTGCGGCCCTCAGGCCACCATCGCGCCGCCGATTTCGCGCAGCAGCTTGCGCCGGATCGCCTCGGCGAAGCTCGCATAGTCCGCGGTGGGCATGGCGAAGCTGCCGGGGCCGCCGATCACCTCCTCGACGTAGTGCGCCAGCAGGTCGGGTTCCTCGTTGAGCACGGCGAGGCCGTTCACCACGAAGCCGGCCGCGACGCCGATGTCGCGCACCGGGCCCGGCGAGCGCCCCTGGTTCCAGGCCCCGTCGCCGGAGACATCCATCACCCCGCGCGTGAACGCCCCGCGATAGGCGCCCAGCAGCGCGAACCCCGCCGCCATCGCCTCGCCGAGCGCCGTGGCGCCGGCCGGCACCAGCCGCGGGCAGGCCTCGACGGCAGCCGAGAGCGCCCCCGCATCGGCAGCACCCGCAACGCGCAGCCACGGCACGCCCACCGCCTGCGCCCCGATATTCGACCACAGCATCAGCGTCACGGAGACGGCGCCCGCGGTGCCGGAGACCATCGCCGCCTGCACCTCGGCATCGCGGAACGCCGCGGCATAGCCGCCCATCATCAGCCCGAACTCGTCGAAATCGACCGAGGAGGAGGCGTCCACCGCCAGCACCAAGGCCAGATCCACAGGCTCCATGCCCCGTTGCCTTTCCACCCGCGCCTGTCGCACCCTGGCCGCGCATATGGAGAGCCTCATGCCCGAAGACACCGTCGGCGCTTTCGTCCCCGGCCCGCACGCGCAGGTCGCGGGGGCCGCGACCGGTCCGCTCGCCGGGCTGCACTGCGCGATCAAGGACCTTTATGACATCGCCGGCTGGCCCACGACCTATGGCAACCCGGACTGGGCGCGCACCCATCCGGTGCCCGATTCGACCGCCACGGTCGTGACCATGCTGCTGCAGGCCGGCGCGTCCGTGGTGGGCAAGACGAAGACCGTCGAGCTCGCCTATGGCCTGACCGGGGAGAATGTCTGGCACGGCACGCCGACCAACCCGGCCGCACCCGACCGCTTCCCCGGCGGCTCCTCCTGCGGCTCGGCCGCCGCCGTCGCCGCAAGGCTCGTGGATTTCGCCATGGGCTCGGACACCGCCGGCTCGGTCCGCATTCCCGCCAGCTATTGCGGCATCTTCGGCATCCGCCCGAGCTGGGGTGCGATTTCGCTCGCGGGTGCGGCCGCGCTCAGCCCGCCCTACGATACGCCGGGCTGGTTTGCGCGCGACGCCGCCACGCTCCGCCGCGTGGGCGAGGTCCTGCTGCCCACTCAGCCGAGCGCCACGCCCACCCTGCTCCTCAAGCCATCCGAAGCCTGGGCCAACGCGGATCCGGACGCGGCCGAATCGCTGGCCCCGGCCATCGCCCGCCTCGAGGCCCTGCTCGGCCCCGCGATCCCGGTGAGCCTGGTCCCCGAGGGGCTCGCCACCCTTTATGAGACTTTCCGCTGCGGTTCCGCGCCCGAGGTCTGGGCCGCGCTCGGGCCCTGGATCAGCAGCACCAGCCCGGAATTCGGCCCCGGCGTGAAGGAACGCTTCGCGGCAGCCGCGGCCATGGACCCCGCGCTCGCCGCCCAGGCCCGCGCCTTCCGCCGCGTCTTCCAGTCGCGGATGCACGCGCTGCTCGCCGGCGGCGCCGTGCTCGCCTACCCCACCGCCCCGGGCCCCGCCCCCTTCCTCACCGCGACCCAGGCCGAGCAGAACGCCGAGCGCGAGCGCACCATCTCGGTTACCTCCATCGCCGGCCTGCCCGGCCTGCCCGAGGTCACCCTGCCGCTCGGCACCGCCGACGGCGCGCCGGTCGGCCTGTCCCTGGTCGCCGCACCGGGGCGCGACCTTGCCCTTCTCGCCCTCGCGGAGCGCCTGGTGCCATGATCATCCGCCCGACCGAAGCCGCCGACATCCCGGCCATCACCGCGATCTACGCGCACCACGTCCTGCACGGCACCGGCACCTTCGAGGAGACGCCCCCGAGCGAGGCCGAGATCGCCGCACGCATCGCCAAGGTGCAGGAGGCGGGTGCGGCCTGGCTCACCGCGCTCGCCGAGGACGGGTCCATCGCCGGCTATGGCTACTACGCCGCGCTGCGCGACCGCTCCGCCTATCGCTACACGGTCGAGGACAGCATCTATATCCGCGACGACGTGCGCGGGCAGGGCGTGGGCAAGGCACTGGTCGCGGCCCTGTTGGACCACGCCACGGCCGCGGGTCGCCGCCAGATGATCGCGGTGATCGGCGATTCCGAGAATACCGGGTCCATCGGGCTGCACCTCTCGCTCGGCTTCCGCCAGATCGGCGTGCAGAAGGCGGTGGGCATCAAGTTCGGCCGCTGGCTGGACGTGGTGCTGATGCAGAAGGCGCTGGGCGCCGGCGACCGAACCCTCCCGTAAGGAAACCCATCATGCTTATCCGCGCCCTCGCCGTGCTCCTGCTCGCGCTCACCGCACTGCCTGCCGTGGCCCAGACCCTGTCCGGCCCGGCGCGGGAGGAGTTCATCGTGAGCGGCCTCGACGCCTGCGCCGACAATGTGCGCCGTGAAATCGTCGACGATGCGGAGGGAGCCCGCCGGAGGGGCGTCGCCGCGCATCGCGTCGGCCTGTTCTGTCGCTGCCAGATGGAGTTCATGGCCGATGTGATGACGTTGGAGGAGTTGCGGATCGTGACCCGGGACGGGCTTCCCGACAGCTGGACGGTCCTGCTCAATGCGTCGGTCCGTCTCTGCCTGCCGACGCTCAGTACGGCGCCGCGGCCGTGATGCCGGTCAGTCGCGCACCCATCTGAAGCGCGCGCGCACGACCACATCCCCCTCGACGACGGACTGCACCGCCGCTTTCTCGCCGCGCACAACGACCGCCGAGAACGCACGCTCGCCTTTCACCCGGGCGAGGAACAGGCGGTCGAACGCGACGGCACCCGGGCTGCGCGCCACGCAGCAGGTGCAGCCCGGGACGTGCTCGGCCGCAAAACCATCGAGCAAGGCCGCGCCGTCCGGCACCGCTTCGCCCTCAGCCAGGGCGCGCACGGGGATTCTCGCATCGATGGACCAGGTCATGATGCTAGACATAAGGATATGTTTATGCCTATATCAAGCCCATGGATGAGCTGCTCACCAAACTCCGCGCCGCCGCCGAGCCGACCCGGCTGCGCCTGCTTGCGCTCTGCGCGCGTGGCGCGTGGTGCGTGTCGGACCTCGTCGCCATCCTGGGCCAATCCCAGCCGCGCCTGTCGCGCCATCTGAAACTCCTCACCGAGGCGGGGCTGCTGCAGCGCACGCCCGAAGGGGCGAATGCCTGGTTCCAGTTGCCCGAGGATGCCGACCTCGCGCGCTCCATTCTCGCCCGCCTGCCCGAGGACGACCAGCGCCTGGCCGCGGACCGCCGCACCGCCGCGCGCATCGCCGCGGAGCGCGCCCGCGCGGCTTCGGAATCCTTCCGCCGCCATGGCGCCGATTGGGACGAGCTGCGCGCGCTCGACATCGCCGCACCCCCGGTGGAGGCCGCGCTGCTCGCCGCCCTGCCCGGCAATGCGCAGGCGCGGCTGCTCGACATCGGCTGCGGCACCGGGCGGCTGCTGGAACTGGTCGCCCCCCATGTCGCGGCCGCGACCGGCATCGATGCCTCGCGCGACATGCTGGCCCTCGCCCGCACGCGCCTCGCCGAGCACAACCTCGCCAATTGCGCCGTGCGCCAGGCCGATCTGTATCGCCTGCCCTTCCCGGACGCCGCCTTCGACATCGTCACGCTCCAGATGGTGCTGCACTACGCCGAGGACCCGGCCGCGGCGCTGGCCGAGGCCGCGCGCGTCCTCAAGCCCGAGGGCCGCCTCATCCTGCTCGACCTCGCCGCGCATGACCGGGCGGAGCTGCTGAAACGCCTCGCGCATCGCTGGCCCGGCTTTGACGATGCCGCGCTGAATGGCTGGCTCGGGGCCGCCGGCCTCGCGCCTATGCAGCCCACCGACCTCGGCCCGCTGCGCCTCTGGTGCGCCGAAGCGCGCCAGCACGTGACCGCCTAGAACGAGTACACAATCATGTTCCGTCCCCACCTCCTCGATGCCCTCCGCGACCAGGTCCTGCTCTGCGACGGTGGCATGGGTGCCCGCGTCCAGGCCATGAACCTCGAGGTCGAGGCCGACTACTGGAACCGCGAGAACTGCACCGAGGTGCTGAACCTCTCCCGCCCCGACATCGTGCGCGAGATCCATCGCAGCTATTTCGAGGCCGGCGCCGACATGGTGCTGACCAACACTTTTGGCGGATCGCCGGTGACGCTCGGCGAGTTCGAGCTCGAGGAGCGCGCCTTCGAGATCAACAAGCTCGCCGTCGAGCTCGCCCGCGAGGCGGCCGAGACCTTCTCAGATGGCCGCCACCGCTGGGTGATCGGCGATATCGGCCCCGGCACCAAGCTGCCGAGCCTGGGCAACATCACCTATGACGTGCTGGAAGCCGCGCTCGTCGAGCAATGCCGGGGCCTGATCGCGGGCGGTGCGGACGCGATCCTCACCGAGACCAACCAGGACACGCTGTTCATCAAGGCCGCGGTCAACGCGGCGAAGATCGCGCGCGCCCAGGCGCATTCGAACATTCCGATCTTCGTGCAGGTCACCGTCGAGACCACCGGCACGCTGCTGGTCGGGCCCGACATCGCCGCGGCCGCGACCGTCACCCACGCGCTCGACGTGCCGCTGATGGGGCTGAACTGCGCGACGGGTCCGCAGGAGATGGCCGAGCATGTGCGCTGGCTGGCGCAGAACTGGCCCGGGCTGATCAGCGTGCAGCCGAACGCCGGCCTGCCCGAACTGGTCGACGGCAAGACCCACTACCCGCTGGCCCCCGCCGATCTCGCGAGCTGGATGGAACGCTTCGTTCGCGAGGATGGCATCAACCTGATCGGCGGGTGCTGCGGCACCTCGACGCCGCATATCGCCGCCCTCGACGCGATGCTGCGCAAGCACGCGCCGTTCCGCCCCGCTCCCGTCGCGCGGAAATTCCACTGGATCCCGAGCGTCGCGAGCCTCTACGGCGCGACCTCGCTGCGCCAGGAGAACAGTTTTTTCAGTATCGGAGAGCGCTGCAACGCCAACGGTTCGAAGGCCTGGCGTCAGCGCCAGGAAGCCGGCGACTGGGATGGCTGCGTCGCGATGGGCCGCGAGCAGGTGGCCGAGGGCTCCTCGTCGCTGGACATCTGCACCGCCTTCGTCGGCCGCGACGAGCTGTACGAGATGAGCGAGGTCATCACTCGCTTCACCAGCAGCGTGAACTCGCCCCTGGTGATCGACTCCACCGAGACGAACATCATCGAGGCCGCGCTGAAGCTGCATGGCGGCAAGCCGATCATCAACTCGATCAATTTCGAGGAAGGCGAGAAGGCGGCCGAGGATCGCATGATCCTGGCGAAGAAGTTCGGCGCCTGCGTCATCGCGCTGACCATCGACGAGGTCGGCATGGCGAAGACCGCCGAGGACAAGCTGCGCATCGCCCGCCGCCTGGTCGATTTCGCCTGCACGAAGCACGGCCTGCCGCAATCCGACCTGATGATCGATCCGCTGACCTTCACCATCGCCACCGGCAACGAGGATGACCGCAAGCTGGGTCTCTGGACGCTCGACGGCATCCGCATGATCCGCGAGGAATTCCCCGATATCCAGATCATCCTCGGCCTCTCCAACATCTCCTTCGGCCTGAACCCGGCGGCGCGCCACGTGCTGAATTCCGTGTTCCTCGATCTCGCCGTGAAGGCCGGCATGACGGGTGCGATCGTGCACGTCTCCAAGATCAAGCCGCTGCACCAGATCCCGGCCGAGGAGGTAAAGGTCGTTGAAGACCTCATCTTCGACCGCCGGTCAGAGGGCTATGATCCGCTCCAGAAAGTGCTGGAGATCTTCTCTGGCCGGAAGGCCGCCGACAACGTCGCGAAGGTGAAGGCCGCGACCGTCGAGGGGCGCCTGAAGGACCGCATCGTCGATGGCGACCGCAAGGGCCTGGGCGACGAGCTGCAGGCCGCGCTCGACCAGGGCATCGCGCCGCTCACCATCATCAACGACGTGCTGCTCGATGGCATGAAGGTGGTCGGCGAGCTGTTCGGCGCCGGCAAGATGCAGCTGCCCTTCGTGCTGCAATCCGCCGAGACCATGAAATCCGCCGTCGCCTACCTCGAGCCCTTCATGGAGAAGGTGGAGGGCCAGGAGAAGGGCACCATCGTGCTCGCGACCGTGAAAGGCGACGTGCACGACATCGGCAAGAACCTGGTCGACATCATCCTCACCAACAATGGCTACAAGGTCATCAACCTCGGCATCAAGGTGCCGCTGGCCGACATGATCACCGCGGCGAAGGAGAACCGCGCCCACGCGATCGGCATGTCCGGCCTGCTGGTGAAATCGACCGTGGTGATGCGCGAGAACCTCGAGGAGATGTCGCGCCAGGGCGTGGACCTCCCGATCATGCTCGGCGGCGCGGCACTCACGCGGAACTACGTCGAGGATGATTGCGTGCACGCCTATGCCTCGGGCCGCGTCGCCTATGCGCGCGATGCCTTCGACGGGTTGCACCTGATGGACCGCGTCATGGGCAACGGCTTTGACGACTATCTCGCGGCACTGCAGGCCAAGCGCGTGGGCAAGGCGACCAACACCAAGCGCACGCTCGGCACCGCCGACCCGCGCGGCTTCGCCCCCGTCGACGTCGCCTATGCGCAGACCCGCCGCCGCCGCGTCTCGGCCGAGAGCGCCACGCCGACGCCACCCTTCTGGGGTGCGAAGGTGCTGGAGGCGCCGCCCAAGGCGATCATCCCCTTCCTCAACGAGCGCAGCCTGTATCAATTCCAATGGGGCTTCCGGAAGCAGGGCCGTTCGCTGGAAGACTTTATCGGCTGGGCCAAGCAGGAGCTGCGCCCGGTGCTCAAGCGCATGCTCGCGCTGGCCGAGGCCGACAACATCCTCAAGCCGCAGGCGATCTACGGCTATTGGAAATGCGCGGGCGTGGGCAACGACCTGGTGCTGTTCGAGCAGGACGGCATCACCGAGGCCTGCCGCTTCACCCTGCCGCGCCAGCCCAAGGAGGATGGCGAGTGCATCGCCGACTTCATCCGCGACATCGGCGACGGGCCGGAGCAGCGCGACGTGATCGGCCTGCAGGTCGTGACCGTGGGCCAGAAGGCGTCCGACATCGCGCGCGACTGGTTCGAGGATAACCGCTACCAGGATTACCTCTATTTGCACGGCCTCAGCGTCGAGATGGCGGAAGCCATGGCCGAATACACCCACAAGCGCATCCGTGCCGAGCTGGGCTTCGCGTCCGAGGACGACCGCGACATGGACAAGATGCTGAGCCAGTCCTATCGCGGTGGCCGCTACTCCTTCGGCTATCCGGCCTGCCCGCGGCTGGAGGACCAGGCGCCGCTGCTGAAGCTGCTCGACGCCGAGCGCATCAGCGTCTCCATCAGCGACGAGTGGCAGCTGCACCCGGAGCAATCGACCAGCGCGATCGTGCTGCATCACCCGCGGGCGAAGTACTTCTCGGTCTAGGGCCCATGCAGGGCGCGCTTCCTGCGGCCCGGCACCCCGGCTATAGAGCCCCGGCATGAAAACCGCCGCCACCATCGCCGCCGGCAGCGTCGCCATCGCGCTCGCCGTCCTGGCGCTCAAGGCGGCGGCCTGGTGGCTCACCGGCAGCGTGGCGCTGCTCGCCGACGCGCTCGAATCCATCGTCAACGTCGCGGCCGCCGTGGCGGCACTCATCGCCATCCGCTTCTCCGCCCTGCCGGCCGACGCGAACCACCCCTACGGGCACGCCAAGGCGGAGTACTTCTCCGCCGTCCTCGAAGGCGCGCTCATCATCGTCGCCGCCATCCTCATCCTCTACTCCGCCTATGGCGCCTGGAACGCCCCCCGCGCCCCCGAGGCCGCCGCCACCGGCCTCGTCATCGCCACCCTCGCAACCGGGCTCAACGCTGGCTGGTCCGCCTTCCTCTTCCGCCGCGGCCGCTCCCTCCGCTCCCCCGCCCTCCTCGCCGACGCCCAGCACCTGCTCTCAGACGTCATCACCTCCGTGGGCGTGCTGGTCGCGGTGGCGCTGGTCGCACTCACCGGCCAACTGTGGCTCGACCCTCTGATGGCCGCCGTCACCGCCGTGAACATCCTCTTTTCCGGCTGGCGGCTGATGCGCGAATCCCTAGGCGGCCTCATGGACGAGGCCGTCCCCGGCGAGATGCTCGCCCGCATCCGTCGCCTGGTGGCCGAGCACGCCGCGGGCGCGCTGGAGGCGCATGACCTGCGCACCCGCAACGCCGGCCGCTTCACTTTCGTCGAGTTCCACCTCGTCGTCCCCGGCGCGATGACGGTCGATGAGGCGCATGCCATCTGCGACCGCGTCGAGGTTGCCTTGAAGGCGGAGATCGGCGAGTCCGTGATCACCATCCACGTCGAGCCCGAGGGCAAGGCGAAGCACCAGGGTGTGCTGGTCCTGTGAAGCGTGCGCTGATCGCGTCGGTGGCGCTGCACGCCGGCCTCGCGGCCGCCATCCTGCTCTACCGCGCCCTCCCCCTGGCCGAGCCGCCGCAGAACGAGGGGGTGGCGCTGGTCATGCTCCAGGTCGAGGACGAGGCGGCCGAGGGCACCCCCGCGGCACCCGCCGGCGCCCTGGAACCCCCCGAGGCCGGGGCACCGCCCGAGGCGCCGCCCCCCGCCCCGGAGCTGGCCGAAGCGCCACCCCCGGTCGAGCCGCCGCCGCCGGCGCCGGCCGTTCC
>NZ_JAAEDH010000040.1 GCF_018128965.1 Plastoroseomonas arctica
GGACCGCGGCCCCCGCCCCCCGCGTGACGACCGAGCCGGCCCACGCCGCCCGCGCGACGATCGCGGCCCGCGACCCGAGCAGACCTTCGTCCTCAGCGCGGGTGCAAAGGATGAGAGCCCCTTCGCGGTGCTCGCCCGGTTGAAGCTGCAGAAGGAGTAGGACCCCAGGCTTCGATGGACGCGCAGCGCCTCGACCTCTGGCTCTGGTGCGCGCGGCTCCATCGCAGCCGCGCCGATTGCGCCCGCTTCGTCGAGGCCGGCGGCGTGCGCATCAACCGCCAGCCGACGGACAAGGCGCATGCCCGCGTCCGCCCCGGCGACGTGCTGACGCTGGCGGTCGGCGATGGCGAGCGCGGCCGCATCCGCATCTGGCGCATCCTCGCCGTGGCGGCGCGCCGCGGACCCGCCGCCGAGGCGCAGACCCTATATGAGGAGCTCGGCGCCGAGCAGCCATGACGGAGCAAGCCTTGCCTACCGCGGCGCAGCAGGCCATCTAGCGCAGGCGCGTCCCACCCCAGCCGCCAACCGTTTCCGCCGTCTCGAGGAGCATGCGTCCGTGACCTACGTCGTCACCGAGAACTGCATCAAGTGCAAATACATGGATTGCGTGGAGGTGTGTCCGGTGGACTGCTTCTACGTCGGCGAGAACATGCTGGTCATCCATCCCGACGAGTGCATCGACTGCGGCGTGTGCGAGCCCGAATGCCCCGCCGAGGCGATCCTGCCCGACAGCGACGACAAGGCGACGCCCTGGGTCGAACTCAATCGCGACTTCGCCGCGAGCTGGCCGAACATCACGCGCAAGGGGGAACCGCCCGCCGATGCGGATGATTGGAAGGACAAGCCGGACAAGCGCGCCCTGTTGAGCCCGGAGCCCGGCAAGCCCTGAGCCTTGGCGCCGCGCACCCCGGTGCCACCCGGGGTGACGAACGGCAATTTTCGTGGTATATTTCAATTATATGGAGATGATCAGGACATTCCGGCGCCAGGCTGCGGGGCTTGGCGGCCGGCCAGCGGGAGACGATTCGCAATGAAGGCTGGCAGCGCCGCGAAGGCCGCCAAACCCGCCGCGAAGCGGCCGGCATCGTCCAAGCCCGCCAAGGGCAAGGCGGACGAGGCCGAGCGCCGCGCCAAAGCCAAGGCGAAAGCCGTCGTCGCGCCGCGCAAATCCGCGACCAAGCCCGCGCCCGCGAAGGCGAAGCCCGCCAAGGCGAAGGTCGCAGCGAAGCCGGCGGCGAAGAAGGCGAAGCCGGCGGTCGCTAAGGCCAAGGCGAGCAAGGCTCCAGCGGTGAAGGCCAAGGCCAAGGTTGCCCCGAAGCCCGCGGCAAAGCCGAAATCGGCACCTGCCAAGGCGAAATCCGCCAAAATAGCTGCCGCCAAGGCGAAGCCCGCAGCGGCGAAGGCGAAGCCCAGCGCGCCTCCGCCAAGGACAAAGCCCCCCGCCCGCCCGGCGCCCGCGCCGCGCGCCCAGGGGCTCAAGACCGCCGGCTCGGCGGTCGCCGCCAGCAAGCCGTCGCCCGCCAAGGCGAGCCCCCCTCCGGCCTCGGCCAAGCCGGCGGCGGCGCCGCCAGCACGACCCGAGGCCACGCAACCCGCGCCCGCCCCGAACGCTTCACCGCCTGTTCCGGCAGCCCCGCCAGCGCCCATCGCCGCGCCGCAGGCCGCCTCGCCGCCTAAGGAGACCATGACCGCCAGTACGCCCCCTGACCGCCCGCCGCCGCCTTCCATCCCGAACCAGCGCTCCGGCGGCATGCCGGGGCGTCCGAACAATATCGGCGGTCCTCCCGGCCATATCACCGCGACCCGGATCCCTTCCCGCATGTCGGAAACCTTCAAAGCCGGCGACCACGTCGTCTACCCCACCCATGGCGTCGGCCAGGTGCAGGGGATCGAGTCCGTCGAGGTGGCGGGCTTCGCCCTGAAGGTCATCGTGGTGACCTTCGAGGAGAACCGCATGACGCTGCGGGTGCCGGAGAACAAGGCGTCCTCCTCGGGCCTACGCAAGCTGGCCACCGCGGACAATCTCAAGGAAGCGCTCGACACGCTGAAGGGCCGCGCGCGCATCAAGCGCACCATGTGGTCCCGCCGGGCGCAGGAATACGAGGCCAAGATCAACTCGGGCGACCTGGTGCAGGTGGCCGAGGTCGTGCGCGACCTCTATCGCAACGCTGGCCAGCCGGACCAGTCCTTCTCCGAACGCCAGATCTACGAGCAGGCGCTGGACCGTCTCGCCTCCGAAGTCGGCGCGATCGAGAAGACCGACAAGATCGCCACGCTGGAGCGGCTGCAGATCCATCTGAAAAGCTGAAATTCCGGACATCTGTGCGGCAACTTAGCTGCCGCCATCACGTTTCCCTGAAGGTTTTCAGGGAGACATCCATCATGCGACTCGTCCTAGCCACTGCCTTGGCCGCGCTGATCGCGGCTCCGGCCATGGCACAGCCACGCGGTGCGCAGCCCGAAGGCACCGACCTCATCGACCATGTGCGCACCGTGTCCGACCTGGCACGCGTGTGCGATCCGCCCTGGGGCGGGGTGCCGCGGCTCGAGGCCATCGCCTATTGCCAGGGCTTCCTGACCGGCGCCGGCCAGTACCATGCGCTGCTCTACCCGACGGGTGGCCGTGGCCGGCCGCTCTACTGCGTACCGACCCCGGGGCCGACCATCGCCGAGGCCGGCGTGGCCTTCGCCGCCTGGGCGCGCACCAACGCGAACCGCTCCACCGAACCCGCGCTCGACGGCGTGCTGCGCTGGGCGCAGGCGACCTATCCCTGCGGAACGCCCGCACGAACCCCCGCCCAAGGTCGTGGAGGCCGCTCATGAAGATCCGTGTGATGCGGCTTGCCCTGCCGCTGGTCGCCGCCCTTGGCCTGTCGGCCTGCGCCGGCCTCAATGATACGCAGCAACGTACGGCGACCGGCGCCCTCGGCGGCGGTGTGGTCGGTGGCGTGATCGGTTCGTTCAGCGGCAATGCCGGGCTCGGCGCGCTGCTGGGTGCCGGCGTGGGCGGCGCGGGCGGCTACCTCTACGACCAGTCGCAGCAGTCGCGTGGCTATGATCGTGGTGGGCGTGGCTATGACCGGGGCTACGACCGCCGGCGCTACTGACGGCATGGGTGCGGCGGGATGACCGCCGCGCCCTTCCGCTGGACATGAAAAAACCCCCGGGGATCGCTCCCCGGGGGTTTTCCATGTCGTCAAATCCTTCAGTCGCTGCTGCGCTGACCCATGAGCGAGAGCAGGAACTGGAAGATGTTGATGAAGTTCAGGTACAGGCCCAGCGCGTCGAGCACGCTGCGCTTGCCGGCTTCATCGGGACCCGCCGCATAGGCGAACTCGACGTAGTCGCCCTTGATCCGCTGCAGGTCATAGGCAGTGAGCGCGGTGAACACGACCACGCCGATGACGCTGATGGCGAACTGGAGCGCCGGCGACTGCAGGAAGATGTTGACCAGACCGGCGATCATGATGCCGATCATGCCCATGATCATGATCGACCCCATCTTCGACAGGTCCGCCTTGGTCGTGTAGCCGTAGAGGCTGGCGGCCGCGAACATGCTCGCGCTGATGAAGAACGTCGATGCGATCGACGTGCCTGTGTAGCGCAGGAAGATGTTGCTCAGGCTCGCGCCCATCGCGGCGGCGAAGGCCCAGAAGACCAACTGCGTGGTCGTCTTGGACATCCGGTTGATGCCGAAGCTCAGGGCCAGGACGAAAGCGAGCGGCGAGAGCATCGCGACCCAGCCGAGGATGGTCGGCGAGACGGTGCGCACGCCCGAGGCGGTGCGGCCGACCTGCCAGAACAGGGCCTGGATCTCAGGCACGCTGGCGACGCCATAGGCGACGATGCCGGTCAGCAGGAGGCCGGAGGCCATCCAGTTGAACACGCGCAGCATGTAGGCGCGCAGCCCGGCATCGATGGCGACCGCGTCGGTGGTGGCGGTACGGCCCCAGGCGGAGCCGCCCGCCGGATAGCGATTGTCGGGTTGAAAAGCCATGGAACGAAGGACTCCTCCCAAAGGGCGGAAAACGGGGATGATTCCCCGGACCCGCGGAATATGGAGATAAGGTAATGCGGGATCAACCCGTTTCTGCGGTGCCGTCACGATTTGTAAAGCGCGTGGCCTCGCCGCCGATGGCCAGTCCTGTGCCGCTACTCGTTGCGCAGGTGCTGTGCCGGCCGCACTCTCAGCGCGAGCGCGGTGCCGGCATAGCCGAAGGCGAGCGTGAGCAGCGTGCACAGCAGGATGGTCAGCGCCAAGGTGCCGGGCAGGAAGGCCCAGTCGCCACCCATGACGAAGCGGACCACGCCCCAAGCCGCCGCGGTGCCCGCCGCCGCCGCGACCAGCCCGGCCGTCGCGCCGAGCAGGCCGAACTCCACCAGGAAGGCGTTGCGGATCTGGGCGCGGCTGGCGCCGATGGTCTTCAGGATCACCGCATCGCGGATGCGGCGTCGCTGACCGGCCGCGACCGCCCCGGCCAGCACCAGCGCGCCGGCCGCCAGGGTGACGCCCGCCGTGCCCGACAGCGCCGCGCCGAGCTTGCCCAGCAGCGTCACCACCGCCTGCAGTGCATCGCGCACCCGGATGCCGGAGATGTTGGGGAAGGCGTCGGTCAGCGCGCGGAGAATGGCCGATTCCTGGGCCTCGGGCGCGCGCAGCGTTGCGATATGCGTGTGGGGCGCGGCTTCGAGCAGCCCCGGCGAGGCGACGAAGACGAAGTTGATGCCCAAGGCGCGCCACTGGATGTCGCGCAGGTTCGCGATGCGGAAGACGATGTCGCGCCCGAGCACGTTCAGCGTGACCGTGTCGCCGACCCCGACACCCCAGCCGCGCGCGAGGTTCACGTCGAAGGAGACCAGCGGCTCGCCAGCGTAGTCGGCCGGCCACCAGGTGCCGGCGGCCAGGCGCGTGCCCTCGGGCGGCGTCGCGGCATAGGTGAGGCCGCGATCGCCGCGCAGCGCCCAGGCGGTGTCCTCAGAGGTGCGGACCTGGTCCACCGGCACGCCGTTCACCGCTGAGACGCGGGCCCTGAGCGAGGGCACGCGGCGGAGGTCGGAGGCGCCAGGCAGCGTCGCCGTCAGCGCGTCGAAGGCGGTGGCCTGGTCGGACTGAATGTCGATGAAGTAAAAACTCGGCGCGGCGGCGGGCATCTGCTCGCCGATCTGGCGGCGCAGATTGCCCTCGATCAGCGCGATGGCCGAGAGCGTGGTCAGCCCGATGCCGAGCGAGACCAACATCAGCGGCGTGGCGGCACCGGGGCGATGCAGGTTGGCGAGGCCCAGGCGCCAGGCCGGGCGGCCGCGCGGGCGGAGCCGGGCGGCGAACGCCATGAGCGCCGCCGCACCCAGGCGGAACAGCAGCAGGGTGAACAGGGCGGCGCCGACGAAGCCCATCGCGAACAGCCGGTTTTCCGCCGTGGCGATGATCAGGATCGCGAGCGCGCCGCCGGCCGCCGCCACCGCGGCGATCAGGGCCGCGCGCGGGCGGGCTGCACTGGGCTGCACCACGTCGCGGAACAGGGCGGCACCGGGGATCTCCGGCGCCCTGCCGAGCGGCCAGAGTGCGAAGGCAAGCGCGGTGAGGATGCCGTAGAGCGCGGCCATCCCCAGCGGCGCGAGGTACAGGCCCGGTCGCGGCGGGATCGGCAGGGTATCGCCCAGGAACGAGGCGCCGATCCAGGTCAGCGCAAAGCCAATGACCAGCCCCAGGGTGATGCCCGCGATGGCGAGTGCCATCACCTGGATCAGGTAGGTCGCGAAGATCGTCCCCGCCGGGGCGCCGAGGCAGCGCAGGGTGGCAATTGTCCGTGCCCTCTGGTCGAGCCAAGCGCGAACCCCGGTCGCCACGCCGATGCCACCCACCAGCAGCGCGGTGAGCGAGGCGAGGGTGAGGAAGAAGGCCGCGCGGTCGAGGAAGCGGTTCACACCCGGTGCCGCGTCCCCGGCGGCGCGGATGCGCCAGCCCTGGTCGGGAAAGGCGGCGCGCAGGTCGCCCAGGAAGCGGCCGCGATCGACAGCCTCGGGCAGGCGGATGCGGGTGTCGTAGGCGAGCAGCGAACCGGGTTGGATCAGGCGCGTGGCGTCCAGGTCGGCCGCGTTGATCATCGCGCGCGGTCCGAGCACGGCGGGCGAGGCGACCTTGTCCGGCTCCACGGCAACGATGCCGGCATAGCGCAGCCGCGACTCGCCGATGCGGATGATGTCGCCGGGTGTAACTGCGAGGCGCTCGGCGATCACCCGGTCCAGCGCGATGGTCCCCGGCGCAAGCGGCGCGGGCGGGTCCAGCACCAGCTCCCCGTACAAGGGATAGCGCCCGTCGATGGCCTTGAGCTCGACCAGGCTGCGCTCGCCCGAGGGGGCCACCGCCATGGCGCGCATCTGCACCACGTCGGACAGCGTCGCCCCGCGCGTGGTGAGCCAGGTTCGCGCATCGTCGGGCAGCGCGCGCTGGGTGATGTGGATCTCGGCATCGCCGCCAAGGATGCGGGCGCCGTCGGCGAACATCGCCGCATCGGTCGCTGCCCGCAGCGTGCCGACGGCGGCAATGGCGGCGACGCCGAGTGCCAGACAGGCCAGCACGATGCGCAGCCCCTTGATGCCACCGCGCAACTCGCGGCGGGCCAGGCGCAAGGCCATCATCATGCGACGATCAGCCCGTCTTCGATGCGGATCTGGCGGTCGCAGCGCTCGGCCAGGGCGGGGTCATGGGTGATGAGCACCAGCGTGGTGCCGCGGTCGCGCAGCGCGAAGAGCAGGTCCATCACGGTGGCCCCGGTCGCGCGGTCGAGGTTGCCGGTGGGCTCGTCGGCCAGGATCAGGCTGGGCGAGGCCGCCATGGCGCGGGCCAGCGCCACGCGCTGCTGCTCGCCGCCCGAGAGCTGGCCCGGATAATGGTCCAGCCGGTGGCCGAGGCCCACATGGCGCAGGCTCTCGGCGGCGCGGTCGAAGGCATCCGCGCGGCCGGCGAATTCCAGCGGCACCGCCACGTTCTCGAGCGCGGTCATCGTGGGGATGAGGTGGAAGGCCTGGAAGACGATCCCCACATTGTCCCTGCGGAAGCGGGCCAGCGCATCCTCGTCCATGGTGGCGAGCGCTTGGCCGGCGACAGTCAGCGTGCCGCCGGTGGCCCGCTCCAGCCCCGCGAGCAACATGAGGAGCGACGTCTTGCCGGACCCCGAAGGCCCCACGATGCCCACCGCCTCCCCCTTTGCGACATCGAGCGACACCCCGCGCAGGATCGGCAACCGTCCATTGGTGGCGGGCACGCTGAAGGCGAGTTCGCGCGCGGTGATCAGCGCGGTGCTCGCGCGCATCGGGGAGATGGCGTCGGGGAGGGCGGTGTCCATGCGGCGGATCGATCCTGAACTTCCGTCCAGATATGGGTCGTGGCATGCGTGGCGCCACCTTGCCCTGGGTTTCGGAGTGTTGCTTGCGCTGTCCGGGGCAGCGCGCGCCGAGCCCGTGCGCCTGCTGATGCTGGGCGATTCCATCACCGCCGGCTACGGCCTGCCCAATGGCGTGGCCCTGCCCGCGCGGCTGGAGGCGGCGCTGCGCGCGCGTGGGCGGGATGTGCGGGTGATCGATGCCGGCGTCTCCGGCGACACCACCGCCGGCGGGCGCGCGCGGCTGGCCTGGGCGCTGGCGGAGCGGCCAGATGCGGTGATCGTCGCGCTCGGCGGCAATGACGGGCTGCGCGGGTTGGATCCCCGCGCGACCGCCGCCAATGTGGCCGCGATCCTGGATGCGCTGGCGGCGCAGCGGCTGCCGGTGCTGCTGGCGGGGATGCTCGCCCCACCCAATCTCGGAGCCGAATACGGCCGGGATTTCGCGGCTGCCTTCGCCGGCGCCGCCGCCAGCCGGCCACAGGTGGTGTTCTACCCCTTCCTGCTCGAAGGGGTCGCCGGCGAGGCCGCGCTGAACCAGCCCGATCGTATTCACCCAAATGAACGTGGCGTGGAGGAGGTGGTTCGTCGCATGCTTCCTTCCGTCGATTCGCTGCTCGATCGCGCGCGGCCCCCTGCCTAAGGCCAAGCGGATTTGCGGAGGCCCGTGCGATGCGTCTGTTCGTAGCCTTGGGTCTGCCGGAAGCGGTGTCTTCGCAATTGGCGGGGCTGATCGGCGGCATCCCCGGCGCGCGCTGGGTGCCCCCCGAAAACTACCACCTCACCCTGCGCTTCATCGGCGAGGTCGAGCCCTGGCGCGCCGAGGAGGTGGACGAGGCACTCGCGGTCATCCGCGCCAAGCCCTTCGACCTGACGCTGACCGGCCTCGGGCTGTTCGAGAAGGCGGGGCGGATCAACGCGCTCTGGGTCGGGATCGAGCGCTGCGAAGGGCTCCTCCGCCTCCAGTCCAAGGTCGAGACCGCGCTGCAGCGCGTGGGGCTGGACCCCGAGCGGCGGCGCTTCGCCCCGCACATCACCCTTGCGCGCACCGAACGCGCCGCGCCCGACAAGCTGATCAGCTTCGTCCAGGCGCATAACCTGTTCCGCGCGCCGGTGATGCGCATCGAGGAGTTTTGTCTGTACTCCTCCAAGCTCGGCAAGGAACAAGCGGTCTATGTGCCGGAGGTGGCCTATCCGCTGGCACCGGCCGGGTTGGTGCCCGCCGTCTGGGATGGCCGCGTGGACCCGGCCCCGCTCCCCGGCTGACCGGATCGCTGTTGCGCGGCAAGCGCGCTTCGCCTATGGACCCGCTCTGCGCCGGCACCCCTGGAGGCCGGCGCTTGCCGTTTCCGGCATTCGGCGACGGTCAACAATTTTCACGATAGGAGTTTTGGCATGGTCCAGACGATCCGGATCGAAGCCGAGGCGCGCGAGCAGGCAGGTAAGGGGGCAGCCCGCGCAACCCGGCGTCAGGGGCTCGTCCCCGCTGTCATCTACGGCGCGAAGCTGGAAGCGACGCTCGTCGCCCTCGACCCGCGCGACGTGATGAAGGAACTGCACAAGGGCGGCTGGCAGTCGCATTTGTACGAAGTCGCCGTCAAAGGCGGCGGCACCGAGCGCACCCTGATGCGCGACGTGCAGTTCCACCCCGTCACCGACCGCCCCATCCATGTGGACTTCCAGCGCATTGCGCCGGGTGCCCGCATCCGCGTGAAGGTCGCGGTGGCGTTCCTCAACGAAGAAACCGCACCGGGCATCAAGGAAGGCGGCGTGCTGAACGTCGTCCGCCGCGAGCTCGAAGTTCTGGCCGACCCCGACGCCGTGCCGGAGCGCTTCGAGATCGACCTGGGCGAGGCCGCCATCGGCGACAGCCTGCGCTGGTCCTCGGTGGTGAACAAGTTCGGCACCCGCCCGGTGATCGGCGACCGCGACTTCGTGGTCTGCACCATCGCTGCGCCGACCATCGACGAGGAAGTGACGCCCGTCGTGGTCGCGGCACCCGAGCCGGTGAAGGGCAAGGGCGGCAAGGCCGCGGCCAAGCCGGCGGCGGCAGCTCCTGCGGCGGCGGCTGCCAAGGCGCCGGCGAAGAAAAAGTAAGCAAGGCTGGGGAAAAGAATTTCCCCAGACCCCATTCTTTTATTTTTGGTTTTTTGGTGCTGGCTGCGCAGCCAGTACCGATGGATAAAAATGAAAAATTGGGGGTCTGGGGGAAGTTTTTTCTCCCCAGGCTTTCTTGGGAGCTCCCATGCTGCTTTGGGTAGGCCTCGGCAATCCGGGTGCGGAGCACGCGAAGCAGCGCCACAACATCGGCTTCATGGCGCTCGATGCGATCGCGCGCCGGCACAATTTCTCGCCCTGGCGCAAGCGATTCAAGGGTGAGATCGCCGAGGGCAGCGTCGGCGGCGTGAAGGTGCTCGCGCTCAAGCCGCTGACCTACATGAACGGATCGGGCGAGGCGGTGCAGCCGGCGGCTTCGTTCCACAAGATCGAGTCCGGCGACATCTGGGCCTTCCATGACGAGCTGGATCTCGCGCCGGGGAAGGTGCGGGTGAAGAAGGGCGGCGGGGCGGCCGGGCACAACGGGCTGCGCGACATGCAGCGCGCGCTCGGCACGCCGGAGTTCTGGCGGGTGCGGCTGGGCATCGGGCACCCGGGCATGCGCGAGAAGGTTCACGGGCATGTGCTGGGCAATTTCGCCAAGGTGGATGACTGGGTCGAGCCGCTGATGGATGCGGTGGCGGACGCCGCGCCGATGCTGGCCGCGGGCCGTGCCGAAGACTTCATGACGCGCGTCGCGCTGCTGACGCAGGAGAGCAAATGATGGAAGACGAGATGGAATTCGGCGGCCCTGGGCCGGAGAGCCTGGCCCTCGGCGCGGCCGCGCTGGCGGCGGGCCTGGTGCGCGAGGCCGGGGCTCTGGCGGGAGCCGCGGCGGCACTGCGCAATGCGCTGGTCCCGCTCCCGGGCGGCGAGCCTGGCGATGTGCGGCGGGTGAAGGGTGGCATGAGTGCGGTGGGCGACGCGGCGGCGCGGGCGACGCTGGCGCTGGAGGCGGCCGAGGCGATGGCGTTGGCGGATGACGCGGCCCGCGTCGCGCGCATCCGCGATGCGGCCAAGCGGATGGGGCTGAGTGCGGCAGTGATCGCGCCGATGCTGCGCGCGGCGGCGCTGAGTTTCGTGAGCGACGACGCCTCGGCGCGCGTGGCCGCGGAGGGCATGGCGACGGCGATCGCGGCCGCGCTCGAAGGGGGTGCCTGAGATGGGGTTCAATTGCGGGATCGTGGGGCTGCCGAATGTGGGCAAGTCCACGCTGTTCAATGCGCTGACGCAGACGGCCGCGGCCCAGGCGGCGAATTATCCCTTCTGCACCATCGAGCCGAATGTCGGGCGCGTGGCGGTGCCGGACCCGCGGCTGGATATGCTGACCAAGATCGGCAAGAGCCAGAAGACGGTGCCGACGTCGCTGGAATTCGTGGACATCGCGGGGCTGGTGCGCGGCGCGTCCAAGGGTGAGGGTCTGGGGAACCAGTTCCTCGCGAATATCCGTGAGGTGGATGCCATCGTGCATGTGCTGCGCTGCTTCGAGGATGGCGACATCACCCATGTCGAGGGCAGCGTGGACCCGATCCGCGACGCGGAGACGGTGGAGACGGAGCTGATGCTTGCCGACCTCGAGGGGTTGGAGAAGCGGGCGTACAACCTGTCCAAGCGCGCCAAGGGCGGGGACAAGGAATCGATCGCGCAGATGGCGCTGATCGAGCCGATGCTGGCGGCGTTGCAGGCAGGCAAGCCCGCGAGCACGGCGGTGCCCAAGGGCGAAGAAGTCGCGGCGTCGAAGCTGCAGCTGATGACGACGAAGCCGGTGCTCTACGTGTGCAACGTGGGCGAGAGCGAGGCGGCCACCGGCAACGCCCATTCCGCGCGTGTCTTCGCGCGGGCGGAGGCGGAGGGTGCGCGCGCGGTGATCGTGAGTGCCGCGATCGAGGCCGAGATCAGCCAGATGGCCGGGGAGGATCGCACTGCCTTCCTGGCCGATCTGGGGCTGGAGGATAGCGGGTTGGACCGCATCATACGCGCCGGCTACGGGCTGCTCGGGCTGATCACCTACTTTACGTGCGGGCCGAAGGAGGCGCGCGCCTGGACGATCATCAAGGGCACCAAGGCGCCCGGCGCGGCAGGGGTGATCCATGGCGATTTCGAGCGCGGCTTCATCGCGGCGGAGACGATTTCCTATGAGGATTACGTGGCCTATCGCGGCGAGCAGGGCGCCAAGGAGGCCGGGCGGATGAAGGTCGAGGGCAAGGAATACGTGGTGAAGGACGGCGACGTGATGCTGTTCCGGTTCAACGTCTGATTGGCTGTCGAAATCGCGGGACGTGATCCGTCATTGTCTTGGGTGCGGCATGTCGCCGTACCGTGACGAGGATGATGGGCCATGCAGGTTGCTTTGATCTTTCATGAGTCGGCTGAGGATCTTTCGGCGCGTTCGGACCCCGCCCGCGCCGGCGCCTATTGGGGCGCGTGGAAGGCCTATGTCGGCGCGCTGACGGAGGCTGGCGTGGTGCGCGGCGGCAATGCGCTGCTGGGACCGGAGACGGGTGCCGTGCTGCGTCACCGCGGCGGCGCCGACCAGGTTCTGGACGGCCCCTATGCCGAGACGAAGGAACAGCTGGGCGGGTTCCTCGCGATCGAGGTCGCGGACATGCCGGCGGCCCTCGCCTGGGCCGCCCGCTGCCCATGCGCCGCGACGGGCGCCGTCGAAGTCCGCCCGATTCTGCCAATGCAGAGCTGAGTTTCTGGCCAGGTGCCAATTGCTAAAAACAAAAGAATGGAGGTCTGGGGGAAATTCATTTCCCCCAGTTCACTGCAGAAGGAAGGCGCGTACGGCCGGATCCCCGCTCAGCCCGGCCGCGCGCATCCGCGCGCTTCGGGCGAGGGCATCGTCGCCGGCTCGTGTCGCTAGGGCGGCCAGTGCCGCCCAGTAGGGCTGGTACTCATTCAGCCGCGCATCTTCAATGCCCTTGAGCGTTGCAAGGGCCGTTCGTGGACCCGCGGTCTCGGCCAGCGCCACGGCTCGGTTGATGGCGATGACGGGCGAGCCGGTCGCGGCCAGCAGCGCGTCGTAGATGCCGACGATGCCCGTCCAGTCCGTGGGATGCCCGTGGCGGCGCGCCGCGTGGGCGGAGGCGATGGCGGCCTCCCACTGGTACCGCCCGGGGTCGTTGAGGGCGAAGGCGCGGCGGAGGAGCGTCTCCGCTTCATCCTGCAAGGCCGCATTCCAGCGCGCGGGGTCCTGTTCGGCGAGGGGCACGTAGGCGCCGGTGGCGTCGCGCCCGGCGGGCCGGCGTGCCTCGAGGTGGAGCAGCAGCGCGGCCAACCCGTTCGCCTCTGCGGCGTCCGGGGCGAGCGCCGCGGTGAGGCGCGCGAGCCAGGCGGCCTCACCGGCCAGCGCCCCGCCATCCTCTGGGTTTTGCGCGCCGGCGGCGTAGCCGGCGTAGATGGCGGCCAGCGTTTCGGGCAGGCGATGCGCCAGGGTTTCCGGCCCGGGCAGGGTGAAGCGCGCGCCGCTCTCCTTCAGCCGGCGCTTCGCGCGGACCAGGCGCTGGGACATGGTCGCGGGTGGGACCAGGAAGGCGGAGGCGATGCGCGCGGCGTCGAGACCGAGCACCGCCTGCAGCATCAGCGGCGCGCGGGCGGCGGGCTCCACCGCCGGGTCGGCGCAGGCGAGCAGCAGGGCGAGGCGGTGGTCGGGGATATCGCCGGGCGCATCGGGCGGGATCGACGCGAGATGTTCGAGGTCCGGTTCGGCGGCGGTGGCGGTCGCGCGGCGGCGCGCGGCATCAGTGAGGCGTCGGCGGGCGGTGGTGAGCAGCCAGGCTTCCGGGTTCTGCGGCGTGCCGGTGGCGGGCCAGGTGGCGAGCGCGGCGGCGAAGGCATCGGCGAGCGCGTCCTCGGCGGCGGCGAGGTCGCGGCC
>NZ_JAAEDH010000041.1 GCF_018128965.1 Plastoroseomonas arctica
ACCCTATCGCTGCGGCCGCGGCCGCGCCGCCCCTCCGCCCGAGCGCCTCGAACGCGCCCGCCCGGCACCCAAGCCGCGCTTCATGCCCGATGGTGGTGGCCACCGCTCCGCCGCCCCGCGCGCCGAGCCGGCCTTCACGCCCCGCGAGCCCGCGCCCGACCAGATCCGCGAAAAGCCCGCCGGACCCGGTACGCTGTGGATCTATGGCATGCACGCCGTCGCCGCGGCTCTGGCCAACCCCGCCCGGCGCAACCGCCGCCTGCTGCTGACCGCCGACGCCGAAGAGGCGATGATGCAGGTGCTGCCCAAGCCCTGGGGCAGCCTGACGGCGGAGCGCGTGGAGAAGGCGCGCTTCCACACCTTCCTGCCCGAGGATTCGCTGCACCAGGGCGCCGCGCTCCTCACCGAGCCGCTGAATCCGCCGCCGCTGGAGCGGCTGATCGTGATGAGCCAGGGCCCGGTGCTGCTGCTCGACCAGGTGACCGACCCCCGCAACGTCGGTGCCATCCTGCGCTCGGCGGCAGCGTTCGGCGCGGCGGCCGTGGTGGTCCAGGACCGCAACGCGCCGCCCGAGACGGGTGCGCTGGCGCGGGCTGCCTCCGGCGCGCTGGAGAAGGTGCCGATGCTGCGCGAGGTCAACCTCTCCCGCGTGATCATGGCCTTGCAGAAGGCCGGGTTCTGGGTGGTGGGGATGGATGCGAGCGCGCCGGCCACGCTTGCCGAGGTGCGCAAATCCATCGGAGACCGCCGCGTGGCGCTGGTGATGGGGGCCGAGGAGAGCGGCCTCCGCCGCCTTCAGCGCGAAAGCTGCGACGAGCTCGCGCGCCTGCCGATGGATGCGCGAATGGAGAGCCTCAACGTCTCCAACGCCGCCGCCATCGCCTTGTATGAATTCGCCCGAGGGGAGGGATGATCCATGACCGAAGCGCGTGACGCCATCCTCGCCACCAGGCGCGGCAGGACCATCCTCGCGCCGCTCGGCGCGGCGGCACCGCCGGATGAGACCGCCGGCTACGCGGTTCAGCGCAGCGTGGCCGAAGCCACGGGCGCAGTGCCGCCTGCGGGCTTCAAGATCGGCGCGACGGCCAAGGGCATGCAGGCCTATCTGGGCCTCTCCGCCCCTGTCGCGGGCTTCGTCGCGGCCGAGGGCCTGCACGCGCCCGGCGCGACACTGCGTTTCGCCGACTTCCTCGCGCCAGGTGTGGAGTGCGAAGTGGGCGTGCGCCTCGGCCGCGACCTGCCGGCCGGCCCCTGCACGGCCGACGAGGCAGCCGAATGCGTGGCCGAAGTCTTCGCCGCCATCGAGATCGTGGAGAAGCGCTATGGCGACCTCGGCATGCTCGGCGTTCCGACGCTGATCGCGGACCAGGTGTTCCATGCCGGCGGCGTCTGCGGCGCGCCGGCGGCGGGCTGGCCGGGGATCGACCTCGGCGCGGTCGCCGGGCGCATCACGGTGGATGGCGTGTCCAAGGGCGAGGGCGTGGGCGCCGACCTGCTCGGCCACCCGATGAACGCGCTCGCCTGGCTGGCGGCGAGCGGATGCGCCGCGGCCTTCGGGGGGCTGCGCGCCGGTCAGGTGGTCTTCCTGGGTTCGGTGACGCCGCCGATCTGGCTCGATGGGCCCGGGCTGGTCGAGGTGGTCTTCACCGGGCTCGGCTCCGTCACGCTCCGCTTCACGTGATGCGAGGCCTTAAGCATTCGCGAACCATCGCGCCGATAGGATGCCTTGGTCGCCGGTAAGGGCGAGGCAAGTGCCAATAGGGCCGGAGTTGACGTGAAGGCCCATCATGCGCCAGGCCGAATGGACCGTGCTGCCGGATGATGTGCAGCTGACCCTCTCGCGGGAGGCACTGAAACGCGCGGCGGCGACACTCGCGCAGCACGCCGAACTTCTCGCCGCCGAGATGGAGGACGGGCTGCTCCTCGATCGCGGCGGTCCGGATGCGCTGCGCCTCTTCGCGGCGGTCGTGCGCGCCACCAACGAGGATGGCTTCGGCCATGATCGACCCGCCTTCGGGAATGCCTGAGCGCGCTTGTCGCCGCGGCGCGCGCTGCGCTACATCGGGCCGGCGCCGGGTTAGCACAGCGGTAGTGCAGCGGTTTTGTAAACCGAAGGTCGGGGGTTCGATCCCCTCACCCGGCATTCGATCGGCCCGCTAGCTGCGCCGTTCCAGCCCGGAGACGAAGTGGCCCGCGCGTGAACACGGCGGTGCATCGGGCGGCCGATGGAACATCTCCACGCCCGCCGGGCCCGCAATTCGCCGGTAGCCGGACCAGGCGCGCGCAAAGGCGGGATCGAAATCGGACAGCGCTTCGGGGTAGTTCACGCCGTCGGCGTGATCGACCACCACGATCTCGGGACAGGCGGTCAGGAAATCTTCCACCACCCAGCGGCGTGCGACGCTCGACGCGGCAGCACCGCCTTCGGCCTGCTCCGCCGCCAATTCGCTGCGCACCGCCCACATGGATGGGAAGCGCGACGACCAGCGGGTGTGAGTCAGATCCACGATCGGGAAACCCATCCCCAGCGTGCTGCTGAACGCCATCAGCCGCGTCGCGCCCTGCGCCCGCACCACCTCGGCGATCTGGTAGGAAAGTGCTGGAGCATAACCGCTCGCGACGCTCACCTTCGGCAGGTATCGCGCACCCGCCTGGAAGGCGAGCGCCACCAGCATCGCCGCCGCCGCGCCGCGCACCCCGAATCGCTTCGGCGACAGCGCGACCAGCGAGCAGAGCGCGAGCACCGTCGCGACGGTCGCGGGGATGCGCTGATAGAACCAGCCGCGCCCCGTCGACAGGTAGATGACCATCGCGCCGGTGGCGAACACCAGCAGCAGAACGGTGAGGTCGCCGTCGCGCAGCTCGGCCCGGCGCAGCCACCACAGCGCCCAGGTGCAGGCGAGCACCCCACCCAGCAGCAGCGCGCCGCGCGGCACCATGACCGCCAAGTCGAACGGCGCGTGGTACAATGCGATGGCGAGCGGCACGACCTGCGCCAGGTAGGCCGGATGCAGGAACAGCGACAGCAGCAGCATGGCCGCACCCGCGCAGATCGCGCCCGCCACGCCCGCCCACGCGATGGCGCGGCGGCGGCGCCACATCACCAGCTCGACGAGGAGGAATGGCACCAGGAAGGTCGGCTTCATGGCGCAGCAGATGCCGACGAGCAGGCCCGCCGCGAAGCCCTCGGGTCGGCTGGCCGCCCGCCCATCCTTCGCCCCCGCGCGCCAGGCGAGCCACGGTAGTGCCAAGCAGGCGATCAGGTGCTCGCGCTGGCCGAACTCACCGGTCGGGACGAACAGCAGCACAACGATCGCCAGTATGAACACGGCACCGGCGGAGCCGATAATGCCAAGGCGCGTGATCAGCGATGCGACCCACCACGCGATCAGGGCGATCAGCAGGGATGTCATCACCGGATAGACGATCATCACCGAGCTGCCGAGCAGCTGCGCAACCGACACCGCGAGGGCGGAAAACCAGATGATCGGCGGTGGGTTGATCTCGATCTCGGTCACATAGGGCTGGCCGCCATCGAGCCAGGATTGCGCGACGTGGATGAGCCAGGCGACGTCGTCCTTCATCGGGGCGTGGCCCTCGACGAGCAGGTTGCCGCCGACCAGCAGGCCTGCGGCGGCCAGCAACAGGAACAGGCTAAGAGCCGAACCTTGGTCCGCCGCAGGGGAGCCAGAGCGCATCGCTCAAGGCGACCCGTCCATGCGCTGCCCGGGGGCAGGGCCGGTGCCGCCCCGCCGAACGCGGCTTGTGTCGCTCCTTGCGTGTTCCAAGGTCATCATCACTCCAGAGCTTCAATTCATCGCCAGGAGCAGACTATCCGACGCGATGCTGCACTGCAAAATCACGTAAGTGTTTGTATAATCTATATTATTTGGTTGCAGTCGCGGACATCAATGCAACCAGCACCATTCCGATCAGAAGAAACGGGCCACGAGATCTGTCGTCGAGCGGTGTCCGATGGCGTCGAAATGCTCGGCCAGGAAGGTCTCCGCCCGCGCCTCGCCCAATATCCGCAGCCGCTTCAGGAAGGCCGCGTCGGCGTTCATCTTCGACGAGGCGCTGAGCCCGGCGAGCTCCTCCTCGGCATCGATGCAGTGGATGTTCACCCGGGTGTGCTTGCTTGCATCCAGCTCGCCCTTGTCGATCAGGTCGGTCATGAACTTGATCATCCGCATCTCGCGCATCAGCGACGAGTTGAAGGACAGCGTGTTCACCCGGTCCAGGATCGCGCGCGACCCGTGCGGCACCTCGGGGATGTTGATCGGGTTGAGCTGGACGATGACGATGTCCGGCGCCCCGCTCATGTAGATCAGCGGGAAGATCGGCGGGTTGCCGCAATAGCCGCCATCCCAGTAATGCGCACCGTTGATCTCGACCGCCTGGAACAGCATCGGCAGGCAGGCCGAAGCCATGACCGCGTCGGGCGTCATCTCGGCATGCTCGAACACCTTCAGGCGTCCGTTCAGCACGTTGGTCGCGCAGACGAACAGGCGCGGCATCACCGCGGCGCGCAGGCGTTCGAAATCCACCACCTCGTCGATCAGGTCGCGCAGTGGGTTCTGGTTGCGCGGGTTCAGCTCATAGGGCGAGAACATGCGCGAGAGCATGTCGGCCATGTGGAACAGCGGCTGGTAGTCCATGCTGCCATTCCCGGCGGCGCGGTCCATCGGCGTCGGCTGGATCGGCGAGCGCGCGGCGAGCTTTGCCGCCCCGTTCCAGAACTGGTCGAGCATCTCGCGCGCGAGTGCGGGTCCGCCGCGGGACAGGCCATCTGCCACGACGGTGGCGTTCATCGCCCCGGCGGACGTGCCGACCAGCGCCTCGACCTCGATGCGGTCATCGGCGAGCAGCCGGTCCAGCACGCCCCAGGTGAAGGCACCATGCGAGCCGCCGCCCTGGAGCGCGAGCTTGATGCGTTTCTTCGGCGGCTTCTCGGTCGGGTCGGGCATGGTGGGAGGCCTCACTTGTTGTCGAAGGAGATGACCGGCGACCAGCCGGGCTCGGCCGCCTCGCCCAGGGATTCAAGGCGCTGGGCGTAGCGGGCGCGCAGCCGCTGAGAACCGGCGCAGTCGGGCCAGCGTGCGAGCCGCTCGCGTGCGGCGGCGAAGTGCCCGGCGCGGTAATCCGCGATGAAACCTGACCAGGCGTCGAGGCCGGTGCCGAGCGTCGCAGCGACGCCGACATCATCCCCGTCGGCGGGATCGGTGGTGCCGAGCAGTTCGAACACTTCCATCGGGATGTGCGAGCCCTTGGTCAGCACCAGGTCCACTGAGCGGCAGAGGAAGCCATCGCCCGCCGCGCGCCGCGCCGCGTCCGAGATCAGGATGCCGGTGCCGTAGTATTTGTTCAGACCCTCAAGCCGCGAGGCGAGGTTCACCATGGAGCCGATGGCGGTGTAGCTCAGCCGGTCCGAGGAGCCGACGTTGCCCACCACCGCCTCGCCGGTGTGCACGCCGAAGCGGGTGCGCAGCCGCGGCCAGCCGCGCGCTGCGAACTCGCCCTCCAGCCGCTGGCTGACGCGCTGCGCGTGCAGCGCGCCGAGGCAGGCGCGCGCGGCGTGCTCCGCGTCGCGCCGGGGCGCGTTCCACAGCGCCATCACGCAGTCGCCGATGTATTTATCGATCGTCGCGCCGTCGAGCAGCAGGCGCTTGGTCATGGCGTCGAAATAGGCCGAGGTGATCAGCATCACCTCCTCCGGCTCCAGCTTCTCGGCGAGGTCGGTGAAGTTCTCCACATCGGTGAACATCACGGTCAGCGGCCGGCGGTCGCCGCCGAGCTTCGCCATCTCTCCGGTGCCGACCAGCTGGCGCACGAGGTCGCGCGGCACATAGGCGCTGAAATTGCCCAGGGCCGCCTTCATCGCGCCCATCGCCGCGCCCAGGCGCTGCACCTCCGCGATATGGCTGTCGAGCCGGATCGGGCTGTCGAGCTCGAAGCGGCGGATCGCCTCCGCCTCGCGCGTCAACCGGCCGAGCGGGCGCGCCACCCGCCAGGCGAGCACGCCGATGCCGCACAGGCCCAACCCCATGGCACCCACGCCCAACAGCGTGCCGCGACGCACGCCCTCGAGCACGGCGGAGGTGAAATCTTCGAGCGGTGCAATCACGACAGCGAGCAGCGGCGGGCCCGCGACATCGGCCACCGGCTCGATCTCGACCAGCATCGGCATGCTGTCGAGAATGATGCGCGAACCCAGGCCCGGGCGTAGCTGGCCGGATGCATAGCCGTCCCAGAACAGCCGCAGCAGCGGGTCGGTCGCGGCCTGCAGCGAGAGCCAGGTGGTGCGCCCGTCGCCCAGCCGCTGCAACGCCATCTGCGGATCCTGGTGCGCCAGCAGCATGCCGTCGGCATCCATCAGGAACAGCGTCGCGCGCGGGCTGGCGCGCTGGGTGGCGAGGAATGCGCTCAACCCGTCGAGCGTGATATCGAGCGCGAGCACGCCGCCGCCGCGCAAGGCATTGCTGACGCTCAGCCCCGGCCGCCCGAACAGCGCGAGATCGCCGAGCGGGGAGACCTGCACGGCGCCGGGGATGCGCGCCTGCCGGTACCAGGGCGCGTCGCGTGGATCGGCGCCCTCGCCCATCATCGCCTGTTGGCCGAGCACGCGGCGGTCGGCGCCCAGATAGGTCCATTCCTCGTGCCGGCCGAAGGCATCGGCGGCGGCGCTGTCGCGCAGGATGAAGCGCGCGCCCTGGGGCCGCGCGCCGGTCGGGCCGGCACCGCGCGCGAGGCCGCCGGCGCGCAGCACCTGGCGCAGCGCGCCATCGGGGCGGCCGACGGAGATCGCCTGGATGGCGGCCTCGCCTTCGAGCAGGTCGAGCAGCGCCGCGACATCGCCCTGCCCCGGCTCGACCGCGTCGGTGAGCGGGCGGAATTCGGCGATGGTCTCGGCGGCGACCAGCACCGGGCGGAACAGGGCGCGGCTGCGCGCCGCGACCAGCCGCGCCGCCTGGCCGAGTTCGCGCTCGGCACTCGCCTCCGCGACCTCCTGTCCGACGCCGCGGAAGGCGGCGACGACGGCGCCGACGCCGAGTGCGAAGACGAGCGCGAAGGCGGTCAGCAAGGTGACCGTGAAGCTCAGTTGCAGCCGCGGCAGCCTCATGGCGCCGGGCGGCCGGCGGTGAGCACGGCCAGGGCGGAAACATACAAGGCGCGCGCGGCGTCGCGCGGCAGCGTGTCCAGCGCGGCGGCGGCAGCGGCGGGCGTGGCGGCGGGCAGGCCGGCATCGGCGGCGGCGCGGGTGAAGGCCTCGATCTGCGCGGCGCGCGACTCCGCCAGGCCGAGCATGCGGCCGACCGGCGTGGGCGGCGGCACCACGCCGAGAAAGCCAAGTCGTCCGGAAAAACTCGCGACGCGATCCGCCTGGACGTCACCGTCGGCGCGGCGCTCGGCGGCCAGCGCCTGGCTCAGCCGCCAGCCCAGCGTCGGGCACAGGCTGCCGAGCAGGTCCGCCTCCCGCGCGAGCGCCAGCAGCGTGCCGGGTTCCGGCGTACGGGCGAATTCGGTGCCGAGGATCAGACGGTGCAGCTCGGCGACGTCGGCGGCCGCCAGCCCCTGCGCGGTCGCGAGTTGCGCGACTTCATCGGCGGATTGCCGCTCGAGCCGGCCGGGCGGCCCGGCTTCCGAGCCATCGTGGAGCAGGTCGTGCCCGATCATCGCCAACGTGCCGAGCCCGGCCTGGTCGACCGTGATCAGCCCGGCCTCGCGCGCGGCGGCGGTCAGCCAGCCCATGCCGAGGGCCGCTTCGGCCTGGTGGTGGCGGTCGTGATAGGCGGGCTCGGCGCCGGGCGGAAACGCCGCGCCGTGGCGCTCCACCGCTTCGCCCACCGCGATGGCCGCGCGCAGCATCGGCGCCAAGGTTGGGCTGGAGGCGGCCGCACCCAACGCGCAGCGCATCGCCGCCTCGGCGGCGGCGGCGGCATCGGGCGGCCCGGCGCGGCGGGCGAGTAACCTGGCCTCGATGTCGGCGAAGGAGGTGGGGACGGGATCGTTCAAGATGTGCGGAACAAAGCGCGTCGGGGCGGGCCTGTCACGCGCGCCGTGCCGCAAAGCTCGCGTTTCCGGGAAGCTTCATTCGTTTGTCATCAGCCAAGGCGGCGGCGCGTCTAGGCTGCGCGCCTGATCAAGGAAGGAATGGCTATGCATCTCAAGGGCAAGGTTGCCTTGGTGACCGGATCGACATCCGGCATCGGCCTCGGCATCGCGCGGGTCCTGGCCGGCGAGGGCGCGGACATCGTGCTGAACGGCTTCGGCGACAGCGCCGCGATCGAAACCCTCCGTGCAGGCCTCTCCGAGGAATTCGGCGTGCGCGTGATCTTCCAGGCCGCCGACATCTCCGACGCCGCCGCCTGCGTCGCGATGATCGAGATGGCGACGGGCACGCTCGGCGCGGTCGATATCCTGGTGAACAATGCCGGCATCCAGTTCACCGCCGAGATCGAGGATTTCCCGATCGAGAAGTGGAACCAGGTGATCGCGATCAACCTCTCGGGCGCCTTCTACACCATGCGCGCCGCACTGCCGGGGATGAAGGCACGCGGCTGGGGCCGCATTGTCAACATCGCCTCCGCGCACGGCCTCGTCGCCTCCGAACACAAGGCCGCCTACGTCGCGGCGAAGCACGGGCTGCTCGGGCTGACCAAGGTCGCAGCACTCGAATGTGCCAATGCCGGCGTCACCGCGAACGCGGTCTGCCCGGGCTGGGTGCTCACCCCGCTGGTGCAGCAGCAGATCGAGGCGCGCGCGAAGGAGAACCGCACCTCAGTCTCGCAGGAGACCGAGGCGCTGGTCGCCGAGAAGCAGCCGATGCATGCCTTCTCCTCGCCCGAGAGCATCGGCGCGGCGGTGGCCTATCTCTGCTCCGAGGGCGCCAAGACGGTCACCGGCATCAGCCTGCCGGTCGATGGTGGCTGGACCGCGCAGTAGCCCGCGGGTCGGGCGCGGCGACAACGCCGCGCCCGGTGCGACACGAGGCCGCGCGTGGGGGTTGGCGCGCGGCCCGAACCGGGCTTGATGGTGGTTCCGCCTGAGGACCGCCCCATGCCGAAACACGCTCATCTCCGCCGCCGATCCCTCCTTGCCGCCCTGGCCTTGCCCGCGCTCGCCGGCTGCACCGCGCCACTGCCCGCGCTGACCGGGCGCGGCATAACGCCGGAGGCGCGTGTGCTGCTGGACCGCAGTGCCGCGGCACACGGGCTGCCCGCCTTCCGTGCGATCAACGATGTCAGCCTGCGCTACGAGGGGGAGTGGGCGCCGATCGTCGGGCGGCTGCAGCCGGTGCTGGTGGATGCCGGCTTCCGCGCCGGATCGGAGGAGCGGCTGCTGCCCCGCACCGGCCTCGTCGCGCAGGCGCATACCGGGCCATCGGGGCGCAAGCGGGTGGTGCGTCGCGCTGGCCCCGGTCCCAAGGGAAGCGTCGAGGTCAGCTTCAACGATGCGTCGTCGCAGGATGAGGACCAGCGCGCCGCCGCCGCGCTCGTCGCCGATGGCTACCTGCTGTTTCTGCTCGGCCCGATCCTGCTCGCCGGCGGCTGGCCCGTGGCACGCACCCTCGCCGGCGAGGTGTCCGGCAGCGAGGTCATCGCGGTCCACGGTCAGGGCTGGACCTGCGACGTGTTGCGCATCGAGGCCTCACCGGGCCTGGGGCTTTCGTCCAGCGATCGCCTCGCGCTGTTCATCGACCGCGAGGAAGGGCTGATGCGCCGCGTGCGCTTCAGCCTCGATGGGCTGCGTTCGACGCGCGGGGCCGTGGCGGAAGTCGATGTGGCCGGGCACGTCACGCGCGAAGGCGTGCGCTGGCCGACGCGGTTTCACGAGAGGCTGCTGCGCCCGCTGCCGCTGCCCGTTCATGACTGGCGCCTGACCGGCTTCGACTTGAACCGCGGCTTCGGCACCGCCGAGATCGACGGCGCCGCCTTCAGCGGACGGGCGCTTCCGCCAGCGACGTTGCTGGCGGAAGCGTAGGCCGATCACTCGCGACGATAGCGCTCGCGCAGTTCCTCGAAGCGCTCATCGCCGCCGCGTCCATCGTTCCGCTGCGCGCGGCGCCAGGCGCGACGCTCCTCGCGCTCCTCCTCGATGCGCTGCGCCTCGCGGCGCGCGGCTTCCTCGATGCGGGCCTGGTCGCGCGCCTCGCGGTCCCCGCGGCGACGCTCCCAATCGCGGGGCTCCACCTCGCGCGGCTTCGGGTCGTCGTAGCGCTGCGGCTCGCCGAGGATTCGCGGCGCCTCGTAGAACTGGATCTGCAGCGCGAAGGCGCCAGATTGCGCCCGCGACTGCGCGGCAAAGCCTGTGGTCATGCCGGCGGCGAGCAGGGCGGTCGCGCCAATGGTCATCAGGGTCGAACGCATGTCATTCACCTCATCGGTCTGTACCGCAGGGATGCGCCGTCGCTGTGGCGCCGGACCGGCAACGCGGTGTCCTGAATGTGGCGCGGATCACCATCGCGCGATTGACCGTTCGCTGCACTTCGGCAACCGTCGCCGCGTCCAAGGAGAAGGCGGCACGCCCATGCGCACCGATATGACGATCCCCTGGCGCCGGCTGTTCCTCGCCGCCGCGCTTGGGTTGTGCGCGACACTGCCGGCTGCCGCGCAATGGCCGGACCGCCCCATCCGCATCCTCGTCGCCTTCCCGCCGGGGGCCAGCACCGACGTGCTCGTGCGCGCCTTGGCGCAGGCGCTGACGCCGGCGCTCGGCCAGCCCGTGATCGTCGAGAACCGCCCGGGTGCCGGTGGCAACATCGCGACCGTCGCGGTGCGCCGCGCTACCCCCGACGGCTACACGCTGCTGGCGCATTCGGTCGCCTACGCCGTGAACCCGAGCCTGTACCGCAGCGCCGGCTACGACGCGGTGGACGACCTCGCCCCCGTGGCGATGCTGGCGAACACGCCCAACGTCATCACCGTGAACCCGGCGCTGATGCCGGTGCAGAGCCTGGCCGCGCTGCTCGATGCGGGGCGGCGCGCGCCGTTCAACTACGCCTCCTCCGGCACCGGCACGACGACCCATCTGGGCATGGAGCTGCTGTTGCGCAGCCTCGCCCATGTCGATGCGCAGCACGTGCCGTTCGGCCCGGCCCAGGCGGTCACCGCGGTGGTCGCGGGGCAGGCGCCGGTAGCCAGCACATCCCTGCCCCCGGCGCTGCCGATGATCCGCGACGGGCGCATCCGCGCGCTCGCCGTGACGAGCGCGGCGCGCGATCCCGCGCTGCCCGAGGTGCCCACCGTCGCCGAGCAGGGGTTCACGGGCTTCGAGGCGCTGACCTGGTTCGCCCTGTTCGCACCGAAGGACACGCCCGCGCCGGTCGCCGAGCGGCTCAACGCCGCAATCGACGCCGCCCTCGCGACCCCTGCCCTGCGCGAGCGGCTGGATTCCATGGGCTTCGCGGCCGCGCCGATGACGCGCGCCGCCTTTGCCGCCTATCTCCGCGCCGAGGTCGCCAAATGGGCCGAGGTGGTGCGCACCTCGGGCTCGACGGTCGACTGAACCGCGCTTGACAGGCCGCCTGCCGCCCGATGGGATGGGCTGCCATCATGAGGGGTCCGCCATGCAGCGCCGCATCTTCCTGTCCGCCATCATGGGTCTCGCGCTCGCCGGCACCGCCCGCGCGCACGAGGTCATGACCCTCGCCGAGGCCGGACCGATCGGGGAGGAGGTGCTGGCCTTCCGCGCCAGCTTCGCGACCGTCATCGCCGCGCGCAACGCGGCGCGACTGCGGGACATGTTCACGCCGAGCTATACCCACACGCATGGTTCGGGCCGGGTCGACGGACGCGACGCGCGGGTCGGGCAGTTGCTCGCCGGCGACCCGGTGGTCGAGACCGCACCCACCTCCGACATGTCGGTGCGGGTGCTCTCGCGCGACACGGTGATCCTCTCCGCGGTCAGCCCGATCCTGAACACCACCGAAGGCCGCAGCTACGATTTCCGCTGGATGCAAGTCTATGTCCGCCTGGACGGCCAATGGCACCTGGCGGCGAGCCAGGCGACGCGGCTGCCCGTCGCGGCCTGAACGCCCGCTCCGGGGGGACGACGCTCGCCGCCCTGTGCAATCACAGCGATGCGCGAACGGCGTTTGGGCGATTCCGCCTCGACGCGTCCCGCTCTAGGCTCAGCGGATGCTCTGCGGCCATCCGATTCGCGCCCTGCTTCTGATCGCCCTCGCCAGCCCCGCGCTGGCGCAAGGGCCGTCCCGCGCGCCGCGCCCGGTCGAGGCGGCCCGCGGTGGCGAGGGCGAGGCACGCCGGCTGGCACAGGAGGAGGCGCGGCTTGCCACGCTCCGCATCGCCACGGCGCAACGCGTGCAGGAGGTCGACGCCCGACACGACGCCGCGCTCGATCGGGAGCGCCATGCCGCCCTCGCCGCGGAAGCTGCGGAGGCCGAGGCCCGCGTCCGCGCCACCGCTTTCACGGCCATGTTGCCGGTGCTGCGTCGGCTCGCGCTGTATCCGGCCGAGACCCTGCTCGCGCTGCCCGCACCGCCCGAGGAAGCGCTCCGCGGCACGCTGGTGCTGCGTTCCCTGACCCGGCATTTGCGCGAAGAAGCGGCCTCGCTCCGCATCGCGCGCGAGGTCGCGCTGGAGGCGGCCGCGCTGGCGGGGGCGGAGACCGCGCGTCTCGGCCTGGCGCGCGACGCGGCACACCAGGCGGCGCTGGCGCTCGATGCCGATCTCGCCCAGCTCCGCGCCCGCCACGCCG
>NZ_JAAEDH010000042.1 GCF_018128965.1 Plastoroseomonas arctica
AGCCGACCGGGCGCGCCGCCTACGCCGCCGGCCTCGCCGCCTGGGCGCTCGGCCGCATCGACGCCGCCCTGCCCTATTTCGAAGCCGCCGCCCGCGCCGAGGAAGCCTCGCCCGCGCAGAAGGGCGCGGCCGCCTACTGGACGGCGCGCGCCGCAGTGCGCACCCGCCGCCCCGACCAGTACGTGCCGTGGATGCTGCAGGCCGCCAATGTGCCGGGCAGCTTCTACGGCCAGGTGGCGCGCCGTGCGCTGGGTCTCGACGCCGGCTTCAACGATGGCCGCGGCACCGCCGCGCGCGAGGATGCCAGCCTGATCGCGGCCGTCGCCGGCGGGTGGCGCGCGCTCGCCCTGCTCCAGGTCGGCCAGCGCGAACGGGCGGAGGCGGAGCTGCGCCGGCTGTGGCCGCGGGCCGAGCAGAACCCGAACTTCCTCCGCGCGCTGCACGCCGTCGCCGGCCATGCCGGCATGACGCACCTGACCGCCCAGCTCGCCGCCCGGCTGCCGGGTGCGGAGGCGCGGGCCGGCAGCCTCGCCGCCCGCGTGCCGATGCCGCGCCTAGCCCCCGAGGGCGGCTTCCGCGTCGACCCGGCGCTGCTCTATGCGATCACCCGGCAGGAATCGAACTTCCAGCCCGACGCCGTCTCCACCGCCGGCGCGCGCGGCCTGATGCAGTTGATGCCGGACACCGCGACCTTCGTCGCCAACGACCCGACGCTGGCCGGCGATGCGATCGACCGGTTGCATGAGCCGGGCCTCTCGCTCGAGCTCGGCCAGCGCTACCTGCTCATCCTCACGCGCCAGGCGGGCATGGAGGGCGACCTGATCCGCATCCTCGCCGCCTACAATGCGGGCCCCGGGAACGTCATGCGCTGGCAGCCGCCGACCGGGCATCGCGACGACCCATTCCTCTACATCGAGAGCATCCCGTTCGACGAGACGCGCGACTACGTGCAGCGCGTGCTGGTCTTCTCCTGGGCCTATGCGGCGCGGCTCAGCTTCCCCACGCCGAGCCTCGATGCGCTGGCCGCCGGCACCTTCCCGCGCTTCGCCTCCACCCAGGACATCCTGGCCATGCTCCGCCGCAACGAAGCGCGGCGCTGAGCGCCTACAGGTAGGCGCGATACAGGATGAAGCCGGCCGTCTGCGCCATGCGGTCATAGAGCTGGCGCGCGGCGTAGTTGTCCTCATGGGTCCACCACTGGACGCGCGCCGCGCCGGCCTCCCGAGCCTGGGTGTATGCGGCCTCGATCAGCGCACGCCCGATGCCCCGCCCGCGCGCGGCCTCGGCGGTGAACAGGTCCTGCAGGGTGCAGACCGGGCCGATCAGCGTCGTGTTGCGATGGAAGATCAGGTGCGCAAGGCCGAGCAGCACACCATGCTCCTCGGCCACGATGGCCTGCATCGGCTCGGCCGGGTCGAGCAGGCGCGACCAGGTCGTCTGGGTGACGCTCTCCTCCAGCGCGGCGCCGCCCCAACGGCCGTAGAAGGCGTTATAGCCGTCCCATAAGGGGCGCCAGGCCCAGAAATCCTCCTCCGTGACATGGCGGATGCGCAGCATCGACGGAACTTTCCCAGGCGCGTATTCCCGGCGACCATGGCACCCGCCGCGGGGCCGCACCAAGTGAACCCTGCGCTTCGGAGGTCCGCCATGCCGCTCGACGAAACTCGCCGCTTCCTGCCCGTCGCCATCGCCGTGCTGACGGTGAGCGACACACGCGACCTCGCCTCCGACCGCTCCGGCGACACGCTCGTCGCGCGCATCGAGGCGGCCGGGCATCGCGTCGCCGACCGCGGCATCGTCGCCGACGATGCGAGCCTGATCGAGGAGGTGCTGCGCGCCTGGATCGCCGAACCGGCGATCGACTGCGTCATCACCACCGGCGGCACCGGCATCACCGGGCGCGACGTGACGCCCGAGGCCTTCGCCCGCGTGCTGGAAAAGGAGATCACCGGCTTCGGCGAGCTGTTCCGCATGCTCAGCTACGCCAAGATCGGCACCTCGACCATCCAGTCGCGCGCGATCGGCGGTGTCTCGGGCGGCACCTACCTCTTCGCGCTGCCTGGCAGCCCCGGCGCCTGCAGGGATGCCTGGGACGACATCCTTGTTCACCAGCTCGACAGCCGCTTCAGGCCCTGCAACTTGGTGGAGTTGATGCCTCGGCTGCAGGAACATCTGAAGGGGAATTGAGGCCGCTTCACCACCACGCATAGATGCGCCGGATCCGCTCCGGCGATGCGCCCGCGAACCACAGCCCCAGGCACATCACGTTGCGCGCCGAGGTGCGCAACCACCCGCCCCGCCGGAAACGCTCGGCCGAGGTCACCGCCGCTACGGGAAGCGCCGTCAGGCGGCGCTTGCCGATACGCAGGATCAGGTCGACATCCTCCATCAGCGGCATCGGGCGCACCCCGCCCACCTGATCGAGCAGTGTGCATGCGATGAGCAGCCCCTGATCCCCATAAGGCAGCCCGAACCAGCGGCAACGCAGCGCGACCGCCCATTGCAGGCGGCGCGCGGGCCGTGAGGCATCGTCGAGCGTGAAGCGGAAATAGGCGGCGCGGCCAGGGTCTCGCATGGCATCCGCGACGGCCTGAATCCAGCCCGGCTGCAGCTGCGTGTCGGCATGCAGGATCAGGAGCCACGCGCCGCGCGCAGCCGCGATGCCGGCAGCGATCTGCCCGCCACGCCCGCGCGGCGCGAGGATGATGCGCGCACCATGGGCCAGGGCGATCGCTTGCGTCGCGTCGGCGCTGCCCGCATCGGCGATGACGATCTCGCCCACCCGCCCGGCCAGAATATCGAGCGTTGCGCCAAGCACCCGGGCCGCTTCGAGGGTGGGGATGACGACGCTCAGGCAAGACAGGTCGGGGCTTGCCGCAGCGGCCTGCACGGCCTCGTGTTCCATGAATGTTCTTGACCGAACGGCGCCAATTTGGCTAGGTTGAGCGTGAACGAACGGGGAACTCACCATGCCCGACGGCGGCAACTTCGCACGCAACCCGCGGCCTGCCGAGCGGAAATTCGCCGGCCATCCGGACCCGACGGCACCGCTGCCGCCGACCGCGCGGGACGGGCGCGGCGCGACCGCGAACCCGCAGAACCGCTTCGAGACCACGACCCGCCACGCCTTCGACGATGGCTGGTCCACCTTGGCGGAGACCTTCGCCGAATTGCCGCCGCTGCCCACCACGCTGACGCCGGAGCGCTCGCGCTCGGCCATGGCCTGGAACGACAGCCCCGATATCGGCTTCGACCGCTCGCTCAACCCCTACAAGGGTTGCGAGCACGGCTGCGTCTATTGCTTCGCGCGGCCGTCGCACGCCTATCTGGGCCTCTCGCCCGGCCTCGATTTCGAGACGCGGCTTTTCTACAAGCCCGACATGCCGGCATTGCTGGAAAAGGAGCTCTCCCGGCCCGGCTACGTGCCGCGCCCGGTGGCCCTCGGCGCCAACACCGACCCCTACCAGCCGGTGGAGCGCACCGTCGCGCTGACCCGGCGGGTGCTGGAGGTGCTGGAGCGGTTCAGCCATCCGGTTACCATCGTGACCAAGTCGGCGGGCGTGCTGCGTGACGTGGACATCCTCGGCCGCATGGCGCGGCTGAACCTGGTGCAGGTCTGCCTGTCGGTCACCACCCTCGACCCCAGGCTCGCGCGCATCATGGAACCGCGCGCCGCTTCGCCCGCGCGGCGCCTCGCGGCACTGCGCGCGCTGACCGATGCCGGCATCCCGGCCGGCGTGCTCGCGGCGCCGATGATCCCGGGGCTGAACGATGCCGAGATGGAGCGCATCCTGGAGGCCTCGCAGCAGCACGGCGCCATCCACGCGGGCTACGTCGCACTGCGCCTGCCGCTCGAGATCGCGCCGATGTTCGAAAGCTGGCTGAACCACCATATGCCCGACCGGGCGCGGAAGATCCTCGCGCTGGTGCGCGACATGCGCGCCGGCGCGCTCTACGACAGCCGCTTCGGCGTCCGCCAGACCGGGACCGGGGCCTATGCCGAGCTGATGGCCCGCCGCTTCGCGCTGGCGATGAAGCGCCTGGGCTTGGACCGCGCCGGGCGGGGGGCCAAGGGCGGCGAGATCCGGCTCGACTGCTCGCACTTCAAGGTGCCGGGCGCCCAGCTGGCGCTGTTCTGAAGCCGCTGACGGGGATTATGTCCGAATCGCGCAGAATCGTTAGGATGGTGGCAAATCCTGTGGACCTTACCCATTGCCCCCTGATTTCAGTGTCGAGGCCAGCCATGCCGGACGCGTTGCCGGCGTCGACGAGGCCGGGCGAGGCCCACTCGCCGGGCCGGTGCTCGCCGCGGCGGTCATCTTCCTCTCGCCGCCGGTCCCGGCGCTTGCCGCGCTGCTCGACGACAGCAAGCGCCTGACGGCCGAACAGCGCGACATCGCCTATGCGGCGCTGCTCACCGCCGATGTCTGCTTCGCCATCGCGGCCGCGAGTGCGGTGGAGATCGGCCGGCTCAACATCCTGGGCGCGACCCATCTCGCGATGCGGCGCGCGGTGCTGCGGCTACGGGTGATGCCGGGGCTCGCGCTGATCGATGGCAACCGGGCGCCTGCGCTGCCCTGCGAGACGCGCTGCATCATCGGCGGCGACGGGCTGTGCCTCTCCATCGCAGCCGCCTCGATCCTCGCCAAGGTGACGCGGGACCGCGCGATGCGCAGGCTCTGCGCCCGCTGGCCCGCCTATGGCTTCTCCCGGCATGTCGGCTACGCCACCGCCATGCACCGGGCCGCACTCGCCCAGCACGGCCCCTGCCCGCATCACCGCCGTGGCTTCGCCGCCGTCGAGGAAGCGCACAGCGTCCGCGCCGCTTGACCCCCGGAGTCGCGCCTGCGATTCTTGGGCGCGAGGGGATTTTTCTACGTGGGCACTGGGCTGGACCTGCCGCTCGACCAGATCCTGGTCGGCGACTGCATCGAGGCGTTGCGGTCGCTCCCGCCGGCCTCGGTGCACGCCATCTTCGCCGACCCGCCGTACAACCTCCAGCTCCGCGGCGATCTTCGGCGTCCCGATGACAGCCTGGTCGATGCGGTCGACGACGACTGGGACAAGTATGACAGCTTCGCCGCCTACGACGCCTTCTCCCGCGCCTGGCTGACCGAGGCGCGCCGCGTGCTGCGGCGCGACGGCACCCTGTGGCTGATCGGCGCCTACCACAACATCTTCCGGCTCGGCGTCGCGTTGCAGGACCTCGATTTCTGGATCCTCAACGACGTCATCTGGCGCAAGGCCAACCCGATGCCGAATTTCCGCGGCCGCCGCTTCACCAACGCCCATGAGACGCTGATCTGGGCCGCGCGCGGCCAGGAGAGCAAGTACCGCTTCAACTACGCCGCCATGAAGTCGCTCAACGACGACCAGCAGATGCGCAGCGACTGGTTCATCCCGCTCTGCACCGGCGCCGAACGCCTGCGCGACGCCGCCGGTGTGAAGCTGCACCCGACCCAGAAGCCCGAGGCGCTGCTGCACCGCGTGATCCTGGCCTCCACCGCGCCGGGCGAGATCATCCTCGACCCGTTCCTCGGCTCGGGGACCACGGCCGCGGTGGCCAAGCGGCTGGGCCGCCACTTCATCGGGATCGAGCGCGATCCTGGCTATGCTGCGGCCGCCGCGGCGCGCATCGCAGCGATTGCGCCGATCGCATCGGCGGCGGCGCTGTCGCTGCCCTCGAAGCGGGAGCAGCCGCGGGTGCCGTTCGGGGTGCTGGTGGAACGCGGGCTGATCCCGGCGGGGTCGCGCCTCCAGGACCGCGCGCGGCGCTACTCCGCGACCGTGGGCGCCGATGGCACGCTGCGCTGCGGCGCCTTTGCCGGGTCCATCCACAAGGTCGGCGCCGCGCTGATGGAAGCACCCTCGTGCAATGGCTGGGCGTTCTGGTACGCGGAGACGCCGGGCGGCGGGCTGCGCCTGATCGACGAGTTCCGCGCCGAGATCAACCAGGGGCTGGTGGCGTGATCGCCTCGGGCCGCAGTATGCGCCGGCGCAGCATCGCCACCGCGAGCACGGCCAGCAGCGGCCCGAACGAGACGCCGAACGCCCAGCCCGAGGCATAGGACAGCCCCGGCCCGAGCAGCAGCAGCAGCACGCCGCCCCGTTCGCCGGGCAATACGCCATCGGCCGACGCGGACTGCGCCAGCGCGATCATGGGTAGCGTCAGCAGCATCAGGTCGTAGAATTGGAGGAACGGCGTCATCAGCAGGCCACCCGCGGCCATGGCGGCGACCTCGGGCATGCCTCCGGGCCGTCGGCGCAGCGCCGGCCACAGCGCCACCACCACCGCAACCGCCGCGCCGGCCTGCGCGGCATAGGCCAGCGTGGTCCCGGCGCCGAGCTGGCGGGCCACGGCGAAGACGCTCTGCATCTTGAAGATCTGCAGCTCCACCTCCATCCCCGACTGCGCCGCGGGCCTGCCCGCGAGGAAGGCGCTCCAGCTCTCGCTGCCCAGCACCAGCGCGGCGGCACCGGCGAAGGCCAGCGTCGCCAGGCTGGCCCAGGCGAGCACCCCCCAGCGCCGCGCCGCGATCAGGGCCGGCACCACCATCAGGCCCAGCTGCGGCTTCATCGTCAGAAGGCCGAAGCAGGCGCCCGCGACGCCGGGCCGCCCCGCCAGCGTCAGGCCGGCGAGCACGAACAGCCCAGTGGTCAGGAAGGCATTCTGCCCCGTGGTGATGGTGAGGATGCCGGCAGGCGAAATCACCAGCACCGCGATGCCGATCCAACCGAGCCCGGCCCGCCGCAGCACTCCGGCGAGCAGCGCCACCGTCGCCGCAACCCAGGCGAGATAGGCGCCGAACAGCGGCAGCGCGCCCAGCGGCAGGCAGGTGAGCAGGTAGGTCGGCGGGTAGTAGAAGGCGAAGTAGCCGCGCTGCGCCCCGAGATAGGCGATCTCGGCGGCCTGGTGCGCGGCGCGGTTCCACACGCTGGCCGCAAGTCCGTCCCAGGCGAGCCGGGATGCCGCGTAGAAGCTCAGGAAATCGCGGTCGCCGCGCTGGACGGCGTCGCCCTCGACCAGGTGCTCGACGAACAGGCCCAGAAAGATCAGCGCCAGGATCAGGTAGGTGGCGCCGTAGAGCCGCCCGCGCGGCGGCGCCAGCAACCCGCGCGGCTCCGCTGTTGCCGCGAGTGGCCCGGCATCCATGCGACGGACCGCCCGCTCTGCGTCAGCCCTGGCGGCGGATGCCGCGCAGCGCCACCAGCGCGAGGCCGGTCTTGACCAGCGTGCCGGGGATGAACAGCACGAAGCCCGCCATGGCGGCACGCTCCAGACCCACGAACTGCGCGAGCCAGGCGACGCCGGGGACGAACAGGACCAGGTGGGCTGCGACAAGGACTGCGCCACTCCGCCACCAGCCACCGCGCGCCTGCCCGGCGATCCAGGCCGCCGGCAGGAAGCCCAGCAGGTAGCCCGCCGTGGGACCGGCCAGCACCGCGGCGCCGCCCAAGCCATTGGCAAAGAACGGCGCCCCGAGCGCGCCCTGCGCCAAGTACAGCACGACGCTCGCGACACTGACCCGTGCGCCGCCGAGCGCGCCCAGCAGCAGCACCGCCAGCGTCTGCAGGGTCATCGGCACCGGCCAGAGCGGCACCGCCACCTGCGCCGAGGCCGCGATCACCCAGGACCCCAGCAGCGCCAGCGCCCAGAAGCGCAGAGCCAGCCGCGGGGAAGCGATCGCAGGGGTCATCGGGATGTTTCCTGTCGGGACATGTCACACCTTCCCTGCCACAGGCAGCGCCGCTGCATCAAGCGCGAGCAGCCGGCGCATGGCCGTGGGCAGGGCAAGGCCCTCGCCGGGATGCGCCTCGAAGCCCTCGATCCGCGGCAGGGACGGGCAGCGCGCCACCAGCAGCCGCATGCGCAGCTCGAAATGGGTGAAGCCGTGCCGCGCCTCGCCCGGCAGAACCTGCCAGCCGGCGCGGATGGGCGCGAAGGGCATGGCCTCCTCGATCGCCCAGCCGGCCTCGCGCCAGGCGGTGCCGGGCACTTCCAGCATGCCGCCGAGCAGGCCCTCTGGCGGGCGGCGGCGGAGCAGCATGCGGCCCTCCGCGTCGCGGAGCAGGAAATGCACCCCATGCCGCACCGGGCGGACCTTCTTCGCGGCCTTGGCCGGCAGCGTCTCCGCGATGCCCAGCGCGCGTGCGGCGCATTCGCCTGACCAGGGGCAGAGCGCGCAGGCCGGCCGCCGCGGCGTGCAGATCGTCGCACCCAGGTCGAACATGGCCTGGGCGAAATCCCCCGGCCGCGCCCGCGCCTCGGGCTGCGCCATGAACCCGGCAGCCAGGCGCGCGAGCCGGACCTTGGCGGCGTGCAGCGGCATTTGCTCGGCGAAGATGCGTGCGGTCACCCGCTCCACATTGCCGTCCACCGGCATGACGGGCTCGTCGAAGGCAATGGCCGCGACCGCCGCCGCCGTATAGGCGCCGATCCCCGGCAGCGCCGCCAACCCCGCCGAGTCGCCGGGAAAGCTGCCCCGCTCCACCACGGCCTGCGCCGCCGCATGCAGGTTTCGCGCCCGGGCGTAGTAGCCCAGCCCCGCCCATTCCTCGGCCAGCGCCTCCCACGGGGCGGCGGCCAGCGCCGCGACATCGGGAAAACGTTCGAGGAACCGGGTGTAGCGGGGCGTGACCGCCGCGACCGTCGTCTGTTGCAGCATGACCTCGGAGAGCCAGACGCGGTAAGGATCACGCGTGCCGCGCCAGGGCAGCGTGCGGCGGTGCCGGTCATACCAGGCGAGCAGGAGCGAGGCGGAGGCCATGGCGGAGGAGAATGACCGATTTTTCGGCGGTCCGCGCCCCCTGGCAGCGCTGCTGCCGCGGATCACCCGGCCCGCCTTCAAGCGCCGCAGCCCCGCCGGCGCCCAGCTGATGGCGGACTGGCCGAGCCTGGTCGGTCCCGCGCTGGCGGCCGTGACGGTGCCGAAGAAGTTCAGCGCCGGCACGCTGACCATCGCCTGCTCGGGGCCGGTCGCCATGGAACTCACCCATATCGCCGGCGAGATCATCGCGCGGATCAACCAGCAGGTCGGCGGCGCGCCGGTGCAGCGACTCCGCTTCGTGCAGGAAGCGCCACCCGTTCCGGCCGCCCTCCGCCTTCGCGGCGCCGGCATCATCCCGCCCCGGGTCGAGGCGGCCATCACCGGGGTGGCATCGGGCGATCTGCGGGCGGCGCTGGAAAAGCTTGGCCGCAGCGTCTATCGGAAGCCACGCTGAGACGTTCGAAGGATTCCCTCGATGCCCGTGCCGCGCCGTACCCTCGTCATCGCCGGTGGAGTTGCCGTAGCCGGCTGCCTCGCCGGCTGGCAACTCTGGCCACACCAGACCACCGCCCAGTCCAGCCGTGCCACAACGCCGCCGGGTCTGCCGGCCGCTGCCCCCAATCCCACCGCGCCGCCTGCGCCTGGCGCGACCGACCCCCGACTCGGCGAGCGCGGAGCGGGCAGCCCGGCCGCGCCCATGGTGGTGACGGAGTTCTTCTCGCTCACCTGTTCGCACTGCGCGGCCTTCCACAACGAGACCTGGCCGCAGGTGAAGGCGCAGCTGGTCGAGCCCGGGCGCGTGCGCATGGTCTGGCGCGACTTCCCGCTGGACCAGCTCGGCCTCGCCGCCGCCGCCGTCGGCCGCGCGCTGCCGCACGACCGCTACGAGGGCTATATCGGCGCCCTGTTCGCGACGCAGAACCGCTGGGCCTTCGCACGCGGCATCGACAACAAGGAGGAGGTGTTCCGCATCGCCGCCCTGGCAGGCATGGCACGCGATGCCTTCGACGAGGCCTGGGGCAGCGAGACGCTGCAACGCGGCATCCTGGAACTCCGCCTGCGGGGTGAGCGCGAATTCAACGTGCAGGCGACGCCCACCTTCGTGTTCGGCACCCGCTCGGTCTCCGGCGCGATCGCCTATGATCGCTTCGCCCAAGAGGCCGCGCGCTGACCATGACAACCCCCGATGACGGCGGCACGCACGGCATCGAGGACCCCACCGGCGACGACCCCGCTGCGCCGATGTCGCCGGCTGCGCAGCCGCCGCAGGCCGAGTCGCCTGATCGCGCCGGCCGGGCGGCGACGCTCAGCCGCATCCGCATCGCCGGCTTCAAGAGCTTTTCCGAGGCCACGAATGTCGAGGTGCTCCCCGGCCTGACCGGCATCGTCGGCCCCAATGGCTGCGGCAAGTCGAACGTCGTCGAGGCGCTGCGCTGGGCCATGGGCGAAAGCTCCGCGCGCTCGCTGCGCGGTGGCGAGATGGACGACATCATCTTCGCCGGCACCTCCGCCCGCCCGGGCCGCAACATGGCCGAGGTGACGCTGACGCTCGAGGATGCGGCGGGCCTCGCGCCGCCGCCCAATGAGAGCGTCGCCGAGCTGGAGATCACCCGGCGCATCGCGCGCGGCGAGGGCTCCGCCTTCAAGGTGAACGGGCGCGAGCTGCGGGCGCGCGACGTGCAGACCCTGTTCGCCGATATTGGATCGGGCGCCCGCTCCTCGGCCATGGTCAGCCAGGGCCGGGTCTCCGCGCTGATTCAGGCACGCCCCGAGGATCGTCGCCAGGTGCTGGAGGAAGCCGCCGGCATCTCCGGCCTGCGCGCCAGGCGCCATGAGGCCGAGCTCAAGCTGCGCCAGGCGGAGCAGAACCTCGCCCGCGCCGAAGACCTGCTCGGGGCTTTGGATACCCAGCGGCAATCGCTCCAGCGCCAGGCGCGGCAGGCTAATCGTTATCGGAATATCTCGGGCCTGGTACGCGCGGCGGAGGGCGAATGGCTGGCCCTGCTCGCCGCCCGCGCCCAGGCCGCGCTCGGCGCCGCGCAGGCCCAGCATGACGCGGCGCGCCGCGCGGTCACCGAGGCAGAAGCGGCATCCCACGCCACGACCATCGCCCTTCACACGGCCGAACAGGCGCTTCCAGGACCGCGCCTGGCGGAGGCCGAGGCGCGCACCGCGCTCGAGCGCCATCGTGTCGAGCAGGAAGGCTTCGGCCGCGAGGAAGCGCGCGCCCGCGCCGCCCTGGAGGCCGCCGAAGCCCGCCTTGCGCAGATCACCGACGACCTCGCCCTCGCCGAACGCGCCGCACGCGACGCGGCGGAGGCGCTGGCCCGCCTGGATGCCGAGGCCGCCCTGGTGGCGGCGTCGGAGACCGCCCTGCCCGGCCAGCTCGCCGCCACGCAGGAGGCGCTGATCCTCGCCGAGGATGCGGCGCGCACCGCCGAGCAGGCCGCGGAGGCTGCCACCGAGGAAGCGGCGCACGCGGCGGCCCGCAGCGAGCAGGCGCGCGCCGCGTTGGTC
>NZ_JAAEDH010000043.1 GCF_018128965.1 Plastoroseomonas arctica
GGCCGCTTGCCGCCGCGGTGCCACCGGGGCTGTCGCTGCTCGCCTTGCAGGAAACCGGCGCGGCGGCCGAACGCGACGCGCGGGCACGGGCGCGCGGCGCGGCCCTCATCGCAACCCTCGCCGCGCTGCAGACGGGGCTGCTGCGCGGCAGTGTCGATAGCGCCGTCACCGCACGTCTCGCCGCGCTCAGCGAAGGCGAGGCCGCGGCCGATCCGGCGCTCGCTGCGCTGCTCGCGGACATCACTTTGCGCGCCCGGGTCGAACTCGCGCGGCTGCGCCACGGGATTGATGTGGCACCGGAGTGAAAATCGCGACGGGCCAGAGCCTTGACCCTATTCTCCCCCTTGGCGTCCGCGACCTGTCGCGCGTATAGAGCGCTCGCCCAGGAGGGGTTTGCGACCGGCAACGGTCCGGCGAACCCGGGGGCGGGGGACAATGCGATGCTCGTGACGTTGCCGCCGGACTACCGTCCCTCGGATGCCGAGGAGTTCATGTCCCCCATGCAGCAGGCGTATTTCCGCCAGAAGCTGCTGCGCTGGCGCCAGGACCTGGTGCGCGAGGCGGGCGAGACGCTCTCCTCCCTTTCTTCCGAAGGCGGCATCGCCGAGGCGGACCTCACCGACCGCGCCAGCGTCGAGACCGACCGCGCCCTGGAACTGCGCACCCGCGACCGCGCCCGCAAGCTGATCAGCAAGATCGACCAGGCGCTTGAGCGGATCGAGAACGGCACCTACGGCTATTGCGAGGATACCGGCGAGCCCATCGCGCTGCGCCGGCTCGAGGCGCGGCCGATCGCGACCATGTCGATCGAGGCGCAGGAGCGCCACGAGAAGATGGAAAAAGTCCACCGCGACGATTGAGAACAAAGACTGGGGGAAAAGAATTTCCCCCAGACCCCCAATCTTTAATTTTTGATTTTTTGGTGCTGGCTGTTAGGTCGGCATAAATCAATAATCATAAAATACTCGGCGCAAAACGTATACGTTTGCGCGGGAAATTCTTTTCCCCGACCTTTGTTCACTCCCAATTCGGTGGTTCGTCGTCCAACTCCGCCGGCGTATCCGGCGCCCCGATCTTCGCCGGCAGCGCCGCGTCGTTCTCCGCGAACCGGCCCACGCGATTGTCCACCGGCCAGATCGCAATCCCCTCGGCCGGGTAGGGGCGCAGCACCGCCTCATCCGCTGCGCCGCTCAGCCACTCCTCCCAGGTCTCGGGCGGCAGGATCACCGGCATCCGCTCATGCACGAGAGAGAGCTTGGCGTTCGCCGTCGTTGTGATGATCGTGTAGGTGCGTAGCCAGGTGCCGTCCGGCTGCTTCCATCCCTCCCACAGCCCGGCCATCGCCATCGGCTCGCCGGAACGGAGTGCAGCCGCATAGGCCTGCTTGCCGGCGCCCTGCTTGCGCCATTCGTAGAAGCCGTCCATCGGCACCAGGCATCGGCGATCGGCGAAGGCCTCGCGGAAGGAGGGTTTCTGCGCAATCCCCTCGGAGCGTGCGTTCATCAGCCGTGCCGCACCAGTGATATCCTTCGCCCAGCGCGGCACCAGTCCCCAGCGCAGTGCATCGAGATGGCGCTCGCCCGATTGCGGGTGGCGCCGCACCACCAGGCTCACCTGCGTGGGCGCGATGTTCCATGACGGCGGATGGTTCGGCGTCGGGTTCACCGCCTGGAAGTACCGCTGGAGCGCGCCCGGCGCGCGTTGCAGCAGGTAGCGGCCGCACATGGGTCAGCGGCACTCGGCCATCGGGCGTACCACGGCGATTCGGGTGCCGCCGGCGCCGTAGTAGCAGCCGCGCGTCCAGGTGCCTTCGAAGACCTGGTTGCCACTGACGAAGCGGCCCTGGCCGTCGGGGTAGCCAGCGGTCTGGTTGCCCTCGTAGCGGTCGCCATTGGCCCAGGTGTAGATGCCCTGGCCGTCGCCCATCCCGTTCACCACCCCGCCCTCGAAGCGGTCGCCATTGGGGAAGGTGACGCGGCCGATGCCGTTCGGCGCGCCCCAGACGAAGGGGCCTTCATAGCGCTGGCCATTCGCGGCGACGTAGACGCCCGGCCCGTGTGGCATGGTCATGGTGAAGGCGCCCTCGTAGCGGCCGCCATCGGCGTTGGCGCGGCTGCCGGCGCCGTTCAAGGCGCCGTTGCGGAAATTGCCGGTGGTGGCGACGGCCCCCTGCGCGCTCGGCCAGGTGGCGGTGCCGGGACCCTCGGCCAGGCCGTTGCGGCAGCCGCCGGTCCATTCGACGGCGCCGGTGACGATGCCCGGCACCCAGATGCGGCAAGCGCCATTCGCGGTGCCGACATAGGTGCCCAGCGGCGGGGCGGTCCCCGGTGATGGTGGCGGCGCGGCGCGGCCCGGCGTGCGCGACGTATTGGGCGCGGTCTGCGCCGGCGCCTCGCCGATCGCGCCGCCCAAGAGCAGCGCCGCGCAAATCCCGATCGCAAGCCGCATCGACATTCTCCATGGATGTCCGGCGGCAGGATAGGACGGCGCGCGTCAGAAGGGCAGGATGATATCCATCAGCTCCTGGCCCAGGCGTGGGCGCTGCACGTCGGTGATGGTGCCGCGGCCCCCATAGGCGATGCGGGCTTCCGCGAGCCGGTCATGGCGCACCGTGTTGTCCGAGGCGATATCCTGCGGGCGGATCACGCCGCCCACCTGCATCTCGCGCAGCTCGCTGTTCACCCGCACCTGCTGGCGGCCGGCGACGACGAGGTTTCCATTCGGCAGCACCTGCGCGACCGTCGCCGCCACCCGCAGCGTCACCGTCTCGTTGCGCGCGATGGAGCCATTGCCGTCCAGGTCCGACGAACTGCTGGCCTCGATCAGCCGCGAGGGATCGATACTGTTGGGCAGGATGCGCGTGAGGCTTGCCTCCAGCCCGCCGATGCGCGGCAGGCCCATCCCCTCGGCATTCGCACGGTTGCGCCGGGTGCGGTTGGACAGGTTCGCCGTGTCCTGGATGGAAACCAGCACGGTGATGAGGTCGCCCACCTGTGCCGCACGCTGGTCGCGCAGGAAGGTGCGGCTGCCCGGGCGCCAGAGGCTGTTGCCGTCGGGGGGGGGCGGCTGCGCGCTGGGCATGGGCATCGAGACGGGGCGCCAGAGCGGGTCCTCGGTGGGGCTGGTGATGGGCGCCATGTCGGGCTCCCGCCCGAGGCGGGAGAGGCGGTCCATGGTACCGCAGCCGGCGAGCAGCAGGGCGGCGAGCAGGGGAGCCAGGCGCGTCATGGCGCAGTGTCCACCAGGCGGGCCTGTTGTAGCGGCGCGGCCCCAGGTGTGACGCGCACTCGGCCGGGACCGATGACGCGGCCCTCGACGATGAGGCGGGAAGCGAGGTTCATCACCGGCACGATCTGCCCCATAGCGCCGGTCTCCATCGCGCGGCCGGCGGCGGCGAGGGACAGGCCCGGCGCTTCGACGATCAGCGTCACCGGCTCGTTGCGGCCAACCAGGGCTGGAGGGCCGAGATCGGCGCTCATCAGCGCGATCCCGGTGCCCATCGGCCGGCGCAGCTGCTTGCCCACGGCCTCCTCCAGGCGCGATGCTGTCCCCGGTCGCACGCGCTCGGCGCGCACGCGAATGAGCTGGGCGTCGCCAGCGCCGACCACCTCGCCTAGCACCATGCGCCGCGTGGCGACCACGACGGGCAGCGTCGGCAGCGCGCGGCCGGCGAGGCGGTTGCGCAGGCTCGGCTGCCCTTCGGCGAGGATGACGAGAGTGGTCGAAAAGCGCTGCGTCGCCGGGTCGAAATGGCTGCCCTCATAGGCGATCTGCACCAGCGCCTGGACCGGGACCATCGGCGGGATCAGGCCGGGGATCTCCAGTTCGGAATCCGCGTCCATGCCCAGGGCGAGGAGCTCGGCCCGCAGCGGTTCCATCAGCGCCTCGCGCGTCACCGGGCGACCGGGGCGTTCGACGATGACGCGCTCGTTGGCGCCGAGCGGTCGCCAGGCGATACCGTGGATGCGCGCGATGGCGGCGAGTTGCGCCGCCTCGATGATGATGCGCCGGCCTGGCGCCGGGGCGGCGCCGAGCACCGCCTCTCCGCGTGGCCCGGCATGATCGAAGAGATCGGCGAGGCGGATGGTCTCGCCGTCGACCACCGCCATCGGCCGCGCCGCCGCCATGTCCTGTGCTCTGGCAGGCGCGGCGAGCAGCAGGAGTGCGAGGAGGATGCCGCGCATCAGCGAAGCCGCGTCAGCGTAGACAGCATCTCGTCGCTCGCGGTGATCACCTTCGAGTTCATCTCATAGGCGCGCTGGGCGGTGATGAGCGAGGTGATCTCCTGCACGACGTTCACGTTCGACGTCTCGATGAAGCCCTGCATCACCTGGCCGAAGCCGGCCTGGCCGGGAGCGGCCTGCTGCGCGGCACCCGAGGAGGGTGTGGCCAGGAACATGTTGCCGCCGACCGCGTCGAGCCCTCCCTCATTGGCGAAGATCGCGAGCTGCACCTGCCCGACATTGGAGAGCGCGACCTGGTTGTCCAACTTCACCAGCACCTCGCCCGAGGCGTTGATGGTCACGTCGCGGGCGGTGGCGGGGATGGTGATGCCGGGCAGCACGGTATAGCCCTCCGCGGTCACCAGCTGGCCCTCTGCCGACAAGCCGAAGGTACCGTCGCGGGTATAGCCGGTCTCGCCCGAGGGGAGCGTGACCTGGAAATAGCCATTGCCGCGGATCGCCATGTCGAAGCGGTTTTCGGTCTGCTGCAGATTGCCCTGCTCGGAGATGCGGTAGATCGCCGAGGTGCGCACGCCCAGGCCCACCTGCGCGCCCGATGGCAGCACGGTGCCGGATTCCGAGGACTGCGCGCCGGCGCGGCGGATGTTCTGGTAGATCAGGTCCTGGAACTCGGCGCGCCGCCGCTTGAACCCCGTCGTCGAGAGGTTGGCGATATTGTTGGAGATAACCTCCACATTGGTCTGCTGGGCCATCATGCCGGTGGCGGCGATGGAGAGTGAGCGCATGGGGCGGGGTCCTTAACTGCGGCGGCGGAGGACGCGGTCGATCACGCTTTGCAGGCGATCGTTCTCGCGTTCGGAAAACTGGGTGGCGAACTGGAATTCGCGCAGCTCGGCGGTCAGCCGCGTCATCTCCATGATCGGGCGGACATTGCTGCCTTCGACCGCACCCTGCACCAGGCCAGGGCGTTCGACCGGGATGGGGCGCTCGGCGGCGGCGTCGAAATTGCGGTCGCCCTCCGCCAGCAGGGCCTGTGGGTTCTCGAAGCGCACAACTCGGAGCTTCCCGATGGGCCCGTTCTCGGAGCGGATGGTGCCATCGCCCAGAATCTCGATGCGGGTGTCGCCTGGGGCGATGGCGAGCGGCTGGCCGGCCGCACCGAGGACGGCATGGCCCTCGATGTCGACGATGCGGCCCTCGGCGCCGATCGAAAATCGCCCGGCACGGGTGAAGCGCTCGCCGCGCGGGGTCTCGATGGCGAAGAAACCCTCGCCGGAGATTGCGACGTCGAGCGGGTTGCCGGTCTGGGCAATGGTGCCGCTCTCCATCTCGCGCCAGGTCGCGCGGTCCTGGACGTAGGAGGTGGGGCGCGCGCTGGCGGGGCCGGCGACGTCGCTGCCGCGCTCCACCATCTCGGCGAAGACCATGCGCTGGGCGCGGAAGCCCGGCGTATCGGCATTGGCGACGTTGTTCGCGAGCACGGCGGTCGCGCGGTTCTGCACGGTCAGGCGGGAGAGGATGACGTAGCCAGGCGTGTCCATCGGGTGCGCTCCTGCGGCCGAACGGGCCGCGTCTGTCCTGCCCAGTGAAGCGCAAGCCGCGTGCCAGATCCGCACCACGCCGCGCGCTGCGGCGCCTGCCCCTGCCGGGCAATTCCTGCCCGGCGGCAGCAGAAGCGGCCGGGTGCAAGTCTTCCTTAAGGCTTTGCGGCGATGCTGCGCGTGTTCCGTCCCGGCGCTGGGATGGTTGGGTCATGCGCAGCAAAATGCGGAGAGCGGGATGTCCGAACCGGCCGATGCGCCCGATGCCGACTCTAGGCAAGCCAGGAGCGGCCGCAAACGGCTGCTGCTGATCGTGGCTCCGCTGGGCCTTATCGGGATCGGCGCGGGGCTGTGGTTCAGCGGCATCCTGTCCGGGGTGCTCGGTCACGCCGCGCCGCCGGCGGCCGCGGCACCCGCCCCCGGCGCACCGGCGGAGCAGGCGCGTCCGGTGCCGACGTTCATCGACATGCCCGAAATCCTGGCCAACCTCAACGCGCCGGGGCGACGGCCCACCTACATCAAGCTGCGAAGCAAGATTGAGGTCGCGCGCGCCGAGGATGTCGCCGCCGTGCAGGCCGCGATGCCGCGCCTGGTCGACCTGTTCCAGACTTACCTGCGCGAAATGCGCCCCGAGGAGCTGCGCGGCTCGGCCGGCACCCACCGCCTGCGCGAGGAGCTCATGGCGAGGGCCAACATCGCCGCCGCGCCGGCGCGCATCAGCGACGTGCTGTTCGTCGAGATCCTCGTCCAATGAGCGAGATGGCGCTGGCCGAGGAGGATATCGACGGGACCGCCTCCGGCATCGAGCGCATCATCGGCTCCGCGACGGTCACCTATGAACGCCTGCCGATGCTGGAGATCGTGTTCGACCGGGTGGTTCGGCTGCTGTCGACCACGCTGCGCAACTTCACCTCCGACAATGTCGAGGTCTCGATCGAGGGCATCTCCTCGCTCCGCTTCGGGGACTACCTCAACGCGGTGCCGGAGCCGGCGATGCTCGCGGTCTTCGCCGCGCCCGAATGGGACAATCATGGCCTGCTCGTGATCGACGGACCGCTGATCTATTCCATCGTCGACGTGCTGCTGGGCGGCAGGCGCGGCACGGCGGCGATGCGCATGGAAGGCCGCACCTTCACCACCATCGAGCGCACGCTGGTCGAGCGGCTGGTGCAGGTGGTGCTCGGCGACCTGACCGACGCCTTCCTGCCCGTCTGCCCGGTGCATTTCCGCTTCGAGCGGCTGGAGGTCAACCCGCGCTTCACCGCGATCAGCCGGCCCTCCAACGCGTGCATCCTGGTGAAGCTGCGCGTCGAGATGGAGGATCGCGGTGGCGGCATCGAGATACTGCTCCCCTACGCCACGCTCGAGCCGGTGCGCGAGCTTCTGCTGCAGCAGTTCATGGGCGAGAAGTTCGGCCGCGACCGGATCTGGGAAAGCCACCTCGCCGAACGGCTGCGCGACACCGAGGTCACGCTCGACGTGGTCCTCGCCGAGCAACCGGTGCCGCTGTCGGTTCTGCTGGCGCTGAAGGTGGGCGACCAGATCGGCCTCGGCGTCAGCCCCGGCGCGCCGGTGCGGCTGCGCTGCGGCGAGACCACCCTGTTCGAGGCGCAGCTCGGCCGCCGCGAGGACCGCCTCGCCATCCGGATCGAGCGCGAGCTGCGCGACCCTGCGATGGAGACGGCATGACCGGGTTCGAATATACGCTGCAGTGCGCGGTGCTGGTGCTGCTCGTCGTGGCCATCCCCTTCACCATCCGGCTGGAGCGCGGGCTGTCCGGGCTGCGGCGCGACCGCGGTGCCATGGATGGCTCGGCCCGCGGCCTGGGCGAAGCAGCGACGGCGGCCGAGGCGACGCTGCGCCGGATGCGCATCACCACCGACGAGGGGCTGCGCCAGATCAGCGAGCGCTGCTTGGCCGGCGAGAAGCTGCGGGATGATCTGCGCTACCTGATCGAGCGGGCCGACAGCCTCGCCGACAGGCTCGACGGCCTGGTGCGGCAGGTGCGGCCGATCGTGGCGGAGCCTGTGGTGCCGATCCGCGCCGAGGCCGCCGCGCCGCCCGAAGCGCCCGCGCGCAGCCAGGCGGAGCGCGACCTGATCCGCGCCCTGAAGCTTGCCCGATGAGGATGCGACCGCGCATCCTGCCGGTGCTGGTGGGCGCCATGGCATTGCTGATGCTGCTCAAGGCGGAGACGCTGTGGCGCGCCGCGGTTGGTGCGATGGAGCCGACGACCGGGGCGCGGGTGCTGCCGCGCCCATCGGGGCTCAGCGTCATCGGCCCGGCCAATGCCTCGGCCGACCCGCCGCCGCGCCAGGCTGCACCCGCCCCGCCGCCGCCCGCCGCGGCGCCGTCGCACGCCGACCCCGCCGTGCTCGCCGAGCGTGCCGTGCTCGACGCGCTGCGCGAACGCCGGACGGAGATCGACCAGCGCGAGCAGGCGATCGTGGCGCGCGAGGTCATGCTCGGCGCCGCCGAGCGCCGCGTGCAGGCGCGCATCGCCGAACTCGCGACCATGCGCGATCGGCTCGAGGCGTTGGAACGTGCCCGCGGCGAGCGCGACGATGCCGGCTGGCGCGGCCTGGTGCGGCTGTATGAGGGCATGCGCCCGCGCGACGCGGCGGCGATCTTCGACGAGCTGGAGATGCCCGTGCTGGTGCAGGTGATGGATCGGATGGGCGAGCGGAAGGCGGCGCCGGTGCTGGGTGCGATGCGCCCCGAGCGTGCGCGGCAACTGACCGCCGAACTCGCGCGCCATCGGGCCCAGCGCAACCCGAACCAGTGACGCCGCCCATGGCCAAGGATGCCGGCATCAATCATGGGTGGCGGCCGACGTGGCTGTGCCCTTGGGCATTGGTGCTGTTGGCCGGATGCATGCTCGCGTCGCGGGCGTGGTCGCAGCCGGCGCCCTCGGCCTCGCCACGTCCGGCCGCCACCGCCGCACCGCGCGTTGCCGCGCCGGCCCCGCCGCGCCGGG
>NZ_JAAEDH010000044.1 GCF_018128965.1 Plastoroseomonas arctica
CCCCCGGGCCGCCGCGCGGGCCCTCGCCCTGGAGCGCGGCACCCGTGGCCGCGCCCGCCCTGGTCGCGCGCCGCAGCCGCTGGCCGGGCTTCCTGCAGATGCTGGCCGGCGCCATCGGCTTCGCACTGGTGGTCGCGGCCCTGCGCGACGGCGTCGGCATTGCCTGGAGCAAGGTCGCCTTCGTCGAGCTTTCCACCTGGGTGGCGCAGCGGCCCGGCTGGGCGCCGGAGGTCGCGGCCGACCTTGCCGTGCTCACGCGGCCGACGCTGCTGTGCCTGGTGGGCGGCACGGTGGTGCTCGGCTCCTGGGCGCGTGGCGGCGCCGGCGCCGGGCTGCGCGCGGCAATGCTCTTTGCCGTCGCGTACTTCGCGCTGATGGCGCTGCTCGCGAGCTACGCGGCGCCCGGCGAGGGGTTCCTCGGCTGGGTCGGCACGGCGCGCTTCCCGGCCGCGCCGGTGTTCTGGGCCGTCTTGGTCTGGGGGCGGCTGTTCGGCGTGCTCGGCGGCGCCCCGATGGCCGTGCTGGGCGGGCTGGTCGGCATCGCGGCGGGCGCCGGGCGCGTGGCGGTGGGCGACGACGCGCCGGTGGATGCGGTGGCGGGCGTGTTCGCCGCCATCGCGGTGTGGGGGTTGGCGCGCTGGGCGGTGCCGGGGCGGCGCTAGGCCGCACGCGCTCATGGTGGGGCCAGGCAGCGGCGGATGCGGCGGCCGCCAGCGGTGCGAAGCAGGGCGCGGAGGGTGCGCAGCAGCGGGATCAGGCTCCGATCCGGCAGCCGGTCAATGGGTATGAGTTTTTTGAAGCAGGCGGTGACGGTTTCGGACAAAATCGGGTCGGGCAGCATCCAGGGCGGGCCGGGCAGCGCGGTGAGGAAGCCCAGCCGGCGCGCGAGCGCGATGGCATGGACGCCCAGCACGCGGATCGCCGCCCGGTAGGCGCGGCAGATGCGGTAGCGCAGCGGCCTCAGCGCCTTGCTGCGCGCGGCATCGGTCAGCAGGCGCGTCCACAGCCCGGCATGCGCCCAGCGGCGGAAGCGGCGGTGCAGCGTGTCGTGCTTCTCGCCCCGGTGCGACCAGCGGTTGTTGGAGAGCAGGGCTGAGAAGATCGCGTCCAGCGTCTCGCGCGGCTGGTCGATCGGCCGCCCCGGCCCCTCGCGATGCAGGTAGGGGGCGAGGGCGGCGAACTCCGCATCGCTGAGCGGCGCGAAGGCGTGGGGCGCTGTGTAGTGCGGCATCCGGCACTCCCTGATCGACGAAGGACCATACTAGGATTTTATTCCAGTTTCAAGCAAATGCCTGGTGCTGCCTTGCTGCCCCTCATCCAGGGCGGTTATGCCGGGGGTCCGGGGGGACACGCGGTGTCCCCCCGCCCTTGCTCACTTCTTCAACAGCGTTGTCAGGAAATCCACCGTCACCCGCACCTTGTTCGGCAGGTATTTGCGGCTCGGGTAGAGCAGCCACACCGCGCTGTCGAAGCTGCCGCCGCCCGCTTCCAGCATGGGAAAGCAATCCACCAGCCGCCCCGCCGCGAGGTCCGCGCCAACCAGCCATTCCGGCAGCAGCGCCGGCCCGAGCCCGGCCAGCGCGCAGCCATGCAGCACCAGCGCGTTGGAGAGCGTGATGTCGCCGTCGACCGGCACCTCGGTGACCAGGCCGGCGGCGTCGCGGAACATCCACCGGCTGCGGAATTCGGGCAGGATGAAGCGCAGGCAGCGATGGCGGCGGAGGTCCTCGGGCCGGTCCAACGCCGGCGCCGCCTGGCGGTAGGCGCGCGTCGCCACCACCCGGTAGCGCGCGGCGAACAGCTTCCGGCCGATGAAGTCGTTCCCCGCCTCCGGTGCCAGGCGGATGGCGAGGTCCACGCGCTCCGCCACCAGGTCGAGCTTAGCGTCGGTCGCCAGCAGCTCCAGCTTCAGGGCCGGGAAGCGGACGCGGAACTCGGCCAGCAGCGGCGCAAGGCGGATCTGGGCGAAGGCGACCGAGGTGGTCAGGCGCAGCGTGCCGACCGGTCCGCGCGCATTGGCGCGCGCCTCGTCCGCCGCCTCCTCGAGCGATTCCGCGAGCGGCGTGGCGCGGTCGAGATAGAGCGCGCCGGCCTCGGTGAGCGTGAGGCGCCGCGTGGTGCGCTGGAACAGCCGAAATCCCAGTGCGGCTTCCAGACCCGCGATGATGCGCGAGACCGAGGAGGGGTCGGTGGCGCGCGCCCGTGCGGCCTCGGCAAAGCTGCCATGGCGGGCGACGTCGATCAGCAGGCGCAGTGCGTCGAGGTCCAGCGGCGAAGCTCCATTCGTGCAGATCCCGCATCAGTATCATGGCGGCTTTGCGGTTTTGCCATCGGTTTTCGCGGCCTACACAGGCTCCAACGCGTGGATCCTCCACGCTTTTCAGGGATTGCCATCATGAACGTCGAACATGCCGTCGCGCTGGTCACCGGCGCCAATCGCGGAATCGGCCGCGCCATCGTGGAGCGGCTGCTCGCCGCGGGCGTGAAAAAACTCTACGCGGCGGGGCGCGACGCCGCCGCGCTGTCCGCGGTCGTGTCGCTCGATCCGAAGCGGGTCGTCGCCCTCGTCGTCGACGTCACCGATGCTGGCCAGGTGGACGCCGCGGTCGCGCGCGCCGGCGACGTGACGCTGCTGGTGAACAATGCCGGCGTCGCCGATTTCGGCGATGCGCTGTCAGCACCGCACGCCCTGGTCGAGCGCAACTTCTCGACGAATTTCTATGGTGTGCTCGCCATGGCGCAGGGCTTCGCGCCGGTGATCGAGAGGAATGGCGGCGGCGGCATCGCCAACCTGCTGTCCATCGTCGCCGTCGCGGCGATGCCGGGGGCGGCCGGCTACAGCGCCTCGAAGGCGGCGGCGCATTCGCTGACGCAGTCGCTGCGCGGCAGCCTCAAGGCCAAGGAGATCGCGGTGTTCGGCATCTTCCCGGGGCCGGTCGATACCGACATGGCCGCGAGCCTCGACATGGCCAAGACCAGCCCGGCCGATGTGGCGGAGGCGATCGTGGCAGGCATCGCGGCGGGCGAGGAGGACATCTTCCCCGACGCGACGTCGCGACAGATCGGCGCGATCTGGCGGAAGGACCCGAAGGCGGCCGAAGCGCAGTTCGCCGAGCATTGAGGCGGAAAACCCGGGGGGCGATACGCCCCCCGGATCGCGGTCAGACGACCTTCGCGATTTCGTCGAAGCCGAAGCGCGGGCTGCGCGGGAACAGGCCCTCGGGGTCGCCATAGCCGATGTTGATCAGCCAGTTGGACTTGAACCCGGTGTCGGCGAAGAACAGCTCATCGACCTTGGCATTGTCGAAGCCGCTCATCGAGCCGACGTCGAGACCGAGCGCGCGCGCGGCGATCATCAGGTAGGCGCCCTGCAGCGTGCCGTTGCGGAACGCCGTCACCTCGGCCAGCGCCGGGGAGGAGGTGAACCAGGACTTCGCATCGGCGTGCGGGAACAGGAAGGGCAGCTTGTCGTAGAATTGCGGATCATGCGCGACGATGGCGGTGACCGGCGCGGTCATCGTCTTCTCCACATTGCCGGCCGACAGCGCCTGCTTGAGGCGCGCCTTGGACTCGCCGGTGCGCACGAACACCACGCGCATGGGCGAGCAGTTCGCCGAGGTGGGGCCGTATTTCGCGATGTCCCAGATCTCGTGCAGCAGGCTGTCCGGCACCGGCCGATCGAGCCACTTGTTCTGGGTGCGCGCCTCGCGAAAGAGCTGGTCGATGCTGGCGTCGCTGAGCGGGGGAAGTTCGGGCATGGGTCGGGGCTTCTCCGAAGGGAAGCCCACAGTATGGGGGCGAGACGCCGTTCGCAAACGCAGCATGCGCGATGGCGGTCATCACCAGGCACAATGGGGCGGCCGAAGCCGCCCCATACGAAGGCGATCAGGCCGCCTTCTTGTTCTCGGACAGGATCTGGTCCGACAAAGACGTCAGGTCCTGGTCTGTCTTCTTTTCTTCATCGAGCGTCTGCTGCAGCAGTTCGCTGATGCGTGTCGCGCCCATCTTCTTCGACCACGCGACGAGCGTGCCGTAGCGCGCCATTTCGTAGTGCTCGACCGCCTGGCCGCACGCGGCGAGGCCGGCGTCACGCACCGGGGACGCGTCCTTGTCCTCGTCGAGCAGCTCCTCGCATTCCTCGATGATGCCGTTGATCGCCTCGCAGGTGACGCCCTGGGCGCGCTTGCCGAGGATTTCGAACACTTCCTGCAGGCGCTCGACCTGGCCCTGGGTCTGCACGCGGTGCTGGGTAAAGGCATCGGCGAGGGCGCGGCTGTTGGCGGCCTTGGCCATCTTGGGCAGCGCCTTCAGGATCTGGCGTTCGGCGTAGTAGATGTCCTTGAGCTGGCTCAGGAAAAGCTGGTCGAGCGTCTGCATGATGGTGTCTCCGTCAGGTGGGGGAACATGGAAACGCGGCGCCGGTTGCCCGACGCCGCGCAGTAGGGGAACGCTCAGAGACGGCGGGTGCGATCGGCCATTGGGCCCACCCCGCCGAGGTCGGCGCCGGCGGTGCCGTAGTAGCTGTCGACCACGGTCGGCCAGCTGCGGTTGTCGCGCGACCAGTCGGACTCGTTCGCGGTCTCGTAGCGCGGGCCGCCCTTGAGCTGCTCCTCGGTGAGCGCCACGACGTAACCGTCATGCTCGGTGCTGTAGTGCAGCTGGTTCCACGGCAGCGGGTGGTAGCTTTCGCCCAGGCCGAGGAAGCCGCCGAAGGACATCACGGCGTAGCTCACATGGCCCGAGGTCTTCTCGATCATCAACGTGTGGATCGAGCCGAGCTTGTCGCCGGCGGTGTTGTAGACGCTGGTGCCTTCGACGCGGTCGGAGGAAATCAGGCTGTGGTCGTTCATTGGTTCGCTCATGGCGTGTCTCCCTTGGGGGTGTGGAGGGAAAACTCGCCCCACGCGGCGGGGTTGTGCCCGCACGCGCGCCTGTGATGCGTCTCGCGCCGCGGTGTTGGTCAGCGCGCCGCGCTGACCCGCCAGATCACGTTGCCCACGTCGTCGGCGACAAGCAGGCCGCCGCGACCATCCGGCGTCACGCCGACAGGGCGGCCGCGCGCATTGCCGTCGGCATCGAGGAAGCCGGTCAGCACGTCGACCGGCGCGCCATTCGGCCGGCCCTCGGCGAAGGGGATGAAGATCACGCGGTAGCCGCTCGCGGGGCGGCGGTTCCACGAGCCGTGCTGCCCCACGAAGGCGCCGGAGGTGAAGGGCGCGGGGAGGCCGGAGGCTTCGGTGATGGCGAGGCCAAGCGAGGCGGTGTGCGCGCCCAGCGCATAGTCGGGCACGATCGCGCGCGCGACGAGCGAGGCGTCCTGCGGCGTCACGCGGGTGTCGATGGTGCGGCCGTAGTAGCTGTAGGGCCAGCCGTAGAAGCCGCCCTCGCGCACCGAGGTCATGTAGTCCGGCACCAGGTCGGAGCCGATCTCGTCGCGTTCGTTCACCGCCGTCCACAGCACCGGCGTCGGGCGCGGCGCGATCGCCATGCCCACCGGATTGCGCAGGCCGGTCGCGTAGGGGCGGGCGGACCCGGTCGCGGGGTCCACCGCCCAGATCTGCGCGCGGCCGGTTTCCGCCGCGATGCCGTTCTCGGCGACGTTGCTGTTCGACCCGATCGCCACGAACAGGGTGCGGCCATCGGCCGAGGCCTGCAGGTTCTTGGTCCAGTGATGGTTGCGCGTGCCGGCCGGCAGCTCGGTGATGCGGGTGCCGGGATCGGTGATGCGCGTCTGGCCGGCCTGGTAGGGAAAGCGGCGGATCGCGTCGGTATCGGCCACGAACAGCTGGTCGCCGATCAGCGCCATGCCGTAGGGCGAGTTCAGGTTGTCGAGGAAGACGACGCGCGTCTCGGCGACGCCGTCGCCATCGGCGTCGCGCAGCAGGGAGATGCGGTTGGCACTCGGCACCCCCGCACCGGCGCGCGCCATGACCGCCTGCATCGCCAGGCCCTTGATGGACCGGCCTTCATCGGGCCGCGGCGGCGCGTTGCTCTCGGCCACCAGCACGTCGCCATTGGGCAGCACCAGCAGGTTGCGCGGATGGTCAAGCCCCGTCGCGAAGGGCCCGACCGCGAGGCCCGGCGCCGGCGTCGGCCGCGCGCCGTCGCGCCAGCCAACCGCCGGGGCGATGTTGACGGTCGGGATCAGGCGCGCGTCGGGCGGCGGCAGGGTGGGGTTGGGGCCGAACGAGGCCTCGAGCGGCAGGCTGGCGCGCTCGGTGCAGGCGACCAGTCCGACCGTGCCGGCGCCGGCGATCACGACAAGGGTGAGGATGAGGGCATTGCGGCTGCGCATGGTGCGTATCTCCGGGGATACGGCTGGAACGCCGGCCATGCGATAAGGTTCACCGCCGTCACCGCCGCCGGGGCGCCGCCGGCCGCAGGGACATCCGCATGGCCGTGTTCGCCGACATCATGGGCAGGCTGCATGGCGCCGACATCTGGGCGGGCGTCGCACCCGCCGCCGATGCCGCCGCCGTGCAGGGCTGGAACGGCGACCACCCCGCGCTGCTGCGCCTGGCCGCCGCGCCGGGAACGCGGGTCATCATCGACGTGGGCGTGTGGAAGGGGCAGTCGACCATCGCCATGGCCGGGCGGCTGCGCGATGGCGGGATCGATGGCTGCGTCATCGCGGTCGACACCTTCCTCGGCTCGCCCGAGCATTGGGGCGGGGAGGGGCTGTTCGCGACGCGACACGGCATGCCCGACCTCTACGCGACCTTCCTCGGCAACGTGGCGGCCGCCGGGCTGCAGGGCTTCGTCGTGCCGATGCCGCAGACGGCGAGCGGCGCGGCGGCGATCCTGCGACGGCTGGGGGTGACCGCCTCGCTGGTGCACATCGACGGCGACCACGCCCATGCCAGCGTGCTGCAGGATGCGCGGGACTACTGGCCGATCCTGGAGGCGGGCGGGCACCTGGTGGGCGACGACTACCACCCGAGCTGGCCCGGCGTGATGCAGGCCGCGCGGGAATTCGCGGGGTTCGTGGAGCGGCCACTGCGCATCGAGGCGCCCAAATGGATCATCCAGAAGGCCGGGTCGCTGGGCGCAGCGTGAAATTCCTGCCTTTCCAGCGGCATCGGGTCTAGAACTGCGGCCGCGCTTCAATCAAGCTGGGCCCGCCATGACGAAGATCACATCGCCCGCGCAATCCCGCCGCTTCGCCTCCCCCGCGGTGCGGACGGTGCTGCGCCGGCGCGTGCAGGAATCCATCGGGCTGGTGCTCGCTTTGGCCGCGCTGGCGCTGGCCGTGGCGCTGGTCACGCATGATCCGGGCGATCCTTCGCTCAACACCGCGACCGACCGCGCGACGCGCAACCTCACCGGGCCGGCCGGGGCGATCGCGTCGGACGTGCTGCTGCAGGGCTTCGGCGTGGCGGCCTGGCTGCCGGTGGCGGCGGCGCTGGCCTGGGCCTGGCGTCTCGCCACGCATCGCGGCTTGGGACTGGTGGCGCTGCGGCTGATCGGGCTGCTGCTCGCGCTCCCGCTCGGCGCCGCGGCGGCGGTGCTGCTGCCGCTCGCCGGCCTGGTCTCGCTGCCGGGCGGCGCCATCGGGCCGCCGGTCGCCACCTTCGTCGTGGAAGGTCTGGAATCGGGCTTCGGGTCGTTCGGCGCGGTGGTCGGGCAGGCGGCGGTGGGGCTCGGCGCGCTCGGCGCCTTCCTGCTCGGCTGCGGCCTGTCGGGCCGGGAGTGGCGCGGCGCCGGGCGCGTGGCGGTCGATGGTGCGCGGGTCGCCGGCAATGCCGCCGCCAG
>NZ_JAAEDH010000045.1 GCF_018128965.1 Plastoroseomonas arctica
GGCACCCCCGCCGCCGCCGCAACGCCAGGCCGCACCGGCGCCCCCACCGCCGCAGCGCCAGGCTGCGCCGCCGCCGCAACAGCAGCGTCGCCCGGGCGACCCTCCGCGGAACTGACGCCGCGCGGGCGGCCGTCGCTTCAGAAGCGCTCGGTCGGCGCTGTGCGGCACGGCGCGCTGATGAAGGCGCGCGACAATCCAAGAACGTGAATGCGCGCCGTGTCGCGTAATGGACCCCGAACCGCTCGCCGCGGCCCCGCCCACGCTAGCCGGGGGGTCGTGCTCCGGCTCCCCGGTGCAGCACTCTGGTCAACGTGCGGTGCGCGACCTCACGCTCCCGAGGCCGCTCAGCTGGTCTTGCGGCTGCGCAACCAGACGCGCACCAGATGCGCCACGTAGCCGCCCACGAACAGCACGATCACCACATAGCCCAGCGGCTCGACCCATTTGTCGATCTTGTCGTAGTGGTCCTCCAGCACCATCCCCGCCCCGGTCAGGAAGCTGAGCCACACGCCGGTGCCCAGCGCCGTCCAGCCGTAGAAGGCGAGCCGCGGCATCCGGATCAGCCCCGCCGGCACCGAGATCAGCGTGCGGATGCCCGGCAGCAGCCGCCCGAAACAGATCGCGAAGGGCCCGTACTTGCCCAGCACATGCTCCGCCTGGCGGAAATCCTCGGGCGAGATCGCGAACCACTTGCCGTAGCGGTCGATCAGCGGCCGCACCCGCTCCACGCCGATCGCGCGCGCCACCTCATACCAGGCCGCGTTGCCGACCAGCGTGCCCAGGATGCCCGCCGCCACCACGCCCACGAAGGTGAGCCGGCCCTGCGCGACGTTGAAGCCCGCCAGCGCCATGATCACCTCGGAGGGAATGGGCGGGAACACGTTCTCCAGCACCATCAGGAAGAAGATGCCGGGCAGGCCCCAATCGCCCAGCACCTGGATCATCCAGGCGACCATCTACTCGACCCCATAAAGCTGCAGCGTGAGCCAGCGCCCACGGCTGATGTTGATGCCACTCACCAGGCCCATTTCGCGCGGCCGCAGACCGAAGCGCGTGGCCTCGGCGCGGAAGCGCGTCTCGTCACGGTCGCTGACCGCCACGGTGCGGCCCGGCGTCTCGGCGAGGAACGCCGCCGCCGCGGTGCCGTCGCGCAGCAGCGCCGTCGCACCGCCGGTGGCGAACAGCAGCGACGGCTCGTGGTAGCCCGCGATGCCGAAGCGGCCCGGCGGCACCGGGATCGGCAGCGCGGGGTCGGCGCGATGCAGCGCGGCGGCCACGCGCGGGGCGAGCCACACGGCGTCGATCCGCGGCAGCGCGCCTTCCAGGATGGCGCTGTAGAACGGGATCGCGAGGATCACGGCGGACAGCCCGGCGCGCACCCACCGCCCCGCCCGCGCCTCCCGCGTGACGACCACCGCGAGCAGCACGCCGGCCACCAGCGCCAGGGCCGCGAAGACGTCGACGCGGCTTCCGTCCACCAGCCAGATCGCCACGAGCAAGGCCGCCGGCAGCACCAGCGCCACGCCCCACAGCGCGGCGATGGCCAGCCAGCGCAGCCAGGCCCGCGGCTTCGTGGCCAGCGGGTCCAGCATCCACCGCGCCGCGAGCAGCATCAGCGCCGGATAGGCCGGTAATGCATAGTGAGGCAGTTTGGTCGCCACCGCCTCGAACACCAGCCACACGGGCACCGCCCAGGCGAGCAGGAAGCGCACCGGCGGCTGCACCCGCTGCGCCCAGGCCGATGGCAGCGCCTGGAGCACGAAGAAGGCGGCGGGAAACGCCGTCACCCCGAAGATCGCGACATAGAAGCCCGGCGGGCCCCAATGCCGCTCGCCGCCCGCGCCCACCTTGCCGAGCATGTCGTCGCCCACCGCCTCGGCGAAGAAGCGACCCTCGGTGGCGATGCCGATCGCGATGAACCAGGGCGCGGCGCAGGCCAGCATCAGCGGCACGCCCCAGGCCGGGCGCAGCGCGCGCAGCCACGGCGTGCCGTTGCGCCAGCCGCGGTCCATCAGGAATAGCGACAGCCCCGTCAGCAGCGGCACCATCGGCGCGATCGGGCCCTTGAGCAGGATGCCGATGCCGAGCGCGCCCCAGAACGCCGCCGCCCGGCGCGCGGTGAACCCGGCCGGCGCGAGGTAGGCCGCACCCATCAGACCCATCGCGGCGGTGATCGAGGCCAGGAGCGCCGCATCGGTCTTGGCGATGTGCACCTCCACCACCAGCACCAGCGCGCTGCCCAGCAGCGCGGCGCCGACGAAGGCGGCCCGCCTGCCGACCAGGGCGCGGCCCCAGTGGAAACAGGCCAACACCGCCAGCAGCGCACCGAGAAAACTCGCGCCGCGATAGGCCCATATATCGGCCCGCCCGCCGAGATGAGTCGCCTCCAGCACATGCACGATGGCGGCCTGCGCCCAATGGATGCCGGCCGGCTTCTTGTTGCGCTCCTCATCGCCCAGGCGGATGCGCACGTAGTCCCCGGTGTCGACCATCTGGCGCGTCGCCTGGGCGAAGCGGCTCTCGTCGCGGTCGCCGGGCGGGATGGTGAAGAAGCCAGGCAGCCACAGCAGCACGCAGAACAGCGCGAGCCAGAGGCGCGGATGCGGCGTGTCGGGGAGGCGGTCGAGCATGGCGCGCTTGGTAGAGCACGCGCTCGGAAATGTCTCGGGGGTGTGCTTTACGCAGCAGCAAGCGCGGGGGAAAAGAATTTCCCCCAAGCCCCCATTCTTTATCTTTTTATCACTTGGCTCCGAGACGCCGCAGCGAAGCCCTAGGGAACCAGCATGAAATCTTTGGGCATGGCCTTCGGGCTGGGGCTTCTGGCGGCGCTGGCGCTGCCGCCGGTGCATGCGGTGCCGGTGCTGCTCATCTCCATCCCCGGACTGCTCATCCTGATCGGGCGCGCGCGGAGCTGGCGCGGGGCGGCACTCATCGGGCTGTTCTGGGGGTGGGGGCAGGGGATCGGCGGGCTCTACTGGATCACCTACGCCATCCTCACCGAGGTCGATCGCTTCTGGTGGCTGGTGCCGATCGCGGTGCCGGCCCTCGCCCTGCCCTTCGGCGCCTTCGTGGCCATTCCGGCGGCGGCGGCGCGTCTGGTGCCCCCCGGCGCTTCGCGCCTGCTCGTGTTCGCGGGTGTGTGGGTGCTGGCGGAGTTGCTGCGCGGCGTGATCCCGTTCGGCGGGTTTCCATGGAACCTGATGGGCTCGGTCTGGGCCTTCGCTGCCCTGCCGGTGCAGGGGGCGGCCTATGTCGGCGTGCACGGGCTGTCGCTCGCCACCATCCTCCTCGCCGGGCTGCCGGTGCTCGGCTGGCGCTGGGTCGGCGGCGGTGGCGTCGTGCTTGCCGGCATCGCCGGCCTCGGGGCGCTGCGCCTCGCGCCGGCCGAACCGCCGCCGCAGGATCTCCAGCTCCTGCTCGTGCAGGGCAACGTCGCGCAGGAGGTGAAGTGGCGCGAGGACCAGCGCGTGCCGATCTTCCGCCGCTACCTGGAGCTCACCGTCGCCGGCCTGCAATCGCTGGAGGCCAGCGCCCCCGGCGCCCGCGTCGCGGTGATCTGGCCCGAAGCCGCGAGCCCCTTCCGCCTGGTCGAGGACGACAATGCCCGCGCCGTGGCGGCCCAGGCGCTGCATCCGCGCGCGGTTCTGCTTGCTGGCGCCGTCACGGTCGAATGGAACCCGGACAACACGCCGCGCCACCTCTACAACAGCCTCGTCGCGGTGACGCCGGATGGCGCCGTCGCCGGGCGGTTCGACAAGGTTCACCTGGTGCCGTTCGGCGAATACATGCCGATGCGCGGCCTCATCCCCGTCCGCCTGGTCCAGGGCGCGGTGGATTTCACCTCGGGCATCGGCATGACGGCGATGGCCCCGGCTGGGCTGCCCCCGTTCTCGGCCCTGATCTGCTACGAGGTGATCTATCCCGGCGCCGTGCTCGGCGCCGAGCGGCCGGCCTGGATGGTCAACATCACCAACGACGCATGGTTCGGCCTCTCGGCCGGACCCTACCAGCACCTGGCCGCTGCGCGGATGCGCGCGGTCGAGGAGGGCCTGCCGATTGCACGCGCGGCACAGACGGGAGTATCCGCGGTCTATGACTCACGAGGACGTGAAATCGCCTCGCTGGGGCTTGGCGCAATGGGAAGTGTCTCGGCGCCATTGCCCGCGCCACGCGCACCCACCTTGTTCGCGCATTTGGGAGTTGCTTTCCCTGGCGCACTCGCGTTTGTGATTGCCACCCTGGGGATGCTTCTCGCGACGCGGGTGCGAAAGACGGGATCTTCAGCCAGTGGCTGAAAGATTAGCCCGCAACGTGTCCGTGTGTCTAAAAATTGAATATTTCGTAAAAGAGTTGACGCTTCATGATCAATTCGCTACGAAATGCATCGGCTCGCGACGCTCTGCGCAACGTGAGCGTGCGCGTTGGCGGTTTACGGAACGGTCTTCCACAAATTGACACGCCCTTCGTGAAATAGGATTGCCATCAGATGCGAGGCGGAGTTGTAAAAATGGCGGGTGAAGAACCGGTGGAACGCGCGGAGCGCGAGCATCGCCCCAGCCCGATCGACGTGCACGTGGGGAGCCGCGTGCGACTTCGCCGCACGCTACTGGGCATGAGCCAGGAAAAGTTGGGCGAGGCGCTCGGTCTGACGTTCCAGCAGGTCCAGAAGTATGAGCGCGGCGTGAACCGCATCGGTGCGAGCCGTCTGTTCGACCTCTCGCGCGTCCTCGACGTCCCTATCGGCTTCTTCTTCGACGACATGCACGGAATCCCCGGCGGGCGCAGCACGCGTGCGAGCGTCGCGGGCTTTGCCGAATCGCAGGATGGCTTCGACGACGACACGCTCCATCGCCGCGAGACGCTGGAGCTGGTGCGCGCCTATTACCGCATCACCGACCCCTCGGTGCGCAAGCGCGTCTTCGACCTGATCAAGACCCTTTCGCCGCACGACTGAGCGCGGCGCGACGCTTCAATCACCGAGCCCCAGCAATCCGGGCAGCTCGGCCATCGTCGCAAACGGTTCGGCGCCGAGCGCGGCCAGCACCGCCGCCGGCGTCTCGTGCGCGAAGCCGAGCACCCGGCAGCCGGCGGCAAGCCCGGCGCGCACGCCGGGCACGCTGTCCTCGACCACCACGCAATCGCCGGGCGAGGCGCCGCAGGCCTCCGCCGCCGCGCGATAGAGATCCGGCCAGGGCTTCGCGCGGCGCACATCCTCATGGCTGAACACGCGCGCGCCGAACACGCCGGCAAGGCCCAGCCCGCGCAGCTTCGCGGCCAGTTCCAGGCGCGCCGAGTTGGATGCGCAGGCCACCGGCACCCCGGCCGCGACGACGCGATGCACGGCCTCGACCGCGCCGGGGATCGGCATCGTCCGCTCGGTCATCGCCGCGGCGATGCGGTGTGAAAGCCCTTCGGCCCAGTCCTCCGGCAGCGGTCCCACCCGCGCCTCGATGCGTGGCACCATGTCGGGCAGCGCCAGGCCCAGGAAGGCATGCTGGGCCTCGGCCGCGCTGAGCGGCCAGCCGAGCGCCGTCAGCGACTCGGCGACGATCGCGTTCACCACCGCTTCGGAATCGGCCAGCACCCCGTCGCAGTCGAACAGCACCGCGGCCGGGCGGCGGATCATGCCGGCTGCGTCGCCGGCACCCGCATTTCCACCTTGGCCTTCGCATGCGGGCAATCGCCGAACTTCTTCGGGCATTGGCGCGGCCCGGCGAAGGAGCACAGCGCGCGGTCGCTCGCCTCCGCCTCGCGCACCAGCTGCGCGAGCGCGCCGATGAAGGCCGGATCGGAATTCTGCGCCGGCACGCGGAAGTATCCGGGTACGCCGAAATGCTCGGCCTCCTCGCGGTATTCCACGTCAAGCTCGACTAGAGTCTCGGAATGCTCGGACACGAAGGCGATCGGGCAGACGAGCAGCGCCACCTTCTCCGCCCCCGCGCGCTCCAGCTCATCCTCGGTCGAGGGGCCGATCCATTTCTGCGGCGTGACGCGGGACTGGTAGCAGACCACGTGATCGAGCCCCTCGATCTCCAGCTGGGCGACTACGGCGGCGACGGTCTGCTCGACCTGCCACTGGTAGGGGTCGCCCGACTTCACGATGCTCTCGGGCAGGCCATGGGCCGAAAACAGCACGCGCAGCTTTACCTCGGGCGGCAGGCTGGCACGCGCCTCGGCATAGGATTTGGTGACCGCGGCGGCCACGCCGCCGGCGAAGCGCGGATCCGAATGGTAGCAGCACAGCACCTGGGTCGGCACCGAGAGCCCGACCTTGGCGGCCGCCTCGCGCCAAGCGATCACGCTGCTGCCGGTCGTCGTGGTGGAGAATTGCGGATACAGCGGCAACAGCAGCACGCGATCGGGGCTCCAGGCCTGCACGGCGCGCGCGGTCTCATCGCTCATCGGGTGCCAGTAGCGCATGGCGATGAAGCAGCGCGCCTCCATCGCGTCACCGGCGAGAGCCAGTTCCAAGGCCTGGCCCTGTGCCTCGGTCAGCTCGCGCAGCGGCGACCGGCCGCCGATGATCGCGTAGTTCTCCTGCGCCGGCTTCGTCCGCCGCCAGGCGATCAGCCGCCCGAGCCAGGGGCGGATGAAGCCTGGCACGCGCAGGATCGCGGGGTCGGTGAACAGGTTCACCAGGAAAGGGCGCACGCTCTCCGGCGCATCGGGGCCGCCCAGGTTGAGCAGCACGATGGCCAGGCGCGGGCGCGGGGCGGGCAGGGCGTGATCCATCCGGACGGTGGTCTCCTCCGCGACAGATGCGCTCGGCGCCGCGCTGTTCAAGCGTTCGCCACCGGCGCGAGGCCGGAGGACTGGCCACGCCTGCTCTGCCACAGGGCGACGAAGTCGATCGGCGTCAGCATCACCGGGGGGAAGCCGCCATCGCGCGTCACATCGGCGAGGATGTTGCGGGCAAAGGGGAACAGCAGCCGCGGGCACTCGACGAGCAGCACTGCCTCCAGCACGTCGGCGGCCACGTTGACGGTGAAGATGCCGCAATAGGCGAGCTCGATGATGAAGGCGGTGCGCCCGTCGGTCAGCTTCGCGTCGGCGCGCACCTGGAACACCACCTCATAGACCGGGTGTTCTTCCTGCAGCTTGCGGGCGTTGACGTCCAGGGCGACGTCCAGGCGCGGGTTCTCGGCCAGGTTGAGAAAGATGTCGGGCGCGCCGGGCACCTCGAAGGACAGGTCCTTCGTGTATTGCAGGTTGAGCACCAGCGGGCCGGGCGGGACGGGAACCATCCCGTTGGGCTGGTCTGACATGGGTGCGATCCTTCGGCGGCGGCAAAGGGGCGACCTAACACGGCGCAGGCGAAAGGGGAACGCGCGCCGCGCGGGGCGCTGCCCTGAGCTTCCATGTTGCACTCGGTTGCGCGCAGGACATTCGCCCGTGACAAGCGCAACCTTTGATCGTGCCACCCCTTGCCGGAGACCTCGCCATGCACGCCACCAATCCGCGCCGTTCCCTGCTGCTGCTCGCCGCCGCCTGGATTTCCGGTGCGGTGCCCGCCGCCGCCCAGGGGCTTGCCCCGGACGCGCCACCGGCAGGGCCGCCGGGCGGCGGACGCCGCGTGGACCCCGAGCGCCGGGCCCGGTTGCTGCAGATGCGCGCGGAACTCGGCAGCCACGTCGCC
>NZ_JAAEDH010000046.1 GCF_018128965.1 Plastoroseomonas arctica
CGGCCGGCCGCGCGGCGAACGCACGCGCGCGCGGCTCGAGCGTGCCCATGGCGCGATCGCCGCGGGCGACTTCGCCGCAGCCGAGGCGGTGTTGCGGCCGATGGCGGAGCGGCTGCAGCGCCCCCCACGCCGGGGCTGAGCTCAGCCCGGCGCCGTCAGCGCCAGGCGCGCCGCCCGGCGTCGGCTGGTGAGGCGCTCGAGGCTCAGGTAGATCGCGGGCGTCGTGTAGAGCGTGATCACCTGCGCCAGCATCATGCCGCCGATGATGGTGATGCCCAGCGGCTGGCGCAGCTCCGCCCCCGGCCCGGTCGCAAAGGCCAGCGGCACCGCGCCGAAGATGCCGGCGAGCGTCGTCATCAGGATCGGGCGGAACCGCTCCCGGCAGGCGAGCAGGATCGCGTCGGTGCCGTCACTGGCCTGCTCGCGCTGATGGTGGATCGCGAAGTCGATCATCATGATCGCGTTCTTCTTCACGATGCCCATCAGCAGGATCACGCCGATGAAGCCGATCAGGCTGAACGGCGTGTTCGTGGCCAGCAGGGCCAGGAGCGCACCGATCCCCGCGGTGGGCAGCGTGGACAGGATGGTCAGCGGGTGCAGCAGGTTCTCATACAGCATTCCCAGCGTGAGGTAGATCACCACCAGCGCCGCCAGCACCAGCAGCGGCAGGCCGCTGAGAAAGCCCTGGAAGGCGGCCGCATTGCCGGCGAATTCACCGCGCACGGAGGCGGGCATCTGGATCGCAAGTGCGGCACGCTCGATCGCCGCCGAAGCCTCGCCCAGCGTCACGCCATCGGGCAGGTTGAAGCTGATGGTCGAGGCCGCGAAGCTGCCTTGGTGCGTCACTGAGCGCGGCGCGATGCCCCGCTCCAGCTTCACCAGCGCGCCGAGCGGCACCTGGCCGGTGGTGCCGGGGACGAAGATGCGCATCAGGTCCTCGGGCGATTCCGTCAGCCGCGGATCGACCTCCAGGATCACCCGGTACTGGTTGCGCGTCCGATAGATGGTCGAAACCTGGCGCTGGGCGAAACTGTCGTTCAGCGCATTGCCCACATCGGAGACGTTCACCCCGAGCCGCGCCGCCGCCTCGCGGTCGATCATCAGGCGCGAGACGAGGCCGGTGCGCTGCTGGTCGGAGGAGACGTCGGCCAGCTGCGGCACGGTGAGCAACTGCCGCACCAGCGCCTCGCTCCAGCGCTGCAGCTCCTCGAGATCCGAGGTGAGCAGCACGAACTGGTAGCCGGCATTCGTCTGACGACCGCCGAGATTGATGTCGGGCTGGACGCGGAGGAAGGTCTGCGCGCCGGTGACCCGCGCCAAGGGGTCCCGCAGGCGGTTGACCACGTCAAAGCCGGTGACGCCGGGGCGCTCCTCCACCGGCTTGAGCGCGACCTGGAGGCGGATATTGCCCGACGAGCCGAAGAATCCGCCGCCGCCGACCGAGGCGGTGACGCCGGCCACCGCGGGGTCGGCCTGCAGCACCTCCATGATGCGGCGCTGGTAGCCGACCATCGCTTGGAAGGAGGTGTCCGGCTGCGCCTGCACCGAGCCCACCAGCAACCCTGCATCCTGGTCCGGGAAGAAGGCCTTGGGCACCACGCGGTAGAGGTAGACGGTGCCCACGACGAGGGCGAGCGTGAGCACCAGCATCGCGCGCCGCCAGCGCAGCGCGACGCCGAGGCTGCGCACATAGGCATCGACCAGCGCATCCATCCCGCGCTCGAACCCGCGCGAGAAGCGGCCCGGCGGCGGGCGGTGATGGCGCCCGAGATTGGCCGCGACCATCGGCGTGATGGTGAGCGAGATGACCGCGGACAGTGCCACCGCGACCGCGAGCGTCATCGCGAACTCATTGAACAGGCGCCCGACCACGCCGCCCAGGAACAGCAGCGGGATGAACACCGCGATCAGCGACACGCTCATCGAGATCACGGTGAAGCCGATCTGGCGCACCGCGAGGATCGCGGCCGGGATCGGCTTCATGCCGGTCTCGGTCAGCCGCGCCATGTTCTCGATCATCACGATCGCATCGTCGACCACGAACCCCACCGAGATGGTCAGCGCCATGAGCGTGAGATTGTTCAGCGAGAAGCCCAGCAGCCACATCACCGCCAGCGTGCCGAGCAGCGACAGCGGCACCGCGATGCCGGCCGCGAAGATCGCCGAGCCGCGGCGCAGGAACAGCGCGACCACCAGCACCACGAGCGCGATCGAGATCAGCAACGCGTTGCTCACCTCGTTCACGCTGGCGCGGATGGTCTGCGAACGATCGCGCACCAGGGTGATATCGATCCCCGCGGGGATCCAGCGCATGATATCCGGCACCCGCGCGCGGATGCCGTCGACCACCTCCAACACGTTCGCATCGGCCTGCTTGAAGACAGTGAGAATGATCGCGGGGCGGCCATTATACAGGCCCGACTGGCGCCGGTCGCGCGGGCCATCCTCGACGGTGGCGACGGAATCCAGCCGCACCATCGCACCGTTGACGTGGCGGATGATGATGGCGCCGAAATCGCCCGGCGTGGACATCGGGGCACCGGTATAGATCGCGGCCGACTGCTCCGGACCATCGACGAGGCCGGAGGGCTGGGTGACGTTCGCGCGCGTGATCGCTGTGCGGATCGCCTCGAAAGACACGCCTGCATTGGTCGCCGCCGCCGGATCCACGGCGACGCGCACGGCGGGCTGCTCGGCGCCGGCGATGGAGACGTTGGCCACGCCGTCGACCTGGGTCAGGCGCGGCCCGATTACGCTGTCCGCCACGTCGTACATCTGCCCCGGCGTCAGCGTGTCCGAGGTCATCGCCAGGATCAGCACCGGCTGGTCGGCGGGGTTGAGCCGGCGGAAGCTCGGCGGTGCGGTGAGGCCGGTGGGCAGGTCCTCCTGCGCGGCGTTGATCGCGGCCTGGACGTCGCGCGCGGCCGATTCGATCGACCGGTTGAGGTCGAACTGCAGGATGATGACCGTGCTGCCGAGGCTCGAGGTCGAGGTCATCTCGGTGATGCCGGCGATGGTGCCGAAGCGCCGTTCCAGCGGTGCCGCGACCGAGGAGGCCATGATCGCGGGGTCCGCACCCGGCTGGCTCGCCGTCACCGCGATCACCGGCACGTCGACGCGCGGCAGCGGAGCCACCGGCAGCGCGAAATAGGCGACGAAGCCGATCAGCGCGATGGCGATGGCGAACAGGGACGTGCCGATCGGCCGGGTGACGAAGCCGCCCATGCGCCTATTCCGCCGGCGCCGGTGCCGCCGGCGGCGGGGGGGCGTCGCGACGCACCAGCCCGATCGCCCGCGCGCGCAGCCACTCCATCGCGAGGTAGATGACCGGCGTGGTGTAGAGCGTGATCACCTGGCTCAGCAGCAGCCCACCGATGACCGAGACACCGAGCGGCAGCCGCAGCTCGGACCCCGCACCATGCGCGAGCACCAGCGGCACCGCGCCGAGCAAGGCGGCCAGCGTCGTCATCATGATCGGGCGGAAGCGCAGCAGGCAGGCCTCGCGGATGGCCTCGCGCGGCGTCATGCCGTGCTCGCGCTGCGCTTCGAGCGCGAAGTCGATCATCATGATCGCGTTCTTCTTCACGATGCCCATCAGCAGGATGATGCCGATGAGCCCCACCACGGACAGATCAAGCCCGCAGATATCGAGCGCGAGCAGCGCGCCGATGCCGGCCGAGGGCAGCGTAGACAGGATGGTGATGGGATGGATCACGCTCTCGTAGAGCATGCCCAGCACGATGTAGATCACCACGATCGCGGCCAGGATCAGTATGCCCTGGCCTTCGAGCGAGCGGGCGAATTCCGCCGCGTCGCCACCGAAGCTGCCGGTCATGGTGTCGGGCATGCCGATACGGATCTCGGCGTCGCGGATGGCGGTGATGGCGCTGTCGAGCGAGGCGCCGGGCGTGAGGTTGAAGCTCAGCGTCACCGCCGGGAACTGGTTCTGCCGCGTCACCGTCAGCGGACCGGGGATGCGCGAGATGCCCGCGATCTCGGCGAGCGGCACCTGGCTGGATCCGCTGCCATCGGTGCTGGCGGTGCCCGGCACCCGCAGCATCCCGATCACGGCGGGGTCGCCGGCCTGGGCGGGGTCCACCTCGAGTACGACACGGTACTGGTTCGACTGGCCATATATGGTCGAGATCTGGCGCTGGCCGAAGGCGTCGTAGAGCGTGTCGTTGATCGCCTGCATGGTCACGCCGAGTCGCGCGGCGCGGGCGCGATCCACATCGAGGGCGATGCGCAGCCCGTCCTCGCGCTGGTCGGAGGCGACGTCGCGCAGGTTGGGCAAAGCCCGCAGCGCGGCGACGATGCGCGGCGCCCATTCGCCCAGCACCGCCTGCGAGGAATCCGTGAGCGTGTACTGGTACTGCGTGCTGGAGGGCCTCGTGCCGATCTGGATGTCCTGCACCGGCTGCAGATAGGCGACGATGCCCGGGATCGCCGCGAGGCGGGCGTTCAGCCGCGCGGTGATGGCCTCGATCCCCTCGCGCTCCCCGCGCGCCTTCAGGATCACGCTGATCCGCCCGGAATTCTGCGCCGCGTTCAGCGTCCCCGCGCCGACGACCGAAGTGGTGGACGCCACCGCCGGATCCTGCGCGATCGCCTCGACCGCACTGCGCTGCAGCGCCTGCATGCGCCGGAACGACACGTCCTGCGGAGCCTCGACCGTCACCGTGATGAGGCCCGTATCCTGCAACGGCAGGAAGCCCTTGGGCGCGATGATGTAGAGCCACACCGTGCCGCCCAGCGTGATGACCGCGATGCCCAGCATCAGCGCCTCCCGCCGCAGCGCCCAGTCCAGCGTGCGGGCATAGCCGCGGAGCATGGCGTCGAAGCCGCTCTCGAAGCGGCGGCTGAGCCAGCCCGGCCGCTCCTGCTCGGTGGGCCGCAGCAGCAGCCCGCACATCATCGGCGTGATGGTGAGCGAGACGAACATGGACACGACGACGGCGATGGTCAGCACCAGGGCGAATTCTCGGAACAGCCGCCCCACCACGCCATCCATGAACAGCAGCGGGATGAACACCGCGATCAGCGAGACGGTGAGCGAGACGATGGTGAAGCCGATCTGCCGCGCGCCCTCATAGGCCGCTTCGAGCGGGCGCATGCCCTTCTCGATCAGCCGCACGACGTTCTCGATCATGACGATGGCGTCGTCGACGATGAAGCCCGTCGCGATGGTCAGCGCCATCAGCGAGAGGTTGTCCATTGAGAAGCCGCACAACGCCATCACCGCGAAGGTGCCGATGATGGAGAGCGGCAGCGCGACGCCGGGGATGATGGTGGCCCGCAGCGAGCGCAGGAACAGGAAGATCACCGCGACCACGAGGCCCACGGCCAGGACCAGCGTGAGCTGCACCTCGAACACCGAGGCACGGATGGTCTCGGTGCGGTCGGCGACGATTGACAGGCGCACGCCGGCGGGCAGCGCGCGCTCCAGCGTCTCGATCTGCGCGCGCATGGCGGTCACGGTCTGGACAATGTTGGCACCGGGCTGGCGCTGCACGTCGATCAGCACGGCGGGGCCGCCGCCGAACCAGGCGGCCGAGAGCGTGTTCTCCAGATCCTCGATGGCCACGCCGACGTCGCGCAGCCGCACCGGGGCGGAATCGCGCCACGCGATCACCAGGTCGGAGAAGCCCTGCGCTGTCGTCACCTGGTCATTGGCCATCACCGCGGAGGTCTGCGCCGGCCCGTCGAGCGAGCCCTTCGCCCCGGCCACGTTGGCGGCGGCGACCGCCGTGCGCACATCCTCCAGGCTGAGCCGGTAGGCGGCCAGCCGGCGCGGATCCACCTGTAGTCGCACCGCCGGGCGCATGTTGCCCTGCACGCCGACGCGGCCCACGCCGGTGACCTGCGCGAGGCGTGGTGCCAGCAGCGTATCGACCACATCGGACAGGCGCGAGACCGGCAGCGTCTCCGATGTGAGCGCCAGCGTCAGGATCGGCGGGTCGGCCGGGTTCACCTTCTGGTAGGTGGGCGGGTAGGGCAGCGTCGAGGGAAGCGTCCCGCGTGCGGCGTTGATCGCCGCCTGCACATCCTGCGCGGCGTCGTCGATGCGTCGCGAGAGCCCGAATTGCAGCGTGATGCGGCTGACCGACGGCCCGCTCACCGACAGCATCTCGACCAGCCCCGGGATCTGCGCAAGCTGGCGTTCGAGCGAGGCGGTGACCAGCACCGCCACCGTGTCGGGCGAGGCACCGGGCAGCTGCGTGGTCACCTGGATGGTCGGGAAATCGACCTCGGGCAGCGAGGAGACCGGCAGGCGCAGATAGCCATAGATGCCCACCAGCAGCACCGCGATGCCGAGCAGCGACGTCGCGATCGGCCGCGCGATGAAGGGTGCGGAGATGTTCACGGTCGCGCCGCGCCGCCCGCCGGTGCGCCGGCCGGTGCCGCGGCCGGTGCGCCGCCGGATGCCGGGGCCGCC
>NZ_JAAEDH010000047.1 GCF_018128965.1 Plastoroseomonas arctica
GGCGCGCCGCGCGGTGGCGCCGCCGGTCGCCGAGCAGGCGCAGTTTCTGTTGGCGGCCTTGGGCGAGGGTACGGCTCCGGGCCGCGCGCCGGCAGCCTATGTGCGCTCGCTGTTCGACCAGTTCGCGCCGCGCTTCGATGGCGCGCTGGCGGCGCTCGGCTACGCGACGCCGGCGGCGCTGTCGGCGCTGGTCGAGGCTGCGGGCGTGGCGCCGGCGCGCGCCTTGGATGTGCTGGACCTCGGCTGCGGCACCGGGCTTTCGGGTGTCGCACTCGCTCCCTTCGCACGGCGGCTGGTGGGGGTGGATCTGTCGCCGCGCATGCTGGCGGAGGCGGGCGCGCGGGGCCTCTATGACACGCTTGCGGAGGCCGATCTCCTCGACTGGCTGCCCGCGCAGGTCGCGGCGTTCGACCTGGTCTTCGCGGCGGATGTGCTGAACTATCTGGGCGACCTGGCGCCGGCCTTGGCTGGCATCGCGGGCGCCCTCCGGCCGGGCGGGTGGGCGGCGTTCTCCATCGAGACCGGGTCGGTCGCCCCCTATGCGCTGGGCGAGGGCATGCGCTACCGCCACGCGCCGGCGCATGTGGTGGCGCTGGCCGAAGCCGCGGGGTTGCGCGTCGTGGCCATGCGCGACGTGGTCCTGCGGCAGGAGAAGGCGGTGCCGGTCGCGGGCACCCTGTTCCTCACGGCACGCTGAGCGCTGGACGATGCGCGAGGCGCAGCAGGGCGGCCAGCGTCGCGGCGTCGAGCGCCATCAGCCCGCCCGCGACGTCCGGGCCGTTTCCCGCCTCGCCCAGGGCCAGCGGCCCCGCCGCCGCCAGCACGCCGCCGAGCCGCCGGGCGATGTCGAGCCGCGTCGGGATCAGGTGCCGTGCGCCGAGTGCGACGAGCCTTCGGCGAGGTCCCCCGCCTCGCCCGGGTCCATGCCGGCGGGGATGACGGCGACGATCTCGGCGTGGGCGGCCTCTGCCAGCCGCGAGAGAGCGGCCGCCTGCGCCGGGTCGAGCGGGTCGCAGCCGGCCGTGTCGATCAGCGCGGGCTGGCCCTCGGGTCGCCGGCTGAGCGCCTTGAACAGGGTCGCGGCGTTGGGCGCGAGCGCCAGGGTGAGGCCCAGCAGCCGGGTGAAAGCGGAGAGCTGTTCCGCCGCGCCGGCGCGCTTGCCGTCGGTGGTGAGGATCAGCGGCGCCTGGCCGGCCAGCACGCAACGGGCGGCGAGCTTCGCGCAGGTGAGCGTCTTGCCCGCGCCGGGCGGGCCGGCGAGCAGCAGCGGGCGGGCGCCGCCATCGGGTAGTGGGGCGAAGGTGAAGGTGGCCGCCAGCTGCCGCTCGAGCGAGGGCCCGGTGAGGCGTTCGGCGAGCCATGGCGGCAGGTTGTGAAAGCCCAGTGTGCCCTCGGCCTTCGGCGGGGGCGCGGTGGGCGCGTCCGGCAGGATCAGCACCGGTTCCTCCGGCTCCAGTGCGTCGGTCACCTCGACGCCGCTGGCGTTGCGTCGCATGGCGAGGATCACGGCGCCATCGCCGAGCTCGGCGCGGATGGACGCCATCGCATCGGCCAGCAATGCGCCGCGGAACTGCTTCATCTGCATGGGCGGTCTCTCAGAGGCTGGCGATGGTGCGGATTCGGGCGCGGGCGTGGATCTCGTTCTGCGCGAGCACGACGGTCGCGGGGCGGAAGCGTTCGACGATGGCGCGGACATGGGCGCGGATGCCGGATGAACAGACCAGCACCGGCTGCTCGCCCGCCGCCGCGGCCGCGTCGAAGACATCGCGCAGCCGCTGCATGAATTCGCCCAGCCGTGACGGCGCCATGGCGAGCAGGCGTTCTTCCGCGGGGCCGGTCAGCGCCTCGGCGAAGGCGGTCTCCCAATCGACGCTGAGCGTGATCATCGGCACGTAGCCCTGCGGGCCGCGGGCCGCGTCGGTGATCTGGCGCGCAAGGCGGGCGCGCACGACGCCAGTGATGGCGGGCACGGCACGCGCGCCGCCGGCGCAGGCTTCCTGGATGCCCTCGAGCACGGTGGGGAGGTCGCGGATGGAGACGCGCTCGGCGAGCAAGGATTGCAGCAGGCGCTGGACGCCGCCGACGCTCATCTGGGTGGGGACCAGGTCGGCCACGAGCTTCTGCTGTTCGCGCGGCATGTCGTCGAGGAGCTTTTGGGTCTCGGCGAAGGAGAGCAACTCGGCCATGTTCTCGCGCACGATCTCGGTCAGGTGCGTGGCGACGACGCCGGCGCAGTCGACCACTGTGGCGCCGCGGGCGAGCGCGTCCTCGCGGTGGAGCTCCTCGATCCAGAGGGCGGGGAGGCCGAAGCTGGGCTCGGTGGTGCGATGGCCGGGGAGGTCGGGCACGTTGCCGCCGGGGTCGATGGCGAGCAGCATCGGCGGGCGCAACTGGCCGCGCCCGGCTTCGACTTCCTTGAGGCGGATGACATAGGTGTCGGGCGGGAGTTGCAGATTGTCCTGCACGCGCACGCTGGGCAGGACGAAGCCCATCTCCTGCGCGATGGCGCGGCGCAGGCCCTTGATTTGTTCGGTCAGGCGCGGGGCTTCGCCGGCGGCCAGCGATAGCAGGCCGTAGCCGAGTTCCAGGCGCAGGAGGTCGATGCGCATGGTTTCTGAGAGCGGCGCCTCGGCAGTGCTCGCGGGCGGCGGTGCGTCGCGGGCGATGGCTTCGGATTCATCGGCCGCGCGGCGCTGCCAGGCGACATAGCCGGCAAGGCCCGCGAGACCCAGGAAGGGCAGCAGCGGCATGCCCGGCAGCAGGCCCATCATCGCGGCACCGCCGCCGGCCAGCGCCATCGGTTTCCACCCCTGACCCAGCTGGCCGACCAGAGCCTTGTCCGGGCTGCCCTCGCCGCTGCCCTTGGTGACGACGATGCCGGCCGCGATCGAGACCAGCAGCGCCGGGATCTGGGAGACAAGGCCGTCGCCCACGGTAAGGATGGTGAAGGTCTCGACCGCGTCGCCGAAACTCATCCCCTGGCGCGCGACCCCGATGGCAATGCCGCCGATCAGGTTGATCACGGTGATGATCAGGCCCGCGATGGCATCGCCGCGGACGAATTTCGCCGCGCCATCCATGGCGCCGTAGAAGCCTGTCTCCTCCTCCAGCTCGCGCCGGCGTAGCCGCGCGGTGGGCTCGTCGCACAGGCCCGCGGAGAGGTCGGCGTCGATGGCCATCTGCTTGCCGGGCATGGCGTCGAGGCTGAAGCGCGCGGCCACTTCGGCGATGCGGCCGGAGCCCTTGGACACCACCATGAAATTCACCACCAGCAGGATGGCGAAGACGATGAAGCCCACCACCACGTCGCCGCCCATGAGGAACCCGCCGAAGGCGGAGACGACATGGCCCGCGGCCTCGCGGCCCTCATGGCCGTGGGTGAGGATGGTGCGGGTGGTCGCGACGTTGAGGGCGAGGCGCAGCAGTGTGGTCAGCAGCAGCAGCGTGGGGAAGGAAGTGAAGTCGAGCGGGCGGCGGAGGAAGAGTGCGGTCATCAGCACCAGCACCGAGACGGTGATGGAGAAGGCGAGACCGAGGTCGAGCAGGATGACCGGCAGCGGGACGACGAGCACGACGAGAAGGGCGGCGACGCCCAATGCGAGCGCGACGTCGGAGCCGGGATTCATCCGGCCCATCCAGCCGGGCAAGGCGATCGCGCCCATGGCTCAGAAGGCCGGCAGGTGTTCGGGCATCACCGTGCCCGGGGCGGGGGGCACGGCGACGCCATGGGCGCGGTATTCCTGCAACTTGTTGCGCAGGGTGCGGATGGAGATGCCGAGCAGCTCGGCGGCGCGGGTGCGGTTGCCCAGGCAGTGGCTGAGCGTCTCGATGATGAGTTCGCGCTCCACGTCTTCCATGCGGCGGCCGACGAGGGCGGTGACAGGTTTTTGCGTCGGGCGCGGCGTGATGGTGGCGGTGGCGGCGGCGGGGGCCGGTGCCGCGGCGCGCGGTTCCATGGCGGAGAGTTCGATGGCGCCCTCGCCGATGACATCGCCCTCGGCGAGCAACACGGCGCGGTGGATGGCGTTCTCCAGCTCGCGGACATTGCCGGGCCACGCATGGGCGAGGAGCAGGTCGCGCGCGGCGGGGGTGAAATCGCGCGGTGGCAGGCCATTGGCGCGGGCGTAGCGTTCGCAAAAATGTTCGGCCAGCGGGAGGATGTCGCCGCCGCGCTCGCGCAGCGGCGGGATGCGGAGCGAGACCACGTTGAGGCGGAAATAGAGGTCCTCGCGGAAGCGGCCGGCAGCGACTTCGCGGGCGAGGTCGCGGTTGGTCGCGGCGAGGATGCGGACATCGATCCGCACCGGTCCGGCACCGCCCAGGCGGTCGATCTCCCGCTCCTGGATGGCGCGGAGAATTTTTGCCTGCAGGCGCGGGTCCATCTCGCCGATTTCGTCCAGCAGCAGCGTGCCGCCCTCGGCCTGTTCGAACTTGCCGCGGCGCATGGCGACCGCGCCGGAGAAGGCACCCTTCTCATGGCCGAAGAGTTCGGATTCCAGCAGCGTCTCGGGCAGGGCGGCGCAGTTGAGTGCGACGAAAGCGCCGCGTGACCGGCGCGAGGCGGCGTGGATGTGGCGCGCCAGAACTTCCTTGCCGGTGCCGCTTTCGCCGGTGATGAGCAGCGAGGCATCGGCGCGGGCGAGCGTGGTCGCGCGTTCCATCAGCGCCACCATCGCCGCGTCGCGATGGATGGGCGCCTCGGGCTCGGCACTCGCGGCTTCGAGCATGGCCGCGATGAGGTCGGGCTCGGCGGGCAGGGGGAGGAAATCGCGCGCGCCGGCGCGGATGGCACGCACCGCGGCCTCGGCATCGGAGGTGCGGCCGCAGGCGACCAGCGGGCAATGGATGCGCTCGGCGAGCATGGCCTGGAGCAGCCAGGCGATGTCGAACAGTACGTCGCAAAGGATCAGGTCCGCACCCTCCGCGCGCAGCCGGGAGAGGCCGTCGGTGACACCCTCCGCACTGCCCAGGCGGGCGCCGCGCGCGATCGCGATGCGCGCGGCCTGGCCGAGTTCCGCCTCCAGCGAACCGATGATCAGAAGACGCGCCATCGATCAGCCCGGCCGATCGGATTTGACGATCTCGGTCATGGTGATGCCGATGCGGTTGTCCTCGACCATCACCACCTCGCCGCGCGCGATGAGGCGGTTGTTGACGTAGATGTCCACCGCCTCGCCGAGCTTGCGGTCCAGTTCCACCACCGCGCCGCGGCCGAGCTTGAGCAATTGGCTGACCTGCATCGTCGCGCGGCCGAGCACGGCGGTGATCTGGACGGGGATGTCGTAGACGGCCTCCAGGTCCGGGGTAGGGGAAAGGGCGACATCGCGTGCCGCATCGGCGGCGAGCGCGGGGGCAAGCGGTTCGAAGTCGGTGCTGGACACGGCTCAATCCTCCAAGGGGAGCCCGGGCCCGATGCCGAAGCATGCGGCCAGGGCCGTGCGGATCGCGGCGCGGCGCGCGGCGAGGTCGAGCGTGGCGCGGCCACCCTGCCAGCTGGCGGTGAGGTCGCCGGCGGGCAGGCTCGGGTCGGGATCGATGGTGACGCGCGGATCGGCAAGCCGCGCCGCGATGGGTGCGACCAGGTGCGGCGCGGCGCGCAGTGCCACCGAGAACCCCTGCTCCAGCAGCGGGGCAAGCCGGGCCCCGAGTGCGACGGCACTCTCGGGCGCGCGCGCCTCGGCCAGGCCCGGCAGCGCGGCGTCGAGCGCGGCGAAGACCGCGCCCGCGAGGTCGCGGGCCGCATCCT
>NZ_JAAEDH010000048.1:2500-5718 GCF_018128965.1 Plastoroseomonas arctica
GCTTCGAAGTACCGGGTCGCGGTTCGGCCCTGTGCGCGGGCGTGGGTGCTGGTAGAGAGTGTGAAAAGGGCGTTCGGTGGATGCCTTGGCACCAGGAGGCGATGAAGGACGTGGCACGCTGCGAAAAGCCGCGGGGAGATGCGAGCGATCGTTGATCCGCGGATGTCCGAATGGGGAAACCCCTCCGCAAGGAGATCTGCTGCTGAATACATAGGCGGTAGAGGCAAACCCGGGGAACTGAAACATCTCAGTACCTGGAGGAAAAGACATCAACAGAGATTCCGCTAGTAGTGGCGAGCGAACGCGGAACAGGCCAGTGGTCTACAGAAGAGAAGCCGAGTGATCTGGAAAGGTCAGCCGCAGTGGGTGATAGCCCCGTAGGCGTAGTGCTTCTGTGGATCCTTGAGTAGGGCGGGGCACGTGAAACCCTGTCTGAACATGGGGGGACCATCCTCCAAGCCTAAATACTCCCTGGTGACCGATAGTGCACAAGTACCGTGAGGGAAAGGTGAAAAGCACCCCGACAAGGGGAGTGAAACAGACCTGAAACCGAACGCTTACAAGCAGTCGGAGCCCGCAAGGGTGACGGCGTACCTTTTGTATAATGGGTCCGCGAGTTCGTGTTAGCAGCAAGCTTAAGCCGTGAGGTGTAGGCGCAGCGAAAGCGAGTCTGATAAGGGCGTTTAGTTGCTGGCATGAGACCCGAAACCGAGTGATCTAGCCATGGCCAGGCTGAAGGTGCGGTAACACGCACTGGAGGGCCGAACCCACGCCTGTTGAAAAAGTCGGGGATGAGCTGTGGCTAGGGGTGAAAGGCCAATCAAACTCGGAAATAGCTGGTTCTCCGCGAAATCTATTGAGGTAGATCGTCCATTGTTTACCGCCGGAGGTAGAGCACCGGAAGGGCTAGGGGGGCCCAAAGCCCTACCAAACCCTACCGAACTCCGAATGCCGGCGAGTATAGGTGGGCAGACAGACAGTGGGTGCTAAGGTCCATTGTCGAGAGGGAAACAGCCCAGACCACCAGCTAAGGCCCCCAAATGATGGCTAAGTGGGAAAGCATGTGAGACGGCCAAAACAACCAGGAGGTTGGCTTAGAAGCAGCCATCCTTTAAAGAAAGCGTAATAGCTCACTGGTCTAATAGCTGTTTTGCGGCGAAAATGTACCGGGGCTCAAGCCATCTGCCGAAGCTGTGGGTGCATAGCAATATGCGCGGTAGCGGAGCGTTCCCTAGGCCTGCGAAGCCATACGGGTGACCGGTGGTGGAGGTATGGGAAGTGCGAATGCGGACATGAGTAGCGACAAAGAGGGTGAGAAACCCTCTCGCCGAAAGTCCAAGGGTTCCTGCGCAAGGCTAATCCGCGCAGGGTGAGCCGGCCCCTAAGGCGAGGGCGAGAGCCGTAGCCGATGGGAACCAGGTCAATATTCCTGGGCCCGCCAGAAGTGACGGCCGTGAAGCGTTGTTCCTCCTTATTGGATTGGAGGGGCTGCCGGATCGGTCCAGGAAACAGCTCTGGCATAGGACCGTACCCTAAACCGACACAGGTGGACTGGTTGAGTATACCAAGGCGCTTGAGAGAACCATGCTGAAGGAACTAGGCAAATTGCTCGCGTAACTTCGGGATAAGCGAGACCCATCTTTGCGCAAGCATTGGTGGGTGGCACAGACCAGGGGGTGGCGACTGTTTAGTAAAAACACAGGGCTGTGCGAAGTCGTGAGACGACGTATACGGTCTGACGCCTGCCCGGTGCCGGAAGGTTAAAGGGAGATGTGCAAGCATCGAACTGAAGCCCCGGTAAACGGCGGCCGTAACTATAACGGTCCTAAGGTAGCGAAATTCCTTGTCGGGTAAGTTCCGACCTGCACGAATGGCGTAACGACCTCCCCACTGTCTCCAGCATGGGCTCAGCGAAATTGAATTCCCCGTGAAGATGCGGGGTACCCGCGGTCAGACGGAAAGACCCTATGAACCTTTACTGCAGCTTGGCAGTGGCGCCAGGAGAGGGCTGTGTAGGATAGGTGGGAGGCTATGAAGCCGGGGCGCTAGCCTTGGTGGAGCCAACCTTGAAATACCACCCTGCGCTCTTCTGGCGTCTAACCGAGCCCAATTAGCTTGGGCCGGGACCCTGCCTGGTGGGCAGTTTGACTGGGGCGGTCGCCTCCCAAAAGGTAACGGAGGCGCGCGATGGTGGGCTCAAGCCGGTCGGACATCGGCTGTTGAGTGCAAAGGCACAAGCCCGCCTGACTGCGAGCGCGACAGCGCGAGCAGGGACGAAAGTCGGCCTTAGTGATCCGGTGGTCCCGCATGGAAGGGCCATCGCTCAACGGATAAAAGGTACTCTAGGGATAACAGGCTGATCTCCCCCAAGAGTCCACATCGACGGGGAGGTTTGGCACCTCGATGTCGGCTCATCGCATCCCGGGGCTGGAGCAGGTCCCAAGGGTTCGGCTGTTCGCCGATTAAAGCGGTACGTGAGCTGGGTTTAGAACGTCGTGAGACAGTTCGGTCCCTATCTGCCGTGGGTGTTGGAGATTTGAGAGGATCTGTCCCTAGTACGAGAGGACCGGGATGGACGCACCGCTGGTGTACCAGTTGTCACGCCCGTGGCATCGCTGGGTAGCTAAGTGCGGAATGGATAACCGCTGAAGGCATCTAAGCGGGAAACCAGCCTCAAGACGAGATCTCCCTGAGGGCCGTGAGAGACCATCACGTCGATAGGCCGCAGGTGTACATGGGGTAACCCATTCAGCCGAGCGGTCCTAATAGCCCGATCGATCTCACTACCAGCGCCAAACGCGGGTCTGCGTAAGCAGGCCACCGCGCACAGCGCCGAACCGCGTCCAACCACACACACTCATCATTCCCCAAGCTCCGGCCCGGTGGCCCGGTGGCCATCGCGTGGTTGATACACCCGATCCCATCCCGAACTCGGCCGTGAAACACCACTGCGCCCATGGTACTGCATCTCAAGATGCGGGAGAGTAGGTCGCCGCCGGGCCACCAGGCCGGAGCTGAATACACAACACACCATGAGACAGGATGAACCGTACACGCCCCATAAAGGCAGCGGTTCCAACACACATCGATGCGCCAGGAAACATCATCGCCTGGAGCCATCAAAACACCCTGACGCGGGGTGGAGCAGCCCGGTAGCTCGTCAGGCTCATAACCTGAAGGTCACAGGTTCAAATCCTGTCCCCGCATCCAGCTTGATC
>NZ_JAAEDH010000049.1 GCF_018128965.1 Plastoroseomonas arctica
TGACCGCCGGCGCGGTGCGCGGCGCGACGGGCACCACCGGCGTCGCGGGCCGCGCGGCGGGCAGCGCGATGCGCCCGTTCATCGGCATCGCGATGCTCGCCTGGATCTCGGCCACGCGCTCGGTCTCGGGCAGCAGCCCCAGGATCGGCGCGATGCGGGAGACGACCATGTTCGCCGCGGGTGCCGCCACCCAGCCCGCGGTCGCGAAGCCGTGGCTGCGCGCGTTCGGCTTGGGCTCGTCGATCATCACGTACAGCGCGTAGCGCGGCGCCTGCATCGGGAAGGCGCCGACGAAGGCGGCGATGCGCCGGTCCGCCAGATACCCGCCGCGCGCCGAGGTCTTTTGGGCCGTCCCGGTCTTGCCGCCCACGAAATACCCAGGGACATCGGCCGAGCGTCCCGATCCATCGGTGACGACCAGGCGCATCAGCCGGCGCATGATGTCGGAGGTCCGCTCGCTGATCACGCGCGTGCCCTCGCGCGGGGGCTCGCCGGGCGGGTGCAACATCAGCGTCGGCTGGCGCCAGATGCCGCCATTGACCAGCGCCGTGACGCCGTTGACCACGTGCATCGGCGTGGGCGAGATGCCGTGCCCGAAGCCGATGGTCATGGTGTTGATGTCGCGCCAGGCGGCGACGGTGGGCACGATCGGCAGCGCGGTCTCGGGGATCTCGAGGCGCAGCCGGCTCGCCATGCCCATGCGCACCAGGAATTCGCGGTGCCGCGTGGGCCCGATCGCCATCGCCATATGCGCCGAGGCGATGTTGGAGGAGGCGGCGAGGATCTCGGGCAGCGCCAGCCAGCGCCCGCGGCCGCGGTAGTCGGAGATGGTGAAGCGGCCGTACTGGATCGGCCGCGAGGCATCAAAGCCGTTCCACGGCTGGATGACGCCGAGTTCCAGCGCGGCGGCCGAGGTGAACAGCTTGAATGTGGAGCCCGGCTCGTAGACGCCCACGGTGACGCGGTTGAAGCGCTGGTCGTTGGTGGCCGCACCCACGTCGTTGGCGTCGTAGTCGGGCAGGGACACCATCGCGATCACCTCGCCGGTGTGCACGTCCATCACGATGCCCGCGCCGCCGATGCCGTTGAATTCGGTGATCGCGCGCTGCACCGCGTCGCGCATCGCGAGCTGGACGCGCACATCGACGGACAGGCGCAGCGGCTGGCCTCGCAGCTCGGACCGCAGGCGCTCGTCGAAGAAGCGCTCAACGCCGGCGACGCCCTGGCCATCCACATCGGTGCCGCCGATTACGTGCACGGCGGTGCGCCCCTGCGGGAAGTAGCGCCGCTCGGCCTCCTCGAAATACAGCCCCGGCACGCCGAGGTTGTTCACCGCCTGCATCTCGCGCGGGGTCAGGGCGCGGGCGATGTAGGCGAATTGGCGTTCGCCGGAGAGCCGCGCGACCAGCCGCTCGCGCTCCAGCTGCGGCAGGATGCGGCGGAGGCGGTCGGCGACGGCGCCGGGATTCTCGATCTCGCGCGGGTTCGCGAACAGCGCGTTCACCGGCAGTGAGACGGCCAGGATCTCGCCGTTGCGGTCGGTGACGGTGCCGCGCATCACCGGCGCCGCGGCCACCACCGCCGCGGGGCGCGACATGGCGTTGATCCGGCGCGGCTCGGCCGGGGCGAGCACCGTCGCGACCGCGAGCTTGAAGGCGACCGCGCCGAACAGCACCGAGAAGGCGCAGGCGGCCAGCACCAGCCGGCCGCGGCTGCGCTCCATCTGGGCGCGGCTCGCGAGCTCGGGCTGGGTGACGCGCACCAGCGCCGTGCTCTCCTGCACCGCCTGGGCGAAGCGGCCGCGCGGCGCGGCTTCCGGCGCTGGGGGGAGGATGCTCACGCTGGTGCCTTCACTGGGTCGTCGCGGCGCGCGCCGAGCCGAACGGCACCGGCGGCGGCAGCGCGCCGCGCCCGAAGCCGAGGGTGGAGCTGGCGGTTGCGATCACCGCCGGCGCCGCGACAGGCGCGAGGGCGGGGGGTGCCG
>NZ_JAAEDH010000050.1 GCF_018128965.1 Plastoroseomonas arctica
GTTGGTCGCCGCCGAGGCTCGCGCGCGGCGCGCCGACGCGGCGCTGGCGCAGCTCGCCGAGGCGCATGATGCGGCCCTCGCTGACCTGGTCCCGGCGGCGACGCTCGCGGAGAGCCAGGCAGCGCTCGGCGACGCCGAAGCCCGGCTGGCCGAAGCAAAGGCCGCGCGTGCCGAGGCGGAAGCCCAGCGGATTGCCGCGGCGACCACCCTCGGCGCCGCGGAGGCGGCGGTTCTGGCGACCGAGCGGGACGCCAGCCTCGCCGACGACGCCCTGGCCGAGGCATCGCGCCGCCGGCAGCGCCTGGCCGATGCGCTCGCGACGCTGAATGCGGAACGCGCGGCCGCCGAGGCCGATTGCCCCTCCGCCGAGGCATTGGCCGACGCCGTGGCCCTTGCGGAATCCTCGCTGCTCGCGGCCGAGCAGGCGCGCGCCAACCAGGATCGGGCGGAGGTCGCACGCGCCGGTGCGCAGGCCGCCCATGCCGAAGCCCGGCGCCTTCTCGCCGAGGGCGAGGCACGGCGCGCGGCATTGAGCGCCGAGGCCACCGCATCGGGCGCCCGCGCCCGCCGCGCGGCCGAACAGCATGCGCGCCTCAGCGCCGAGCGCGCCGAAGCCGAAGCGACGCGCATCCCGCATGAGCGGCTGGAAGCGATCCGCGACATCCGCATCGCGGCCGAGGATGTTGAAGGTGCCGCGCGCGGCCGGTTGGAGGCGGCCGAGGCGGCGCGGCTCGATGCCGGCCAGGCCTTGGCCTCGGCGCGCAAGGCCATGGCCGAGGCGGAGGCCGAGGCGGGCATGCTGACCGCCGAGATCGAGGGCCTGTCGCGCCTGATCGGTGCCTCGGGCGGCACCGACGCGCCGATCGTCGATGCGCTGACGATGCCTCCGGGGCTGGAAGCGGCGGTGGCCGTGGCCCTGGGCGAGACGCTGGACAGTGCCGCCTCCTCGGCCGCGGTGCGCTTCTGGCGCGACCTGCCGAGCCTGGTCGCCGAACGCCTTCCCGGCGACGCGGTCCCGCTCTCGGCGCTGGTGGAGGCGCCCCCGGCGCTGCGGCGGGCGCTCGCATCGATCGGGCTGTTGCCGGAGGGGGCGGATGGCGACGCCTTGCACGCGGCCCTCAGCCCGGGCCAGAGCCTCGTCACGCGCGACGGTGCGCTGTGGCGTTGGGACGGGCATGTCGTGCGCGCCGGCACGCCGAGCGCCGCGGCCGTGCGGCTCGCGCAGCGCAACCGCCTGCGCGCCGCGATTGCCTCGCTGGCGGAGGCGATGGCGCGGGTCGACGGCCTGGGGGCCGATGTGGCGATGCGCGGTGCCGCCGAGACGGGTGCCCTGGCCGCGGAGAC
>NZ_JAAEDH010000051.1 GCF_018128965.1 Plastoroseomonas arctica
AGCCCGGCGGTGCGCCGGGCGCCACCGGCCTGCGCACGCCGCCCACGCCCGGGGGCCCAGGTGCCGCACAGCAGCAGCCCGGGGCCGCGAGCCTGCCGGGACAGCCGCCGAGCCTCAGCCCGCAACAGCCCGGTGCGGTTCCGCAGCAGCCAGGATTTAGCGGTCAGCAGCCCGGGTTTCGCCCGCAACAGCCAACACCCACGCCGCAGCAGCCGGGCTTCTCGAGCTCGCCGGGGCAACAGCCAGGCTTCCGCCCGCCCGAGACGCCGCAGCGGCAGCCAGGCTTCGCCAGCCCACCGTCGCAACAGCCAGGATTCCGGCCGCCGCAGGCCGCGCCCCAGCCGCAGCAGCCCGCCTTCCAGAGCCCGCCGCCGCGACAGCCGGAGCCTCGCCCGCAACAGCAGGTCGCGCCGCCGCCGCAGGTGTTCCGCCCGCAGCCGAGTGCGGCGCCCCCGCAGCAGCAGCCGGCGTTCCGGCCGCCGCCGCCGGCCATCGCGAGCCC